>CBDFGB010000025.1:0-255000 GCA_965246915.1 Acetobacteraceae bacterium
GCTCGCGGATGACGGTCGCGGCCGCCGCCGGCGCGCGGCCCGGTTTGGTGGGTATCAGCGCGTGCCCTTGGCCAACGGCGTCATCACGGTGGTCGCGACGTAGCGGGCGACCTGCTTGCCCAATGCCGAACCGACGATGTTCGACCATCGGTAGTGGACGCCCCCGTAGATGCGCGACACCGACTGTTCCTCGGCATACTCGCGGACACTGCCGAAGGTCCGGGTCTCGCGGCTGAACTGGCTGGTGATCGCGAAGACCATCGGCGCGTACCCGAGGACCGACTCGATCGCCTCCTCACCCGCCGCGCTGTTGGCGCAATGCTGGCACGGATATTCCGGCGTGCCCGGCATCGCGATCGCCGGCGACCATCCGACCACGCCGATCGAGATCGCCGCCTTGTCCGGACGCACGTATTTGTAGGTATATTTTGCCTCCGTGCCGGCCGACAGGCAATCGGCGATCGACAGGTCGACCAGCGCCAGCAGGCGCGCCGTGTCGACCAGGTCGAGCCTGTGCCGCGTCGCCGCCTGCCGCGCGATCTCGCTCCACGGCGAGACGCCGACGAAGACGTGGAATTGCGCGATGCGGCTCTGCTCCGGCGTGCGGGTGACCGAGGCGGCCCCACCGATCCGCATGGTCTCGGCCAGGTCGCGGATGAACTGGGCGCTGTCGAGTGGCGGCGGCGGCGCGGGGAGGAACTGGTTCACGTCGGTCAGCACGAATGGCCGGCCGCGCTCGATGCCCAGCAGCGGAAGCGACGCGTCGTCGCCCGGCTCGGTCGGGCTGGGCACGTACGACCCGGAATCGTCGGCGACCGCCCAATAGGCCCCGCTCTGCCGCCGCTCGGCGATGATCGCGGCCGCCGCGGCGTCGCCGACCGCGATACCCCGCGCGAGGGCGTCCTGCGCAATCCCGGCGAACGCCTCGTGCCGCGCCGCGTCGATCCGGGCGGCCTGATCGGGCGCCAGGGCGCGCAACACCCGGTAGGACGCCTCCGCTATCGCGGCGACATCGGATGTGCCGGCCGGCGCCCGCACGCCCGACCTGAACGGCAGGTATCGCGGGTGGACGGCGTCCACCGCGTCGAACACCGCCGCCTGCACCATCGCGAGCCCATATGGCTCGCGGCCGGTCTGCCAAACACTGGCCGCCAGGATGTCCGTCGCGAAGGCGTTCCATTCGGTCACCGCGTTGGCGCGCGCGGCAGCCCCGGCGAGGACCGACGCCATGACGATCGAAATGCCCAAAATCCGGGCGAGTGTGCCGCGCATTGCGTACGTCCCATCTGGATGCGGCCGCGGAACCTTCCGGCGGCACTCGCCGCGCATGTGGCCCATCGCGCATCCGGTTGCCACCCCGCCCGTTCGGCGGGCGAGCCGTCAGCCCAAACGAACAGAATCCTAGATGCTCATCCTCGGCCGCGATACGGCGCCACGCCCTGGTCTGGGATCCAGGCACCATCCGGCGGCGCGCCGGTCTGGTAGAACACGTCGATCGGGATGCCGCCGCGCGGATACCAGTAGCCGCCGATGCGCAGCCATACCGGATCGAGCGTCGCGATGACCCGCTTGGCGACAAGCATCGTCGTGGCCTCGTGGAAGCCGCCATGGTTGCGGAAGCTGCCGAGGAATAGCTTCAGCGACTTGCTTTCGACCAGCCATTCTCCCGGCACGTAGTCGATCACCAGATGCGCGAAATCGGGCTGGCCGGTGATCGGGCAGAGCGAGGTGAACTCCGGCGCCACGAAGCGCACCACATAGACCGAACCCGCATCGGCATTCGGCACGCGTTCGAGAACCGCCTGGTCCGGGCTCGCGGGTGCCGCGACCGCGCGGCCAAGTTGCGTCAGCTCCGAAATCTCGTTCATGTCGGCTCCCCCCATCGCTCTCGCACCGAGGCCACATGGCAGGCCAGCCGCGCCGCCGCGATGGCCGCCCGCATGCCACGCATGAGGTCCTGATAATATGTGAGGTTGTGCCAGGTCAGCAGCATCGGCCCGAGCATCTCCTCGCAGCGGAACAGATGATGCAGATAGGCCCGCGTGTGCCGGGCACAGGCCGGGCAGCCGCATTCGGGGTCAAGCGGTCCGGCTTCGTCGGCGAAGCGGGCGTTGCGTAGATTTAGGACTCCCCGGCTGGTGTAGGCGCGGGCGGTGCGGCCGGCACGGGTCGGAATGACGCAATCGAACATATCCACGCCTCGCAGCACGCAGTTCAGCAGATCGTCCGGCGTGCCGACGCCCATCAGATAGCGGGGCTTTTCGGCCGGCAGATGCGGCACCGTCGCCTCCAGGACCGCAAACATCGTCTCCTGCCCTTCGCCGACCGCGAGGCCGCCGATCGCGATGCCGGGCGTGTCGAGCGCCCCGATCGCCTCCGCCGAGGCGCGCCGCAGATCGGGATAGACGCCGCCCTGCACGATGCCGAACAGCCCGTAGCCGTCGCGAGGCGTGAACGCGACCTTGCAGCGCGCCGCCCAGCGCATCGACAACTCCATCGAGGCGCGCGCCTCGCCGTGGGTGGCCGGGAAGGGCGTGCATTCGTCCAGCGCCATGGTGATCGTGGCGTCCAGATCGCGTTGGATGTCCATCGCCCGCTCCGGCGTGAGGCGATGGCGAGAGCCGTCGACATGGCTTGCGAACGTGACCCCGTCCTCGTCCAGCGTGCGCAGCTTCGACAGCGACATGATTTGGAACCCGCCGCTGTCGGTCAGGATCGGGCCGGGCCAATCCATCATCCGGTGCAGTCCGCCGAGGGCGGCCACCCGCTCCGCGCCCGGCCGCAGCATCAGGTGATACGTATTGCCCAGCACGATTTTCGCGCCGGTCGAGCGCACCGCGTCGGCGGTCATGGCCTTTACCGTGGCCGCCGTGCCGACCGGCATGAACGTCGGCGTCTCGACCTCGCCATGCGCGGTCCGCAGGCGGCCGAGCCGGGCGGCCCCGTCGGTCGCCTCGCTGATCCAGGACAACGTCACGCCGCACGCTCCAGCAAGCTCGAATCCCCGTAGGAGTAGAACCGATAGCCGGCCTCGAGCGCGTGGGCGTAGGCGGCGCGCATCCGCGCGGTGCCGGCGAAAGCGCATACCAGGACGAACAGTGTCGAGCGCGGCAGATGGAAATTGGTCATGAGCACGTCGACGCAGCGGAAGGCGTGGCCGGGACGGATGAAGATGTCGGTGTCACCCTCGAATTTTTCCGCGACGCCGTCCGGGCTGGTGGCGCTCTCCAGCAGCCGCAGCGTCGTCGTGCCGACGGCGACGATGCGGCCGCCGGATCGCCGCGTGGCCGCGATGGCGGCCGCCGTCCGTTCGGTGAGCACGCCGCGTTCGGCATGCAGATGGTGCGCGTCCAGCGTGTCGGCCCGCATCGGCAAAAACGTGCCGGCGCCGACATGCAAGGTCACGCGCTCGCGTCGCACGCCTGCCTCGTCCAGCGCGGCCAGCAGCGCGGGGGAAAAATGCAGCCCGGCGGTGGGCGCCGCCACCGCGCCCGGCGTCTCGGCGAACACCGTCTGGTAGTCGCCCGCATCCGCCTCGGTCGGGCCGGTGGGGCGGTCGATATAGGGCGGCAGGGCCAGCGCGCCGGCCTGCCGTAACGCCGCGTCGAACGCCGCGCCCGCCAGGTTGAAGGCGAGCGCCACGCCGCCATCCGGGTCGCGCGCCAGGACCTCGGCGCGCAGCGTGTCGGAGATGTCGAGCACGTCGCCCACCCGCAGCCGGCGGGCGTTGCGGGCGAGCGCGTGCCAGCTGCCGTCGGCGCGCGGCCGGTCCAGCGTGAGTCCGATCCGCGCCAGTCCGCGCCGCGCCTCCAGCTGCGCTGGAATGACTTTCGTATCGTTGACCACCAGCAGGTCGCCGCGCCGCAGCAGGGTCGGCAGGTCGCGGACGGCGCGATCATGCAACCCATCGGTCGCGACGTGCAGCAATCGCGCGGAGTCGCGCGGACGCGCCGGCACCTGCGCGATCCGCGCGCTGGGCAACGTGAAGTCGAACTCATCGGCGCGAAGCGCGGTCACCTGCCACCCCTGGTCATTGCGGCCGCCACGCCCCTGCCCAGCCCGCCACGCCACTCCCGACCCCCTGGTGGGCCGTCCAGGCCGGGAGAAAACGTGTTGGCGGAGGCACCGCTTGGATCTCCATGCGTCGGGTGGGGAGGGCGCGGGGGTGACCCGAAGCAGACCACGACCCTGACCACGACCCTGACCGGCGGGCAGCAGGTCGGACCCAGGGCGCGACTCTTAGGATAGCACGAAAATCGGCCGGGTGGGCCAGACCGGCGGCGCGGGCCGGTTGACGTTGTCGGCCGGATCATTCATACCGAATACGTAACAAAATGGGCACAGGTTTCCGGAGGACCGTCAGGGGCGTTTCGCAACGTTCCCACATCGCGGTCGGTCATCGTCGCATCCCAACTCCAATGAAGGGCAGGGAGCCGAGCCTTCCCCCTCCCTCTCGTCATCGGGGTCGGGGTTGTGCCTCCACGCTGATGCTGCGGTGAATCGGGTGCCAGGCGAGCAGATTTCGGGTTGGCTGGGCGAGGTTGCTTCCGCGCGCCGGGGCGGGAACAGCGAGGGCGGCAGATCCGGGCCGGGTTCCATCCCCAGCATCCGGCAGAGCGGCCTGAGGACCCGACCCGCCTGCGGCCCGGCGTCCAGCAGGGCCACCAGATCGGGGTCGTGGGTTAGCATGTGCCGGAGCTGCGCGGCGCAGCCGGCGGCGTGATGGCCGAGCCATTCGACCACCCAGCCGAACCGTGCCGGCAGCCGGCGTTTTGGCGCGGCCTTCTCCCGTTCCTCCCGCGGTTGGACCGTCCGCGGCCGGGACGGACGGACCCGGAGCCGGCCGGCGCGGTGGCGGGCGACGAGGGATTCGACCCGTCGCATGACGCTGCTGAGATAGGCCGCGAACAGCAGACCCAGCGGAATATAGGCCCAGTATTTCACCGCCCGGTCGGCCGCCGCCCGGCGAAGATGCAGCAGGATCGGCCCCAGCCGCTCCGCGAGGTCGGGAGGTCCTATGGGCTCGGGCGGAAACAGGGCGTGGATGTTATACACGAACGCATACTGAACACATACCGCACTAGATGTCAAACACAAAACGGCTCGGCGCGGGTAGCAAGCCGACGTTTCCGTGTAGGTAGCATGCGATCTGTCCGGTGAGTGTGGACATTCCACCGGGACGTCCGGATGCACCGGTCGGGTCGCCGTGACTTCGTCCGGGAGTGATGGATCGGGCGGCGAGCAACGGAATCTTCGTCTTGTCGCGCTAGAGCCGGCCGAACCCGCAGGAACCTCGCCCGCCATGGCCGCACGCCGCTTCACGCCCGGAGCCAGCCAAACCCTGTTCGTGCTCGACATCGTCGCGGTGATGCTGATGTGGCCGGCGGTGGTCTTGATGTGTCTGCCGCGTGAGGTGCCGGCGATCGACCTCATCGTGTTTCCACTCGGCTACATCGGCGCGCTTTATGCGTTCGGCCTGTATCGGCGAGACGCGTTGCTGGAGACGACGCGCTCGATTTCTCGTCTGCCGCTGGCGACTTTGGCGGGCGCGCTGGCGGGAGTGGCCGTCCGTTGGGCTCTGTGCCGCGTGCTCTGGCCGGACGCACCCGCGTCGGCGGGGACCGGCGCGTTCGCCGCCTCGGTCCTGGCGATGGGCGGGGCCGGAGTGATGGCGCGCGCGATACTGTTCCTTTTGCTCCGGAGCGGCGCGTTGCGGCGTCGCGTCCTGGTGGTCGGCGCCGGCACCCGCGCCTGGGACCTGTGGTTCATGCTGCAGCGGGAGGGCGGGCGGCTGCGTGACGAGGTCCGGTTCCTGCACCATCCCTCGCTCGGCGCGCGCGACGACCGGCTGCCGGATGCGATGGTCTGGACGTGCGAGACGTTCGATGTGGCGCGGGTGGCACGCGTGGTGCACGCCGATCTCGTGGTGATCGCGCCCGATGAGCGGCGCGGGATGGATCTGCACAGGCTGCTGGCCTGCAAGCGCATCGGCATGCCGGTGTTGGAATATCTCAGCTTCGTCGAGAAGGAGATCCGCAGGCTCGATCTCAAGAGGATGGAGCTGAGCTGGATCGTATTCTCCGACGGGTTTCGGTTCAACGGATTGGACCGTGTCCTGAAACGAGGCTTCGACGTGTTCGCGGCGTCGGCGGTGCTGCTGCCGGCGCTGCCGTTCCTGGTGGCCGGGATCGTCGCGGTGCGGCTGGGTGGGCCCGGTCCGGTGTTCTACCGGCAGGAGCGGGTGACGCGCGACGGGCGAACGTTCCAGATTCTGAAGCTGCGGACGATGCGTGTCGACGCGGAGGCGGGGCGGGCGGTGTGGGCCGCGGACGCCGATCCGCGCATCACCAAGGCGGGCCGATTGCTGCGCCGCATCCGGGTGGACGAGCTGCCGCAGCTGCTCAATGTGCTGCGCGGCGACATGTCGTTCGTGGGTCCGCGGCCGGAACGTCCGGTGTTCGTCGACGAGCTTGCGACGAAGCTGCCGCTGTATCACGAGCGCCATATGGTCAAGGCAGGCCTGACCGGTTGGGCGCAGGTGAATTATCCGTATGGCGCGTCGGTGGACGATGCGCGCTCGAAACTCAGTTACGATCTATACTACGTCAAGCACGCATCGGTGCTGTTCGACGCGTTGATCCTGCTGCAGACTGTCCGGGTCCTGCTGTGGCCAAGCGGCGTGCGCTAGTCCTCTCGCTCCGCGATTCCAGACGCCACGGGTGAAGTCGCGATCGGTGCGGCCGCTGAGCCCCAACCCCGTCTGTCGTGACAAGGGGGAGGGAGCAAAGCGGCCTCATGCCTCTCCTTGAAGAGAGGACGGAGTGAGGCGCTGTCTCCCCGCGAGCCGACTCAGCCGATCTGAACCTGGGCAAAACTCGTCACCTGGGCGTAGCGCTCGTGCGGCACGGTGTCCTCGCGGACCACTTGGATCGTCTGCAGGCCGGCGTCCATCGCCGCCGCCAGCTCGCGCGGATTGTCGGATAGGAACAGCGTGCGCGACGGCGCGGCGCCGATCGTGGCCGCGATGCGACGATAGGCGTCCGCCTCCACCTTGGCGCCGACCGAGGTGTCGAAATGACCTCGGAACAGACCGGTGACGTCTCCCTCCGGCAGATGGGCGAAAAACTCCTTCTGCGTCCGCACGGATCCCGACGAGAAGACCCAGAGGGCGAGACCCGCCCTATGCCAGCGCCGCAGCGCCCGCAGCGCGTCGGGATACATGTGGCCGGTGAAAAGTCCGGCGGAAAACCCCTCCGACCACAGCAGCCCCTGAAGTTCCTTCAGCGTCGGAGCTTTGCGGTCCTCGTCGATCCAGCGGACCAGCACGGCGGCCGGGTCGTCGATCTCGCCCGACAGGGCGGCCGTCTCGGCCAGCGCGCGCGCCACGCGCGGGTCATGCGCATGCTCCGCGACGAAGTCCGCCATATGGTCGCGCGAATACGTCCAGAGCACGCGGGCGACGTAGGAGGCGGAACTGAGCGTGCCTTCGATATCCAGAAGGACCGCGTCGGGAGCGATCACGCGGCACGCGCCGCGGCGTCCGTGCCCGCGACCAGAGCGACCAGCATCTCGGGGGAAGCGATCGTGTCGGCCTCGACCATCAGGCGGCGGGCGAATCGCAAGGCTGGCGCTTCGAGCGACGCGCGCAGGGCGGGATCGGCGATCGTCTCGAAATCGGCGACGTGCGCGTAGCTCAGCAGCCGCCGGATCATTTTCAGGCCGGCGTAGCCGATGAGGTCGCGAAACACCTCGCCCACGAACCACTCGCGCTCGGCGGCGAGCGCCGTCTGTCCGGCAGGCTCGGCGAACAGCGCGGGATGGTACGCATCGCCGGTCGTTTGCGTTTCCCAAAGCTGTATGAAGCGGTCCCGAAAGGCGTGCCAGAAGACCGGAATCTGCGCGAGGATCCAGGCCCGGTAGGCATCGCGTTCGCCGTGCCGCACCGCGTGCCGAGGCTGCGCGAACCACGCCAGCAGCAGGTTGCCGACAAACGCGCCGAGGTCGAAACCGATGGGGCCGTACAGCGCGAACTCTCCGTCGATAACGCGCGTGTCGTCCGGCGTTACCATGACGGAGCCGGAATGCAGATCGCCATGGATCAGCGCCTGCGTGCAGGTCAGGAATTTGTGGCCCAGGCGCGACGCGGCGATTTTCAGCGCCGTGTCGGCGCGGACGGCGGCGGCGGCCGCGTCCAGATGCGGACGCGTCCAGCGGTTTCGCGGGCTGTCGTGGTATGGGTCGGTCAGGATCAAATCGACAGTGATGCGCAGGATCCGCCCGTTATGGGCGAACAGCGCCATGCGCTCGAACTTTCGCTCGAATTGTTCCGCCAGATCGCTGGTCGCGAAACACGTCTCGGCGACATAGCGCCCGGTGTCGGAGGCCGCGCGTTCGAACCGACGTCCCTCGATCAGCCCCTGCCGCAGGATGATGTGCGGCGCGAGCTTTTCCATGACGATGACGTATTGCTCGGAATCGTAATGATAGAGTGCGGGGATCCGTCCGCCGGCGTGCGGCTCGACCAGCCGCATCCACGCCACCTCGTAGTCGGCGCGGTCGAGCGGCAGCGCCCATGCTGCGTCGAGCCGGACATGCGGCAGCGCCTGTTTCACGCACACCGACCCCGCGGTGCCGTCGACCACGAACACGGCGTTCATGTTGCCGTCGCTGACCTCGCGGGCCTGCCAGGATTCCGGTGGCCCGACACGCGCCGTCATGCCGGGAACCTCGCGCAGCCAGGCGGGCAGCGTTTCGAGGGAGAGGCGGCGATAGGTCTGGCTCATCGCGCAAAAATAGCCGGGGCCCCGCGATGCGGCAACGGCTCCATGGCATTTGACACCCCAAAATCGTGCAATGTAGATAATTGCGTCCAAAACCGTGGAAAAGGGGTCGGGATGCGCACAGACATGACTCGCCGTGGCGTGCTTTTGGGAGGCGCGGCGACGCTCGCCGCCCCGAGGGCGGCGCGGGCGGCCTCGTGGCCGAGCCTGTCCGGCACCACGCTCAACCTGCTGATCATCCAGCCGCACGCGGTGGCGGGACGGTTGCTGGCGGATCTGTTCGCCAAGGCGACGGGCGGAAACGTCGAGTTGACGATCGTGCCATACGATCAGCTCGGCTCAAAAGCGACGCTCGACGTGCAATCGGGAGCAGGCGCGTACGACGTCGTGGAATACTGGTATGTCGATCTGGGCTCGCTCGCCGAGGGCGGAGTGCTGACCGACGTCACGGGCAGGCTCGGCGAGCCCGACATCGCGCTGGACGACTTCATTCCGCCGATTCTCGACCCTTACACGCTGGCGCAGGGCAAGCGCTGGGGCCTGCCGTTCGACGGCGACGCGCATGTGTTGTTCGTCAATACCGAAATTCTCGGCAGGCATGGGCTGAAGGCGCCGGCGACCTGGGACGACTATCGTGACAATGCCCGGGTCATCACCGAGGCCGAGGGCAAGGCCGGTGTCTACGGCGCGGCCGTGCTGGGCTTCAATGTCCCCATCATCATCGGCTGCACCTTCGCCAACCGGCTGGCGGGGTTCGGCGGACGGTTCCTCAGACCGGACGGGACGCCCGATCTCACATCGGAATCGGCGATTGCCGCGGCGCAGGCGATCGTCGATGCGGCGCCCTATGCGTTGCCGACGCCGGCCGAGACGGCGTTCGAGCAGGGTCTGCCGGCGTTCCTCGCGGGCAAGGCCGCACAGATCGAGTTCTGGACCGATCTTGGCGTCTACGCCCAGGACCCGAAGGGCTCGAAGATCGTCGACAAATGGCAGGCGGTGCAGATTCCCGTCGGCGGGACGAATACGAAACACGCAGCGCCGCTCGATGCCGGGTTTGCGTTCGGCGTGTCGAGCGCGTCGAGGCATGCCGAGGCCGCCTGGACGCTGGTGCGCTTCGCCGCGAGCCGGGAGGTGCAGGACATCCTGCTGACCACGGTCGGCAGCGGCATCGACCCGTCGCGCAAGAGCACCCTGGACGGTGCTGCCTACAAGGCGTTCGCGCCGAAATTGCAGCCTTCGGTGGCCACCGCGCTGTCGGGTACGCTGGCTTGGCCGAACAGTCCCCAAGCGCCGGCGCTGCTGCAGAGCCTGTCGGACGAGCTGGCCCGGATCGTCGCTGGGACGAAGCGGCCGGAGCAGGCGTTGCGTGACGCCCAGGAGCAGTGGGTGCGAACGTTGCGTGCATAGTTTTCCGTGGCGGCGGGGCGGGTGGCTGGTCGCCCCGCTGATCGCCGGATTGCTGGTGACCCTGGTCTATCCGACGCTCGCGACGCTGGCGTTCGCGGTCACTCGCAGTACTCTCGCGCGGCCGTTCCAGCGGTTTCTCGGGCTGGACAATTTCGCGAGCCTGCTTGGCGGAGACTATCCGGCGGAGCTGGCGCGCACCGTGCTGTTCGTTGTGCCGACCGCCGCGTCGCAGCTGGTGATCGGCGTGGCCCTGGCGCTCGTGCTGCGGCGGGTGACGGTCGCGGGCGGTCTGGCGCGCAGCGTGTTGCTCCTGCCGCTGCTGACGCCGCCGGTCATGGCGGGCATCGCCTGGAAATTGCTGCTTGCCAGCGAGGGCGGCTTCGTCAACGCGACGCTGGTGCGGCTCGGCGTGACGCAGGACGCGGTGCGCTTCCTTGCGAGTCCGCAATGGGCCTGGGTGTGGCTGGCAATCGCCGACACGTGGCAGTGGACGCCGTTCGTGGCGCTGCTGTGCCACGCGGCGCTGCTCGGCGTGCCGGCCGACGCCGAGGAGGCCGCGGTGCTGGACGGCGCATCGCCGTGGCAGGTGGTGCGCCATGTGGTGCTGCCGCTGATCGCGCCGGCGCTTGCCTCGATTCTTCTGTTGCGGGTGGTGATCGGCTTCAAGCTGTTCGACCTGGTCTACGTCCTCACGTTCGGCGGTCCGGGCGATGCGACGATGTTCGCGAGCTTTCGCATATGGCGCACGGCCTTGCAGAGCTACGATGTCGGGCTGGCCGCCGCCCAGGTGGTGCTGTTCGCACTCGTCGTCTCGCTCGCCACCTGGCCGATCTCGCGCCTCGCGCGGCGGTCCCCGTGAGAGTGTTCTCGGTGGCGGCATTGCTGGCCGCGTTGGCGTTCTGCGTGCTGCCGGTCGCGTATCTAGCCGTGGTATCGCTGAAGTCGCCGGACCAGGTTTTGGTGGGCACGTTCCTGCCGGTCACCCCGGTATGGGAGAACTGGCCGGCGGCGTTCGGGCGCGTGCCGCTGCCGGGTTACGTCGCGCATTCGCTGCTGGCCGCCGCCGGGGGCGCCGCGGTGTCGTTGCTGGTGGCGGTGCCGGCCGGCTATGCGATCGACCGGTTCGAGACGGGCGGGGCGTGGCTGCCGGCCTTGGCGCTCGGCAGCTACGTGGCCCCGCCGGTCGTGGCGCTGATCCCGCTGTTCTTCCTGCTGCGATGGGTGGGGTTGCTGAACAGCCTGGCGGGGCTGGTTCTGGTCTATGGGCTGGCCAACGTGCCGGTGGCGTTGTGGCTGCTCGGCGGCTTCTTGCGGCAGGTGCCGCGCGCGGTGGACGAGGCGGCTTGGCTGGACGGTGCCGGCACCGCGACGCTGCTGGGCCGGGTGATCGTGCCGCTGCTGTTGCCCGGGCTGCTGACCACGGGGCTGATCTGTTTCATCCTGGGCTACAACGAGTTCCTGCTGGCCTCGGTGTTCGCGGTGGCCGACGCGGCGCGGACGGCGCCGGTGGGCCTGTCGCTGTTCCAAGGCGAGCGGCTGGTCAATTTCGGCCAGATGGCGGCCGCCTCGCTGGCCGCCATGCTGCCGGTCTATGGCCTCGGCCTCGCGTTCCAGCGGCGGCTGGTCGCGGGGCTGACGGTCGGCGCGGTCAAGTAGCTGGGGCGTCGGTCCGAGCGCAGGCGGATCGGCGATCAGAGGCAAGCGTCGGATCGGGCGCCGTCGTTGACTTCCCGCCGACGCCTGCCGCATGTCGCGGGCGCATCGCGACCCGAGGTTCCATGACCGACACCGCCCTTCGCCTCGCCATCGAGCAAGCCTGGGAGAGCCGCGACCAGCTCAGCGCCGCCACGACGGGCGCGGTCCGCGAGGCGGTGGACGCGGCCCTCGCGGCACTGCAGGACGGCACCGCGCGGGTCGCCGAGAAGACCGCCGAGGGCTGGCGGGTCAACCAATGGCTGAAGATGGCCGTGCTGCTGTCGTTTCGCCTCAATGACAGCGCGCCGATGCCCGGCCCGGCCGGCTCGACCTATTTCGACAAGGTTCCGTTACGCTCGGCCGGCTGGGGCGCCGATCAGTGGCGCGGGGCCGGGTTCCGCGCGGTCCCCGGCTCGTTCACCCGCGCGAGCGCCTATATCGCGCCGGGCGTCGTGCTGATGCCGAGCTTCGTCAATGTCGGCGCCTATGTCGATCGCGGCACGATGATCGACACCTGGGCGACGGTCGGCAGCTGCGCGCAGATCGGCCGCAACTGCCACGTCAGCGGCGGCACCGGCATCGGCGGCGTGCTCGAGCCGCTGCAGGCCGACCCGGTGATCATCGAGGACGACTGCTTCATCGGCGCCCGCAGCGAGGTGGCCGAGGGCGTGATCGTCGAACAGGGCAGCGTGCTGTCGATGGGCGTCTTCCTGGGCGCGTCCACGAAGATCGTCGACCGGGCGACCGGCGCGATTACCTACGGCCGCGTGCCCGCCTATTCGGTGGTGGTGCCCGGGGCGTTGCCGGGCAGGCCGTTGCCCGATGGCTCGCCCGGCCCGTCGCTTGCCTGTGCGGTGATCGTGAAGCGGGTGGACGAGCGGACCCGCTCGAAGACGTCGATCAACGAGCTGCTGCGCGATTGACCGGCGATCTCGCCGATCCGCTGCCGCTGGCCGCGGCGCTGATCCGCTGCCCGTCGGTGACGCCCGATGACGCCGGGGCGCAGGACGTGCTGGCCGACGCGCTGTCCGACCTCGGGTTCGAGGTCACGCGCCTGCGCCATGGGACCACGCCGAACCTGTTCGCGCGCCGTGGGCATGGCGCGCCGCATATCTGCTTCGCCGGGCACACCGACGTCGTGCCGCCTGGCGAGCATTTCCAGGGTGATCCGTTCGGCGCCGAGGTCGTGGACGGGATCCTGCGCGGCCGGGGCGCCTGCGACATGAAGGGGGCGATCGCGGCTTTCGTGGCCGCCTGCGCGGCGCCGCCCGCGCGCATGCCGGGCTCGGTCAGCCTGCTGATCACCGGCGACGAGGAAGGCCCGGCGACCGACGGGACGGTGCGGGTGCTCGACCATCTGGCCGCGACCGGGCAGATCCCCGATTTCTGCTTGGTCGGCGAGCCGACCAATCCGCGCGCGCTGGGCGACGTCGTCAAGATCGGCCGGCGCGGCAGCCTGTCGGCGCGTGTCACCGTGCACGGCATCCAGGGCCACTCGGCCTACCCGCAGCTCGCCGACAATCCCGTCCATCGCCTCATCGGCGCGCTGTCGGCGCTGACCGCGGCGCCGCTCGACGCCGGCAGCGAATGGTTCGAGCCGTCGACGCTCGTGGTGACCAGCATCGACGTGGGCAACCCGGCGAGCAATGTCATTCCGGCCAGCGCCCGCGCGGCGCTCAACATCCGCTTCAACGATCGCCATACCGGCACCGCGCTGGAGGCCTGGCTGCGCGCCACCCTCGGCCGGCACGCCGAGCGCTTCGATCTCGACGTCACCGTGAGCGGCGAGAGTTTTCTGACCGAACCGGGACCTCAGGTGCGCGTCCTGCGGGCCGCGATCGAGCGGCGGACCGGCATCATGCCGCGCCTCGACACCGGCGGCGGCACGTCGGATGCTCGGTTCATCGCGCGGCACTGCCCGGTCGCGGAATTCGGCCTCGTGGGGGCCACCATGCATCGCAGCGACGAGGGCGTCCCGGTCGCCGAGCTGCGGGCCCTGGCCGACATCTACCGCGATATCCTGGAGGCGCTCGCGTGATGCAATCGGCCCTGGGCATCGTGCGCGGCGTCTCGCTGATGGCCCGTTTTCGCGCCGACGGTCTTGCCTATTTCGCGGGCGGGGTGCCGCAGGTGATGGGCAGCCTGATGCCGCTGCTTGCGTTCCCGGCGGCGTTTCTTCTTCTGATGCTGGCGGCCGGCGGCCGGCTGCGGGACGTGGCCGAGCTGCTGTCGGTCATCGACGCGGTGCTGCTGCAGCTCGTGCTGTCCGAGGCGCTGGCGCGGCGCTGGGATCGCGAGGCGGAATGGGGCCGCTACGCCGTCGCGTTCAACTGGTGTCAATGGGCGGTGCCGGTGGTGGGCATCGGCCTGATGGTCGGATTGCGGTTCCTGGTCGGCGCCGGGCTGCCGCCGATGCTGGCAGCTCCGCTCGCCGTCGTGGCGCTGGCCGCCTACGCGCTGGGGCTGCAATGGTTCGTGGCGCGCCAGGCACTGCGGCTCGGCGGCGCGCGCGCCGCCCTGCTGGTTGCCGGCGTCAATCTCTGCACCGCCGCGGTGGTCATCGTACCGGCGCAGCTGCGGGTCATGATGCAGGGGGGCGCATGATCGGGATGCTGGGCGGGCTGAGCGGCGGGTTGCAGACGGCCCTGCTGCTGGCCCGCGGCCGGCCGGACGGGCTGGCGCGGCTGGTGGCGCCGCCGGCCGATCCGCCTTTGGTCGCGGCGCGCAGCTTCGTCGCCATCCTGTTGTGCCTGCCGGCCTTCCTGCTCCTCGACCTGTGGGATGGAGTGGACGGCACGGACTGGATCACGCTCGGGGTCGACATGCTCGGCTACCTGATCGGCTGGGTCGGCTTCGCGGTGCTGTCGTGGGATCTGGTCGAGCGGATCGGGCGCGGCGCGCTGTGGTGGCGGTTCATCGCCGCCTGGAACTGGAGCAACGTCGCGCAGCACGTCCTGCTGCTCGGCGCGGGGCTGCTGCCACGCATCGGAGCACCGGGATGGGCGGTGCAGGCGGGTTGGGTGTTCGCGGTCGGCTGGGCGCTGTGGATCGAATGGTACGCGACCCGGCTGACGCTCGCGCTGACGGGCGTCTCGGCCGCCGGCCTCGTCGCCATCGACCTGCTGGTCAGCCTGCTGGCCGGCGCGGCGGCGACGTCGGTCATGGGGGGCTGAACGGGTCCGCCGCGTAGCGCACCGACACCAGCGTCAGGCCCTCGGGCGGGGCGGTCGGGCCGGCCGCGGCGCGGTCGCGGGCGGCCAGCGCCTCGGCGATCCGCCGGGGCGGCCAGCTCCCGTCGCCGACCAGCCGCAACGTCCCGGCGAAGTTGCGGATCTGGTGGTGGAGGAAGCTGCGGGCCTCGGCGACGATCTCGATCACGTCGCCACGCCGCGTGACGGCGAGCCGGTCCACCGTTCGCACCGGGCTTTTGGCCTGACACGCAGTGGCGCGGAACGAGGTGAAGTCGTGTCGTCCGACCAGCAGGGCCGCCGCCGCTCCCATCGCCTCGGCGTTGAGCGGCGCGGGCACGTGCCACACGCGGCCACGCCGCAGAGCCGGGCGGACCCGGCGGTTGAGGATGCGGTAGCGGTAGACCCGGCCGATCGCGTCGAACCGGGCGCTCCAGTCGGCGGCCATGACCGCGGCCTGCAGCACCACCACGTCGTGCGGCTTCATGTAGTAGTTGAGCGCATCGCGGAGCCGGGCGGTGCCGATCTCCGGCAGGTCGAGATGCGCCACCTGCGCCTCGGCATGCACGCCCGCATCGGTCCGGCCCGCCACCACGCTGGCCACCACCGCACCGCCGTTCAGGTGACGGGCCGCGTCCTCCAGCACGCCCTGGACGCTCGGGCGTTCGATAGGCTGCCGCTGCCAGCCGACGAAGCCTGACCCGTCATACTCGAGCAAGAGGGCGTAGCGGACGACGCGCCCAGGCTCAGCCACCCAGGCGCGCGCCCGGCGGGATACGGCGGCCACGCAGAAGCGCGGCCGCCTCCATCGGACTTCGCCCCGGCGCCTGCGCACGCAGCACGCGCAAACCGCCGGTTCCGCAGGCGACCAGCAACGATTCGTCGAGCACCATGCCGGGCGGACCCACCGCGTCGGCCGGCTCCGCCTCGAGGATTTTCAGGCTCTCGCCAGCGAACGTGGTGAACGTCCCGGGCCAGGGGTTGAGCGCCCGTACCTGCCGGTCGATCGCCGCCGCGTCACCCGTCCAGTCGATCCGTCCGTCCTGCCGTGTCAGCTTCGCGGCGTAGGTCGCGCCGTCTGGTTGCGGCATCGGTTCGGGGACGTTTTGCAGCACCTCGAGCAGCAAGCCCGCGCCGATTTCGCTCAGCCGGTCGTGCAGCCACGCCGTCGTGGGGCGCCCGCCGAGCGCCATCTCGGCCCGTGCCAGCATAGGCCCGGTGTCGAGACCTTCGTCCATGCGCATGATGGTTACGCCGCTGCGCGGGTCGCCCGCCAGGATCGCCGCTTGGATGGGGGACGCGCCGCGCCAGCGCGGCAGCAGGCTCGCATGGATGTTCAGGCAGCCGAGGCGCGGTGCGGCGAGCATCGCCGCCGGCAGAATGAGGCCATAAGCGGCCACCACCGCCGCCTCAAGGTCGAGGGCCGCGAAGGCCGCGTGTTCGGCGGCGTCGCGGCGCAGCCGTTCGGGCGTGCGGACCGGCAGCCCGAGGTCGAGCGCCTCGCGATGCACCGGGCACGGCCGCAGCGCCTGACCCCGCCCGGCGGGACGTGGCGGCTGGCAGTAGACGGCGGCGATGTCGTGTCCCGCCCGGTGCAGCGCCTGCAGCGCCGGCACCGCGAAATCCGGGCTGCCCATGAAGGCGAGGCGGAGCTTTAGGGGCATTCAGGAACGAACTCCCGCCCCGACAGGGCGCGCCCGACCCCGTCCGTCCTGACGCGGGGGAGCGAGCAGAAGACCATTCTGCCTCTTCCCTTGGGGAGGAACGGGGTTTGGCGTCCGGCGTCTGTCCGAGCCCATCCTAGCGCCCCTTTTGACGCTGTTCCTTGGCGAGCCGGCGCAAGATCATATTGCGCTTGAGGATCGACAGATGATCGGTGAACAGCACGCCGTCGAGGTGGTCGATCTCGTGCTGCAGACAGGCGGCGAGCAGCCCGTCGGCCTCGAGCTCTCGCCGCGCGCCCTCGGCATCGTCGAATCGCACCCGCACCCACGCCGGTCGGGTCACGTCGGCATACTGGCCCGGCAGCGACAGGCAGCCTTCCTCGCGCGTCGCCAATTCCTCGCTTTGACCGACAACCTTTGGATTGACGAGCACGATCGGGTGCTTTCGGTCGTCGGCCATGAGATCCACCACGGCGACCCGCAGGCTCTCGCCGACCTGCGGCGCGGCAAGCCCAATTCCCGGCGCGCGATACATGGTCGCGAACAGGCGCGGGATCAGCGTGCGCACCCGGTCGGCATCCGCCGCGGCAACCGGTCGCGCGACCTTCTTCAGCGCGGCGTGGGGCGCGATCAGAATATCCAGGAGGTCGATCGCATCGGGCGGGACGTCGTCCATGCCCGCAGATACAGGCGGACCCAGCGGGCTTGCAACGCCACGAGGGTCTCGCCACTTATCGGTGCGATGGCTCGCCGCGATTCGGGGGCCGGAATCGCTTCGCTCGCAGGAGGGGGCCATCACGACCCGCGTCTTCACGTCACCGATGTTTCTCGGGTTCGACCATCTTGAGCAGATGCTCGAACGCGCGTCGAAGTCATCCTCGGACGGTTACCCGCCGTATAACATCGAGCAGACAAGTCCGACGACCCTGCGGATCACGCTGGCGGTCGCCGGGTTTTCGATGGACGATCTGCAGATCACCCAGGAGGACAACCAGCTGGTGATCCGCGGTCGCCAGACCGAGGACACGCAGGGGCGTGTATTCCTGCATAGGGGTATTGCGGCGCGACAGTTCCAGCGCGCATTCGTGATGGCGGAGGGCATCGAGGTGACAGCTGCGTGGCTGGACAACGGCCTGCTGCACGTCGACCTTGCTCGTCCGGTGCCCGACGTAAAGGTGCGAAAGATTCGAATCGACAAGCCGGGCAGGCAGCAGCACGTCGTCGTTGACGGAAAACTATCGTCGTCCGAGTCGTAATCAATCGGACGCACGCACGAAGTGATACGGAGAAGGGACGGCCGTATACCCGGCTCGAACCTGCAAGACTCGGTGGCGTTGCCGTTTCGGGACGCCCGCAAGGAGGGCTTGATGAGCAAGGACACGATGCAGATCCCTGAGGCGGCGCCCCAACTGATCGACATCCGGCATCTGTCGGTCGAGCAGTTGGCCAAGCTGGGCATGTCCCAGGTCGCCTACGTCAAGCCGGTCATCCTGAATGGCGCGCGGGCGTTCGCGATCCATGCCGCCGACGGCTCGCCGATGGCGGTGGCCGGCGACGAGGGTCTCGCGGTCGCGGCCATCATCGAACATGAAATGGCCGCCGCCCGGGTCCATTGACCAAGGCGACGACAAACCGAATCAGGCGAGCGAGCGAATCAGGCGAGCGAGCGGATCAGGCGGTCGGGTCGACCCAGCCGATATGTCCGTCGCTGCGGCGATACACGACATTGAGCTCGCCGGTGGTGCTGTTTCGGAACATCAACACCGGCTGGTCGGCCAGATCCATGCGCATCACCGCATCGGACACCGATAGGATCAGGATTTCCGACGGTGCCTCGGCGATGACCGTGGCGTAGGTCAGGGCCGAGCCCGGCCCGTTGGCCGGCGGTGCCGTGTCCGGCTCTTCCTGTCGGAGCACATAGGTCCGGGCGGCTTGCGGGCGTTCCTTGTTGGCCGCGTCGCGGGCGTGCTCGTTGACCCGCCGGCGGTAGCGGCGCAGCCGCTTGGCGATGTGCTCGGCCGCGTCGTCGAACGCGCCGTGCGCGTCGGCCGCCTCGCCCTCGCCGCGCAGCATCAGGCCACGACCGGCATGCACATTGATATCGCAGGTGAAAAAGCTGCGTGCTCGGCCGAACGTCACGTGCGCTTCGAGAGCCTGATCGAAATATTTTCCGGCAATGGTGTCGAGATGCTGGGACACCCGCGTCCGCAGCGCGTCGGACAATTCGACCTGCTTGCCGGATACCATGATGTGCATGCACATGCTCCCCCACCCGATGTTCGGGACCGCCCGCCGGTTGGTCGTCAGGCCGGCTCGGCCTTCTCCCGTTTGCGCTGCACCGAACTGGGGATGCGCAGCGCTTCGCGGTATTTGGCCACGGTCCGGCGGGCGATGTCCACGCCCTCCCGCCGGAGGGTCGCGACGATGGAGTCGTCCGACAACACGTCCTCAGCATCCTCGGCGGCGATCATCGCCCGAACGCGCCAGCGCACCGTCTCGGCGCTGTGCGTCTCGCCGCTGGTGCCCGCGATGGCCGTGGTGAAGAAGTATTTCAGCTCGAACGTGCCGCGCGGGGTTGCGATGTATTTGTTCGCGGTCACCCGGCTCACGGTGCTTTCGTGCATCTCGACCGCGTCGGCGATGTCGCGCAGGATTAGCGGCCGCAGATGGCCGACGCCGCGCCGGAAGAAGCCGTCCTGCTGACGCACTACCTCCGCCGCGACTTTGAGGATGGTCTGCGCTCGCTGCTGGAGGCTTTTGACCAGCCAGTTCGCGGTCTGCAGCTTTTCCGTCAGGAACAGCTTTTCGTCGCGGCTGGCGTGCCGCAGGACACGAGCCGAGAACGTCTGGGTGACCAGGACGCGCGGCAGTGTCTCGGGATTGAGTTCCAGCAGCCAGTCGCCGGACCCGCCGGGTGCCGCGCGCATGAGCACGTCGGGGATCAGCGGCTGCGGCGGCGTTGCGTCATAATCCGCGCCGGGCTTCGGATCGAGCCTGCGGATTTCGGCGATCATGTCGCTCAGATCCTCCCGGTCGACGCCGCAGACGTCCAACAAGCGACGGGTGTCGCGGGCGGCCAGGAGCGGAAGATTGTCCAACAGGGCGGCCATCGCCGGATCAAGCCGGTTCAGCTCGGCGAGCTGTGCGGCCAGGCATTCGCGCAGGTCGCGGGCGAACATGCCGACCGGGTCGAACCGGAGCATCACGGCATGGACCCGCGCCACATGCTCGGCCGCCGCCCCGAGGTCGCGCGCGATGTCGGCCAGATCGAACGGCAGCCGTCCGGCGGGATCGATCCTGCTCAGCAGATGCGCGCCGATCAGCCGGTCGGCGGGGTCGGCGAACGCGAGGCGGAGCTGTTGCGATAGGTGTTCGTGCAGCGTGACGCCCGAGCGGACGTAGTCCTCCAGGTCGCGCTCCGCCCCGTCGCCCGCCTGGCCCGACGAGCGCACGCCATCGCCCGCGCCGCCGGGGTCGTAAGGTTCAGCATGCTCGGCATCGAGCGGCGAGGCCGCCTCGCTGGCCAGCGTCTCCGAAACGGCCGCGGAGGCGGTGTCAGGAACCTCGGTCGGGGTGGCGAGCGGCAACTGATCGATGGCTGGACGCTCGCCTACCAGGCCGTCCTCTGGCCGTTCGTCACGCTCCAGCATCGGGTTGCGTTCCAGCTCCTCCTCGACGAAGGCCGCCACCTCCATGTTGGAGAACTGGAGCAATTTGATGGCCTGCCGCAGCTGCGGGGTCATCACCAAGGACTGCGACTGACGCAGATCGAGACGGGGGCCGATCGACATGGCGAACTTCGAACTCAGTGCGCCCGACTAGGCACCTGCCGGCCTGATGAAATCAAGCAAGATTCGTGCAAGTGGTTGACCGTGGGATATCCACTCCGTCCTCGACCCAGGCGTGTCGCGCCCCGAGGCGGCCGGGTCAGGCCCGACCATGACGAATAGGGAATGAGCCGTGCCATCAATCCGAGTTACAGCGTAAACCTTTCACCGAGGTAGACGCGGCGGACGTCCTCGTGCGCCACGACCTCGTCCGGCCGGCCTTCCATGAGCAGCCGGCCGTCGTGCATGATATAGGCGCGATCGATGATTTCCAGCGTTTCCCGCACGTTGTGATCGGTGATGAGCACGCCGATGCCGCGATCCTTGAGGTGGCCGACCAGGTCACGGATCTCGCCCACGGCGATTGGGTCGATCCCGGCCAGCGGCTCGTCAAGCAGGATGTAGCTGGGGTGGGCGGCCAGGGCGCGGGCGATCTCAACCCGTCGCCGCTCGCCGCCGGACAAGGCCAGCGCCGGCGTCCGGCGCAGGTGGCTGATGCCGAACTCCGCGAGCAGGCCGTCGAGCATGGCCGCGCGGCGGTCGGCACGCGGCTCGACGACCTCCAGGCTCGCCGAGATATTCTGCTCGACGTTCAGGCCGCGAAACACACTCGCTTCCTGCGGCAGGTAGCCAATGCCCATGCGGCCCCGCCGGTACATCGGCAGGCCGGTGATGTCGGCGCCGTCCAACGCGATCCGGCCGGTATCCGGCCGCACCAGACCGACGATCATGTAGAACGTGGTGGTCTTGCCCGCGCCATTCGGACCGAGCAGTCCGACCGCCTCGCCCCGCCTGACCGAGAGCGACACGTTGCGCACCACGGGTCGCTTCTTGAAGGATTTGCCGATGCCGGTCGCGGTCAGGCCGCCGTCGCCCGGCACCACGCGCAGGCCCGGCCGGCTGTCGCCCTGCCAGTTCGGGCGCAGGTCGGCGCGCAAGTCGCTCATTTTGGCTTGCCCGCGATATCGGCCTTGGACTGCGTATCGTTCGGCATGATGAGCCCTTGCACGCGCTCGCCCGCCGCGGCGGCACCGATCATGTGGGCGATGCCGGTCTTCATGTTCACGTCGGCGGCCGGGCCGTTGATCTGATTTTGGCCATGGGTGATGCGGACATGGCCGACCACGCGGGCGATGCCCGTGTCGGGAAGATAAAGGCCGCGATCGCCCCGCACCGTGTCCGTCGCGGTCCGAACTTCGACGTTGCCGAACGCCTCCACGCGCTGCAGCTTGCCCGACGCCCCGACCGGATCGGCCGGCGGCGCGGCGCTCGCGACCGCCGGTTGCACCGGCGCGGAGGTGGGTGGGGCGAAGACGCCGACCAGCACGTCGGCCGACAGCCGCCGACCGTCCGTGGTGTTCACGACAGCATTGCCGCGCCCGACCGCGAGGCGCCGTTGCGACCAATACTCCATGCTGTCGCGCGCGGTCATGATCTGCTGTGGCGTGGTCAGTTTCAGACCACGGCCGGTCAGCACCAGCACGGCCTGATCGATGTCGTAGACCGCGCGATCGCCGAGCGCTTCGTCGGTCGGCGTGACGATCCGCACGCCGCCATCGGCCTCCAGGCGATAGACCTCGTTGTCGCCCGTCTCGATGCCGCCCGCGCCGGACGCCGCCTGCGCCGCCGTGGGGGACGCCGGAGCGCCGGGCTTCTTGCGGTAGCGCGCCAACAGCCGGTCGGCCAGGACGGTGACGTCGCCCCTGGCGGCCCGCGCATCACCCTGCGCGATGACGGTCTGCTCGCCCTCGCGCCACTCGAACCCGCCATTGGCGGTCACCTCGACCGGCCCGCCGCTCGACAGGTCGATCCCTTGCGCCAGCGCGGCCGCCGGCATGAGTGCCGCGACGACCACCCCAATACGACCGATCATTTTGAGCGCGCGTTCAGGACGAGCCGCCCCGGCCCGCTGAACCGGGTCACCGCGCCGCGATCCGTCGCGGCGAATCCCTGCGCGTCGAGCGTGCCGAACGGACCTTCGACATGGACCGCCTCGGCACCCGCGCCGGCACCCGCCCGAAGATCGAGGTTGGCCGAGTTGGTGACCAGGGTCGTGCCGTCGTCGCGGTAGAGCTGGACGTCGCCCCAGGCGTCGAGATTGCCGACGTGCTGGTCGTAGACGCCATGCTTGGCACGGCCGAGCAGCCAGGCGCCATTCTCTTGCGTCATGTCGGCCCTCGGGTCGGTCAGTTCGATCTGGCCCGGCCGGTTCTCCCAGGCGCGTGTTGCAGTCAGGGTGAACGGACGGCCGCGCTCGTCGACGCTGTGATAGGTGGCATCGACCATCTGGCCGGAGTCGGCCTGCAGGCCGGTCTGTTGCAAGCTGAGGCGGCGGCGGTCCACGTCGCGAGAAAACTCCGGCCACATTGCGAGCGCCGCGAGCAGGGCGAGAGCGCCCAGCGGAAGCACCCGCTTGGCGAGCGCGACCAAGCGGTGCCGGCGGGCGAGCGCCGCCGCGGTGATCGGCCGGCGGGCGCGCGACGGTCCGAACAGTCCGGCAGTGGCGGGTCGAACCGGCCCGAGCGGCAGCGTCGCGGGTCGGGTCATCTGCGATGCCATGTCAGGCAACGCCGGCGCGCAGCAGGTCGTGGACATGCACGATCCCCACCGGCCGGTCGGCGTCCACGACGAACAGCGTGGTGATCGGGCGGGGCGGGGCGTTCATCGCGCGCAACGCCTCGGCGGCGAGCGCATCAGGGCCGATCCGGCGCGGCTCGCGGGTCATCAGCGCGGCGACCGGGCGGCTCAAGACGTCGGGGGCCATGGCGCGCCGCAGATCTCCGTCCGTGACGATCCCGGACAGCCGCCCCGCCGCGTCCACCACGCCGACACAGCCGAACCGCTTGTCGGTCATCACGAGGATCGCCTCGGCCATCGGCGTGTCGGCGGCGACCAGCGGCACCGCGTCCCCCGCATGCATGAGATCGTCGACCCGCCGCAGCCGCTGACCGAGGCTGCCCGCCGGATGGATGTCCCGGAAGTCCGACGGGCCAAACCCCCGTCGCGTCAGGAGTGCCACCGCGATCGCGTCGCCCAGCGCAAGCTGCATCGTCGTGCTGCTGGTCGGAGCGAGGCCGAGCGGGCACGCCTCGGCGGCGTCCGGGAGGATGAGCGCCACATCGGCCGCCCGCGCCAGCGTGCTGCCGACGCGCGCGGTGATCGCCACCAGCGGCAAGCCAAACCGCCGCGTATGGCCGACGATGTCCGCCAGTTCAGCCGTCTCGCCAGAGTTGGAGAGCGCGAGAACCGCATCGCCAGAGACGACCATGCCGAGATCGCCGTGCGAGGCCTCGGCAGGATGGACGAATTGCGCGGGCGTGCCTGTCGAGGCGAGGGTCGCGGCGATCTTGCGGGCGACATGGCCGGACTTGCCCATGCCGGTGACGACAACTCGTCCCGACACGTCGGCCAATGCGTCGATCGCGTGTGCGAACCGAGCGTCGAGGGTCGCGGCGAGCGCGGCCAGAGCGGCCGCCTCCGTGGTCAGCACACGGCGGGCCACGCCGACATCATCCGGCGCGGACTCGGCCGCGCCGCAGGCGGCGAGGGCGACACTCATCTGCATGGTCTAGGTCCCCGCCCGTGACGGGGTCAATCGGTTGACTGTGTCATGCCCCGTTCATCTGGCATCGGGGCGGCGCGGATCAATGCGCGAACACGTCCGGTGCCTCCCATCCCTGCAGGTCGAGCCTTGCCCGGGTGGGGAGGAACGCGAAGCAGGACTCCGCCAGGGCCAGCCGGTCCTCGCGCCGCAGCAACGCCTCGAGCTTCGCCCAGAGGGCATGCAGATGCAGCACGTCGGACGCCGCGTAGGCCAGTTGCTCGGCCGTCAACTCGGTCGCGCCCCAGTCGGATGTCTGCTGCTGCTTGCTGATCTCGACGCCCAGCAGGTCGCGACAGAGATCCTTCAGACCGTGCCTGTCGGTGAACGTGCGCACCAGCTTGGCGGCGATCTTGGTGCAGCGCACGGGTGCCACGGTGACGCCCAGGGCCTGCTGCAGCATCGCCACGTCGAAACGAGCGAAATGCATCAGTTTCGTCACCGCCGGGTCGCTCATGAGCCGCGCCAGATTGACGGCCCCGGCCGGCCCATGGCCGCCCAGCTCGGTCGGGATGATCTGGACGAGATCGGCGCTGCCGTCGCCCGACGACATCTGAATCAGGCACAGCCGGTCGCGGCGTGGATCGAGGCCCATGGTCTCGGTGTCGACCGCCACGACCGGGCCGGGCGCAAATCCATCGGGCAGATCATGTCGGTGCAGGCGGATCGCGCCACCGCCGGGCAGGAATTGGGTGATGCTGGTGCTCATTCGGCGGGAGATGGTGCCCAGGAGAAGACTCGAACTTCCACGACATTTCTGCCACAGGTACCTGAAACCTGCGCGTCTACCAATTCCGCCACCTGGGCATCCGGTGCGGGCGAGGCGCGGGGTCTAGCGCCGCGGATTGGCGGCGTCAATTAGCCCTCGCGCTTGAGAAGCCGCGCGCCGCTGCCTAATGGTGCCGCATCATGAACGGGGCGGTTTGGCATGGCGACGCGCAGCGTGGCGACGGTGTTCGGCGGCTCCGGCTTCATCGGTCGCTATGTGGTCAAGCGGCTGGCGGCGTCCGGCCACATCGTTCGGGTGGCCGTGCGCAACACGGAGCGGGCGCTGTTCCTCAAGCCGATGGGTGCGGTCGGACAGATCGTGCCGTTGCGCGCCGTCCTGTCGGATGACGCGGCGGTGGCCCGGGCGGTCGAGTCGGCCGATCTTGTGGTCAATCTGGTCGGCATTCTCGCGGAGGCCGTCCCGGGGGATTTCAGCCGCGTGCAGGGCGAAGGCGCCGCGCGTGTTGCCCGCGCGGCCGCAGCGGCCGGCGTGTCGCGGCTGGTGCATGTCTCGGCGATCGGGGCCGACGCGAGCAGCGAGAGCGGCTACGCGCGTGCCAAGGCGGAGGGCGAGGAGGGCGTGCTGACGGCATTTCCCGCCGCTTGCGTGCTTCGTCCATCCCTGGTGTTCGGCGCGGAGGACCAGTTCTTCAATCGCTTCGCCGGCATGGCGCAGATGCTGCCGTTCCTGCCCGTCATCTCCGGGGACACAAAGTTCCAGCCGGTCTATGTCGGGGACGTGGCCGATGCGGTGATCGCCGGGCTGACGCGACCGGACGCGGCTGGGCGGGTTTTCGAGCTGGGCGGCCCCAGAGTTTATACGTTTCGCGAATTGATGGCGTGGATTTTGCAGGAAACCGGCCGGCACAATCGGCTGATCGAAATCCCGACGGGTTTGGCGCGCCTGCAGGCGAAGGTTTTGGAGCGGCTTCCAGGCAAGCTACTGACGCAGGACCAACTCGTCATGTTGGCACGCGACAATATCGTCGGAGCGGATATGCCCGGTCTGGACGCGCTGGGGATCGCGGCCACGCCGGTGGAGCAGGTGGTGCCGGGATACCTTGCGCGATTTCGAAAGGGTGGCCCGCGGCGGGAACGTCTATAGCAGACTATAACAAGAACGGACCTAATCAAGGCGTCAAAATTCCATATGAACAGTTTTCTCGGCCAAATGCGTCCAAGGTAGGTCAGTCATACTGACCTTGCGGGCGGATTCCTCTCGCAAACTGATTTTGGCGCGGCTATAGCGACACCACGACGTAGGGGGTCTTCGCCATGGCCGAGCGTATGCTGCAATTCGTCCGCCTGCCGCAGCAGACGCCGGACAAGCGCGATATCACGGAACGGCGGGTGGATTTCGCGGAGATCTACGACGATTTCGACACGCCCCGCGCTCAGGCGCAATCGAGCCGGTGCAGCCAGTGCGGCGTGCCGTTCTGCCAGATCCATTGCCCGCTCGGGAACAACATCCCCGACTGGCTCAAACTGACGGCCGAGGGACGGCTGGAGGAGGCCTATGAGATCTCCAGTGCCACGAACAATTTCCCCGAGATATGCGGCCGGATTTGCCCGCAGGATCGGCTGTGCGAAGGCAACTGCGTCATCGAGCGCGATTTTGAGAGCGTCACGATCGGCGCGGTCGAGCGGTTCATCACCGACACGGCGTTCGAGAATGGGTGGGTCAGGCCCGCCCGGCCGGTTCGCGAGCGCGGCATGTCGGTCGGCATCGTCGGCGCGGGTCCGGCCGGCCTGGCCGCCGCCGACCAGCTCCGCCGGCTCGGCTACGCGGTGCACGTCTACGACCGCTACGACCGGGTCGGTGGGCTGATGATCTATGGCATCCCAGGCTTCAAGCTGGAGAAGGACATCGTCATCCGCCGGTGGAAACTGCTGGAGGACGGCGGCGTCGTCTTCCATCTCGGCGTGGAGATCGGCCGCGACGTGAGCCTGCACGACCTGCGCGCCCGCCACGACAGCCTGCTGATCGCGACCGGCGTCTATAAGCCGCGCGACATCGGCGGCCCGGGCAGCGGGTTGGCGGGAATCGTGCCCGCCTTGGACTATCTCACCGCTTCCAATCGCACCGGCCTCGGCGATCAGGTTGAGACATTCGCGTCCGGCGAGTTGGACGCGCGCGATCGTCGGGTCGTCGTGGTCGGCGGCGGCGACACCGCGATGGATTGCGTGCGCACCGCCGTCCGTCAGGGCGCCGCATCGGTGAAATGCCTGTATCGGCGCGACAAGACGAACATGCCGGGTTCGATGCGCGAGGTGAAGAACGCCGAGGAGGAGGGGGTCGAGTTCGTCTGGCTGACCGCGCCCGAGGCGTTCCTCGGCGACGATCACGTGACCGGCGTGCGGGCGCACCGCATGCATTTGGGCCTGCCCGATCCGTCGGGTCGGCAATCGGTCGAGCCGATCGCCGGCAGCAGCCACACGATCCCGGCCGACCTCGTCATCAAGGCGCTCGGCTTCGATCCGGAGGATCTGCCGGCCGCATTCGGCGAGCCGGAGCTGACGGTGACCCGGTTCGGTACGGTCAAGGTTGATCATCGCACCTTCATGACGAGTCTGCCCGGCGTGTTCGCCGCCGGCGACATCGTGCGCGGTGCCTCGCTCGTGGTGTGGGGCGTGCGCGACGGCCGCGACGCCGCCGCCCAGATGCACGACTTCATGCAGACCGCAGACGCCTCCCTTTCGATCGCCGCGGAGTGACGACCATGACCGAGGATTTTGTCGCCGCCTGGCACGCCAACGCGGCACTGCTGCATGAAACGTACGATCCGTCGCAGGAGCACGATGCCTGCGGCGTAGGCCTGGTCGCAGCCCTGGACGGCAAGAAGCGCCGCGACGTGGTGCAGGCGGGCATCGATGCGCTCCGCGCCGTATGGCATCGCGGCGCAGTCGACGCCGATGGCAAGACCGGCGACGGCGCTGGTATCCACGTGGAGATCCCGCAAGACTTTTTCGCCGACGCGATCGAGCGCGGCGGCCACAAGGTCAAGCCCGGCGCGATCGGCGTCGGGCAAGTGTTCCTGCCGAAGACCGATCTCGGCGCGCAGGAACGCTGCCGGCAGATCGTCGAGAGCGAAATCCTCGCGTTCGGCTATCACATCTATGGCTGGCGGCAGGTGCCGATCAACGTGACGGTGATCGGCGAGAAGGCCAACGCGACGCGGCCCGAGATCGAGCAGATCATGATCTGGAACGCCCTCGGCACCGACGAGGCGAGTTTCGAGCGCGACCTGTACGTGATCCGCCGGCGGATCGAGAAGCGCAGCATCGCCGCCGGTCTCGGCGAGCTGTATTTCTGTTCCTTGTCGTGCCGGTCGATCATCTACAAGGGCATGTTCCTCGCCGAGAGCCTGACCGATTTCTATCCGGATCTGCTCGACGCGCGCTTCATCAGCCGGTTCGCGATCTATCACCAGCGCTACTCGACCAACACGTTTCCGACCTGGCGGCTGGCGCAGCCGTTCCGGATGCTCGCGCACAACGGCGAGATCAACACGATCACCGGCAACATTAACTGGATGCGCAGCCACGAGACGCGGCTGTCCGATCCCGATCTCGACCCATGGATGGACGACATCAAGCCGGTGATCCAGGCCGGCGGCTCGGACACCGCGACCCTGGACAACGTGTTCGAGGTGATGGTCCGCGCCGGCCGCGACGCGCCGATGACCAAGGCGATGATGATCCCGGCCAGCATCGGCCAGGACGCGACGATGTCGGCCGCGCACCGCGACATGTTCCTGTATTGCAACGCGGTGATGGAGCCGTGGGACGGCCCGGCGGCGATCGCCGCGACGGACGGCCGTTGGGTCATCGCCGGCCTGGACCGCAACGGTCTGCGGCCGCTGCGCTACACCATCTCGAAGTCCGATCTGCTGGTCGTCGGCTCGGAAGCCGGGATGGTCAAGATCGACGATAGTGACGTGCTGGAGAAAGGCCGCGTCGGACCGGGCCAAACGATTGGCGTCGATCTGTTTGAATCCCGTTTCTACCATGACGGCGAGCTGAAGGACCTGCTGGCCGCGCGGCAGCCGTTCGGCGAGTGGGCGCGCCACATCCGCCAGATCGACCACATCGTGCGCACCGACGCGCCGGAGCCGGTCGTGTTCGAGGGCGAGGCGCTGCGTCGGCGTCAGCTCGCGATCGGCATGACCGTCGAGGAGTTGGAGATGATCCTCCATCCGATGGTCGAGGATGCGGCCGAGGCGGTCGGCAGCATGGGCGACGACACGCCGATCGCCGTGCTGTCCGAGAAGTATCGCGGCCTGCATCACTATTTCCGGCAGGCGTTCAGCCAGGTGACCAACCCACCGATCGACAGCCTGCGAGAGACGCGCGTGATGAGCCTCAAGACGAGGCTCGGCAATCTCGGCAACGTGCTCGACGAGGACAGCAGCCAGTTCAACCTGCTGCAGCTGGAGAGCCCGGTGCTGTCCAACGCCGAGTATGCCGCGTTGCGCGCCACGCTCGGCGAATCGGCCTGCGTCGTCGACTGCACCTTCGTGGCCGCGGAGGGTGAGACGGGCTTGCGTCTCGGGCTGGACCGCATCCGCCGGGAGGCCGAGGAAGGCGTGCGGGCCGGGGCCACGCACGTCATTCTGACCGACGAGGCGCTGTCGCCGGAGCGGGCGCCGATTCCGATGATCTTGGCGACCGGCGGCGTCCACACCCATCTGGTGCGCAGCAGCCTGCGGACTTTCACCAGTCTAAACGTACGCAGCGCGGAATGTCTTGACGTGCAGTATTTCGCCGTTCTGATCGGCGTCGGCGCGACCACGGTCAACGCCTATATCGCGCAGGAGAGTATTGCCGAACGTCACCGGCGCGGCCTGTTCGGCGGCCTGTCGCTGAAGGATGCGGTCGGGCGCTACAAGAAAGCGGTCGACAAGGGACTGCTCAAGATCATGAGCAAGATGGGCATCTCGGTCCTGTCGTCCTATCGCGGCGGCTACAATTTCGAGGCGATCGGTCTGTCGCGCGCGCTGGTCGCCGACTTCTTCCCCGGCATGCAGTCGCGCATCTCCGGCCTCGGCCTGTCGGGCATTTCGCAAGAGGTGCTCGATCTTCACGGCCTGGCGTGGGGCTCGGAGTTGCCCACGTTGCCGATCGGCGGGCTCTACAAACTGCGCCGCAAGGGCGAGGCGCATGCGTTCGATGGCGGGCTTATCCACTTGCTGCAGGAGGCGGTGGCGTCGGACAGTTTCCAGGCGTTCCGCCGCTATAGCGAGGCGGTGCGGCGGATGCCGCCAGTCGCTTTGCGCGACTTGCTGGATTTCCGCACCGAGGGCGTGACGCCCGTCGCCATCGACGACGTCGAGAGCATCACGGAAATCAGGAAGCGCCTCATCTCGCCGGGCATCTCGCTGGGCGCCTTGAGTCCGGAAGCGCACGAGACGCTGTCGATCGCGATGAACCGCATCGGTGCCCGCAGCGACAGCGGCGAGGGCGGCGAGGACCCGGCGCGGGCGAAACCTCGCGCGAATGGCGACAACGCCAATTCGGCGATCAAGCAGATCGCGTCAGGGCGCTTCGGAGTCACCGCCGAATACCTGAATGCTTGCCGGGAAATCGAGATCAAGGTGGCGCAGGGGGCCAAACCGGGTGAGGGCGGCCAGCTTCCCGGCTTCAAGGTCTCCGGCATCATCGCGAAGCTCCGGCACAGCACGCCGGGTGTGACGCTGATCAGCCCGCCGCCGCATCACGACATCTATTCGATCGAGGATCTGGCCCAGCTCATCTACGATCTGAAACAGATCAACCCGGACGCCAGTGTCTGCGTGAAATTGGTGTCGCGCAGCGGGATCGGCACGATTGCCGCCGGCGTGGCCAAGGCCAAGGCGGATGCGATCCTCATCAGCGGCCATTCCGGCGGCACCGGTGCCAGTCCGCAAACGTCGGTGAAATATGCCGGCCTGCCGTGGGAGATGGGGCTGTCGGAGGCGCATCAGGTGCTGATGCTGAACCGGCTGCGCCACCGCGTCCGGCTGCGCACCGACGGCGGGCTGAAGACCGGCCGCGACGTGGTGATCGCGGCAATGCTTGGCGCGGAGGAGTTTGGCATCGGCACGGCGTCGCTGGTCGCCATGGGCTGCATCATGGTGCGCCAGTGCCACAGCAACACCTGTCCGGTCGGCGTCTGCTCCCAGGACGAGGCGATGCGCGCCAAATTCACCGGCACGCCGGAGAAGGTCATCAATCTGTTCAGCTTCATCGCCGAGGAGGTGCGCATGATTCTAGCCTCGCTCGGCGTGCGGCGTCTGGTCGACGTGATCGGGCGTACCGACATGTTGCGTCAGGTTTCGCGCGGCTCGGAGCTGCTCGACGACCTCGACCTCAATCCGTTGCTGGTGCAGGCCGATCCCGGCCCTTATGCGCGCCACTGCACGTTGGAGGGGCGCAACGAGGTGCCAGAGACGCTCGACGCGCAGATGATCGCCGACGCGGCACCACTGTTCGATCGTGGCGAGAAGATGCAGCTGCAATACAACATCCGCAACACGCACCGGGCGATCGGCACGAAATTGTCCAGTCGCATCGTGCGGCAATACGGGATGACCGGATTGCAGGCGGGTCACGTGACGGTCCGGCTGCGTGGCAGCGCGGGACAATCGCTTGGTGCGTTCGGCGTGCGCGGGCTGAAGCTCGAAGTGCTGGGCGACGCCAACGACTATGTCGGAAAGGGCCTGTCGGGGGCCACGATCGTGGTTCGGCCGGCGCCGTCGTCGACGCTCGCCAGCCAGCACAACACGATCATCGGCAACACGGTGTTGTATGGCGCGACGGCGGGGCACCTCTATGCGGCCGGTCAGGCCGGCGAGCGGTTCGCGGTGCGCAACTCCGGCGCGACGGCCGTCATCGAGGGCTGCGGCTCCAACGCCTGCGAATACATGACCGGCGGCGTGGTCGTCATTCTCGGCGCGATCGGCGACAATTTCGGCGCTGGTTTCACGGGTGGCCAGGCGTTCGTCTACGACCCGGACGGCAGTTTCGCGCTGCGCGTGAACGCCGAGACGCTCATCTGGCAGCGCGTGGCCCATCCGCATTGGGAGGAGGTCCTGCGCAATCTCGTGGAACGCCATGTCGGCGAGACGAACAGCCGGTATGCGCGGGCGATGCTGCACGACTGGGCCGACGCGCTGCCGATGTTCTGGCAGGTGGTGCCGAAAGAATACGCGAAATACTTGCCGGTGCCGCTCAACGAGCCGGAGGCGCTGCGGGCCTGATATGAGTCCGATCCCGTCCCTTGTGGGGAGGGACGGGATCGGGGGCCGTAATTACGTGATCGTCTTGAGGAAGTTCGTGAGCTTCAGGCTCGCGGTTGCCTTGTCGGTCTCGTCCAGCGCCGCGAGTTCGGCGGCCAGACGCTCAAGCGCTGCCTCATAAATCTGGCGCTCCGAAAAGCTCTGGTCGGGCTGGCCCGCGTTGCGATGCAGATCACGGACGACTTCGGCGATCTGCAGCGGATCGCCAGAGTTGATCTTGGCCTCGTATTCCTGGGCCCGACGCGACCACATCGTCTTCTTGACCCGCGCACGGCCCTTCAAAAGCGCCAGCGCGTCGTCGAACACCTTTCGCGTCGCGAGGCGCCGCAGGCCGGCGCTGCGCGCCTTGGCGACCGGCACCCGCAAAGTCATGCGGTTTTCCTCGAACGTGATGTGGATCAGTTCGAGCCGGTGGCCCGCGATGTCCTCGATCGCGATCTTTTCGACCCGGCCCACGCCGTGCGTCGGATAGACGACGTGGTCACCCTCCGCGAAGGTCTCGTCCTTGTTGCTGGCGCGCGAAATGGGTGCGGGTCGACCGTTCATCATCTGACCATGGCCGCCGTGACCATTGCGATGCTCAGGCGCGCGATGCGGTGTCGGCGGTGCCGCGACCTCCGGCTTTGCCTCGACGCTGGACGGCGGAGGCGTGGTGTCGGCGTCAGAGCGAAAGGCGGCGTCGGCAGATGCCTTCATGCGAATGCGACCTCATGATATGACACAGTGTCCCAGCACGCAGCACGAGCACGCGATACCGCGCGATCGTGGCGACACGCCAGCGTGTGTCAGCCCTCGTGGAACGGACAAAGGGTCACCGACACGACGCGGCGTCGCCACTTTGCCCGAAAAAGGTGCATAGCACAGTTCAGGGCATGCGTCATCAGCCCTGCCACGCCGCATGCGCATGGCGGATTGCCGATCGTCGCGTCGTACGCTCAGGCGGTGCCGGGTTCCGGCGAGAAGAGCCGCGCCTTGTCCGCCTTGCCCTTCCACTCGTCGGCGTCGGCAGGGGCCTCGCCTTTTCGGGTGATGTTCGGCCACTGCGTCGAGAAGGTGCGGTTCTGCTCCGCCCAGGCGCTCGCTCGGTCGTCGCTGTCCGGCACGATCGCCTCCGCCGGGCATTCCGGCTCACAAACGCCGCAATCGATGCACTCGTCGGGGTGAATCACCAGCATATTCTCGCCCACATAAAAACAGTCGACCGGGCACACCTCCACGCAGTCCATGTATTTGCAGCGTATGCAGTTCTCGGTGACCACGTAGGTCATCAGGCGCTCCTGGTATCGGGCCGGCCAGCTTGCGGGGTGGAGGGGCGGTATGCCGCTGAAACCTCGGCGTCGCAACCCCCGCCCCCAGGCTCTGCCCGGATCGCTTGGGTCTCCGCGATCTCGCTGTAGAGCGCCCGTGCGTCCTCGGCTGGCCCGCGCCGCACGGCCAGTGATCGGACCACCACCACGCGCACGTCGCGGCCAAGCGCCACGGTCAGCACGTCACCCACCCGCAGCTTCGCATGCGGCTTGTCCGTGGGCTGCCGGTTGATCCGCAACCCGCCGGCGGTCACCAGCCGCGCGCAATCCGCCCGCTGCCTCATAAACCGTGCGCACCACAGCCATTTGTCGAGGCGCTGCCAGTCCTTGCCCTCATCGGCCCGGTCCTCGCCGCTCACAGGCGCAGTGCCGAGAGTTTCGCAAAGGGGCTCTCCGCGCGGTGAGGAGCGGGTTTGTCCGGTATTGCGGTCGCGCGATGGGCGCGTGCGGTGGCCATCATCGCAGGTGACGGGGGGCCGAACATGTCAGGCGGCAGGGTGGCGGCCGGGAACAGCCGCACGCCGAGTGCCCGCAGTACTGCCGGCACCAGCTCCGCCTTCAGGGAGAGATGATTGGCGAGGTCGGCCGGAACAGGGACCTTGCGGCCACGGCTCGCCCAATCCAGTTCGCCCGCCACCCGCTCGGCCACGTCGAGCCGGAGCAGCACCGGCCCGGTCCGGAGCCAGCCGAGCGCCTCGGCGAAGCCATCCGGCCAATCGGGCGGGGGAGGCATCGATACAAGGCCGGGGGGCGCGGGTGCCGGCGTTGGCACGCCCTCGCGCAGCGCCCAAAGCTTGCCACGAAGCGCGGCGCCGCGCGGCTTCAGCAGCGCGGGCATCAGCATGCCGAAGCGGCCGACCCGCACACCGAGGCTTTTCAGTCGGCCACGAAGTCCCGACGGCAGCGCCTCGCTGGGCGCGCCGGCCACCACGCCCAGCCCCTCGGCCAGCAGATGCAGCCGACCGCGCAGCTCGGGATCCCCGGCCGCCCCGGTGATGGCCGTGAGCAGTGGCGCGAGCACATCGGCGATCTCGCCGTCGACGAACCGCTGCAGACGGAGGCGCACCGCCTCGCGCTCGCGTGGCCCGAGGAATTCGCTGTCGAGCACGTCGACCTGCGGCCGCAGCACGGACGCGCCGGGCCGCAGTTTCGCGATCGGAGCACCCTCCCAGATCAGCCGCTGGCTCGGCGGCCACGCCAACGCAGACTCGGGAGCGGCGTCCAGCCGCGCGACGCGGCGGGGCATCTCCTCGCGCAGCGCCCGGCGGGCGGCCCGCAGCACGAGCCGCCGCTCGTCGCCGACCGAGGCGGGGTCGGGCACGAACTGGAACCCCTCGACATGGCCGACCGGATGGCCCTCGACCACCACTTCGCCGCGTCGTGTCACGGCCGAGAACAGCTCCGCCGTATCGCCGGCGTCCAGCCGCCGGAACAGATGCGCCGCGCGGCGGTCCACGAACCGAAGCATCAGCCGCTCATGCAGCGCGTCGGACAGCAGATCCTCGACCTCCCGCGCGCGAGCCTGCCAGTGCGCGGCGTCGGCGACCCAATCCGACCGGGCGGCGATGTAGGACCACACGCGCACGCCCTGCAGCCGCTGCATCAGCGTGTCGATGTCGCCGTCGGCCCGGGAGATGCCAGCGATCTGAGCGGCGATCCAGTCGGTCGGCAGCCGTCCGTCGCGCACCAGATGGCCGAATATGCGGCTGCACAGTCGAACGTGGCTGTCGTCGGCCAGCTTGCGGAAATCCGGGATCTGGCAGGTCTCCCACAACAGCCGCAGCAGCTTCCGCCCTTGCGCCAGGGCGCGGATCTCGGGCTCTCGCGCCAATGCGGCCAGGGTTGTCAGATCCGTCGCGTCGTTGCCGCGCACCAAGCCAGGACCAGGCGGCGGGGCGAGCAGCGATGTCAGCAAAAGGTCGATGTGGCCGAAATCCAGTCCGTCGTTGCGCCAGGCAAGCTGCGCGAGGGGCTCGAACCGATGGTTCTCCACCGCGTCGACGATGTCGGCATCGAGCGGCGGGCATTCACCCGTCGTGCCGAACGTGCCGTCGCGCATGCCGCGCCCCGCTCGACCGGCGATCTGCGCCACCTCGGCCGCCGTCAGGTGGCGTGGCCGATGGCCGTCGAACTTCTTCAGGCCGGCGAATCCGACGTGGTCGACATCCATGTTCAGGCCCATGCCAATCGCGTCGGTCGCGACCAGGAAATCGACCTCCTTGTCCTGATACAGCGCCACCTGCGCATTGCGGGTGCGTGGGGAGAGCCGCCCCATCACCACCGCGCAGCCGCCGCGCCGCCGACGGATCAACTCGGCGATGGCGTAGACTTCACCGGCGCTGAACGCCACGACCGCGCTACGCGGCGGCAGCTTCGTCAGCTTCGAGTGTCCGGCGTAGACCAGTTTCGACAGCCGCGGCCGCGTCTCCACGGTTGCGTTCGGGACCAGGCGGTGCAGCAGCGGCCGGATCGTCTCGGCGCCCAGGAACATCGTCTCGACCAGGCCGCGCGCGTGCAACAGCCGGTCGGTGAAGACATGGCCGCGATCCGGGTCGGCGCAGAGTTGGATCTCGTCGACGGCCAGAAACTCGGCCCGCCGGTCGAGCGGCATCGCCTCGACCGTGCAGGAGAACCAGCGTGCCTCGGGCGGCACGATCTTCTCCTCGCCGGTGATCAGCGCGACGCTCTTTACGCCCTTGCGGGCCACCATGCGGTCATAGTTCTCGCGGGCCAGAAGGCGCAGCGGAAAGCCGATGATTCCAGAGGAATGACCGAGCATCCGCTCGATCGCGAGGTGTGTCTTCCCGGTGTTCGTCGGCCCGAGGACGGCCCGCACGCGGGGGGTGAAGCCCGACATGGGATGATGGTTGGTTGTTCGCCCGACGAACGCAAGGCCGCTGGCGAGTCGCGGGCGGGCCGTCATTGAAACATCCGAGAAGCCTGCGCATATCGCCGCCGCGCCCCTACGGAGAGAACCTATGTCGCAGACGGATCCGGTTGAGCAGCACGAGTTCGGCGCCGAGGTTGGTCGGCTGCTCGATCTGGTGGTCCACTCTCTCTATTCCGACCGCGAGATATTTCTGCGCGAACTGATTGCCAATGCCGCCGACGCGATCGACCGTCGCCGGTTCGAGGCATTGACCCGGCCGGAGCTGGCCGCCGCGGGCGAGGCGCGGGTGCGCATCGATGGCGACAAGGCGGCGCGGACGCTGACCATCGCCGATGACGGGATCGGCATGAGCCGTCAGGAGCTGACGGAGAACCTGGGCACGATCGCCCGCTCCGGCACGCGCGCCTTCGGCCAGAGCCTCGCGGACGCGACACCTGAGCAGCGGCCGAGCCTGATCGGCCAGTTCGGTGTCGGTTTCTACGCGGCCTTCATGGTCGCCGAGCGGGTCGAAGTGACGTCGCGCCGCGCCGGCACGGACGAGGCGTGGCTGTGGGCGAGCGAAGGGAAGGGGACGTTCAGCCTCGCGCCGGCCGAGCGGGACACGGCGGGCACGACGATCGTCCTGCACATGAAGCCCGACGCCGAGGAATTCCTCGAGCCGATGCGGCTCGAGACCATCGTGCGCAAATGGGCCGAGCACATCACGGTGCCCATCACGGTCGCCCGCGACGGCAAGGACGAGCCGGCCAACGAGGCCACCGCGCTGTGGCGGCGGCCGAAAGCCGAGCTGAGCGAGGAGGATTACGAGGGATTCTACCGGCATCTCGGGCATTTCTTCGGCAAGCCGTGGTCCGTGCTGCACTGGCGGGCGGAGGGCGCGATTGATTTCTCCGCGTTGTTGTTCATCCCCGACAGCAAGCCGTTCATGGCCGTCGAAGAGGAGCGGGCGTCGCGCGTGCGGCTGCATGTGCGGCGCATGTTCATCACCAAGGAGGCGGACCTGCTGCCGCCGTGGTTGCGCTTCGTCGACGGTGTGGTCGACACCGAGGATCTGCCGCTCAACGTCAGCCGCGAGATGCTGCAAACGACTCCGGTGCTGGCGCGGATCCGCCGCGCGGTGACCAACCGGGTGCTGGGCGAACTGAAGACGGCGGCGAAGGACGAGGAGAAGTATCGCCCGTTCTGGGAGAATTTCGGCGCGGTCCTGAAGGAAGGCCTGTGGGAGGATGCGGAGCATCGCGCCGAGCTCGCGCCATTGCTTCGGGCTAAGTCTTCCGCGGTCGAGGGATGGACTTCGCTGCCCGAGTATGTCGGGCGGATGAAGGCGGCGCAGGAGGCGATCTACTTCCTGGCGGGCGACAATACCGACGCGCTGTCTCGCTCGGCGCAGCTGGAGGGATTTCGGGCGCGCGGCGTCGAAGTGCTGTTGTTCGGTGACTCGATCGACGCCTTCTGGCCGGAGCGGCTGGCGGAGTTCGAAGGCAAGAAGCTGCGCAGCGTGACCCAGGCGCAGGCCGATCTGGCGAATTTCGCGAGCGACGCTGCGGCCGAAGGGGAGGCCGCCGATGTCGGCGCGTTGCTGATCGAGCTGAAGGCGGCGCTGGGCGATGCGGTGTCGGACGTGCGGTCGACCGACCGCCTGGTGGACAGCGCCGTCGTGCTGGCGGCCGGTGGCGGGGGCCCGGATCTGGCCATGCAGCGCCTGCTTCGGCGAGCCGGACGGGCGGGCTACGAAGCGCCGCCGGTCCTGGAGGTCAACCCGCGCCACGGCCTGATCGCCGGGCTGGCCGCGACCGCGCAGACTGGCGGGTCGGTGGTGGAGGGCGCGGCCATGCTGTTCGACCTAGCGCGCATCCAGGACGGCGAGGCACCGCGCGATCCGGCCGCCTTCGCGAGGGCCGTCGAGAGGGCGCTGGCGGGGCGGTCCGCGTAGCGGGCCGACGGGCGCCCCGCCCACCGCTGCCGGTCAGCGCCCAGGCACGGCGAATGCGAAGATTTTGTGAAGCGTCCCGGGACCGGATCTCCCGGCGCCGGCGCCCCAGAACACAGTCTCGTCATAGATCGCGGGGCCACCGATCACCGAGGCTCCAGCGTCATAGGTCCACAGCGTCTTCCCGCTCTCGGCATCCATCCCGACGAAATAGCCGGACGTCGATCCCGCGAAAACCACGCGGTTGGTGAAGGTCATCGGCCCGGGGGCTGATCCGCCGAACGCCGGCGTGGCGATGTCCGCCCCGACTGTGGGCACCTGCCATTTGAATGCGCCGGTATAGAGATCGACAGCCGCCCAGGCGCCGGCGTCCCAGGTGACCGTCGCGCCGTTCCGTCCCGCCAGCGTGTTGACGTAGTGCGCGCGATTCATAAGCGCGACATAGACCGCGTTGCGGTCGCCGGTGTTGACCGCCGAGCCCCAGATGATCTCGCCGCGACCGATGAACGTCGACCAAAACAGGCCCCCGTTCCGTGGATTGAGGCCCCAATACGTCCCGGTCTTCTGCCCGGCGCCCACGAAGTAGCTGCGGCTCGTGCCGCCGCGGTCGTCGCGCACACCCACGAAATTGGGCGCCCATGTGAGATTCGGCGCTTGCCCGAAATCGTAGTCGCTTCCGGCCGGATCTGGGCAGGCCGATGCCGGCCCGCGCGAGCAGGCGATGTTCCAGGTGTCCGCGCCGGAAAATTTGCGCGACCACCGCGGTCGGCCGGTCGCGAGGTCAAGAGCGAGGATGGCATCGACGTAATTGGTCGGATCCATGCAGGCGTATTGCGCGCCGAGGTCGGGGCCTGCGGTCTTGAAGCAACGGGCCACCGGCGAGGGCACCGAGTAGTTGTTGCCCGTGGCGACGAACAGCAATTGCTCGGCCGGCCAGACCGCCGGGCTGCTGCCCCAGACCGCGCCGCCGGTGTAGCCGTTCGGAACGGTGGTGAAACGCCATAGGATCCGCCCCGTCTCCTCGTCGAGCGCGACCACGCTGCCGCGGAAGCTCGGCACGAAACCTGGCGTGTCGGCGGCGCGTGCCTCCTCGTTCGAGGCGGTCGAGACGTAGACGCGCTTGTTGTAGATCACCGGTGACATCGCCACCGTTGCGTAGGGGCTCGGGTCGATGATGGTCTGCCAGTTCAGTGCGCCATCGGCTTTGTCGAACGACAGGATCCGCGCGCCGGGCTTGCTGCTGGCATTGGATGAATTGATGCCGATGACGATCTCGCCCCTGTCACCGATGGCCGGGCTGGAGCGCGAGGCGCCGTAGGCGCCCAGGTGACTCCCGAGAAACACCGACCAGATGCGCCTGCCGGTTTTCGGGTTGAGCTTGTAGAGATAGCCCGCGAAATCCGGGAAATAGAGCCCGCCGGCGTCCACGGTTGGCGTGGCGGAGACGTCGCCGACCGTCGAATACGACCACTTCAGTCGCAGTTTCGAGGCGGTGCGGGGATTGATCTGGAAAGGCGCGTCGACGTTGACACCATCCGAATTGTGACCGCGCGTATTGCCGAGGTCGTTGCCGAAGAACTTCCACGGCGGGGGTTCGTCGGCACCGGCGGCAACGCTTGCGACGGCGACAAGCGGCAAGACCTGAATGATAGATAAGAAAAACTTCCGAAGTCGAGAATATATACTCATCTCTGAACTACCCCTAAAAGTGATCGCCTGAGAGACTATCAGTTGAATAGCCTCATGATCAGTCAAAAATGCGGCATAAGCCTCCCGCAAACGCTACCTTTTAGTGTCATATCATCGTTCGATTTGACGTTAACGGAATACCTAACTCATGTTCTCTGTTGCAGACGTTGATCTTGACTCAAATCCCACCCCGACGGAACGCTGACTGATGTTGGCGAAATCGCGCCGTGACACTCGCGCGCCTTGGGATGACACTGTCTTCCAATGCTCAGCACTTTCATCCGCCGAGCACTTGACCAAAAATGACGACGAGATTGCCCTGCTTTGCTGTGCTCTTGATGGACTTTTTTGCAGGATAGGTGTGGCCGGTTTGGATCGCCACTGTCGTTCGGCAGGCGTTTTGGTGCTAGCCGGTGTGTTGTGCCGTAAGCCGCGTCCCAGCCCCACCGAAGCCTTGCGACGGTGCCTGCCGGATAGCAAAAAACGGGTGGGTTGGTCTTGGGGCTGGCGAACGAATCACACGATCCGGCGGCGGTAAAGCGCGGATCTCCGTTGCCACTTCAAGAGCGGAGCGTCCGCATGCGTTCTGGCCGCGAGCGAAATGAGGTCGGGTGCGGCCGCCCGCGCCGCCTCCAGGTCACCGGCTTTCAAACCGATCCTGCACTGATCTGCGAAAATCGCGACGAGCAGGGCGACGTAGGGATCAGTCACTCGAACACAGAGGTTGACGGTGTCCGAGAACAGCTCCGACGCCACAGCGCGCCTTGAAACGGCACGATCGGTCAAGAGAATGCGCGCAAGCAATGCCCAGGATTGGTGGCCGCAGACCATCCGCCCCGCGTCGTCGCCGCCATCGCACGACAGAGCGGGCCTTCCAAGAAGGCGGATTGTGACAGGCATCCTCCTCAGCCGCTCCCTGTTCCCGAGCCAGTATGGATTCGAGCAATTCGCCGTCGGCGCGGCCGTGTGACAGAAATTGACGTAATGATACGATCAGCCTACGATCGAAGTGACGGATCAGCGAGATTATCGCATGGTCTGCGCAACAACAGGGAGGCCTCACCATGCCTAAGTTCATCATCGAACGTCACATCGCGGGCGCGAGCGCGCTGAGCGCGCGGGAGTTGCAGGAGATCGCCATAAAGTCCAACGCGGTCGTCTCCGGGCTCGGCGAGCCCTATACGTGGCACCAGAGCTACGTCGCGGGCGACCGCATATACTGCGTTCACGAAGCCGAGAGCGAGGAGGCTGTCTACCGCCACGCGAAGGAAGGTGGATTTCCAGCGGACAAGGTGACGATCATCGAAGCGGTAATCGACCCGCGCACCGCACAGGGCTAGCAGGACCCATGCTCATCGGCAGGGCATCGGACTTCGATCGGCAGCTATTCGAGCACGAACGGAAGGTCGGTCGCCCCGATGTCCTGTCCATGTCGGGTCAGGAGTGCGTGAACCTGCCCGCGGTGGTGGGTCTGATGATTGAATAGGTGGACGACGACCAGCGCGCGCTTGCGGGTTTGTTCGCGCTGCGTGGCCCCGCTGAACCAAACCAGTGTGCCCGCGAGCCCTTCTGGCGCGAGGCCGTCCGCCCAGGCGATCATCCGCGCGTCGGTGTCGGTCCGCGCCGCGGCGAGCGCGGAGAAATCGGCGATGTAGGACGCGCTGTCGGCGAGTTTCACGCCCGGGTCGGCCCAGCCCGCGAGCCGCGACATCCAAACACGGTCGGCCCAGACGAGATGACTGAGTGTGCCGTGGATCGACGACCAGAACGCGCCGTCGTCGCGCCGCCTTTGCGCATCCGACAATGCCGCGGCCGCGCCGTAGATACGCCGGTTCAATTCAGCATTGTAGGCTGCCATCGTGCGGACGAAGTCGGGTGCGATCATGGCCGACTACTCCCCTAGATAACGGCTTTCCGATATGTCGATCCGTGCGACGGGGCAACCCGGATGCACCACCATCATGCGCCGCAAGTTCGCGCCAGGGCCGCGGCCACGACGGACGTCACCCTTTCCACCCCGCTTCAAACGGGCGATATCGCCGTCCATGGACCAGACGCTTCGGCATATCGCGGACCAGACGGCCGGCCTGTGGCTTGATTACCGCGAGGGTGAGGTCCGGGCCGACCGGGTCACCGGACGCAAGGCTGCCGCCGACCCCGCGCTGGTTGCTCGCCGCCATGCCGATTTCGAGGACAGCCTCATCTCGCGCGCCAAGGCGTCCGTCCTGTCGCTGCGTGAGCGGTTGACCGCGCACGGCTCGGACTTGCATCGCAAAGTCAGCGACCTCAGCCGCGAATGCGACGAGGAGGTCGGCCAGCAACTGCAGGACGCGCGCGAACAGCGGCAGGAGACGATGCGCGATCTGGAACGCATTATCGGTCAACAGTCCGCCCGCTACCTTGCCGCCACGCAGAAGTTGGATGAAGCAGAGAAAGCCCACCGCGCGGTCCGTTCCGAAGTCGGCGGCCGGCCGCTGCGGCGCAGCTTTGTCCGCGTCTATCTGCCGCTGCTGGCCGCACTGGCGGTGGTCGAGGTGCCGGTCAACCGGCTTGCGTTCGAGCTGTTCTTTCAGGAGCAACCGGCCTACTCGCTCGCCCTGGCGCTGGCGGTGGGCAGCGTGCTCATGTTTTTCGCCCATGTCGTGGGCACCCTGATACGCCGGTCGGAGACTCCCCAGCGCACGGCGATCCAGCTCCGGCGCGGGGCAGCGATCGTCTTTCTGCTTACCGTGGTCGGCGGCCTGATTTATTTTCTCGCGAAGATGCGGCAATCCTTTGTGAGATTGCTGGAATCCGAGCAGGGCAGTCTGCAAGACCAGATCCGGCAGTTGACGGAGGGCGGCGTCGCGTCGACGCTCACGAGCGTCGCGTCGGTCGATCTCGGCACCGCGGGCTGGGCGCTCCTGCTCATCAACCTCGCGCTCTTCAGCCTTGGGGTTGCGGCGGCGTTCTTTCGCCACGATCCCCATCCGGACTACGAAACGGCGTGGCGCGAGCAGAAGCGGGCGCGCAGCCAGATTGCGAAGCTTAAGGGGAACTACGAGAAAGCCGTATCGCTTCGGCAGCGTGCGTTTGACCAGCAATTCGGTGTGCTGGACGCGCGGATGCGCGAGACGCAGGCGCGACGCGACGCCGTGGCCGCGCGGGAGGCGGCGGTCAAGCCGTTCTTTCGTGATGTCGCCGCTCGGGTTGCCAACACGATCCACAGCCGCTCCCTGGCATTCGTCGAGGGCGCATCTAGCCTTGCCGCGGTATCGGTGAGCGCGACGCCGGAACGCGAGATCCTGGAGCGGATCGGCGCGGAGTCGGCACCGGAATGGTGAGGTTGCTGGTCGTCCTGTTGCTGGCGTCCACGCCAGCGCGGGCGGCGACCGACTACTGCGCGAGCGGCCATTCCACCGCGATCCTGCTGGTGGACCGGACGACGCAGTTCGACAAGACCGATCGCGCGATCTTCCTCGACGCGGTCGGCGCGCTGATCTCGCGGCTGGGTGGAGGCGACCGGTTGGTCGGCTTCACGATCAGCGGCGACTACACGGACAGCCAGAAGTTCTTCGACCAATGCAAGCCGGGCTGTCCGGATGACGGGTTTTTCGCCAACCTGTTCTCGACCTGCAGCCCGCTTGCGGCCCGGGCCCAGGCGCGCGCCTACCAGACCGAACTCGCCGGTGCCCTGGCCACCTTGTTGCGTGAACCGCAGGAGACCAAATACTCCGACATCTTCAGGACCGTTGCGGAGGTGACGCGCGCCTATTCGGCGGCCGCCGCAGGTAAGCCACTTGCGCAACTCATCATGTTCTCCGACCTGTTGGAAAACTCTACGTTCCTGGCCGAGCGTGATCTGCGCCGCCTGCCTTCCGCAGAGGTTGGACGTCTCCTCACAGGTGCGCAATTGCGCGCCAATGTTGCCGGGACGTCGGTGCGCGTGTTCGGCTTCGGTCGTGACGATGCGCCCGGCCGCCCGGCGCTGCCGCAGGAGCAGCGCAAATCGGTGCAGGCGATCTGGGAGAAGTGGTTTCGCGACGGTGGCGCGCGCGAAGTCGAGGTGGGCTTCCGTTGAGGGTGTCCGGGGTCCCCCGCGGGACCCCGGAGGCAAGCTCAGATGTCGCCGGGCGCCAAATCCTGCGGGAAGCAATGCGGATGCTGGAAGCCGGTGGGGGTCGCGGACCCGGTTGGGTAGGCGATGTTGTCCGTGTTGCCGGGGCTGACGCCACCCGGGATGGTGTCCAGATGGGCCAGACGGCGCATGCGGTATGCGATCACGTGATCGGCGCAGGCGGAGTCGCCGCTGACGCCGAGTCCGCCGATGACTCGGCCCTCGAAGTAAAGCGGCACACCGCCGCCGAAGGTGATGATCCCGCCCGGGTTCTGCCCGACGCCGCTGCCGGCGCTGCCGTCGACGGTGATCTTGTTGTAGGCGGGGTTGAACGGGTTGGAGTTGTTGAGACCGTACAACGAGCCGCCGGGCTGTGTCGCCGCATACAGATTGGCGGTCGACAATGACAGGCCGGTATTGGAAAAGTTGTTGGCCGTCTCGGCCTTGGCGATGGCGATGGCCCGGCTACCGGGCCAGGCGTCGCCGACTTTCGTCATTCCGCAGAGGATTCCCTGGCGGTCGACGACGGCCGCCCACATCCGGTTCGGGCTGAAGATACCACCATTGTTCATCTGCGCCACGGGGGCGAGTTTGTCGAGCACGGACTGCAGGCCCTTCGCCGATATCGCGCAGGGCGGCTTGGCGTCCTGCGCCATGGCCGAGGTTGCGCTCAACGCAATCGCCGCCACAAGAATTTTTTGGAACACGATACCTCCTTGGTATTTTGAGTGAAACATTTGTGCCACCGTGAAGGCGCCGGTTGGCAGGCCGTTTCGACAGACGATGGCGGCTGACTTACGCATGGAATCGATGCGGATGCAATTCGCAGAAGGCCGCTGATGACGGATGTACCCGACACAAAAACGCTGCTGCGCCAGGCCCCTGCCGGCGCCTGGTTGAGCGCTGGCTATCCGCCGTGACAAGTAACGATTTTGTTGGTCCTTGAAAGCACCGAAATTGCGGCAGACGACGTCGCGATACGCGTCGCCGGTCGGTATGGCGTGCCGTCGGCCGACGTGGCTTCCGGAGTTAGCAGCGTCGCCGAAGTGACCGCGTTCGACCGCAGAAGCCTGTCCGATGCCCTTCGCTCGCGTTTGATCGAGCGCGCCGATCAGGCCAGGATGGCCGGCCCTTTGCGGCCTCCGGCGGGTGTTCAACGTGTTTTCGTACACCGTGGGCAGCCCCGGAGCGCAAACGCTCCTGGCCAGACGCTTCGTCGAACGGCGATTGGAAGCATGCGCGCGGAGGTGACGTCGTGAGTATCGCCCTTGTCCGATGAACCTCGGGCCACGAAACGAGATGCTCGGCGACGGGCGCTGGCAGCACGCGACGGTCTTGATCCAGCCCTCGGCGAGCGCCTTGGACATCACGTCCTGCGCGACATGCCGCCGCCTGCAGGCGCCGCAGTTTCCGGCTTCTGGCCGATGTCGGCGGAAATCGACATCCGTCCGCTGCTGATCGCGCTCCATCACCGCGGCCACGAGATCCTTCTCCCGGTGACGCCGCCGCTCGGCAATCCGCTCACGTTCCGCCGCTGGACCCCGGGTGCCGCCATGGTTCGCGAGACGTTCGGTACGTTCTGCCCGGCCGCGGACGCGGCCGAGGGTGTCCCGCGCACCCTGTTCGTTCCGTTGGTCGCGTTCGACCGCGCCGGACGCCGGCTCGGTTACGGTGGCGGCTACTACGACCGCACCCTGGCCCGTCTCCCCGGTGCCGTCGCGATCGGTTGCGCGTTCGCAGCGCAGGAACTGGACGAGGTGCCGGCCGACCCCTACGACGTGCGGCTGTCCGCCGTCGCGACCGAGCGCGGCGTTATCCTCTGCGAAAGCCGTTAGAATGCGAATCTTGTTTCTGGGCGACGTGGTCGGCCGCGCCGGCCGAGACGCCGTCGGCTCGTCCTTGCCCAAACTCAAAGCGGCTCTCGGGATCGATCTCGCGATCGTCAACGCCGAGAACGCCAGTCATGGTTTCGGGCTCGCTCCGGAGATGGCCGAGGCGATCTTCGCGGCCGGCGCCGACGTCATCACGCTCGGCAACCATGCCTGGGACCGCAAAGAAATCGTACCCTATATTGCGACCCATCCCAGGCTGATCCGGCCGCTGAATTTCCCGCCCGGCACGCCCGGCGCGGGCAGCGTTGTCGTCGACCTCGCCGACGGCCGGCGCGCCGTGGTCCTCAATGCAATGGGGCGGCTGTTCATGGACCCGCTCGATTGTCCATTTCGTGGCGCAGCGGTCGACCTGGCCCGCTACCGCCTCGGTGGCACGGTCGCCGCTGTCGTGATCGACTTTCATGGCGAGGCCACCAGCGAGAAGATGGCCTTCGCCCATTCCTTTGACGGGCAGGCGAGCCTGGTCGTCGGCACCCACACGCATTGCCCCTCGGCCGACCATCAAATCCTTTCCGGTGGCACGGCCTTCGTGTCCGACGCCGGAATGTGCGGCGACTACGACAGTGTGATTGGCATGCAGAAAGAAGGCGCCGCCGCTCGGTTCTGGCGGAAAGTGCCGGGCGAGCGGCTCGGTCCGGCCGAGGGTGAGGCCACCGTTTGCGGTGTATTCGTCGAGACGGACGATTCGACCGGCCTCGCTTTGCGGGTCGAGCCGGTGCGGCAGGGCGGTCGTCTGTCGCAGGCGATGCCGGCAGTGTAATCTGAGCGACTTCGATGGAGGTTTCATGACCGCTCTCGCCGCGGTACGTCCGCAACAGACTTGGGGTCTCACCGTCCTGGGTGCGCTCGCCCTTAGCGGGGTCCTCGCCGTCTCGGCGCACGCGTCCGTGCCGTTCTGGCCCGTGCCGATGACCCTGCAGCCGCTCGCAGTGCTGGCCATCGCTGGCCTTGCCGGTCCGCGGCTCGCGGTGGCCGCGTATCTTGCCTACCTCATCGAGGGCGCGTTCGGCCTGCCGGTGTTTTCCGGCACGCCGGCGCGCGGCATCGGCCTCGCCTACATGGCGGGGCCGACGGGGGGATATCTGGCGGGGCAGTTGATGGCCAGCGGGCTTGTCGCCTGGGGGATCGAGAAATTCGGCCGGCGTCCGATGCCGGTCGTGGCCTCGATGGTCGCTGGCATGGCAGTGATTTACGCGCTCGGCCTCGCCTGGCTGTCGCAGTTCGTGCCGGGCGACCAGCTCCTCGCTGTGGGCGTCCTGCCCTTCCTGGCGGGCGACGCGGTCAAGGTGGCGCTGGCCGCGACCCTGGTCCTCGCGCTGCGGCGCGTGCGGGGCTGACGGGTTTCGCGCCATGGCCGGCCATTCGCAGTTCAAGAACATCATGCATCGCAAGGGCGCGCAGGACGCCAAGCGCGCCCGGCAGTTCGCCCGCATGATCCGCGAAATCACCGTCTCCGCCCGGCAGGGACTTCCGGATCCCGCCGCCAACCCGCGCCTGCGCACCGCCGTCTCCGCCGCGCGCGTGGCCAACATGCCGCGCGACACGATCGAGCGGGCGATCAAGAAGGCGGCCGGCGCCGGGGCGGGCGAAGAATATTTCGAGGTCCGCTACGAGGGCTATGGCCCCGCCGGCGTGGCGGTGATCGTCGAGGCGCTGACCGACAACCGCAACCGCACCGCGTCCGACGTCCGCTCGGCCTTCAACAAGTACGGCGGCGCGCTGGGCGAGACCAACTCGGTGTCTTTCATGTTCCAGCGGCTCGGAATGCTGCGCTATCCGGCGTCGGCTGCGAGCGAGGACGACATGCTGGAGGCGGCGATCGAGGCGGGCGCGGAGAATGTCGACAGCAATCCGGACGGCCACGAGGTCACCACAGCGGTCGACGGGTTCTTCGCCGTGCGCGACGCGCTGGAGGCGCGGTTCGGCGCGGCCGAGGAGGCGCGGTTGGACTGGCGGCCGACGACGGTCGTGACGCTTGACGAGGAGCGGGCCGCTGCGGTGTTGAAACTGATCGACGTGCTCGACGACGGCGACGACGTGCAGAACGTCTACGCCAATTTCGACATCCCGGAGACGGTGCTGCAGAAGCTCTCGGCCTGATCATGGTGCGGCTGCTGGGCATCGACCCGGGCTTGCGCTGCACAGGCTGGGGGCTGATCGAGTGCGACGGCAACCGGTTGCGCCACGTCGCCGACGGGGTGATCGCGACCGACGGCGAGGCGGCGGTGCCGGAGCGGCTGCGGGCGCTGCATGACGCGCTGAGGGCCTTAATTGCCGAGTGGCGGCCGGACGAGGCGGCGGTCGAGGAAACCTACGTCAACCGCAACGGGGCGGCGACGTTGAAGCTCGGCTATGCGCGTGCGGTGGCGTTGCTGGCGCCGGCGCTGGCCGGAATTTCGGTCGCGGAATATGGCGCGAAGGCGGTGAAACTCGCGGTCGTGGGCACGGGTGGGGCGGACAAGATTCAGGTGCAGGTGATGGTACGTCGGCTGCTGCCTGGTGGGGCGATCCGCCGGGCGGATGCGGCCGATGCGCTTGCGGTCGCGATCTGCCACGCCCATCACCGACAGACGCGGGTGCGTTGGGTGGCGGGAAGGGTTGCCTAAGGGAAGTAGACTTTTGCGCCGATGGCGAGGCCAATCGTGATGAGCATTCCAAACACCCAGCGAATAAGGACCTGCTCGCTGCGCAACCGGCTCTCGACACGTTCCAGTTGGAGATCCATCCTCGCGTCCATCGCATCAAAGCGTCCGCCCACGGTGAGTTCAAGACGGTCGATTTTCTGGTTTAGGTTTGCTTCGACGCGATCGATCTTCTGGTTCAGGTTCGCTTCGACTCTGTCGATTTTAATGTCCAGTCGATCGATTTTCGTCTCGAGCGCATGAAACCGATCCTCATGGCCAGCCATCGCCTCGGCTGCCCGACGGGCCTTGTCGTCGGTCGCTCCGGCATCGAGAAAGGCGTCGTAGATCTCTACGATCATCGTTGTCATGCGTGCAATATGGCACGCTTTGCGCCCGCCTGGAAACATCGATGATCGCCCAGCTCACCGGCCGCGTTGCTCAGATCGAGGCGGATCGCTGCATCGTCGACGTCGGCGGCGTCGGCTACCTCGTCCTGGCCTCGACGCGCACGCTCTCCGCGCTGCCCACCGGGACGGTCGTCACGATACTGACCGAAATGCAGGTGCGGGAGGACGCGATCACCCTGTTTGGCTTCGCCGACGCGGCCGAGCGCGACTGGTTTCGCCTGCTGCTGACCGTGCAGGGCGTCGGCGCGCGGGTGGCGTTGAACATCCTGTCCGCCCTCTCGCCCACCGAACTGATCGGCGCGATCCAGGCCGGCGACCGGGGCGCGATGACCCGGCCCGCCGGGGTCGGGGTGAAACTCGCCATTCGCCTGCTGACCGAGTTGCGTGAAAAGGCAGGCGCGATGCCGACCGGCCCCGGCTTCTCGCCGATCCTGCCGCAGGCCGAAGGCGGCGTCACCGGAGATGCGCTGTCCGCGCTGTTGAACCTCGGCTATCGGCGGCCGGAGGCGCAAGCGGCGATCGCGCGCGTCATCGCCCGGCATGATGACCCGTCGCTCGACTTGCTGATCCGCGAGGCGTTGCGCGAGTTGGCGCGGCCATGAGCGAGCGCGCCGTCTCGTCAGCGCGGGCCGCCGAGGATGCGGCCGAGGCCTCGCTGCGTCCGCAAACGCTCGCCGAGTTCACCGGCCAGCAGGCGACGCGAGAGAATCTCGCGGTGTTCATCGCCGCCGCGCGTGATCGCGCCGAGGCGCTGGATCACGTGCTGCTGCATGGCCCGCCGGGCCTGGGCAAGACCACGCTGGCGCAGATCGTGGCGCGCGAGCTGGGCGTGGGGTTTCGCGCCACCTCCGGACCGGTGATCCAGAGGGCGGGCGATCTTGCGGCGATCCTGACCAATCTGCAGCCGCGCGACGTGCTGTTCATCGACGAAATCCACCGCCTTCAGCCGGCGATCGAGGAAATCCTTTATCCGGCGATGGAGGATTTCCAGCTCGATCTCATCATCGGCGAGGGGCCGGCGGCGCGCAGCGTTCGCATCGACCTCGCGCCGTTCACTCTCGTGGGCGCCACGACGCGCGCCGGGCTGCTGGCGACGCCGCTGCGCGACCGATTCGGCATTCCGTTGCGTCTCGTTCTTTATACGGCCGAGGAGTTGACCCGCATCGTCCGGCGCGGGGCCGAGAAACTCGCGTTCGATCTGCTGCCGGAGGGGGCGGCCGAGATCGCCCGCCGCTCACGGGGCACGCCGCGCATTGCCGGGCGGCTGCTGCGCCGGGTGCGGGACTTTGCCCATGTGGCGGGCGACGCGCCGGTCGATCGGCCGATCGCCGACGCGGCGCTGGTGCGGCTCGAGGTCGACGCGGCCGGCCTAGATGCGATGGACCGTCGCTATCTGCGCCGCATTGCCGAGCACCACGCCGGTGGCCCGGTCGGCGTGGAAACCCTCGCGGCGGCGCTGGCGGAAGCGCGAGACACGCTGGAAGACGTCGTCGAGCCGTTTCTCATCCAGGAGGGTTTCGTGCTTCGCACCACGCGAGGCCGGATGATCGGAGAGCGTGGCTGGCGGCATCTTGGTCTGCTACCGCCGCCAGGGCCGCAGGCGCAGCTGGACCTGCTGGGGGAGGAGTAACCCTCATTCCGCCGCCTCGCGCAACGCCGGAGCCTGCGCGCGGTAATGCTCCTGTGCGGCCCCGACGCCGCTTCCGGGCGTGACCATGATCCCGACATCGCGCATCGCCATCTCTGCGCCGGCGATCGCGCCCAGGCACATCAGCTCATTGAGGTCGCCAAGATGGCCGATCCGGAACAGCTTGCCGGCCATTTCCGACAGACCGGCGCCGAGCGCGAGATCATAGCCGTACGCCCGGGCGATGACGGCGGCCCCATCGTAGCCGTCGGGCACCATCACCGCACTGACGGTGTCGCTCTCCCAGTGCGGACGCTGTGCGCACAGCTTCAGTCCCCAGGCGGCGACGGCCGCACGCACGCCGCCGGCTAGCCGCCGATGACGGGCAATGACCTCGTCCAACCCCTCCTCCTCGATCATGGCCAGCGCCTCGCGCAGACCGTGCAGCAGCGGCAGGGCAGGGGTGTAGGGGAAGTAGCCGCCGGCGTTGGTCCGCAGATGGTCGTCGAAGTCGAAATAGCAGCGGCGGAGCGGATCGTTGCGGCGCGCTCGCAAATCCAGCGCCTTCTGGCTGACGCAGGCGATGCCGAGGCCGGCGGGCATCATGAGGCCCTTCTGGCTGCCCGTGACGATGCCGTCGACCTGCCAATCGTCCATGCGGAAGTCGATAGAGGCGATTGAGCTGACGCCGTCGACGAAAAGCAGTGCTGGGTGTCCCGCCGCGTCGATTGCCCGTCGGATCGCGGCGATATCGCTTGTGACGCCGGTCGCGGTCTCATTGTGGACGATCATTACCGCCTTGATCGTGTGGTCGGCGTCGCGCGCGAGTTCGTCGTGGATGCGCTCGGGCGAAGCGCCGGTGCCCCATTTCTCCTCATGGACGGTGACCTCCAGACCGTGCCGGCGCGCCATGTCGATCCAGAGATGGCTGAATTGGCCGAACCGCGCCGAAAGCACACGGTCACCGTTCGAGAGGGTGTTGGTCAGCACCGCTTCCCACGCGCCGGTGCCGGAGGATGGAAAGAGGAAGACCGTACCGGTCCGGGTCCGGAATATGCGCTTCAGCCCGTCGAAAAGCGGCAGGCTGAGTGCCGGAAAATCCGGTCCGCGATGATCTCGCATCCCGACATGCATGGCGCGCAATACACGATCGGGAACGTTGGTGGGTCCCGGAATATGCAGGAAGTGTCGGCCAGCCATAAACGTCCCCTTTGGTGTTAGGTTTTGACGGTCTCCGCCGTCCTGGTGGCACGTGCGGCCTCGAGCGTTTGGATGGCCCGTCGTGGCAATGGATCCAAGCGCGACGCCGCCTCATCCGAAAGGACGAGGATGGCGGCGCGCATTCGCGGATCCCAGAACTTTCGCATATGGTTCGCGATGTCGGCGACCACGCGATCATCGCCGCCACGCGCCGCGCCCTGGACAGCGAAGAACTGGCCGATCTGATTGGCCATCGTCACGAGTCGGTCAGGCAGCATCACGCGCCTCCCCGGACTGATCTTTCCCGCTTCGTATCCGACCGGTGCCGGAAAACACCTCGAATCCGTCAGCGCGCGCCACGGCCACCAGTGTCAATCCCGCCGCGTCCGCCAGCCGGACGGCATGCGCGGTCGGGGCGGAGACGGCGACCAGGATCGGTGCGCCGAGCACGCACGTCTTCTGCACCATTTCGATCGACACCCGGCTGCTCAGCAGCAACACGCAGTCGCCCGCGTCGATCCCGGCGCGCGCGGCCGCGCCCACCAATTTGTCGAGCGCGTTGTGGCGGCCGACATCCTCGCGCAGCAACAGCAGCCCTCGCTCCCTATGCCACAGCGCCGCCGCATGGGTGGCGCGGGTCGCCGTGCCGAGCGCCTGCAGAGGCTCCATGGCGCGCAACGCGGCCGCGATCTCGGCGGGCGTCACGACAATCGAACCGGTCACGACCCGGGGCGGCCGCACCGCCTCGGCGAGGCTGTCGATGCCGCACAAGCCGCAGCCGGTCGGCCCCGCCAGACGGCGGCGGCGGGATCGGGCTGCGCCCATCCGGTCGTCGGTCAACGTCATGCGCAGCTCGATGCCGGCCGGAACCTCGATAATGTCCAACTCGACGATCTCGGACGGCACGGTGATCACATGGTCGGTCAGGCTGAACCCGACCGCGAAATCCTCAAGCGCCGCCGGCGAGGCCATCATGACGGCATGCGTCTCGCGCCCATACGTCAGCGCGATCGCGACCTCGTCCGGAAGGGTTCGCCCCGTGGCCGGAGCCGGTACCCCGTGCCGCCAGACGAGGGGGCGCGTGACGACCGCGGGCGTCACGATCAGTCGGCCGCTTCCGCCAGGATCCGCCGACTCTCGCGGCTGTGGCGTTCATACTCCTCCTGCCACACGGAGGGTCCGTTCGACGGCGTCACCTGAACCGCTGTTACCTTGTATTCTGGGCAGTTGGTGGCCCAATCGGAGTAGTCCGTGGTGATGACGTTCGCCTGAGTCGCCGGATGGTGGAACGTCGTGTAGACCACACCGGGAGCGACGCGATCGGTGATACGCGCTCGCAGGCTGGTTTCCCCGGCGCGGCTGGCGATACGCACCCAATCGCGGTCGCGAATGCCGCGTGTCTCAGCGTCGGAGAAATTGATCTCCAGCCAGTCCTCCTCGTGCCATACGACGTTCGCCGTGCGCCGCGTCTGCGCGCCCACGTTGTATTGCGACAGGATGCGCCCAGTGGTCAGCAGGAGCGGGAAGCGCCGTGTCGTGCGCTCGTCCGTCGGATTGTATTCCGTCAGGATAAATCGCCCCGATCCGCGAACGAACTGTCCCACATGCATGATCGGCGTGCCCTCGGGCGCTGCCTCGTTGCACGGCCATTGGACCGACCCGAGCGCGTCGAGCCGTCCGTATGACACGCCGGCGAAACTTGGTGTGGTCGCGGCGATCTCGTCCATGATCGCCGACGGGTCGGGATAGTCCATTGCGATGCCCATCGCCTGGCCGAGTTTCACGGTCACTTCCCAGTCCGCGAGCCCAGCTTTCGGCCGCATCACTTTTCGGATGCGTTGGATGCGGCGCTCGGCGTTGGTGAATGTGCCGTCGCGCTCCAGGAACGTCGAGCCGGGCAGGAACACGTGCGCAAAATCGGCCGTCTCGTTTAGGAAAAGGTCCTGCACGACGACGCACTCCATGGCCTTCAGGCCGGCCGTGACGTGGTGCGTGTCAGGGTCGGACTGCACGATGTCCTCGCCCTGGACGTACAAGCCCTTGAAGCTGCCGGTGACGGCGGCATCGAGCATGTTGGGGATGCGCAATCCTGGCTCTCGCTCCAGCTCGCGTCCCCAGAGTGCCCCGAACAGCGCCCGCGTCGCGTCGTCGGAGACGTGGCGGTAGCCCGGCAGTTCATGCGGGAAGCTGCCCATGTCGCAGCTGCCCTGCACGTTGTTCTGACCGCGCAGCGGATTTACGCCCACGCCCGGCCGGCCAATGTTGCCTGTCGCCATCGCGAGATTGGCGATCGCCATGACGGTTGTGGTGCCCTGGCTGTGTTCGGTGACACCGAGGCCGTAATAGATCGCCGCGTTGCCGCCGGTCGCATAGAGCCGAGCGGCGGCGCGCAGCTGTTCGGCCGGCACGCCGCAAATCGGCTCGACCGCTTCCGGACTGTTACGCGACTCGGCCACGAAGGACGCCCAGTCGGAAAACGAGTCCATGTCGCACTGCGCGCGGACAAACGCCTCGTCGACAAGGCCCTCGGTCACGATGACATGGCCCATCGCGGCCAGGACGGCGACATTGGTGCCGGGCTTGAGCGGCAGATGATACGCCGCCTCGACATGCGGCATGCGGACGATGTCGATGCGGCGCGGGTCGACGACGATTAGTTTCGCTCCCTCGCGTAGCCGCCGTTTCAGGTGGCTCGCGAAAACTGGGTGCCCATCGGTCGGGTTGGCACCGATCAGCAGCACGACATCGGTATGGTCGACGGAATCGAAGTCCTGTGTCCCGGCGGAGGTGCCGTAGGTCTGGCCTAGCCCGTACCCGGTCGGCGAATGGCAGACACGGGCGCAGGTGTCGACGTTGTTGTTGCCGAATCCAGCGCGGACGAGCTTCTGGACGAGATATGTCTCCTCGTTCGTGCAACGCGACGACGTGATGCCGCCGATGCTGCCTGTCCCATACTTGGCTTGAATACGCTTGAATTCGCTCGCGACGTGACCGATAGCCACGTCCCAGCTCACCTCCTGCCACGGGTCGGAGATGTCCGCGCGGATCATCGGCTTGGAAATCCGGTCGCGGTGCGTGGCATAGCCCCAAGCAAAACGACCCTTGACGCAGCTATGGCCGTGATTGGCCTTGCCGTCCTTCCACGGAACCATGCGCACGACTTCCTCGCCGCGCATCTCCGCCTTGAACGAGCAGCCGACGCCACAATACGCGCATGTCGTGATGACCGAATGCTCCGGCTGTCCCATGTCGAGCACGGACTTCTCGATGAGTGTTGCTGTCGGGCAGGCCTGGACGCAGGCGCCGCAGGAGACGCATTCACTTCCGAGAAACAATTCGTTAGCGCCCGGGGAGACCTTGCTGGCGAACCCGCGCGACTGGATCGTCAGCGCGAACGTGCCCTGAACCTCCTCGCAGGCGCGGACGCACCGGCTACAGACGATGCATTTCGATGGATCGAATGAGAAATACGGGTTCGTCTCGTCCTTAGACTGCTTCGTGTGGCCGACGCCGTCGTAACCGTAACGTACGTCGCGCAGTCCGACGGCGCCTGCCATGTCCTGCAATTCGCAATCGCCATTCGCGCCGCAAGTCAGGCAGTCAAGCGGATGGTCCGAGATGTAGAGTTCCATCACGCCGCGCCGGATCTGGGCGAGGCGCGGCGTCTGGGTGCGTACACTGATGCCGGAAGCGACGGGCGTGGTGCAGGAGGCCGGCGTGCCGTTGCGGCCGTCGATCTCGACGAGGCAAAGACGGCATGAGCCGAAGCTATTTAATGAATCCGTCGCGCACAATTTGGGAATCGCGGTACCCATCGTGGCCGCCGCGCGCATGATCGACGTCCCTTCAGGTACGCTGACCACGACATCGTCGATCGTCAGCGACACCATCGCCTCGCTCTGCGAGGCTGGGGTGCCGTAGTCGTATTCCTGGATCAGCATGCTGTCCTCATTCGGCGGCGATGCGCAAAGGCGCCCGCTCGAAGTCTTCCGGAAAATGCGTTATGGCCGACAGCACCGGATAAGGGGTGAAGCCGCCCAGCGCGCACAGCGAGCCGAGCTTCATTGTCTGGCACAGATCGATCAGTAACGTGCGATTGGCCGTCACGTTCTCGCCCCGCATGATCTTTTCGATCACCTCGACGCCTCGAGTTGAGCCGATCCGGCACGGCGTGCATTTGCCGCAGCTTTCGATGGCGCAAAACTCCATCGCGAAGCGCGCCTGCTCGGCCATGTCCACTGTGTCGTCGAACACGACCACGCCGCCGTGACCGATCAGCCCGTCGCGGGCGGCGAACGCCTCGTAGTCGAAGGGCGTGTCGAACAACGCGCGCGGAAAATACGCGCCGAGCGGGCCGCCGACCTGCACCGCACGAACCGGCCGGCCCGAGGCCGTGCCGCCGCCGAAATCGTCGATCAACTCGCCCAGCGTCAGACCAAACGCCACCTCGAGCAAGCCGCCATGGCGAACATTGCCGGCCAATTGGATCGGCATCGTGCCGCGCGAACGGCCGAACCCGACGTCGTGATAGGCCGCCGCGCCATCGGCCAGGATCGCTGGCACACTTGCGAGGGACACAAGATTGTTGATGACCGTGGGCTTGCCGAACAGGCCGACATGCGCCGGCAGTGGCGGCTTCGGCCGCACCATGCCCCGCTTGCCCTCCAGGCTTTCGAGCAGCGCCGTTTCCTCGCCGCAGACATAGGCGCCGGCGCCGACCCGGACTTCGATGTCGAAGACGAAAGCGCTGCCGCCGACGTCCCGTCCTAGCATGCCGCTGGCGCGCGCGACCGTAAGCGCCGCTTCGAGCGTGGCGATGGCGTGCGGATACTCGGAGCGCACGTAGACGTAGCCATGCGATGCGCCGACTGCGAAAGCGGCGATGACCATGCCCTCAATCAGGCCGAAGGGGTCGCCTTCCATGATCATGCGATCGGAGAATGTGCCGCTGTCGCCCTCGTCGGCGTTGCACACGACATATTTTGTCTCACCCGGAGCGGCGGCCACGGTTCGCCACTTGACGCCGGTCGGGAAACCCGCGCCGCCTCGGCCACGCAGACCAGACTGAACCACTTCGTCCAGCGTCGCGGCGGGACCCATTGAAAGCGCGCGGGCCAGGCCGCGCCCACCGCCATGGGCGTGGAAATCGTCAAGAGAGCGCGGATCGACGATGCCGCAGCGGGCGAACGTGAACCTCGTCTGGCGGCGCAAAAACTCGATATTTTCTGGCCGACCGAGACGCAGCGCGTGCGGCCCGCCGTCGAGCATGCCCGCGTCCAGCAAGCCCTCGACGTCCTTTTCCTCTACAGGGCCGTACGCAATGCGTCCGTTGCGGCCGGACACTTCGAGCATCGGCTCCAACCACATCATGCCGCGCGATCCCGTCCGCACGATCGTGACATCCAGGCCGCGCCGCCCGAGCGCCGCCTGCAACGCGGCCGCCACATCGTCGGCGCCGACCGAAACCGCCGCCGCATCGCAAGGCAAATAGAGCGTCGTGGCCGTCGTCACGTCAGACGTTCCAATGCGCGATCGAGGCGGCCGGGCGTTACGCGGCCCATGATCCGGCCATCCACCATCGCCGACGGCGCGGTGGCGCAGAGCCCGAGACAATAGACCGCCTCGAGCGTGACACGACGGTCCGTCGTCGTCCCGCCAAGACCAATGCCCAAACTGTCGATAGCGTGACGTGCAAGGTCGCGGGATCCCATCGCCTGGCAGGCCTCCGCCTGGCACAATTTCACGACGTGGCGACCGGGCGGCAGACGACGGTAGTCGTGATAAAAAGTGACCACGCCATGCACTTCGGCGCGGGACAAATTCAACGCCTCGGCCAGTATCGGTATGGCCTCCGGCCCTACGCAGCCGAACTCCTCCTGCAAATCATGCAAAATCGGCAGCATCGATCCGAGCCGGCCACGGTGGCGACCAATCACGGCCCGCGCCCGCTCCGCCTCCCACTCGACGATCTGCCCCATCAGACTTCTGGACCCTTCGACACGACATCATGTTCCCGCGATGTTGCTCAAACATCAACGATGTCAATTGGATGGCTTGATCAGGATTCCCGATCAAGTCGCCGTGCCTGCGCGATCAGCGCCTGGGTCAACACGCTCATCGGCTCGCGGTCGGGTACGACCAGGCCGACCACGTTTACGATCTCGGGTTCGACCAGCGGGATCGCCATGAGCATGGCATCCTCGCTCAGACCGAGCGACGCGAGCCAGAGGTCCGGCAGCACGCTGCTCCAGCGCCCCGTCCGCAGATGCGCCAGCAGTGAAAGCATGGAATCCGATTGAAGCGCCACGATCGGGCAGGCGCCTGCGGCCGCGAGGGCTCGGTCGATGATCCGGCGGTTCTGCATGTCGGGGGTCAGCAGGCAAAGCGGCGCGCTGGCCAGTTCGGCCCAGCCGATGCTCGTGCGTCCGGCCAGCGCGTCATCGCGGGCGCAGACATAGCGGAACCGTTCATCATAGAGCGGAACCGACACGACCCGCCGCAACGGCTCGTTGTCGAGATAGGTAACCCCGGCGTCGACCTCCAAATTCTCCAGCAACGTGAGGACCTCGTCCGACGTGCGCGAGAGGCAAGTGAGCTGCACCGACGGGTGTCTCTCGGCGAACGGGACGGTGAGGCGGGTCAGCAACGGCATGGCGGTCGGGATCACCGCGATGCGCAGTCCTCCAGTCAGCGCATGCCTCAGGGCCGCGACTTCCTGCTGCATCGCCCGGCTGTCGGCGACGATCCGCCGCGCGCCGTCCAGCACGACCTGACCCGCTGCCGTGAAGCCGCGAAAGCGGGAACCTCGCTCCACAAGCATGGCGCCGAAGGACTCCTCCAGCTGCTTGATGCCGGCCGAGAGGGTTGGCTGGCTTACGCCGCAGGTTGTGGCCGCGCGCCCAAAATGCCGCTCCCGCGCGAGCGCCAGCAGGTATTCCAGCCGGTCGATCATGGACGTTTCCCCTTATCCTTGACGGCCCTCTCGACGGTGCCGTTCACTCCAAACATTACCAGTCGGAGTTCCGTGTGTCCGAAACCGCCGACATCGCCGCCCATCGCCTCGATCCTGCGACGCTGGCCCGCAATTTCGCCGACGCGGAACCGCCGCTCACGCCGCACGAGGCGCTGGTCGAGTCGGCGCGCTGTTACTTTTGCCACGATGCGCCCTGTATCGAGGCGTGTCCCACCGGCATCGACATCCCTGGCTTCATTCGCGGCATCGCCACCGGCAATCTACGCGGCGCGGCGACGCGGATCCTGGAGGAGAACATCTTTGGCGGCACCTGCGCGCGGGTATGTCCGACCGAGGTGCTGTGCGAGGGCGCCTGCGTGCGCATGGCGGAGGAGGAGCGGCCGGTGCGGATCGGGTCGCTGCAGCGCCGGGCGACCGACTGGCTGATGGAGCGCGAGCCCACCCCGTTCACCCGCGCGGCCTCCACCGGACGGCGGGTTGCGGTGCTGGGCGGCGGCCCTGCGGGCCTGTCTTGCGCGCACCGCCTCGCCCGCCACGGCCATGACGTGACGGTCTTCGAGACGCGCGAGAAAGCCGGCGGGCTGAACGAATACGGCATCGCCGCCTATAAGATGGCCGAGGACTTCGCCCAGCGCGAACTGGAATGGCTGCTGGCGATCGGCGGCATCAGCCTGCGCCTCGGCGCCACACCGCCGCTAGACCTTCTCCGACGCGGCCACGACGCGGTGTTCATCGCCGTCGGGCAGGCCGGCGTGCGGGCGTTGGGCGTCGACGGCGAAGCATTGGCCGGAGCGATCGACGCCGTCGAATTCATCGCGGCGCTGCGGCAGGCGCCGGACAAGGCGGCAATCCCGGTCGGCCGCCGTGTCGTGGTGATCGGCGGCGGCAACACCGCGATCGACGCGGCAACCCAGGCCCGCCGGCTCGGCGCGGAGGAGGTCACGATCGTCTATCGCCGGGGTCCCGAGCACATGTCGGCGACCAGCGCGGAACAGGACTGGGCGCGCGCCAACGGCGTTATGATCCGCCACTGGGCGACGCCACGGCGTCTGCTGCATGCACCCGACGGCCACCTCGAGCGCGTCGAGTTCAGTCGCACGGTCGCCGACGCGGCCGGTCACGCGATGGCACTCGGGGCCACGTTCACGCTCGCCGCGGATATGGTCCTAAAGGCGATCGGGCAGGTGTTCCGGCCCGGCGGCCTGGAACTGGACATCGAGGCCGGTCGCATCGCCGTCGACGCCGACCGGCGGACGTCGATGGCCGGGGTCTGGGCCGGCGGCGACTGCGTCGCCGGACTTGATCTGACGGTCAGCGCCGTGCAGGACGGCAAGCTTGCTGCGGAATCGATCCATCGCGCATTGAGGCCCGCTCATGGCTGATCTGTCCATCGCGTTCGCCGGCATCGAGGCGCCAAATCCGTTCTGGCTTGCCTCCGCGCCACCAACCGACAAGGCCTATAACGTCGTCCGAGCGTTCGAAGCGGGTTGGGGCGGTGTCGTCTGGAAGACGCTCGGCGAGGATCCGCCGGTGGTGAACGTCTCCAGCCGCTACGGGGCGGTCAGCTACGGCGGCGTCCGCTTGGCCGGGTTCAACAACATCGAGCTGATCACCGACCGGCCGCTGGCCGTGAACCTGCGCGAGATCGCGCAAGTGAAACGCGACTGGCCAGACAGGGCGATGATCGTAAGCCTCATGGTGCCGTGCACCGAGACCAGTTGGCGGGCGATCCTGCCGCTTGTCGAAGACACCGGCTGCGACGCGATCGAGCTGAATTTCGGCTGCCCGCACGGCATGAGCGAACGAAACATGGGCAGTGCGGTCGGCCAAGTTCCGGAATACGTCAAGATGGTCACCGAATGGTGCAAGCACTATTCGCGCCTGCCGGTAATCGTAAAGCTCACCCCAAACATCACCAACATCCTCGGCCCCGCCACGGCGGCGCGCGACGGCGGGGCGGACGCTGTCTCGCTGATCAATACCATCCAGTCGATCACCGGCGTTGATCTGGACGCCATGTCGCCGGAACCGAGCGTGGACGGGCGCGGCACGCATGGCGGATACTGCGGCCCGGCAGTGAAACCCGTCGCGCTGCGCATGGTGGGCGACATCGCCCGCGAATTGCGCGGCTTGCCGATCAGCGGTATCGGCGGCATTTCGACCTGGCGCGACGCGGCGGAGTTCATCGCCCTCGGCGCCGGCAGCGTGCAGGTCTGCACGGCGGCCATGCATCACGGGTTTCGCATCGTCGATGATATGATCGACGGGTTGTCCAATTGGATGGATTCCAAGGGCTACGCGCGCATCGCCGATTTCCAGGGCCGCGCGGTGCCGAACTACGTTCAGTGGAGCGACCTGAACCTCGCGTTCAAAACCCTCGCTCGCATCGATCAGGATCTTTGCATCAAGTGCGGCCTGTGCCACATCGCCTGCGAGGATACTTCGCATCAGGCGATCGCCGCGCGACGGTTGGACGGCCGTCGGCACTACGAGGTGATCGATGCCGAATGCGTCGGATGCAATCTGTGCGCGCATGTCTGCCCCGTCGACGGCTGCATCACCATGGAGGCGCAGCCGGCCGCCGCACCCGCGATGACGTGGAAGGAGCATCCGAACAACCCGCTGCGGATCGCCGCCGAATGAGTTTCACCACCAACCTCGCCATCGATGAGGAGCGGCTCTGGTCGACCATCATGGAGACGGCGCGGATCGGCGGCACGGAGAAGGGGGGCATCAAGCGGCTGACGCTGACCGATCTCGACCGGCAAGCGCGCGACTGGTTCCGCGCCGCGTGCGAAGCGGCCGGTTGCACGGTCACTGTCGACGATGTGGGCAACATGTTCGCGCGCCGGGCCGGGCGCGATGCCTCGCTGCCGCCGATCGCTATCGGCAGCCATCTCGACACCCAGCCGACCGGCGGCAAGTTCGACGGGGTGATCGGCGTATTGGCCGGTCTCGAAGTTCTTCGCACGCTGAACGATCTCGGCATCGAGACGGAGGCGCCCGTGGAGGTCATCAACTGGACCAACGAGGAAGGCAGCCGTTTCGCGCCGGCCATGCTCGCGTCCGGCGTATTCGCGGGCGTGTTCGACCGCGCCTACGCCGACAGTCGCGAGGACCGCGAAGGTAAGCGGTTCGGCGAGGAACTCGACCGCATCGGCTATCGCGGCGCGGAACCCTGCGGGGCGCGGAAACTCGGCGCGCATTTCGAACTGCATATCGAGCAGGGACCGATCCTCGAAGCCGAGGAAAAGACGATCGGCATCGTGACCGGCGTGCAGGGCATGCGCTGGTTCGAGGTGACGATCACCGGCCGCGACAGCCATGCGGGCTCGACCCCTATGGCGATGCGGCAGGACGCGCTGCTGGCCGCGTCCCGCATGATCGGCGGCGTGCATGCCGCGGCCATGGCCCACGCCCCCGATGCGGTCGGCACGGTGGGATTGATCGAGGCGCGGCCGAACAGCCGCAATGTCATTCCGGGCGAGGTTTTTCTGACCGTCGACCTGCGCCATCCGGACGACACGGTGCTCGCGCTCATGGAGGAACAGGTCCGTTCCATCGTGGACGACGCCGCGTCGGAATCGCGCGTGCACGCGCGCATCGAGCGCGTTTGGGACTCGCCCGCGGTCAAATTCGATGCCGGCTGCGTCTCCGCCGTCGCGCGCGCCGCCGCCTCATTGGGCTTTCCGGCGCGGGAAATCGTGTCGGGGGCGGGACATGACAGCGCCTATATCGCGCGTGTGGTGCCCACGACCATGATCTTTGTCCCCTGCGCCGGCGGCCTCAGCCACAACGAGGCCGAGAGCGCCGAAAAGGACGACGTGGCGGCCGGGGCCAGCGTGCTGCTGCGCGCGGTGCTGGACACCGACCAGCGTTTCGCCGAGGAGCGGCGCGGGCGTGGATGATCCGGGCGCGGTCCTCGCCGCGCCCCCGGTGGTCTCGGCGCGGGACGTCAGTCTTGCGTTCGGTGTGGGCGAGCAGCGCACTCTGGCGCTGGATCAGATCGACCTCGACGTGCCGCGCGGCGGCTTCGTCTCGCTGATCGGACCGTCTGGGTGCGGCAAGACGACGCTGTTGCGCGCCATCGCCGACCTGGAGCAGCCGACCTCCGGCGTCCTGAACGTCAACGGGATGTCGCCGCTCGAGGCCCGGCTGGCGCGCGCCTACGGGTATGTGTTCCAGGTGCCTGCGCTGTTTCCCTGGCGCACCGTCGAGCGCAACGTGCGGCTACCGCTGGAGGTGATCGGCCTCCCGCGCGCCGAGCGGGTGTTCCGGGCGCAGGAGCAACTCGCGCGCGTGGGACTTGCCGACTTCGCGAAAAAATTTCCCTGGCAGTTGTCGGGCGGGATGCAGCAACGGGTGTCGATCGCCCGCGCGTTGTCGCTGCGCCCGGCCCTGCTGCTCATGGACGAGCCGTTCGGCGCGCTCGACGAGATCACCCGCGACGGATTGAACCTGCATCTGCGTGCGTTGTGGCGAGTGACCGGCATGACGGTGGTGTTCGTGACGCACTCGATCCCCGAGGCGGTGTTCCTCTCGACCCGCATCGTCGTGATGTCGCCGCGGCCGGGGCGGATCGTCGACGTGATCGACGTCGAACTGCCGGAGGAACGGCCCCTCGACATCCGCGAGACGGCGGAATTCCTGGCGGTGGCGCATCGGGTGCGCGAGGGGCTGAAGGCGGGGCGGAGTTATGGGTGACGCAAGGAGACGGCGTCATCTCTTTCGCGTCATGGCCGGATCAAGTCCGGCCATGACGAAGTCAAACTTCCTTCCGATTCTCGCCATCTTGGCCGCCATTGCGTTCGCCTGGTACCCGCTCGCCGCCTGGATGAACTTTGACCGCGCGGAATCCCTCGCCGATGACGGCGCCACGCAAACCGACATCTTGTTCGCGACGATGGCCCTCGACCGTCCCATCCTGCCCGCGCCGCACCAGATCGCCGTCGAATTGTTCGACAGCACTCTTGGGCAGCCGATCGGCTCGCCGCGCAACCTGTTGTTCCACGCCGGCATCACCGCATCCGGGGCGGCGGCCGGTCTCACCCTCGCGCTGCTGGCCGGCGTCACGCTCGCCACGCTCATCGTGCACGTCAAAATACTCGATCGCGCGGTGATGCCGTGGATAGTGGCCAGCCAGACCATCCCGATTCTGGCCATCGCTCCCATGGTCATCGTGGTCCTCGGCAATGCCGGCATCACCGGTTGGGTGCCCAAGGCGCTGATCGTCGGCTACCTCAGCTTCCTGCCGATCACGATCGGGATGGTCACCGGCCTGCGCTGCCCCGACCCGATGCAGCGCGACCTCATGCGCACCTACAACGCCACGCGCGCCCAGACCTTCCTGAAACTCCGCTGGCCGGCCTCGCTGCCGTTCCTGTTCCCGAGCCTCAAGATTGCCGCCGCGCTCGCGCTGACCGGCGCGATCGTCGCCGAATTGCCGACCGGGGCGCAGGCCGGCCTCGGCGTGCGGCTGCTGGCCGGATCGTACTACGGCCAGACGTTGCGGATCTGGGCCGCGCTGTTCATGGGCGCCGCTCTGGCGTTGGCGGCCACCGGCGCGGTCGGCGCCGCCGAGGCCATGCTCCGTCGCGGCCGGGGCGGGCGGCTGTGATCCCCGTGTTGCCGCCGCTGCTGTTCGGCGTTCTGGTGCTGACGGCGTGGCAGGCGGCGTGCGTCGCCTTCGCCATCCCCTACGTGCTGCTGCCGCCACCGTCGGCCATCCTTGCCGCGATTCCAACCCATGTGCCGACGCTCGCCGCCGACTTCGCGCAAACGGTCGTCCGCGCGGTCGTCCCGGGCTGGCTGATCGGCTGCGGCGCGGGTTTCCTCGCCGCGATTCTGCTCGACCGTTCGGACTTCCTGCGGCGCGGCGTGATGCCGCTGGGGGCTGCGGTCAGCGTCATGCCGATCGTCGGCATCGCGCCAATCATGGTCATGTGGTTCGGCTTCGACTGGCAGTCGAAAGCCGCCGTCGTGGTCATCATGACCTTCTTCCCGATGCTCGTGAACGCCACCGCCGGCTTGTCCGCCGCCGGCGAATACGAGCGCGATTTCATGCGGGCCTGCGCGGCCGGATATTGGACGACCCTGCTGAAACTGCGCCTGCCGGCCGCGATGCCCTTCATATTCACCGCGCTGAAGCTCAACGCGACGCTCGCCCTGATCGGCGCGATCGTCGCGGAATTCTTCGGCACGCCCATCGTCGGCATGGGGTTTCGCATCAGCACCGAGGTCGCGCGCATGAACCTCGCCATCGTTTGGTCGGAAATCTTCATGGCCGCGCTGGTCGGCTCGCTCAGCGTGGCGGGGCTGGCGCTGGCCGAGCGCGCCGTCGCATTCTGGCACCCCTCGTTCCGCTCACAGGAGAACTCATGAGAAAGCTGCTGCTCGCCTCGGCCCTGGCCGGCCCGATTCTGGCTGGGTTGTCCCTACCCGCGCTGGCCGCCGACAAGCTGACCCTACAGCTGAAATGGGTGCCGCAGGCGCAGTTCGCCGGCTATTTCGTCGCCGCCGCGAAGGGGTTCTACGAAAAGGCGGGCCTGGACGTCACGATTAAGAACGGCGGCCCCGACATCGCGCCGGAGCAGGTGATCGCCGGCGGCGGCGCTGACGTTATCGTCGACTGGATGCCGGCCGCCCTGGCGGCGCGCGAGAAGGGCGTGCCGCTCGTCAACATCGCCCAGATTTTCGACAAATCGGGCCTGGAGCTGACCTGCCGCAAGGATAGCGGCGTTGCCTCGCCGGCCGATTTCAAAGGCAAGACGCTCGGCGTCTGGTTCTACGGCAACGAATATCCGTTCCTCGCCTGGATGGCGAAGTTGAAACTGCCGACGACCGGGGGAAATGAGGGCGTCACGGTCCTGAAGCAGGCGTTCAACGTCGATCCGCTGCTGCAGAAGCAGGCGTCCTGCATCTCGACCATGACCTACAACGAATACTGGCAGCTGATCGAGGCTGGCATGAAGGCCGACCAGCTCCACGTCTTCAAGTATGAGGACCAGGGCGTGGCGACATTGGAGGACGGCTTGTACACCACGGACGCCAAACTGGCCGACCCGTCGATGGCAGAACGTCTCGCGCGGTTCGTGAAAGCCTCGGTGCAGGGCTGGAAGTATGCCATCGAGCATCAGGACGAGGCAGTGAAAATCGTGCTCGCCGCCGACACCGCCGGCGCGCAGACGGCGGCGCATCAGAAGCGGATGATCGGCGAGGTCGCGAAACTCATCGGCAAGCCGGCGAAGGGCGTCGGCTATCTGGAGCCGGCCGCGTACGAGCGCACGGTCAGCGTGCTTCTGGAAGGCGGCAGTGACCCGGTCATCTCGAAAAAGCCCGAGGGTGCCTGGACCCACAGCGTGTTCGAGGCGGCGAGCAAGTGAGTCTCGCCGGGAAAGTCGCGATCGTCACCGGCTCCACCCAGGGGCTCGGCGAGGCGATCGCGCGCCTGTTCGCCGAGCGTGGCGCGGCGGGCGTAGTGGTGTGCGGACGCCAGGCCGCGCGGGGCGAGGCGGTCGCCGCCTCGCTGCCGAACGCGCGCTTCGTCCAGGCGGACTTTTCTCGCGTCGCCGATTGCCGCCGGGTGGTGGCCGAGGCGGACGCTGCGTTCGGGCGTGTCGATGTGTTGGTGAATGCGGCGGCGATCACTGATCGCGGCACCATCCTCGATACGTCCGAAGAACTGTTCGACACGATGTTCGCGATCAACGTGCGCGGCCCGTTCTTTCTGATGCAGGAGGCGGCGAAGCTGATGCGCCGCGGCGAGCAGGGCGGGGCCATCGTCAACATCGGCAGCATGTCCGCCCATGGCGGCCAGAGCTTTATCACCGCCTACTGCGCGAGCAAGGGAGCCTTGGCGACGCTGACGAAGAACGTCGCGTTCTCGCTGATGCCGGATCGCATCCGCGTCAATCAGCTCAACATCGGCTGGATGGATTCTCCCGGCGAGGCATCCATCCAGTCTCGCTACCACGACGCGCCCCCCGACTGGCTGGCCAAGGCCGAGGCGAAGCAGCCATTCGGCCGGCTGATCAAGCCGGCCGAGGTGGCGCGGGCGGCGGCCTATTTGGCCAGCGACGAGAGCGGGCTGATGACGGGGTCGGTCATCGATTTCGACCAGCAGGTGGTGGGGGCGGGGGATGCGCCGAGCCATCCGTTAGGGAGGTTGTAGCCCACTTCGCAAGTATCAGCCGACGCTGCACGACTGTGTGCAACGGGGCTGAGAGACTACGCTGTTGGTTGCGAGGCCAATTCTATGAGCTTTGCCTGACCAATTACTTCTTTTGCTATAGCGGAAACGTTAAAGCAGCTACTTACTATGAAGTAATCCTGACCATCAACAGACCTGATCGTGCCAAACCCTTTGAAAGAGAGATAAGAGTAGAAATCATAAACGAATTTTAAAGATAAACCGGTCTTACTCGAGATGTAGCTAATCCGGAATCTCTTCATTCTATTTTGATAGCTTCCCTTAAATTCCCAAATGGATTGGGAACCTTCGCTGTCTAGATAGTCAAGCGCCAACTCACAAATTTTAATATCAATCGACGTAAAGCGCATTATACTTCCTTTCTAAAATCAATGTTGAATTGGGAGTGTTTTAATCCATGCGGCAATGCGATCAGCCTCGACACTCTTTAAATCGAGCGGTAATGAAATTGATATAGATAGATCAACTCTGAGTCTAAATGTATGAACGACACTCGATCCTGCTAAAGTTGCTCCGGTCGCGCTTGCGTCTGAGCCGTTCATCTTGTCGTCGGGAGCAGGGGTAATGGCTGACGGAGTCTGATCCCTGGCGGCGATGCTGATACTCGTCAAACTATAGTCCCAGGCAAAGCGAGTTTTATGCCCTCGTCGTCCCTCAATTATTCGGCCCAACCCAATTCTTTCAAATTCTTTAAATAGCCGCCAAATCTCGTCTTCAGTCACTTTTAGCAAGTTAGAAGCGTGTTCTTTACTGGTCTCTGCATGGTTATCAAACTGCTCCGATACAGAATCTAAAAATACGCGCGCGCTGTGGTCCGCGACATAGAAATTCCTCATAGAGTCAATTTTTCGTTTATCCGTCAATTTGTTCATCCCAACTCCTGTTTTCTGCGTCCCGATCAGCTTCGGTAGAAAAATCATATGCTCTATCGCGCCTAGAGTCAAGCCTTATGTGTGCTCGTCTCCATAAGGCGTCGATTTAGCGAGATTTGGGAGTCTTAGTGCCATTGTCAATGGAGGTTGGACCCTCGTCGCCTCACTACAAGTGTCGCCGGAAGGTGTCGCCGGAAGGCTTCCGGTGAGCGAGCAAAGTGCAACCTGATCGCGGTTCTCCAGATCAAAGCCTGGACGTAGGGGAGATGCTATGGACACGAACGTCAGTTTGACGCCTGAGCTAGAGGGGTTTGCGTCAGGTTACGTCTTGAGCGGTCGCTAAAACAACGTCAGCAAAGTTGTCCGCTTCGCGCTGCGGCTGTTGCAGGAGCGCGAGGAGTGGAGAGCATTATTCATCGCGTCGCTCGCGGAAGCCGAGCGAGGGGGCAAGCGCGACGGGTTTTTCACGACCTACGAGGTCATGGCTGAAGTCGAGGCGGTGATGGCCGCCGCTCAAGCACGGACGCCGCGACCAAGGTGCGGTTCGCGCCGCGCGCCCGTCGCGAACTGCGCGCGGCGGTGTGAACGGTGACACACAGTCCCTCGCGCCGCCCGCGCCCTCAAGTCGTCCGTGGAGGGGGCCGCAGCGCTTCTCGCGAACCGGCCCGAACTTGGGCCAGCGGCTCGGTCTCGCCGCAGCGTATTACCGCTTTTGGCCGCTCGGAACCTTCTCCTAAGTCGTCGTCCATAATGCCGAGACGACGCCGATAACATCGTGCGTATCCTGCACACATCGCGCGACTTGCTACCTGAACTGCGCGCCCTCAGCGACTGACGACCCGCTCCGGCCGCCGCTCGAGCATGGCGGCCTGGCCACCGCCGCGCCCGCACGATAGGCTCGCGACATGGACCTGCGACGTCCCCGCCTGACCCGCATCGATGCGTTCGACGACGGCGTCAACGCCTGGTCCATGGCCCGGATCGCCCCGCCGGACGCGCTCCACGGCGTCATCCAGGGCTACTGCGACTACAGCGAGCGGACCGGCGGTTTCACCACGCGGCGCGAACTCCCTCATTCCGACGGCGTCTTGATCGTCAACCTCGGCGAGACGCTGTTCGTCACCGGCGGCGACGGGCGTGAACTCCGGCTCGGCGCCGGCGAGGCGTTCGTCGCCGGCGCTCATCTGCGCCCCGCTCTGTCGCGCTCGTCGGGAGCGCAGTCCGGCATGCACGTCTTCCTATCCCTGGAAATTTGCGCCGCTTGCTCGGCGTGCCCATCGCCGAACTGACCGATCGGGTACTCCCGCTCGACGCGATCCTGGGTCAGGAGGCCCGCCTTCTGTGCGAACCGCTCCTGCACGCGCGCGACCGGGACGCACGGATCGCGCATCTCGACGCGGCACTCGCCCGTTGTTTCGATCGCGCAGCGCCGCTCGACGCGCGGCCGGCCCGGGCGCTTTGGCTGCTTCGCCACCGGCCGACCCTCGACATCGCCGAAATCGCCCGCGACATCGGCTGGAGCCGAAAGCATCTGGCGCAACAGACAAAGGACGCGGTGGGGGTCGGGCCGCGCAGCTTCCGGCGACTGCTGCGTTTCCAGCGTCTCACGGGCCGTCTTCGGGACGTATCCAGGCGGGATTGGGCGATGCTCGCATTGGACGCAGGCTATTGCGACCAGTCGCACATGATCCGCGAGTTTCGCGAGTTCGCGGACCTGACGCCCAGCGACTACATCGCGCGCTCCCTGCCCGAAGGCGGCGGCCTGATCGAGGCCTGAGGTGCGTTTCGTCCAATCCGCGACCGCGGCGATCGACTAAAGCGGCGGCCGAGAGAGGAGAAAGAAACATGCCCGTCAGACCCGCCATCATCCCCTGCCTGCGCTACGCGGATGCGCCCGCCGCGATGGACTTCCTGTGCCGGGCCTTCGGGTTCGAGCGCCACGCGATCTATCCGAACGCCGCCGATCCAACCCGGATCGATCACGCCCAGCTCGTGCGCGAGGGCCAGATGATCATGCTGGGCAGCGTCGCCGACAACGACCATGCCCGCGCCGCCCCGATGACGACGGTGGCCAAGGCCGGCGGCAACACCCAGGCGCCTTATGTGGTGCTCGACGATGTGGACGCCCATGCCGCCCGCGCCCGCGCCGAAGGTGCTGACATCTTCAAGCCGCCGACCGATGAGGACTATGGCGGGCGCGTCTATTCCGCGCGCGATCCGGAGGGCAATGTCTGGAGTTTTGGTAGCTACGATCCGTGGGCGCCGCACGACGGATCGTCGACGCGGTGATCGCGAGCTTCAGTAGCGTTTATACGGCAGGAACTTCCCGCTCATCGTGATGCGCACGCGGTCGCCTTTCTGGTCGGCTGCCGCTCCAGCGTCATGTCGAAATCGATCGCGCTCATGATGCCGTCGCCGAACTCCTCGCCGATCATCTCCTTCCACGTCGTCCCGTACACCAGCACCAGCTCGTAGAAGCGGTAGATCAGCGGGTCGGTCGGAACGTCGGTCGGCAGCGACCCGCGATACGGGATCGCCTGCAAGGTCTGGACATCCGCCTCGTCCAGCTCGAACAGCCGGCCTGCTGGTTCCCGCCTTCCGCGACTGGCTCGACGCCATGCCGCGAAGGTCGGCGGCAACACACAACACAGCGGCTTCGACGTGGACAACGGGCGGATTTGCCAGAAGGCGTGGGTGACGAGCTGAACTCGGCCACCAGGTCCAGGCGATCGGGTGGACCTGGCGCGGATCCAGTTCAATCCTCCGAATACCGCTGCTCCGTCCAGGGGTCGCCGCGGTCGTGATACCCGCGCAGTTCCCAGAAGCCGGCGCGGTCGGTGCCGACGATCTCGATCCCCTCCAACCATTTGGCGCTCTTCCAGAGATACAGATGCGGCACGATCAGCCGCATCGGCCCGCCATGTTCCCGCGACAAGGGGGCGCCCTGCCAGGAATGCGCCAGGATCGCGTCCTCGGCGGCGAAATCATCCAGCGGCAGATTGGTCGTATAGCCGTCATGGCTGTGCAACACGACGAACTTCGCGTCCGGCCGCGGGTCGACCACGGCCAGCAGATCGCGGGTCGACACGCCGTCCCATGCATTGTCGTAACGCGACCACGTCGTCACGCAATGGATATCGGTGGTCTCGCGGGTCTGCTTCTGTGCCCGGAAGCCCGTCCAGTCCCATTCGACGGGATACGACACCGCTCCGAACACCCGCAGACGCCACGTCTCGATCGGCACGTGCGGCTGGTTCCCAAGATCAAGGACCGGCCAGTCGCGCACCACATGCTGGCCGGGCGGCAGACGCTCGGTCGCCGCCCGGGCTACACGGGCGGTGAGAAAACGCCCCTCCCGAGCCCAGCGCTGTTTTGTGGTGGTGAGTTTGGTCTTCGTGGCATCCTGATCCATCTCGGCCCTTCCTGGTCACCACCATCCTAGGCCGCGCGGGCGCGCAAATCATCCCTGGCGGCGCGCCCGTCCGCTGGTAGCCTGGCGGCATGAACACCGACGGACTGCACGCCGAAGAGATCGGCCCGGCCGCGCCGCGAACTCTCTGCACCGATTGCGGCATCTCCCGCTCGCCCGAGCCGAAACGGTGTGGCCATGCCTGCCAGTTCATCCAGCCCGACTACCCAGGGCTTGAGACAGCCGTGCACGGCCGTCCCCGCGATCCGTCCCGCCGCGATGAGGTCTTCTTCGGCCCGCTGCGCCGCATGTGGCGCGCCTCGCTCAAATCGCCGAGGCAGGGGGCGCAGTGGACCGGCATCGCCACCCGCATCGGTGAACGGCTGTTGGAGACCGGCGCGGTTGACGCGGTGCTGACCATGGCGCCCGATCCCGCCGATCGCTGGCGACCGATGCCCGTTCTGGTGACGAAGGCCTCCGACATGGCGAAATGCCGCGGCATGCGCATGGGCTACGCGCCGCTGCTCGCACTGCTGGAGCCAGCGCGGACGCGGGGATATCGCCGCCTCGCGGTCATCGGCATCCCCTGCCAGGTCTATGCACTCCGCGCGCTGGAGGCCGAACTCGGGTTCGAGCGGCTCTATGTTATCGGTACGCCCTGTTCGGACAATACGACGACCGAGCGCTTTCACGAGTTTCTGGGGCTGCTGGCGGAGGACCCCGACAGCGTCACATATCTGGAGTTCCGCGCCGACTATCACGTCGAGCTGCGTTTCACGGATGGCCGCGTACGCGAAATCCCCTTTTTGAAACTACCGATCTCGAAGTTGCCGCGCGACTTTTTTCCGCTGACCTGCCGAACTTGCGTCGACTACACGAACGTTCTGTCCGATATCACTGTGGGCTACATGGCTGGGCAGGGTGAGCAGTGGCTCATTGTCCGCAACGCGCGGGGCGAGGAGCTGCTGGGCCTGCTCCGCGACGAGGTGCGCCTCTCCGTCCCGGGCAGCGCCGGCAAGCGCGCCGGCGCGGTGCGCGGGTTCCTTGCCAATGTCGAGCGGGCGGCCGGCGGCCTACCGCTGCGGAGCATGCCGAATTGGCTGCGGCCGCTGATGGGCTGGCTGATGCCGCGGATCGGGCCGCGCGGGCTGGAGTTCGCCCGCACTCGTGTCGAGATGAAAGCTTGCGAAACGATCGTGCATCTGCGTCGCGAACAGCCGAGGCGGATGCGGGCGATGGTGCCGGCGCATGTCTGGGCGCTCGTACGGCCGTATGGGCTGGCCGCCCGCGACGGCGAGACCCACGGCCGCGTCGAGGAGCGACAGATCGACAACGACGGCCTGTAGGGCCACCGCCCGTTCCGAATGAAAGACATCCATCCCGTTCGCTCCGCGCAACACAGTCAAACGGCACTTGCAACAGTAAAAGAAGCTGCCGGGGTTTGCTTTGCCATGCCCAGCTGCAAGAGCATCTGCCTGAACGTCTGCGCAGCGGCGGACAGCTTCTTGTCGCTTCGGTGCAGGATGAACCACTGCCGTATGATCGGGAATGTTTTCATTCGCAGGATCGTTAGGCGTTCCGTCTCGAGCTCCAGCTCGATCGTTTGTGCCGGCACGATCCCGATACCCAAACCGGCCTGAACGGCCTGCTTCACGGCTTCATTCGTGCTTAGTTCGCAACCAGGGCGGTAGACGATATTGTGCGCGGCGAAGTGACGTTCCACCGCCGCTCTCGTTCCCGATCCAACCTCGCGAAGAACCAGCGTCTCGTTCTCAAATTCATCGACGTTCGATGTGCGGGATGTTGCCAGTCTGTGGCCTGGCGCGGCGACCACGACGAGTGGATTGTCGGAGAAATATTGGGCGCTCAGTCCGGCATCTCCCGGCGGCTGCCCGGTGATCGCCAAGTCGACGCGGTGGTCGGCGAGTGCGGCCAGGACGGCATCTCGGTTCACCACCTGAAGGGTGATCCGCACGCCAGGGTGGCGCGCTGCAAAATCTCCTATGAGCGGCGGGAGGAAATAGTTCGCGGTTGAGACCACGGCGAGTCGCAGCACGCCGCGCTCCAGGCCGCGGAACTGATCCATCGCGGCGCTCAATTCACCGGTTTGCGCGGCGATCCGGGCGGCATGTCCGCGCAGTTCAAGACCGGCCTCGGTCAGGCACATCCGTTTGCCGACCTGTTCGACGAGTGTCAGGCCGATGTGGTCCTCGAGTTGCTTGATCTGCATGGAGACCGCCGGCTGGGTGAGACGCAACTCGGTCGCCGCGCGCGACACTGAACCTTGGCGTGCGACGGCCTCGAAAATCCGCAACTGACGCAACGTGATCTGCACGGCCGTTCTCCGCGGCATTTTGAATGTCGGAGAGGTATCACGGTGGCAGGCAGGAGCCAACATGAAACGCGTAGTCGAGATCTTCGCGGCCTGCGGTCTCCGTCCATCTCACTTGGTGCATTGCAACATAACACCTGTTGATATTTCTATAAAAACTTCTGATTATTTAATGACGTGTTTGTCCACTAAGTCTTTTCTGCGCAAATGGTTGCCGAGGAGGGTCGCATGGCGGAGAAGACTTACCAGGCCGGCGTGAAAGAGTACCGCAAGACCTACTGGACCCCAGACTACGTCCCGCTCGATACCGACCTTCTCGCCGTGTTCAAAGTGGTCGCACAATCGGGCGTGCCGCGAGAGGAAGCAGCGGCCGCCGTCGCGGCGGAATCGTCGACCGGTACATGGACCACGGTGTGGACCGACCTTCTGACGGACCTTGAATACTACAAGGGGCGCGCGTATCGCATCGAAGCGGTGCCGGGCGACCCAAACGCATTCTATGCGTTCATCGCATACCCGCTTGACCTTTTCGAAGAAGGCTCAGTGGTCAACGTTCTCACGTCGCTGGTCGGCAATGTCTTCGGCTTCAAAGCCGTTCGCAGCCTGCGCCTGGAGGACGTCAGGTTTCCTCTGGCCTATGTGAAGACCTGCGGTGGCCCTCCCAATGGGATCCAACTTGAGCGCGACCGCCTCAACAAGTATGGCCGCCCGCTACTTGGCTGTACGATCAAGCCGAAGCTTGGTCTCTCCGCAAAGAACTATGGCCGTGCGGTCTATGAGTGTTTGCGCGGCGGTCTCGATTTCACCAAGGACGACGAAAACATCAATAGCCAGCCGTTCATGCGCTGGCAGCACCGGTTCGAGTTCGTCATGGAGGCGGTGCAGAAGGCGGAGAAGGAGACCGGCGAGCGCAAGGGCCACTATCTCAACTGCACCGCGCCCACTCCGGAGGAGATGTACAAGCGCGCCGAGTTCGCCAAATCCCTCGGCGCGCCGATCATCATGCACGACTTCCTGACCGCCGGCTTCACCGCCAACACGGGGCTGGCGAATTGGTGCCGGGAGAACGGCATGCTGCTGCATATCCATCGTGCGATGCATGCTGTGCTGGACCGCAACCCGATGCACGGCATCCATTTCCGTGTGCTGACGAAATGTTTGCGTCTATCTGGTGGCGACCATCTGCATTCCGGCACCGTCGTCGGCAAACTCGAGGGAGACCGCGAAGCCACCATCGGTTGGGTGGATATCATGCGCGAACCGTTCATCCCGGAAAACCGAGCACGCGGGATCTTCTTCGACCAGGACTGGGGTCCAATGCCTGGTGTCATGCCTGTCGCCTCGGGTGGCATCCATGTCTGGCACATGCCGGCGCTGACCGCGATCTTCGGTGACGATGCCTGCTTCCAGTTCGGTGGGGGAACGCTCGGACACCCTTGGGGCAACGCCGCCGGTGCGCACGCCAATCGCGTGGCGCTGGAGGCGTGCGTGGAGGCGCGCAACACCGGCCGCCAGGTGGAGCGCGAGGGCCGTCAGATCCTCGAGGAAGCCGCGCAGAATTCACCCGAGCTGAAGATCGCGATGGAGACGTGGAAGGAAATCAAGTTCGAGTTCGATACCGTGGACAAGCTGGATACCTCCGGACCCGGGCTCCGCGTGGTCAACGGCTAGACGAAACCTGCACCCAAGTCCTCCGGAGCGACACCGATGTCAGAGACTCTTGCATACAAGACGACCGAGCGCCGCGGAGAGACGTTCTCCTACCTGCCGCCCATGACACCGGAGCGGCTGCGCAAGCAGATCGCATACCTCCTTCAGCAGAACTGGAATCCGGCGATCGAACACACCGAGCCGGAGAAGGCGTTCTCCAGTTTCTGGTATCTGTGGAAGCTGCCATTCTTCGGCGAAAGGTCGGTCGAGAAGGTGCTCGCCGAGTTGGAAGCGTGCCACCGCGCGAATCCGGGCCACCATGTCAGGCTGCTCGGCTACGACAACTATACGCAGTCACAGGGCACCGCTTTCATCGTCTACCGTGCCGGCGGGCGTTGAGCGTCAACATGGGCAGTGAAATTCTGAATGCGCCCACCGGGCGAGCCGCGTCGATCGCCCGTCGGCTGGCTTTGTCTGCCGGCAAAACAAGGCTGCCGCCGCCGACCGAACGTGTTCGCAACGGGTTGCGCAGCGCAGGGCTTTCGGCTCTCGGTGGCGAGCACGCGATTGCCGAAGCAGGGCCGATGGGCCGCGCCGACCGCGTCGCGCCAAACCCGGTCGTGCCGTCGCTGGCCAAGCTCTCCGGCCGTTCGGCGTCCATCCAGCGCCGCCAACTGCTCTCCGCCGGCAAGCAGGCGCTGCTGTCCCATATCGCATTTACAGCCCCCGGTACCGAGGCCGCTCCCCAACCGAGCCAGGAGCCCCGCCTTGGCGCTTTGGACTACGCACCGAAGGTCGTGGCCTCCAAAACGCAGCGCAATCAGCGCGTGACTGGCCTGCGCATCGGTCAGGGCGCGCACGTGACGGGAGACAAGCGAGGAACTGCACAGCCAATTTCGGGCACCCAATACATCGGTGCCGAGACGGCCGCCGGCTGGCGCGCTGGCGGCCCCAAGGTTGGGCATGCGCGAACCGAAGCCGGACAGGTCGTCTCTGGAACTCTGATCCGCAGCGCCGTGCGGGTGACCGGCGACGAAGCCGGGGGCCGCGTCACCATCACGGGAGAGGCCGACCAGCGCGCAGAAGACGACGTGACGACCCGCGCAAGTCAGGGCGCCTCTCCCGTCGCGCAGTTCCACCGGCAGGCCAGCCCGCACGGCAGCACCGTGCTCGGCACCAATCTCGGCCGCGCGGCAGGCCGGATGGGTTCGCGGGATCGCGCGCGCAAACCGTTCGTCGAGGTGACCGAGACCGGCCTGCCGATCACCGGCTCCGCGGTGGGGCGCAGTGTTCGTCTGACGGGGGATGAGGACGGAGCATGCCGTCACGTGACGGGTACGCAATACTTGGCCCCCGCGCGGCGACAGACAGAATGCGGTTTCATGGGCGGCGGCACGGCGCCTGCCGAACATATCGGCGCGGACCGGCCCGACCCCGTGACGGGCGGCAAGGTGGCGGTGGCCAAAAGCTGGGGCGGCCAGCGCATCACCGGCATCGACGTGGAACACGACGCGCGCGTGACGGGCGATGCACAAGGCGGCTGCGCCACTTTGACGGGCAGTCAGTACCAGGGCCTCACCACGGCCGAACGCTGGTGCGACCCCAGCGTAGCGGGGGACGCGGCCTCCGTTCGGGTAAACCGTGATGCGACGACCTCGGTCACCGGAAACGCCGCGCGCCATGACGGCCTGGTCACCGGTGCCGCACGCGGCGCCGCGCGCGAGATCACCGGCACCTCCTACGGCCGCGTCGACCCCCCAGCAGTCGCGCCCGTGGCGGACCGGGTCGCACACATCGACGAGCGCTTCTCCATCACATCGCCGCAGCGGGCCGCGCATCTGCGTGCAGGCCCAGCGGACCCGCCGTCGGCTGATCGCGGCGGTCGCATCACGGGCTCTTTTGCCGTCGGTGGCGGGAAAGTCACTGGTAACCTAGAGTTTCTTGGCAAACGGCGCGGTCACGATCCGGCCGCGAAACCCGCGCATCAGCGGGTGAGCGGGGAGGGTCGTGTCGGCGGCGAGGGAGGTCCCGCGGGACGCGTCACCGGTCATTCCTGGGCCGACAACCGCCACGTCACTGGCACCGAAGGCACCTTCGCCTCAGGTCGAAACCCGACCGAGCGGTCCGGTCAGCCGGTCACGTTCGCGGGCGCCAGGACCTTCAGGGGCGCGGAGCGCCTGCCGGAGCCGAACCAGTTGGTCACCGGGATGTTTGGCTCGTTCTCCAAGACGAACGCCCGCGTCACTTTGTCCGGTGGAGCCCAGACGTGAACCGGCAGGGATTGATGGCGGCCCGGCGGGCCAGCGCGGGTCCGGTCACTCACTGGCAGCGTGTCATGGCGGACGCCGACTGGAACAGCCAGCCCGCGCCGACTCCGACGCCGGCGTTTCGCACCGGCCCGACGCGGGCGGACTGGCCGGCCCAGCTCCATCAGACGGCCGGCATGCACCCCTTTGCCGACCCCGCGAACAGCATGGCGCTGCGCCGACAGGGGGAGGCAATTGACGCTGCTTTCGGGACGATCGAGCCGGTATTGCGGCGTCTTGCGCCGCGACACTTCGACGAGGATTTCCCCGGGCACGCAGTACAGGAACTGCGGACGATCGGGATCGATCTATCGCCCAGCCTGTTCGCGGCGCACGTGATGGCGCCACTGAACATGCGCTTCCTGCACGCGCGCTGCGTGATCGGAACGTTCTGTCGCTTCATGCGAGAGGGCATCCACGGCAATGGTGCCGAGCGAACCGAGGCTGCGGATACCAGGACACTGATCGGCCGCTGGGGCTTTCATGCCATTGATGTGTCGCCCTGCGCGGATGGCCGGCTAAGCGGCCTGCTGAACTACATTCTACGCATTCCACCCTCCGTGGTGGCCTACCGTAAGTCCTACGCGGGTGCATTGTTCAATGTCACGGAATCACTGCGCCATTGGGAGGCGGTGGAACTGCAGCGCTGGCGAAACGCGCAGCCGAACGCGGCCGGCGAGTCGACCTCGTTTCTCAAGATCGGCGTGTATCACTTCTCCAGCGTCGCCCCCCTTCATCAGGGCTGCGCGGCTCATGGCAGCGACACCGAACGAGCAGCGGCCACGTTGTTGGAGCGGCTCGAACAGTTCGCCGACGCGGTGCGCAATATCCACGGTCCGACCGCCGGCGTGGCCACACTCATGGTGGGCGTCGACACCGACACCGATGCGATCCGCGTGCATGTTCCCGACGGGTATGGGCGCATGGTCAGCGACCGCTTCGTCGACAGCCTGCCCCTCTATGCACAGACCGCCCCGCTCGCGCGTGAGGCCGCGAAGGAAGCGGTGCGAACCGCCGTTGCGGCCTGCGCCGGCGTGGGGGCGAACGACCCCGCCACTGAAGGGATGCGATGGCTCTGCGGCTACTTGATCAAAAACAATCTGGCGCAGGTGGCATCGGTGCATCGCGACTTCGGCGGCCACTACAGGGATCAGGGGCACACGGAACGGCTCCTCGTGGTGGGCGACGCGGTGGATGATGTGCAACTGCGTAACCTCGCGTTCCAGGCACAGATGGAGACCGTGGAGGAAGGTGCCCCCGACATCGACACCGGTGTCGCCATTCTGCGCCGCACGCATGAGACGCCCGGGCTCGCCGTACCGGTACTGGTCCATTTCCGACATGATCCGCGCGTTCCCGGGTCTGCGCCCCGCGCCGAGTTCAAGGCGCGGCGGATGATGACCGCTATCATCAGGCGCTACGCGGGCCTCGCCGAACGCAAGAAGCTGTTTGTGCAAGCGGCGCTACGCGCGGCGGACGGTTCGGCGCTCCGCATTCTCGATCCCGCGCCGGAAGCTTTGGAGATGTTGGAGGCGCGTGGATGAAAATCTGTCAGGTGGAGGGCACTCTGGTTGCAACCGCGCGCATCGCCGGCTTACAGAACCGACGGTTGCTGGTGGTCAAGGAGCGCGGTAGCAGCGGCAAGCAGGTGGCGGTTGATCCGGTCGGGTGCAAGCCGGGCGACTGGGTAATTGCCGTAGGCAGCTCGGCCGCGCGGGACGCCGCTGGCAGCAAGGATTATCCGAGCGACCTCACGATTGTCGGAATTATCGACTACTGGGATGAGCCGGTTCCCGGCGCGACCTCGAAGGCGATGGTCGATGCAAATTAACCGTGTCGTGAGCGATCTTGTGACCACCAAGCGCGTCTCCTCGCTTGCGAACCGGTCACTGCGCGTGGTGGAGGACCATCGTGGCGGCCTTGATGTCGTCGTGGACCCGGTGGGCGCGAAACCGGGCGACTACGTCATAACCATCGGCTACTCGGCCGCGCGTGCAGCGGCGGGGAACCCGAATATCACGACCGATCTGACCATCGGCGGCATCATTGACCACTGGGACGAGGAGCGCTGGCGTAGCTAAGAAAGCACAGCAAGCCGACGCTTGGGTTCGGCAACAGACGAACGTTCCATAACAAGTCATTTCTTGGAGGAGACCTACGATGGCGAATGAGAAGATGGGAATTGCACTCGGCATGATCGAGACGCGCGGCCTGGTGCCCGCGATCGAGGCGGCGGATGCCATGACGAAAGCCTCGGAAGTGCGTCTGATCGGGCGCCAATTTGTGGGTGGCGGCTACGTCACGGTACTGGTGCGCGGTGAGACTGGCGCGGTGAACGCGGCGGTGCGCGCCGGTGCGGATGCATGCGAGCGTGTCGGCGATGGTCTGGCCGCGGCCCACATCATCGCGCGGCCGCATCAGGAAGTGGAGCAGGTGCTGCCAACCCCCGAGATGACGCGCATCGACCAGGACATGTCGAGCCCGCAACGCATCGCGGCGGGGGAGTAGGCCCCGAGCGACTGATCCGAATGAAGCTTTGGTCGCTCCTTCGGAGCGTCGAGCTCAGTTTGTCTCGAAGTCAAGCGTGCATCTTGGAAATTTGACAAGCGAAAGGATAATACAAGATGGCCAGTGAACGATTCGGAATTGCGCTCGGCATGATCGAGACGCGCGGGCTGGTGCCGGCAATCGAGGCGGCCGACGCGATGACGAAAGCCTCCGAGGTGCGCCTGATCGGGCGCCAGTTCGTCGGCGGTGGTTACGTGACGGTGTTGGTGCGTGGCGAGACCGGTGCAGTGAACGCGGCCGTGCGTGCGGGCGCCGACGCATGCGAGCGCGTGGGCGACGGTCTGGCGGCCGCGCACATCATTGCGAGGCCACACCAGGAAGTGGAACAGATTCTACCGCGCTATCCCGAGGGCGACCTGCTGATCTCGGAAGTGGCCGCGCAGTAGAACGCGCTGTCCCGACGACCAACACGCGAATGAGCCATCGGCGAGCAAACTGAGGAGAGTGCCACATGTCGCAGACCCTGGGACTTCCCGACGGCTGGAGGCCGGTACTGCACCCGCCCTCGCTGTTTCGCCGCTATGAGTTCGCGTCATACGCCGAGACACGAGTGTTCCTCGACAGACTCTCCGCGCTGTCGGAGGAGATGGACATGTTTCCCGATTTGGGGTTTGCAAAGACGTTCGTGAATGTGACGATCCACGGCGTTGGCGGCGAAATGCCCACGGCGTCGGCCATCGAATATGCCAGCCGGGCTGGGGCCCTGGCTAGCGCGGCGATGCCGTAGTGGGCAAGGCTCAGCAACGGCCAGTGCTGGACGGCGCGCTCCAGCCCGCCGAACGTTCCGGGGTGGCCGCGGCCGAGGGCCTACACCAGAACCGAACGAAAGACCAGGCCGGCACCAATGGGTCGGCGTCCTCGACGGACGGCGCGCGGGCTGCCGCAGGGGCGCCCCCACGCATGACGACCGACAACCCCTGGCGGCACCTGCATCCCGCCCGGGTATGGCCCGACTAGGGCCTGGCGGACACGCAAATGCGGTTGCCGATCGTCGACGTTGCAGCCGCCATCGTGCAAGCGGCCGATGGACGGGTTCTGCTTGCGCAACGCACGGCACGTCAGGTGGCCGCCGGTTTCTGGGAGTTGCCTGGCGGTAAGATAGATCCAGGCGAAACGGCACCCGATGCCGCGCTGCGGGAACTCGGGGAGGAAGTCGGAATCGTTCCGCACGCTCTGCGCCGATGGACGAGCTATGAGCATGCGTTCCGCACGAAGCGTGTGCGGCTCCACTTCTTTCGTGTCTCGAGCTGGGACGGTAGCCCTCAGGGGCGAGAGGGCCAGCGGCTCGCTTGGGTGGACCCAGCCAAGCCGTCGGTCGGGCCGCTGCTGCCGAGCAACGTCCGAGTGCTGTCGGCACTTGGACTGCCGCCACTGTGCGCGGTGGTGCGCGCGTCGGATCATGACGGTCCCGAAGGTGTCCTCGCCGCGCTCCCATCTATTTTGGCAACGGGCGCGCGGCTGCTTCGACTTTGCGAGACCCGCATGGCGCCCGACCAGCGCATAGGCTTCGCAAGGCGGGCGGCCGAGGCCGTCCGGCCGCATGGAGCGCGCGTTCTGCTGGACGGCAGGGCGCTGAACCCGGAGCGTGCCGGCGTCGACGGCGTGCACGCCACGCGCCCGGAACTGCATCGCTGCGCCACCCGGCCGGAATCGGGGCTCTGGTCGGCGACTTGCCAAGATGGCGCGGACCTCGCGCGTGCCACGGCTTTGGGGGCTGACATGGCCTTCCTTTCGCCCGTTCAGGCCTGTCGCGAGCTGCCCCTGCGGCCGCCGCTCGGCTGGGACGAATTCGCCCGACTGGTCCGGTCGTGTCCCATCCCCGTCTACGCCCAAGGCGGACTGTCGCTGGATTGCCTCGATCACGCCCTTGCCGTCGGCGCCGCAGGCATCGCCTGCCCGGCCACCGTTCTGATAGATCATCGCCGCCTTCATTGACCCCAAGCCTCTGGAGATGTGGATGTCGTCGACGCTGCTGTTCGTGGCCACGATTGGTCCTCTCGTCCTGGCCTGCGTCGGGGCCGCCGCAGTCAGCCGGCGGACCGTGCCCATCGCGAGCGTCAATCGCGCGGCCATCGGCGCCGCTTTGCTCACGCTTGCGACCGCCATCGTCACCGCCTGGCTCATCGTCGTGAATGGCAGCGCGCATTCTCCGCTGATCGGCATCGGGGGAATCGGCTTCAGCGTGTATGCGGACCGGCTGACGGCGGCGATGTTCTGCCTCGTCTCGTTCATCGGGGTGATCGTTGTGACTTACAGCCAGAACTACATGGCGGGAGATCCCGGTCATGCGAGGTTCATTGGACTGCTGTGCCTGACATTATCGGCTGTTCTCATGGTAATTCTGTCGGGCAACCTGTTCCAGTTTGCCATTGCCTGGTTCGCGACCAGCCTGGGGCTGCACCAATTGCTGGTGTTCTATCCGGAGCGTCCGGCGGCGCTGCTCGCGGCGCGCAAGAAATTCATCGCAAGCCGTGCCGGTGATATGTGCCTCTTGATCGCCGTCGCGCTGCTCTATCGTATGGTCGGCAGCCTCGAATACTCCGCCATTTTTGAGACCGCGCGGATACTGCCGGCCGCCTCCGGAGCCATCGACGGCTTGCACCTCGTGGCCCTTCTGCTGGTCGCGACGGCCATGTTGAAGTCAGCACAATTCCCGCTGCATGGCTGGCTCATCGAAGTCATGGAGACGCCCACGCCCGTCTCCGCGCTCCTCCACGCCGGAATCATCAACGCGGGCGGTTTTCTCGTGCTGCGCTTCGCGGACGTCATCGCGCTTTCCGTCCCGGCTCTCGACACTCTTGCGATCGTCGGGGGGCTTACGGCGCTGTTCGGCTCCGTCGTCATGCTGACGCAGACATCGATCAAGGTATCGCTGGCCTATTCGACGATCGCGCAGATGGGCTTCATGATGCTGGAGTGCGGCCTTGGCGCGTTTTCTGCGGCGTTTCTTCACATCCTGGCGCACTCGCTCTATAAGGCGCACGCCTTTCTCTCGTCAGGCAGCGTGATTGACATCGCGAGGGGCTCCTGGACTCCGAGCGTGGTTGGCAAGCCGCATCCAGCGCGATTGATTATCGCCATCGGCGGCGTGCTGGTGGTCACCTTCGCGGTCAGTCGCGTGTTCGGTGCCACGCTGACTGAAAAGCCCGGCGTGTTCGCGCTTGGCGCGGTGTTGGTCATCAGTCTGATCCACATGGTCGCCAGTTCGATCGATGAGCGCCCGAACGCCTACGTGATTGGCCGTACTCTCTTGCTGGCCGCTGGCGTCGTCGGCCTCTACTTCGCGCTGCAGCAGGCCACGGAAATCGCGTTTGCCGGTGCCCTGCCGGTTACCCATGCGGTGCGCGGCCCGGCCGGCGTCGCCATCGTCACGCTGGTGGTGCTGTCGTTTGCCATCGTCGTCTTCCTGCAAGGCATTCTCCCCGGCCGGGCGCTCGAACCGAGATGGCAAGCAGTTTATGCCCACGTCGCGAACGGGCTGTATGTCAATACGATCGCCAACCGGCTGGTGCTGCGCTTCTGGCCCAGCCGGCCAAAAATCGCGACTGTTTCAATCGCGACCTCGCTGCAAGCAGGAGCGCGCTCATGAGCAGCATACTAGACGTTTCCAAAAACGCGTCACCTGACGCGGCTAGCATCGACGGCAGAGCCGCGATGCAGGCGGCCATCTCCGGGGCCTGCCGCCGTATTGCACCACTCTGGCCGCTCAAGAACTTTGTCGCGGTCAATCCGTTCCTTGGCTTCAGCAGCCAGAGTTTCTATGCGACGTGTGCGACATTGCATCGTGTTGCCAGAATAGAGATGCTGATGCCACGTCGATACTACCGCGACGCCGTTCGCACCGGTGTGATCGAGGAACAAGATATCGCCGCCGCCTTGGCCGCGTGCCCGCCCGACTGGAACGCGCCAAAGACGGTGGACGACCTCAAGATGGCGTTGTCGCGCGATGCGGCTCAGAAGGCCAAGCATCCCGCCGTGGTCGCCACGGTCGCGGAAGTCCTCGACTCGCTTGCCGCCGGCGACAGGCTCGCGTCCCGTACCGCGTTTATGACCGACGAGATCTCGAAATGGTGCGCCGCGTATTTCGACGAGGGTCAGTCCGTGTGGCGTCTGCCCGCACGTGGGCTGCGGCCCTACGCCGCCTGGCGCTGCGCCATGCGGCACGACATGAACCCCGAAGCAATGGGAATCAGAGGGTTCCGTGCACTCGTCGGTCGGCTGCCCGACGATCCAGCCACAGCCATCGGCGAGGTGATGGATCTCATCGGCGTACCCGCCCGTGCCATGGAAGACTATCTTCATCAGGCGCTGCTCGACATCGGGGGCTGGGCGGCCTACGCCCGCTACATCGTCTGGAATGCAGAACTCGCGGGTGAGCCGGACGACACGTTGGTCCAACTTCTCGCGATCCGCGTGGTTTGGGGATATGCGCTTTTCGTTCAACGCACTGATCCGACCTTCAAGGCGGCGTGGCGGCATGCGATGGCGGATGCCGCGATGCAGCCGTTGGATGAGCGGCTGGGCGAGGATGTGGATCTCTGTGTCGACATGATCCTGCAGGAGGCATTTGACTACGCTCATCAGCGCCGTTTGCTTGCCCGACTGCTGCTGCGCCCGCGGGATGTGCTCACGTCGTCGCGTCCTGCCCTGCAGGCGGCATTCTGTATCGACGTCAGATCGGAAGTCTATCGTCGGGCGCTGGAGACGGTTCGATCGGATGCAGAGACTCTGGGCTTCGCCGGGTTCTTTGGCTTCCCGGTCGAATACGTCCCGATAGGATATGTAAAGGGCCGCGCCCATTGTCCGGTGTTGCTCCGACCGGCATTTACCGTATGCGAAAGCGTCACGTCCGCGACAGAGGAGGAAAACGCCACCTTTCTGGATCTGCGCGTCCTGCGGCGGCGCGTCGCAAAGGTCTGGAAAGGGTTCAAGCTTTCGGCGGTCACGTCGTTCGTCTATGTCGAAACGGCGGGACTGTTCTTTGCAAGCAAGATCCTCAGCGACAGCCTTGGCCTTACCCGCACCGTGAAAGACCCGAACACGGATGGGCTGGATGCCGACGTCATCAGCCGCCTCGGGCCGGAGATTGAGCCTCGCGTGGTCGGGGGCCGGCGTACGGGATTCGACCCCGAGCAGCGCGTGGCGATGGCAGAGGCGGTGTTGCGCGGCATGTCGATGACCAAGGAGTTTGCCCGGCTCGTCTTGCTGGCCGGCCACGGCAGCACAACCGTGAACAACCCCCATGCCTCCGGTCTGGATTGCGGTGCGTGCGGCGGCAATACCGGGGAAGCGAACGCGCGGATCGCCGCCGCCATTCTCAATGACGGCAGCGTGCGTGCCGGTCTGCGCGGCCGCGACATCATCATCCCGGACGACACGTGGTTTCTAGGCTGCCTGCACGACACGACGACGGACATCGTCAGCATTTTCGACGCCGACGCAGTACCGGCTTCGCACAAGACTGACTTGGCCGCCTGCCAGGAAGCGCTGACGCGGGCAAGCCGTCTGGCGCGAGTCGAACGGGCGGCGGCACTGGGCATTCCTCGCGACGGAAAGACGGAAAAGCGGGTCCTGACACGCAGCCGAGACTGGGCGCAGGTCCGTCCAGAATGGGGACTTGCCGGGAACGCCGCGTTCGTCGCCGCCCCTCGAGCGCGTACACGCGGCATCGATCTCGAGGGTCGGGCATTCTTGCACGACTACGACTGGCACCGGGACGAAGGCTTCGCCGTGTTGGAACTGATTATGACCGCACCGATGGTCGTCGCGAGTTGGATCAATCTTCAATACTACGGTTCGGTGGTCAACAACCGGGTGTTTGGCAGCGGCAACAAGGTCTTGCACAATGTCACCGGAGCGATTGGCGTACTCGAAGGCAACGCCGGAGACCTGAAAGTCGGGCTGCCTTGGCAATCGGTGCACGACGGCGCCCGTTTCATGCACGAGCCGCTTAGGTTAAAAGTATTGATCGAAGCACCCTTGGAAGCGCTCGAGAGCGTGATTGCCAAGCACGAGATGGTGCGCCAACTCGTGGACAATCGATGGGTCCATCTTTTTGCAAGCGAAGACGACGGCCGCACTTATCATCAGTATCAAAAGACCCGGCAATGGGTGGAAGTGCCGCGTTGAGTCTTCTCCGGGTGGCCAGAGCCATCGCCGCTGCGCCGAGGTATGGCAACGATGTAGGCTACATGGCCGCTTGCCGGACCCACTGAGAGGTAGGCAAGTCCGTGTCGCCTCATCGTTCCGATTTCGAGGTGGAGGTCGAGCGCCGGATTGCCTGGGTGCTTGCGCATCCGGGTGTCACCCCATGGGTGAAAGACGCTCTGCGGGCGGCATTGTCCGACGACCCCGTTCTCGCGTCGAACGACGTGGAAATGCTGCGCGAACTGCTGCGTGCGCGTGCCGACGCGATTGTCGACCGTTGGCTGCGGGTCCCCGATCGTAGCGCCGGATCCGAACAACGGACGGACAGTACTGCGACGCGAGGTGGGCCTCCAGACGCTCGTCGGGATGGACCTAACGCGGCAAACTAAGGGCGTGTCGGAGGCGCGCAAGACAGGGCGGTAGCCGCTCGGCCGGTCATTCGCAGGCTTGTCACGAAGCGGCGCGCTCGGGCAGGCTTTGCATACGTCGATAGGCCAAAGCGAATCCGAGACTCAGAGATCGTGCTCCGGCGTGACGCTCACTTGCCCGCAGGCATCCTGCTGGCGCTCATGCTGTCTGCGGGCAGCCTGGTCGCGCTTCGTGCCACGGCCGAGGATTTCGCGTTCGACCCCTCCGTGCTCGCAACACAGGATTCCATCTGTCCAGATCCCGGTGGTGCGCTTCGCATCAGGGGCAGAAAGCTGTTCGATGGCGCGAGGGGCGGCGGCCGAACCAGCATCGTCTGTCGTACAATCACGTTTGAGCCTGACGGATACATCGAAACCACGGGGCCGCTGAGTCTGTCGGCGACGGAATGGTTCGGCGGCCCGATCGACATCCGGCGCGCACCGGTCCGAACCCGAGCACCAGGGTCCGCCGCCGATCGCCCCCCGGCCGCGGCCGGGGCGACCGGCCGCGATGGCGAGGCGGGCGAGGACGGATCACGATGCAACCAGGTGTTCATCGGTCGCCGGAGCCGTTTCGGCAAGCCGGGCCTAGCCGGGGCGGATGGTATCGCGGGTGTCGCGGGGCGGGGCGGAGCGTCCGGGCGGGCCGGAGCCAAAGGCCCCGACATTACTCTTGTCGCGGCTGACTTTGCGCCCGACACGTCTATTTCGATTCAGGCTCGTGGTGATGACGGCGAAGCAGGGCGGGGCGGTGGCGCCGGGCAGGAGGGGGGTGCCGGCGGTGATGGCGGTGATGGTGGCCGCGGCGGGGCAGGAGGCTTCTGCTTTCGGCCATCGGACGGCGGGCGAGGCGGACCCGGCGGGTCGGGCGGCGCTGGAGGGCCAGGGGGGCGTGGTGGCGATGGCGGTGACGGGGGGCCGGGCGGCACGGTCATCCTGGTCATCGGCAAGGCGGCGACCCGCTCGTGGACCGATCTCATCATTGACAACCGTGGCGGCCGGCCTGGACCGGGCGGGGCGGGCGGACCCGGCGGGCATGGCGGCCCGGCCGGCGCGGGCGGCCGTGGCGGCCCGGGCGGCGTCGGAAGCTTCCTTGGCGCGGACGACCGAGGAGCCCTGTCGGTGCCTGACGGACGCGCCGGACCGCCAGGCGAGGCGGGCGAGGCCGGGTCCGACGGCGCGACCGGCCGGCCCGGAGCAGCAGGTGAAAACGGCATGCTTGGACGCGCCGTTTGGCGGCTCGCGCCGTGAGCCGGGATCGGTTCTGCCGGCGGTTCGGCGCGGTTGGGCTCCTGGTCACGGCGGTCTCCTGCGCGGGGCTTGCTCTCGCCGCGCCCCGAAGTCCCGACCACATGACATGGAGCGGCGAGCGAAGTGTCGCCGCCTTCGACTGCGCCAAGGCGGGTGTCTCGGAGATCAGGATTTCCGGCATCGTCACGCTGCGTGAGCCCGACGAGGCCAAGCGTCCCGCGCTCCCCCGCTGGATCACGATCTTCTGTGACCGGATGACCTTTGAGCCGGGCGGTCGGATCGTCAGTACGAGCAATCTCGACATCCGCATCCGAAGTCTCGTGAGCGGCCGCATCATCATCGAGGGTCGGCGCGGCCTGGAGGCGGCCGATCCACCTCATCCGGCTGCGGCTAAGCCTGTCGATGCAGCGCAGGACGGCGGCGACGGATCCGACGGCGCGGGCGGCGCACAAGGCGGTGCGGGTGCCCCCGGGGTGGCGGGTGACGCGGGACAGCCCGGTGCGGCTGGCGCGCGCGGCGTCGATGCGAATGCCCTGGCGCTGCTCGCCGGCTCCTTCGGGCCTGACAGCACGGTCGAGATGGTCGCGCGCGGCGGGCCGGGCGGCACCGGTGGCCGTGGCTTCCGTGGCCACAATGGCGGAAAGGGCGGCGGTGGCGGGCGTGGCAGCGACGGGTCGGCGACCGCCCGCGCGGGTGATGGTGGCGACGCCGGCGACGGGGGCGTCGGCGGCGATGGGGGGGGCCGGGGGGAGTGGCGGGCCTGGCGGCGTGGGCGGCGATCTGACACTGGGTCTGCTGGCCGGCGGGTCGCCGCCGGCCAAGCCACCCCTACTCGACAATCGCGGTGGCCCTGGCGGCGATCCCGGAGCGGGCGGCGAGCCGGGGTTGGGCGGGCTGGGCGGCAAGGCAGGGCCGCCTGGCGTTGTCCCCGATCTAGCGAGGTCGCGGCCGGCGGCGCTGAGCGGGGTCGATCCGGATTCGAAGGCCGGCCTGCGCGGACGACCCGGCCGCTACGGAGCGCCGGGGCTGCGCGGCGCGGCTGGCGCGCCAGGACCCGCCGGCCGGGTGGGCTACGGCTCCTGGGGGACGATCTCGGCGGAGCGCTTCCGCCAACTCACCGCGTCGCCGTGATCCCTGCGTCGACGCCGCCCGCATCGTCCGGTCACCCGTGGCGTTGGGAGGCGCTTGTGATCCGCAGGCTCGAGCAACGCGATCACGATGCCCATTCGCCTCGAACGCGATCGCGTCCGGCTCGGCCTTGGCGGTTCTCGTCTCCCGTTCGGGCTGATCCTTGCCGTGTTCGCCGGGGTCGCGATCGGATGATCGCCACGGTTTGCCCAAAGACTTCGCCCACAGGCCTCGCCCGTGACGGCGCCGCCAGAGGCGGGCTATCCGGCCGCGCGCCGCGCCGCGGCCTCCTCGGCGCTCGCCACTCCGCCATGGGCTGCCGACCAGGCGACCGGGTTCTCCAGGAACCGCCGCACCTCGGCCAGTGCCGGTTCCTCGAAATACGGCCGGTCGCGACACGCTTCCAGCACATCCCACCACGTCGCCAGGTGGTGGAGCGTGATGTCCATGTTGGCGAGCGTCTGAAAACTACCGGGAAAGACGCCGTAGAAGAACACCACGAAGGCGTGGTTGCAGATGGCGCCCGCGTCGCGCAGCGAGGTCGCGAACCGGATTTTGCTCTGCCCGTCGGTGGTCAAATCCTCGACCAGCAGCGTGCGCATTCCGGTCGGCACGTCGCCCTCGATCAGCGCATTCTGGCCGAAGCCTTTCGGTTTCTTGCGGACATAGGCCATGGGCGCTAGCATTCGCTCGGCGATCCAGGCTGCAAACGGGATGCCCGCAGTCTCCCCACCGGCCACCGCCTCGATGCTCTCGAATCCGACATGCCGACCGATTTTTTCGACCGCGAGCTCACAGATCTTGGCCCGAGCCCGCGGGAAGAAGATGATCCGGCGGCAATCGATGTAGACGGGCGAGCGCCAGCCGGAGGTGAACGTGTATGGCTCCTCGGGTCGGAAATTGACCGCCTTGATCTCCAGTAGAATGCGGGCGGTCGTCAGCGCCGCGTCGCGATCCCAGTCGGTCATGTGCAGTTTTGTCATGTCGGCTCCGTCTGGTCGGACCCGGATAATGCATGTTGTCGCCCGCGCTCCTACATGCGCGACTTAGAAGGTCGCATGGTGAATCCGAATCACATGAACACCCGCGCGCATATCCAACCGGAGGAGGGCGGCGTATCCGGCCCTCCGGCCGCGACCGTATGGGTTTTGGACGACCCGCGCACCGGCACCTCGGCGCAGGCGATCGGCATCGCCGAGCAGCTGGGCGTGCCGTTCCGGCGGATCGGCTTGTCGTTCAATTGGATGGCGCATGCCGCGGGACTCGGCCGACGCGGCTCTTTGTTGGGTCTCGCCGAGCGAGGCGGCCCGCTCGTGGCGGCACTCGCGGGCCTTGGGGACGGCGCGGGCCGACCGCATCTCGTGATCTCGTCCGGCAGCCGGGCGGCTAGCGTGGCGTTGTGGCTGAAAGATCGGCTCGGCTGCCGGATCGTCCATTGCATGCGCCCTGGCCTGGGCGGACTTTTCCGTTGGTCCGACTTCGACTTGTTGGTGGTGCCGGAGCATGACGGCCTGTCGCCGGCCGCCAATCTTCTGCCGGTCCTCGGGGCGCCACATCGAATATCCCCTGGCGCGTTGCGCGATGCGGCGCAGCGCTGGCACGACCGCCTCGACCACCTGCCACAGCCGGTGGTGGCGCTTCTGGTCGGAGGTCCGGTGCGCGGCACGAACCTGGAGCCGGCTCGGGCGCACGCGCTCGGCATGTCGGTCGCCCGGGCGGCGGCAGCGCGCGGGGGCTCGGTTGTCGCCACCACGAGCCGACGCACCGGCGCGGAAGCCGCCGACGCGCTGGCTGCCGGTCTCGGGCGGGCGATGCACCTGATCTACCGGTGGGGCGAGCCGGGAGAGAACCCCTATGTCGGCTTTCTCGCCAGTGCCGACTCTATCGTCGTGACATCTGATTCGGTATCGATGATGAGCGAGGCGTGCGCGACTAGCGTTCCGGTCCATGTGGCGCTGCCGGAACTGGCGGGAGGGCGACACCGACGGATGATCGCGAGCCTGATCGAGGCCGGTCAGATACGCAGCTTCCGAGGGCATCTGGGGGCCTGGTCGCGCACACCGTTGGATGAGTCGGGCCGGGTGGCGGCCGAGATCCGCGCACGGTTCGGCATGAGGTGATTGCCGACCGCGAAGACAGACATTACTCTGTCATTTATGGGACGCGAATTTAGCTACATTGCCCGACGGTGCGAGAGAGCGGTGGTGACCGCCTACCGTGATCTTCGCACGCTTGGCACTGACGACGTCTCGGCGTTCGGCGCGTGCACGACGCTCTATCGCATCCATCATCCCGAAGCGTCCATGAGCGAGGCGAGGTTGCTGGTCGCGGAGTGGATCGACCATCACCTTGTACAGCGATCCAAGGCTCCCACGGCCGGCTGCGACTGCCCCTAGTTTCTTATGGTTTCGGGGCCGCTGTGTTTTCCGGGCTGGTCGCGGGGGTCGGCGTCAGCGGGGTCTCGCTAACAGGCGCTGGCACGGCCGGCGCTTCGACCGGTGGCGGTGGTGAAACCGGGTTAGCTGCGGGTGGTGCCTCGTCCCTCGTATAGTCGATTACGATTCGCGCCTGATTTCCGGCAATGACCAGAACCTTTTGCGCGAGCGGAAGAGGTGTCTCGTCCTTTTGCGTGACCGAGACGAGTTCCCCGTTCGGCTTGCGAACTATATATTCCCATGCCTTCGTATCGGCCACCGCCTTTTCCGTGCCGGCCCCCACGAGACCGCCCAGCAGCGCGCCGCCGACCGCACCTAGCGTGGAGGTGACCGAGCCGCCGCCCGCGGTTGAGCCGACGGCGCCCCCAGCGGCTGCTCCGGTTGCCGCACCGACCGCGCCGCCGGCCACCACATCGACCGGCCGCACACCGATGATGATGCCGCGCTCGACCTTGTTGGCCTGCTGCACCGCGTTCGAGGAATAGGTGTTCGGCGAGTAGTCGGGCGCGCAACCCGCCATGAACACGGGCAAAGCCGCCGCTAGCCAGATCCGCATGAAAAGCCTTCCGGTCGGGTCCGGCCCCCAGATAGGCAGCGGTGGCGGCAAAGTCATCCATCGGCGTTTCGCAGTTGCGAACACCCGGGTGCGGGCCGATGCTGCGGCGCATGGACATCGAGCAATACGACGCGATCGTGGTCGGAGCCGGGATCGCCGGGGCGACGGTGGCCGCCCATCTCTCCGCCGATCGGAAAGTGGCCCTGATCGAGGCGGAGGATCAGGCGGGCTACCATAGTACCGGACGGTCGGCGGCGATCTGGTATCTGAACTACGGCCCTCCGGACGTGCGCATTCTGACCGGTCTGTCGCGCGCCTTCTTCGAGGCGCCGCCCCCAGGCTTCGCGGAGACGCCGCTGATGTCACGGCGGCCCGTCCTGTTCGTGGCGCCGGAGGACCAGATGGCGGAAATGGACGCCTTCATGGCGACATCGAACGGGATGCGGGAGATTTCTCCGGCCACGGCTCGCGAGATGATCCCAGCGCTTCGCGACGGCTACGTTCGCGCCGCGGCGATCGAGCCGGACTCGTTCGACATGGATGTGGCGACCCTACATCACGGATTCCTGCGACAGCTGCGAGCGCGGGGCGGCCGGCTCGCGCTGCGCAGCCGGAGCGGCCGGATCGAATACACAAGCGGCACCTGGCGCGTGACCGTCACGGGCGGCGATGTTTTCTTGGCTCCCGTGCTGGTGAACACTGCCGGGGCGTGGGGCGACGAGGTGGCCGTCCAAGCCGGCGTGCGGCCACTTGGTCTCACACCGAAGCGGCGCACCGGCGTGATCGTCGATCCGACGCCGTGGGATGCCGCGGGCTGGCCGATGATCCATGACGCCGCCAACACGTTCTACGCACGGGCGGAGGCACGCACGAAGATGATGGTCTCCCCGGCCGACGAGACGGATCAACCGGCGCATGACGTCCAGCCCGACGAATTGGATGTGGCCATCGCCATCGACCGCATGCAGCAGGCGATGGACATCGACGTGCGCCGGATCGAGCATTCCTGGGCCGGGCTGCGCACTTTTACGCCCGACCGAAACCTCGCCTTTGGCTGGGACGCCGACGCGCCAGGCTTCTTCTGGTGCGTGGGACAGGGGGGCTATGGCATCCAGACGTCGCCGGCGGCCGGCGCGCTGGTCGCCGACGTCATCGCCGGCCGCGATCCGGGCGAGGCGGCACGCATCTTGCCAAACGTGGACCCGAAACGCTTCGCCGTGCCCGCGTCGCAGCCCGCAATTACATAGAGCACGCATGTCCATCCACGCCGCGCTGACGCATCGAACGTCCTATGCGTATGACCGTCCGGTCATCCTCGGCCCGCAGACCATCCGCTTGCGCCCCGCGCCGCATGCGCGCACGCCCATCCTCGCCTACGCGCTGAAGGTCGAACCGCAGCCGCACTTCCTAAACTGGCAGCAGGATCCCCAGGGCAATTTTCTGGCCCGCGTGGTCTTTCCGGAACCAGTGACTCGTTTCGAAGTAACCGTGGACCTCGTCGCCGACATGGCGACGATCAACCCGTTTGATTTTTTCCTTGAGCCGGAGGCCGAGACCTGGCCCTTCGTCTACGATCCGGTTCTGGAACAAGAACTTGCCCCGTATCGCCGTGCGGCAATTGCCGGGCCGCATTTGGCGACGTTGTTGGACAGCGTGCCGCGAGACGGGCAGCGCACGATCGACATGCTGGTCGCGTTGAACCGGGCGGTCGTCGACCGCATCGCCTACATTGTGCGGATGGAGCCGGGCGTCTGGTCGCCCGAGCAGACGCTGTCGGAGGCGCGCGGCAGCTGCCGCGATTCCGCCTGGGTGTTGGTGCAGGCGCTACGCCATCTCGGCTACGCCGCCCGCTTCGTCAGCGGCTACCTGATCCAGCTCGTCGCCGACGTGAAGCCGCTGGAGGGGGCCGAGGGGCCGACCAGCGACTTCACCGACCTGCATGCTTGGGCCGAAGTCTATCTGCCCGGCGCCGGCTGGGTCGGCTTCGACGCGACGTCGGGCCTGATGGCCGGCGAGGGCCATATCCCGCTCGCCGCGAGCCCGGAGCCGCAATCCGCGGCGGCGATTTCGGGGCTGGTCGGCGAGAGCGAGTCGACTTTCTCGTTCGAGATGACGGTCACACGGCTCAGCGAGACGCCGCGCGTGACGAAGCCATACACCGAGGCGCAGTGGCGCGACATTCTGGCGGCCGGCCGCCGGGTCGATCGCGCGCTGGCGGCCGGTGACGTGCGGCTCACGCAGGGAGGCGAGCCGACCTTCGTGTCGGCAACCGACATGGAGGCGGCGGAGTGGAACACCACGGCGCTCGGGCCCACGAAGCGATCATATGCGGGTAAGCTGATCCGCCGCCTGACTCCGCTCTGGTCGCCGGGCGCGGCGCTTGTGCACGGGCAGGGCAAGCAATATCCGGGCGAGCAGTTGCCGCGCTGGGCGTTGCATGCGTTTTGGCGTGACGACGGCGTCGCCGCATGGACAGACGCGGACTTCCTTGCCGACCCTGATCGCGACCGAGGCACGGCTGACGCGCAGGACGCCGCGCGGTTCGCATCGCTGCTTGCCGAGCGGCTGCAGGTCGATCCGGATCTCGCGCTGCCGGCGCATGAGGATGTCCACTATTATTTATGGAAAGAGCATCGGCTGCCGGCCAACGTGGTCGTCGAGGACAACCGGCTGCGCGACGAGTTGGAGCGTGCCCGGATGGTCCGAATCTTCGGGCAAGGACTCGCGGCCCCGGTCGGCACCGTCCTGCCGCTGCGGTGCGTGGCGAGTGGCGGCAGCCGGCGCTGGAGCAGCGGTCATTGGGTGTTTCGCGACAACACGCTGTTCCTGATCCCCGGCGACAGCCCGATGGGATTGCGTCTCCCGCTCGACAGCCTGCCTTGGGCCGATCCGGACGCAATCGAGCCGATGTTCGAGACGGATCCGTTCGCGCCGCGCGCGCCTTTCCCGCCGGAGCGCACGCGGCAGGCGTCGTTGCCCGGAGCTTCGATCGGTGGCTACCCCAGCCATTTTGGTCCGCGCGCCCAGTTGATCGGCGACCTGAACCGCGATGCGCCCGACCTCGTGCGCACCGCGCTGTGCGTGGAGCCGCGCGGCGGCCTGTTGCACATCTTCTTCCCGCCCCTCACCGATGCGGCGGACTGGATCGACCTCGTCGCAGCGGTCGAGGCCACGGCTGCCGAGATGGCGGTGCCGGTGGTGCTCGAGGGCTACTTGCCGCCCTACGATCCGCGCCTGCCGCGCTTCTCGGTGACCCCAGATCCCGGCGTGATCGAGGTCAACGTGCATCCGGCGAATGACTGGCCGGAGCATATCGAACGAACGACGCAGCTTTACGAGGAGGCCCGAAAGGTCGGGCTGGCGACCGAGAAATTCTTGCTGGACGGGCGCCATGTCGGCACCGGCGGCGGCAACCACGTCGTCATGGGCGCGGCCAGCCCGCCCGACAGCCCGTTTCTCCGCCGGCCGGACCTGCTCAAGAGCGTGCTGGGCTTCTGGCACAACCACCCCAGCCTGTCGTTCGCCTTTGCCGGCATGTTCATCGGGCCGACCAGCCAGCACCCGCGCGTCGATGAGGCGCGCGACGATGCCACCAACGAGCTCGAGATCGCGCTGCGCCAGATTTCGCCGTTTCAAGCCTCGCCGCCGTGGATGACCGACCGCCTGTTGCGCAACGTGCTGGTCGACATGGCCGGAAACACCCACCGCACGGAATTTTGCATCGACAAGATGTACGACCCTAACGGCCCGACCGGCCGCCTCGGACTGGTGGAGTTTCGCGCCTTCGAGATGCCGCCGCATGCCCGCATGGCCGCCGCCCAAGCGCTGCTCCTGCGCTCGGCCGTGGCCGCGTTTTGGAGCCATCCCTACGACCGCCGGCTTATTCGCTGGGGCACGCGGCTGCATGACGATTTCATGCTGCCGCATTATTGCCGGGAAGATTTCGCCGATGCGCTCGAGGAACTGGGGGCCATCGGCTACCGGATCGATCCGACCTGGTTCGATCCGCATTTCGAGTTTCGTTTCCCGCAACTAGGCATCACCGAAATCCGTGGCATGTCGCTCGAACTGCGGCATGCGCTGGAGCCGTGGCATGTGCTCGGCGAAGAGCAATCCGGTGCGGGAACGTCACGTTATGTCGATAGCTCGGCCGAGCGACTGCAGGTGCGCATGACCGGCTGGGTCGACGAACGCTACACGCTTGCGTGCAACGGCGTGGCCGTGACCCTATCGGGGACGCAAGTCGCAGGCGAACGGGTCGGCGGCGTCCGCTTCAAAGCGTGGCAACCGCCGAGCGCGCTGCACCCGGGCATCCCCGCGCAGACACCGCTGCGGTTTGACGTCTACGACCGCTGGAGCGGCCGCAGCGTGGGCGGAGCCACCTATCACGTTTCGCATCCGGGTGGCCGCAGCTACGATACGTTTCCGGTCAATGCTCAGGAGGCGGAGGCGCGGCGTCGGTCGCGATTCTTCGCCATCGGCCACACGCCCGGGGCGATGCGCGAACCGGCTCTGCCGGCGAGCGCCATAGGCCGCGAACATCCCCGCACGCTGGACCTTCGCCGTTTCGCCTGACAGTCTCATTCGCGTGACAGGGCCTGCGGCGCACGACGAAATGGTGGATGGCCGGGGCGGCGTCCGGCCGCATTGGCGCGCCATGCTGGGTACCTTCCATGGTCTGGGCGAGGGCGGTTTGCAGGATCGCGCCCGCCGCATCGACCGTGCGCTGGAAGAGGAAGGCCTCGGCGCGGTGCTTCCAGGTGCTTCGGAGAACGCCAGGCCCTGGCAATGCGATCCAGTGCCGTTGCTGCTGCAGGCCGCCGAGTTTGCTCGGCTAGAGGCGGGGCTGGCGCAGCGAGCCCGCCTCCTATCGGCTATTCTTGACAATCTCTATTCGGACCAAGGCCTGCTGCGTCGCGGCGCGCTCCCGAGTGTGGTGACCTACGCGAGCCCTGGGTTTCTGCGCTCATGCCGTGAGACCGCCAACGATGCCGGGCGCGGTCGCCACATGCAGGTCTACGCCGCCGACCTTATTCGTGACTGCGACGGCGACTGGCGCGTGTTGGCCGATCGCACGTCTGTCGTGGACGGGCTCGGTATGGCGCGCGAAAATCGCCGCGTGCTGGGCCGGGTCTTTCCCGAGGCGTTCCGGACACAACAGGTACGCCACCAGCGCGGCTTCTTCGACATCTGGAGCGACGCGATGGCGCGGGGCCAAGCGGGTGGATCGGCAGGTCGATCTGGGGGCAAGTCGGCCGTCAATCCCTCTGTCGCCCTGCTCACGCCGGGAATCGGCGATCCGCGATGGTTCGAGCATGTCGTGCTGTCGCGCGAATTGTCCTGCACGCTGGTGGAGGGCGGGGATCTCTCGGTTCGGGGCGGGCAGCTCTTCCTCAAGACGCTACAGGGGTTGCAGCCGGTGGATGTGCTCTTGCGCCAGGTCGAGGGGCGGCTGCTCGACCCTCTGGAGCTCGACGTCTCCGCCGCCAGCGGCATGCCGGGTTTGCTGGACGCTGCCCGTACTGGTGGCGTATCGATCGTCAATGGGCCGGGCAGCGCGCTGGCTGCGATGCCCTTGCTGTCCGCCTTCTGCCCGACGCTTGCGCCGATACTGCTGGACGAAGACCTTACGCTGCCAAGCGTCGCGTCCCTATGGTTGGGGGACCCCGAGGCATTGCGTCGTGTCGAGGAGGATCCGGCCGCGTGGATCTTTCGCGCCGCCGCCGACGACACCGTGGCCGCAATCGCATTTGCCGGACTGGGCGAGTCCGAGCGCGAAAGCCTCCTCGACCTGTTTCGGCGGCGGCCCTGGGACTTTGTGGCGACGTCGGCTCAAGCCGTCGGCACAATTCCCTGTGTCGGGCCGGATCGGCTGGAGCCCCGGTCGTTCGTCTTACGGCTGTTCCTGGTATTCGATGGCGTGGAGTGGCGGGCGATGCGCGGCGGCCTCGCTCGGGTGTGCGACATGGAAGCGGCGCTCGCGCCGACGCTGACGCGAGCGGGGTTGACCAAGGACGTCTGGGTGCTGGCCGAGGATCGCGGCGACGTGGTCGGATCGGGTACTTTCGCGGCGGCCCCACTGGCGCTCCGCCGCGCGACCGGCGATCTGCCGAGCCGGGTCGCCGACAACCTGTTTTGGCTAGGCCGATATGTCGAGCGGCTGGAGCGGGCCGCGCGGCTGCTGCGCGCCGCCGGCGGGCGGGTCCTGCACGGCGGCGGGCTGTCGCCCCGCCAACTCGCGGGCATGCGGGTGCTGACGGTCTGCCTCACGGAGTCCCGGCTGATCCCGAAAGAGGCGGCGAGCCCGGCGACGCTTGGTGACGCGCTTCTCGCGACGACACGGCCGAGGGTGCCTGGCGGTCAGGGCGGTGGACTGCCGCGGATGTTCGGCGAGATCGCCCGGTTGACGGAGAGCGTCCGCGATCGGCTGACCGACGACATGTATGCGACGTTCGTACAGTCTCTTGCGCTCGCCCGCAGCGAGACCGAGGCCGTGGGCCGTCATCTCGACCGACTCGGCGGCGCGATGATCGGCATTCAGCGATTCTGCACCGCGGTCTCCGGCGTGGCCGCGGAGAACATGGTGCGTGGCGGCGGGTTTCTCTTTCTCGATCTCGGCCGCCGTCTGGAGCGGGCGCACGCGGTGCTCAGCGAAGTGGCAGCAGGGCTTGATCAGACGCCGGCGCAAATCGAGGGCGGCCTGTCGCTCATACTCGAACTCTGCGACAGCGCGATCACCTATCGCAGCCGCTATCTGAACGTCGTCCAGGCCGCCCCGGTGCTCGACCTCGTGCTCGTGGATCAGGGCAATCCGCGCGGGCTTGCCTTTCAATTGGTCGCCATGCACGACCATCTGGATGAGCTGAACCCGTCCGGCTTCGGGCGGGAGGCGCTGGCCGGAGCGGCGGCCGGCATGCTGGCGCGGACCGAGGCGATGGTGACCACGGTGCTGGAGGCCGACGACCAGGCGACTGCCGCGTCGCGGCTGCCGGATGCTCTACGCGGACTCGCGGGTGAGATCGCCAGCGTATCGGACGGCATCGTGCGGCGGTATTTTGCACTGCTGCCGCCTGTCCAGACGGTAGGGTGGGGCGGGGACGTCGCCCTGCAGGGGGCGGCGTGAAGTATCGGGTCCGTCACGTCACGCGCTACGACTATGCCGATCCCGTCAGTCTGGCGAGCCACGTGCTGCATATGGAGCCACGGGCACTGCCGCATCAGACGGTGATGTCTAGCCGGCTGACTGCCCACCCGAAGCCGGCGCGGTCCTCGGCGCGGTCCGACCATTTCGGAAATTGCGCCGCCTGGATGTTTCTCGACCTGCCGCACAAGCGCTTCGAGGTGACGCTGGATGCCGTGGTCGACGTCTCATTCCCTCTACCTCCGGTAGAGTCCGAGACACCCGCGTGGGAAAATGTCGCCTCCCAGGCCCTGCGGGGCGGCGACGGGGCATGGCGGGCGAGCGAGTTCACGTTGCCCAGCCCGCTGGTCCCGCTCGAACCTCGCGCGCGGGCCTATGCGCTTGCCAGCTTCCCCGAAGGACGGCCGATTCTCGAAGGGCTCGTCGAGCTTAACGGTCGCATCCGCCGAGATTTCGCGTTTCGGCCGGGCGCTACGACCGTCTCGACGCCGATCGCCAAGGTGATGACCCAGCGCGCGGGCGTCTGCCAGGACTTTTCCCACCTGATGATCAGCGGCCTGCGCGGGCTTGGGTTACCCGCACGTTACGTCTCCGGCTATTTGCGCACCCGACCGCCACCGGGCGGAGTGAAGCGGCGTGGCGCGGATGCTTCGCACGCCTGGGTCGGCGCGTGGCTCGGAGTGGCTCATGGGTGGGTCGATCTGGACCCAACCAACGATCTGATCGTGCAGACCGAGCATGTCGTACTGGGTTACGGGCGGGACTACGCCGATGTCAGCCCGGTGCGGGGTGTGATCCTTGGCGGCGGCGAGCACGAGGTGTCGGTCGCGGTCGACCTGGACGTGGAGTAGGGCGGGGCTGAGGCCTACGCGGCGGGCGTCACATGTCCGTCGTATTGCGGCAGGTCATCGGTGATCGAGAACCATGGCGCCTTCGAGCCGACGAAAATATGTGCGCTCGGGCGGATCGTCGGATCGCCGATAAGCGTGCCCATTGCGACGTGGACGACCGCGCCGTCGCGGACGACTGAATAAAGTAGCGCGCCGCACGACCCGCAAAATGCGTCATGGCCTGCCGGCTCGCCCCGCAGTGTGAGGTGGCTCTGTCCCTCGATCACATGCAGTCTTTGGCGCTCGATGCCGGCGAACGGCTTGAAGGCGGAGCCGGTCGTGCGACGGCAAGCCGAGCAATGGCAATTCGCCGCGTAGAGGAAAGCGTCTTCCACCTCATAGCGGACGATCCCGCACCCGCAGCTTCCAACGAGCATACCTTGATCTCCTGCTCTCCGGCGCAATCTCGCTGGCGCGGTTGACGAACTGCCATGGCGGGTTGGCCAGGATGCAGGCGAATGGCCCGGCGGGCAGCGGCGCGAGGCCGCTCATCGCGAACCGAGCATGGCTGCGGCAAGCGCCTGCCCGCTCTCCCAGGCTGCCTCGACACGCCCGCCGACACACCAGTCGCCGCCCGCACCAAGGCCAGTGGCCCTGTCCCATAGGCACGGCGCTCCCAGCGCCCGAGTCACCCGCGAGAATCGCCAGCGATGGGCCACGGCGGCCACCGGCTCCTCGTCGAGCCCAACGGCCTTGAGCAGGGTGGCGCGGACGGCCGGTTCGGGCGCTTCCAACATCTCGCGGCTCCATTCCGCCGAAGCGTGGATCACGAAACGCTCACCCGGCGCCCGCCCGGGTCGCGAGGTCTGCCGTGCCAACCAGCCGATCGCACCGGACTCCGCGCTTCGCACATCGGGCAGGCCGGTCGGCGTTGCGAACAGCGCCATCACGGCCCAGCACGGTTCATAGCGCGCCTCTCGAACGCGGTCGGCGAAGTGGTGGCCGGTCGTCGCGAGCAGGGACGCGGCATTGGGGGACGGCAGACATACGGCGACAGCGTCGAACGGTCCGGAGAGTTCACCGCCGACCAACGACACGCCCCCCGGCGGCATAGCGGCGGCCGCGAAGTGCCGGACCAGCCATCCCTCGGGCGACTGATGCAACGCTCCGACATGGCGTGACTGGTCGGGTGGTCGGGAAAGCCGCGATGCGAGATGGTCGGGGATGCTCGTCATGCCGGGGACGCCGACCCAACGCTCCGCCGACGCCGTTCTGGCCGCCGGCCATGGCGAGGCGACGCCTGCGACGCGCCAGGCTTCAAGGGCGGATCGTAGCTCATGGCCATGGGCAGTCACGAACTGCGCGCCATGGTCGAAATCCACACCCTCGAAGCGACGCGTCGCCATCCGGCCGCCGGGTACGCGCCCCTTGTCGAACGCCCGCACCGCGATGCCACCAGCCTCGAGTTGGACCGCACACGCAAGGCCGGCGATGCCGGTTCCCACAACCGCCACCCGTCGAAGCGTCACGCGTCGGCGATCGCTAGTATCCGCGCCGTGATATCGGCGATCACCGCCTCGAACATCTCTGACGTCAGGCGGCCGGTCGATGTGTTGTAGCGGCTGACATGATAGCTGTTTGCCAACACCAGACCGTCGGGCAGGTCATGCAGCGCGCCGTGGCGGAACCGGATCCGGGATGCTGGGACCCCACACGCGCGCAAAACCGCCGCGTGCGCCAGCACGCCGAGCGCGAGGACGATGCGCAGTCGCGGCATGGAGCGGAGTTCACCCGCCAGGAACCCGTTGCAGGTGGTCACCTCTCGCGGCTCGGGAAGGTTTGCCGGCGGCACGCAGCGCACCGCGTTAGCAATCCGGCACCCCGTCAGCGTCAGTCCGTCGGCGGGGTCGGCCGCATAGGACCCTCCCGCAAGGCCCGACTTGAGCAATGTCGCATACAGAAGCATGCCGGCATGATCGCCGGTGAACGGTCGTCCGGTCCGGTTTGCCCCTTTTACACCCGGCGCCATCCCGACAATTAGCAGAGGGGCGGATACGGGTCCCCAACTTGGGACCGGGCCGTTGAACCAGTCCGGGTGAGTGGCCTGATTGGCGCGGCGATAGGCGACGAGCCGCGGGCAGAGTGGGCAATCGCGGGGCGGCGACCCGGCGTGCAGCCCCTCGACGCTCGGGTCAGTGCGCGTCGGCAGGGTCGACATAGGGATCGGCTGGGGTGGGGCGGACAACGCCGCGCGGCGGTCGGGGCTCGGTCTGTCGGCGGGTGAATTCTGCTGCGATATCCGACAGTTCCAGAAAATTATCGGCCTGCCGCCGCAAATCGTCGGCCACCATCGCTGGGCTCGTGCGCACCGTGGAGACGACGGAGACCCGCACGCCCCGCCGCTGGACCGCTTCCACCAAGCGGCGGAAATCGCTGTCGCCGCTAAAGAGCACCGCATGATCGATGCGATCGGCCATCTCGAGCATGTCCACGGCGAGTTCGATATCCATGTTGCCTTTCACGCGACGGCGGCCGGCAGAATCCGTGAACTCACGCGCGGCCTTGGTCACCAGGGCATAGCCGTTATAAGCTAACCAATCGGTCAAGGGCTTCAGCGGTGAATACTCCTCAGTCTCCAGCACGGCCGCGTAGTAATACGCCCGTATGACTCGCGTCTGCTTACGAAAATATTCGAGCAGGTTGCGGTAATCGACATCGAAACCGAGATTGCGCGAGGCGGAGTAGAGGTTGGCGCCGTCGATAAACAGCGCCGTACGTTCATCAGGCATAAAATGAGCCATCCACGAGGACTTTCCATGTTGGCAGGCCGGGCTGATTCGGACAACGGACGCAGGGCCGGTGCAAAAGCGGCTCCACCGGTGCGAACCCGCTATAGTGGTGAATACGCGCTACCGAAAGATGGAGGGTGATTCTCGTCGGCATCGGCGCAAACCTGCCGGGATTGCGCGGAGAACACCCGATCGTGACGTGCCGCGCTGCCGTCGAAGCGTTGCGCGATCTTCCTGGCCTGTCCGTCGTGGCGGTCTCGCCATGGTATCTAACCGACCCGGTCCCGCCATCGGGCCAGCCCCCGTATGTCAATGGGGTGGCGCGCCTGGCCGGCGCCGCCGACCCTGCGTGGCTTATGACGCGTCTGCTCGCGATCGAGGCACAGGCCGGGCGGCGGCGAAGCGAGCGCGACGCCGCGCGTATTCTTGACCTCGACCTGATCGCCATGAACGGTCTGATACGTTCCGGGCCTGACCCGGTCTTGCCGCATCCGCGAACGCATCAGCGGGGCTTCGTGCTCGCGCCGGTCGCCGATGTCGCGGCCGATTGGATGCATCCGCACCTTCGGCTGACCGCTGCTCAACTGCTAGCGGCATTGCCGGCACAGGGGTGGACATTGCTGTAATGCAGCATCGCGTGCCTTGAAGTCCGGTTGTCGTGCCCGTAGACTATCAGGCTGTTCAGTACACGACCGGAGTGTGGCCGCATGGCGCGTGTGACCGTCGAGGATTGCGTCGAGAAAATCCCGAACCGATTCGAGCTAGTGCTCCTGGCCGCGCAGCGCGCGCGCAGTCTGAGCCGCGGCGAGGAGATTACGCTCGATCGCGACAATGACAAGAACCCCGTCGTGGCGCTTCGCGAGATCGCCGATGAGACCATCACCGTGGATCGGCTGCGCGGGGACCTCATGAAGTCGTTGTCGCGCACGCCGGAGCCGGAGCCCGCCGACGACGAGGTTCAGGACCTCATCCCGACCGAGCAAAACATCTTCGGGCTGCAGGATATTTCCGCCGAGGAAGAGGCAGCTTCGCTCCCGGTCGAGGGCGAGGATATCTCGCCCGAAGACCTGGAGGCCGCGATCGAGGCCGAACTGGGCGGCCGTGCCCGGCGCTGAACCGCCGGTGGGCTGAACGGGCATGACGGACGGCGCGACGGTCCGCAGGGTCGCGCCAATCCACCTGCCCGAGGGTCTGGCCACCGTCGGCACGGGTGGCCAACCCGACGACGCGATCGACGACCTGCTTGCGACGCTGCGGGCCTACGACCCGAAAGCCGATGTGTCGATCGTCCAGGGGGCGTATGACGTCGCGGCGACGGCGCATCGCGATCAGCGCCGGGACAATGGCGATCCGTATATTACGCATCCCCTCGCCGTCGCCCGCATCCTGGCCGGCTACCGCCTCGACGTGGCGAGCCTTGCGACCGCTCTGCTGCACGACACGGTCGAGGATACCGGGCTGCGACTGCCTGAGGTCACTCGTAGGTTCGGTGCCGAGGTCGCCGGTCTGGTCGACGGGGTAACCAAGCTCACGCAACTCGAGTTGCAGTCCGACCGCACGAAGCAGGCGGAGAATTTCCGCAAGCTCGTGCTGGCGATGAGCCGCGACATCCGTGTGTTGTTGGTCAAGCTCGCCGACCGGCTGCACAACATGCGCACTCTGCATTTCGTCCCGCAGGGACCGCGCCGCGCCCGAATCGCCCGCGAGACGATGGAGATTTACGCGCCGCTCGCCGAGCGCATCGGAATGGACGCGGTCAAGACGGAGCTGCAGACCCTGTCGTTCGCGCAGCTGGAGCCGGAGGCGTTTGCCACCATCCAGGCGCGCCTGAATTTCCTCCGCGGCCAGGGCGCGGACGTCATTGAGGAGGTACGTGCCGACTTGACCCGTATCTGCCTCGAGTCGGACGTGGCGGTCCAGGAGGTCACGGGCCGGGAAAAGTCGCCGTTCTCGATCTGGGAGAAGATGCAGCGCCGGAACATCCAGTTCGAGCAGCTGTCAGACATCATGGCGTTCCGCGTTGTCGTGCCGACGCGCGAGGCCTGTTACGCAGCCCTCGGCGCGGTCCATGCTGCGTATCCGGTGATCGCCGGACGGTTCAAGGACTATATTTCGACACCGAAATCGAACGGCTACCAGAGCCTGCACACTGGCGTGACATTGCGGGAACCACGCAATCAGAAAATCGAGGTGCAGATCCGGACTGAGGAAATGCAGGACATCGCGGAGGCCGGGCTCGCGGCGCATTGGTCGTACAAGCAGGGCGGGCCGGCCGGCGGGCAGCGCTTCCCCTGGGTTCAGGATTTGCTGGAAATCCTGGAGAACTCCTCGCCGGACGAGTTTCTCACCAACACCAAGCTGGAGCTGTATCAGGATCAGGTCTTCTGCTTCACGCCGAAGGGCCAGTTGATTCAGTTGCCGCGCGGGGCGACGACCGTCGACTTCGCCTACGCCGTGCATAGCCAGGTCGGCGACACCTGCGTCGGCGCCAAGGTGAACGGCCGGCTCATGCCGCTTCGTACCGAGCTACAGAACGGCGATCAGGTCGAGATCATGACCTCGCGCGGGGGCACCCCATCCCCGCAATGGGAGCGCTTCGTCGTCACGGGCAAGGCCCGCGCCCGCATTCGTCGCTTCGTGCAGCACCAGCAGCGGCAATCCAACCTCGACAACGGCCGCGCCGCACTCGCCAAGGCGTTCCGCCAGGAAGGCGTGGACGGATCCGAAAAGGTACTCGACGGCGCTCTCAAGGCGTTGAAGCAGGCGTCCGTCGACGATCTGTACGTCGCCGTCGGCAACGGCAATGTCGGCGCCAAGGATGTGGTCGCCGCCGCCTATCCAGAGCTGCGTCCCGCCTCTCGTGCGCCGCGATTGGTGCCGGCGCGGCCGCCGACCCGCCTGCCGTCGGCGGCCGGCCACGACATGCCGATCAGCGGGTTGGTGCCCGGTATGGCCATCCACTATGCAGGCTGCTGCCACCCGCTGCCCGGCGATCGGATCGTCGGCATCGTCGCCACCGGCAAGGGAGTCACGATCCACACGCGCGAATGCCCGAACCTGGAGAGTTTCGCCGCGACGCCGGAAAAGTTTATCGACGTGGAGTGGCAGCCGGCCGCCTTCACGCGCGGCGGCAAGGGCGAGCGGGTCGAGGGCCACACCGGCCGCATCAGCCTCGTCGCCCACAACGAGCCGGGGATGTTGGCGACGATCACCAACGCGATCAGCAAGCATGACGGCGCCGTGTCGAATTTACGCACCATCAACCGCCAGCCGGATTTTTTCGAGCTGCTGGTCGATATCGAAGTGCGCGACTTGCGGCATTTGTCGACAGTGATCGCCGGCCTGCGCGCGGCCAGCGGCATCCATCAGGTCGAGCGGGCGAAGGGATGAGTGCGGCCACCGAGCGGGTGCGGATGACGCGCGAGGAGTTTCGCGTGTGGGACGAGACGCAGGAGCGGCAGAACGAGGGTGTGGAGTTCGGCCCGCCGCCGGCCAAGTTGACCGAATGATCCTCGGCCTCGGCTCTGACATCTGCGACATCCGGCGGATGGAAGCCGCGATCGAACGGTTTGGCGAGCGGTTCCTGGCGCGCATCTTTACCGAGGCCGAACGGGCACGCGCCGACCGCCGCAACGGCAAGAACCGGATGGGCACGTATGCGAAGCGCTTCGCCGCGAAGGAAGCCTGCGCCAAGGCGCTCGGCACCGGCTTCGCACAGGGTGTCCACATGTCCGACATCGGCGTGGTCAACCGGCCCGGCGGCCAGCCGACGATCGCCCTGACAGGGGGCGCGGCCGCCCGCCTGGCGGCACTCGTGCCGCCCGGCGCGGCCGCTCGCATCGACCTGTCGATGACCGACGAGTATCCTTATGCGTATGCCCAGGTCATCCTCTCCGCCGAACCGCCCCCGCCGTGACGCCCCGGCATGGCAGCGGGCTCGCCTTGACAGCGGCGGAGCGACGGAGTTGAACCCGGCCTCTCCCAAAACCCTGCGATAGCAAAAAGCGGTCCGGACGCATGCCCACGACCACCATGGCCAAGCGGCGCTCCGGCGGCCTCGTCGAGAACGTCAAGACGATCGTCTATGCGATCCTCATCGCATTGGCCATTCGCACCGTCGCGTTCGAGCCGTTCAACATCCCGTCCGGCTCGATGATCCCCACGCTCCTGGTCGGCGACTACCTGTTCGTCGCCAAATACAGCTACGGCTACTCCCGTTTCTCTCTGCCGCTGTCGCCGCCGCTGTTCTCCGGCCGGATTTTTGGCAGCGTTCCGAACCGCGGCGACGTCGCGGTCTTCAAGCTGCCCCGCGATACCTCCATCGATTACATCAAGCGCATCATCGGACTGCCCGGCGACCGGATCCAGATGAAGGAAGGCCAGCTCTACATCAATGGCGAGCGCGTCGAGCGCCAGCCGGTCGGCCCGTTCCTCGCCGACGAGAGCGGCCAGCGGGTCGAGCTGAAGGAATACATCGAGACCCTGCCGAACGGCGTACGCCACCCGATCCTCAAGGCGTCCGATGGCGAGCCGCTCGACAACACACAGGAATACCACGTGCCGGAAGGCTATGTGTTCGCCATGGGCGACAATCGCGACAACAGCCTGGACAGCCGCGTGCTCAATGCGGTGGGCTTCGTGCCGATCGAGAACCTGGTCGGCAAGGCTCAGATGATCTTCTTCAGCTTCGATGCGACGGCGCATTGGTGGGAGTTCTGGGAGTGGCCGTTCGAAGTCCGGTGGTCGCGCCTGTTCCGGGGCGTGAGCTGACCGAAGCCGCCCTCGGCCACAGCTTCGCCCGCCCCGAATTGCTGCGCGAGGCGCTGACCCATCGCTCGGCCGTGGGCGGGGCGTTCGTCTCGCGCGGGCGGCGGGCGCCCAGCACCGGCGCCGGCTCCAACGAACGGCTGGAATTCCTCGGCGACCGCGTGCTGGGGCTGGTGATGGCCGAATGGCTCATCGAGCGATTTCCAGGCGAGCAGGAGGGCGAACTCGGCCGCCGCCACGCGCATCTGGTCAGCCAGAAGGTGATCGTCACGATCGCCGAGCGGATCGGCCTTGGCGCGCTGCTGTCGGTGGCGCCGGGCGAGAGCCGCGCGGGGGTGCGGACGAAGGCGACCGTGGTGTCGGACGCGACCGAGGCGCTGATCGGCGCGCTGTATGCCGATGGCGGCCTGCCGCCCGCGAAGAACTTCATCCGTCGTGCCTGGGCCGAGGTTGTGGACGGGCAGTCGGCGCCTCCGAAGGACGCCAAGACAGCCTTGCAGGAGTGGTTCCTCGCCCGCGGCGAGACGCTTCCGGCTTATCAATTGGTGGCCAGGGAAGGCCCGCCGCACGATCCGGCCTTCACCATCGGCGTGCGTTCCGGCGACCACGTCGGGACCGGCACGGCGGGCAGCAAACGGGTTGCCGAACGGCTGGCCGCCGAGGACCTCCTCAGGAAGCTCGCGCCGTGACGTCGCGCTGCGGTTTCGCCGCGATCGTCGGCGCGCCGAATGCCGGCAAGTCGACGCTGCTGAACCGGCTGACCGGCGCGAAACTGTCGATCGTCAGCCCGAAGGCGCAGACGACGCGGTTTCGGGTGCTCGGCATCCTGATGCACGAGGCGACCCAGGTGCTGCTGGTCGACACGCCCGGCATTTTCGCCCCGCGCCGAAAGCTCGACCGGGCGATGGTGGCCGCCGCCTGGGGCGGTGCCAAGGACGCCGATCTCGTGCTGTTCCTGGTCGACGCGCAGACGGGCGTGACATCGCAGGTCGCGGCGATCGCCGACAGCCTGCGCGGGCGGGACCAGCGCATGTGGCTCATACTGAACAAGATCGACCGCGTACCGCCGGCCAGGCTGCTGCCGCTCACGGCGGCGCTCTCCGAGCGGGCGGCGTTCGCCGAAACCTACATGGTCTCGGCCGCCACGGGCGACGGCCTCGCCGAGTTCCGCGACGCGGTCGCCGCGGCGATGCCGGAGGGGCCGCATCTGTATCCCGACGACGACCTCACGGATCTGCCCGACCGGCTGCTCGCGGCGGAGATCGTGCGCGAGCAGATCTTCATGCAGACGCACGAGGAAGTGCCGTACGCGGCGACCGTCGAGACCGAGAGTTTCTCCGAGCGTCCCGACGGCTCGGTGCGCATCGACGCGACGATCTACGTCTCTCGGGCCGGCCACAAGGGCATCCTGATCGGTGCCGGGGGCGCCCGCATCCGCGAGATCGGGGCGAAGGCCCGCGAGCAGCTGATAGGCCTGCTTGAGCGCCCCGTGCATCTGTTCCTCAACGTGAAGGAACGGGCCGGCTGGGACGAGGAGGGGGCGCGGCTGCGGGCGATCGGGCTGGACGACTCGTGAACGGGTCGGACCCCGCCGAGCGGCCGCATGGCGAGGTGGCGATCCGCACCATCGCCATGCCTGCCGACACCAACGCCAACGGCGACATTTTTGGCGGCTGGCTGATGGCGCAGATGGATCTGGCCGGCGGCAACCTGGCACTGCGCCGGGCGCGGGGTCGGGCCGCGACGGTCGCGGTCGAGGGGATGAAGTTCCTCAGCCCCGTGTCGGTGGGCGATGAGGTCACGATCTACGCCCGCATCACGGAGACCGGGCGGTCGTCCATGCGTATCGCGGTCGAGGCGTGGCGACGCGCGCGCGCGTCGGACGAGGTGACCAGGGTGACGCAGGCGGTGTTCGTCTTCGTTGCCATCGACGAGAATCGCCGGCCAAGAGCGTTGCCGGATGTCTGAACCGGAATGGCTGGCCTGGGTGCGACAGGCGCAGGCGATCGCCCAGACCGGATTGGCGTTCACCAAGGATCCGTACGACGTCGAGCGCTACGGGGCGCTGCGGGACCTTGCCGCGTGCATGGCAGCGCGCTGGGGCGAGGCGGAACCGGCGGCCGTGGCCGGCCTGTTCGCGGGCGAGAGCGGCTACGCCACGCCGAAGATCGACGTGCGTGGGGCGGCGTTCGACGGGATGGGGCGGATCCTGATGGTCCGCGAGGTGCTCGACGAGGGCCGCTGGACCCTTCCTGGCGGCTGGGCGGACGTCAATTTCTCGCCCGCCGAGAACGTGGCGCGCGAAGTCCGCGAGGAAAGCGGGTTCGACGTGCGCGTGGTGAAGTGCGCCGCCGTCTGGGACCGCACGCGCCAGGGCCACCAGCCGCAGTTCTTCTCCGCCCTGAAACTGTTTTTTGTGTGCGAGATCACGGGCGGGGCGGCCGCGACCAGTTTGGAGACCAGCGAGGTCGCATTCTTCGCGGAAGCGGACGTGCCGGCGGACCTGTCGCTCGGCCGGGTGCTGCCGCGGCAGGTTTCTCGGATGTTCGCGCATTGGCGGGACCGGGGGCTGGCGACGGAGTTCGATTAGATTTTCGTTGCGATTGCTCGGATATTCGGCATCTATGAGGAACGAATATCACGGAACGGTCGGGTGGACGACGAGCTGACGCATTTCATCTACGAGGCGGCCGAGCGTCCCGAGCTTTGGGATCAGGTCGTCGACAGCATCGTCCGCGCGGTAGGCGCGCAGATGGCCGCCATGTTCTACTCCGTGCTCCCCGCGAAGGCGGGACGGTTTGACGCGGTGGCGGCGCACAGTTTCCCGGAGGCGAGTGTCGCGGCCTATTTCTCCTACTACGGCGAACGCGACACGCGGCTCGCGACAACGCCGAACATGGCGGGCGGCAGTTTGTATCTCGACGGCCGGACGTTGCCGTTCGAGGCGGTCCGTGCCACCGAGGCGTATTGCGACTTCTACCGGCCATTCGGTCTTGGGCACTGCATAGCGGTGATCCTTTTCAAGGATCCTGACCGCGTCGGCGTGCTCTCGACCCACCGAGCCATTGATCGCGGCGCCTTCACGGCCGGCGACGTCGCGCGCTTCGAGGCGATCGGGCGGCATGTCATCCGGGCGCTGCAATGGCAGCGACAGCTCGGGCAGGCGCGAGAGGCCGCCCACGCGATGGATGCGGCACTGGACCGTTTCGCTCAGGCGGTGTTTCTGCTCCGTTCCGATCGGACGCTGCTCCATACGAACGCGGCCGCGACGGAGTTGCTGGCCCGCCACGGCTGCGCGCTGCGGCTGGACCGCGGCAGGCTGGTCGCCGTGGCGCGGGCCGCCGATCCGGGTTTGGAGGCGTCCGTCGCGGCGGCGGTCGCGGCGCGGCAAGGTCGGTCGCCGCCGCCGCCGGTCCTGCGGCTCGCGGATGCGGCCGGGACGCTGGCGCTGCTGGTCGTGGTGCCGCCGACCGCGGGGGGGGGGGGGAAGTGGTGCTTGTCTTCGCCGCTCACAGCGCCGACCGGCTGCGCGTCGATCGGGATCTGTTGCGACAGGCGTTCGGCCTGTCGCGGTCCGAGGCCGACATCGCGTTCTGGCTCGCGGCGGGCGAGGGGGCGGAGGCGATCAGCGCCCATCGCGAGGGAACGCTGGCGAAGGTGCGGACCCAGATCAAGCACGTCATGCGCAAGCTCGGGGTGCGGCGGCAGTCGGAGCTGGTCAGTCTGGTGGCGAGCGGGCTGGCGGCGCTGCGTCGGGAGGAGGGGGGTGAGTGTCGTCGCCGCGCCCTCACCCTCCCGCCAAGCGCGGGAGGAGGGGCAGAAGGCGCGGCGGGCGGGGAATTGCTCTCTACCGCGCTGTGCGGGAGAGGGAGGGGCCCGCACCGCGTTCGTTACTTCATCAAGGGCCGGCGATCTTCAGCGTCGAGGTGTGGGTGAAACCCGCCGGGAGTACGATGGAGAACGTGGCCGGGCTGGTTACATCGGCGGAGGCGGCGCCTTGGGCGTTCACGTAGAGCCCGGCCTGGTAGTCGATATACTTCTGCCCTTTGGCGAAAGAGATCGCAGACGTGACGGTCGCGGGCAGTGGGCGGCCGCCGTTGATCGAGCAGGATTCGCAATCCAATTTGATGGTCGTCCCGTTGCCACCCGCAAAGACCATGCTGGCGCCTCTACTGTGCGGCTCGTTACTGTACGCCTGAATCTGGAGCCCTGAGTTGTAGACACCAGGCCCACCGGACCCGAACGTGTCCGGGTTTTTGAACGTCCCGGGCACGCTCATTGTGATTCGCGCCACACCAGCCACGTTGGCTGGACCGTGAAGAAAAATCCGGCTCCCGACGAAAGCAGTCGCGCCCGCACTGCCGCTTGACCCTCGACTCCCCGTGAGAGGTATCGCAATTGCACGGACCCGCATTTTCCCGGTGCTCAACGTTGCGTAGGCGGTGGCCGAGCCGCCGGTGCCCGAAGACCCACTATATGGAAAGGTCGGAACGATATAGTCTGTGTCGGCACGAACCGAGTTCTTCACATAATTATCGCCCGAGGCAGTGTAGTTGTTCCATACACCGGTGCTGGCGGAGACGACATGCCAGTCCGGTGGCGTCGTGTCCGCTATTGCCCCCGGCCCAATCGTCGCCAAAAGCGGCCCCAGCGCCATCAGCCGACGCGAAATCCGAATAGGCATCGCAAGAACCTCCGCTGCTATCACGACGCGGCGGTGCGTCGAACTAGCGCAACGAACCTCATTCCGGCCCGCAAGCCTATCCACCAGATGGGGTATGTTCGTGGGCGGTGCCGCCGAGCACGCGGGAAGAACGGGTTCCACCCAGTTACCCGGCGGCGACGTCATCCCTAACCAAATCTTCAATCCGTACGCCGAGCAATCGCGCCAGCGTCGAATACAGCCGTACGTCGCCGACGCGGTGACCGCCCTCAATCTGCGCGACATAGGCCCGCGAGACACCCGCTGCCTCCGCCAATGCCGATTGCGTCAGCCCACGGCGGCAACGCCAGTAGGCGATCGGTGTGGTCAACGCCTCGTCCATTTCGGAAGCCGGGATCGTCTCCATGCGTCCGCCTTCCATCCCTTGCAGGGCGATCGTTGCGTCACGGGCGTCGACGAGATCCTCATACTCATGCTCGCTCAGCACGATGAGCCTCTCGCCGCCCGGTGTGGTGAACTGGTTCATCCTCATGTCCCTCAGTAGACGCTGCCGCGGGGCGCGACCTTGACCACGGTGATTGTCGCGTCATCGGCCAGAAAGATGACGCGGAAATCGCCGACGCGCATTCGAAACCCGGAACCGCCAACAAGTCGCGTCACGTTGTTGGCCCCCACCTTGGGATCAACCGCGAAAGCCTCGATCGCCTTGCGCATCCGCGCCTCCATGTTGCCGTGCCGCCGCAATTGCCTCGTCGCCTCCAGCGTGTAAACGACCGTCTTCATCCGTCGGTGGCAACTCCATCACGTGCCTTTTTGGTAGCAAATTGCTATATTAGACGCCAGCCAGCTCCTTTATTCCGTCTTTATACCCCCACCCCAAAACCCGCATCGTGCCTTTAGCCGCCTCAGGCGCACACCTCCGCCACCAAATTGTCGCGGAGGCCTTCGCGTGTACGACATCCTCGTTCTGGGCATTGGCGTCGTCGGCCTGTGGCTGATGCACGCCTATGCCGCGTTGTGCGAACGGATCTGATCCCATGGACATGATCCTCGGGGCCGCCGTCTCGGCGTTCCTATTGGTCTACCTCGTCTGGGCCCTCGTGCGGCCGGAGGATTTCTGATCGTGACCATCATCGGCTGGGCGCAAATCGCGCTCGTCCTGGCCTTGCTGGTGCTCTGCGCCATTCCCGTCGGACGCCATCTCGCGGCCATCCTCGACGGCCGCCGCACCTTCCTCTCGCCCGTCCTCGGCCCCGTCGAGCGGGGCATCTACGCCGTCTGCGGCGTCGATCCCGAACAGGGCATGGGCTGGCGCAGCTACACAGCCGCCCTCATCCTGCTACAGATCCTGCACTTTGCCGTCCTGTATCTGATCCTGCGGTTCCAGGACCTGCTGCCGTTCAACCCGCAGGGCTTCTCCGGCCTGTCGCCGCGGCTCGCGTTCAACACCGCCATGTCGTTCGTCACCAACACGAACTGGCAGGCCTACGGCGGCGAGCAGACGATGAGCCATGGCAGCCAGATGTGGGGCCTCACGGTCCACAACTTCCTCTCGGCCGCCACCGGCATCGCGGCGGCGGCGGCGATCATCCGCGCCTTCGCTCGGCGCGGCGAGACGCTCGGCAATTTCTGGGCCGACATCGTCCGCGTCACGCTGTATCTGCTGGTGCCGCTGGCGATCGTCTTCACGATCTTCCTGCTGTTTTCCGGCGTGCCGCAGACGATGCTGCCCTCGGTCGAAGTGACGACACTCGAAGGCGCGAAACAAGTCATTTCGCTTGGCCCGATCGCCTTTCAGGAAGCCATAAAACTGCTTGGCACCAATGGCGGCGGCTTCATGAACGCCAACTCCGCGCATCCGTTCGAGAACCCGACCGCGATCACCAACATCGTGGAAATCGTCTCGTTCGGCCTGATCCCCGCGGCGCTGGCGCTGGCCTTCGGCCACATGGTGGGCGAGCCGCGTCAGGGCCGCGCGTTGCTGTGGACCATGGGCATCATCGTCGTGGCCGGCGTGGCCATCGCGTACGCCTCAGAAGGGGCGGGTAATCCGCTGCTGACGGCGGCGGGCGTCGACTCGGCCCTCGGCAACTTCGAAGGCAAGGAAGTCCGCTTCGGCACGCCGCTTTCCGTGTTGTTCGCGGTGCTGACCACCGGCACGAGCTGCGGCGCGGTCAACGCGATGCATGACAGCTTCATGCCGCTCGCGGGCCTGGTGCCAATGTTCATGATCCAGCTCGGCGAGGTCGCGCCGGGCGGCGTCGGCTCGGGCCTTTATGGCATCCTGGTCTTTGCGCTGCTCGCGGTGTTCGTGGCCGGACTGATGGTCGGTCGCACGCCGGAGTATTTGGGCAAGAAGGTCCAGGCACGTGAAATAAAACTCGCGATGCTGGCGGTGCTGATCCTGCCGCTGTCGATCCTGGCGGGGACGGCGATCGCGCTCAACACCGAGAGCGGTCTGTCGTCGCTGGCCAATGCCGGGCCGCACGGGCTGTCGGAGGTGCTGTACGCCTTCAGCAGCGCGACCGGGAACAACGGCAGCGCGTTTGCGGGCCTTTCAGCCGACACGCCGCTGTTCGACTTCGGCCTCGGCGTTTCGATGCTGCTCGGGCGGTTCGCGTTCCTGATCCCGGTCATGGCCATCGCGGGCTCGATCGCCGGCAAGCCGAAGCTGCCGCCCAGCGCGGGCACCTTCCCCACCCACGGGCCGCTGTTCGTCGGCCTGCTGGTCGGCGTCATCATCATCCTCGGCGGGCTGCAGTATCTGCCCGCCCTCTCGCTCGGACCGGTCGCGGAACACTTTTCGCTGCTGGCCGGCAAGACGTTCTAGGCAACGACAATGGCACAAGCTGATACGATAAAGCTGTTCGATGGCCGCATCCTGGCGCGTGCCGCCGGCGATGCGTTCGCCAAACTCAACCCCGCGCGGCTGGTGAAGAACCCGGTCATCTTCACCACCGAGGTGGTGGCCGCGTTGGTCACCATTCTCGGCGTGCGCAATTTCGCGACGGGAGAACCCTGGAGCTTCCCTGCCGCTATCGCCGCCTGGCTGTGGCTGACCGTATTGTTCGCGACGTTTGCCGAGGCGGTCGCCGAAGGGCGCGGCCGGGCGCGGGCGGAATCGCTGCGACGGGCAAGAAGCGACACGCCCGCCAAGCGGTTACGTAACGCCTCCGATCGTGGAAGATACGATACGGTGGCCGCACCCGATTTGCGGGTCGGCGATCTGGTTCTGGTCGAGGCGGGCGACATGATGCCGTCCGACGGCGACGTCATCGAAGGCGTCGCCAGCGTCAACGAAAGTGCCGTGACCGGAGAATCCGCGCCGGTGATCCGCGAGGCGGGCGGCGACCGAAGTGCGGTGACCGGCGGCACGCAGGTCGTCTCGGACTGGCTGGTGGTGCGCATCACCGCGGCCCCCGGCAGCACCTTCCTCGACCGGATGATCAAGCTGGTCGAGGGCGCTGAGCGGCGCAAGACCCCGAACGAGATCGCGCTGGATATCCTGCTCGCCGGCATGACGATCATCTTCCTGATCGCCGTCGTGACCTTGGTCGGTCTGGCGAACTATTCCGGGACGGTGCTGGGCGTGCCGGTGCTCGCGGCGTTGCTGGTCACTCTCATTCCGACCACGATCGGCGGGTTGCTGTCGGCCATCGGCATCGCCGGCATGGACCGCCTCGTGCGCTTCAACGTCGTGGCCACGTCCGGCCGCGCGGTGGAGGCGGCGGGCGACGTCGACACGCTGCTGCTCGACAAGACCGGCACGATCACCTTCGGCAACCGCATGGCGGCAGGGCTGTTCCCGGTTCCCGGCGTCGAGGAGCGCGCCCTCGCGGACGCGGCGGTGCTGGCCTCGCTCGGCGACGAGACGCCGGAGGGGCGCTCGATCCTGTCCTTCGCGCGCGACCGTCACGGCATCGGCGCGGTGCAGCCGGAGGGCGCGACGGTGGTGCCGTTCAGCGCCAACACCCGCCTGTCGGGCCTGGACGCTGGCGGTCGGTCGTGGCGCAAGGGGGCGGTCGATTCGGTACTGAAACTCACTGCCGGCCAGCCGCCGACCGCGTTCACCTCGGCCGTCGACCGCATCGCCCGCGCGGGCGGCACGCCGCTCGCGGTCGCGGTGGACGGAAGACTGTTCGGCGTGATCGAGCTGAAGGACATCGTCAAGCCCGGCATCCGCGCCCGTTTCGACGCGCTGCGCCGTATGGGCATTCGCACCGTGATGGTCACCGGCGACAACCGGGTGACGGCGGCGGCCATCGCCACCGAAAGCGGCGTCGACGATTTCATCGCCGAGGCCACGCCGCAGGACAAGCTCGACTACATCCGCCGAACCCAGGCGGAGGGGCGGCTCGTCGCCATGGCCGGCGACGGCACCAACGACGCGCCCGCGCTCGCGCAGGCCGACGTGGGAGTCGCGATGCAGACCGGCACGCAGGCCGCGCGCGAGGCCGGCAACATGGTCGACCTGGACAGCGACCCCACGAAGCTGATCGAGATCGTGGAGATCGGCAAGCAGCTGCTGATCACCCGCGGCTCGCTGACCACGTTCTCGATCGCCAACGATGTGTCGAAATACTTCGCCATCCTGCCGGCGATCTTCGTGGCCACCTATCCGGAGCTTGGCGCACTGAACGTCATGCAGTTGCACACGCCGCAGAGTGCCATCCTGTCGGCGGTGATTTTCAACGCGCTGATCATCGTCGCCCTGGTTCCGCTCGCGTTGCGCGGCGTGAAGTTCACGCCGATCGGGGCGGCGGCGTTGCTGCGCCGGAACCTTCTGATCTACGGCGTGGGCGGCCTGATCGCCCCGTTCGTCGGCATCAAGCTGATCGACGTCGTCCTCGTCGCTCTTCACCTCGTCTAAGGGGGGATCGTTCCATGATCCAACATCTGCGTCCCGCGATCGGCGTGATCGTTCTGTTCACCATCCTGACGGGTCTGGCCTTGCCGCTCGGGTTCGTGGGTCTCGGGGGGGCGGTCCTGCCCTCCCAGGCCGGCGGCTCGCTGGTCGAGCGGGGCGGCGCGGTCGTCGGCTCCTCGCTGATCGGCCAGAATTTCGCCAAGGACGAGTATTTCCACCCGCGTCCCAGCGCCACGAACGGCACCGACGACGCGGGCAAGACGATCCCGGTGCCGTACTCGGCGAACAATTCCGCCGGCACGAACCTGGGGCCGACCAGCAAGGCTCTCATTGACCGCGTCACCGGCGACGTCGCCAAGCTCGGCGTGAAGCCCGTGCCGGCCGACGCGGTCACCACCTCGGCGAGCGGGCTCGATCCGCACATCTCGCCAGAGAACGCCGCGCTGCAGGTCGCCCGTGTGGCCGCTGCCCGGAGGCTGGACCCGGCGCGGGTGCAGGCCATGGTCGCCGATCACACCGCCGGTCGGCTGCTCGGCATGATCGGGGAGCCGCGCGTTGATGTGCTGGCTCTCAACCTCGCGCTGGACACGGCGGGCAAGTAGCGGGGTCAGCTTCCGCAGCCCCCGCCGCAACCGCCGCATCCCCCACCGTCGCCACCGTCCCCACCGTCGCCGCCGCCGGAGCAACTGCTCGCCCCGGCGGCGGTGGCGGCCTTCGCGTACGCCGCCCATGGCGTGTGGGCCAGAGCGCCAACGCCGACCAGCGCCACCGCCAAGGTCAGTTCCTCGATCTGCGGCGCGCGCATCAGCCTGGCATGGACGGCGCGGAACCGCTCCAGCGCTTCGTCGCCGCCGGTCGTGCGGTGCGGCCAGCGCCACACCACATACGCGGCGAGACCCGCCGTCGCGAACAGCAGCGCCACCAGATGTTCGACGGGACGGCCGACGCCCATTCCGTGCGCGAGCCGCGCGATCCCGAGGCCCGCGATCGGCAACAGCGGCCATGCCGGCAGGGTCCTTTGCCAGATGTCGCGGGGCGGCAGTGTGACCAGCCCGCGCTCGCGCAAGAACATCTCGGTCGCGGCGAAGACGGGCGCTGCGGCGGCGACCTGATCGGCGCGGCGCGGCGACCCCGCGATCGCGGCGAGGACCCTCGAATCGGCGTGTGGCAGGTCCGCCGGGTTCGCGCGGACGAACAGCCGGTCGCGGCGCCCGTCGTAATCGAGGCTTCCCGACGTCAGGTGGCGGGCGGTCACGACATCGAACGCGCGCTCCGCCCCGCCGGCGAGATAGGCGATGTCGATCGTGTTCAGCCCGTCATCCGCCCGCTGTCGCAGCGGCGCCCGACGAAGGCGCTGGTAGCGCCACAATGCGAGCACCCCGGCGCTGGCGACGAGCGCCACATAAAGCGGGATGAATGCGTCCGACGGCCAGGTCATGACATCGGGCGACAGCGCCACGGCGGGTCCGGCGAGCAGCACGCCCGCCGCGGCCATCGCCGCCGCCCGCCAGATCGTCGCGGACAGTCTCGGTCGGGGCAGCACGATGGCGCGACGCAGGTCGACGCGGCGAAAGCGCGAGCGCGGCGCGAAGCGGCACGTCACGCTCGGCCAGTACGTCTCCGGCGGCGGCCCGAAATACTGTTCGTAGAGCGCGAGGCCGGCGGCGTACTGGTCGCGATACCGCATCGCCTCGTCCTGTCCGCCGCGCGTCGGCCCATGGTGCAGCGCGCGGCGGAGCACGTCGGCGCACCAGACATCCCAGTAGTCTCGGGTGTGGATCAGGTGCAGGTGCCAGACTTCGTCGACTTCCTCGCTCGGCGTGACCTGCGCGGGGGAGATACAGGCCAGGAAGCAGAAGCGGCGGTATTCCTCGATGGCGGCGAGGGCGGTTCCGCGGCTCCATCGTTGTTCCTCGGCGAGGCGCGCGGAAAAATCGAGGGCGGCGGTGGGGTCTTCGAAAGGGTGCGCCTTGATGCGTCGCCAGAGCGCGGCGCGGTCTTCGTTCCAGCCCGGTTGCGAGACCGAAGGCTGCATGCACGTCTCCTATCGCGGTTGTCACGAGAGAGACTTGTTGGCTATTACAGAAGCACAATTTCCGGCGGATGGCAACGACCAAAGTTTGCAATCCGGGTAGCACATCGAGTGGCCGGATGAGTGGTGAGATTTAGGGGGCGGACATGGTGAATGGACTCCGTCCCGCCGGGAGCCGACCACGAAGTTTGTTCTTAATGCTGCGATCACGGCCGAGGAGCTTCGGGCGCGGGCCGCGCACAATGGGTTCGACGTCAGGTTCGATGCGCAGTGTAGTCGGACATCAACATCTATCAGGTCGCCGAGGACCCTTTCGTGTCTTCGACCCATGTAGCAGTTTGAACTCTCGCCCCATCAATCCAACACAGGCCATTAAAGCGCCTCGCACACCACGAGTGCTCATCGGACTGCCTCGGCCAAGCTTGCCGCTCGCCAATGAGCGCCCAAACCGGACGGAGACCGGACGTGTCCACCAGCCTGTCAAGTAGATCGCGCCTGATCAAAGAGAAACTGTTCCGATCCGCCTGCCCCGCCGCAATGGCCGAACATCCCTCCGTGTCCACGTATTCGCCCGGACGTTCTGGCGCTGATTTGAGCGCCAAACTTTCCAAGACCCACGGTGCTGGCAGCTTGAGACTCAGCCCATCCGGCAATGATCCATCTCTCTGACTTTCCCAGTGATAGCCGACGACGGGAGGCGTTGTCCGATATGCAAGGTCGTCGAACACTCGCACTTGAGCGTCTGCCGGGCCGTCAAACGGCCATGTCGAGCGGAGCCCGAGTTCGCCCAGATATGAGGCGTCGACCTCGTCGCGGGGCAGCCATAGGTGGAAATCGAGCTTGCGTACCGGGGCGTCGGACACAAGCCGGTCGCGCTCGTCAACGGTCATCATCAGAAGATACAAAAAGTGAAACTCACTTTGCTTCCAGGGCGCGCCCCAGCTGGTCTCTTCGTCAAACTTGATGTCGCAACCAGCAAACCGATAAAGTGTCTGCCAGTTTTCACCCTCCAGGTCTGAGCCGGTTGCGAGAGCGAGCTTTGTCGCGGCGGTACCGGGCTCATAAACCCAGTTTTGGAGCATCTCGGTTGTCGTTTCCCGGACGACGAGCTTCGGAACTGAGAGCCGGCTAGATGACCGAGGACTTTTGTCGAGATCGGTTGGCAAGACAGTTGGATCGATGTCGCGTGTAAAGGAGACGTCGAGTGGCGTATCGTACCAACGGCTGGGCTCACCGTACTCCGGGACGAGCCAATAGTTATCTGATAAGCGCGCCAATAGTTCACTTAGTGCTATCCGCTGGTACTTCTTTCCGATACGCTCGATCTTCGATTCCTGTGAACGGCCATCCCCACCTGATCGATCGGAGGGGAAGAGTTCTTTGGTCCAGCCGAACAATATGGCTCGGTTGGCTATCCAACGCTTGGCAGCCTCAACATCAATTGAGCTGGCATTTAAGCGGCCGGGAACGCTCCAACTGTGCGACTTTTTGAGATGTGGTCTGGCATCGGTATTGTACCGTGCGCACCCACTCGGGTCGAGCAATACGAGCAGACGCTCCTCGGCTACTGTCACCTGAGCTTCATCATCGGGGTCGGTGCTGAAGCTGAAGTAGGATGGCCCAGACCCGACGTGCCAACGCACGCGCGCTATAGCATCTACCAAGGCCCCAAGGGCCGCCTCGCGCTCTGGAAAGCTAGCCACAAACTCCTGCCGAAACCCATCAAACAGCTCCCCAACGGTCAACGGCCGCGGTCCGGAAAGGGAGGCGTCCGCGAACCGATCGACCCTACCCTCCACAATGTATCGCCCGAAGTCTGCGAGGCCATCGTAGCAGGAGCGAAGGATGCTCTCCGCGCCGACGGATGTCGCGAGGGCCCTAAGCTCGATATCCTTGCGAGTCATCATTGGGGTAACGGATCGGTAAGGTGGACGGCATTTGCTTGGATCAATATCGGTGTCAAGCACGCTGAATTTTGCGGCGAGGTCAATTATGCCACGAGCGTAGTCACGCAACAGGAACGCCGGAACTACATGTTCCGCATTGAAGATTTCGGCGTAGACCACCCGGCTGAACAACCGAAGTCGCTCGGGCGTAGGGTCTCGGCACGAAGCGCCGTATGCGGCCGCCACGAGGCGTTCCACAACGTACGGGTCGTTGCAACCTCTGAAGCTTGAAAAGACCGGCATGAAGAGGTCCGGACGCTCAACGAGAACGGCGCACATCGCCTTCGTTGCTCGGTCACGCACCTGCGCGCTTGTGGAGGTTGTAAGCCACCCAAGTGACAAGAGCGTGAGGGACAGCGTCTCGACCTCTGCGGTCTTGACCCCGACGTTCAGCGACCAGTCGATGAGGCGGTTGGCGGGATGGCCCTCGTCCCGAGACGCATCATTGATGGCAGCCGTCCAGAACGAATCCCGTTGCGCGAGTGGTCGGCTGATGAGTGTGCTGTGAAGAAAATTAGCATTCCACGGATGCGAGCGGACCACCGACAACTCGATGAGGAGCTTGGCGGTGTCATGAATTGGTTGATCTAGGCTGTTCAAGAGTACGCGCGTTCGATCAGTGAATGCCCCCGTCGAGCGCCATCGCACGCTTTCGATGAATGCTTCTTGGATCTCCCATCGAGCCCACCAATGGTCGATGCCATTGGGCAGGTGGTCGGGAAGTTCGATCCTAAATTTGTCTGCGGCTTGGATAAAAAGTGCGCCAAAAGCACCGTGCCATTCCCAGGCGACTGCGTTGCGGTCAAGCAGGAAGTTCAGGGGGCTATCTTGCTCAAACAACCTTTCAGGCGATGTGATGTCTGAAAGCAATGATTGTATGATCAGATGGTCTTGGAAGCGCTGAAATGAAAAGGCTACCACATTGCTGAGGATCTTAAGTGGGTTGGAGCGATCGATCTCCGGATGCGGATCGAACCGAAGTAAGCCCTTTGATCGAAGGAGTTCGACCCAGAGAACGCCAGTGGGTGTAGTGAAGGCTTCAAACGCCTTGTTAACCAAGGAAACAGCCACCGCGCGCTCGACGTAGTTGCGCTTTTCTCGGGCCATCTCATGGGCTAGCGACAGGACTGCATTTACGACAGCGGGCTGCAGATCATTGGTGCCGTCATAGGTCGTACCGAGGTGGCGAGCAGCCGTGTCTAGAAAAAACTTTAGAAGTTCCTGGGTGCCGCGTAGACCACGCGGAAACTCACGCCTGCGCTCTTTTTGGAGCGCGAGGCAGGTCGTTCGAAGAAAGAGTGGGTTCACGAACTCAGGGTTCAGCCACGGCACGGCAGGGCGGGTTATGCCTCGCCTGTCCATGTAAACCCTTGCGGCTTCTTCTTGCTCAGTGGCGGTCTCGAACCCTCGCACCGTGACCTTGAGAGCAATCTCCCTGACCCTTGACGTTAGCACATGCGGCTCATATTCGGTACGGCACGATACGCACAGGGCGAGGTGCGGATGCGCGAGTACGCGATCTGCAAAACCTTTCAGGCGTCCTCGCCATAAAGTCGGGCTGGCTGACTCGTTAACCGCGTCAATGACAACCAGGCCGCGCGTGCTGCTGGCTTCCGCAGCAGCCTCCATGGCGGCTAGGAACATGTCGAGGTCCGCGACACGGAGTTCGAGGCGTCGGACTATTTGGGGCTCGATCTGTCCTGCTTCGACAAAATCGGTACCCAGCAAGAATATACAGGGGCTTCCATTCGAGATCGCCTTTCGTATTTCGGACGCCAAGAGGTGCGACTTACCCGCACCAGCGCGGCCAACGACGATGGCAAAGCGGAGATTGTCAGCCTGCTGCGACCGGGAGTTGAGCAGGTCTGACAGTCCATCGACTGAGCTACGAAAACTCCGAAGCTCGCGCAGTGCGTCCTCAAATATTCTCGTCCTTGGGGCTGATTCCGCTTTAGGTTGTGCTTCCCGATCAATCTTTGACTGTCTCTGATCTCGTTCGAGACGGTCACGTATCTCTGCCGATAAATCGTCAAGGTCGCTGCAAAGCGTTGTCCACCTCGTTGAGGGGAAGGAGACCCAGACGGGAGGAGTGAGGTCCGCTCTCGACTCGCGTAAGACGTTGACAGCCAATTTCAGCTTTTGGAGAACGCAATTTATGGCTTCTGATTGCGATGTCGATATGTGGCTAAATCTACTCGCCTCCAACACAGACAAACTGGCGGACCGCAGGCGGTCTCTCAGGACGTCAGAACGCCTCAATCCGTCAAACACGTCGCTTGTTGCCACGTCAACATGGTCCTCAGGCTGGTAACGCTCGTCGAGCGCCGCAACCGTCCGGTTGAACTGCTTTTCAAGCCATTGCGGCGACAAATCAATAGTTCCGAACCAATATTCACGTAAGCCCAGCATGCAGGGACGATTGAGAAGCCCGTCGATATCCGACGCGGTCCATGCCTCAAATGTGACCGATCTTCCGGAGGCTATTGCGGCGTTCTCCCACTTCGATCGGTGTGTATCCCAATGACTCCAGCCTGGTATTGGTGGCCTTCCTTTGCCCGGCCTCTTTGCAAGTTCCCCCGTCAGATTGCAGGCAATGGCGATCACCATCTTCGAAAGCATCGGATGAGTTTGCAGTGCGGTGAGCACCGAGTTATCGATTGACGACCAGTCGACCCCGCCCGACTCCAAGTAGAACTTGGCTTGATAGCCATGCTTTTCACCGTTGGGAAGGATCCAGACAGCCTCAACACCCCCGTCGCCGCCGGCCCCATGTATGCGACGATACTCAGCGTTCGGCACGGGGGGTGAACGCCGAGCGATCTGGCACACAAGCTCTTCGAAAGTTTCACGCTTGCCTGAGTTGCCAGATATGATGGCGGCGAGGTTCACAGTGGTTGGCTTCGCGTGTGCATAGAGCCTCATCACATTCACATGCCGAGGTTAGTGCCGAGCGCAGATGTGCCACAAGGGTATAGACTCGTTCCGAAGGTTCGGTTGGGTCCAGGTCTGTCGTAGATATCTGCGTGTGCTTTCTAGGTCGATCGCGGCACCACCCTCGCCCTCCGCCGCCACACCCCCTAACCTCACATCATGCCCGAGGACGGTCGCCCCGACCCTGACGCCCTGATCGCCGCCGCCGCCGCGGAATCCCGGGGGCGGCTAAAAATCATCCTCGGCGCCGCGCCGGGCGTGGGAAAAACCTGGGACATGCTCGCCCAGGCCCGCCGCCGCCGCGACGAGGGCGTCGACGTGGTCGTCGGCGTCGTCGAAACGCACGGCCGCGCCGACACCGAGGCGCAACTCGCGGGCCTGCCGCTGCTCCCGCGTCGCACCGTCGAATACCGAGGTCAGACGCTCGACGAATTCGACCTCGATGCCGCACTCGCGCGAAAGCCCGAACTGCTGCTGGTCGACGAACTCGCGCACACCAACGCCCCCGGCAGCCGCCACGCCAAACGGTGGGAGGACGTGGCCGACCTGATCGCCGCCGGAATCAACGTCTGGGGCACGCTCAACGTCCAGCACCTCGAAAGCCTCAACGACGACGTCGCCCGCATCACCGGCGTCCGCGTCGCCGAAACCCTGCCCGACCGGGTGCTGGAAATGGCCGACGAGATCGAACTGATCGACGTGACCCCGACCGAACTGCGCGAACGCCTGCGCGAAGGCAAGATCTACCGCCCCGACACCGCCCGCCGCGCGCTCGACGGCTTTTTTCGCGAGGGCAACCTCGCCGCACTCCGGGAAATCGCGCTGCGCCGGGCGGCGGCGCATGTCGACGACGACGTGCGCGACTGGATGCGCCGCAGCGGCATCGCCGGTCCCTGGCCGGCCGGCGAGCGCGTCCTCGCCCTGATCGGCCCGGACGCGGCGTCCGAAGCGGTCGTGCGTCAGGCCAAGCGCCTCGCCGACGCGCTGCGCGCACCCTGGACCGCGCTGCATGTCGAACGCGACACGTCGGTCGCGGGCGCGCGGCCGGCGCTGACCCTGGCGGCACAGCTGGGCGCGGAGATCGAGATCCGCGCGGGGTCGGATCTGGTCCGCACCACGATCGTTTTCTCCCGTGCCGCGAACGTGACGCACATCATCATGGGCCGCGCGCCCTCGCCGCTATGGCGCAGGCTCACGGGGCGTACGCTGTCGATCCAGCTGTTGCGCAACGCCTCGGATTTCACACTGCACGTCATTCCGCTGCCGGGCGCCGCACCTCGCCGCCGCGTGGCCCCCAAGGCGGGCGAGGGGCTGTTCGCCTGGCTCGCGGGGACCGGCATCGTCGCGGCGGCGACTGGGGCGGGGTTGCTGCTGCCGATCATCCCGGTCGAGGCGATGGGCATGATCTACCTTGTGGCCGTGGTGGTGGGCGCCGGCGCGGGCGGCCTGCGCGTGGCGCTCGCGACCGCGCTCGCCTCGTTCCTCGCGTGGGATTTCTTCTTCATCCCGCCGGTCAACCAGATCACCATCCAGAGCCCGCGCGACGTCATCGCGCTCGTGGTCTTCGCCTTGGTCGCCCTGCTGACCGGCGGCCTGGCCAGCCGCGTGCAGGTGCAAAGCCGCGCCGCCCAGGCGCGCATCGACGGTCTGCGCCGCATCGCGAAATTCAGCCGCACCCTCGGACAGGCGGCCAGCGAGGCCGACCTGCTCGTCGAACTGGCACGTCAGGCCTGTGGGATCGCCGGCCGGGCGGTGGCGCTGGCGGGAGACGGCGAGGATCTGCTCCTTCGCGCCGCCGAGCCGCCGGACGCCGCTCAGACCGGCGCGTCCCTGCCGGAGGTCGATCCGCTGGACGAGGGCGCGTGGGCCGCCGCGCGCTGGGCCTGGGCGCATCAGGAGCCGACCGGCGCGGGCACTAGTACGCTCCCCGCGGCGAGCTGGCGGTTTTCGCCCCTCGGCACGCTGCGCGGCAGGCTCGGCGTGCTTGGCGTGCAAAGCGACCGCAAGCTGGACGAGACGCAGACCCAGGCCCTCGCTGCGCTCGCCGATCAGGCGGCGGTCGCGTGGGAGCGGGTGCGCCTGACCGCCGAGAGCGCCCGCAATGCCGCCATGGAGGAGACGCAGCGTCTGCGCACCGCCCTGCTGGCCTCGCTCAGCCACGATCTGCGCACGCCGCTGGCCGGCATCCAGGGGGCGGCCGGCACGCTACGCCATTCCTGGGACGCGCTGCCGGCCGAGACCCGCGCCGACCTGCTGGACAGCATCGAGCAGGATGTCGGGCGGATGGCGCGCTTCTTGGCCAACATCGCCGAGCTGACGCGGCTGGAGGGTGGGCAGATCACGCCGCGCATGACCGCCGTCCCGCTGCCCGAGGCGGTCGATGCGGCGATCGCCCGGCTGGCGGGCGCGCCGCATGTCGGCGTGCGGGTCGAGCCGGTGTCGGTTCTGGCCGACCCGGCGCTGCTCGAGGTGGTGCTGGTCAACGTCATCGAGAATGCCGTGAAATTCTCGCCGCCCGGCAGCCTCGTGATGGTGCGCGCGGTGGTCGAAGGACGCGACGTCGCCCTGTCGGTATTGGACGAGGGGATCGGCATTCCACCCGACGACCTGACCAATGTCTTCGACAGTTTCTTTCGCACCCGACGCGGCGATCGGGTGGCGCCCGGCACCGGACTCGGCCTGGCCATCGCGCGCGGCATGATCGAGGCGATGGAAGGCCGGATCAGCGCCACGAGCCCGCGGCCGGACATGCCGGCCGACGGCTCGCCCGGGTGCGTCATCACGATGCGCCTCAAGCTCGCATGACGACAGGCGCTCGCGTGCTGGTCATCGACGACGAGCCGCAGATCCACCGGTTCCTGAAGCCGGCGCTGGAGGCGTCGGGGTTCGTCTTCGAACGCGCCGACACCGCCGCCGAGGGTTTGCGGCTCGCCGCCACCCGTGCGCCGGACGCGGTACTTTTGGATTTAGGCTTGCCGGATCTGGATGGGCAGGAGGTGCTGCTGCGCCTCAGGGCTTTCAGCCGTGTGCCGGTCGTGGTCGTTTCGGCTCGGGATCGGGAGGACGAAAAAATCCGGGCGCTGGATGCCGGCGCGGACGACTTTGTCGAAAAGCCGTTCGCGCTGGGCGAGTTGCTGGCGCGTCTGCGGGCCTGCCTGCGTCGCGGGCTGTCGGAGGAGGGGGCCGCCGAGCCGTGGCGGGCGGCGGATGTCGAGGTCGATCTCGTGCGCCGGCGGATCGTGGTGGCGGGCGCGGAGGTGGCGCTCAGCCCGCGAGAATTCGCGTTGCTGGCGTTGCTGGTCCGCAATGCGGGTCGAGTGGTGACGCACCGCCAATTGCTGACGGCGGTCTGGGGTTCGGCGCACGGCGAGGACGTGCAGTATCTTCGTGTCTATATCGGGCACTTGCGCGGCAAGCTGGGACATGCGGGAGCGGGCTTGATCCGGACGGAAGCGGGGATCGGCTATCGGTTGGTGGATCGGGCCTGATGCCAACCCGGCCGATACAGGCCGCACCATGAGTCGAAGCAGCCGACCGCGAGATCGTGTGATCCCGGCGACGCGCCTTTAACCGATCGTCCGTAAGAACCGGTCATGTCGGTCAGCAGCGGGACATTGAGCCTGGCGCAGTGGGCCTCGCTCACCAGCCAGCAGATCTCCGTCATCAGCGCCGCCGCCATGGCGCGGCGGACCACCGCTCAGCTCGCCGCGATTTCCGCAGCCAGCCTCGCGGGACTGACCACGGACGCGATCGCGGCCATCAGCGGCACGCAACTCGCGGCCCTGAGCACCACGCAACTCGACGGCCTGACGACGACGCAGGTCGGAGTACTAAGCTCCACGCAACTCGGCGGCCTGACCCGGACACAGGCGTCCGGGCTGAAGTCGACACAGGTGCTGGCGCTGACGACGACCGCGCTTGCCGGGCTGGGCAGCGGGCAACTGGCCGGCCTGTCATCCACCGGCGTCGCGGCCCTCAGCACGACCCAACTCGCGGCACTGTCGACCACGCAAATCGCCTCGCTGCCGACCAGCGGCCTCGCGGCACTGTCCACCACCGCGCTTGCGGGGCTGTCCACCAGCCAGGTCGCCGCTCTGTCGAGGACCCAAGCGGCGGGGATCACCACGACGGAGATCGCGGCCCTGTCCAACAGCCAGCTCGCGGCCATCAGTGCCGCCAACGTGGCGGTGCTGAGCTTGGGGCAGGTGCGTGCGCTGTCGTCGTCGCAGGCCGGCGCGCTCACGACCCTGCAGGTCGCGGCCTTCGCCGCGGCGCAGGTCGGCGCGCTCTCGACCAGCGACGTCGCCGCCCTGTCGACGACGCAGGTCGCGGCGATCTCGCCCACCGGTGTGGCCGGCCTGACCACGACTCAGGCCGCGGGCCTGTCGACCACGCAGATCATGGCGCTGGCGACCAGCCAGATCGCCGCCCTCGGCGCGATCAGGCTTGCCGCTTTTGCGACCACGGCGATCGCCGCCCTCAGCTCGACGCAGATCGCGGCGCTGACCACCCGAGAGGTCGCGGGCCTGACCACCACGCAGGTCGCATCCCTGTCGCCGACGCAGACCGCGGCGTTCGCCACGACGCAAATCGCCGCCCTTTCGCGCACGCAGATCGCCGGGCTTTCGATCGGTCCGGTGACGGCCCTCAGCACGACGCAGATCGCGGCGCTCGGCGCCGGCGCGGTGGGCGGCTTGTCGACCACCGACACCGCGGCCTGGAGCACGACCCAACTCGTCGCCCTGACCACGACGCAGGTGGCCTCGCTCGCGACGGCCAATGTCGGCGGGCTGACCACGACGCAGCTGAGCGGGCTCACAACCTCGCAACTCAGCGCCCTGGGCGCCGCGCAGATCGCCGCCGTCGCGGACGGCGTGGTCACCTCCCTGAACACGACGCAACTCGCCGCCCTGTCGAAGGCCGCAACGGGCGCGCTCACGACCACCGCCGTGGCCGCCTTCTCCACGACGCAGCTGGCGGGCCTGACCACGACGCAGGCGCATGCGCTGACCTCGACCCAGGTGATGGTGCTGTCGACGACGCAGATCGCCGGTCTTTCGGACGACCAGCTGGCGGCACTGTCGACCTCTGGCATCGCGGCGCTGGCCATCGACGCCGTCGCCGGCCGCCTCGGCGCGCTCGACTCGTCGCAGTTCGTGGGCTTCACCTCGACGCAGGTCGCCTCGCTGGCCGCCACACGGATCACGTCGCTCAGCGACGACCAGCTCGCCGGGTTCTCGGCCGCCGGCATCGCCGGGCTCGCCGCCGGCACGATCGCGGCCCTCGGCGACAGCGTGGCCAATTTCACGACGACCGAGTTTGGCGGTTTCGGTGCCACGCAGCTTGCGGCGCTCACCACCGACGTGCTCGCCGGCCTGTCCCCGGCGCAGATCGCGGCGCTGCCCTATTCGGCCGCCACCGGCTTCACCACGACGCAGCTCGGCGGCCTCGGGACCGCGCAAATCAGCGCGCTGACCACCCGGCAGATCCTCGCGCTTGGCACGTCGGGATTGTCCGCGTTGACGACCACCCAGATCGCCGCCCTGACGACGACGCAGGCGGTGGGGCTGAGCGCGGCACAGCTCGCCGCCCTGTCGCTCGATCAGATCGCCAACCTCAGCACCGGCGATATCGCGGTGCTGGATGCTGACCAGATCGCCGGGCTGTCGGCGGGCGATATCCAGGAAATCGGCGACGGGGGATTCGGCGCCCTGGCGACCACGGCGATCGGCGCGCTCTCGTCCACGCAGATTGCCGCGATCAGCACCTCGCAGCTCGACTCGTTGCGCACGTCCCAGGTCGCCGCATTCAGCCGCGCGCAGCTGGGACAGATGACGACGAGCCAGCTGATCGCCCTGTTCGGCTGATCCGCCCTTCCAGCGTGGGCCGCAGCGCCACGATGCGAGGCGCGATGAAGTCGAGGAAGGCGCGGATCCGGGCGGCGCGGCGCAGGTCCGGGTGCGTCAGGAGCCACAGGGAGGCGTCGAGCTCGTCCATCGGGTCGCCGATCCGCACCAGCGCGCGGTCCCGGTCGCCAAGACAGCACGGCAGCAGCGCGACGCCGAGCCCCGTGCGAGCGGCCGCCGCGAGCGCGACGAGCGAACTGGCGCGATAGACGACGCGATGCGGACGCACCTGCGCGGCGATCCAGCGCGCGGACGCAAGATGCGAGAGGGAGTCGTCCGGGGCCAGCCAGTCCGCGTCCGGCAGCGCCATCGGGGCGGCGGCATAGGGGGCCGTCGCCAGTGTCGCCAGGCGGCGGGCGACCAGCCCCAACGGCGCTTCGGCAGCGGGACGGATCGCGACGTCCGCGTCCCGTCGGGTCAGCGTCGCGAAGCTGTTGCCGGGCGCGAGTTCCAGCATGATGCCGGGATGCGCGCGCCGGAAATCCGCAAGTGCTGGGGTCAGCACGTCGACCAGCGTGTCGGTCGTGGTGAGGCGCACGACGCCCGTCGGTCGCAGATCCTCGCCCGCGAGCCGGCGCGAAAGCCTGTCCAGTTCGTCAATCAGATGCGCGGCGGTCGCGACGGCCGCCTCGCCCGCCACCGTCGGGACGTAGCCGGCGCGGGCGCGCTCGAACAGCCGCGCGCCAAGACGCCGTTCCAGTGCGCCGAGCCGCCGCCACGCGCTCGCATGGTTTACGCCGAGCTGTCGCGCTGCCGCTGCCAGGGATGAGGTTTCCGCCAACGCGGACAGGAGACGCAGGTCGTCCAGCGTGAACGGACTTTGCACGGGCGACAAAGTCCTCTTGCGCTCTTGGGTCATGGGTTTGCCGGAAAGTAGACGCCAACTCGGTCGGCGTCACGTCACAGGAGGATGCCATGGCCCATCTAACGCTCGTCAGCCACGATCTGTGCCCCTACGTGCAGCGCGCGGCGATCGCGCTGCGGGAGAAAGGCGTCGCGTTCGATCGCGTCACCATCGATCTCGCGGCGAAACCGGAGTGGTTCACCGCGATCTCGCCGCTCGGCAAGGTGCCCCTCCTGCGCGTCGCCGACCCGGCTCGCGGCGAGGCGGTATTGTTCGAGAGCAACGTCATTTGCGAATACATCGAGGAGACGCAGCCCGGGCCGCGCCTGCATCCGGACGATCCGCTGGCGCGGGCCGGCCATCGCGCCTGGATGGAATTCGGCTCGGCGATCCTGGCCGACATATGGGGGCTGGAGACGACCCGCGATCCCGCATCGTTCGAGACGAAACGTGAGGCGGTCGCGGCGAAGTTCGCGCGTGTCGAGGCGGCTTTGGGCGAGGGACCGTATTTCACCGGCGCCCGGTTCAGCCTGGTGGATGCCGTGTTCGCACCGGTGTTCCGGTATTTCGATACCTTCGACACCCTTGTCGATCTGCATGTCTTCGATGCGACACCGCGCGTCCGGGCATGGCGAGCAGCTCTGGCGGAACGGCGCAGTGTGGTCGATGCGGTTGGGCCGGAATACCCGTCGCTGCTTCGGGCGTTTCTGAAGCGACACGACGCGCATCTGCTGATGCGGGCGGCCTAGTCGTGCTCGGCTCGACACAGGCTTGGGTCGCGTTGGCCGCCGCCGGCTTGCTCGATGTCGCCTGGGCGGTCGCGATGAAGCAGGCGAAGGGCTACACGAAACTCGGGTGGAGTCTCGTCTCGCTGGTGCTGCTCGGTGCGTTCGTCTGGTTGCTCGGCAAAGCGCTGCAGGTCCTTCCGCTTGGGCTTGCCTACGCCGTCTGGACCGGCGTCGGCGCGGCGGGAACCGTCGCGATGGGATTCTTGCTGTTCGGGGAGAGCCTTGGTGTGGTCCGGGTCGGCGGGATCGGCCTCATCCTTGCCGGGATCGTCGTGCTGAAACTCGCTGGGGCGTGACTGGGGTTGGGCCGGCGCGGGGTTGCGGAGCGCGCCGCGGATAGGCGAGTCTGCTGGATGCTGATCTTCCGAAGACTCGCATGAGGTTGGTGGCCGCAACCCTTGCGGCACTCGCGCTGGTGTCGGCGTGCGCGGTGACCCCGCCGCCGAAGCCGCCGCCAAAACCCGTCCCGGTGGCGCGCCGGCCGGCCGCGCCCGACTGGTTCCAGCAGCAACTCGCCGCCGCGCGGCAGGCCAAGGCGTCGCATGCGCCGAAGGACGACGCGGCCGGTGCGCAGGCGGCACAGGACGAGATCGTGCGCGCCGCCTGCGTGCGGGTCGCGCTGTCGGGTCCGGAGAAATATCAGGCCCGATGCGCCGAGATCCTTCGCGCCGTCCCGGCGGCCGACCCGTTCGCCTGCGACGAACCCAGCGCCGATCCGGCCGTGCTGAGCGCCTGCAACGACTGAAGCGTCCCGCTCACGGCAGGCTTGATTCCATTATAGTGGAATGTATGATGCTGATGTGAGTGCTGCTGCAAACGACATCGACCGCCTCGTCGGCGCGCGCATCCGCGCGCTCCGTGTCGAAAAGCGTCTGACGCTTGAAAGCCTTGCCGATTTGTCCGGTGTCAGCCGCGCCATGCTGTCGCGCATCGAACGGGCCGAATCCAGTCCGACCGCACAGCTACTGAACAAGCTTTGCGGTGGCCTGTCCGTTTCGATATCAGCGTTGTTCGCTCACGCCGAAGCGCCCGTCAATCCGCTGTCGAGACGATCGGACCAGCCGACATGGCGAGACCCCGAAACGGGCTATCTGCGGCGGAATGTCTCGGCCGCAGCGGCGGGCTCTGCGGTCGATATCGTGGAAGTCGAATTTCCGCCTGGTCGGAGCATCACCTTCGACAGCGCGCGCTTCGTGGGGTGGGATCAGCACGTATGGGTATTGGACGGCGCGCTGCGGCTCGATCTCGGAGGCGAGGTCCACGATCTGCGGACCGGGGACTGCTTGATGATGTCTTTTGATCGGCCGATCACGTTTCATAACCCGACGCAACATCCGGTCCGTTACGCCGTGATCGTCAGCCATGGGACCGCTGGGCCATGATTGCGGGAGGCGACGTCGAAATCCGCGTCCTGGACGCCGCCGAGGCGGAGGCACGAATTGGTGACCTGTCGACGATTCTGGTCGATGCCGTCGCGCATGGCGCGTCGGTCAACTTCATGGCGGGTTTTTCGGGCGACGAGGCCCGCGCATTCTGGCGGGGCCAGTTGCACGGCATCGCCGCCGGCGAACGGCTGCTCATCGTGTGCGACGACGGAGCGAGGCTTTTGGGCACCGTCGTGGTGACGTTCGCGCCGCAGCCGAACGCGCCGCACCGTGCGGAGATCGGCAAGATGCTGGTCCACTCGTCGGCGCGCCGGCGGGGGCTCGGGCGTCGTTTGCTCGAAGCCGCCGAAACGGCGGCGCGGGACGCAGGCCGCACCCTGTTGATGCTCGACACCGAGGCGGGCAGCGCCGGCGATCTGCTCTACCGAAGCTGCGGCTGGGTCGAGGTTGGCCGGATTCCCGAACATTCGTTTCGACCGGACGGGCGTCTTGCCGAAAGCGTCGCGTTTTTCAAAACCGTTGGCGCGCATTGTCGCCCGCGTTCTGTCGCTCGCTGAGACATGGGCGACACCGCCGCTCCGGGTGTCGGTCACAATGGCGGCCCGCCGCTCGAGGACGATCCCGACGCCGCGTGGCGCCTGTGGTGCTGGCGTCGGGCGCACAGGAAGGCATGGTCCGCACCTCGGGAGATCGCGCTGCGCCGGTTGGAGCGAGCGCAGGCGCTGGGCCTGACGTATCGCGAATACGCGCTCGAAATTCTGGAGCGCGGCCGATACCTGTGAGGCCGCGATTGCCGTGGGTCGGGGTTTGCCCCTAGCGTCGGGCGTCCGCGGTGATTGGGGGAGCCTGTTCGATGCATCGCCTTGTCCTGACGCTGCTGGCCGGCGTCATCGCCGCGATCGTGCTGCAGCCCGGGCGGGCGCAGGCGCAATGGGTGTTCGTGGCGCGCAAGGTGATCGGTCGGATCGAGCATCTGACGCAGCCGTCGGATCAGCCGGCGACGCAGCCCGGCTACGATGTGGCCTCGGTCATCCTCGATGCCCGCCCGGCCAACGTCTACCAGACCGTGCTGGCCGCCTTGCACCGGCGTCCCGAGTTGGAGATCCGCCAGGACGATGCGCTGCACCGCCACGTCGAGTTCACGAGCGGCGGCCGTTCCGCGTCGATCACGGTGGTGGCGCTGGGCGACAACGTCGCGCAGTTGCTCGTCGGCTCGGCGATCCATCCAGGTGAGCCGTCTGACACGTCTCGGGTGCTGGAGGGCGTCCTGAGCGTCTGCCGCGAGATGAAGAAGGTTTGCACGGTGGGCGGGTAGGGAGTTGTTGTTCATTTTGTATTCGTCATGGCCGGGCTTGACCTGGCCACCTACGCCGTGACGCAACCGCCGGCCGGGCCACCTAACGCTACATCTATCGACTGCGGCCAGCGCGGCCCGTGGGTGGCCGGGTCAAGCCCGGCCATGACGATTTATCAATGACGCAGAACAGCAGCCTCCATGCCGCACTGTCCGAGGCCAAGCAAAACTACGCCGCACGAAACCCGAACAGTCTCGCGGCGCACGAATCCGCGAAAGCCTCGATGCCCGGCGGCAACACCCGCACCGTGCTGTACTATGATCCGTTCCCGCTGGCGTTCGCGGGTGGGCAGGGTGCCCGCGTCACCGACATCGATGGCCACGACTACACCGACTTTCTCAGCGAATACACGGCGGGCGTGGCGGGGCACTCGCACCCCGCGATCCGCCGCGCGGTGACCGCCGCGCTGGATTCCGGGATCAGCCTCGGCGCGCACAACACGCTGGAGCAGCCGTTCGCGGCCGCCGTGCAGGCGCGATTTCCCTCGATGGTGCTCCTGCGGTTCACCAATTCCGGAACGGAGGCGAATCTGCTGGCGATAAGCCTGGCCATCGCCGCGACCGGCCGACGCAAGATCATGGTGTTTCCCGGCGGCTACCACGGAGCGGTGTTCGTCTTCTCGCCCGGGGCGAACCTCAACGCGCCGTTCGATTTCGTCATGGGCGCGTTCAACGATACCGAGACGACTCTCGACGCCATCGCCACGCATCGCGACGAATTGGCCGCGGTGATCGTCGAGCCGATGCTGGGCGGCGGCGGCTGCATCCCCGCCGAAGCTGGGTTCCTCGGCACGCTGCGCGAGGCGACGGCGGCGGCGGGCATCGTGCTGATCTTCGACGAGGTGATGACCTCGCGTCTCGCGCCCGGCGGCTTGCAGTCGGTCTACGGCGTGACGCCGGATCTTACCACGCTCGGCAAATACGTCGGCGGCGGCATGAGTTTCGGCGCGTTCGGCGGCCGCGCCGACCTGATGGAGCGTCTCGATCCGACGCGGCCGGGTGCGCTCGGCCACGCCGGCACGTTCAACAACAACGTGCTGACGATGGCCGCCGGACACGCCGCACTGACCGAGGTCTTCACGCCCGAGGCGTGCGTGGCCCTGAACGCGACGGGCGACGATCTGCGCGTCCGGCTCAACGACGCGGCGGCCCGACACGGGGCGTCCCTCCGGTTCACCGGGATCGGCTCGATGCTGAGCGCTCATGTGACATCGGGCGAGGTGCGGCGCGCCGAGGACGCGCAGGCGGGCAACATGGCGGCGCGCGATCTGCTGTTCTTCGACCTCGTGGCGGCCGGGTTCTGGCTGGCCCGACGCGGCATGATGGCGTTGTCGGTCGCACTCGCGCCCGGCGATATCGACCGGCTGGTGGACGCCGTCGACGAGTTCGCCGCGAGCCGGGGGCATCTGCTGGCGTGACTGCCCGTTCACTGGGCAATTCGCGGATGTGACCGTTCCCGCGCAAAGATGATGGCGTTCTGGCATGGAGCGTGCATCATCGGCTGCATGGCGTGTGCGTGGGGCGGGCGATGACCGATGCCGGGGTCGAACTGGTGGCGGTGACCAAGGCCTACGGGGCCGTGACCGCCGTCGACGCGATCGATCTGCGCATCCCCAATGGCAGCTATTGCTGCCTGATCGGCCCGTCCGGCTGCGGCAAGACCTCGACGCTGCGGATGATCGCCGGGCACGAGACCGCCAGCAGCGGCGATATCCTGATCGGCGGGCGCAACGTCACCGATCTGCCGCCGGCCAAGCGCGGCACCGCCATGATGTTCCAAAGCTATGCGCTGTTTCCCCATCTCACCTGCCTCGACAACGTCGCATTCAGCCTGCGCATGCAGGGCGTGGGGACCGCCGAGCGGCACGACAAGGCGCGCGCGATGCTCGCGAAAGTACATCTCGAGCAGTTCGCGGAGCGCCGACCGGCCCAGTTGTCGGGCGGCCAGCAGCAGCGCGTGGCGCTCGCGCGGGCGCTGATCACCAATCCGTCCGTCTTGTTGCTGGACGAGCCGCTGTCCGCGCTGGACCCCTTCCTGCGCGGCCGGATGCGCGAGGAGCTGAAGCGGCTGCAGCGCGATCTCGGCATCACCTTCGTCCATGTCACCCACGCGCAGGACGAGGCGCTGGCTCTGGCTGACCTGATCGTGGTGATGGAGGGTGGCCGCATCCTGCAGGCCGACGCGCCGCGCTCGGTGTTCGAGCGGCCGCGCACACCGTTCGTGGCGCGCTTCATGGGCGGCCACAACATTCTCAAGGGGCGGGTGCTCAATGGCGGGCATAGCATGGCGCTGGCGGACGGCAACGCGATCGTGCTGCCGGGCGAGGCGAATGCCGCCACCGGCGACGTGCAGATCGCGGTGCGCGGCGATCGCATGCGCATCCTCGCACCCGACGAACAGGCCGAGAACCGGCTGCCAGCGTCGGTGACGGCGGTCGAATACAGCGGCACGTTCGTTCGGCTGGCGTTGCAGGATGCCTCGGGAGGCGCGCACAGCCTGCTGCTGAGCGAGGCGGATTTCTTCCGGCGCCCGGTGGCGCTGGGCGATCACGTCGTGACCGGTTTCTCTCCGGACGACGCGCATCTGTTGGTGACGTGAACACAGGGGATATGAAGATGCACAACGGGGTTTCCCGCCGCGCCATGCTGAAGGGCGCCGCGGCCGCCAGCGGCGTCGCGATCGGGTCGGGCGCCGTCACCGGCTTCCCGACGATCTGGGCGCAGAACATCAAGGACGTGACCTTGCGACAGATCGGCACCGGCGTGTCGGGCCAGAACCCGATCGCCGAGCAGGCCAAGAAGGATCTGGGCTTCACCGTGCAGATGACGGCGCTCGACAGCGACGCGGCCGCGCAGCGCGTCGCGACCCAGCCGAAAAGCTACGACATCGCCGACGTCGAATACTGGATCTGCAAAAAGGTGTTCCCGTCCGGGAACCTGCAGCCGATCGACACCAAGAAGCTGAAGCTGTTCGACAAGATCGTGCCGTTGTTCATCACTGGCAAGCTGACGCCCGAGAGCGTCATCGCGCAGGGCACGGCACCGCATACCGTCGGCTTCGTCGACGGGAAGGACAGCGTCAAGTTCTCCAAGACGCCGACCGAGTGGTTCACGATGATCCCGACGATCTACAACGCCGACACGCTGGGCGTGCGTCCCGATCTGGTCGGCCGGCCGATCACCAACTGGAAGGACCTGGTCGATCCCGCCTTCAAGGGCAAGGCGTCGATCCTGAACATCCCCTCCATCGGCATCATGGACGCCGGCATGGTCTGCCGCAGCCTGGGCGCCGTCGACTACGTCGATATCGGCAACATGACGAAGGCCGAGATCGACAAGACGATGGCGACCCTGACCGGATACAAGAAGGCGGGCCAGTTCCGCGCCTTCTGGAAGAGCTTCGACGAGAGCGTGAACCTGATGGCCTCCGGCGAGGTCATCATCCAGTCGATGTGGTCGCCTGCGGTCACCGCTGTCCGCTCCAAGGGCATCCAGTGCGTCTATGGTCCGCTGAAGGAGGGCTATCGCTCCTGGGGTGGCGGCATCGGGCTCGCCAAGGCTCTGTCGGGCATCCAACTCGACGCGGCCTACGAGTATTTGAACTGGTATCTGTCGGGCTGGGTCGGCGCGTATCTGAACCGGCAGGGCTACTACTCGGCCGTGCTGGACACGGCCAAGGACCATATGAAGCCCGAGGAATGGGCTTTCTGGATGGAGGGCAAGCCGGCCACCATCCCGATCGTCTCGCCGGACGGCACGCCGATCTATCCGGTCGGCGCGGTGCGCGACGGCGGCAGTTTCTATGAGCGGATGGGCCATGTCGCGTGCTGGAACGCGGTCATGGACGAGAACAAGTATATGGTCCAGAAATGGAATGAGTTCGTGGCGGCTTGATGTTCGTTCCGGCTACCGTCATACCCGGGCTTGACCCGGGTATCTCGTCCCGCACGAGATGGCCGGATCAAGTCCGGCCATGACTATGATGGTTGCGCGCCGCGACCGTCCGCGCAGCGGCATGGCCTATCTGCAGGCCACCCCGCTCGCCCTGATCATGGCGGTCTTCCTGCTAGTACCGGTCGCCACGATCGTCATCGTGAGCTTCTGGGACTATAACGAGTTCTCGCTGATTCCCGACTTCATCTTGCAGAACTACAAGGACGCGCTCGGCTCGCCGGTGACGTGGCGGACGTATTTCGCGACCATCCGCTACGCCGTCATCGTCTGGACGCTGACACTGGGCATCGGCTTCACGGTCGCATATTACTTATCGTTCCACATCCGCACGACGCTGTGGCAGATGGTGCTGTTCCAGGTCTGCGCCATCCCGTTCCTGACCAGCAACATCATCCGCATGATCTCGTGGATTCCGTTCCTTGGCCGCAACGGAATCCTCAATCAAGCGCTCATGGGCGCGGGCTTGACCGACCATCCGCTCGAGTTCCTGCTGTATTCCGATTTTGCCGTGGTCCTGACATTCGTGCACCTGTTCACGCTGTTCATGGTGGTGCCGATCTTCAACACCATGATGCGCATCGACCGAGCGCTGATCGAGGCGGCGCGCGACGCCGGTGCCGGGGGGCTGTCGGTGCTGCGCCACGTCATCATCCCGCTGTCGCTGCCGGGCATCGCGATCGGCTCGATCTTCGTGGTGACCCTCGTGATGGGCGACTTCGTGACCGTGCAGATGATGAGCGGCGGGCAGTCCTCCTCGGTCGGCGTCATGATGCACAATCAGATCAGCCTGCTGCAGTATCCCGCCGCGGCCGCCAACGCGGTGGTGCTGCTCATCGTCGTGCTGATGATGGTCGCGGCCATCCTGCGCGCCGTCGACATCCGCAAGGAGCTGTGATGTCCGAGCAGCGCGGCCTCGCGCACTGGCTGCTGACCGCGTTCTTCGTGCTGTTCGTGGTGTTCCTGTACGGCCCGACGATCACCATCACGATCCTGTCGTTCCAGGGACCGACCGGCGGCCTGACCTTCCCGATGCGCGGCGTCTCGCTGCACTGGTTCGCCAATCTGTTCCAGAAGCAGATGGTGGGCGACTTCCTCGGTTCGCTGGGCCGATCGCTGATGCTCGCGTTCATGGTGATGGTCATTTCGGTGACCGTGGCGCTGCTCGCCGGCCTCGCGTTCCGGCGGAAGTTCTTCGGCGCGACCGCGCTGTTCTACACCGTGGTCGCGAGCCTGATCGTCCCCTCGGTGCTGATCTCGCTCGGCATCGGGCTGATGTTCGACATCGCCGACGTCTCGCCGACCTGGTACGGCTCGGCGTTGGGCGCGCACCTGACCTGGACCCTGCCGTTCGGCGTGCTGATCATGCTGGCGGTGTTTAACAGGTTCGACAAACGCTTCGAGGAGGCGGCGCGCGACATGGGCGCGACGCCCTGGCAGACGTTTCGCTTCGTCGTGCTGCCGCTGATCCTGCCCAGCCTGGTGGGCGTCGGCCTGTTCGGGTTCACCCTGAGCTACGACGAGTTCGCCCGCACGATCATGGCCAACGGCTCATTGAACACGCTGCCGCTGGAGGTGTTCGGCATGACGACGAATGTCACCACGCCGGTCCTGTATGCCCTCGGCACGGTCACGACGTTCTTCAGCTTCGCGGTGATCCTGTCGTGCCTCGCCGTAGTCCTGATGATGCGCCGCCGCCGCGCGGCTTGATCCTGCCGGACTGTTCCGCCACGGTGCCCGCGGTCCGCCGGGGGAGGGACGATTGCAGGAAGCTGAATTGCGCCGGCTGATCCAGTCGGTCGCCGACACGATCATCGCGCATGCCGAGGAGCTGACCGCGATCGACGCGGCGCAGGGCGACGGCGATCACGGCCTGAACATGAAGCGCGGGTTCGAGGCGGTGCTCGCCAAACTCGACGAGATCGTGGCCAAACCCCTGCCGGCGGCGGTGAGCGAGGTCGGGCGGACGCTGGTGATGAACGTGGGTGGCGCGTCGGGTGCCATCTTTGGCACCGCGTTCATGGCGTTCGGCAAGGCCATCCCCGAACAGCCGAGCCTGGCCGACCTGGCCCCGGCGCTGGACGCCGCGATCGCCGCGACCAAGGCCCGCGGAAAATCCGATGTCGGCCAGAAGACGATGCTGGATGTGCTGGCGCCCGTGGCGGCCGCACTGCATGCCGGTGGGGCCGACGTCGCTTCGGTCGCACATCGCGCGGCCGAAGCGACCGCCGACATGCCGGCGGTGCGGGGGCGGGCGTCCTTCCTGGGCGAGCGCAGCCTCGGCAAAATGGACGCCGGCGCCCGCAGCGCAGCGCTGATTATTGCGGCCGTCGCGGCCACGCTGGAGGCCACCCCATGAAAAAGCTCATCAACGCGCCCGACCATGTGCTCGCGGAAAGTCTGGACGGGTTTGCGCACGCGCATCACGACCTGGTCGTGCTCGGCGAGGGCCGGAAATTTGTCCGCCGGCGCGTCATGAAGGCCGGGAAGGTCGGTCTGATCTCCGGCGGCGGCAGCGGCCACGAACCGATGCACGCGGGCTTCGTTGGACACGGCATGCTCGATGCGGCCTGCCCCGGAAACGTCTTCACCGCCCCCACGCCCGACCAGATGGAGGCGGCAATCGCGGTCGCCGATCAGGGCGCCGGCGTGCTGCTGATCGTCAAGAACTACGAGGGCGACGTCATGAACTTCGACATGGCGCGGGAGGTGTCGGAAGCCGACATCGCGACCGTCCTGGTCGACGACGACGTGGCGGTCGAGAAATCGACCTATTCGACCGGCCGCCGTGGCGTCGCCGGCACGATGATCGTCGAGAAGATCGTGGGCGCTGCCGCCGAGCAGGGGCGCGATCTGGAGGCGCTGCGGGCGCTTGGCGAGCGTGTGGTCGGCGCGACCCGCTCCATGGGCGTGGCGCTGACCAGCTGCACCGTGCCGGCGGCGGGCAAGCCGACCTTCGATCTCGGCGAGGACGAGATGGAGTTCGGCGTCGGCATCCACGGCGAGCCTGGCCGGCGTCGTGGACAACTGGCGGCGGCGGATGCGCTGGCCGACGAGATGGTCGCCGCCATCGTCGGCGACCTCGGTATCGACGCGGGCACCGAATTGCTGCTGTTGGTCAACGGGTTTGGCGGCACGCCGCTGATCGAGCTGTACCTCATGTTCAACGCGGCGCGGCGGCGGCTGGAGGAGCGGGGTTTGTCCGTCGCCCGTTCCCTGGTCGGCGACTACGTCACGTCGCTGGACATGGCGGGATGCTCGTTCACCGCGACCGTCCTCGACGCGGAGCTGGCCGCGCTTTGGGACGCGCCGGTCCACGCGCCGACGCTGCGTTGGGGCATGTGACGGACGCCTCCAACCCCTGTAGCGCGCTGACCGAGGCCGACCGCGCCCGGTTGTGGGAAGCGGCCTGCATCCTCGCCGATCAGCGCGGGCTGGTACCGCGTCTGGGTGCGTGGCTCGGGGCCAAGGCCGAATTGGTGGTGGGAATGCTCGGCGCGGGCTGGCGCGAACGGGTGCAGGCGCTGGTCGAGGACGCCCTGTGGCGCGCGCAGACTCTCTCGACGATTGGACTTGACGCCGGCGCGTCGGGAGTTGCGCCGCGCGCCTGGCTCGCGCGCGCCGCGACGACGGTGTCCGGCGCGGCAACGGGACTTGCCGGGTTTGCCGGTGTGACCGTCGACATCCCGTTCACCACGCTCACCATTTTGCGCTCGATTGCCGAGATCGCTCGGTCCGAGGGCGAGGACATCGCCTCCGACGAAGGCCGCCGCGCCTGCCTGGAGGTGCTGGCGCTCGGCGGCCCGGGGGTCAACGACGATGACGCCGAAATGGGTTACTGGACCGCGCGGCTTGGCCTCGCTGCGCTGAACCTTTCCGCCGTCGTGCCGCAGGCGGCGCGGATGCTCGGTGCCGCCTTGTCGGAAAAGATCCTCGCGCAAGCGGTGCCGATCGCCGGCGCGGCGGCGGGTGCCGGGCTGAACTATGTCTTCATCCGGTATTATCAGCAGATGGCGCGCGTGCATTTCACCGTTCGGGCGATCGAGCGGTCGCGTGGACCCGACGCGCGGATCGGCAAATGCCTCGAACGGATGGTCGAACAGGCGCGCCGCCGCCGCGATCGTATGCAACCGCCCGACTCCGCGACATACCCGTTGCGCGCGCTCGCCTCCCGGCGATAATCTCCGGGCAATCGACGCGGCAGATCATCCGATCTGCATGACGTTCGTGCGGGAGCGAAGGTCGGAATGCGGGTCGGTTCTTCATCGCAGCGTAGGGGCTGACCGGCCCCAATGGATCTCGTCATCGAGGGGATTGAGAAGCGCTTCGGCGTGGTCGAGGCGTTGCGTGGCACGTCGCTGACCGTCGCGGCCGGCGAGTTCTTCGCCATTCTGGGGCCGAGCGGCGCGGGCAAGACCACTCTGTTGCGCATCGTCGCCGGGATCGAGCGGCCGGATGCCGGTCGCGTCCTGCTGGGCGGCCGCGACCTGTCGACCATTCCGGTTCGTAACCGCAACACCGCGATGGTCTTCCAGACCTTTGCCCTCTATCCGCATCTCTCGACCTTTGAAAATCTCGCCTATCCGTTGCGTGAGCAGCGTCTGGCGAGTGCCGACATCAAGCGTCGCGTCGGCGAAATCGCCGAGATGCTGCGTCTCACACACACCCTGGCGCGCAAGCCCGGCACGTTGTCCGGCGGCGAGCAGCAGCGCTGCGCGATCGGCCGCGCGCTGATCCGCCGTCCGCAATTGCTGCTGCTGGACGAGCCGCTGACCAATCTCGATGCGAAACTTCGCCACGACACCCGCGCCGAATTCAAGCGGCTGCATCGCGAACTCGGCCGTACGACCATGGTCTACGCGACGCCCGATCAGCTCGAGGCGCTGAGCATGGGCTCGCGCGTCGCCGTCCTGCGGGAGGGACGGATCGTGCAGGTGGACACGCCGTTCGCGCTCTATGACCGGCCGGGCAATGATTTCGTGGCCTCGCTGGTCGGCGATCCGCCGATCAACCTGATGCCGGGCACATTCGCGCGCGATCGCATCGAACTCCCGTTCACGTCGATCGATGCGGCTCCGTGGCGCGGTGTGCTGGGGGCGCTCCCGGCCGGCACGGATCTGCGTGTCGGTGTGCGGCCGCAGGGCCTGACGCCGGCCATCGCGGGCGCGGCCCGCGGGCCGAGATTTCCGGCCCGCGTGTTCCTGACCGAGCCACTCGGCGACGTGACGATCCTTGACCTGCGCGCCGGCGAGGACGTGCGCCTGCGCATGGTCCTGCCGCAGGAGCAGGCGTATCGGATCGCTCCCGACACCGCGCTCGATATAGAACTCGATCCGGCGCAGGTCTGCCTGTTCGCGCGGGAGACCGGCGTGGCGCTCGGCCGCGACGCGACCGAGGCCAGGACGGAGGCCGCCGCCGCCGTGTAAGGTGGCCGGCGGACGGCGCGTCGCGAAGTCGGCGCGAGTGAAACGAATAAACGACAAACCGGGGAGACTGAGGAGATGAGGGCTTTGAGGCTGGGTATCGCGGCGGCGGCGATGGTCGCCGGACTGGGGTTGGCCGGGGTGCCCGCGCCGGCGCGCGCCGCCGACGTGGTCATCAACATGGCCGCACCCGACTGGCTCCCGACGCGCTTCATGCAGGAGGAGTTCGACCGCTCCTACAAGGCCAAGAGCGGCAACAACGTGAAGTTGGTGATCGACTTCATCCCGTGGCCCAGCTTCTATCAGCGGGTCGCGGCCTCGCTCAGCTCGGGCGAGAAGAAGTACCAGATGATCGTGACCGACAGCCAGTGGCTGGGCGACTTCGTCGAGGGCGGCCATTACCTGAAGCTGAACCCGTACATCGACAAGGACCCGGAGCTGCAGGCGATCATCGCCGACATGCATCAGGTCCTGAAGGACGTGGCCAGCAGCTATCCGGCGCGCAGCACGAATTATTACGGGTTCCCGCAGTTTCCGGACAACTTGGTGACCGCCTATCGGCGCGATCTGTTTTGCAACGCTACCGAGCGCGCCAACTTCAAGAAGCAGTTCAATCAGACCCTGCCGTGTTATTATAATGAATGGGAGAATGTGGACTGGGAGACTTACGAGAACATCGGAAAGTTTTTCCAGCGTAAGAAGGGAGACAAACTCGGCGACGGCGTGGCCGATGACGATTTCTACGGCATCGCCTATCAGGCCGGGAAGGGCTACGACTTCTCGTCGATGCAGATCAATTCGATGATCTGGCAGTTCGGCGGCGACATCTGGGACGAAACCAAGACCAAGCCGGCGACCGGCGTGGTGAACTCCGACATCGCGGTCAAAGCGATGCAGCGTTACCTCGATCTGCTCAAATACATGCCGCCGGTGGCCAAGACCGGGCAGATGGACATCTTCGTGATTCAGGACCTGTATATGCAGGGCAAGGTCGCCTCGATCGTCGACTGGGTCGGCGTGATGGGACCGGTGATCAACCCGAAAGTCAGCAAGGTCGCCGACAAGAGCGGCTTCGCGCAAACGCCGGGCCAGCGTCACCCCGACGGCTCGGTCAGCCGGTGGGCGAATATCGGCGGGCAGCCGTTCGTGTTGACGACATGGAACAACGACACCGTCGTCAAGGAAGCGCTGGACGTCGTGAAGTGGTGGCTGTCGAAGGACATTCAGACGAAATTCGTGAAGTCGGGCGGACAAAGCGGCATGCTGTCGGTGTTGGACGATCCGGCCTACGTGACCTGGGCGCCGTACAACCGCGCGTTCGTCGATAATTATCAGTGGCAGAAGGACATCTGGCACATCCCCGAATTCTTCCCGTTGCTGACCCAGCAGCAGGAGCAGTTCGACAAGGCGATCACCGGCCAGATTTCCGCCAAGCAGGCGCTGGACGCCGCTGCCGCCTTCCAGGACAAGACGCTCAAGGAAGCCGGTCGGATCAACTGAGGGTTCTGCGAAACACCATGACGACGTCCGACCCCGCGACTTTCGCTGTTCCCCTCTCCCGCGCCGCGGGAGAGGGGGGCGCGCCACGCGGCGGCTTCTTCGCCTGGCTTCTGGCGCCGGAGCGGCGCGGCCCTCTGCTGGTCGCGCCCGCCATCGCGACGCTCGTGCTGGTCAATCTGTTTCCGCTAATGTGGTCGTACGGCCTGAGTTTCTTCTCGTATAAGGCGAACCGCCTCGGCGTGGCGCCGCGCTGGCGGGGGCTCGACAACTACGTCGACCTGCTGACCGATCCCGAAGTTTGGGGACGTTTCCAAAACACCGCGGTCATCGTGATAGGCAGTGTCTCGTTGCAGCTGGTGATCGGGTTTCTGCTCGCCTTGCTGTTCAGCAAGGAATTTCCGCTGCGGCGATACCTGCTGATGCTCGTGCTCGCGCCGATGATGCTGTCGCTGTCGGCGGTCGGCGTCTTCTTCAAGCTGTTCTACGACCCCACGCTCGGCTTCATCCCGCGCTTTGTGCAGCTGTTCACCGGCGAGCCGTTCGTGATCCTGTCCACGCCGGTGAAAGCCACGATCGCGATCGTCTGCGCCGACGCGTGGATGTGGTCGCCTTTCGTGATGCTTCTGGTACTCGCCGGGCTCGTCAGCGTGCCAAAATACTTGTACGAAGCGGCGGAGATCGACCGCGCCGGGTCCTGGCGGCGCTTTCGCACGATCACGTTTCCCTACATAAAGAGTCTGCTGCTGCTCGCCCTGTTGTTTCGCACCATCGAGACGTTCAAGCTGTTCGACGTCGTCTACGTGCTGACGGAAGGCGGGCCCGGCACATCGACCGAGACGATCTCGGTCTACCTCTACCGAGTGGCATTCAACTACTTCCAGACCGGCCGCGCCTCGGCGCTGGGCTACATCCTGCTGTTCGGCGTGATCGTGCTGACCAGCCTGTATCTCTACGCGATCCAGTCACGCAAGGCGGAGGCGCTGTAATGGCCCGCGCGCGCGCCATCGGCACGGCCGGCTGGGGACACACGGCGATCGCCGCGGTGGTCAGCCTGGTCTACTTTTTCCCGGTTCTCTACATCATCCTGACCGCCTTCAAGACGCGGCAGGACGCGCTCGACGTCGGCAAGTTTGTGTTCACGCCGACCTTGGACAACTTCAAGTCGGTGTTCTTCCGTGCCGCGATCGAGGGCGGCGGCGGTAGCGACACCGGGTTCAGCCTCTATTTCTTCAACAGTCTGTTCATCGGCGGCAGTTCGGTGCTGCTGGCTCTGGCGATCGGCACAGCCGCCGCCTATGGCTTCTCGCGGTTCCCGCTGCGTGGCAACGACACCTATCTGTTCATGATCCTGACCACGCGGATGATGCCGCCGATCATCGCCATCGTGCCGATTTTCGTGATCTTCGCCAAACTCGACTTGTCGGGCACGTATTTCGGTATCATCGCGCTCTACACCGCGTTCAACTTGCCGTTCTCGATTTGGATGGTGAAATCGTTCTTCGACGATCTGGACCGCGATATCGAGGACGCGGCCCGCATGGATGGCAGCAGCGAGTGGAAGCTGTTCCGCAAGGTCTGCCTCCCGCAGGTGTATGCCGGGCTCGCTGCGACCTTCGTGTTCGCCGTGATCCTTACATGGAACGAGTTCCTGTTCGCGCTGCTGCTGACCGGCACGCAGACACGTACCGTGCCGGTCGCCATCGTGCGCACCATCGGCGGCTCGCTCGGCGTCGATTGGGGGCTGCTCTCGGCGATCGAGACGCTGTTCATCATCCCGGTGATCCTGGTGACCTTCGCGCTGCAGAATCAGCTCCTGCGCGGCGTCACCTTCGGCACGATCAGGCGCTGAGCGATGCTCGACACCTCCGGCTCCGTCCAGCTCACCGGCGTCTCGAAACGCTTCAGCAGCCTGCTCGCGGTCGATAGCGTCGACTTGACCATCGAGCCGGGCGAGGTGATGTGCCTGTTGGGGCCGTCCGGCTGCGGCAAGACCACGACCCTGCGAATGGTCGCGGGCTTGGACAGCGCCACCGACGGCGACATCGTCATCGCCGGACGGCGCGTGAACGATCTCGGGGCACGCGAGCGCAATGTCGCGATGGCGTTTCAGTTCTATGCGCTCTACCCGAGTCTGACCGTGGCCGAGAATCTTGCCTATCCGCTGCACGCGGAAAAGCTCGGCCGGGCGCAGATCGCCGAACGCATCGCGCGGGTCAGCCGCGTGCTGGACCTGACCGGCATCCTGGAGCGCAAACCGCATCAGCTCGGCGAGGGCGAAAAGCAGCGCGTGGCGGTGGGCCGCTCGATCGTGCGCACGCCGACCTGCTTCCTGTTCGACGAGCCCCTGAGCCGGCTCGACATCCAGCTGCGGCAGACCATGCGCACCCAGATCAAGGAAGTGCTGGAACAGCTCGACCGGCCGACGGTGATCGTGACGCACGACCAGATCGAGGCGCTGACGATGGCCGATCGCATCGCGGTAATGCGCGCCGGGCGACTGGAACAAGTGGCCAGTCCGCATGATCTGTTCAGCTATCCGGCGAATTTGTTCGTGGCCGGGTTCATCGGGACTCCACAGATGAACCTGCTCGAGGCCGATCTTTTGGGCGTCACCCGTCCGACCGAGGGGTCGGTCCGCGCGCGGCTGTCGCTGCTCGGCGAAGCGATCACCGCCGACGTCGAGCCGGCCGTCGCCGCGCTACCGCGTGGCCGCATCACCCTGGGCATCCGGCCGCGCAGCTTCGAGCTGGTCGATCCCGGCAGCGACGACGCGTTGCATGCGGCGGTGGACCTCGTGGAACCCATGGGAGCCGAGACCCTGCTGCATTTCGTCGAGGGCGGGGCGGATCTGCGCTGCGTCGTCCCGCACACCGCGCGAATTGCCGTGGGAACCCGCGCCGGGCTTCGATGCAAGCCTGGGCAGCTGCACGTGTTCGGGCCGGACGGAAAGCTCGCGCGATGAGCGGCGCGAAGCGTGGCATGAGCGTGCGGACGGCACGCACGATCGAGTATGCGATCGTCGGCGCGAGCATCATTGCCTTGGTGCTGATCTTCCAGCCCTTCGCCCTGGGGTTGTTCACGCTGGGCGCCGGGTTGATCGTGCTGATCGGCCTGCTGTTCAACCTCGTGCCGTTCGCGCAAGCAGGGCGGACGACCGGCAGCCTGCTGCGGGCGGCGCTCGTCATCGCGATCGTCTTCGTCGTCGTGACGCTGCTGGCGCTGGCGTCGGCGGAGCTCTATGCGATCTATCTGACGGGGAACTGAGCCGGCCGTGAGCCGATGACATTGCCGTCCTGGCATCCGGAGAGCGTTGCCGCCCGGCTGCCGTTCCTGCGCCGCCGCTCTCGCCTGGCGGCCGCGGTGCGCGCGTTTTTCGATGCGCGCGGCTATACCGAGGTCGAAACGCCCTACGCGGTTCTGGCGCCCGGCGAGGAAGTGCATCTCTCGGCGTTCTCGACCGAACGCATCCGCGTCGACGGCTCGCGCGAGAAACTGTTCCTGCACACGAGCCCGGAACTCGCGATGAAACGGCTTCTGGTGGGGGGAGCGGGCCGCATCTTTCAGCTCGCGCGCGTGTGGCGCAACGGCGAGGGCAGCAGGCGGCATGCGGCCGAATTCACCATGCTGGAGTGGTATCGTCCCGACGCGACGATGGACGATCTGATGGACGAGACGGAGGCGCTGTTGCGGGCCGTCCTGCCGCCAGTCGCGAGCAGCTTCGGGATCGACACGCCGATCGCCGAACCGTTCGAGAGGCTCACGATGGCCGAGGCGTTCCGCATCCACGTCGGCGCCGACCTGCTCGCAACCCTGAACGACGCACGGGCGCTGGCGGGCAGCGCCGGGACGCGGTTGCGCGAGCGCGAGACTTGGGAGGACCTGTTCTTCCGACTTCTGCTGACCCATGTCGAGCCGTCGATCGGACGGGAACGCGCGACGTTCCTCACGCATTTCCCCGCCTCGCAGGCCGCGCTGGCGCGGCGCGATCCCGCCGACCCGCGCGTTGCGGAGCGGTTCGAGTTGTTTGTCTGCGGTATCGAACTCGCGAACGCCTTCGTCGAGTTGACCGATGCGGCGGAGCAGCGGGTCCGGTTCATGGCCGACCGGGCGCGCCGGCATGCGCTGTATCGGGGGCCGGACTGGCCGCTGGACGAGGATTTTCTTGCCGCTCTTGCGCACGGCATGCCGCCCTGTGCCGGCATCGCCATGGGGTTCGATCGTCTCGCGATGCTCGCCGCGGCGGCCGACCGCATTGAGCAGGTGCAGTGGCTCCCGTCCTAGCCCGGCTGGCGGCGACGGTCGTGCTGCTGTCCGCCTCGGCATGCGCGAACCGGCTGGCGGCGCGGCAGGCCGCGCTGGCGCCGCTGATCGGTCGCGGCGAAACCGATCTGGTGCGCGCCCTGGGGGTTCCGAGCCGGACATTCGAGTCCGGCGGCCACCGCTTCCTCGCGTTTGTCGACACTCGGACGGCGGTCATTCCGGGAACATATGGGCCGCCGCCCTGGGGTTTCTGGGGGCCGGGCTCGGCCTGGGCGCTGGGGGCGACGCCGCCGCAGGTGATCGAGACAGTGTGCGAAACGACGTTCGAAATCGCCGACGCGACGGTGGTGGGGTTCAGCCTGCACGGAGAAGGCTGCGGGTAGCGGTCGCGTTGACTTGACGCGGGCGTTTCGAGTCCGCGATGGCCGGATTTGACCCGGCCACACGGCGTCTCGGCTTACACCGAATTCTTCGATCCCGGACGGCGGCCGCGAACCACCTTGAGCGGCGGCGGCGGCGGCGGCGTTTCGGGTTCGATCACGACACGCTTGCGCCCGAGGCCGATTTGCTTGGCGAGCGTGGAGCGATGCTCGGCATAGTTCGGTGCCACCATCGGATACTCCGGCGACAATCCCCACCGCTCCCGATACTGCTCGGGCGTCATCTGATACGAGGTCTGCAGATGCCGTTTCAGCATCTTTAGCTTCTTTCCGTCCTCCAGGCAGATGATGTAATCGGGAAACACCGACCGCTTGATCGGCACCGCGGGCTGAAGCTTGTCCGGCGGCGGCGCGTCGTTGCCGACCGACGCGAGCGTCGAGTAGACGGTCTGGATCAGCCTTGGCAGCGCGTCCGATGACACCGCGTTGTGCGCGACATGGGCGGAGACGATTTGGGCGACAAGTCCGAGGACTTGGTGCCGGGAAGATGTATCGCTCATTTGGTCCTGCGAGTTGCTTTGTGGGATCGTATATGACAGATCTGGGGCTTGCCAAACACTTTTGTAGCCTCGTCCCGGTATGTTGTCGCGCGGGCGTGATAAACGAAGCGGCCAAAAGTAACACGGGACGACTTTCTAACTTGATGGCCACCGGGTCCGGCGGAAGCCTATTTGTGTGAAGAAACGTCGTCAGCCCCGGCAATCGCCGCGACCATCGCCCGCACGCCGGCGGCCGGGCCTTCGACGTGGGCCCAGACCGCGCTGACGACCGCGAGGAAATCGGCACCTGCCCGCACTAGCGGCGCGCAGTTCTCCGCCGTGATGCCGCCGATCGCGACGCACGGAAGTTCCGACAACTCGGACCACCAATGCAGGATCTCGACCTCCGCCTCGATCGGCGTGTCTTTCGTCGGCGACGCGAAGAACGCGCCGAACGCGACATAATCGGCACCCGCCTCGCCCGCCGCGAAGGCGAGGTCGCGGCTGCCGTGACACGACACCCCGAGCGTCGCGTCACCGCTTAGCATCGCGCGCGCCTGTTTCGCGGGTGTGTCGGTCTGTCCGACATGACACCCGTCGCAGCCGGTCGCCACGGCAAGGTCCGGCCGGTCGTTCAGCAGGAACGCCACGCCGCGCGACTGCGCCACCGGCCGCAACACATCGATCGCGCGGCGGATCGCCTCGTCGCCGACATCCTTCAGACGCAGTTGAACCGCCGCCACGTCGCCGGCGTCGAGCGCGATCGCGAGCGTGTCGCGAAACGTGGCGGGGTCGAGCGCGGGCGGGGTCACGAGATAGAGGCGGCACGCGGGCTGCGTCACGCCGGAGCCTCACGAAGATCGATCATCCCGGCACCGATTAGCCGAGGTCGCCGAACCTGTCATCCAGCCACGCCGCGAGCGCGCGCTCGGCATGGCGGCGCGACAGGTCGAGGCTGCGCGGCCGACGGTCAAGCACGCGGGCGCCCACTGTGGCCGCGGCACCTGTCACCGCCGCGAAGGCCGGGCAACGCGGGTCGAGAATGAGGTGACGTTGCCCGACCCGCAGGGCCGCCATCGCGGTGCCGGGCGCGTCCCCGCAATCGAGGACGTCGTCCACGGCCAGATCGGGCGCGGCCTCGGCGCGGGCGGCGTCGACCAAGGCTCGCCACCATCCGACGCCCGCATAGCGGCCGGCCGCCGGCGCGGACAGCAAGCAGACCGGACGGCCCTGCCGCAGCGCGAGCCGAGCCTGGGCCAGGCCGTGCACGACCACGGCGGGGGCGAACATGCTTGACCTTCAACCGGGGCGAGGCGACTAACGCAAGTGGGGTAGTGGCGGGGCGGCTTGGGGTGAGCAGCGAGGCAGAGGACGGCCCCGAGCCGCGGGAAGCGGTCGGGGAGGCCGCGGACGCAATGGCGCGCCTCGAGCAGGCGTTGGATCGAATCGAGACGAGCGCGCAGCCTCTCGGTGCACGGGCTCGAGACGACGCGCCGCCGCTTGCGGAGATCGCCGACCGGCTCGATGCTTTGATCGCGCAGTTGCGCACGGCCCTGGCGGAGCGCTCGGGCGAGGACTGAGGAAGGGAGCCGCGATGGCCCAGGTCACCGTCAAGATCAACGGCTACGCCTACACCGTCGGATGCGAGGACGGGCAGGAGGCGCACTTGCTCGCCATGGCGACCCAGGTCGAGGGACGCATCGACAGCATCAAGGCGCTCGGCGGCAACAGCGGCGAGGCGCGGCTTCTGGTGCTCGCGTCGCTCTTGATGGCCGATGAGCTGCACGATCTGCGGGTGGAGCTGGAATCGCTGAGGGCGAATGCGGCGCGGGCGGCCAAGCGCGCGGTCACCGCGGAGGCGAAAGCGGTGGCCGCCGATCCGGAGGCGACGCGCCGCCTCGGCCGCCTCGCGTCGCGCGCGGAGCAACTGGCGGCCAGCCTGGAGCGACCTGCCGGCTAGAAGGCGCTTGAAGCCCGTCCGCTTCGGGCGCATCTGGATGGGGCGGGGCTGCCGGGTGCGTCAGGCAGTTCATCCCCAGGGCCAATAAGCACTCCCACGGGAGCTGGCTCTGTCTCGGTCTTGGCCGGGGTATCTGGTGCCCACCTGCGCAAGCAGGCCTTGGGAGGATGACAAGTCCAACGGCCAGGGCGGCTCCGCGCTCTCTTGACCTGATGCTCGGTGGCGTCGCGCGCTACCGGCGTTCGGCGCGACGATCCTGCAAGGTGCCGAGCGGCAGCAGGATTTGCGGCGCGAGCCGGGCCAGGAGGCGCGGCCGGATCGGGCGAGGCGGCTGGAGCGGCAGCGGAAAATCACCGAGGCGGCCCGAAGCGATCGCTGTGCCCAGCGCTTTGCCGAGCACGGTGCACAGCGCGATGCCGCGTCCGTTGCAGGCGACGGGGGCGAGCCAGCCCGGTCCGATTTCGAACAGGCGCGGCACGAAATCACCGGTCAGCGACGCCTGACCGCTCCAGATCCGTTCCAGCCTTGCTGCTGCCAGCGCCGGAAAGATGCGCCGCAGACGTCGCGTGTGTGACCGCAACAGGCGGGGCTCGGCGCCGGTGCGCAGACACGCCATGCCGCCGGTGACCAATCGGCCGCCCGCGGTCCAGCGGCAGGCCAGCAGATTGTTGCGGGTGTCGGAGAATGCCTCGTCACCCGGCAGTATCCGCGCGCGAATGGATGCGTCCACGACGCCGGTGGCCATCTGAAAGACGGTGAGCGGCACGGTGCTGTCCCGCAACGCGCGGCCCGGCGGCTGCCCGTTCGTGCATTGCAGGATGGTCTTCGCTCGAAGCCGGCCGGTCCCGGTGCACAGGATCCAGTCCCCGTCCCGGCTCACCGAAAGCACGGGACTGCCCGTGAACAGGCTGCCACCGGCCGCGACGAACGCGTGGGCGAGGCCCCTTGTGTAGGCAAGGGGGTTCACATGCCCGCCGGTCGGATCGAACAGCGCGCCATGGAAGTGCGGACTGCCGAGCCGCGCCCGCGCCTCGTCGGGGTCGAGCCATACGCAGGCCGCTCCGGTACGGCACCATGCCTCGGCGCGGGCGGCCACCGGCGGGGCCAGGCTTTCCGCGTGCGCCGGATTGAGCCATCCCGTCTGTCGCGCCTCGCAGTCGATGGCCAGCCGATCGATGAGCGCGAAGGTCGCCGCCGCCGATCCCGCCACCATGCGCGCCAGCGCCTCGCCACGCGCGGCGCCGAGTTTCGCGGCGAGCGTTCCGGGTCCGATGCGCGGAAGGCTCGGCACGACGAGCCCGCCATTGCGTCCCGACGCGCCAGCGCCGATCTCCCCAGCTTCCAACATACTGACACGCACGCCTGATTCCACCAGCGCCACACCCGCGCACAGGCCGAGGATGCCGGCACCGATGATCGCGACGTCGCTGACGATGTCGTCGTGGAGCGATGCCGTCGCGGGGGCGGGCGGCGCGGTATCGTTCCAGAGTGGAGTCATTTTTTCGCCGCGCGCTGAGTGGCCGCCCGAGCTCCCACCCCGACCTTCCCCACAAGAAGGAGGTTAACAATGCCTGCTCCCTCGCCTTTGTGGGGAGGGCCGGGGTGGGGGGAATCCGTGGCTCGGCGCAGAAGAAGCCTACTTCATCTTTCCGCGTATCGCGTCCACGTCCGCCGAGGTCAAAGTCCCGCGGACGACGACCTTGCCGCCCTCGATCGCCCATTCCGCGAACGGTCCGGTGATGTCGCCGTATTGATCGAACGAGATCGGCCCGATCACCCCCAGATAGCGCACCGTCTTGCCCGCCTTCAGCACCGCCAGCGCCTTGGCGAATCCGTCCTTGCCGGCCGTGACAACCTCGCCGGCCGGGTCGGTCACGCGAAACAGCCCCTCGCGGATCGACGCACTGTCGGACTTCCCGCCGGCCGCCACCGCCAGTCCCACCAGTGCCCCCGCATCGTAGGCTTGCACCGCCGCCGGCGATCCCGGTTCCAGCCCCGAGAACGCCCTGTAGTTCGTATTGAAATAATCCGTGGACGGGCTGTTGTCGGTGCCCGACGACGTGCCGTGCGCGTCGCTCAGGTATTTCGCGCCGACGGCGTTGATGAAGTCGCCGCTATTCATGCCGTCATTCAGAAGGAAGCGGCGCGGGCCGCCCTGGCTGATCCAAGCCCGCGCGATCGTGGCGCCATCGATCGGGTAGCTGATGAGATAAAGCCCGTCGGCGTCACCGGCCATCGCCTGAGTTACCTCGGCGTCGTAGGACGACTGTTTCTCGTTGTACGGTGTCGTCGACACGACCGTGCCGCCGAGTGCGGTGTAGGCGCGGGTGAACTCGCGCGCCATGTTGACGCCGAAATCATTGTTCACGTTGATGATGGCAAGCTTCGCCAAGCCGAGATCGAGCGCGTAGCGCGCCGCCGCGACGCCCTGCAGCGCGTCCGACGTGATGGTGCGAAAGAAGATGCCGTTCGACTTGCCGCTGCGGCCCAGCTCGGTCAGCGTCGGCGAGGAGGAGGCGGGCGAGACCTGCACCACGCGGGCCGGCCCCGTCACCGCCGTCAGGATCGGCACCGACACGGACGAGATGATCCCGCCGATGATCGCCGGCACATGGCCGATATCGACCAGCTGCCGCGCCGCGTCGACGGCGACGGTGCCCTGGCTTTGGCTGTCGCGGATGTCGGCGACCAGCGTGCAGCCGAGCGGCCCGCCCGCGTCGTTCTGGTCGCGAAACGCCATCTCCACCGACTTCGCGCCGGCCTGGCCATACGCGCCGGCCGGTCCGGTCAGCTCCATGACCACGCCGATCTTGACGGTGCAGTCCTCGGCCATCGCCGGGATCGTGGCCGACACCGCCAGAAACGCGGCCCAAAGATATCGCATGACGATCCTTATTGGCTGAGGTTGTACTTCATGATGCGGCCATGCCGGCCGTCGCGGTCGCGTTCCAGCTCGTAGACGTCGCCCGGCAAGGCACGACGCTGCGCCTCGATCGCCGCGAGTTCGCTCCGGTCCTGGTCGTCCAGACGCAGTCGGTCCACAGCCAGATGTTGCGCCAAATGCGCGGGCGAGCGCACGCCGACGATCGCTGCCGCGACGTGCGGCTGGTCCAGCACCCATCGCGTCGCGATCGCGCCGACGCCCACGCCATGCCGCGCGCCAACCCGCTCCAGCGTCCGCAAGAGGGCCTGGAACCAATCCCAACAGCCCGCTTCGTCGATAATCAGCTTGTACTTGACCAGTGACCGGTTCTCGAACGGCGCGGCGGGCTCCGCGGCGCCCAACCAGCGCTCGCCGATGAACCCGCCGGCGAGGGTGCCATAGCACAGCAGCCGCAGGCCGCTGCGCGCGCACAACGCCGCCATGCCGCGCGACGGCCGATCGTCGAGCAGCGAATACTGCACCTGCATCGTGGCCAGCGGCACGCCCGCGTCGATCAGCGTCGCCGCACGCGCGGCATCGAAATTCGTCCCGCCGAGCAGATCGATCAGCCCCAGCGCCTGCAGATCCGCCAGATGATGCGCGGTGTCGAACCACAGCGGCTTGTCGAAATCCCACCAGTGGAACTGCACGAGATCGAGCCGCTCTTGCCGCAGCCGGGTCAGGCTCCGCTCGATCAGCCGTCTGATTTCGGCCTTGCCGATCGTCTCCAGCTCGGTCAGGTCCGGGACAAACTTCGTATGCACCTTGAGCGGAGAGCCGGCCGGCAGCGAGCCGCGGAAGTCGCCGATCAACGTCTCCACGCCGGTGTAGATGTCGGCGCAATCGAACGCCGTCACGCCCGCGTCGAAATAGGCGGCCATGTCGGCCAGGGCGGCCGTGCGTTCGATCGCGCCGTGGCCGCCGGCCAGTTGCCAGCCGCCCTTGATCAGCCGCGAGACGGCATAGCCGGGCCGCAATTCGACGTCGGTCATCCTGGCCGCTTTGTCGCGGTCGTCTCGCCGTGCCGGAAAGCGCGCTTGCCGGTGCGGGTGATGCGCAGCCGGCTGGGACAGTTCGGGTCAGGACAGGCGATGTCCGTGTCGGTGGTCATCCAGTCGTTCGCCTCGGTCGGCCGCTGCTTGGCAGCCAGCAGCGGCAGGACGGCGGCGAGCGAGTAGATCGAGACGCCCTGTCCGTCAGGCAGATGCAGCATTTCGCCTCGCAGCTCGAAATGATCGCCCGGCTTCGCGCCGCACAGGATGCGGCTATTCGGCGGACAGACCACGTCCACGCGCAGATCGAAAAGCTCGAACGTATCGCTCATGCGAGCGCAATGCGCAGCGTGCAGGCCCCGTTGCGCCGGATCGCCGCGCACGCCTCGGCGAAGCGGGGGATGTCGGATGTGGCCACGCGGCCCACCACGCTGCCGGGCTGCCAACCGATCGGGAAAAAGCACCGCGCGCCCGGACCATAGTAGAGCCCGACGTCGAACACCGGGGACGGCCCGCCGCCCCACATCCGGGCGGGCAGCCATTGCAGCATGATGTCGCCGGGTTGCGGCGTGACCGTCGCGTTCTCCAGCGGCAACTCGACCGTGGCGAGGTGGTCCGGGAGCAGGCTCGTTGGGACGGGGGCGGAGATTTCCGGCCCGGTCCACATCGCATGGATCGCGGCAACCTCCAGCCCCGGGGATGCGGCCGCCACCAGCCAGGCCACGTTGTCCGGCGCGAGGTCCGGCAACGTTGCCGCGAGAGTATCGAGGCCGGAACGCGGCTCGGTGAAGCGAAGGCGTGTCATTGCCGCTCCGAAAGCCTCGCGCGTGAGGCGGGGAGGGGATCCTGCATGGCGGGACCGCCCCGCGCAACCCGCCACAATGCGTCGACGCGACCCGGAACGGCGTGTTCCCGCCCGACAACGAAGCCGCGCGCGGATCGGCGTCATGCTCACGCGGTCGGGTGACGGATAAACAAACATTATTGACATCTTTTGCAAACTGCGTTATGTAGCCGATCGTGAATATGTATTTCAACTACGTCCCCCGCCCGGTGCCCGAGCCGACCAATCTGTCGGAGCGTCTGGCCACCGTGCTGGGCGGGCTGCGCGACATCGCCGCCCTGCACGCCGGGCGGAACTGGGCGCTGATCCCGGTGACGCTGCTGTTCTCCGCCTACCTCGGCAGCGTGATCCGCCGCTTCACCGCGCTGGCCGCACGGCTCGCCGCCGGCCCGCTCCGCACCCGACCGCCCCGGCCGGCTCACTCCACACCGGCGCGCAAGCAGGGGCCGCGAAAATCCCGGCTGCCGGCCCGGTTTGCCTGGGTGGTCGACTGGCTCGGCTACCATGCCGCCGGCCGGGGATCGCAGCTTCGCTATCTGCTGACCGAGGATGCGGAGATGGCGGCATTGCTGGCGGCCTCGCCCCAGGGCGGGCGGATCCTCAGGCCGCTCTGCCGGATGATGGGCATCGCTCCCGCCCCGGACCTGCCGCCGTCGCTGTTTCCGCCACCGGCGGCAAAGCTGGAGGCCCCCGAACCGGCCAATGTCGACCTGCCGGAAATCTCGCCGCCGCCCCCACCGTCATCGCAGGCCCTGAGCCTGCGATCTCGGGCCGAACTCCCTCGGGCGCTCGGCGCCGCCCCATCGATCGCTTTTCCAAAGCCGGCCTGAGTCCACGCTGGAAACGCGCGGCTATATCGTTACGATATATTAACATAATGACCGGACCGGTCGGGCGACGGCGTTGTTCGCTGGCCGCCGAGCGTTGATACTATCCCCCGAATGCTTCAGATCAGCGGATTGACCCGCCGCTTCGGCGGCGCGGTGGCGGTGGACGATATCAGCCTCGATGTCGAGGCCGGATCGATCACCGGATTGATCGGGCCAAACGGGGCGGGCAAGACCACGCTGTTCAACCTCGTGGCCGGCAGCCTAAGTCCCACCGCTGGGCGGATCGTTCTGGAAGGCATCGACATCGCGCGGCTTCCGGCGCATCGGCGTCTGGCGCGCGGCCTGGCCCGGACGTTCCAGATTCCGCGCCCCTTCGCGGCGTTGACGGTCCTGGAGAACGCCCTGGTGGGTGCGCGAGGGCAACTCGGCGAGCGCATCCTGCCCAACTGGCTGCGCGGCGGGGCGATTGCCCGCCAAGAGCGCGATCTCGCGGCGCGAGCACGGGAGATCTTGGAGTTTCTGGGCCTGTCGCGCCTGGAATCCGAGCCGGCCGCGCGCTTGTCGGGCGGTCAGCGCAAATTGCTCGAACTCGCGCGCGTGCTGATGGCCGAACCCCGCATCGTGCTGCTCGACGAACCGGCCGCGGGCGTCAACCCCACGCTGCTGCGCACGATCATGGACCGCCTCGGCACGCTGAACGCACGCGGCATGACGTTTCTGATCGTCGAGCACAACATGGATCTCGTCCGTGAGCTTTGCGGGCAGGCGCATGTCATGGCGGGCGGGCGCCTGCTCGCGTCGGGTACGCCGGCCGAGGTCACGGCGGATGCCCGCGTGCTGGAGGCCTATCTCGGCGGATGACGACGTTTGTGTTGCGGGACGTGGTGGCCGGATACGAGGCGGGTGTGTCGATCGTGCGCGGCGCGACCGTGTCGGTGGCGTCGGGGGACGTCCTCGTCCTGCTCGGCCCGAACGGCGCCGGCAAGTCGACTCTGGTCAAGGCAGCGGCCGGGCTCGTCCCGATCAGCAGCGGCGGCGTCGTGCTGGACGGGTGCGACATCACGTCGCTGCCGGCGCATGAGCGGATCCGTCATGGCGTGGCGTTCGTGCCGCAGACCGAGAACATCTTCGCGGGCCTGTCGATTTCCGACAATCTGCGCATTGCCGCCGAAATGGTGCAGCGGCGCGAGCGCGCCGGTCGGCTTGCGGCGATGAGAGACATGTTTCCCGATCTGGCGGATCGGCCGGACCGCAGGGCGGGACGTCTGTCGGGGGGACAGCGGCAGATGCTGGCCATTGCCCGCGCGATGGTGGCGGCCCCGCGCGTCCTGGTGCTGGACGAGCCATCGGCCGGCCTCTCGCCACTGCTCGTGACGCAGGTGATGCGGACCTTGCGCCGCATCGCGGATGCGGGGATGGCGGTCCTGCTGGTCGAACAGAATGCCCGCGCGGCGCTCGCCATCGCCGATCGTGCCATCATTCTGGCCGAGGGACGGGTCGCGCACGCGGGGCGCGGGTCCGACGTGCTGGCCGATCCGATCGTCGCGGCGTTGTATCTCGGGGCCGCGCGCGCCGCATGAGCGCGCAGATTCTGGTCGACGGCGTGCTGACCGGCGCGCTGCTGGCGCTCGGCGCGATCGGGCTCACGCTGACCTATGGCATCCTGCGTTTCGCCAATTTCGCGCAAGGCGAATTCGTCACGTTCGGTGCCTACGCGGCGCTGATCGCCGCGCCCCTGTTCGGGATCGCACTCGGTGGCGATCCGGTCGGCGGGCTCACGTTCGGCTGGCGGCTGGTCGCAGCCCTCGGACTCGCGATGGCGCTCACCGGGCTGCTGGCGGCGGGCTTGGACTGGCTGCTGTTCGCGCGATTGCGGCGGCACGGGACGCAGATCGTCATGGTCATCGCGAGCTTCGGCGCGTCGCTCGCGTTGCGCAGCGCGATCGAGTTCGGCTTCGGCCCGCAGCCCGCCTATTTCAGTCGGGAGATCGCGCTCGGCGTGCGCCTGCCGGGGGGCGCCCGGGCGACCTGGGATCAGCTCGGCGTCCTGGTCCTGGCGGCGGGCCTCATGATCGGTATGCACATCGTCATGACCCGAACGCCGGTCGGGCGAGCGATGCGGGCGGCGAGCGAGAACCCGGCGCTGGCGCGACTGTCCGGCATCGACGTGGAGCGGGTGATCCGCGCGACCTGGTTGCTGGGCGGGGCGCTGGCCGCGGCGGCGGGCGTGCTGCTGGGCATGGTGGTGCAGGTCCGTCCGTACATGGGGTTCGATCTGCTGCTCCCAATGTTCGCCGCCGCCATTGTCGGCGGCATCGGCAGCGTGCCAGGTGCCATGGCGGGCGGAATGCTGGTGGGTGTTGCGGAGGCGGCCGCGGTGCCGCTCGTCGGCGCGCAGTATCGCGCGGCGGTCGGGTTTGTCGTCCTGATGGCCGCCTTGCTGATCCGGCCGCGTGGCCTGTTCGGCGCGAAATCGTGATCGCCAGCCTGATCGGCTACGCCTGCTTCTTTTTCACGCTCGCCCTGATCTTCGGCGTGGCGGTGCTCGGCCTCAATCTGCAATGGGGGGCCGCCGGCCTGTTCAACGTGGGCGTGGCCGGCTTCGTCCTGGTCGGCGCCTATGTCTCGGCGCTGCTGACGGCGGCCCCTTCGCCCCAGCACGCCGGCGGGTTCCTGTTGCCGATCCCCCTCGGGTGGTGCGCCGCGATGGCGGCCTCAGCGCTCGCCGCGCTGGTGGTCGGCGTGGCGACCCTGCGGCTGCGCGCCGACTATCTGGCGATCACCACGTTCGGGGCCGCGGCCAGCCTGCAACTGGTGGCGCTGAACGCGCAGGGCCTGACCGGTGGGCCGTTCGGCATCGCCCTGATCCCTCGCCCGTTCGAGGCGCTGGCCGATCGGCCGCTCGCCTTCGGCCTCGCCAACCTCGCGCTCGTGGTCACGGTGGCCGGCATCTGCTTCGCGGGATTGGAGCGGCTGCTGCAGGGGCCATGGGGCCGGGTGCTGCGGGCGCTGCGCGAGGACGAGGCGGCGGCCGCCTCGCTCGGGAAATCGCCGGCCGTGTTCCGGCTGTCGGCCTTTGTTCTCGGGGCGGCCCTGATGGGCCTGTCCGGCGCGATGCAGGCGCAGTTCTTCGGCTTCATCGCGCCCGAGAACTACCTGCCGACCGTGACCTTCCAAGTCTGGGTCATGCTCGTCATCGGCGGCTCCGGCAACAATCGCGGAGCACTGCTCGGCGCGGTGCTGGTCTGGGGCCTGTGGACCCTCTCCGCCACGGCGCTGGCGGCAATGCTGCCGGCCGACTGGCAGGCGCGTGGCGCTAGTCTTCGCATCGCGGCGATCGGCGTGGTCCTCGCGGCCGTCCTGCTGTGGCGGCCGCGCGGCCTGCTGGGCGAACGGGCGACGATCAGCCGGCATATCGCGCGCGGCGAGTGACGCGACCGGTTCAAAGCGCCTATGAACCGCTCCGGCAAACGTTTTGCGCCATGGAGCGACGGCATGGATGATGAGGACGTTCCCACGAGTGGCGGCCCGCACCGCATCATCGTGGCCGGCGGCGGGGCGGCGGGGCTGGAGCTCGTGACCAAGCTCGGCGACACGCTGGGCCGGCGCGGGCGCGCGCACGTCACCCTGGTCGAGCGTGCGCGGACCCATCTGTGGAAGCCGCTGCTGCATTCGGTCGCGGCCGGCAGCCTGCGGCGGTCGCAGCATGAGCTGAACTATCTGGCGCAAGCGCGCTGGCACGGGTTCATGTATCGCTTCGGCGAGGTCGTGGGCCTCGACCGGACGGCGCGCCAGCTGCACCTCGGCGCGACCTTCGACGAGGAGGGGCGGCAGATCACCCCGCCTCAATCGCTGCCCTACGACACGCTGGTCATGGCGATCGGCAGCGTGACCAACGATTTCGGCACGCCCGGGGCCGCGCAATTCGCGATCCCGCTGGAGACGCCGGAGCAGGCGAGCCGGTTCAACCGCCGTCTCGTCAACGCCTGTCTGCGCGCCAACACGCAGCCCGGCCCGGTCCGTCCCGGCCAGCTGCATGTCGCGATCATCGGCGCGGGTGCTACGGGCACCGAACTGGCCGCCGAACTGCACCGCACCGTGCGCGAGATCGTGGCATTCGGGATGGACCGCATCGACCCCGAACGGGACGTCCACATCGTGCTGATCGAAGCGGCCGAGCGCATCCTGCCGGTGCTGCCCGAGCGGATCTCGGCGGCCACGACCGATCTGCTGCGCGGCCTCGGCGTCGAGGTGCGTACCGCCGCGCGGGTCAGCGAGGTGCGGGCGGATTGCGTGATGCTCGCGAGCGGCGAGACGATCCCGGCCGAATTGGTGGTGTGGTCGGCCGGCGTGAAGGCGCCGGAAGTCCTGCGCGATCTGGCCGGGCTCGAGAGCAACCGCATCAACCAGCTGGTCGTCGAACAGACGCTGCAGACCACTCGTGACGAAAACGTCTTCGCGATCGGCGACTGCGCGTCCTGTCCACGGCCCGGCCATCCGCAGCCGGTACCGCCGCGGGCGCAAGCGGCCCACCAGATGGCCTCGCACGTGATGAAGCAGCTGCCGCGACGGCTGGCCGGCGAGAAGCTCGAGCCGTTCGTCTACCGCGATTTCGGCTCGCTGGTCTCGCTCGGCCAGTACAGCACGGTGGGCAACCTCATGGGCTTCGTGGTTGGCCGCAGCATGTTCATCGAAGGCTATTTCGCCCGCCTGATGTATCGCTCGTTGTACAAGATGCACGAGGCCGCGCTGCACGGCCACAGCACGGTGTTTTGGCGGACGCTGCTCAGCGTAATCTCGCAGCGGCCGACGCCGGGCGTGAAGTTGCATTGACGGAATCCCTGCGACTGCGATGTCAATGAACACTGGGGTCGTCAGCGGCCGCCCCTCCGTCGCCACTCTCCGGGTCATCCTCCCCTTCCTCCGCCCCTACCGGGCGCGGGTCGCCGGCGCGGTGGTCGCGATGCTGCTCGCCGCGAGCCTCGTACTGGTCCTGGGGCAGGGCGTGCGGCGGCTGATCGACGACGGGTTCGCGGGCGGCAGCATGGCCCACCTCAATGCCGCGACCCTGGTCATGTTCGCGGTCATCATGGCGCTGGGCGCGGCGACCGCCTGCCGCTTCTATCTCGTCTCCTGGCTCGGCGAGCGGGTGGCGGCCGATCTGCGTCGGGCGGTGTTCGGCCGGCTGATCGCGCTGTCGCCCGCGTTCTTCGAGACGGCGCGGACCGGCGATCTGCTGTCGCGCCTGACCGCCGACACGTCGCTGCTGCAGGCGCTGGTCGGCTCGGCGATTTCGCAATGGCTGCGCTCGGCGCTGCTGCTTCTGGGATCGCTCGGGATGCTGGTGGCGACCAGTCCCGCGCTGGCCGGGGTCGTGGTCGCGGTCGTGCCGTTCGTCGTCGTGCCCTTCATCGTGTTCGGCCGGCGAGAGAAGCGCACCTCCCGCGCCGCGCAGGACCGGGTGGCCGATCTCGGCGCCTATGCCGAGGAGACCCTGAATGCCTTGCGCACCGTCCAGGCGTTCACCCACGAGGCGGTCGACCGGGAAACATTCGGCGCGCGCGCGGAGGAGTCCGTCGCCGCCGCCCTGGCGCGGATCCGCATTCGGGCCTTCCTGATCCTGGCGGTGATTCTGCTGGGGTTCGGAGCGATCACGCTGAGCCTGTGGCTCGGTGGGCGGCAGGTCGTCCAGGGCCACATGACCGGTGGCGAATTGTCCGCCTTCGTCTTCTACGCCGTTGTGCTCGCCACCGCGATCTCCGGCATGAGCGAGCTGTGGGGGGAGATGCAGCGCGCGGCGGGCGCTGCCGAACGGCTCGTGGAGCTGCTGGCCGAGCGCCCGACCATCGCCGCCCCGGACAACCCGACGCCGTTGCCGACCCCGGCGGAGGGCCGGATCGCGCTCGATCGGGTGACGTTCCGCTATCCTGCGCGCGGCGACCGGGCGGCGCTCCAGGACATCAGCCTGGCGGTGGAGCCGGGCGAGACGGTGGCGCTGGTCGGCCCGTCGGGCGCCGGCAAGACCACGGTGTTTCAGTTGCTGCTGCGCTTCTATGACCCGCATTCCGGACGGGTGCTGATCGACGGGGTGGATCTGGCCCGCGCCGATCCGGCCGATGCGCGGCGGCGGATCGGGCTGGTGCCGCAGGATCCCGTCATCTTCGGCGCGAGCGCGTGGGAGAATATCCGCTACGGCCGCCCCGAGGCGTCGGACGGAGAAATCCGCCGCGCCGCGGAGGCCGCGGCTTGCGACTTCATCACCGAGCTGCCGCAGAGTTTCGATACCTATCTCGGCGAGAAGGGGGTGCGCTTGTCCGGCGGCCAGCGTCAGCGCATCGCCATTGCCCGCGCCGTGCTGCGCGATGCGCCGATCCTGCTGCTCGATGAGGCGACCAGCGCGCTCGATGCGGAATCCGAAGCGGCGGTCCAGCGAGCGCTGGCGGCGTTGTCGGTCGGAAGGACGACTTTGGTCATCGCGCATCGGCTCGCCACCGTCCGACGCGCCGACCGGCTACTGGTGCTCCAGGACGGCCGGATCGTCGCCAGTGGCACGCACGAGACGCTGATGCGCGAGGGCGGGTTGTACGCTCGGCTCGCGGCGCTGCAGTTTTCCGAAACATCGAAAATCGCCCCGATCGTGCTACCGTCCACGGCGTGATGTCTGAGCAAGCCGTCCACCGCATGACTGCCGACGACTTTCTGCTGTGGCATGAGCAGCAGGAGTGTCGCTACGAGCTGATCGACGGCGTTCCGGCGGCGATGGCGGGCGCCAAACGGCGGCATGACCAGGTCGTCGTCAACGCTCTCGTGAGTCTTGGAAATCAATTGCCGGTGGGCAAGTTTCGGGTATTCACCTCGGACACAGCGGTCCGCATTCCGGTTGGTAATATTCGCTATCCGGATGTCGGCATTGATTGTGGGCGGTTTCTCGACGAGGACCGGGCGGCGGACGCGCCCACGCTCGTGATCGAAGTCCTTTCGGAGTCCACGCGGGCTTTCGACTTTCTAACCAAGTTGGAGGAATACAAGTCGGTTCCGACGCTGTTGCACATCATTCTTGTCGATACCGATATGCCCGAAATCCTCCATTGGAGCCGGCCTCTGGCGGGCGCTTGGACGGCTCGAACGCTGGAGGGCCTGGATGCGGAATTGGCCGTCGATGCCGGTATCAGAATGAAGCTTCGGGCGTTCTATGCCGGGCTGGAATTTCGCGACAAACCGAGATTGGTTTTCGACGACGGGACGCCTGCAAGCTGACCACGACGAAGACGACCGGGCTGCTGGCAGGTCGAATCGCCGTGGTAACCGGCGGTGCCCGAGGGCTTGGCAGGGCCATCGCCGTGACGTTCGCGGCCGAGGGTGCGCGCGGCGCTCTGTTCGATCTCGGCGTCGATATGACGCCGCCGCCTGGTTGGCGGGCCGCGGCGGTCGACGTGCGCGACGAGACTGCACTCGCGTCGGGGTTCGAGGCCGTAGTGCGAGACTTTGGGCGGCTCGATATCGTCGTTGCCAATGCCGGCGTGGTGCCGCCCTGGCGACAGACCGAAGACATCGATCTTGACGAGTGGGACAGGGTGTTCGCGATCAACGTGCGTGGCGTGATGGCCACGATCAAGCATGCGACACCGCACGTGTCGCATGGCGGCGCGATCGTCGTGATGGCCTCGATGAACGCCGTCCGAGCCCACGCGAAACAATGCCTGTACACGGCGACGAAGCACGCGGTGCTCGGGATCGTGCGGGCGACCGCGCTGGATCTCGGCCGGCGGGGCATCCGAGTGAACGCGCTGGCGCCGGGTCCGATTGCCACGGACGCGCTGCTCGCGCGCATGCAGGATCGCGCGGCGAGAGGCGGCGCATCGTTCGAGGAGGCGATGGCAGCCGCGTCGGACACGGCGCTCGGGCGTATGGCCACCGTGGCGGATGTGGCAAGCGCTGCCGTGTTCTTGGCCTGCGATCTGTCGGGTGGCATGACCGGCACATTGCTGCCGGTCGATGGAGGACTCGCGTGACGGGTCTTCGCGATCGCGTCGTTTTGCTCACGGGCGCGTCAAAGGGGATCGGCGCGGCCACGGCCGCCACGCTGGGCGCGGCGGGAGCCCTAGTCATTGCCCATTTCGGGCGAGACGCAACTGGTGCTGCTGCCGCGACAGCTGCCATCCCCGACGATCGGAAGTTGTTGCTCACGGCGGATCTTGCCAACAGCGACGCCGTCGATTTGCTGTGGTGCCGCGCGCTCGCATGGCGCGGACGCATCGACGTGCTGGTCAGCAACGCTGCCATCATGCACTGGCATGGCGGGTTCGAGGGCGAGGACGACGCGCTCTATGACGATGTCTGGGCCGAGACTCTCGCGGTCAACGTGCTGGCGCCCGCACGGCTCATGCGCCACGCGGTGCGGCATTTCCGGGCGCGCGGCGGCGGGGTGATCGTGACGGTTTCGAGCTGGGCGGCGCAGCGCGGCACGGCCAATCCGGACGCCATCGCCTACGCAGCATCCAAGGCGGCGATCAAGGCCGCGGCGCAGACGATCGCACGTGGTTACGCCCAGGACGGCGTGCTCAGCTATATTGTCGCACCGGGCGTGGTCGATACCGGGATGTCGCATGCGGCCGCCGCGACCCAGGGCGGCAGCGAGGCGGTCCACGCCGGGCTCGCGATGGGCGCGCCCGTCCCGCCGACGGAAGTCGCCGATCTGATCGCGTATCTGGCGACCGGTACGGCACGGCATCTCAGCGGCGCCACGCTCGATATCAACGGGGCGAGCTATGTTCGGTAGCGGTCATGCAGCCTTGGCGCGCGTGTCGAGCTCGTCCATCAGCACGTCGAGTTCGCCGATCGTCGCCATGATCTTCGCCAGCCGTACACGACCCTCCTGGCCCAATTCACGAAAATTGGTCAGCGGCGGACGCACGTCACCAACCGGATAGCCGACGGCCGCCGCCAGCGCCTTGGAGTAGCACTGATGCCCGTAGGTCGGATGGCCCTCGGCGATTACATGGTCCAGCTTTGAAATCAGCCGCTGGATTCGCTTCGCGTCCTCGATCCGCCCCGTGACCAGGAAGTCCCAAATGCGCGACGACGCACGGGGAATGTAGTTGCCGTATGGGTTCACGTAACCGACCGCACCGAGCAGGAAGGATTCGACGATCCGCTCGCCGGCGAAGACGTTCATCATGCCTTCGGTTTGCTCCACGACGTCATGGACGCGGGCCACGTCCATGCTGGCTTCCTTGATGTAGCGGATATTGCCGAAGGCGCGCGTCAGACGGGCGACCAGCCTGGCCGGCATGTCGACATTGGACGTGACAGGATTGTTGTAGAGCATGATCGGCAACGAAACCGCCTCGGCGATGGCGCGGTAGTAGCCGAAAATCTCGTCCTCGGTCGGCGTGTAGTAATAGGGCGGCAGGATCATTAGTCCGTCGGCACCCTGCGCCTCGGCCTCACGGCTGTAGCGCACGGCGTTGGCGGTGCTCGCGTTCATCGTGCCGACCATCACGCTCATCCGGCCGGCGACATGACGCACCGTCGCGTCGACATACGCGCGCCTCTCTTCGTCGGTGACCGTCAGGAATTCACCCGTGGTTCCGAGAATGATGACGCCGGGAACGCCGCTCGCGATCTGCCAATCCAAGAAGCGCCGCAGCGCCGAGCTGTCGATGGCCGAACCATCCTCGGTGAACGGTGTCACGCTGACCGTGTGACAGCCGCGAAATGTCTTTGCCATCGTCGTCTCCGAAAAGATCAGGTGGGGCGGGGCGCCCAGCCGTGTTGCGCGAGGATGTCGTGGCTTGCGGAAATGTCGCCGTCGGGATCGGCGTCGGGACGCAGCGCGTCGGTGATGATCTCCAGGACCGTGAGGCCGGTATAGCCGATGTCGCGCAGCGCCTCGGCGGCTGGGCCGGGATCGACGATACCGGTGCCGAGTCGGTCGTGCTTGAATTCGTTGTAGCCGGTGTCGGAGATATGCACGTTGCGCACCAGTGGACCGAGACGGCGGATCGCGTCGGCCACGTCCTCGCGGATATAGGCGGAGTTGCAGATGTCGAAATTCACGCCGACATCTTGGCCGACCAGCCGGGCGACGCGCCCCATGTCGTCGGCGGTCGGCAGGAAAGTGAACGGTACGTTTTCAATCAGCAGGCCGACTCCCGTGCCGCGCGCATGCTCCGCCAGCACCCGCACGCCCTCGACGAACCAGTCGGTCATCCATTCGACGGGGGGGTTGATCAGCGAGCCGACCGGACCGGGGATCGTGACGACGAACGGACAGCTCCACGCGGCGGCGAGGTCGATCGCCTCCCGGTAACGATCCAGCGTATAGGTCCGCATCAGCCGGTCCGTGGAGTTCGGATTGTTGTCGAGCAGCGGATAGCAGAACGAGGTGATCGACAGGCCCTCGCCGTCCAACACGGATGCCCATTCGCCCCGGGTCGCCTCGCTCAGTTCCACGGGCCAGCAATGCGGCGGAAAAATCATCATCTCGAATTGCCGATAACCCTGGCTCGCGAGCCGGCGGATCGCGGCGATCCCGCTATGGGAGTAGAGGAACGGAAATGTGCTGACGGCGACGGGCAGGGTCATGGCGTCCCTCTGGGGCCCGGAGGAGGCCTGTTTGCGCACGGATGTTAGGATAGCGCACACTCCGATGTAAATGTCGCACTCTCTGCCAAAGACCGTGGACGTGTTGGTGATCGGCGGCGGGATCGCGGGCTGCGCCGTCGCGTGCCATCTCGCGGAAGCTGGCGCGGGGGTGCTGCTTCTCGATCGCCACGATCTGAACACCATGGCGTCAGGCTCCAACGCTGGCAGCCTGCATGCGCAAATCCCGCAGCACGAGTTCCTGACACTAGGCGAGGAATGGGCGCGGGGCTTTGCCGCGTGCATCCCGCTGCTGATCGACTCGATTTGGCTGTGGCGGGAGCTCGAGGCGGCGCTTGGAGCCGATCTCGAGGTCTCGCTGGAGGGCGGCGTGATGGTCGCCCGCACCGATGCGCAACTGCGGGCCGTGGCTCGGAAGGCCGCGATCGAGCGGAGCCACGGTCTGGACGTCGAAATGCTCGATCGCGCGGCGTTGCGGGAGGTGGCACCCTATCTGGCGGACAATGCGATCGGCGGCTCGTTCTGCGCGGGCGAGGGCAAGGCCAATCCGCTCACCGTGGCACCTGCTTTCGCGCGCCGCGCCGCGCGGCTCGGCGCGACGATCCGGACCGGGGTCGAAGTGACCGGCATCACGCCCGACGGACGCTCCTTCGTCGTGACGACAAGCGCGGGCGTGGTCGCGGCGCGTCGCGTGGTCGACTGCGCGGGCGCCGATGCGGCGCGGATCGCCGCGATGGTCGGCATGGAGTTGCAGCTCCAGGGGTTTGCGATCCAGGTGAGCGTGACGCAGCCCACAGCCGCCGCGGTCGCGCATTTGGTCTATTCGGCGGGCGGGCAGCTGACCCTGAAACAGGCAAGGCATGGCGGCTTCGTGATTGGCGGCGGCTGGCCATCCCGCCGCGCCGGGAATGGGCGACCGGTGGTCGATCCGCTGTCGTTGCGGCGCAACCTTCAGCTCGCGGCGGCCATCGTCCCGGCGCTGCGGGACGCCCGGTTGCTGCGGACCTGGCCGGCCGTGGTCAACGGCACGGCGGATTGGCGGCCGGTGCTTGGCGAGGCGCCCGGTGTTGCCGGATTTTTCGTCTGCTGCTTTCCCTGGATCGGGTTCACGGCGGGTCCGATCGCCGGACGCATCGTGGCCGATCTCGTGCTAGGCCGTAGGGTCTCGGCGGCCGCCGCCGCGATGAGCGTGCTGGCTCAATGACGCAGGATGCGGCCGACGAAGTCGCGCGCCCGGTCGGTGCGAGGTGCGTCGAAGATTTGGCGCGGCGTGCCTTCCTCGACGACGGTGCCCTTGTCCATCATCACGATCTTCGTGGATACCTCTCGGACGAACGCCATCTCGTGACTGACGACCAGCATCGTCATCCCGTCCGCCGCAAGGCCGCGAACGGTGTCCAGAACCTCGCCGACCAGCTCCGGATCCAATGCCGACGTTACTTCGTCGAGCAGCAGGATGTCCGGCCGCAAGGCCAGCGCACGGGCGATTGCGACGCGCTGCTGCTGACCACCCGAAAGCTCGTCGGGATAGGCGTGCAGCTTGTCCGCCAGGCCGACCTTCGCCAGGATCCTTCGGGCGTCCGCCTCGACTTCGGAGCGCGAGCGACGCTTGATGTTGATCGGCGTGATGGTGACGTTACGCAGCACGTTCATATTCTGAAAAAGATTGTATTGCTGGAACACGATCGCCATGCGGTCGCGCGCCGTGCGCACGCTGCGCGCGCTGCGATAGTCGATGGGCTTGCCGTCGAGACGCACCTCGCCCGAACTGGGCGCGAGCAGCCCGACCAGCACGCGCAGCAGCGTGGACTTGCCGGAGCCGGACGGGCCGATCAGGCTGACGACATCGCCGCGCCGGATCGTCAGCGTAATGTCACGCAGGACCGGCAGCGCTCCGTAGCTGCACGTCAGCCCCCGCAGGTCGAGACGATGGGGTGCGATGTCGGACAAGGCGGCTCTCCGCGTAGATGCCCAGCCGGCTCAGCGGATAGGACAGGGCGAAATAGAGGATTAGGATCGTGCCGAACACCAGGACGGCGGAGAAGCCGCGATTGTTCAGGATCTTGCCGGCCGACGTCAGCTCCAGCACGCCGATCTGCGAGACCAGCGCGGTGTCCTTGATGAAGCCGACCATGAAGCTGAACGCCGGCGGCAGGATGACCGGCCAGGCCTGCGGGACGACCACCATGCGCATCCGCTGCGAACGCGAGAAATTCATCACTGTCGCAGCCTCGACTTGCTGACGGGGCACGGACTCCAAGCCCGCACGTACGATCTCGGCGGTGTACGCGGTGGACAGCATGCAAATGCCGATCAGCGCGATCGTGAACAGCGAGGCGTCGGGGCTGATCCCCTGGATGAAGAACAGGATCAGGTATAGCGTCACCAGGAACGGAATGCGCCGGAAGATCTCGATGTAGCCGACGGCGATGACGCGGATGGGCAGAAACATCCATCCAGGAGTCTGCCGGAGCCAGGTCAATACAAACCCGAGCAGGAACCCCAGCGTACAGCCGATAACCGCAATCACAAGCGTGGTCAGCATGGCGCGAAGCAGCAACTCGATCACGTAGTAGGTGAAAAAGCGCGGCGCCTCGGCGATCAGCCGGTGCAGCATCAGAACACCCGCGCTTGCACGCGGAATACCGTGCGCCCGACCAGCGCCAGCGAAAGGCTCGCGGCGAAGGTCAGCACGATATAAAGCCCGGCGACGATGACGAACATCTCGAGCCAGCGATAGGTCTCGGTCGAGATGTCGATCGCGGTGCCGGTCAGCTCCGTGACACTGAAGATCGCGCCCATCGAGCTGCCGAGTATGAGCAGGATGAAAAAGTTGGCGAGCGCCGGATACAGCGTCTTCACGATATGCGGTACGATGACGTAACGAAGCTGCTGTGCAAGCGACATGCCCAGGACGGCCGCCGCATCGAGTTCGGTCCGTTGGACGGAGAGAAATCCGCCGCGCATGATGTCCGTGAGATACGCGCCACCGTTTAGGGTGAGGCCGGCGACCACGCAGATGAACGGCGACAAGCGAACCCCGAACTCCGGCAAGCCATAGTAGAGAAAATAGATCTGGAGCAGGGCAGGCGTGTTCGTGAAAAAGACGACGTAAGCGCCGGCTAGGCTGCGGGCGAAGCGGCCGCCGAAAGCTTTGGCGGTGGCCCCGGACAGCCCGATCAGCGCGCCGCCCCAGAAGGCGAGAAAGGCGATCTCCAGCGTGACGACGGCCCCGCGAAGCAGCGCCGGCATGCTGGCCAGCGCCACCCCGAACTGGAACGTGTAGCTCACGCGGCGGCGCGGCCTGCGTCAGAAATACGGGTTCGGGACGATCTTCACGAGCATCGGCGAGCCGTACCACTTCTCCCATGACGCGTTGACGAAATTGCTCGCGTGCATGCCATACAGGATGATGTTCAGCTCCTGCCGAAGGCCCTCGTTGCCCTTGGCGATCCCGATTGCGTCGTACGATACGTCGATCGTCTCCGGCAGCACTTTCCAGGCGACGTCCGGATGGTTCTTCGTATGCTTCATGAAGAAGTCGATGTTCTCGACGATCGCGTCGGCGCGGCCCTGCGCGACCGTGCGCACCGTGTCGGCGATCGTGTCGACCAGCACCAGCTTGGCCTGTGGCAGGTTCTGCTTGATCCAGTCGACGGTCCAGTTCCCGCGCATATCGGCCACCGCGTACTTGCCGTCGTTGAGGTCCTTCCAGGACGCGATCGGCGCCTTGTCGGTGGTCAGGACGGCCATGACTTCGGTGTGCAACGGCACGGTGTAATCGATCAGAAAGGCGCGCTCGGCCGTGCGGGTCAGCGCGCCGAGCGAGAGGTCGATCTTGTCGGCGACCAGGAACGGCACGCGCTGCGGCGTCTCGGTCGGCACGAACTCGGCCTTGACCTTCATGGCCGCTGCGATCTTGTTGCCGATGTCGATATCGAAGCCTTCGAGCTGATTGGTCTCGCCGTAGGAGCTGTTGGGCGGGAAGTTCGGGTTGACGCCGATGCGGATCACGCCCGCCTTGATGACCTCATCGAGCGATTTTGCGGCGGCCGGCAGCGCGAGCGACGCCGCGGCCCCGAGGGCAGCCACACCCCAGAGCGTGCCCCATAACAGACGCTTGAACATGGCCCCCCCTGTGTGTTCGCGTCATGAGACTGTTGCGGAAGGGCGCGGGGCGCGTCAACATCAAACCGTGCGCTTTGCGCACTCCCGTGCGAGAATGGTGCATGTCGACGGCTCAGCGCGAAACGCCTTTCCGCCTCGGGCTGATTGTCAATCCGATCGCCGGAATGGGTGGTGCGGTCGGTCTGAGGGGCACTGATGGCGAGGCCGGGCCTGAGGCGGTCCGCCGCGGTGCTCGACCGGTTGCGGCGGGACGCGCCGCGCGGGCACTGACTCGGCTCTCCGCCGAACGCCTGGTGGTCCTGACCGCGTCCGGCGACATGGGCGAGGCGGCGGCGCGCGGCGCAGGCCTCGAGCCGGTGGTGGTGCATGAGCCGCGGACGTCCGACGCGGCGGACACGATCCGCGCGGCGACACAGATGCGGCACGCGGACTTGATCCTGTTCGCAGGTGGCGACGGGACGGCGCGCGACGTTCTTGCCGCGGTCGGGCGCGACGTGCCGATCCTGGGCATCCCGACGGGGGTGAAAATGCACTCGGCCGCGTTCGCGACGACCCCGGAGAACGCGGGGCTCCTGGCCAGCGCCATGGCCGCAGGGGGCGCGCGGGTGGAGGATCGCGAGATCGTCGATCTCGACGAGACCTTGCTGCGCCTCGGGATCGTGGCGACGAGCCTGTTCGGGATCGCGCGCGTGCCGCGGGAACGCCGGATGCTGCAGCAGGCCAAGCGTGGTGGCGGTGCGCCGGATGCGGGGCTTGCGGCGGCGTGCGACGACGTCGCCGACACGCTCGAGCCGGGCGTGACATATGTGTTGGGTCCGGGCACGACGACGCTGCGCGTCTTGGCGCGGCTCGGCTTGACCGGCACCTTGCTGGGCGTCGACTTGGTGCGCGACGGCGCGCTGATCGGACGCGACCTGTCCGAGGCGGAGATCCTGCGTCTCATCGACGGCCGGCCGGCCCGCATCATCGTCGGCGTCACCGGTGGCCAAGGCTGCCTGTTCGGGCGCGGCAATCAGCAGATCAGCGCGGCCGTCATCCGCGGCGTCGGTCTGGACCGGATCACCATCCTCGCGAGCGCCGACAAGGTCGCATCGCTCGAGTCCGGTGCAATGTTCGTCGATACCGGCGATGTCGACCTTGATGCGCGGCTTGGCGGTTTTCATCGTGTGCGGACCGCGCCGGGCCGGTTCATGCTGTGCCGCGTGGTGGCCTGAATTTCTCGCTGAAGGAAGAGCGACATGGCGCATCCCTACATGGCCAACTCGGTGGCCGAGACGAAAGCGGACATGCTGGCGTCGATCGGCGCGCCGTCGATCGATGCGTTGTTCGAGCAGATTCCCGCCGGCCATCGGATGCGCCGTCCGCTCAGGCTGCCGCCCGCGCTGTCGTCGGAGGCCTCGCTGCGCCGCCATCTCGTCTCCACACTGGCGCGCAACAAGACCTGCGAGGAAAATCTCAGCTTTCTCGGCGGTGGCATCTGGCGGCATCACGTGCCGGCGGTGTGCGACGAGATGGCGCGGCGCACGGAATGGCTGACCTCGGTGTTCGGCTCGCCGATGTCCGATCACGGCCGCAACCAGGCATGGTTTGAGTTCGCCAGCCAACTGGGCGAGCTGGTCGGCATGGAGATGGTCGGGTTGCCCGTCTATAGCTGGGGCTGCGCTATCGGCCACGCGGTGCGCATGGCCGCGCGGCTGACCGGACGGCGCGAGGTGCTGGTCGTGCGGGCGATCGCGCCGGAGCGCTTGGACGTGCTGCGCACCTATTGCGAGCCGCCGGATATCGCGAGCCATATCCACGTCACCGAAGTCGCGTTCGATACGGCGACCGGCCGCATGGATTTGGCCGATCTGCGCGCGAAACTCTCCCAACGCGTGGCGGCGGTGTATTTCGAGACGCCGTCCTACTTCGGCGTGATCGAGGATCAGGGGGCGGACATCGCGGCTCTCGCACGGGCGCACGGCGCGGAGACGATCGTCGGCGTCGATCCGATCTCGCTCGGCGTGCTGCTGCCGCCCGCCGACTATGGCGCCGACATCGTGGTCGGCACGACGCAGCCGCTGGGGGTGCACATGCATTGCGGCGGCGGAGTCGGCGGGTTCATCGCCACGCGCGACGACGAACGCTACGCCCGCGAATATCCGACGTTGATGATCAGCATCGGCGAGACGACGCATGCCGGAGAGGTCGGGTTCGGCCTCAGCCTGTTTCACCAAACGTCATACGGACAGCGCGAGCACGGCAAGGACTGGACCGGAAACTCCGTCTATATGTGGGCCGTGGTCAACGCGGTTTACATGTCGCTGCTGGGGCCTCGGGGATTCGTCGAACTCGGTGAGTTGATCGTGCAGCGAGCGCATTTCGCAGCGCGCCTGATCGCCGATGTTCCCGGCGTGAGGATCGCTTTTTCGCGCGGCTTCTTCAAGGAATTCGTCGTGGACTTCTCCGCCACGGGCCGTAGCGTGCGCGAGATCAACCGGGCGTTGCTCGCGCGCGGGATTTTCGGCGGCGGCGATCTTTCCGCGTCGTTCCCGTGGCTCGGGCAGGCGGCGCTGTATTGCGTCACGGAACTGCACGAGGCGGAGGACATCGAACGATTGGCCGAAGCCTTGCGGGAGATCGTGACGCCATGAGCGACGACGTCAGGCTGAGGAGATATCAGGCCCCGGTCTGGGACGAACCCGTCATCATGGAACTGGGCCATCCGGGCCGTCGCGGCCAGATGTTTCCGCCCGCCGAGGATCGCGTGCGCGCGCCGGCCGGCTCTCTGCTGCCCGCCGCGATGCGCCGCGCCATGCCGCCGGCGCTGCCGGAACTGTCGGAGCCGGAAGTGCAACGGCACTATCTGCATCTGTCGCAGATGACACAGGGGATGAGCGGCATCAGCCTGTTCGGCACTTGCACCATGAAATATAACGCTGCCGTGGCCGAGGCGGTGGCGTGGCGGCCGCAGGTCACGGAGGTGCACCCCGACCAGGACGAGAGCACCCTGCAGGGCATCCTCGAGATCGTGCACGACTTCGACCTGATCCTGCGCGAACTGTCCGGCATGGATCAGTTCGTGTTCCAGGCGGGTGGGGGCGCGGACGCTGCCTACACGAATTGCTGCGTCACCCGGGCCTATTTCGCGGCGCGCGGCGAACTTGGCCGGCGCGACGAGATCATCACGACGATCCAGACGCATCCGTGCAACGCGGCGACCGCCGCCGCCGCCGGGTTCAAGGTCGTGACGTTGATGCTCGAGGAGGACGGCTATCCCTCGATCGAGGCGTTGCGCGCGGCGGTGTCGGATCGCACGGCCGCTCTGATGGTCAACAACCCCGACGACATGGGTATCTACAACCCCGACATCGCCGATTGGGTGCGGATCGTCCACGACGCGGGCGGCCTGTGCTTCTACGACCATGCGAACTTCAACGGCGTGATGGGCAAGATCCGGGCACGCGAGCTTGGTTTCGACGCCTGCATGTACATGCTGCACAAGACGTTCGGCGCCCCGAAGGGAGGTGGCGGCCCGGCGGTCGGCGCGTATGGCTGTTCGGCGGACCTGGCGCCGTTCCTGCCGCGTCCCGTCGTGGTGCGCGACGCGGACGGCTACCGCCTCGACCACGACCGCCCGCAAAGCTGCGGCAAGGTGAGGGAATTCTGGGGCAACGTGCCGCAGGTGCTGAAAGCCTACGCCTGGGCACGCAGCATGGGGGCGGAGGGGATCGCCGAAGCCTCCGACATCTCGGTGCTCGCCAACAACTACATGGACCGCAAGCTGATGGGCATTCGCGGCGTCACACGCTCCAATCCGCGCAACACCGGGTGGCGCATGGAGATGACGCGGTTCAGCCTGGATCAACTGCGGCAGGAGACGGGGATTAGCTGCCTAGACGTGCAGAACCGCATGGTCGATTTCGGCGTCGATGCGTATTGGCTCAGCCACGAGCCGTGGCTGGTGCCGGAACCGTTTACGCCGGAGGCCGGCGAGATGTATTCCAAGGAGGATCTCGACTACTGGATCGCGGTGATCGCGCGGGTCTGCCACGAGGCGTACACCGATCCCGAACTGGTCCGGACCGCGCCGCACAACCAGCCGATCCACCAGATGAAGTACGACGCGCTGGAAGACCCGCGGCGCTGGGCGATGACCTGGCGGGCCTGGACGCGAAAACGCGCTCAGGCGGAAAGCGCGGCCTCCACGCCCGCTCCGATGTCGCACGGAAAGCCAAGCGAGCGAAGCGCCGCGCCGAGTGCTGTGATGGCCAACGGCGCGTAGATCGGTTCCGCGGTCGGACCCATGTGACCGATCCGCAGAAGTTTGCCATGCGTCGCGCCGCGTCCCGCCGAGAACACGATCCCGCGCGCCCGGGCGGCAGAGATGATATCCTCGCCGCGCAGTCCGTCGGGAAGTCGCAGCGCGGTCGTGGTCGGTGACGCGATCTCCTCGCGCACCGGCCACGGTCGGACGCCCATCGCGAGAAGCCCGGCGCGGCAGGCCCGCGCGGTGGCCGCGTGGCGCGCCCACACCGACTCCGCTCCCTCCGCCAGATACAGATCCAGCGCCGCGTCGAGCCCGAAGATCTCGGCAATCGATGGCGTGAACGGGAAAGCCTGATCGGCGCGCCATGCCTCTTTCCAATCCGAAAGGCTGAGCACCGAGGCGCGCGGCGCGGTCGGGTTCGCGGCGATCGCGTCCCACGCTGCCGACGAGACCGCCATGACCGTCAGGCCCGGCGCGCCACCGAGGCACTTTCCCGGGCCGGTGATGAAGATGTCGGCGAAGCAGTCGGCCGGATGGATCTGCATGCCGCCGAACGAGGACACGGCGTCGACCAGCAGCAGCGCGCCATGGTCGCGCACGATACGGCCGATCTGCGGCAGCGGATTGATCGTCCCCGACGACGTATCGTGATGCACCACACTCACGATGCGCGTCTCCGGGCGGCGTCGCAGCGCCTCGGCCACCGCCGCCGGATCGATCGCGTCGTCGAACGGCACCGCGACCTCGAAAACCTCCTTCGCGTAGCGCCGCGCCCAGAAGGTGAAGCCCGCGCCATAGACGCCGGAGACGAGGTTCAACACGACATCGTCCGGCCCGATCAGCGAGGCGGCGGCTGCCTCGATCCCCGGCGCCGGTTCGCAATGCAGGATGAGCGCGGGGTCGCTCCAGCGCATCGCGTCGGCGGCCTTACGGGCTGTCTCCTCGTAAAACGCCTGGAACTGTGGATCGTAGTCGTACATCAGCGGCCGCGACATCGCGCGCGACACGGCCGGATACGCGGCGACGGGTCCGGCCGAGAGGATGGCCACGGGATCGCGCAGACGGTTCATGGCGGTCTCTCCGGTGTGCGGTCACGGATCATGTCGGCCGCCTTCTCCGCGATCATCAGAACGGCCGCGTTGATGTTGCCGCCGGGCAGGTCCGGCATCACGGAGGCGTCGACGACCCGCAGTCCCTGCGCGCCCCGCACTCGAAGCTGCGGATCGACGACGGCATCGTCCGTGAGACCCATGGCGCAGGTTCCGGCCGGATGGTGCACCGTGATCGCGCTGCGGCGGATATACGCGTCGATTTCCGCGTCGGTGGCCACCGACGAACCGGGTGCCGTCTCGCGGGCGACGAACGGGGCCAGGCTGGGCTGAGCCGCGAGGTCGCGCACGATGCGCAACGCCTCGCGCAACGTGCGCCAGTCATAGTCTGTGGCCAGGAAGTTCTGGTGGATGCGTGGCGCGGCGGCGGGATCGGCGGAGGCCAGCGCGACGTGGCCGCGGCTCTCGGGATGGACGAGGACGGTGCGCGCGGCGAACCCGTCCGCAAAGGGCTTCTTGATCGGCTGCAGATACGGCCACGCGCCGAGTGGGGCCGCGGTCAGCAGGATCTGGATATCGGGCAGGGGAACGTCCGGCGCGCTGCGGAGGAACGCGGTCAGCCCGCCCGGCACATCGGCAGCGAACCCCGTCCCGAACAGGTATGCACGGGCCAGCGACAAGGCGATGCGGTCATAGCGCATGGCGGCGTGAAACGGCCCTGGCTCGCGGCGTTGATACATCGCAATGACCGAGACGTGGTCCTGCAGGTTGGCTCCGACTCCGCTCAACGGCAGCAGCGTGTCAATGCCGTGGACGCGCAGCCGCGCCGGATCGCCGATGCCGGACAGCATGAGCAGTTGCGGCGAGTTTATGACGCCGCCGCACAGGACCACCTCGCGGTCGGCATGTGCCGTCTGGCGAGCGCCATTGTGCCGGTACTCGATCCCTATGGCGCGGGAACCCTGCATCACGATTTTCGTCGCGAGCGCGCCGGTCCGGACGGTCAGGTTGCGGCGGCGCCGCGCCGGTCGCAGATAGCCGGTTGCGGCACTGCATCGTCGGCCGCGCCGGATGGTCATCTGCAACGGGCTGAAACCCTCCGCGTTCGCGCCGTTGTAGTCTTCGGTCGCGGGGTGCCCCGCCGCCGCCGCCGCCGCGAAATAGGCGGTGACGAGCGGGTCGACGTAACGGCAGCGTTGCACGGTGATCGGACCGTCGCCACCGCGCGTGTCGGACGCGCCGCTCTCCCACGATTCGAGCTTGCGAAAATACGGCAGGACGTTGGCATGCGACCATCCGTGCAGGCCGTATCTGGCCGCCCAACGGTCGTAATCGCCGGGATGGCCGCGCACATGCGCCATCGCGTTGGTCGACGACGATCCGCCCACCACCTTGCCACGCGCGCATTCGACGCGGCGATTGGCGACGTTTGGTTCGGGCTCGCAGAAATACATCCAGTCATGCAGCCGCTTCTGCAGGATCTTGCCCCAGCCGAGCGGGATGTGGATCCACGGATCGCGGTCCCATCCGCCCGCCTCCAGCAACAGCACGCGCGCACCATCCTCGCTGAGCCGGGCGGCGAGCGCGCAGCCGGCCGATCCGGCCCCGACGATCACGTAGTCATGGCCGTCAGCCATGCGGGGCGACGCGCTTGAGGCCGATGTGGATGTTCTTCTCGCGCGTGAACGACAGCAACTCGGCCAGGCACTCCTCACGTCCGATGCCGGATTGCCGCACGCCGCCGAACGGCGCGCCGAGGAAGTGCTTGCCGATTTCGTTGATCCAGACAAAGCCCGCTTCGACACGCCCGGCCATGCGGTGCGCCCGTTCCAGATCGTTCGTCCAGATGGCGCATGTCAGGCCGTAGTCGTTGCCGTTGACCTCGTCCAGCATGCGGGCCTCTTCGTTCCACTTCAGTACGGCCAGGACCGGGCCGAAGATTTCTTCGCGGGCGATGCGCATGTCCATCGTCACGTCGGCGAACACCGTAGGCTCGACGAAAAGACCGCCGGCGAGCGCGGCGTTGGCCGGCGGCCCGCCGCCGCAGATCACCCGAGCGCCCTCCTCCTTCGCGGACGCGATGAAGCCGAGAACGCGGTCGTAGTGGGCGCGACTGATGAGTGCGCCCATCGTCGTGGCGGGATCGGTCGGCACGCCGGGGACGAAGGCGGCGCAGTTGAGCCGAACCCGCTCGATCACGGCGTCGTGGATGTCGGCATGGACGAAGGCGCGGCTGGTCGACCCGCACGACTGGCCGCACCATGTGAAGTTCATGCCGGCGACGATCGCGCGGGCGACGATGTCAGGATCGACGTCCGGGTAGGCAATAAATGCGTTCTTGCCCCCGAGTTCCAGCAGCACCGGCTTCAGCGTCTCGGCGGCCGCGCGCATCACGGCGCGGCCGGTCGGCACCGAGCCGACGAGGCCCACCATGGCGACGTCCTTGTGCGACACGAGCGCCTCGCCCAGCGCGCGGCCGCCCGGCAGGATGCCCATGACGCCCGGGGGGAGCATCGATCCCACGATCTCAGCCAGACGGAACGCGGATAACGGCGCCTGATTCGGCGGCTTGATCAGGATCGAATTGCCCGCCGCGAGAGGGGCGGCCATCTTCGCGGCGGCGAACATGAATGGGTGGTTGAACGCGACGATCCGCGCGACGACACCCAGGGGCTCGCGCACCGAGAAGTTGACCGCATCCGGGCCCATCGGGATCGACGCGCCCTTCATCTCGGTGACGAGGCCTGCGAAAAAATCGAACACCGCGCCGGCGACCATCACGTCGGAGACCATTTCGCGGATCGGATTGCCGCAATCGGCGGCGTCCAGCAGCGCCAGATCCTGCGCGTGCTTGCGCAACTCCGCGCCGATGGCCCGCAGGATGCGAGCGCGTTCCATCGGCGGCACGTCACGCCAGATCAGAAAACCGGCGCGCGACGCGGCGACCGCGGCGTCGACGTCCGCGGGTGTGCCCTCGGCGGCCCGCCCCAGCCGTTCCCCGGTGCCGGGATTTATGACTTCGGTGTAGCCCCCCGCCACCGGCGCATGCCATGCGCCGCCGTAGAACAGGTCCTCGTGTGCCGGTAGGACCAGGTTCACCGCTTCACCGGCTGCGCCGCCGCCAGGAACGTCGTGTCGAACGCGCCGTCAGTCGTCGCGTCTGCCGGCAGCGCCCCGTGCGTCTTCAACATCATGGCCATGCGTGTCCAGTGGTCCGCCGAGATCCAGCCGATTCCATGCGTCGCCGTGTCCGGATCGAACATCGTGGCCGAGATATCGGCGTGCAGCTGCGCGAGCAGCACGTCGCGTTTGCCGGCGTATTCCGGGTTCGCCTTGATGATCACGTCGACCGCCGCACCTGGATCGGCGATTGCATCGGCGAAGGCGGCGGCGTAGGCCTTCACAAATCCGCCCACGAGCTCCGGCTTCTGCTTCGCGAGCGTCTCCGACGTGAACACGCCGGATCCGTAGGCCACGTAGCCATACGCGGCGCCTTGCAGGATCGACAGCGAGCCCGGACCGCCGGCCTTGGCCTCCAGCTCCGGCACCTCGGCATCGAGATAGCCGGGTATCGCGTCGACCCGTCCGAGGAGCAGATAGTTTTCATAAGGCGGCGAGACGCTGCTCTGCGTTACATCGGACAGCGATAAGCCGTTGGCGGCGAGAAATGCCTTGAAGAAGATGTATGTGGAGCCCGCCGGATGGATGCCGATGTTCAGACCTTTTAGATCGGCGGGCCTCTCAAGTCTGTGCTTGGCGGCGATGGAGATGACGGCGAGCGGACTTTTCTGGTTGACCGCGACGAGCGCCAGCGCCGGCACGCCCTGCGCGCGAGCGATCATCAGTGTCGGCAGGTCGGCGAAACCGAACTGCGCGCCGCCGCCGCCGACCATGCGCAGCGCGTCGGACGATCCCGTGCCGCGCCGTATCGCGTTGATCTCTATCCCCTCGCGCGCGAAATATCCTTTGTCGCGGGCGACGAAGAACATTGCGTGGTCGCCGCGCACGACCCAATCGAGCTGGACCGTCACACTCTCGGTGGCGCGCGCGCCGGCTGAGACCAGCAGAACTACAAAGACGAGCCATGCGCGCATCAAAGAGACTCCCAAAATTCAGCGTGGCGACCAAGGGACCAGTAGGCGTTCGGCCAGCTCGATGCCGTAGTAGAACAGCAATCCCAGCACCGAGATCTCGATCAGGGCCGCGAACACCAGCGGCGTCTCCAGCTGCGTCGAGGCGAATTGGATGACGTAGCCGAGGCCGGCAGACGCGCCAGCGAACTCACCGACCACCGCGCCGATGACGCTGAGTGTCACCGCGATCTTCAGGCCGGAAAACAGAGCAGGCAGCGCGGTCGGAATCTGGATCCGCCAGAGGATTTCGCCGTGCCCGGCGCCCACCGATCGCAGAAGGCCGACCAGTCCCGGATCGGCCGCCCGTAGTCCGACGAGCATGTCGAGGGCGACCGGAAAGAAAGCGATGACGACGATCAGCACGACCTTCGGCGCGAGCCCGTAGCCGAACCAAAGGATGAACAGCGGCGCCAGCGCCACTTTCGGGACCGTTTGAAACAGCACGATCAGCGGGTATACTGCTCGCCCCACGCGGCGGAACCGGACCATGGCCAGCGCCAGTCCCGCGCCCACACCCCCGGACAGAACGAAGCCGACGAAGACTTCGCCGGCCGTGACGCGGGCCGCGTCGAGCAAGTCGCGCTGCCGCCTCGCCAGCACGATTGCGATCGTCGACGGGGGCGGCAGCACAAAATTCGGCACGGCGAAGATGTGGATCGCCAGTTCCCACAGACACAGCACGGCGGCCACAAGCGCCACCGGTGGCAGGACCGCTTCGGCCCAACCCGCCTGCACCGTGGGGAGCGCGCGGACGCTCACGATCCCTGCTTCAAGAGGGCCCGCAACCGCACTGAGATCCGCGCGAACTCGGCGGTCGTGTAGGTGTCATCGCCGCGTGGATAGGGCAGGGGGATCGGCACGGTCGCCAGGATACGACCCGGCCGCGCGGCCATGACACATACTTCGCGCGACAGGAAAATAGCCTCATCGATCGAGTGGGTGACGAGTATGACCGTCTTGCCGGTGCGCTCCCACAACTCGAGCAGGAACAGGCCCATCGATTCCCGCGTGATCGCGTCGAGCGCCCCGAATGGTTCGTCGAGTAGCAAAATTTCGGGATCCAGCGCCAGCGCGCGGGCGATGCCCACCCGCTGACGCATTCCGCCGGAAAGCTGCGCGGGGAGCTTTCGTTCTGATCCGGCGAGACCCACGACCTCGAGCATCTCGCTTGCGCGTGCCTGGACCGCCTTGCGGGACAGCCCTCGCGACGCGACCCGCAACAGCAGGCCGGCGTTCCGTTCCGCGTCGAGCCAGGGCAGCAGCGTTGGTTCTTGAAAGACCACTCCGATGCTGCCGGCCCGCACCGCTTCGGCCGGCGCGCGGCCCGTGACGGTCACGGTCCCGGCGCTCGGCGCAATCAGTCCGGCGAGAACTTTCAGCAACGTGCTCTTGCCGCAGCCGGAGGGGCCGAGCAGCGAGACGAAACTGCCGCGCGGCACGCTGAGCGCCACGTTGTCGAGAACCCGCAGCCCACCGCCGAAGTCTACGCACAACCCGGTGGCGGCGACATGCGGTTGCGTGGTGGGGCGAGGGGGCGCAACCGCCAGTATCTCCACCCCCGTCGCCACCGTCATGTCAGCCCGCCGCGACGGCCGGCGTGAAGGCGGGCCGCTGTTTCACGCGGTCGAGCCATGCGGTGAGGTCGGCCAGCGGCGGTCGGGCGAATGGAAACGCGAGGCAGCGGCGAATGATCGGCGCGAGCGCAATATCAGCCAGGCTGAAGGCCTCGCCGGCGATCCAGGGGCGGCCACCGAGTTGTCCGTCCAACAGCGACAGCTCCGCGGCGAGATCCCCGGCGGTCATCGGGCCGTGTTCTTCCGGCGGCTTCTTCGCGTCACGAAATCCGGCCAGATAGACCGGGTTGAGCGAGGCAAGCGTCCAGTCCATCCATCGCTCGACCTGCGTGCGCCGCGCTGGATCGGTCGGAAACAAAGCATCGGCGCCGACCTTGGCCGCGAGGTAGCGCAGGATCGTGTGGCTCTCCCAAACCGCCAGATCGCCGTCGATCAACGTCGGAACCTTGCGGGTCGGATTCAGCTTCGCGTAGTCGTCGCCGGTGTTGCCGAACTGCCGCCCGAAATCTTCGCGCTCGAACGGGATGGCCAGTTCGCCCAGCGCGAAAAGAACTTTCTGCACGTTGCCGGAGTTGGCCCGGCCCAACAGTCGCACCATCATGTCCCTCCGAGCGGCTTGTGGGCGATGCAGTCCATTTCAATTTTCGTGGCGATGACCGCGCGCGCCTCGACCGTGGTGCGCGCCAGTCGTCCCTCCGGGAAGAACTCGCGGAAGACGCCGTTGTAGCGGCCGAAATCGCGCGCGTCCTCGAGGTAGGCGGTGATCTTGACGATGTCGGACAGATCGCACCCGGCGGCCTGCAACACCCGGCGCATCGTCTCGATCACCGCGCGGGTTTCCTGCTCGATCGTGCCGCTCACCATCAACCCGTGCTCGTCTTTCGGCACTTGGCCGGAGACGTAGACGAAATCACCGGCCCGCGCGGCAGGATGGAATGGCAGGTTCGGGTTCTTGGCACCGTAGACATCGATCATGTTGCGAGAACCTCTATGATGTCGACGCCGCGCTGTCGGTCGGTCAGATAGATCAGCCCGCGAAAATCCATCGTCACGTCATTGGACGACGCGCGGGCGCACCCTTCGGGCGGATCGGGCTCGTAGCAACCGATCTCACGCGGCCGGAAAGGATCAGCGATGTCCATGAGGCGCATGCCCTGCGCGAACCAGGCGAACGGGATGATGCTGCCGGAGAATCTCTCCGATGGCTGGTGGCACCCCGTCATCGGCGGCTGCGGCGCGCCGTCCTGGTCAAGGCCCGGGACGTCGATGGTGGCGATCGGCATGGGCTGACGCTCGTCGGTGATGTCGTAGACCCAGGCGAAGGCGGGCGACGAGGGCCGCAGTTTGGCGACGTCCTCGTCAGCCACGACCATGATGCGGCGGCCCTTCAGGGACGTGGGAATTGGCAGGCAGGTGTGCGTCGGGTGCGGGTGCGCCGGACTGCTGTTCACCCCGGCGACCAGACGCGGCCGCGACAGATCGGCGATGTCGAGTATGAACAGGCCGTGGTGCCAATACGAGACATACAGTCTGTCGCCCTGCCGCAGTGGATGGTGACAGCGCGGCCGTGTGTAGTCGTCCCACGGATAGTGTTCTCCGCCGCCGACATTCTGCCCGGGGACCCACCATCGTCCCACTTCGGCCGGCCGTTCGGGGTCGGCGAGATCGAGAATCATAACGATGTTGCCGACGAATCCTTCGGCGGTGGGGGAGACATAAGCGTAACGGCCGTCGAAATCGTATCGGTGCACGCCGCTGCCCGCGGTGCGCCACTTGGAGATTTGCCGGGGCTGCGAGGGCTCTGACACATCATAGATGCCGAGACCGCCGCCAAACTCGGCATTCTCGTCGCCGAGACGTTCATGGTTGACGATCATGATGCCGTCTTGCGCCCGCACCTTGTGAGAGTGCCAGCCAGCCGGCATCGCGATCTCGGAAAGCAGGCGCGGCTTCGCCGGATCGGCGATATCGAAGATCGACGTGCCACAGGGTGGGCGCATGTGGGAAACGAACAGGGTCGTGCGGTCGATCCAGACTTGACCACCGCCCGGGCAGTCGATGTGGGAGACGAGCCTTGTGTTGACGGCGTGCGGCAACGGCGCGACCTCAGACCAGTCGCATCACTTCGCCCGACTCGGTGCGGCCCCACCGCCCGAGCAGCCCAAAGGCTTTCTGGGCGGGCTCGTCGCTTGCGACGAACAGAATCGCCGGATCGGTGGCGCTGCCGTTCACATGCTCTGCCCAGCCGCCGCCCGGAACTGCCAGAGTGTCGAATCTCCCCCAGTCGAGCCGCTGGCCGTCGACGATACTGTAGCCGCGTCCCTCGAACGGCGAGATCAGCAGGCTGGATGTCTGCCGCAGCGGGCGGGTGCGCTCGCCGGGCCGCAGCATCTGCATGAAGAATGTAATCGTCTTGAACACCGGGCCGCCATTAAGCGGATCGACATATTCGACCAGCAGCCCTTCGTGCGGGTTGCCGTCCCAGTCACGATGCTTGTGCAGCATGTCGCGCATCGCGTCATAGCGGTAGACGAACATCGGCGAGGATCCGCCGACGCCACGCGCGTGGCTGACGAAGCGTGGCAGCAGCCCGCCGCTGCCATAGATTCGCGCGGAATAGTCACCCGGGAAACGGGCGCTCTGCTGCTTCCGAAGCGCACCGTCCTCCACGTAGTCATGCGAGAAATCGAGCGCGTTGAGCTGCTCGACCAACGGCAGGTCGAGCACCGAGAGGTTGACCGCCGGCGCGTCGCCGAGATTGCCATGATTGTGCCAGGTGTCACGTGGCGTCAGCACCATGTCGCCGGGACCGAATTCGATGTTCTCGCCCTCGACGCCCGTAAAGTTGCGATCGCCCGTCAGGCCGAAGCGAACCGCGCTCGCGGTGTGGCGGTGCGGCGGCATGACCTCGTTGGGATCGTTCAACCGGTATGCGGTGTACATCGTGGTCACCGTCGCGCGGCGCGGCGCGAGTCCGGGATTGACCAGAATTAACGAGCGCCGCTCCGATTCGTTCATCGTGACCAGCTCGGCCGAGCGGCGCAGCAGACTCTCGAGGGTGTTCGCGTAGCTCCAGACGTGCGGCACGGCGCGGCGGGCCCCGAGAAGCTGCTTGATCTCGTCATGCGCGATGTCGGTCGTGGTCGCCCAGAACGGGAGGATGCTCTTGTCGTGCAGTTCGTCGTACATCGCCTGCAACGCGGCGTCGCGGTCGGGACGCGCCCGAACCGCCTGGATCGTGTCGGCCATGGCCACTCTCCTGCGATCATTCAATCGACCATGCGGCAACCAGACTTGTCAACCAAACGCGGCGGTTGATACAGTCGGTGTATGGTTGGTCGAGCAGCTTTGCCGAAACTGCGCGTCGTTCCCGCGAAGGGACGCGAGGATGCGATGTTGGCCGAACGGTTGCGGTCGATCCTCGCACGGTCGGGCGAGAATGCGTCGGAGCGTGATCTCGCGGAGCGGCTGGGCGTGACCCGCCATCGGCTGCGGCTCGCGCTGGCCCGGCTGCGCGCGAGCGGCGATGTCGCCGTGTCGTCGCGGGAAAAGCCGCTGCCGCGGCGTGAGGGCATGATCCGCAGCACCAATCCGGTCGAGGTGATTGAGTTGCGGATGGCGATCGAACCGGCGCTCGCGCGGCTGGCGGCGGTGCGGGCGACGCCGCTCGACATCGCCCGCATCGGGCGCGCCGCCACGACGGCGGCCGGGGAGGACCAGGGCAGCGCCGATCTGGCGTTTCATACCGTCGTCGCGGCCAGCAGCGGTAACGCGCTCGCCCGCGACATGTACGCGCTGCTGCGCCGGGTCGGCGCGGATGTGCGGCTGCGCGTCTCGCCCGGCCCGCGGGTCTGCCAAAGCCGGCTGCGCCAGCGCGACGCCGAGCATCGGGCGATTGCGATGGCCATCGCGGCACGCGATGCGGACGCTGCGGAGGAGGCGATGCGCGCGCATCTCGCCGCCGTCAGACAGCGCATTCTCGATCGTCTAGCCCCCGGCGTCGGAGCCGCTTGATGGTCTTCCCCGCGCTTCAGCCGCACTGCAGCGCGTCGGAACTCTCACGACAGACGATCACTGCGGGCTCGGCGAGCCGTTCGCGCATCGGCAGCGTTGTGCGCGTTCGCCACGCGTCGCCGCTTCGACCGCAATACATCGACTCCAACGGGATCGCCTGGCCCAGCGCGTTCGGCATCGAGACCATGCCGCTCGGCTCATCATACATCACCGACAAGACCTTCCGGGCGCCGGCGGCGATATCGCCGAGATCGAAACCATACCAATGCCCGGCGATCGCGTGGCATTCCAGTGTTGCGCCACTTTCGTTGACAACCGTCAGCGCCGTCGGAGTTCCCCGAGGCACCGGCGTGGCGGCCAACGAAATCGTCGATAGTAGCAGAATGCAGAGTCTCTTCATCCCATAAGCAAGGAGGTCCGAATGCGATCCTGTCAACTCGCCCTGATCATCGCGATCGCATGCTCGACCGCGGCCGCGCGCGCCGCGGACCTGAGCAGCATCGCAATCGTCACGCCCGAGCAGGGAACCGATTTCGGCTGGAACCAGCAGGGCATCGCCGGGGCGCAGGCGGCCGCCGACAAACACCACCTGAAGCTCATCAAGGCGGAGGGCATGGGATATGGCGACATCCGCCCCGCGTTGCGCGATCTTGCCGACCAGGGCGCGGGCCTGATCATCGCGCACGCCAGCGGATACAACACGGCCGCCGCCGAGATTGGTGCGGAGACGAAGATCCCGGTCGCCATCACCGACCGTCCGGACATGCGCAGGCCCGGCGCGATCGCCGATTTCACCCTGGCGGGGCATGAGGGAGCCTATCTTGCCGGCAAACTGGCAGCGAAGATGAGCAAGACTGGCACACTCGGCATTGTCGTCTCCGCCGAGGTGCCAGACTGGAACACGCAGAGCGCCGGGTTCGTTCAGGGTGCCAAGGCGGTCAATCCGGACGTGAAGATCCGCTACGCGGTGATCGGACCGGCCGCCTACTCCGACGCGGCCGGCGCGCGGCGGGTGACGGATTCGGTGATCGCCGCCGGTGCCGACGTGATCTTCGGGCAGGGCGACGGCGCGTCGTTCGGCATGCTGCAGGCGGTCGAGACGGACAAGCCGCCGGCCGGCGCCGACAAGATCTGGTTCATCGACGTGATCGGCGACAAGACGAGCCTCGACAAGGGCAACCTGCTCAGCTCCGTCGCCTGGAATTTCACCCCCGTGTTCGAGGCGCTGATCGCCGCGATCAAGGACGGCAGCTTCGGCAAGTCCGGCCTCGACCTGAACCTCAAGGATGGCTCGATCTCGTTGCTGCGCACCAAGCACATCCCGGACGACGTTTGGGCGGGCCTGGAGAAGGACAAACAGGACGTGATCGACGGCAAGGTCAAGGTCGCCGCCGTGTTCGACACGCAGAAGGTTCATGACATGATGACCACGGTGGACGCGGCAAAGCCCTGAGACGATGACGGCACCCGTCGCATTGCGGGCGGTGACGAAACGCTTCCCCGGCGTGCTGGCCAACGACGCGATCAGTCTCGTGGTCCGGGCGGGCGAGGTGCATGTGTTGCTGGGCGAGAATGGTGCCGGGAAGTCGACCTTGATCGGCTTGCTCGCCGGGATGCAGCGCCCGGACGAGGGCGACATCCTGGTCGACGGCAATCCGGTGCGGATCGGCAGCCCGGGCCACGCGCTGTCGCTCGGCATCGGCACGGTGTTCCAGCACAACATGCTGGCGCCGAGCCTGACCGTGGCCGAGAATCTGTTGCTGGGCGGCGCATGGTGGCGGCGTCCCAGGCGACGGGCCATGCAGGCGCGCTTCTCGGAGACATGCGAAAACTTCGGCATCGCGATCCCGCTCGATGCCGTCGTCGGCGACCTGTCGCTCGGCGAGCAGCAGCAGGTCGAGATCATCCGCGCGCTGTGGCGCGGCGGGCGCGTCATCATCCTGGACGAGCCGACATCGATGCTGACGCCGCGCGGCATCGAGGAACTCGGCGCGATGATGCGCCGTCTCGCGGCGCGGGGCATCGGCGTCGTGTTCATCACGCACAAGCTGGCCGAGGCGCTGGAATACGGCGATCGCGTCACCGTGTTGCGTCTCGGCCGCGTCGTGGGCGAACTCGCGCCGGAGGAAAAGCGCGCGCTCGACCGCGACTCGGTAACGCGACGGATCATCGACATGATGTTCGGCGTGGCCGATGCGCGCCCCGCATCCGCCGCGATCTCCGCGCCGACCGGCCAGCCGGTCCTCGCCGTTCGCGACCTGATGATCGGCGGCGCGGCGATCTCGTTCGACGTGGCCGCCGGAGAGGTCCTTGGTGTCGCCGGCATCGACGGGAACGGCCAGAAGCCACTGGCCGAGGCGCTCGCCGGACAGATGGCCGCGACGGGCAAGGTGCGTCTCGGCGGTCGTGAGTTGAACGGAATGGACGTGGCGGGACGGCGGCGCGCCGGGCTGCGCTACGTCACCGACGACCGGCTGGGCGAGGGCGTGGTCGGCGCGTTCTCGGTCGCTCTCAACCTGCTGCTGAAACAGGTGGGCGAGGCGCCGTTCTGGCGCGGCGGCGTCGTGCGCGGATCGGCGATCATGGCGCACGCGACGGACCTGGTGCGGCTGTTCGACATCCGCACGCCGTCCGTGGACACGCCGATCGGCCGCCTGTCCGGCGGCAACATTCAAAAGGCGGTGCTCGCGCGCGAGCTGACCGGCGGCGCGCGCGCGGTGGTATACAGCAAGCCCACCTATGGCCTGGATGTGCGCAACATCGCCGCCGCGCGCGCCAGGATTCGCGCGGAAGCGGGGGGCGGCGTCGCGACGTTGCTGATCTCGACCGATCTGGACGAGGTGCTGGACATGTCGCACCGCATCGCGGTGATGGTGCGCGGGCGGATCGTCGGCATCGTCCGCAACGGCCCGGCCGCGCGCGCCGAGATCGGGCGCATGATGACCGAAACCACCCATGCTGGCTGAACAGGGCCTCGCGATCGCTCCGCCGCGCGCCGGCCCGAACCGCGCGCGGACGATGCTGCGCCCGGTCGCGACATCGGTGCTGCCGGTGCTCGGCGCGGTGCTGGCCAGCGGCGTCGTGCTGCTGGCGGTCGGGATCGATCCGCTCGCCTATTACGGACTCGTGGTGCAACGCGGGCTGCTCAGCATGCGCGGCCTGCAGGAGACGGTGACACGCACCGCGCCGCTGCTGCTGCTCGGCGCGAGCCTGATCGTGAGTTTTCGCGCCGGCCTGTGGAATCTCGGGGTCGATGGGCAGTTCCTGCTGGGCGCGGTGCTCACGGCCGCCGCCGCTCCCGTGGCGGCCGCGACGCTGCCGCTGCCGCTCGCCTGGGCGGCGTGCATGGCGGTCGGCATGGCCACGGCGGCACTCTGGGCGCTGCTGCCGGCGCTGCTGCGGGCGACGCAGGGGGTGAACGAGATCGTCACGACCCTGATGATGAATTTTCTCGGCGTGTCGTTGGCCAACGTTCTCATCAAGCTGGTGTTCACCGACCCGGCGACGACGATTCCGATCACCCGCACCCTGCCGGTGGACGATCGGCTGCCGCGATTGTTCGGCACGACGATCAGCCTCGGCGTGCCGCTCGCCCTCGCGGTGTTGGTCGCGACCCACTTGGTGATGACGCGCACGGCGGCCGGGCTGCGGCTGCGCATGCTGGGGGCGAACGCGCGCGCCGCCCGCCACGCCGGCCTGCGCGTCGCCCGTCTGACGGTGGCCAGCATCGTCATCAGCGGCGCATTGGCGGGCCTCGCGGGCGCCGTCGTGGTGCTCGGCACGCTCGGCAACGTGCGGGCGGAATGGAACCCCGCCTACGGCATGGCCATCATTCCGTTGGTGTTCCTCGCCCGCATGAACGGGTTCGCGGTCATCGGCCTCGCGTTCCTGTTCGCCATGCTCTCGATCGGCGCGGAGGGGGCGGCGATCCGCCTGGGCGTGCCACACTACTACAATTTCGCGCTGGTCGGCCTGCTGCTGCTGTTCCTCGGCCTGGTCGAGTTCCTCGGCGCGGCCCGGCGCGAGCGGACGGTCTGACATGAGCGGGCTGGTGACGGAACTGTTCCTCTCATCGCTGGTCGGCGGCGCGGTCGTGGCCGGCGTGCCGCTGCTGCTCGCCGGCCTGGGCGAGCTGGTGTCGGAGCGGGCGGGCGTGCTGAACATCGGCATCGAGGGGATGATGCTGGCCGGTGCCTATGTCGGCTTCCTCGTCGCGTTCGACACCGGATCGATGCCGTTGGGCTTTCTCGCCGGGGCCACCGCCGGGATGCTCGTGGCCGCCGCGGTGGCGCTGGCCTGCGTGCGCCTGGCGCTCAATCAGATCGTGGTCGGCATCGCGCTCACCCTCTGCGCGCAGGGCTTTACCGCGCTGCTGCACTTCTTCCAGTTCAGCCGCACCTATCCGCGGCTGCCCCGCGCCGACGTGTTCGCGCTGCCCGCACTGTCGCAGGTTCCAGTCATCGGGACCGGGTTGTTCGCGCAGCACCCGGTCGCGTATCTCGCTGTCGCCGCCTGCGTGGTCGTCTCGCTCGTGCTGAGGCACAGCTTCCTCGGCCTCGCACTCGCGGCGGCGGGCGACAAGCCGGCGGCGCTCGACGCGGCGGGCGCCAGCGTCGTCGCCACGCGCACGGCCGCCGTGCTGTTCACCGGCGCCGCCGCCGGACTGGGTGGTGCGTATCTGTCGCAGGTCGGCAGCGGCATCTTCGTGCCCTTCATGACCAACGGCGCGGGCTTCGTCGGCATCGTGCTGGCCATGCTGGCGCGCGGCCGGCCGCTGTTCGTGCTGTCCGGGGCGGCCTTGTTCGGCGCATGCCTCTCGCTCACCACGGCGCTGCAAGTGGCCGGCGTCAACGTGCCGACCGACGTGATCCAGATGCTGCCCTTCGCCGCCGTGATGGCCGCGCTGGTCGCCTTCGGGCGGCGGGCGGGCCTGCCGGCGTCCCTCGGCCTGCCCTATCTGCGCGGCGCCCGCTGAACGCACCACGGAGGTTTCTGTGCCCGACACGAAGGTCTATCTGCTGGACGGCGGCTCCCTGGTGCTCGACGGGTTCCATGTCTACTGGAACCGCGGCCCGGCCGGCGAGGTCCGCTTCCCGGTCTATTCGATCCTGGTCGAGCACGCCGAGGGCCGGTTCCTCGTCGACACCGGCTTCGACGAGGCCCACGTGCAGCGCGTCCTGGCGTTTGAGAAGCCGCTGCAGACGCCGGAGCAGACCATTCCCGGGGCGCTGGCGAAGATCGGCCTGACGCCCGCCGATATCGGCGTGGTCGCCAACTCGCATTTCCATTTCGACCATGTCGGCGGCAACCGCTTCTTCCCGCACGCGCGAAAGATCTGCCATCGCGACGAGATCGCCCAGGCCGCCACACCCGAGCCGTTCGAGGTGCTGGGCTATTCCGACCTCGCCTTCTCGGTCGAGGCGGCCGAGGCGCGCGGACAGGCAGCACAAATCCCGCAAGGCGCGACGGCCGCGAATACCCGTTTCGAGACGATCGAGGGCGACGTCGATCTCGCCCACGGCGTGAGCCTGCTGCACACGCCCGGCCACGCCGTCGGCCATTACAGCCTGCTGGTGCGGTTTTCGTCGCGCCGGCCGATGCTGTTCACCATCGACGCCGCCTACACCAAGAAAAGCCTCGAGACGCTGAACCAGTCGAGTTTCCACCACGATCCGATCGCCGGCGTGCGCTCGATGCGGCGGCTCCGCGCGCTGGCCGAGTCGCACGACGCCGAACTCTTCTACTCCCACGACGCCGCCAGCTTCGCGGCGTACCAGACCGCGCCGGCGTTCTACGGTCCCTGACGGTGGGCCACGACGTCCTCGTGCTCGGCGCGGGCTCGGCCGGCTGCGTCGTCGCCGCCCGGCTCGCGGACCGTGGAGCTAGGGTCTGCCTGCTGGAAGCGGGCGACGTTGCGCGCGACCCGGACATCGCCGACCCGTCGCGCTGGCCATTTCTCCAGGGCCGGGAGATCGACTGGTGTTTCCGCACCACGCCGCAGCCGCACACCGCCGGGCGCGCGCATGACTGGCCGCGCGGGCGGGTCGTCGGCGGGTCGAGTTGCCTGCATGCCATGGCACATGTCCACGGCCACGCCGACGACTTTGCCGCATGGGGCATCCCGCGCTTTGCTTCGCTCGAAGCGGGCTTTCCGCGCTCCGCCATCCCGCTCCTGCATCCATCGGATGACGTCAGCGATCTCGCGCGGGCGTTCATGGCCGCGGGACAGGAACTCGGCGCCCCAGTGCTGACGCATCACAACGCTGGGCCGCTCGCGGGGACGGCCGCGAACACGCTGACCATCCGCGACGGCAAGCGGGTCAGCGTTGCCGACGCCTATCTGACCCAGCCACGACCTAACCTCCAGGTCCTCACGGGAACGATTGCGGAGCATCTGCTGTTCGAAGGTGAGCGGGCACGTGGCGTCATGGCGCGGCGGGGGACGGTCACGACGGTCCTCGAGGCCGACGAGATTGTCGTCTGCCTTGGCACGATCGGCTCGCCGCTGCTGCTGATGCGCTCGGGCCTTGGCGATCCCGACGCGCTCGCAACGGCCGGCATCGCCTGCCGGATCGATGCGCCGGAGGTCGGGCGCAATCTTCATGACCATCTGCTCGCGGCCGGCAATGTTTACGCGGCACGGCGGCCGGTACCCGCCTCGCGCCTGCAGCATTCCGAATCGCTCATGTATCTGCATGCCAGTGACATCGCGCGGACCGACGGAGCGCCGGACGTCGTGCTGGCCTGCGTGCTGCTGCCAGTGGTGAGCGAATGCTTCGATCGACCCGACCCTGGATCGGCCTATACCATCATGTGCGGCGTCACGCACCCGACCAGCCGCGGCACGATCTGTCCCACCGGGCCGCACGCCGCCGACGCACCGCTGATCGATCCGGCCTATCTGTCCACCGACCACGACCTTCGGGTTTTCCGCGAGAGTCTCGCCGTGGCTCGCGCGGTCGGTCACGCACACGCCCTCGACCCATGGCGCGCCCGCGAGATTCTACCTGGCCATGACCTGCGTGACATCGACGATTTCCTCGCCCGGGCCGCCACTACGCACCATCATCCGGTCGGAACCTGCGCACTGGGGACCGTGATCGACGAATCCTGTCGCGTGCGCGGCGCGGACAACCTGTTCGTCGTCGATGCGTCGGCGATCCCGCGTATCACGACCGGCCCGGTCAACGCGGCCGTCATCGCGCTGGCGGAAATCTGGGCGCACGAAATTTGGCAACGATCCACGGTCACGGAGGAGATCGCCGCATGAGCAAGCTCGACGGTAAGGTGGCCCTGGTCACCGGGGCGGCGCAGGGGCTGGGGCGCGCCATCGCGGTCCGCCTCAGAAGCGACGGCGCGCGTGTCGTGGCCGTGGACGTGAACGCGGCGGGGGCGGCGGAAACCGCGGATGGCTTGGGCGGCGATGCTTTGGCCATCGGTTGCGATATCGCCGAGCCGGATCAGGTAGGCGCCCTCATCGCGGAGACGGAGGCGCGGGCTGGGGGCATCGATATCCTTGTCAACAACGCGGCGATCGTGCCGTTCATCGCCTGGGACGACGTCGACCTGGCGCACTGGCGGCGAATCATCGACGTGAACCTGACCGGCACGTTCCTGATGTGTCGGGCGGGCTCGGACCAGATGCGTCGTCTCGGCAAGCAGGGGCGCATCGTCAACATTTGCTCCAACAGCCTGCTGGCCGGAACGCCCAACATGGCGGCCTATGTCGCCTCGAAGGGCGGCGTGTTCGGTCTGACCCGTGCGTTGGCCACCGAACTCGGCAAATACCGCATCACCGTCAACGCCGTCATGCCGGGCCTCATCTCGTCGGAGGGCGCGATGGCAACTCCGCACAAGGAGGCGTTCGGTTTCGTGGAAATGCTGCAGGCTCTGAAGGGCCACGGCACGCCGGAGGACATCGCCCCGGCGGTGGCGTTCCTGGCATCGGACGACGCGCACTGGATCACCGGTCAGGCGCTGAACGTCGACGCCGGCATGGCGCGCTGGTAGCCGCTTGACGTTTTCGCGGCCGGGCGTGTCCTCTGATCGCGATGGCACGCCGGAGCCCGACTGTTCCGATCTTTCTTCGCCATGGCGAGGGCCTTTGGGTCACGCCCGGGCGGGGCGAAGCGTTGGACGGCGATCCCGTTGAGGCCTATGTCGACGACGATCTGATCGGCGCGGCGATCATCCAGGCCGGGCGGCGTGGCGGAGACCTGTCGGGCCTGATCAGTCTGGGCGATGCGCCGGTGCTGTCGTTCCCGGCGCGGGTTCGTGTCATGAACGTCCGTACTGGACGCGAGATCGGCGCGGGCGTCGACTTGCCGGACGCCGCTGCCCTGCTCTTCGCCGCCGGTTCCCCTGGCATCGCCGCATCTTTCGCCGGCGTACAAGACGTGGGTCCGGCGTTCACCGTGACGCCGGATCGACTGGCCGGGTACGCTCGGGGATTCGCGCTGGAACTCGAAGGTCGAGATATCGCGCGGGCCGCCTCTGTGCCGGAGAAGGACGGGACGGCGCAGCGCGTCGTTTTCGCGTGTTCAGCGCCGCTCGACGGAAATTTTGCAGTGACGGAGACGATGTTCGGCGTGACCGTCCTGGCCGGCCGATTTGATCCGTCGACCTTGCTCGCCGGCGCGATGGCGCAACTCGCGCGCCATGACCGAGAGCTGTCGGAAGTGCGTCGTGACAACGCGGCTCTGCAACTCCGGCTCGCAACGGTGCTTGACCTCGGCCGGGAACAACTGCTGCTGGAGCGACTCGATCTATTCTACCTCCTGCTGGCCGAGCGTCTCGATCGCGCTGACGGGCGGCCGGCTGCCCCCGTCGCGGACATGCCGGCGACGCAGCGTTTCGGCCCGGCCGACATCGACGGCATCGGCATCCACGACGTCGAAACGGACGGAGTCAGCGTGTGGCGCTGGTTCGGCCCGAACGCCACGATCGCGCTGCGCGACATCCCCTGGCTGGCTCGTCGCGTCGTGCTCTATTTCCATGGATTCGGCGCCGCAGCGGAGTTACCTGCCATAAAAGTCTCGACCGGCGGCGCGTCGGAGGCCGCGCGAGTGCGGGCGCTCGACGGCCGCTACGCCGTCGATATCCCGATTTCGCGGGGCTCCGCCATACAGGGGGGCATGCTGGTCATCCATATTCGATTCGACCGGCACCAGACCAGCGAGGCTGATCCGCGATTGCTGTCGGCCGTGTTCTCCGAGGCCGAGGTCGTCGCGGCCAACATTTGAATGAGACCGTTCTCGCACGCCATGGTCACGCCCTGGCCGCCGCAGCGCAACGGTATCGCCGACTACGCGCGCGAGATCGCTCGCGCGACCGACGCGCCGTTGCTTATCGTCACCGACGCCGCACTCCCGCGGCCGACCCGCGAACATCACGCGATCCTCGCCCCGCGCGTCTTCGTGTCGCTGCCAGCTGATCGCCGGCCGCCGCCGATCTACCATATCGGCAACAACCCGGATCACGTCTTTGCGGTAAGGCTGTTCCTGCGCCGGCCCGGAACGGTCGTGCTGCACGATCTGTCGTTGCACTATCTCGCGCAACAGGTGGATGTGCTGCTGCCTGGCTTTTATGCCGCGCAACTTCGGGACGAACCGCCGACGACGGCCGCGCTGTTCGCGCGGGTTGGCGCGGCAGGGCTGAGCCGAGAGATGGACCATCGCGAAATCCGCCTGCTGTCGTGGCTTCGGGCCGCGCCGGCGGTGATCGTGCATTCCGAGGCGGCCCGCGCACTGGCGCGTGCGTCGCTGCCGGAGGCAGCCCTGCATGTCGTGCCGCATTTCAGCTATCTGCCTGGACCCAGCACGATGGCGCTCGCGGCATGGCGCGACCGGGCACGCGATCCCGCGCGGGCGCGGTGGATGTCGGACATGGCGTTCTCCGGGCCTGCCTTCGTCATCGTCTCGCTCGGTTTCCCCAGCGCTGATAAACAACTCGCGGCGGTGATCGATGCGATCGGCGGACTTCCGCACGCGCAGCGTGGCCAAATCGCCTTCATCATCGCCGGCGAAGCGCGTGCCGACGATCCCGACCTCCTCCAGCTGGCGGCCGCGCGAGGCTGCGCCGACCGTGTGCAGGTGCTGGGGTGGATCGACGAAGAGGACGCGGACCGGCTTTTGTTAATAGCGGACCTCGTCATGGCGCTCCGCTTTCCGACGCGCGGCGAGAGTTCGGGGGCAGTGGCGCGCGCCTTGGGTCTAGGCTGCGCGACTGTTGTAAGCGACCACGGATCCTATGCCGAGTTGCCGGACGACGCGGTGGTAAAGGTTCCCGCGCGCCGTGATCCGAGCGGATACCTGCGGGCATTGTTCGCCGCTCTCATCGAAGACCGCAGCCGCATCGTGCGTACTCGCGAGGCTGCCCACCGACATGCTCAAACCCGCCTCGATCCGGCCGTGACCGGGGCCGAGCACGCCCGAATCGCCCGAGGCGAGGCGTGATTCCGGCGATCGGCACGCTGCTGTGCTGGAACCGCGCGCCGTCAGCCGCCACGCTGTTCTGGCACGAAGTCGCGTGCGGCGCCCGCATTGTCCTGATCGACGAGTTGGGACAAGCCTGCCGTATCGCGATCCGCCCGCCTGCCGGCGTGCGCATGACGAGCCTGCCGCCGGGGCAGCTCTCGTTCTTGCAGCACGGGAACCGACCCGAGGTGTTGGCGGAGGCGTTGGCCCGCTTTCTCGGCGGTGCAAGGTCGCCGCGCGTGCTCACGACGGGGGATGTGGACGATCCCGACCTACTAACCGCCGCTATCGGCTCATTCCGGCCCGACATAGTCGACGAGATTCCACAGCCGTGGCAGAGGCACTTTGACGAACGGGCCATACGGCGGCGCGGTCAGACCTTGAGGATGGGCATCGACGAGATCGTTACGTTCGACCTGCCGCCAGCCGCATCGGATGCGCCCCTACCGAATGCGATCATCCGATCGGGCAAGCCGGCCACCGTCCTGCTGCCCGACTGGGGGAGCGGTGCGACACGGGTGGTACTGCATTTGCTCGGCGGCCACGTGCCGCCACCGGCGGCTTCGATTGGTATGAGCCTCGACGATCGAGTGATCAAGGCCAAGATCGGCGGCGCGCGCGTCGAAGCGATCGCCCGGGATTTGCCCGAAGCCGCCTGCCACATCCTGCGGATCGGCCACGACATGCCGGGTCGCGCGCTGGCTGTGACGGATATCGAGATCGGGCCCGCGCCGTGACGATGCTCCGATGCGCTCGCTGATCATCACGCCCACGCCAACTCATCCCACCGATCAAGGCAACCGTGCGCGCGTCACTCAGATCGCGACGGCGCTACGTCGACGGGGGCCGGTCGAGGTGCTGTATTCGGCAATCGACGGCGCGGACAGGGAGACGCTGGACGCCATGGCGGCTGCCTGGGACGGCGTGCACATCGTCCCGCCCTCGGGCGTGCGCCCGCGCCGCCGAGCGCCGGGTCACTGGGGCCTCGACGAATGGGTCTCCCCGCAGCTTCTGGCCGCGGCACGCGCCCTCTCAGCCGCTGTGGACTACGACGTGGTGGTGGTGGCGTATGTTTGGTGCTCGCTGTTGCTGACCTGCTTTGCGAAGTCGCGGACCCTGCGTGTGCTGGACACCCACGACGTATTCGGCGACCGCCACAAGCTCATCCGTGGCGCCGGGCTCAGCCCCCATTGGTTCTACACGACGCGGGCGGACGAGACGCGCGGACTGGACCGCGCCGATGTGGTGCTCGCGATCCAGCCCGGCGAGGCCCGCGATTTCGCGGCGCGGTGCGCGGGAAGGGTCGAGCTCGTGGAGTATGCGCAAGCGCCGCGAGCGGCCATCGCTCGCAACCACGCGTCACCGGTGGTCGGTTACTTCGGCTCGGGCAACCCCTGGAACGTGGCCGGACTGACGGCACTCGACGGGTTGCTCGCGGTGCGCGACGACATCGCCCATGCAAACTTTTTGGCCTTGGGCGGCATCACGCGTACGGTGGGCCCGCTGCGCGTGTTCCAGCCGGGCGGACGGGTCGCCCACGCATCCGATGCCTATGACGAGATCGATCTGATCGTCAATCCGATGGTCGGCGGCACCGGGCTCAAGATCAAGACGGTGGAGGCGCTGGCGCATGGCCGCGCGGTGCTGGCCACCGCGGATGGCGGAGCGGGCCTGGAATACTGCGGTCCGGACGTCCAGCTCGCCGATTTGCCGGCGCTCGTCGCACGCCTCGCCGCAGTGCTCGCCAACCCCGACCGGATCGACGCCGTCGTTCGCGAGCAGGCGCCATGCTATGCGGCGTTTCACGCCAATGTCGCCGCTCGGCTCGATGCGCTGGTGGACCGCTGGGCGGAGGGGAGGGTGTGACGGCCGGCGCGTCGCTCGCTATCTTTGTCGCCAGCGACGCCAATCTCGAGGATGCGCTGCCGTTTCTCGAGGCGTTCCGCCGGGTCAACCCCCGCTCGCCGTTGCTGCTGATCCCGCGCGATCCCGGATGCGCAACACTGTCAGCGTTCCGCGAGACGTACGGATTTGGGATCCTGGACCGGGACTTCGGCGAGATCGACCTCCTGGAGACCATCCGTTTCGGCAATGCGGCCGAGGGGCGGTTGCGCGCCATCGCGGCGTTCGATCTGGCGGGGCCGCCCCGGATCGTCCTCGATGTCACGCGGCGGCCTGCGGACTTGGCCTGCCTGAACCTGGTCGACACGGCCACGTCAGTCGTCTTGCAGCCTAGTGGCGGGGCGGCATTCTCGTTTGCTCTCTCCGGGCCAAGGCTCGGGACGTCGGTGTTGATCCAAGTCCTGCGCGACAACCTCGTCGAATGCATGATGACGAACGACGTGCTGGAGATGCTGGGCGTCGGACTGGCCGCGCTCGGTGTGCGGCGCGGCATGATGGATGTCGGCAACGCCGTCCCGCCACGCATCATTCCCAGCGATCGTCCCGTGCTGATCGTGAAGCTAATGGAGAGCGACGCAGATCTCGCGAATCTGGACAATGGAGGCGTCTACCGTCGGGTGCCCGCGACGATCCTTGGCGCCGCGCCCTCGGTCGCCGCAGCCCAGGCCGCGCAGGCTCGGTTCGATACGGTTCGGCCACCGCCGGCGATGGTTGCACGGCTGCGCGACGTGACCGTGCATCAGCGGGGCATTGTGATGGACGGCGAGGGCCGGGTGATCCGCGAAAGCCTGCTCAACGTCGATGCCGACGCGCAGGTGGCGCGGCTGCGGCGCCGCCCGGTGCACCGGCGGCACGCCGACGGCCCTCTCGTGTTGCTGAAGCAGACTTGGGACAGCAATTATGGTCACTGGCTCGTCGAGTCCCTGCCGCGACTTGGACTGGTGGCGGAATGCCACGACTTGTCGGACTGTCGTGTTCTCATCGGCAACGATCGCGGTCGGATCGGCGCTGTCTATCGCGACAGCCTCGCCCTGTGCGGGGTCGACCCCTCGCGTATCGTTGCCGCACCGGACGAGACGCTGTTTTGCCATGATCTGATCTATCCGGCGCCGCTCACCGTGCAGCCCTGGGTCAAGGCGCCGCGCGTGATTGCATTTTTGCGAGCGCTGGCCGGCCGCGTCCCGGCCGGCGCGCCGGGGCCCGGACGCCTCTATGTATCACGGGGCGTCGCTGCCCGCCGCAGACTGCGCAACGAGGCGGCACTGCTGCCCGAGTTGCTCGCGCGCGGCTACTTCGTCGTGGAGCCTCAGAACCTCGACTTCGTGGAGCAAGTCAGGATGTTCCGGGACGCAACGCACGTGGTGGGCAATCTTGGCGCGGGCCTGGCCAACCTCGCGTTCGCGCCCAGGGGCGTGCGGCTGCTCGCGCTCACGTCCCGGTTCATGCAGGACGACTTTTTCTGGGATCTGGTGAGCCATCGCGGGGGTTCGTATATCTCGCTACATGGAACCGGCGACGATCCGGTTGATGCCATGCAAGCGGATTTTGACATCGACCCCGGTGCCTTCGCCCGAGTGATGGAGGGGTTCGACCGCAAGCGGCTATAATGCGCGCATGGCTGATGCGCGCGAGTGACAGTGACGTAGCGGTTGCTCACGCCAACTTGTTACAGGCATGGGTCGACCCATCTTAGGTCCGCCGCGTTCACGGTTGTCCAATCGCGGCGAGTAGCCGATCGCGGAAAACACCGCGACGTCCAGGAGGGTTCAGCATGACCGGTGCTCTCGAAGGGCCCCCCACCAGTCTTCCGGCCGCTGCCCAAGCGATCGTCGACGCGCTCGCATACCCAGCCGCGATCCTTGACGCCGGTCTCGATGTGTTCCTCGGCAACGAGGGCTTCACGAGGCTGTTCGCACCGGATGCCAACGATGTTTGGCGGCGATTGCTGAAAGAGCGGGTGGGCCATCGCGAGTTGCGCGAGGCTCTGGCGGATCCGGCATCAGGTGCGCTTGGACTGGAGGTCGAGAGTGAGCTTCCGCTGAGCGGGCGACGCCGCCTCGTCGTGCGGGCAATGCCGCTGCGCTCCGTCCACCCCGGCCCTGGTGGCACGCTTGTCACGGTGAGCGACTTCACCGCGCGCGAACTCGGCGGCGGGTCCGGTCGGCGGGCGGCTGCGACCGGCCGATCGCGCGCGCTCGCTGCCGCGACGCACGATCTGCGTCAACCGTTGCAAGCAATGACGCTGCTCGGTTCACTGCTGGCGCGGCGGGTTGGTGATCCGGACGTGTTGCCACTGATTGGCCGGCTCGAGGACACCATCCGGGCGATGTCGGGCATGCTGAACACACTGCTCGACATCAATCGCTGGGACACCGAGCATGGCCGGCCGGATACCTCCAACTTCGTGCTCGCCGAGTTGCTCGAAAGGGTGCACGGCGAGTTCGCCGAGCGGATGCGTCAGCGCGGGCTGCGCTGGACGGTGGTTCCCTGCCACGTCGCCGTCCACAGCGATCAGCACTTGTTGGCGCAGATGCTGCGCAGTCTGGCCCATTATGCCATGGAGAATTCGCACGAGGGTCGGATGCTGCTCGGCGCGCGACGGAATGGTCACCGGTTGCGTATCGAGCTCTGGGACAGCGGCTTCGAAACGGCGGCGGCCGATGCGCGCGTTGTGCATGACGCGATGCGGCCGCCCAATGGCCGCATGCCGCTTCTGAACCCGACGCTTGCACCTGGCTTGTCGATGGTTCGCCGGATCGCCGATCTGCTCGGCCATCGGATCGACGTTGGTTTCAAGCCAGGTCGCGGCTCAGTCTTCTCGGTTGAGGTACCAATAGCGCCGCCATCGCGCGCCGCCGCGATGCCCTCGCGACCGGCGAGTCCCGAGCGCGTGACCCGTGGAATCGTGTTCGTGATCGACGACGACGCCAGCGTGCGCGAGATCATGCGAGATCTTCTGGAGGCGACCGGCTGGGCCACCGAGGTGTTCGCGAGCAGTGAGGAATTCATCATGGCCGACCGGCCCGGACGAACCGGATGCATCCTGGTCGATGCGGTCCTGCCGGGCATGAGCGGGGTCGAGCTACTTCGTTTACTGAAGGATCGTCGGCATAGGCTGCCGGCGATCATGTTGACGGGCGCGGGCGATGTGCGCATGGCGGTCGAGGCGATGGCCGCGGGAGCGCTGAACTTCATCGAGAAGCCGGTACGGTACGAGGAATTGCTCCCAAGTATCGAGCGAGCGTTCGATCTGCTCGCCGATTCCAGCAAGCTCGAAACCTGGAGGGAGTCCGCCCTCACCCGGGCAGCGAGCCTCACCGCACGACAGCGACAGATCCTCGAACTGGTGCTGGCGGGACAGCCGAGCCGAAACATCGCCGCCGACCTCGGGGTCAGCCGCCGCACCGTCGAGAATCACCGCGCAATCATCATGAAGAAGATGGGCGCGGCGTCGATTCCACAGCTGATCCGAGTGGGGATCGCGGCGTTTTGAGGGATCAGTCCCTGCCGATCGCCGAAAGTTGGTCCAGGAACGCCACGGCAAAACTGCCGGGATGGAAGGCGGCGCGACCGGCGGCCGCTCCGGCGGCGGCGTAGACGGCCGACGCAGAAATCGCCGCCCGAAGCGGCGAGGGCGCGACGGCCGCGAACGCGCCCAGCACCGCGCCGAGGGCGCATCCGACGCCGGTCACTCGGGTCATGAGGACATGTCCGCCCGGAACGGCCACTGTCTGGTCGCCATCTGTCACATAGTCCACGACGCCGCTGACGGCGACGACGCCCCCTGTCCGGCGTGCCAGCGAGCGCGCCGCATCGATCGCGGCATCCGATGTGTCCATCGAATCCACGCCGCGTCCACCGGCGCCGAGACCGGCCAGAGCCAGAACTTCCGACGCGTTGCCGCGAATGATGGTCGGACCCAAGGCCACCAGCTCGGCCGCCACTCGCGTACGAAGAGTGAGCGCACCGACCGCTACGGGATCAAGGACCCAAGGTGTGCCCTGGGTGGCGGCCGTCCGCGCCGCAGCCAGCATCGCGTGTTCCTCGGCCGGCACTATGGTGCCAACGTTGATCAGCACTGCCCCCGCGATTCCGGCGAATGGTCCCGCTTCCTCCTCGGCCATCACCATCGCGGGCGCGGCACCGATGGCCAACAGGACGTTGGCGGTGAATTGGGCAGCGACGATGTTGGTAATGCAATGCACCAACGGCGTCGTCGCACGCAGTTGCGCAAGGTCTGCGTTCGCGTCGGTGTCGGGCCAGCTCGTCTCAGGATGGAGGGCATTGGTCATCGGTCGGGCAACCCCTTCGATCGACGCGACGGCTAGTCCCGTCGTGCACGCTCATCGCAATGCCGGCTCATGCCAGAAGCATCACTGGCACGGGCTCGCCCGCCGCCAAGGCGGGCGCGTGCGGCGGTCGTAGAATCAGGCAATCTGCATGTGCGAGCAGGCGAAATTGCGCGGAATCCTGGCGCTCGAACGGGAACGCGACACGCGCCCCATCCCCGCGGGTTTCGAGGCGCGCGCGCAAATGGTCGGCGCGCAGATCGTTCGCCGGTAGGGCACCGCCAAGCATGGCATCGACGGAGACGGTCTCGGTCGCGTGCTCGCCGCCAAGACGGCGGATCGCCGGCTGCGCGAACAGCAGGGCGGTGACGAAGCAGGAGACGGGATTGCCGGGCAGCCCGAGCACCGGCAGGATACCAAGCCAGCCATGCATCAGAGGCTTGCCGGGACGCATCGCAACCTTCCAGAAATTCAGTGCCATGCCCTGCGCAGCAAAACCCTCTCGGACGAGATCGTGGTCGCCGACGCTGGCCCCGCCTGTTGTCAACAGCAGATCAAAACCGGCCGCCGCGTCGGCGGCGCGCGCCAGAGCCGCGAGGTCGTCGGCAGCAATCGGAAAGATGGTCGGCTCGCCGCCCGCCGAGCGGACCAGCGCGGCCAGCGCATGCGCATTGGAACTCACGATACCACCATCAGGGATCGGCTCGCCGGGCAGGGCGATTTCGTCGCCGGTCGCCAGGATTGCGACGCGCGGACGCCGATGCACCGCGATCCATGGATGATTTGCCGACGCCGCGAGGCCGACGTCGCGCGCCGAAAGCCGTCGGCCGGCGGAGACCAGGAGGTCGCCCCGGGCGAAATCCTGGCCGGCGCGGCGGATGTGCCGGCCTGGCGCCATTGCCGAGGCCGTGCGCACCACGCCGTCGCCCGCTTCGGCATCCTCCTGGAGCAGCACGGTCTCGGCGCCCTCTGGCATGATGCTGCCGGTGAACAAACGTATCGCCTCGCCGGCACCCAGTCGCCCGGTCCATGGATGTCCCGCCGGCGCGCTGCCAACCAAATGCCAACTCCCGCCGGTGCCCGCCGCGAGCGCGTAGCCGTCCATGGCGGACACGTCCCGTGGCGGCTGGTCGAGCCGCGCCAGGACCGGGGCGGCCGCGACCCGGTTCCAGGCCTCTGCCAGCCCGACGATTTCGGCCGAAGTCGGTCGCAGTCCGACTAGGATTCGTGCTCGGGCCTCCTCGACGCTCAGCACGGCTCAGTCCTGGGTAAAGTCGCCGGACGTGCCGCCCGACTTGGCCACGACCCGGACAGCGTCGATGCGCATCCCGCGATCCACCGCCTTGCACATATCATACAGCGTGAGGGCCGCGACGCTGGCAGCCGTCAACGCCTCCATCTCGACGCCTGTGGGACCGGTCGTGCGCACCACCGCCTCAATCGCTACCCCTGCCTCGCCATCGGGCGTTAGGTCGACCCGCACCGACGATAGCGAAAGTGGGTGGCACAGCGGGATGAGGTCCGAGGTCCGCTTGGCCGCCATAATCCCTGCAATCCGCGCCACGGTGAAGACGTCCCCCTTCGCCGCGGTCCCCTCGACGATCATCGTCAGCGTTTCCGGTCGCATCGCCACGCGGGCACGTGCTGTCGCGCTACGGATGGTTGCCGGCTTGGCGCCGACATCGACCATCGTTGCGTGGCCGGCGGCATCGAGATGGGTGAGGCCGGTCAACGGCCGAGCAAGGCGCGCGTCGCCGCCGCGACATCGGGCTGGCGCATCAGGCTTTCACCCACCAGAACACAATGCACCGACAACGCCATCAAGCGGCGAATGTCGGCATGATCGCGGATACCACTCTCCGCGACCAGGAAACGGTCTGGCGGCACGTGCTCCGACAATTCTTCGGTCACTGCGAGATCGGTCTTCAACGTCCTGAGATTGCGATTGTTGATGCCGACGAGCTTCGTTTGCAACCCGAGTGCCCGGTCGAGCTCCGTGCGGTCATGAACCTCGACCAGGACGTCGAGATCGAGGTCCCGCGCGATGCTTTCCAGTTCAATCGCCTGATTGTCTGTCAGTGCCGCCATGATGAGCAGGATGCAGTCCGCGCCCATGACGCGGCTTTCGTAGACCTGCCAAGGCTCCAAAACGAAATCCTTGCGCAAGATCGGCAGCGACACGGCGGCCCGCGCGATCTTCAGATGATCCGCTGAGCCTTGGAAGTAGGGCCCATCCGTCAGCACGGATAGGCAGGACGCACCAGCCTCGGCATACGCTCGGGCCAGGCTTGCAGGGTCGAAATCCGGACGGATCACCCCGCCGGACGGAGAGGCTTTCTTGATTTCGGCGATCAGCCCGATGCCGTTTGCCGCGGCCTGCATCAGCGCCTGCCCGAACGGGCGGGTGGGTTTGGCGGCCAGAGCTTTGGCACGGATCGCCTCCAGCCCAACCACCGCTTTGCGCCGGGTCGTCTCCACCCGCGTGTCGTCACAGATGCGGGCCAGCACGTCGTCGGCAACGGCGACGGAAATCATGTCGTCTCTCTCCGCAATGTATCGAGCGCCGTGCGTGCCAGCCTGTCATCGATCGAGGTCTCAGCCAGCCGCGCGGCGTCATGTAACGTGTCGGCCCGTCGTGCCACGATAAGGGCGGCAGCCGCGTTAAGGACAACCGTGTCGCGATAGGCTCCCGGCGCGCCGTCCAGTAACGCGAGGAGAGCCGCGGCGTTCGTGGCCGCGTCGCCGCCGCGGATCGCTTCCAGCGGCGAGCGGGCCAACCCGGCCTCCTCGGGAGTGACGGCGAACGTCCGCAAAGCGCCGTCGCGTAGCGCCACAACCTGGTTCTCGCCGGCGGTCGTCAATTCATCGAGGCCCATCCCGTGCACGATCCAGCAATCACTGGTGCCGAGCGAGCGCAACGTCTCCGCCATCGGTCGCAACCACGCCGGGTCGAACACGCCGGTCAATTGTCGACGCACGCCGGCAGGATTGGCCATCGGCCCCAACAAGTTAAAGATTGTGCGCGTGCCGAGCTCCACACGAGGTCCGGCGGCGTGACGCAGTGCCGCATGATGGCGCGGCGCGAAAAGGAAGACACAGTGCGCGGCGCGGAGGATGGCGGCGAGGCGGTCGAGTGGCGGCTCGATCCCGATCCCGAGCGCCGTGAGCACGTCCGCGCCGCCCGTACGGGACGAAAGCGCGCGGTTGCCATGCTTGGCGACGAACACACCCAGGCCGGCCATAACGAATGTCACGGCTGTCGAGACGTTCAACGTCCCGGCACCGTCGCCGCCAGTGCCGCACACATCGATCGCATCGGTGGGCGCCTCGACGGCTGTCATCCGCGACCGTGCGGCCCTAACGGCACCAATCAGCTCGGGGACCGTCTCGCCGCGGACCCTCATCGCCATCAGCATTCCGCCGATCTGCGCGGGTGTCGCCTCGCCGGACATCACGACGGCGAACGCCGCCTCGGCCTCCGCCTCGCTCAGCGTGCCGCCCGTGGCCAGGTGCCCGAGAACCGAGCGCAAGTTCGTCGACATGCCGGTTGGATCAGGCGGCCCGTATCATCTCTCGGTCGCGGGCGATCGCCAGGAAATTCGACAAGATCTCATGGCCATACTCGCTCGCGATGCTCTCCGGGTGAAACTGCACCCCGAAGATCGGCAGGCTGCGGTGACGCAGCGCCATGATGAGCCCGTCATCAGTCCAGGCGGTTGCCTGAAGAACCCCCGGCAGCGTCGCGTCGCGCACCAGCAGGCTGTGATACCGGGTGACCGCGAACGGGCTCGGGATGCCGGCGAACACGTCCTGGTTCTCATGGCGGATGCGGCTCGTCTTGCCGTGCATCGGTACTGGCGCGCGCGCGACCTCGCCCCCGAACGCCTCGCCGATCGCCTGATGGCCGAGGCACACGCCGAGGATCGGCACGATGCCGGCGGCCGCGCGGATCAGCTCGACGCAAAGCCCGGCGTCGCGCGGCGTCCCCGGACCCGGCGACAACACGATGGCCTCGGGCCGGCGCGCAAGCGCGTCCGCCGTGGTCAGCATATCGTTGCGAACGACCTCGCAGCGCGCCCCAAGATCGCCAAGGAAGTGGACGAGATTGAAGGTGAAGCTGTCGTAGTTGTCGATCAGCAAAATCATCGCACGAATTTGTGGCCAGCTGGCTCGGGGGTCAACCCTCGCCGACTACGGCTCAAGCGCACCCGGGATTCACTTGGCGGCATCGTTCGTCGAACGCATCGGAGATGAATTCAGGACGCTTGTATAACCCCTTCATCCAGCTCGCCAACATGCAAAGTTCCTCCAGTCTCACGATCTCGTCGAGAGTGCCGCCGGGAAAGCGAATGACGAAGCTCGTCGCCACGATGTCGAGAACTCGCTCGACGTCCTCGATCCCGAGGCCCAAATCACTCTCAAGGATGGCAAAGCGGGTGAGGCGGGCTTCCTCCACGTCGTACTCATCGCGGATCAGCTTCACGATCCAGCGAAACATGGTCATCCAATTTGTGACGCCATCGGTTGCCCGGGACATGCCTTCGCCATCGTGAACTCGGCTTCTTATGGCGTGGCAGATGCTATCGTTCGGTTGATGTCTCGCCGACCCGCTACAACCCGCGGCGCTTCGCCGCCTGCCATCCCGTCTCCATCTCGGCCAGCGTTGCCTCGGCCGGAGTCCTGCCCTCGGCAGCCAGTCCTGCCTCGACGGAAGCGAAGCGACGGGCGAACTTCGCATTGGCGGCGCGGAGGCAGGCCTCGGGGTCGAGATTGAGTTTGCGGGCCAGATTTGCGAGCACGAACAACAGATCACCGACTTCAGCGGCCAGCCGTGTAGCATCCGCGTCCGCAAGCTCCGCGCGGAGTTCGGCCGCCTCCTCGTCCAGCTTGTCGAGCACGGCGGCCGCATCCGGCCAGTCGAATCCGACCCGCGCCGCCCGCGCGGTCAGCTTGCCCGCCCGGAGCAGCGCCGGCAGGTCGAGCGGGATCCCCGCCAGCACGCCGCGCTCGGCCCGGGCCGAGCGTTCCGTCTGTTTCTGCGTCTCCCAGGCCACGACTTGCGCGCTGGCATCGCGCGCCGCCGCGTCGCCGAAGACATGTGGGTGCCGCCTGATCATCTTGTCGGCGATCGTCCGCGCCACGTCCGCGAAGTCGAACCGGCCAGCTTCCTCGGCCATGCGGGCGTGGTAGACGACCTGAAGCAGCAAATCGCCGAGCTCGTCGGGCAGGGCGGCGAAATCCTCGCGCGCGATCGCGTCGGCGACCTCGTAAGCCTCTTCAATGGTGTAGGGCGCGATGCTCGCGAAATCCTGCTCCCGGTCCCATGGACACCCGGTGTCCGGGTGACGGAGTGCGGCCATCACGTCGATCAAGCGAGACAGCTCAAATTCCGCGTCGTGTGGCACGTGCTTCTCCGCTGTCACCCGGCGTTCTAGCCTGCGTGGCGTCGACAGGGGAGATGTCAGTGCGATTGACCGGAGGCTGCCAGTGCGGCGCGGTGCGCTACGAGATCACCGAGCGCCCGGATCACGCGAGCCTATGCCATTGCCGCATGTGCCAGAAGGCGACCGGGGGCGCCTATCTGGCTTCGGCCACCATCAAGCCCGGGTCGCTCCGCTGGACGCGCGGCCGGCCGGCCTCGTTCCAGAGCTCGTCAGTTGCGGTTCGCGAATTCTGCGCTGAATGTGGCACGCCCTTGGCGTTTCGCGACCTGAGCGGACAGGGGCATGCAATCGCGCTCGGAACGTTCGACGATCCGGAGGCGGTGCTGCCCGACCGGATCATCGGCGTCGAGGCGGAACGCTCGTGGTGGCGTGGTGAAGGTTTGTCGGCCGGCATCAGCACTGAGCAGGACCTGCCGGGTGTGGCGCAAACCCTACGCAGCTTCCAGCATCCCGACCACGATACGACGGACTGGCGGCCGGCGGCCCCCTGATCTTGCGCCATGACCTGATCCTGCGTCATGCGACCCTATTCGACGGCACCGGAGCGCCTCGTCGAACCACTGACGTCGCGGTCTCCGCCGACCGCGTCGCCGCGATCGGCGACCTGTCCGCCCACACCGCCGACACCGACATCGACGCGAAAAACCTCGCCGTCGCACCGGGGTTCATCGACGCCCACACCCATGACGACCGGGCCGTGCTCTGTGGCCCGTCCTGCATGGCGTGCAAGACCTCGCAGGGCGTGACCACCGTCGTCGTCGGCAATTGCGGCATCAGCCTGTCGCCGGCGCGAACGTCAAAGCCACCGATCCCGCCGCTCAATCTGCTTGGCGACGAATCCTGGTTCGTGTTCGACAGTTTCGCGGCCTACGCCGACCGGCTGGCTGCCACGCCGCCGCCGGTCAACGTCGTCGCCCTGATCGGTCACATGTCGCTGCGCGCCGAGGCGATGGACCGCGACGTCTTTCGTCCCGCCACCGACCGGGAAGCGATGCGCATGCAGGCGCGGCTCGCGCAGGCTCTCGACGAAGGTGCTTCCGGCTTCTCGACCGGCCTCTACTACCCGGCCAGCAATGCCGCGCCGACCAACGAGGTGCTCGCGGTCGCCGAAGCGCTGCGCGGGCGAGGTCGCGTCTATGTCGCCCACATGCGCGACGAGGCCGACCACATTTTCCCCGCCATCGCCGAGACTCTACGGATCGGCGATACTGCCGCCCGCACAATCATCAGCCATCACAAATGTGCCATGCCGGAGAATTACGGACGCTCGCCGGAGACACTGGCGGCGATCGAGGCGGGCGGGGCGGCGTTCGACGTGTACCCCTATGCCGCCGGCTCGACGGTGCTTATGCCCGAGAAACTGCGGCCGGGGGTTCGCACCCGCATATCCTGGTCCACGCCGCACCCCGAAATGGCCGGCCGCGACCTGGACAGCATCGCCGCGGAGTGGGGTTGTCCGCTGGTTGAAGCCGCCAAAAAATTACTGCCGGCGGGCGCGGTGATTTTTCAGATGGACGAGGCGGACGTGCGTCGCATCCTCGCCCATCCTGGCGCAATGATCGGCTCGGACGGGCTGCCGCACGACGCACACCCGCATCCGCGACTGTGGGGCACGTTCCCCCGGGTGATTGGTCACTACGCGCGCGACGAAAACCTGTTCAGCGTCGAGGCGGCGGTGCATCGGATGACCGGCCGCACCGCGAAGGTGTTTGGTCTGGTCGACCGAGGGGTGATCCGCCCGGGTGCATTCGCCGATCTGGTCCTGTTCGACCCCGCGACGGTGCGCGACACGGCGACCTATGACGATCCGATCCGCGCGTGCGACGGAATTCTTCGCACCTGGGTCAATGGCCGGGAGACGTATCGACACGGGGTCGCGCCGGCGGGCGAGGGGGCGGGCCGGTTGCTGACCACGACCCTATGATCCGCGACGCGACCGAAGCGGATCTCGGGGCGATCCTGGCGATCACCAACCAGGCGATCCTGGAGACGACCGCGCTCTGGACCATCGTTGTGGCGACACCGGAGACACGCGGCGCATGGATGCGCGACCGTCTCGCCGGCGGCTTCCCCGTCATCGTCGCCGAACGCCACGGCAACGTCGCGGGGTTCGGCTCGTTCGGGCCGTTCCGGCCGCATGACGGCTACCTCCACAGCGTCGAGCATTCGCTCTACGTCGACCCCTCGCATCAGGGCCACGGCCTTGGCCGCGCGCTGCTGCTGGCGCTGGTCGAGCGGGCGGCCGCTCTGGGCAAGCACGCGATGATCGGCGGCGTGGAGGCCGGCAACACCGCCTCCCTCGCGCTTCACCGATCCTGCGGGTTCACCGACGGCGGCACGCTGCCGCAGGTGGGGAGAAAATTCGAGCGCTGGCTCGATCTCACCTTCGTGGTCCGGCTGTTGTGAGCATCCCGCCGCCCGATCTGACGGCGTCGGAATCGGCGCTGTTCGAGGCATTTCTGGCGGCGGCTGGCTGTTTCGCGGGTTTTGGCGTGACCGCCTTGACCTGTCGCGCCGCCGCCCTCGCGTCGCGATCGGTCGTCGCCTTGGACGGTTCGGCCGACCGGATCGCCGCGGTCGCGACCGAATGCCGGCGGCACGCCGACTGGACCCAACCTCATCTGATCCATGTGGACATCGGGCCAACCAATACGCTCGGCCACCCCACCGATCCGGCGACGCAGGACAGGTGGCAGGCGTATCCGCGCCGGCTTTGGTCGGTGCCGGGAATCGGCGAGACTGACCTATTCCTCATAGGCGGGCGGTTTCGGGTCGCGAGCGCGATCCAGACCCTGCTCCATTGCCGGCCGGATACGATCATCCTGTTCGAGACCTATCAGGCCCGGCGCGAATACCATTCATTCTCGCAGTTCGCCCGTGAGATCGCCCGCGCCGACGCACTCACGGCTTTCGTGAGGCGGGCCGACTTCGACGCGCCGCGGGCGGCCGCGATGCTCGAACGCTTCACGCTGGTGACCACCTGAGCGGGATCCCGTCGCCTCCCGCGCCGCCGACACCGGGCGCGCTGTTCATGGGTTTCCTGTCAGTCGGGGTGATGGGGTTCGGCGGCGTCATGCCGTTCATCCGTCGCATGGTCGTCGAACGCCGAGGCTGGCTCGACGCAGGAGAGTTCACCGACACGCTGGCCCTGTGCCAATTGCTGCCGGGGCCGAATGTCACCAACTTGGCCGTTAATCTGGGTGCCCGGTTTCACGGCGCGGCGGGGGCGACGGCCGCGGTCTCCGGGCTCGTTGCCGCCCCGCTGTTGATCGTGGTCGTCCTTGGGGCGCTCGTGGGATGGCTCGATCGCTATCCTGTGGTCGGGCGCGCAATGGGCGGAATGGCCGCGGCCGGCGCCGGGCTCGTGCTGGGGACCGCAATGAAGATTGGCCAGCCGCTGCTTGCTCGGGTCGGCGCCGAGCGGGCGCTAGGTCTTGCGGTGGCGCTCAGTACCTTTGCCGCCGTCGCGCTGGCCCGGCTGCCGCTGGTGCCCGTGCTGCTGCTCGCCGCGCCCGCGAGCGTCGTGCTGCACGCTGCGGCGCGGCCGCGGTGACCCCGCTGCTTGGCGATCTCGCGCGGCTGTTCGCCTCGCTGGCGTTGCTTGCTGTCGGCGGGATCAACGCCGTGGTGCCTGAGATGCAACGGCAGGCGGTCGTCGTGCACCACTGGGTGTCGCCGGCCGCGTTCGCCGAGTTGTTTGCACTCGCGCAGGCCGCACCCGGGCCGAATTTCCTCGTCGCCACACTGGTCGGCTTCCACGTGGCGGGGCTGGCCGGCGCGTTGGTCGCGACCCTTTGCCTAGTCGGGCCAACCTGCGTGCTGACCTATGCTGTCTCGGTCGTATGGCACCGGTTCAGCGCGGCTGCCTGGCGGCGCGTGGTGCAGGCCGGCCTGACCCCGGTGACCGTCGGGCTGGTGCTTTCCGCAGCCGTGCTGCTGTCGGTCGCGGCGGCGTCGAGCACGCCCCGTGTCATGACGGTTCTCGCGGTCGCCAGCTTGACGATGGCGACCCGGATCCATCCGATCCTGCTGCTGGCCGGTGGCGCCGCCCTCGGTGCCGCCGGCGTACTATGACACCGCTCAGCGCAGGCCGCGCGACGGTCCTTCTAAGTTGAGATCGATCGGCTGCTGGCGTCGTGCGGTGGGCTGCGCCGGCGCTTCGGCCAGTTCGTCGATCGCGAGCACCGTCGACGACGGGCCGCTCGCCCGCTCGTTGGCGACCATTATCCCACGGTCCGCCCGATCGTAGATGAAACCATAGGTGGGATAGATGCTGCCGAAGTCCCCGCCGCGCCCAAGGCCAACACGCACCGCCGACCAGTCATTCGCGGGCGAGACGTCGATCACCGGGATATTGCGGCTGACGCCGGCCTTCGAGCGGCCCGGCCCCGGCCAGTTGGCATGGTCGATCTCGATCTGCCGGTTGTTATCCACGGCGGCAACCACGGCAACGTGCCCCAGCCGCATCTGACCGGTCGAACGGAAGTTCAACACGCTGCCCGGCTCCGGCCGGTTGCCCCGCTCGTATATGCCGGACGCGGCATCCCACCAGTTGACGGCATTGCCTTTCAAGTCGATGCCCGACGCGGCACGGGCGAACGAGACGCATTGCAGCCGGGGCCGCGCGTAGGCGTAACGCGCCTTGCCGCCCTTCAGCGCATATTTCTTGGAATGGCTCTGAAAGCCGGCCATGCGAAGGCTGGCGCTCGAGGTCCGACGCAGCTCACCATTTGCGGTGACGTAGCGGGTTGGCTTGATACGGGCGGACCGGTCCACCGCCTGCGGCGCGTTCTGGGCGTGGGCGGTCTGCGGATGGCGGGATTTCGCGGCGAGCACGGGGTGGGCCAGCATCGGTGCCACGGTCAACAAGGCGGCTCCGATCACGATCTTGCCGTTCGGTAGCCAATGCCCGCTGCTCCGTTGTCCCATCAGCCACGCCTCCGTGTGTTCTACATCACAAGGCGTATCAACGGATTCGTGTACCCGACAACGGAGTAAAGCACGGCTCGGCGAACTCACACGCTATTTAGGCAGCTCGAACACCTGTCAGACACGTAACTTTAGGACATCTATCCCAAAAGCCTCAAGCGCAACAGGAATGTTGCCCAAATATCGCTTGCCTGTGTGGTTACAGACACACTCACTTGCACGCAGTGACCATGATTTCGACGAGGTGTCTCGGATCGGCCATGTTCGCCTGCACACAGGCCCGGGCTGGCGCCCCACCCTCCGGCAGCCACGCGCTCCAGAGCTTGTTCATGGCGTCGCGATCACGGATGTCCTTCAGCCAGATCTGGGCTTGGAGGAGACGGGTCTTGTCAGTGCCATGGGCCTCCAGCAACTCATCGATCTGCGCCAGAATCTCCGCCGTCTGACCGCTGACGTCCTTGGCGAGGTCGGCGGCCGTGCAGCCCTGCAGATAGACGAAGTTATGGTATTCAACGACCTTAGAGAGAATCGGGCCCGGGTCGGTGCGGGTGATCTTGCTCATTGTACGGCTCTTCTCTGGTTTCGGGCGCGCTATAGGCCGTGGCCGGCGGCGTCACAAGCGACTCGGCGTCTACGGACTCGGCGGCACCGCGAGCGGGGACAAACTCCTCGGCAGGCTGCCTGGCGTTGCCCGGTCGCCGGTCGACGGGGGCGGGTTGTTGGCGCTGTTGCCGACATTGCCCGCAACGTCGTTCAGGCAGTCGCTGATAAGTGTCTCGCGAGCGTATTGGCCACCGAGGCCGCGCGAGGTGATCCCCGGCAGGCCAGACGTCGCGAACGGGGCGTCGCGGGTCGTCGTCTGGTACCTATCGGAGTTGTATAGATCGGCACGGTTTTGGCTTGCATAGACCTGATCCGCGCGCTGTCGGCAGGCTGCTTTCTGCGCCGCCGAGGCTTGCTGCCCCGACGAGCGCGAGCTGCCGCAGCCACCCGCCAGCAAAATCAATGCGACCGCGCCCAACTCGATGGCACGGCGGATCCAAGGGCGCGTCATGCGGAGGCTCCAAGCGATAGGGACGGGTTAGGTTTAGGCAGGCTCGCGTCGAGCTGGCCGCGCAGCTGACCGGCATCGAGCAGACCCTGGGCGGTAAGCGGCAGCCGGGCGGCGGCGGCCAGCAGGCGCGGGTCGAGATGCGCGCCGTCGCGCCGGAACGACACCCAGGCGCGCGTCCAGGCGGCCTCGCCGAGCAGGTGCACGAGCGCGAGCAGCCGCAGGCAGAGCGATAGGCCTGTAAGGCTCGCAAGCCCGGTGGTCTGTTCGATGGCCGCCGCCCAGCAGCAGGCATCGGGATCGGCCAGCGCCAGTTCGGTGGGCGGGCCGTCGCGGCGGGGGAAGCGGAAGAACCGCGCTTCGCCCCAGTCGTGCCGGATCGCCCGCTCCCGCGCGGCATCCCAAGCGGCGGCCAGGTCGCGCGGCCGTACCGAGGGCAGCGCCTCAGGCGGCACCCGCGATGTATAGGCCCGCACGCCGTCGGAAATCGTGGCGACGTGCACCGCTGGATCCGGAAAGGCATCAGCCATGGCCGCACCATGCTGCGGCGCACCAGTCGTTGGCCAGCCTCAAGACGCGACCGCGGCGGGCACCGTCGCGTGCGTGGCCCAGAGGTCCAGACTCTCGGGCGTGTCGAAGTCGTGCAGCACCGCGTCGGTGCCGACTTCGACCGCCGTGACCTCGTCGGCCATCGCGGACAGCAGGGAGCGCGCGCCGGCATCGCCCTGCAGCGCCTCGAGCCGAGCGAATAGCGTGCGGTCGAACAGCACCGGATTGCCGGGGCGGCCGGCGCTGGTGGGCTGCACCACCAGGCGGCCCTCGTCGGGATCCCAGGCCGCGATTAGCCGGTCCAATACCCCGCCGGGGACCAGCGGCATGTCGCCCAAGCACACCAGAACGGCCTGCGCGCTGCTCGGCAACGCGGCCAGTCCGGCGCGCAGGCTGGCGGACAGGCCCTGCTCGTGGCCGTGCGCCACCACGGTTGTCACCTCGCGACCAGCCAGCATGGCCCGCATCTCGTCGGCGCGATGGCCCAGGACCACCACCACGGGCCGCGCGCGGGAGGTCAGCGCCTGATCCACCGTTCGCGCCAGCATCGTGATCCCATCAGAGCCCTCAGTCAGCAGCTTGTTCCGGGGCGCGGCCCGCGAGGAGCGGCCGGCCGCTAGCACGATCGCCGCGACCGAGGGTGCCGCGGCCGCGCGGCGGCGGGCGCGGGGTAGAGGCCGCACGTCGCTCTCCTTGAGGAGGCCGCCGACGCCCATCCCCATGATGTCCCGGCCGTCGACATCCAGGCCGGCGGCGAGGCGCTGCATGACCCAGTCGATCCCATTCGTCTTCGGACTGCGGGCACAGCCCGGCAGCACCAGCGCCGGCACGGCGCCGACCCGTCCCAGGCAAATGAGGTTTCCAGGATCGACCGGCATACCGAAATGCTCGATCGCGCCACCGGCCTCGACCACCGCCGCCGGGCCTATGTCACGCCGGTCGACCGTGGCCGACGCGCCCGCGATCAGCAGCGCTTCAGCCCCTTCGCGCAGCAGGTCCCGCAGCGACGCGGCGATCGCCGCCGTGTCGTGCGCCACTCGGCGCGGCGGCAGCAGCGTCCCTCGGACCCCCTCGATCCGGGCGGCCATCGCCTCGATCGTGCCGTCGATGATGCTGTCCTTCATGCCCGGCAAACTCGACAACACCAGCCCGTAACGCATTGGTTTGAAGGCTCTCACCTCAAAGGCTGGACCGAGCCGTCGCGCCGCCTGCTCGGCCGCCGCGAGCACCCATTCGTGAACCGCGAACGGGATTACCTTGATCGTGGCCACCATCTCGCCCGCGCCAAGCGCCGACCAGTCGGGCAGCGTCGCCACCGTCAGCGCCTCGTCCAGCTGGTTCACGGCATCGATCGGCGCCGGGCGCACCCGCAGCAGGCTCGCCTGGGTGGCCAAAAGATTGACCCGCCCGGTCGCCGCCGGCCCCACTTCCAACCCCGGCCCGACCAGCGCCGTCGCGAGTCGAAGCGCGGCCGGGTCCTCCATCACCTCGTCGGGATCGAGGCGGGTCGCGATGACCGTCGCATGCCCACCATCGCGCAAGGCCGCGATCGCCGCCGAATCCAGCACCGTCCCCTTGCGGAGCACTCGGCCGGGCAGGCGATGCGTATGGGCGACGACCGCGCCATGCGCCTCGTCGAGCGGCATCGAGCCGAAAATCAACCCGCCGCCTCGCCGCCACGCCGGACCGCCACGATCTCCGCCAGGATTGACAGCGCGATCTCCGGCGCGGACACGGCGGCCAGACGCAGGCCAATCGGTCCGCGGATCCGCGCGAGTGTCGCGTCGTCGTGGCCAAGTGCCCGAAGCCGCTCCAGCCGCGCGGCGTGCGTCTTTCGGCTGCCTAGCGCTCCGACATAGAAAGGCGTGGAGCGTAGCGCGAGATCGAGCGCGGGGTCATCGAGCTTCGGGTCGTGCGTCAGCGTCACGACGGCGGTGAGCGAATCCGGACGCAGCGCATCGAGGGCCTCGTCAGGCCAGTCGTTGCTTAGCGCAACGCCAGGAAATCGCTCTTTGCTCGCGAAGGATTTGCGCGGGTCGACCACCGTGACGCCGAAATCAAGCTGCACGGCCAGGCCGACGAGCGCTTGCGCGATATGCACGGCACCCACGACGATCAGCCGGGCCTGCGGATTCTGCACCGCGAAGAACCAACTCGAGCCGTCGGCGAGTTTGACCGTCCCGCTCTCGTCGCGATGCAAAGCGCGGTCGGCCGCCGCCGCTACCTCCGGCGTTACGTCGTCGCCCGGCACGAGGAACTGCCCGCCATCCGGCAGGCGCGTCGCCAGAACGACGGGTCGGGCCTCCGCGCGGGCGCGGGACAGGGCTTCGGCCGTTGCGAGCTTCACGCAAACTCTTCCACGAAGACTTTCAGCTTGCCGCCACACGCGAGCCCGACTTCCCAAGCGCGTTCGTCGGTCACACCGAAATCGAGCAGTTGCGGCGCACCGCTACGAATCGTCTCTTGCGCCGCGTCGGCCACGGCCCCTTCGATGCAGCCGCCGCTGACCGAGCCCGCCATGCGGCCTGAGGCGGTTATCGCCATTCGGCTGCCGGCTCGACGGGGGCTGCTGCCCCAGGTCTCCGTTACGGTCGCCAGCGCCACTCGCTCGCCATCCCGCTTCCAGGCTGCGGCGATGCTCAGCACATCCTCGGTCTCGCTCATGCCGCGCTCCTCCAGCGATCCATCGACCGCGCATCCATCGGCCGCGACAGGGATGCGACGAGCCCGCGCAGGCTGGCCAAATTGTGGACCGGCCGGAACTCGTCGACATGCGGCAACATCGCCCGAATGCCCTGGGATTTTGGCGCGAAGCCGTCCCAGCGCAACAGCGGGTTGAGCCACACCAGCCTTGCGCAGGATTTGTGCAGCCGCTCCATCGCCTCCGGAAGCCCGGCAGCCCCGTCGCGATCAAGCCCATCGGTGATAAGCAGCACGACCGCGCCCTGAGCCAATACCCGCCGCCCCCAATCCCGGTTGAATTTCTCCAGCGCCTCGCCGATCCGGGTGCCGCCCGAGAAGTCGGGGACGATGTTCGCGACGGTCTGGAACGCCACCTCCGGGTCCCGATGGCGCAGCGCGCGGGAGATGTTGGAGAGGCGGGTGCCGAACAGGAAGGTGTGGACACGGTCGCGGTCGCTCGCCACGGCATGCAGGAAATGCAGCAGGATCTGGGCGTAGCGGGCCATCGAGCCGCTGATGTCGCACAGCACGACCAGTGGCGGCGGCCGCGTCGTACGCCGCGCGCGGGCGAGATCCAGCACCTCGCCGCCCTGCCGTAGACTCGCCCGCAACGTTCCGCGCAGATCGAGGATCGGGCCGGTGGGATCCGGCCGCCGTCGTCGCGTGCGTCGCAGGTCGAGCGGCAAGGTCAAGCGGCTGATCTCGGCCTTAGCCGAAGCGATTTCGCTGGCCGACATCGCTTCGAAATCCATGGTCTGCAGCCGCTCGCGCTCGGAAACGGTGAACACCGCGTCGATTTCCTCGCCGCGCTCCTCGTCCTGCTGGCGTTCTTCTTTCGGGGCGCTCATCGCCTCGGCGAGCCGCCGGCTTCCCGGCGGCGGCTTGTCGGGTTTTTGCGTGCCGCCAGCGAGCAGCGCCAGCGCCGCCATCTGGTTGGCTTCCTCCGGGTGGCGCCAGAACAGCCGGAACGCCTGCTCGAACAGGTCCTCGTGCTCATGTCGGTGGATCATCGCGGCGTGCAGCGCGGTGCGCACCTCGGCGCGGCTGCCGATGTTGACCAGGGACAGGGCCTCGGTCGCGGCCAGCACGTCGGCCGGCCCGACCGGCAGCCCGGCGCGGCGCAGCAAGCGGCCGAAATGCATGATGTTGATGGCTAACATTCTGACACCGTCGCAGTCGACAAGCGCGTCGTCGAACGGCGCTGTCGATGGAGTGCGAACGCCGACGCTGGCATTTGAACGGCTGAAAGGTCGCCGTCGGTCAAGCGGGCACTCTCCGAACCGAGCCCATAACTTTGGATACCTCTTCGCACGATAGACCGGAACCTCTTCAAACGGAGCCCCGGTCGGCCTCCTTGCCGCAGCCCAGCCTTGAATCATTCTGGCGTGAGTCTCTGCCGACGTGGATGAGGGGGCTAGTCCGTTGTTTGACAACGTAGGGTCGCGACGCGACCGCTCGTCTCTGCCGATCGGCTGCAGGGAGGGTAATCACGGGCGGGAGCGGATCAGCCAAACGGGTTCACCGGCGCAACCCGCGAGGCCGCCACAAGCCTCGCCGCCTCCTCGCCGCGAATCTTCGCGATATCATCCTGATATTTCAGCAATACTCCCAACGTCTCGTCGACCGCGCCGGGGGCCAGTTCGGTCTGGTTCAAGTGCGTGAGCGCCGCCGCCCAATCGATCGTCTCGGCGACACCCGGCCGCTTGAACAGGTCCTCATTGCGCAGCCGCTGGACGAAGCCGACGACCTCGGCACTCAACCGCGCCGAAGCCGCGGGCGCCTTGCGGGCGAGAATCTGCCGCTCCCGCGCGGCGGTGGGGTAGTCGACCCAGTGATACAGGCAGCGGCGGCGGATCGCGTCGTGCACCTCGCGGGTGCGGTTCGATGTCAGCACGACGACCGGCGGGGTCGCCGCATGAACCGTGCCATATTCGGGAATGGTGAGTTGGAAATCGGCCAGTACCTCCAGCAGGAACGCCTCGAACGGCTCGTCGGCGCGGTCCAGCTCGTCGATCAGCAACACGGCGGGCGGCTGATCGGGGTCGATCGCCGACAGCAGCGGGCGCGACCGCAGGAATTCCCGGCCATAGATGTCGCTGGCGCTCGCCGCGCCGCTGGACGACTCCGCGAGCCTGATCGCCATCAATTGCCGCGCATGGTCCCACTCGTAAGCGGCCGCCGAAATGTCCAGGCCGTCATAGCATTGCAGCCGGACCAACCGCCGACCCAGACCGGCGGCCAGGACCTTGGCGATCTCGGTCTTGCCGGTGCCCGGCTCGCCCTCCAGCAGCAACGGTCGGCCCATCGCGAGCGCCAGATATATCGTGGTGGCGAGTGCTGCGTCGGCGACATATCCGCCTTCGGCCAGAAGCGCCTCGGTGGCCGCGACGCTGGCCGGCAGGGCTGCCGTCAAAAGATGTAGCCGCCGAAGATCAGGATGAAGATCAGCAGGAACACCGCGCCGCCGATCCAGGCGACGATCGGCAAGCCCATCGGGTTCTTCGGGATGAGGTCCAGCACCTTAACCCGGACCTCGGCGGCGGCGACCTCGGCCACCTCGCCGACCTCGGCGATCAGCCCGCTCTCGCCATCGGCCACCACGCTGGGCGGGACGGTGGCCACTTCGGCCGCGAACTTGTTGAAAAACTGGTCAGCCATCGACTTGGCCGTGGCGTCGATGAGGCGCGCGCCAAGCTGCGCGATCTTGCCGCCAACCTGGGCCTGCACTTCATATTTAAGAAGGGTGTCGAAACCTTCCTCCGTCAGCTGGACGCTCGCGCCCCCCTTGGCGAACCCGGCGACGCCGCCCGAGCCCTCGCCCTGGATGCGGTATCCATTGGGCGGGTCGAGATCCAGGAGCTGCACGCGGCCGCTGAATTTCGCTGAAATCGGCCCGATTTTCACGGCGGCGGCGGCGGTCAGGCTGTCGTCGGCTTCCCGCTCGAGGCTCTGGCAGCCGGGGATGCACGACTTGAGCACGGCCGGATCGTTCAGCGCCGCCCACACTTTCTCGCGGGGCGCGGGGATGCGCCGCTCGCCGGTCATATCCATCGATGGCCCTTTCGTCTCGCCCCGCACTTCCTATCGACGCGGCCACCGAGGCGCAACCGAGGCAGGCCGTCAGGAGGCGAGCCGCCAAGCGCGCCAGAGCGACTTATCCGGCAGGCGGCTGCGAGCAAGCAATGCGTCCAGACCGAGGCTGCGCCCGCCTCGGTCCATCGCCAAGAAGGCACTGACCGCCATGATGAACACGTAGGTCCATGGCCATTCAGACGGATGGCGATACAGCCCAATCCAAAGATTCAGGGTAAAGAGCACGGCGACCCATCCTCCCAGCCTTGTGGCGAACCCGAGAATCAGCGAGGTCGCGAGCCCGATCTCCGTGAGCAGAACGATCGGATTAAAGAACGCCAGATACGGCAGCATGACCTCGCGCACGATCCAAGTGTGCCATTCGAACGCCGAGTACTTCGCCATCTCGCTGGTCCAGAATTGCAGGCCTCCGGAGATCGGCAGCGGCAGTTTCCACAGCGAGCCCTGGAACCACATCGTCCCCATCAGCGTCCGGACGAACCAGATGCAGAGATTGCGAAAGCTTCGCTGCTCGCGATCTTGCGCGAGGTTGATGACCGCGAGCACCGCGCCGCCGACGAGCAAGCTGCCGTAGATCGCGACCATGACATACTTGCCGGCGCCGAGCGCCGCGTGGTCGCCGGTGTCGCCGGCGATGAATTCTAGGGTGTTCTGGATCGGGTTTGTCCGCATGATGCCAAATCCTGACGCATGGCTAAGCGCAGTTGAAAATGGTCGCGAGCCGCGTCGCGTGCCTCCGCTCCTCGGCGAACGCGCCCCGGACCGCCGCGAACGCGTCTACAAGCGGGAAGATGTCGGGTGTGACGAGGAAATCGGCGTCCGTGGCCCCCACAGGATGCCAGTAGACGCCTGTGGAAGTGATCGTGACCTCCGGGACGAGATCGGCGCGCGCGAGCGGCACGCCCTCGTCGGCGAACCCGCGCAAGGCGATCCGCCGCACTACACGATCCCGCGCCGCCACATGGCTCGCGTCGAAAAACTGTTGCAATTCCCGCTCTTCTTCATCGCTCGTCACAGTAGCCGCGATGCGCACGCGAAACCCCTCCGCTCGAGCCGTTTGGACGCCCGCCCACGCGCGCAGCCACGCGCCGGCGCCGCGATGGGCGTCATGCCGTTCCGATGTCGGACTGTCCAGGCTGATCTGCAATGTCACGTCCAGCGCGGCGACGGAGCGCAGCGACTCGAGCCGTCGGCCGGCCAGCAGCATGCCATTGGTTAGCACCGTCGTCGGGCAGGCACCGGCGCAGGACGCGATGATCGCCGCGATATCGGGCAACAGGAAAGGCTCCCCGCCAGTCACGAAGATTTCCGAGACGCCGAGACCATCGAGTTCGGCGATGATGCGCTGCACGCGATCAAGACCCAGCGCCTGACGCGCCGCTCTCGGCGATGAACGCACGCAGCAATAGTCGCATCGCAGATTGCAGTCGAAGTTCGAGTAGAGCCAAAGCCGCGATCCGACGTGCCGTCCCGAATCGGGATCGGGCGGGACCTCGCCGCAACGGATCGTCCATCGCGTGGCACCGTCCGTCGTCGTCATGCCGACCATCGCGTTGCGGGTGAAGCGGCACCACAAGTCCAGATCACCACCAAGGCTCGGTGCCGTCCCCACGACGTGAACGATCCCACCCAAACGGCTGCGGCGGACGGCGTCGATCAGCTCCGACAGCACGCCCGCTGCGAAGGTTCGGTCTCGCGCGTCGACGAGTTGCGCCGCGCCGTCAATGATGTCGTTCATTCAGTGTTCGATCGACCAATGACGCCAGCGACCTGGGCGCGCCGCTGGCGTCACGACCTTACTCCGCGGAGGCGAGGGTGCGCGTGGTGATCGACGTGGCGCGCCATACGTCGGGGAATAGCGCCTCCAGGTTCTTCACGAGGGGCTGATCGTTGATGACGATATATTCCTCGGTCGGGTGCAGCTGGAGATAGTCCTGATGATACGCCTCGGCTGGATAGAACGTACTGGTCGAGTCGATCGTCGTGGCGATCGGCGCCGAGAACACATGTGCGGCGTCGAGCTGCGCGAGGTAGGCCCGAGCGACCTTCTCTTGCGCCGGATCGGCGACGAACAGCACCGAGCGGTAGTGACGGCCGATGTCCGCGCCCTGCCGGTCAACCTGCGTCGGATCGAGAGCCACCGAGAAGAACACCTGCAGCAGCTTGCCGTAGCTGACTTTGGACGGGTCGAAGGTCACACGGACCGTCTCCGTATGGTTCGTCTTGCCGGCGCTCACGGATTTGTAGTCAGCGTCCGTGGGACTGCCTCCGGCATAGCCCGAGACCGCGTTGGTGACGCCCTGGACATGCTGGAAGACAGCTTGGACACCCCAGAAGCAGCCACCGGCGAAGGTCGCGGTCCGCGCGTCGCCACCCGGCGACGGGCTGTCGAGCGCCGGCATCGGCAGCACCTTGTTGGCAATCTCCGCCTGGGCCGCGACACTGGCGAACGTCAGCGGCAGGGCGAGAAGCAGAGCAAGCGAAACGGATTTCGGGCGTGACATTTTTTGTTCTCCTGATGGGACGGATTTCCGTCGCCGACTGTTAGGCTGCGGCGGTGGTCTCGGTAGGCGCGAAGAAGCCCTGCGTCTCGCAGGCGGATCGCAGCGAGGCGTAGCCGTCGAGCTGTGGCGACACCCATCGGCGCAATCCTTCCGCCTCCAGGATCGGACGATGCTCGGGATTGTCGAAGTCCATCTGCCATAGGGCCTCGGCGAACAGGCGCTCGCGCTCCGGCTCGAACGTCGGGCGGGCGGTGAACATGCAATGGTTGAACGGCGGCGAGGTCCAGATTTCCACCAGCGCGCCGTCGGGCGCCAGGCGCTCCTTTCGCACGGTCTCCCAGAACGGACTGCCGACCGCGCCCGCGTCCGCCCGGCCATCGAGCAGCGCCCGGACGACGTCCGTCTCGCTGCGGCCGGTGTCGCCATGCTTGCCCATGTCGCTATTGAACCGCAGTGTCTTGAAGTCTGTGTCGGGTGTAAGGCCCTCCTGCCGCAGGAAATGGATCGGCAAGATCGCGGCATGGCCGCTGTCACGGCTGCCGAGCGCAAGCGTGCGGCCGCGCAGATCGGCCAGGGTCGCGACGGGTCCACCGGCGATGGCGAGGATTTTCGTCATCCAGTCGATGTCAGTGTCGCGCATGGCGATCGGGCGGCAGCCATGGCGGTCCGCTTGCACGAAGGCAAGGTTGGTGTTCCACGCGATGTCGATCGCAGGCATCCCGTCGCCAGGACGCGACAGCAGTGCTTGGATCTGAGCCTCGTAGCTCTGAAACAGCACCACCTCGACGGGCAACCGCGCCTCGTCGACGAAATAGCGCCGCATGCCCTCCCAGATCGTGACCACTTTCGGGTCATAGGCGACAGCACCCACCCAGATCGCGCGCGTGCCGCCAGGAGCGAGGATGTCAGCCATCAGAACACCTCCATACCGAGCGTCGCGCGGCCGATGAATTCGCGCAGCGTGTCGCTGGTCGGCGCCATGACCGCGCCGGCCTGCGCGTCGCGGAACAATCGCTCGATCCCGGTATGCCGCGAGAACGCGGCACCCCCGGCCGCGCGCATCGCCGACGCGGTGACGGAGATTGCGGTTTCGCCGGCCGCCGCCTTGGTGCCGAGCACCCGCAGCATGGTGGTCTCGCGCGGGTTCTCAAGGTGGTCCACGAGGTCGTCGATGCGGGCCGCCAGCCCGTCCGTCTCGATCACCATGCCGGCAAGCAGGGCGCGCAAGGTCGGGAGCGCCTCGCCGAGGCTTTGACCCATATGCTCGAACTTCGCCGTCTTGAGGTGCTGTGTCGTCTGCGTCACCGCAGCGCGGCAGAGGCCCAGCGCCACGCACGCCGACCCGAGATTGAATTGCGGCAGCACGACGTTCAGCATCGCGCCGAAGCCTCCCCCGTCCTCGGTGAGCTTGTGCGCGGATGGAATATGGCAGCTTTCGAGGAGCATCGGTGCCGAGGCGTTGGACCGCAGCCCCAACCCGTCCCACGGGCCGGACACCGACAGGCCGTCGCTCTGACCGGGGACGAAATACAGCGTCGTGTAGGTCGGACCGGTTCCGGAAGGTGCCAACGCCGAGACGACGTAGCTCTGCGCGTGGCCAGCACTCGTCACCCAACTCTTCTTGGCCGAAAGCACCACGCCGGCACCGTTGGCCTCGGCGCGCGAAACCGGCGCCCAGAAATGGCTGCGTGACCCGGCCTCGCTGAAGGCAAGCGTCGAAAGGTGGCGACCCGCGGCGATCTCCCGCAGTGCTTCGGTAAACGTTTCATTTCGCGGTGCGCTGGCGATCGTCGCGGCGGCGAGGGTGTGCATGAGATACACCATGGCCGCCGACGCATCGGCTTCGGCCAAAACGATCATGACGTCGGCGAAGTCGCGCATCCCGAGCGCGGAGCCGCCAACATCGGCGGGCAGCCCAAGGCCCAGAAGGCCCGACCGACCGAGGGCCGCGATCGCATCGGCTGGGAAGCACGCCTCCTTGTCGTTTTGCCAGGCACCCGGCGTCAATATGACGTCGGCCACCTCATGAGCGTTCGCAAGCATCCCGTCGCGGATCGCTGTCACACGAATTCTCCAAATCTCACAAGAAACAAATCTATCACGGACGACAGGACGTTCATCCGACAGGTCGGCGCGGCGCGGCGTTCGACAGGCTTCGACCGTGCCCGACCAGCAGGGTCTCCGCAAGCCGACTGACGCGTCTGATTTGGTGAGTTGTCTCCTCCCGTTTAGGGCGGTCGAGCGTACGAGTGGTTGTTCGTAGAGCGGCTCGAAAGGTTACGCGGTCGCCGAATGCCGCCGGATCATGGGATTGGGCCGCGGTTTCGTGCGATACAGAGCCGGTGACGCCTCTGTACATCGGCAGCGAGATCTATCGCGGTTCCACCTACGGCCCCGGCCATCCGCTGGCCATCCCACGGGTGTCCAGCACCACAGACCTGATCCGCGCCATGGGCTGGTTGCCTGACGCGCAATATGTCGATGCGCCGATAGCGACAGTCGGGCAGATCACCCGGTTTCACGATCCGGCATACGTCGCGGCGTTGAAGCGGGCGGAGCTGATCCAGGGGGTCAGCGACGCGGACCGCGAACGCTTCCGAATCGGCGTCGACGGCAATCCGGTCTATCGCGAGATGTTCTCCCGCCCGGCCACCAGTGCGGGTGGTGCGATCCTGGCCGCGAACCTGACCGCGGGCGGCGGGGTCGTTCACTGCCCGGGCGGCGGCACGCATCACGGGCGGCGGGACCGAGCCAGCGGCTTCTGCTATCTCAACGACCCAGTGCTCATGATACTGACATGGCTCGATCTGGGCGTGCAGCGCGTCGTTTATGTCGACATCGACGCACATCACGGCGACGGCGTGCAGGATGCGTTTCATCACGACGACCGTGTTCTGACAATCAGCCTTCATGAGGCAGGGCGATGGCCCGGCACCGGCCTTGTCGAGGATCGGGCAGGCGGGGCGGCGAGAAACTTGCCGGTTCCGCCGGGACTGAACGATACCGAGTTCCGCATGCTGCTCCATCGCGCGGTCCTGCCGGTCGCGGAGCGGTTTCAGCCGGAAGCGGTGCTGCTGCAATCCGGCGCCGATGGGCTGGAGGAGGACCCGCTCGCGAAGTTGTCCTTGTCGAACAATGCGCATCTGGAGTCGGTGGCTACCCTGTGCGATCTGGCACCGCGCTTCGTGGTGGTCGGCGGCGGCGGCTATAACCCCTGGACGGTGGCGCGTTGTTGGGCCGGCATCTGGGCCACGCTGAATGGAATCGTGATCCCGGATGCAGCCACGCCAAAGGCCGAGGCGGTGCTGCGCGGCCTGACCTTCGCGCGCGCGGCTGGACGCCATCCCCCCGCGCATTGGTTCACGACCCTGCGCGACGCGCCGCGCGAGGGTAGGGTGCGGCCGGAGATCGAGGATCTCGTCCGACTCACGCTGAAGGAGAATTTGTAGATGCGCCTTGTTCGAGTGCTGTTCGCCGCTCTGCTGCTGCTGGCCGGCGTTCCGGGTATCGGCCACGCGGTCGACGCCACGAAGGCGCAAGCGGTGCTCGTGAAGGAGAGGCTGGTCATCGTCACCCGCGACGGCGCGCGGCACGATTTCCAGGTCGAGGTCGCGACATCGCTCGACCAGCAGGAGGTGGGGTTGATGTGGCGGACCGTCGTCGATCCGGATGGCGGGATGCTGTTCGACTGGGGACGCTCGCGGGAGAGCCAGATGTGGATGAAAAACACGCTCGTCTCGCTTGACATGCTGTTCATCGACCAGGCCGGCGTGGTCCGTCACATCGTCGAGCGCACGACACCGCACAGCCTGGCGGTCATCGACGGTGGCGGGCCGGTGCGCGCGACCCTCGAATTGGCGGCCGGGACGGCGGAGAGGCTCGATATCCGGGTGGGCGACCGAGTCGAGCAGCGGATTTTCGGCGGCCACGCCACGTCGCAGGCCGCACCTTAGCGTTCGGCCGCAGGTCTGATATAGACGCGAGTGGTCGATCGGGGCGTGGCGCAGCCTGGTAGCGCGCGTGTTTTGGGTACACGAGGCCGCCGGTTCGAGTCCGGCCGCCCCGACCAATGTCTGGAGAGACAGTTCGCATGGCCCGTGCCCGCATTTTTCGCCACCCCAAGACCGCGATGCAGTCTGGTCGTGCCGGCACGGAAGATTGGGTCCTGGAGTGGGAGCCGTCCGCGCGGCAATCGTCCGACCCGCTTATGGGTTGGACCGGCCAGGGCGACACTCAGGCGCAGGTCCGGCTTCGTTTTTCCACGAGAGAGGACGCGGTGGCCTATGCCGAGCGGCGGGGGCTTTCGGTCAGCGTGGAGTTGCCGCCAGTGCATCGCGAGCGACCGAAAGGGTATGCCGATAATTTCCGCTTTGGCCGGGCGGAGAACTGGACACACTAAACGTGCGACGCGCCCTTAGCTCAGGTGGATAGAGCGGCGGCCTTCTAATCCGCATGTCGGGGGTTCGAGTCCCTCAGGGCGCGCCATCCTTGTTTGGCGTCGTCAGAAGCGCGACGAGCTGGTCGGTGGCCACGCCCCAGCCTGTCTCGAACCCCATGTCCTTGTGCGCGTCCCGGTCCGCCGCGGTCCAGTGCCGCACCCGGGCCGTGTAGCGAGTCCCGGAGCCCTCCGGCTCGAACGTCAGCACAACCGTCATGAACGGTTTCGCGGAGGGTTCCCACGCCGCGACATAGGCATCGGTAAACACCAGGCGACGGTTGTCGATGACCTCCAGATAGACGCCGCGGTTCGGGAAATCGACGCCGTCGGGGCCGCGCATGACGACCAGGCTCGAGCCTCCGGGACGCACATCGAGTTCGGCATGCGTCGTCACATAGGGCGGCGGCGTGAACCACTGCGTTATCAATGATGGGTCGGTCCAAGCCCGGTTGACCTGCTCCGGCGGCGCATCGATGCTGCGGGTCAGGACGAGGTCGAGATCATCTCTCATAGCTGTCTCCTGCACTATCCAAACGCGAACCCGGCGACGACAAGATAGCCAATACCCGCCAACGCCGCGTGGGTCAGGATCATTGCCATGCCGACGGGGCGGCCCCGCCAGGCCCGCCAGGCGACGAACAGCCCGACCAGCAGCCCGAGGCCGACCAGCGCCACGGCATCGGTGGCGAATGGCCCGACGATCGCAGCTCGCGACCAGGCGACCGCGAGCGCCGCCAGTCCGGTGGCCCCTGCCACGCCATGTACGGCCGGCCAACGCGAAAAGGCGCCACGATCGTCCGGGTTGGTGCCCGCGAGCCACAAGCCCAGCAGCACGGCGACCGACAGGACCGCGAAGGCCGCGAGCAGCATCAGACCACCACGACGCCGTGATGTTTGGCCTTGTGCGGCGGTTCCAGATGGATGCTGACCTGCATGCCCTCCATCTCGGTCTCCAAGGCCTGCTCGATGCGGTCGCAGATTTCGTGCGCGGTCGCCACGGTCATCTCGCCGGGCACGACGAGGTGGAATTCCAGGAACGTCAGCCTGCCCGCATGGCGGGTGCGAAGGTCATGCGCCTCGATCGCCCCTTCCGCGTGTTCCGAGACGACCTCGCGAATGCGCGCGATCGTGGCCTCCGGGGGTGCCGCGTCCATCAGTCCTCCGACCGAGGAGCCGATCACCAGCATGCCTGACACCAGGACATAGACCGCGGTGGCGGCGGCCAACAGCGGGTCGAGCCAGTGCAGGCCCGTGGCGACAACCAAGCCAACGCCGATCGCCACGCCGACGGATGTCACCGTGTCGGCCATGAGATGTCGACCATCGGCGCCGAGGGCTGGGGACCGCAGGGCACGGCCAGCGCGGATCAGCCGGCTGGCCCAGGCGAAATTGATGACGGTAGCCAAGGCATTGATGCCAATCCCGAGCAGCGGGGCTTCGATCGGGACGGGTTCGCGCCAGGCCCCCCAGGCGCTCCGCAGGATGACGCCCGCCGCGACGACGATCAGCACGCCCTCGATAACCGCCGCGAAGAACTCCGCCTTGGCGTGGCCATACGGATGGTTGGCATCGGCGGGCTTGGCTGCGAATCGCAGCGCGAGCAGCGCGATGGCGGCCGCGGCCACGTTGACGACGGTTTCAGCCGCATCGGAAAACAGCGCGGCACTTCCGGTCAGCCACCACGCGGCCCCCTTCAAGCCGAGGACGACGAGCCCCACGCCGATGCTGGCGGCGGCGAGACGGACTGCGGACTGCATGAGGCGGGTTTAGCAGCCGGGGCAGGGCGGCGTCACCCGCGAGCGCCGCCCGCGCATCGGTCGTTCGGTTACTCTTGTTATAGCGCCTGTTCGCGGATCGCCTCTAATGCCGCCCGGTCGTCGACCCATCTTAGACGCCGATTATTCCATAAGGGCCACCCGCATGTCCGTCGATCCGCTTTTCCAGCCCCTGAACCTTGGCGCGCTCTCGCTCGAACACCGCGTTGTCATGGCGCCCCTGACCCGCCTGCGCGCCGCTCGTCCAGGCGATACGCCCCGCCCGTGGCACGCTGAATACTACGGTCAGCGCGCAAGCTCGGGCGGCTTGGTCATCACCGAGGCAACCGATATCAGCGAGCAAGCGCGCGGCTACCCGGGAGCACCCGGCATCTACAGCCCCGAACAAATCACCGGTTGGCGGCGCGTCACCGCGGCGGTGCATGCGAAGGGCGGCCGTATCGTCTCCCAGATCTGGCATACCGGCCGGGTCTCGCACTCGTCGATGCAGCCGGGCGGCGCGACGCCGGTCTCCTCGTCGGCGCGCCCCGTCACCGGAGCCGAGCATCTCGACGTGAATTTTGCGCCGGTACCGTTCGAGACTCCGCGCGCGCTGGAGTTGGAGGAGATCGCGGCGCTTGTAGAAACCTTCGCGCAGGCGACTCGCAACGCCCGCGAGGCCGGCTTCGACGGGGTAGAGATCCACTCCGCCAATGGCTACCTGATCGACCAGTTCCTGCAGGACAACGTAAACGTCCGCGCCGATCAGTATGGCGGCTCGGCCGCGAACCGTGCTCGATTCCTGTTGGAGGTCGTCGACGCCGCCGCCGCCGCGTGGAGCGCCGACCGGGTTGGTGTACGCCTCTCGCCGTGGGGAACATTCAACGACATGGGCGATAGCAATCCGGGTGCGCTGTATGACCACGTAGGCCAGGCGCTGGGCGCGCGCGGCCTTGCCTATCTGCACGTCGTCGAGCCTCGCGCCGATCAGAGCAGCGACGTGAACGCGATCGATCCGAACGCGCCCGACGCAGCGGCCCGGGTTAAGGCGGCCTTTGGCGGGCACGTGATCTCGGCCGGCGGTTATGTCGGCGAAACCGCCCGGGCGGCCATCGCCGAGGGTCGTGCCGACGCGATCGCCTTCGGCCGGCTGTTCATTGCCAACCCCGATCTCGCGGAGCGCCTGCGCCGGGGGGCATCGCTCAACCAGTACGACCGCTCGACGTTCTATGGCGGTGACGCAAAGGGCTATACCGACTACCCCGCGCTGGCTGCCTAAACCTATGGCGAGCAACCCCTCCCGCGGCGCGGGAGAGGAACGCCCGGATCGTCAGAGCCCAGCGAACAGCGCGGTGGATAGATAGCGTTCGGCGAAGCTCGGGGCGATCGCTACCACCAATTTGCCGGCGTTGGCCGGATCACGCGCCAGGCCGATGGCGGCGTGCAATGCGGCGCCCGAGGAAATGCCTATCGGGAGGCCGTCAGAGAGCGCGCAGGCCCGGGCGGCAGACAGGCCCTCCCGCTCGCTTACTCGGATGATGCCGTCCATCAGGCTCATGTCGAGGTTCGTCGGCTGAAAGCCTGGCCCGATCCCCTGCAACCCGTGTGGCCCAGGCTCGTCGCCCGACAGCACCGCGCTCTCGGCTGGCTCGACCACGAACACCCGAAGTCCGGCGCGACGCGGCTTGAGCGCACGGGCGATGCCTGTCAGCGTCCCGCCAGTGCCGGCACCGCCCACCACGACGTCGACTTCGCCGGCCGTATCGGTCCAGATCTCCTCGGCGGTGGTCGCTTCGTGGATCGCCGGATTGGCCGGGTTGTCGAACTGTCGCGGCATCCATGCGCCGGGCGTGGCGGCCAGGATCGCCTCGGCCTCGGCAATCGCGCCTGCCATGCCTTGTTTGGCGGCGGTCAATCGGACCTCGACGCCCATTAGCTTCAGCATCTTGCGACGTTCGATCGAGGCCCCTTCCGGCATCGTGACGACGAGCCGGTAGCCGCGCGCAGCCGCGACGAACGCCAGCGCGATCCCGGTATTGCCGCTGGTCGGCTCGACGATCACCGAGCGATCCGGCGCGATGAGACCCTCGGCCTCTGCCGCGGCGATCATGGCGAGCCCGATGCGGTCCTTGACCGAACCGAGTGGATTGAAGAATTCGAGTTTCAAAGCGAGGTCGGCGACTAGTCCCTCGGTGGCGGTAAGGCGCGGAACTCGAACCAGCGGCGTGCCGCCGACGACGTCTTGGATGCTCGCAAAAATGCGCCCATACGCCCGAACCGGCGGCGGATATGCGGATGCGTCGGTCAGTCGGTCCATCAATTCCTCGCCGGATGAGGCGGGTCTTGCGCACGACCCGTCGTTATCACACTCTATATGCGTGCAATCACCACAGCAGGACAAGCAGGCGGACTCGGTGCCCTGCGCCGGTTTGATCCGACGGGATCGGGCGATGGTTGCGATCACGATCCTTCTGGACGTGGCGTTTCACGGCGGACGATCCAGCACGGTCAGCGCCGCAGATATCGCGGAGCGGCTCGGCATGGCCAGGCGGGGCATGGAACCGCTGTTGCAAACGCTGTCGCGCGGCAGCCTCCTGGAAAGCGTACGCGGACCAAGGGGCGGCTACCGGCTCGGCCGCGCGCGGCGAGATATTCGGCTCACGGAGATCGTCACCGTGGCCCTCGCGGACGACGCGGCGGACGCGCCGGATGGTCCGTCGGGCAGGCTTCAGGAGGCGGTGGTCGACGCTCTTTGGCACGAATTGGACCAGGCGCTGCAGGCCCGGCTCGGGGCGCTCACGCTCGATGACTTGGTCCGGCGGGCATCCGCGGCCGGTATGCGGCGTCCAACCGCCGAGCCGATCACCTTCGCGATTTAATCTCGTTGCCGGTCAGGACGCCAGAAATACGGCGACGCTGACGGCAATCATGAGTGCGCTGACGAGCGCCACTTGTCGGGCGGGCAGTGGACGGTCGTGGCCGTCAATCAACAAGACTGCGGACGGTCCCCCTGACCGGCACGTTGAGACGTGATTGCTTGGTAGAACCCCGTCCGACATCGTTCGATCCCCCAATTCACATCAGAACTGAGATATATCACATCAGAGCCAACGGACAAGGAGTAGCGTTGAATTTGCCGTCAAACCACTTGGAAAGGCAGGGCCGTTCGACGAATCCACGGCAGAGCGCGGGGATTTCCGGAGAGATCTCCGGTGAGGCGAAGCGCTGCTGCCCAGGGCGCCAGGTTTGACCCATCCGGGAGCGCCACCGTGCTAAACCCGACGCGCAGCAACGCGACGTATTGGTCGGGCAGGACGTGGCCCGCCGCGCGGATCTCGCCGCCGAAATCGTGGTGCTCCCGAAGGGCACGCGCGGCGGTAAAGCCGCGTCCGTCGCGGAACCCTGGAAACGGCACGATGACGAGGCCGATGCACGCGAGATGGCGCAGGATCGGCTCCAGTTCGGCGCCTGACGCGAGTTGGACGCCCAATCCATGGTCGAGCCCAGCCGTTGTCTCCAAATTCTCCGCGGTGAGGATCGCCTGGTCCGCCCAGGCATCCGGGACGACTTTTGCCATCCGATCAAGCAGCATTCCCAGCCTCCTTGAACGGTGCCACGCCAAGACGGCGTACCGTGTCGATGAAGGATTCCGCAGGTGCGCGAATAGCGAGATAGGTCTCAACGACGCGCTCGACGATGTCGACGGCCTGCGTCGCGGGGACCGCTGGCCCGATTAGTTTGCCGATCGAGGCGCGCTCGTCCGCCGATCCGCCAATGGTGATCTGATAAGCCTCGCTCCCGTGCTTGTCGACGCCGAGGATGCCGATATGGCCGACGTGGTGATGCGCGCAGGCGTTGATGCAACCCGAAATGTTGATGTGCAGCTCACCGATCTCGGCTTGCCGGACGGGGTCGGCGAATCGCTCGCTGATGCGTTGGGCGATCGGGATCGAGCGTGCGTTGGCGAGGTCGCAGTAGTCCAGTCCCGGGCAGGCAATGATGTCGGTGACCAGGCCGACATTCGCGGTGCCGAGGCCGACCGCTTCGAGCGCGCGCCACAGTCCGTGAGCCTCGTCGAGGCGGACGTGCGGCAGAACCAGGTTCTGTTCGTGCGCGACCCTGACCTCCCCAAAAGAATATCGGTCGGCGAGGTCGGCGACGATGTCCATCTGTTCGGCACTGGCGTCGCCCGGAATGCCGCCGATCGGCTTGAGTGAGATGACCGCGCAGGCGTAGCCAGGTTCGCGATGCGGATGGGTATTGGTCCGCGACCAGCGCTCGAACGACGCGTCATCATGGCGCGCGCTTTCGAACGCCTCGGACCGCGCCGGTAGACGCGCGAAGGATGGCGTCCCGAACCGGCCGTGAATGGCCTCGACCACTTCGTGCGGCAGGTGAAACCGGTCTTTTGGTATCGACGCGAACTCGGCCTCGACCAGCTCGGTGAATTTTGTTGCCCCAAGGGCTTGGACGAGAATTTTGATGCGCGCCTTGTAGATGTTGTCGCGCCGGCCCTGGGCGTTATAGACGCGGAGAATCGCTTCCATGTAAGCGAGAAAGTCGCTTTCGGGCAGGAAGTCGCGCAGCTTTGCGCCAATAATCGGCGTCCGGCCCATGCCGCCGCCGGCGTAGACCTCGAACCCAGGACGGCCTTCGGCATCGCGCTTGGCGATAACGCCAATGTCGTGGAGCTTCACGGCCGCCCGGTCGCTGTGGCTGCCAGTCAGCGCGATTTTGAATTTGCGCGGAAGGAACGTGAATTCTGGATGGTCCGTCGACCACTGCCGCAAAATTTCGGCATAAACGCGCGGGTCGAGGACCTCGTCGGCGGCCGCTCCAGCGAATTGGTCCGTGGTGACATTGCGGACGCAATTGCCGCTGGTTTGAATGGCGTGCAAATCGGATTCCGCCAGCTCGCCCAGGATGTCCGGCGTGTCGATCAGCCGTATCCAGTTGAACTGGATGTTCTGCCGGGTCGTGAAATGCCCGTAGCCGCGGTCGTAGACGCGGGCGATGCGGGCGAAGCGGCGCATCTGATCTGAACTCATGATCCCGTAGGGGATGGCGCAGCGGAGCATGTAGCCGTGTAGCTGCAGGTAGAGCCCATTCATGAGCCGCAGCGGCTTGAACTCATCCTCGCTGAGCGCGCCCGCGAGACGCCGCGCCACCTGATCACGGAACACCCCCACGCGCGCGGCCAGGAAGTCCCGGTCGAGCTCATCGTAGTGATAGAGACCGGCCTGTGAGACAGCCCCACCCGGCGAGGGGGCCAGATTTTCGACGGCGTCCATCAGCCGACTCCGTCCGTGTGGGCCTGGATCCCAAGGTCGAGCCGGACGCTTGGACCACGGGCGCGAATCATCTCGCGCACGCTCCCAGGCGTCACGCGACCGTCATGAGCAAAGATTTCTGTCCTGTAGACCCCGACCACGAGTTGCCGGGCCACGTCCTTTTGTGCCTCTGCGAGCACGGCATCGACGTGATCGGAGGCGTAGACGGCTGCTTGAGCGATGGGTTCGACCCAGTCGCCGGCCGCGTTGCGCCAGACGGCCACGCCATCGCACAGACGATTTGCAGTGATCACGGCGTGGTTCATGCATCAAATCCAGGTTGAAGGACGGCGGCACCGGTGAGGTGAGCTCTTTCCACCAGTGTGAGTGCCAGTTCGGTGCTTTATACTCTCGATGGCCGTTGTGGAAACCCCGGGCGAGGAAACGGCCGGGTTTCCATGTCATAAAACCTTCACGAAACTGCAATATGGGTTACTCGGCACCGTCATAGGGTGCGCTGCGCTAGGCGGCGGGAGTCGCCAGGCTGGCTCGTGCGGGCCCATGCGACCCGTCCTAGGAGGTTCTCCATGAAGTTTGTCCCGACCATGCTGGCGGCTGCGATCGCCGGCGCTGCCCTTGCCGGCATCGCCGCGCCGGTCCGGGCGCAGCAGATCACCGGCGCGGGCGCCACGTTCCCGGCCCCTGTTTATGCCAAGTGGGGTGAGGCCGCGAAGGCGGCGCTTGGCATCGAATTGAATTATCAGGCGATCGGCTCTGGCGGCGGCCAGAACCAGATTACCAACCGCACCGTCGATTTCGGCGCGTCGGATGCCCCAATGGCACCCGAGAAACTGACCAGCGCCACACTGTTGCAATTCCCCTCCGTCATGGGCGCTGTGGTTCCTATCGTGAACATTCCGGGCGTGGCGCCGGGCCAGCTCAAGATCACTGGTGAGCTGCTGGCCGATATCTATCTCGGCAAGATCACCAAGTGGAACGACCCAAAGTTGGTCGAGATGAATCGCGACGTGAAGCTGCCGTCCAGCGCCATCGCGCCAGTGTATCGCGCCGATGGCTCGGGCACGACCTTCGTGTTCACGTCGTATCTGTCGGCCGCTTCGCCGGAGTGGAAAACCAAGGTCGGTGCCGCCACGAGTGTGAAGTGGGTGGCCGGCAACGGCGCGAAAGGCAACGACGGGGTGGCCGCAACGGTCCGGCAGGTCAAGGGCGGCCTCGGCTATGTGGAATTCGCCTACGCCGAGCAGAACAAGATGACGACCACGCAGCTGCGCAACAAGGATGGTCAGTTCGTCCAGCCGAGCCTCGACAGCTTCAAAGCAGCGGCTGACAGCGCCGATTGGGGTGGGGCGGCGAATTACGCCGTCAGCCTGATCGATCTCTCCGGTCCAAAGACCTGGCCGATCGTCTCGGCGACCTTCATCCTCTTACCGAAGAACCCGACCGATGCAGCGCGCAGCGGCAATGTGATGAAGTTCTTCGACTGGGCTTACAGCAACGGCAGCGAGCAGGCGACCGCCCTGCATTACGTGACACTGCCTAAGGCAGTGCAGGACGCGGTGCGCTCGTCCTGGCGCAGCGAGATCAAGGGCGCCAACGGTGCCGCGATCTGGAAGTAAGGCTGCTCTGTCACGGCTGGCGTCCCCGCGTCGGCCGACTGCCCTGACAGCACGACGGAGCCACCGGTGAGTCAGACCGCGACCCTCTCACACAGCCCCTCCGCCAGCCGTCGGCGCGGCGGATCCGGCGACGCGATCTTCGCTGCCGTCGCGACCGCGTCCGGTGTATTCGTGCTCATTCTGCTGGGCGCGATCATCATTTCGCTGTTCGTCGGCGGCTGGCCGAGTTTCCGTGAGTTTGGGGCGGCATTCCTGGTCAACGTCGACTGGGACCCGGTGCAGCACATCTACGGCGCTGCTGTGCCGATCTATGGCACGATCGTAACGTCGATCATCGCCCTCGTGCTCGCCGTTCCGCTCGCGTTCGGCATCGCGTTCTTCCTGACCGAGTTGGCCCCATCCTGGATGCGCCGCCCGATCGGCACGGCCGTCGAGTTGCTGGCGGCCGTGCCGTCGATCATCTACGGTATGTGGGGCTTCTTCGTGATCGTCCCGGCGATGGCCGACTGGATCCAACCGCCGGTAATCGACACGCTGGAGGGCATTCCGGTGTTGCAAGACCTTTTCGCGGGACCGCCGTTCGGAACCGGCCTGTTCACCGCCGCCCTGATCCTCGCGGTGATGATCGTGCCGTTCATAGCAGCCACCATGCGTGACGTCTTCTTGACCGTGCCTCCGGTATTCAAGGAAAGCGCCTACGGCGTCGGCTGCACGACCTGGGAAGTGATGCGTTCCGTCGTCATTCCCTATACCCGCACATCGGTGGTCGGCGGCGTGATGCTCGGACTTGGGCGCGCGCTGGGTGAGACGATGGCCGTTACGTTCGTCATCGGCAACACCAACCGTATCACAGCCAACCTGTTCGGCTCCGGCAACACAATCGCTTCGCTGGTGGCTTTGGAATTCGGCGAAAGCGAGTCGGGCAGCCTGAAACTCTCCTCGTTGCTGGCGCTGGGCTTCATCCTGTTCGTCATCTCGTTCATCGTGCTGGCCATCTCGCGCCTGCTGCTGCGCCCTAGAGCCGGGGCATGAGCGCCACCTTGGCCGCCGACCGTGCGGGGAGCCGCGGACCTGCCCGCGATCCGGCAGTCGCCAACGCCCTGTCGCGTGGCCGGCGGCGCAACAACATCATCGTCACCTCCCTCGGCATTCTGGCCACGGTGATCGGCCTGCTGTTCCTGGCGTCCATCCTCTACACGCTTTTGAAGCTCGGGATCGGCGGCCTTCGCCTATCGGTGTTCACGAACGTCACCGCGCCGCCAGGTTCCGACGGCGGGTTGCTAAATGCGATCATCGGCAGCTTGATACAGACGATCCTGGGTGCGGCGATCGGCACGCCGATCGGAATCATGGTCGGCACCTACCTCAGCGAGTATTCGCACGGCTCGGTGCTTGGCAACGCGGTGCGGTTCGTTTCCGACGTGCTGCTGTCGGCGCCGTCTATCCTGATCGGCCTGTTCATCTACGAGATCTTCGTCTACGGCCGCGGCTATTCGGGGTATGCGGGCGCGTTCGCCTTGGCCGTGATCGTGGTCCCGATCGTCGTGCGAACCACGGAGGACCAGTTGCGCCTCGTTCCGGTGGCGCTGCGCGAGGCGGCCGTGGCGCTCGGCGCGCCGAAATGGAAGAGCATCGTCCAGATCTGCTATCGCGCGGCGATCGACGGCATCGCGACCGGTATTCTGCTGGCCGTAGCGCGCATCGCCGGCGAGACGGCGCCGCTGCTGTTCACCAGCCTTGGTAACGACAACTGGTCGCTCGCGCTCGACAAGCCGATGTCGAGCCTGCCGCTTACGATCTACAAATACGCAGGTGCGCCGAACGACGATTGGGTGCAACTCGCCTGGGTGGGCGCGCTGCTGATCACCGTGGGCGTTCTGACACTCAACATCGTCGCGCGCGTCGCGCTGCGGCCACGCCGCTGAGGGAGAGTTTCGTGAGCACGACCATGGAAAACCCCGAGAAGCCTCCCGTAGCGCAAGCGATAAGCGGCGGCATGCAGGCGCGCTCGACCGCCGCATTGAATGACGCAAAACTGTCGATCAGGGGCCTGGACTTCTTCTATGGCGCGAACAAGGCGCTCAAGGCCATCAACCTGGAAGTCCCAGAGCGGCAGGTGACCGGCATGATCGGCCCGTCCGGCTGCGGCAAGTCGACGCTGCTGCGGGTGCTGAACCGGATGTACGATCTGTATCCCGGCCAGAAGGCGGTCGGCCAGGTCATGCTGGACGGCGCCAACATCATCGAGGCTGGCGTCGATGTGAACCAGTTGCGCAGCCGCATCGGCATGGTCTTTCAGAAGCCGACGCCGTTCCCGATGTCGATTTACGACAACATCGCGTTCGGCGTGAAGCTGCACGAGAGGCTCGATAAGGCGGCGATGGACGAGCGGGTCGAGTGGTCGCTGACCCGGGCCGCTTTGTGGGCCGAGGTGAAGGACCGCTTGAACTCCTCGGCGACCGGTCTGTCCGGCGGGCAGCAGCAGCGCCTGTGCATCGCTCGGACCATCGCAACACGTCCTGAGGTCATCCTGCTCGACGAGCCGACCAGCGCTCTCGACCCGATCAGCACGCTCAAGGTCGAGGAACTGATCGACGAGTTGAAACAGGATTTCACGCTCGCGATCGTCACGCACAACATGCAGCAGGCGGCACGCTGCGCCGACCAGGTGGCCTTCTTCTATCTCGGTGAACTCGTGGAGGTCGGCAGCGCCGCGCAGATCTTCACTGCCCCGCAGCAGAAGCGAACGCAGGAATACATCACCGGCAGGTTCGGCTGATGTCGGAACTCGTCACCGGGGCCGGCGCCGCCCGTGCCTCCGACGTCGAACATATCGTCAAGAGCTACGAGCAGGAGTTGCGAAGGCTGTCGACGCTCATCAGCGAGATGGGCGGCATCGTCGAAAGTCAGGTCGCCGCGGCGTGCGCGGCGGTTACCGGCCACGACAACGCCGCGGCGATGCGCGCCGTCGAGGCGGATCCGCGGGTCGATGCGATGGAGCGCGAAGTCGAGCAGTTCGTGATCCGCCTCCTGGCGCTGAGGCAGCCCATGGCCCAGGACCTGCGGCAGATCGTCGCCAGTCTGAAGATCACCGGCGACCTCGAGCGGATCGGCGATTACGCGGCGAACGTGGCCAAGCGCAGCGTCGTGCTCGATCAGTTCAATCTGCCGTTCTCACTGGCCGGCCTCGGCCATATGGGCCGACTGGTACAGGAGAACCTGAAACTGGTGATCGACGCGGCGGAGACGAACGATGCCGACCGCGCCCGGCAGGTCTGGCAATCGGACGAGACGATCGACGGGATCTACAACGCGCTGTTCCGCGAGCTTGTGACGTACATGATGGAAGATCCGCGCAACATAACGCCCTGCGCGCATCTGCTGTTCGTCGCCAAGAATCTCGAGCGGATCGGCGATCATGCGACCAACATCGCCGAGACGGTCTACTACGTCGTGCGGGGGGAACCGTTGCCCGGTGGACGGCCCAAGGGCGACAATTCCGCCTATGCGGTCGTGCGACCTCCCGCCGACGCCAGCCACTGAACGGACCGGATCGGAGACGACAATGAGCATGTCGCGCACGCGCGAGGACGAAGCGGCACACACGCCCGAGCCGCAGGCCACCCAGACCAAGCCGCTTGTGCTGGTGGTTGAGGACGAAGCCTCGCTCGCGACGATGCTGCGCTACAACCTCGAGAAGCAGGGATTTCGGGTCGAGGAGGCGGCGAACGGGCAGGAGGCGCTGACCCGCATCGCCGAGGCGCCGCCGGATCTCGTGCTTCTCGACTGGATGCTACCGGTGGTCTCTGGGATCGAGGTCTGTCGCCAGATACGCAGACGGACCGCGACCCGTGATCTGCCGGTCATCATGGTCACCGCCCGCACCGAGGACCAGGACGCGGTTCGCGGGCTGAACACCGGTGCGGACGACTACGTGACGAAACCATTCAGCATGGAATCGCTGCTCGCCCGGATGCGCGCCCTGTTGCGCCGCTCGAACACGGTGCCGGTCAAAGGGCGGCTGCAATTCCATGACATCAACATGGATCTCGCGGCGCATCGGGTGCAGCGCAACGCGCGAGCAATCCATCTGGGGCCGACCGAATTCCGCCTCCTGGAATTCTTCATGCAGCACCCTCGCCGGGTGTTTTCGCGCGAGGAGTTGCTGGACGCGGTATGGGGTCCCGACATCCACGTCGAGCCGCGGACCGTCGACGTGCATATCCGCCGTCTGCGCAAGTCCATCAACGCCGACGGCGAACTGGATTTGGTGCGCACTGTGCGCGCGGCTGGCTATGCGCTGGACACGGAGTCGATCTGAGCCGACCGGGGGACGGGTCGCGCGATTTGGCGGCGGCCGAGCCGAGAGCTAGAAAGGCGCCTGTCTGAGGAGTCGCAGAATGTATCCGGATGTTGCGCTACTGATCGGCAATGAGTGGCGTCAGGCGGCGTCGGGCCGTACCCTCGAAGTGTTGAACCCGGCGACCGGCGACATACTGGGTCGTATCCCCCATGCCGGTCCCGCCGATCTCGATGCGGCATTGACGGCGGCGCAGGAAGGGTTCGCCGCTTGGCGCAAGATTTCTGCCTTCGAGCGATCGAAGATCATGCGCCGCGCCGCACAACTGCTGCGTGATCGCGTTGAGCATATTATCCATCTAATGACGTTGGAGCAGGGCAAGCCTCTCGCCGAGGCGCGCATCGAGACGCTCGGGGCGGCCGACACGATCGACTGGTTTGCCGAGGAGGCGCGGCGCGCCTATGGGCGGGTCATTCCCGCGCGTGCGGACGGTGTGACGCAACTCGTGCTGAAGGAGCCGGTCGGACCGGTCGCGGCCTTCACGCCGTGGAATTTCCCTGTCAATCAGGCGGTGCGAAAGATCTCGGGGGCGCTGGCGGCCGGATGCTCGGTCATCCTTAAGGCGCCCGAAGAGACACCGGCCAGCCCCGCGGAGCTGATTCGCGCGTTCGTCGACGCGGGCGTGCCCCCGGGTGCCGTCGGCCTAGTCTACGGCACTCCGGCGGAGATCAGCGAATATCTCATTCCGCATCCGGTGATCCGCAAGATCAGCTTCACGGGCTCGACGGCGATCGGCAAGCATTTGGCGGCGCTGGCCGGGACGCACATGAAGCGGGCGACCATGGAGCTGGGCGGTCATGCGCCGGCGCTGGTGTTCGAGGACGCCGACCTCGATCTCGCCGCGCGCATCCTCACGACGAACAAGTTGCGAAATGCCGGGCAGGTTTGCATTGCGCCGACGCGCTTCGTCGTGCAGGAGCCGGCATACGACGCTTTCTTGGAGAAATTCACGGCGCAGATGGGCGCAGCCAAGGTTGGCGACGGTCTCGCCGAGGGCACGACCATGGGCCCGCTGGCCAATGACCGGCGGATTGCGGCGATGGAGGGATTCATCACGGACGCGGTGCAACGCGGCGCGACGGTGCGTCTCGGAGGCAAGCGCATCGGCAACAAGGGCAATTTCTTCGAGCCGACGATCCTGACCGACGTGCCGCTCGAGGCGCGGGTCAACACTGAGGAGCCGTTCGGGCCGCTGGCCGTCGTGTCGCGGTTCGGCACACTGGCCGACGCGATGACCGAGGCGAACCGACTGCCCTACGGGCTCGCTGCCTATGCCTACACGCGCTCGGCGGCGACCGTGACCGCGCTGTCGAACGGGGTGGAGTCCGGGATGCTGGGCATCAATCACCATGGCCTCGCGCTGCCCGAGACCCCATTTGGCGGGGTGAAAGACAGCGGCTACGGCAGCGAGGGCGGGAGCGAAGCCATCGAGGCCTATCTTGTGACGAAATTTGTCAGCCAGGCGAGCGTGCCGTAACGCACGGATGAGAGGGTAGACGGCGTCGCGGACCGGAACGACGACTAGAAGTCCGCCAGCATCGCGTCGATGTCGTCTTGCGCCATCGCCGCGGCGCTCATTTGCGGGCCGTTCAGCAAGTGCGCGTCCAATCGGGACGGCGCGCCGTCGGTCGAGGCGCCGAGGGCGTCCCAGGATTGTTGGCCGAACGTGGCCACGATCTTGGCGATTCGCGCCTCGACCGCCTTGAGAGTGCCGACGACCTTCGTGATGCGCTGCCCCGCGATATCCTGGAAGCTGCACGCTTCGTAGATGCGCGACGTGGCGTCCGTGACGAAGGCGGCCGACGGTCCCTGCGGGCTGCCGGCGGCCGTATCGAGCGCCTCACAAACTTCGAGGATGACGTTGGTCGCCTCGGCGGTGTGGGCCACCACTGCGTCAAGCTCGTCGCTTGCCCCGGAGACGTTCGGGTCGGGCACCCGGTCCTCGCGGATCGCCGCGATCTCGACTTTCGCGGCGGCGATGGTGCGCCCCAATTCCTCCACCTCGGTCAGCAGCTTCTGTTTGTCGTGCGATATGTCGCCGCCGAGCGTCTCGATCACGGCTCGGGCGATGTCGGCAACCATTGCTGATTGAGCGGCGGGATATTGCCCGCCGATCGCCGCGAGGCGGTCCGCCAGAGCTGCCACATGGAAGTGCTTGTCAGGCGAGGGCATGCTGTCGGCCGGCATTGGACACACCCCGCGAACTCGGTCTTAGGCATGCTGACCGAAATTCCTTTCCAGCCGGTCTACGCGCTGTCCGGCCTGCCATACCGCCGTCACGCAAAGCGCCGGATCAAGCGCGACAAGGTCGGCGCGGCAGCCCACGGCGATGCGTCCGATCCGGGCGGCGTCGATCGCTAGGGCCGGCGTGCGCGTGGCCATCCGCAGCGCATCGGCGGGCGGGATCCCGCACAGGGCGACGGCGTTGCGCACTGCCTCCGCCATCGTGAGGTGGGCCCCGGCCAACGTGCCGTCCGCGCGGGCGAGGCGCCGACCCTCCAGGCGGATCGTCTCGCCGCGCCACATCCAGCTCGTCGTGTCGGAGCCGGCTGTGGGCATGGCGTCGGAGACAAGGAACAGCCGCTCCGGCCCCATCGCGCGGAACGCGACCCGCATCGCGGCGGGATGGACATGCAGGCCATCGCAGATCAATCCGGCCCGGACATGATCGTGGGCCAGGGCGGCGCCAACCACGCCTGGCGTCCGCGAGCCCATTTGCGACATGGCATTGAACAGGTGCGTGCAGCCTGACACACCGCCGTCGAATGCGGCCGTCGCCTGCTCGCTGGTGGCGTCGGTGTGGCCTGCGAAAACGAACACCCCGGAATCCCGCAGCCGGGCAACCCGCTGCGGCTCGACGATGTCCGGCGCGAGGGTCAGCAGGAGCGGGCCGGGGGCATGCGCCAGCAGCGCCTCGTCCTCATCCGTCATCCTGAGCAGATTTTCGGGTGGATGGATGCCGGGCCGCGCCGGCGAAAGGAACGGGCCCTCGATATGCAGGCCCAGCACCCCGGGGATCTCGGCGCGCGCCTCGGAGGCCAGCAACAGCGCCTGGTGGATCATCGCGCGCGTGCCGCTGATGAGCGTGGGGAGCAATGCGGTCGTACCCGTCCGGGCGTGTGCCGTCGCAATTTGCGCCATAGTGTCGAGATCAATTGAATCGTTCAGTAGCCGGCCACCGCCGCCGTTGACCTGCAGATCGACGAAGCCGGGCGCAAGCGTCGCCTCATCCGGCAGGACGATGTCGGCCGACCGTCCGGCGGCCGGCGACATCGAGACGATGCGGCCGGCCTCGAACCCGATCAGAACGGCGCTGTGGAAGGCATCGCCGTCGAACAGCCGCGGGGCGCGGATCGTGATCATCCGGCGTCCTCCTGTAGAGCGGCGCGCAGGTTGCCGCCGTGGCGGTTCAGAACGATTCGAGCCCGCTCCGGCGTATGGCCGGCCGCGATCAACACGGCGTGCTTGATGTCGCCCTGCGCGGTGGCGAGTGCCGCGCCCGCCGTGGCTTCGTCGGTTCCCGCGATGTCGCCCACCATGATACGCGCGCGTTTTCGCAGCTTGTCGTTGCTGAGCCGCATGCCGACCATGCGTCCGTCATGCACCCTGCCCAGCCGTGTCATCAGCAGCGTCGAGAACAGGTTTAGCATGATTTTTTGAGCCGTCCCGGCCTTGAGGCGGGTGCTGCCGGCGATCACCTCGGCCCCGGTCTCCGCGAGCAATCCGTGTTCGGCGATGTCGAGCAACGGCCCGGACGCGTTGCTGACCGCGATGGTCAGCGCCCCCCGCGCCCGCGCATGCCGAAGTGCGGCGACCGTAAACGGCGTGGCGCCGCTGGCCGCGATGCCGACCACCACGTCGTCGGCTTCAATCTCGTGCGTCTCGATCACCGCGCGGGCGGAGTCCGTATCGTCCTCCGCGCCCTCGACTGCGTGGCGGAGCGCATGATTGCCGCCCGCGAGAAGCACGAGCAGCCGTTCGTCGGGCCAGCCGAACGTAGGCCCAAGCTCGACGCCATCCTGAAAGGCTAGACGGCCCGACGATCCGGCCCCGGCGTAGACAAGTCTTCCGCGCAACGAAAGCCGCGTGGCGGCGGCGGCGGCGGCGGCGGCCAGGGTGGCGAGGCATCCGCGTACGGCGGCCAGCGCATCGGCCTGCGATTCCCAGAGTGCCGCGAGCACGTCGGCATCGGTCCATGTGTCGAGGCCGCGGCTTCGCGGGCTCGCCGTCTCGGTGGCTGCGGCCATGCGCCTCCGTGTGCACCCGAGGCGCGCGGCGATCAAGCCGAGATCAGCGTTCAGAACTTTTCACTTGTCAGAGAATCGGGCCTATGGGCAAAGAAGTTTCCTGGAAGCCCGATTCTGCCGGGGACCCCAATCAAATTCGTATCAGGAGCGATCGGAACCCCATGTCGAAAGCCTTTATTGCGCAGGTCATCCAGGAGTCGGCCGACTTGACGGGCACGGCGGCCAATCGTGCCGCCGCCGACGTGATCGGTGCCATTGTCCGCGAGCTAAAGAAGAACGGCCGTTTCACCCTGCCGAGTTTCGGCACGTTCGTGGTGCGCAAGACCAAGGCTCGCAAGGGCCTTAACCCGCGCACGGGCGAGCAGATCAAGGTCAAAGCCGGCAAGACGGTTCGCTTCAAGGCGTCGCCGACGCTCAAAAAGACTGTCTAGCCGACGGGAGAGAGCCGGGGCGATGGCGCGACCCGTCGCGGTGTTCGGCAATTATGCCGAGCGGCCACGTGCGGATGCATCGGGCCCCGCGTGGATTCGGGCCTATGTGGATGCGCTGTCGTATTCGCCAGGCGAGGTGATCGGAATCCACGTGAGCACCAACCGGCCGCGTTACGACCTTCGCCTCGTCCGCGAGGGGGCGGTACCGGTCACTATACTGGAGCGCGTGGGTCTCGCCGGCGCCTTCCACGACACACGGTCCGATTGCTCGGTGCATGGTTGCGACTGGCCACTTTCGCAGGAAATCTCGGTCGATCCAGGTTGGCTGTCGGGTGCATACCGGTTGCATCTGCGGGTCATGGACGACACTGGCGAGGACGGCTACGACCACATCGTCATCATGCGGCCCGATGCGGCGACGGCGCGCGGCGGCCTGCTGCTGGTCGCAGCGACCGCGAGCTGGACCGCCTACAACGATTTCGGCGGCTCCAATGCGTATGACGGCATCACCGGGCCAAACGCCGATCAGTTCTCACCCATCCTGAGCATCCTGCGGCCGCAGGCGCGTGGTTTCGCCGTCCTGCCCAACGATGCGCCACGCGTGACGCTCGATCAACCGCCCCCGATGGGCGCCCCAATCGCCTATCCGCACATGGAATGGGCGTTTGCCCAGGGATATTCGAAGAAATACGCCTCGGCGGGCTGGGCGAGCTACGAGCGACACTTCGTGATTTGGGCGGAAGGCGAGGGATACTCCGTTGACGTCATCTCGCAGACCGATCTGCAGGCGCGGCCGGAACTGATCGATCTCTATCGATGCCTCGTCTTCGTCGGGCACGACGAATACTGGAGCTGGGAGATGCGCGACGCGTTGGACGGCTTCGTCGACCGTGGTGGCCGGGTCGCCCGGTTCGCGGGCAATTTCCTTTGGCAAATCCGACTCGAGCAAGATGGGCGTCGGCAGGTCTGCTACAAATATCGTGCCCGTGACGAAGATCCGCAGGCCGGCACCGCGCGCGTGACCGCGATGTGGGAGGCGGCCGAGACGACAAGGCCGGGAGCGTCGACCTTCGGCCTAAACGCCGCCCGCGGCTTGTATGCAGGCTGGGGTGCCTGCGTCTCGCGCGGCGCTCGTGGATTTCCAATCTACCGGCCGGAACACTGGTCGTTCGCCGGGACAGGATTGCACTATGGCGACATTCTCGGCGGTGCCTCGCAGGTCTTCGGCTATGAGGTCGATGGCCTGGACTACGTCATGCGCGACGGCTTGCCATACCCGGCGGCGACCGACGCGGTACCAGAAGGTCTGACGATCCTCGGTCTTGGATTGTCGAGCCTTTTGGAAGAGGGTGACGATGTCGATCCCGAGCTGTCGTGGCTGGGACGTGACGACGCGCGCTACATCGCATCCGTCCTCCTGGGCGCAGAGGACGACGCGGCACTCGAGCGCATTAAGCGCGGCTGCGGGATGATCGTGCATTTCGAGCGCGGGCGTGGCGAGGTGTTCCACGCTGGAAGCTGCGAGTGGGTCGCGGGATTGCAGAGGGGCGATCCGTTCGTCATGCGGGTCACCCAAAATGTTCTGGACCGCTTCCTTGAATCAGCAATATAGGACTTTATCGCTAGACGCATAGAATGTCTTTTAGCAATAACCGTCCTGCATGTGTGACGTTGTGCTGTCAACACTCGATTCTTCTTGTGCGAGGCCGTGGATATTGACTATAGCCTCGCGTAAGCCATGCATTCCTTGGCCGTGCGGCGCTTGTCAGTCGCGCTAGGGTCCGAATGCCAACGGTCTTGGCGCGCTCACTGTTAGATATTGATGAATTGTCGTCATGCGAGGGTTTATCATGCATCAGTACTTCCAGTTCCGTGCCGGTTGGCGCTCCGTATTTTTCCTTCTGATGGTCGTTTCGGAGATTTTGATCGCTCCGAGCCTGGCGCTCGCGACTGACTGGTATGTGGATGGCCGAGGGGGTTCGAGAGCGAACCCCGGCACCGCGGCCGCGCCGTTCGTCGACGGGTGGCAGGCGTCGAAGGTCGCCAGGCCAGGTGATACAATCAATGTCCTTCCCTCCACGGCCTATCCGCGCCTGGCGATCCTCGCCTCCGGCACCGCCGAAAAGCCGATCACAGTGACCGGCACCGGGATAGGCGCCAACCGCACCCGCATCACTGGGGTCGGCACCGATTCCGCGCTCTGGATCAACGCGGACTACGTCGTCGTCAGCAATTTCGACGTGAGCGCGCCGGGCCAATTCCCCGGCATTTCGTTGGCCCCCGGCCGCCATCACATTACGATCCAAAGGAACGTGGTGCACGATTCAGGGGGCTCCGGAATCAACACCTTCGGCAACGACTACGTGCGGATTCTGCACAACACCGTCTACGGCAATGCAAAAATCACCAAGGACGGTCGTCAGGGCAGCGGTATCTCGCTGCTTGGCCACATCGACGTCGACGACTACACAGGGCTGAAGAACGTCGTGGACGGCAACTTAGTCTACGCCAACACCAACGAATTGTATTGTTTCGACGACTACTGCTGGGCCAACCGTCTGACCTCCGACGGCAATGGCATCATCATCGACGACTTCCGCCGTAAGCGCTTCGACGGGGCTGGCTATCGCGGGCAGACTCTAGTGTCCAACAACGTGGTGTTCGGCAATGGCGGACGCGGCATCTATATGTACCGGAGCGATCATGCGGTAATCGTCGGCAACACCTGCTTTTTCAACAACCAGGATCCCTACAGCGGGGCTTGGCACCCCGGAGAGATCGGCCTGGCGGCCGTCGGCGACGTGGAGGTTCACAACAACATCCTGTACTCCGACGCCGGCAATGGGCCGAATCGCACCGGCACCGCACCGAACTATCGCGTTTCGTTCAGCGCCCAGTACATCTATGAGACGGATCAGCCCGTCCACATTGGACGCAATCTCATGTTCAACCCGAAGACCGACCGCACGAAGATGACCTTTTCGCGCGAGGCTCCGAATCTGCAAATCCTGGACAACAACATGTTCTACGGGCCCCGTCTCAAACTCCCCAGCCTCGACCCGGAGGTCGCGGATTTCCGGCCGATCAAGGGAAGCATCGCGCTCAACAACGGCGATCCGGCGCATCGTCTGATGTATGATATCCTCTGGGCGCGCCGGGGCGGCAACACGAGCATAGGGGCATACGAATACGCCGCGCCCTGACCAGTCGCTCACTTGACTATAGATCGAAGCATCTCAGCGAGCAGGACTGCCTTCGATGAAGCAGCTGTTTGCGGTCACGCGGGCTCGTGGGCCGGCGTGGGAGGCGACGATACCCATGGAAGAACAGGATGGCTGGCGGCCGCACGCGGACTTCATGAACTCTATCCAGGATGAGGGTATCGTTTTCCTCGGAGGACCTCTCGACGGGACCAGTGAAATCTTGCTGATCGTGCGTGCGGACAGCGCGGAGCAGATCTACACCCGTCTCAAACAAGACCCTTGGGGTCGGAGATGTTGTTCATCGTCAAAGTGGCGGTCTGGACATTGCGACTTGGTCGTCTCGACTGAACGTCGGTTTACCAACAGATTCAGTTTCGCAATTCCTGGCCCCGCGGTCGGGTGGCGTAGGTCCGTCCTGAACGATGACGGGTCGCGTTGCCAAGCGTCGCGGACGTTCGGGAAGGGGGTGCGCCATCGGAGCGCCCTGAGGTGCCTGGCGAAGTCGTAGGCCGAGACGAAGGCGAGGACTTGGGCCCGCAGCGTATCGAGGCTGGGGTGGTGGGACGCCTTCGAGATTGCGTCCTTTATAGTGCGGTTCGTCCTCTCCGCCTGAACGTTGGTCGACGGAAGATGAGGCTTCGTCAGTCGATATTCGATCCCGAGCTCTTTGCAGACGCGGTTGAAGATACGGCTGCCGAATATCGCGTCCACCGCAGGGGATTGGCTGAGGTTCCTCAGCAGGTCCGCGAACGCCATTCCTTTGTCGGTCAGCACGGTGTGCAGGGCATAGGGGAAGGCCGCAAGGACGTGACGCAGGAACGCCGCGCCTTCCATTTTGCCGGCGCTTTTGTGGAACTCGACGACGGTGAACTTGGACACCGGTCGATAGCGAGGAGCACGACGAGCTTGCCATCGGCGAGATGCATTTCGCAGCCCCCTCTTGGGTTAGAGTTGCACCATCACACTGCGAGACCAAACTCCTAGGCGTCGACGCTTTCCGCTTCGACGGTCCGGGCGCGGTCTTGGATAAAAGCGAAGCGGAGTTCCGGCCGTCGGCCCATCAGGTTTTCAACGAGCGTGTTGGTCTCGGTGCGCCGGTCGGGCGCCACGACAACTTTCAGAAGCGTGCGGCGCGCAGGGTCCATCGTCGTTTCCTTCAAGGCAGAGGGCGGCATTTCGCCCAGCCCCTTGAAGCGGCTGATTTCCACTTTCGGGCCGGCTTTAAACTGCTTCAGCTTGCGCTCACGGTCCGCGTCATCCATCGCATAGACCGACTTCGCCGCCTGTGTGAGGCGGTAGAGCGGCGGCTGCGCCAGATAGAGATGGCCCTGACGGATCAGCTCCGGCAACTCGCGATGAAAGAAAGTCATCAGCAGGCTCGCGATATGCGCACCGTCGACATCGGCGTCGGTCATGATGATGATCCGGCCGTAGCGCAGGCGCGCGCGGTCGAAGCGCTCGCCCACGCCGCAGCCCAGCGCCTCGACGAGGTCGCGCAATTCCTGATTTTGTCGCAGCTTTTCCACCGACGCACTGGCTACGTTGAGGATCTTACCTCGCAACGGCAATACCGCCTGCGTCGCACGGTCGCGCGCCTGCTTGGCCGAGCCCCCGGCGCTGTCGCCCTCGACCAAAAACAGCTCCACGCGGCTCGCATCTTCCAATGTGCAATCGGCAAGCTTGCCGGGGAGCCGCAGCTTTCGGGTCGCCGACTTGCGCGGGGCGTCCTTCAGCTCGCGACGACGCAGCCGGTCCTCGGCGCGCTCGATCATCAGGGTCAGCAGCGCGTCGGCCTGAGCCGGGTCGCCGGCCAGAAAATGGTCGAACCGGTCGCGCAGAGCTTGCTCGACCAGTCGCGAGGCCTCCGGATTGGTCAGTTTTTCTTTGGTCTGGCCTTGAAACTGGGGTTCGCGCAGAAACACCGAGAGTTTTCCGGCAAGCGAAGCCCCGATATCCTCGGCCGTGATCTGGCTGGCCCGCTTGTTGGACCTCTGCTCTCCCCAGGCACGGATGCCACGCAGCAATGCAGCGCGAAATCCCACCTCATGCGTGCCGCCTTGGGGCGTTGCGACGGTGTTGCAATAAGAATGCAGGAATCCATCGTCCTGAGCGAGCCAAGCGGCCGCCCACTCGACTCGGCCGGCCCGCGCGCCGTCCGATGCGGCGGCCAGATCGGTCTCGCCGACCCATGGTCCGACCACTCGGTCCAAGCCCGCGATGTCGACCTCCAGACTGTCGCGAAGCCCCCCCGGGAAATGCAACAGCGCCTCTTCCGGGACGTCGCCGGCGAGCAGGGCGCGGTCGCAGCGCCAGCGGATTTGCACACCGCGAAACAGATATGCCTTGGAACGGCACATTCGATAAAGCCGCGCGGATGAAAACGTGAGAGGCCCGAAAATCTCGGGGTCTGGGCTGAAGCGGATGAACGTGCCGCGACGGTTCTGCACTGGGCCCGCGTTGACGAGCTTGGTGATCGGCTTGCCACGCACGTATTCCTGACGCCACAGAACGCGGTCGCGAGCCACTTCGACGAGCAGCGTTTGCGACAGAGCGTTGACCACGGAGCTGCCGACGCCGTGCAGCCCGCCCGAGGTCTCATAGCTCTTGCCGCTGAATTTTCCGCCCGAATGCAATGTGGTGAATACCACTTCGAGTGCCGAAAGCGGCTTCAGTTTCGGATGCGGCTCCACCGGAATGCCGCGCCCATTGTCGCGGACGCAAATGACATTGCCTCGCTCGACCGAAAAGTCGATGACGGTTGCATGGCCCGCCACGGCTTCGTCCATCGCATTGTCTAGAATTTCGGCCGCCAGGTGGTGCAGCGCGGCCTCATCGGTGCCGCCGACATACATTCCCGGACGGCGGCGGACGGGTTCGAGCCCTTCGAGGACTTCGATATGCTCGGCCGAGTAGGAATCCGTATCGGCCGTCGGTGACACCGCAAGGCGGGGAATCTTGGCGGGGTGACCCGCCCGTTCGGGACGGCGTGCCAGCTTGGTCCCGAACAGATCTTCGTTCATGGTGTGTTCCGGATCATCGGCCGCACTCTAACGAGCGCGGCCGTGCCGGGGCAAGCGAGAGCGACGCTATTCCTGCAAATGCGCCTCGATGAACCATAGCCACTTGTCCAGCCCGCGCGACACCTCAGTGAATACGTCCGCGGTATCCGCATCGCCTGCCTCGTCGGCCTCGTCGATGTTCTTGCGCACCGTGTTGGCAACCTTGCCGAAGCGGTCGGCGAGTGCCTTTAGGTGATCCTCGACCTTGTAGATGTCGACCGGGTAGGCGTCGACCGTGGAGGCCTTCACGACGATCTGGCTGGTGCCCAGGGCCGTACCGCCCAGCGTGGTGACTCGTTCCGCCATGACGTCGACATACTCATCGACGTCGTCACGTAGCTCGTCGAGCATCTTGTGCACGCCGATAAAGGTCCGACCCTTGACGTTCCAATGGGCCTGCTTGGCGACCAGCGCGAGATCGATCGTGTCAGCCAGCCGTGCGTTCAAAAGCTCGATTGCGACCTTTTTGGCGTTGCTCTCTAACTTGTTCTGGGTCTCGTGCATCCGTGTGCTCATGCGTGTTGGCTCCTGTGCTGTGGGATCGTCAACGCGGCTGATATGGTGGCGTTGCGCCGCCGACATCAACCGCGCGGTCCGCGGGGCCAGGCACCGTGATGACGGTCACGCCGCGCTTGCGCAGCCAGATCGCTTCGCCGTCGAGCGCTTGGCCGTCGCCGAGGACGAGGCGTGCGACCCGGCCGCCTCCAAGCGCCAGCTCGACGGACCGCTCGCGACCGTCCGCGTCGGCGATGGCCCGGGTGGCGTCCCGTCGCGCCATCGCCAGCAGGCCCGCAGGGACGTCCGCGTCATGCAGGATCAGGTCGGCCTCGCCCATGACGCGATGGGCCCGCAGCGTCAGAAGGTCGGGATCGCCTGGCCCGACGCCGACCAAATGAGCGATGCCGGCACGCTGTCCCCAAAGTGCCGACACGAAGGCTGCCTCCGCGTCCGCGTCACGGCCCGCTTGCAACAGGTCGGCGGCGGGGCCCTCGAGGGCTGCTTCCAGCAAAGGACGCCGCGCGGCGGGGTCGGCAATGCGGCGGCGCAAATCCGCCGAGACGCTGTCCGCCAGCAGCGCCAACCGACCGAGGGAGGGCGACAGCATCGCCTCGATCCGCTGCCGCAGCAGCCGCGCCAAAACTGGCGCCGTTCCGGCGGTCGAGATGGCCACGGTGATCGGGTCGCGGTCTATGAGCGCCGGCGAGATACAGGTTCCCAGCTCCGGTCGGTCGACCACGTTGACCGGAATACCCGCTGCCCTGCCCGCGTCGGCGAGGGCACGGAGCTCAGCCTCCGGCGCGTCCGCGCCGATTGCGAAGGCGCAGCCTCGCAGGTCAGCAGGGTCAAACACCGACCGCACGGTAACGACGGCGCCGGCGGCGCGCAGCGGCTCAGCCTTCCGTTCCGCGACCTCGCCCTTCCCAATGACGAGTGCGGCGCGTCCTTGCAAGTTTAGGAAGATTGGATAAAGGCGCACGGTGTCTTTCAAAGACAAGGAGGCCAGAGCTTTGCCCTACGCCCGGCCCGGGCCAGCGGCCCCGACCACCGGAAGGACTTCAAAGGTTGCCTTTGAGGGGGTCAAGGGGCAAAGCCCGTTGCCTTCGGCGCGGAGGTCCGACGCGATGATCCTGCTGACCGGCGCCGCGGGCTTTATCGGCTATCACGTCGCCGACGCCCTTCTCGCGCGCGGGGAAACCGTACTCGGGGTGGACGATCTCAACGCCTACTACGATGTCGCGCTGAAGCAAGCGCGGTGCGACCGGCTCGCGCGTCACGCGCGGTTTCGGTTCGCGCAGGTGAGTGTCGCGGATCGCGCAGCCATGCAAGCGCTCGTCGATGCCACGCCGGGCCTCGACCGGATCGTCCATTTGGCGGCGCAGGCGGGCGTGCGGCATTCGCTCGCCGCGCCGTTTGACTATGTCTCCGCCAACATCCAGGGCCAGCTGGTGATTCTCGAGATCGCGCGTGGTCTGC
>CBDFGB010000025.1:260000-358075 GCA_965246915.1 Acetobacteraceae bacterium
TGGCCGAAGATCGAACAATATGGCGGCGTCGCGGATCAGGTGCGGCGTGCGTCGAAATCGATCTGCGCTCTCCTGGTGGAGGGCGTGGGGCGGCAGCGTGCCTCTCAGGGCGAATTCCGCCGCTATCTCGTGATGGCGCTGGGCTCGGCCGACGAGGCGCGGCTATGGTGCGCGTATGCCGAGCAACTCGGCTACGCGGATCCGACGATCGTCACGCAGTGGCGGGCCTCCTTCGCGGAGGTTGCGCGGATGCTGCAAGGCCTGATCGCCAAGCGGGACAAGGGGTCTTCTCTGACCCCTGACCCCTGACCCCCTGACCACTGTTTGGTAGCGGAGCGTTCCGTAGGCCTGTGAAGGGAGTGGGGTGACCCCTCCTGGAGGTATCGGAAGTGCGAATGCTGACATGAGTAGCGACAAACAGAGTGAGAAACTCTGTCGCCGTAAGTCCAAGGGTTCCTGCGCAAGGTTAATCCGCGCAGGGTGAGCCGGCCCCTAAGGCGAGGGCGAAAGCCGTAGTCGATGGGAACCAGGTGAATAGTCCTGGGCCTGCTGGAAGTGACGGACGTGAAGTGTTGTCGGGGCTTATCGGATTGTCCCGGCGGCTGGATCGTTCCAGGAAACAGCTCCAGCGTATAGACCGTACCCTAAACCGACACAGGTGGACTGGTAGAGCATACCAAGGCGCTTGAGAGAACGATGTCGAAGGAACTAGGCAAATTGCCCGCGTAACTTCGGGATAAGCGGGACCTGCCTGCGCGCAAGCGTGGGTGGGTGGCACAGACCAGGGGGTAGCGACTGTTTAGTAAAAACACAGGGCTCTGCGAAGTCGAGAGACGACGTATAGGGTCTGACGCCTGCCCGGTGCCGGAAGGTTAAGAGGAGGTGTGCAAGCACTGAATTGAAGCCCCGGTAAACGGCGGCCGTAACTATAACGGTCCTAAGGTAGCGAAATTCCTTGTCGGGTAAGTTCCGACCTGCACGAATGGCGTAACGACTTCCCCACTGTCTCCGGCATCGGCTCAGCGAAATTGAATTCCCCGTGAAGATGCGGGGTACCCGCGGTCAGACGGAAAGACCCTATGAACCTTTACTGCAGCTTTGCAGTGGCATCAGGGGGGCGCTGTGTAGGATAGGCGGGAGGCATCGAAGCCGGGGCGCTAGCTCTGGTGGAGCCACCCTTGAAATACCGCCCTGCGCGCTTCTGATGTCTAACCGCGGTCGGTCATCCCGATCCGGGACCCTGCATGGTGGGCAGTTTGACTGGGGCGGTCGCCTCCCAAAGTGTAACGGAGGCGCGCGATGGTGGGCTCAGGCCGGTCGGACATCGGCTGCTGAGTGCAATGGCATAAGCCCGCCTGACTGCGAGACCGACAGGTCGAGCAGAGACGAAAGTCGGCCATAGTGATCCGGTGGTCCCGCGTGGAAGGGCCATCGCTCAACGGATAAAAGGTACTCTAGGGATAACAGGCTGATCTCCCCCAAGAGTCCACATCGACGGGGAGGTTTGGCACCTCGATGTCGGCTCATCACATCCCGGGGCTGGAGCAGGTCCCAAGGGTTCGGCTGTTCGCCGATTAAAGTGGTACGTGAGCTGGGTTTAGAACGTCGTGAGACAGTTCGGTCCCTATCTGCCGTGGGTGTTGGAGACTTGAGAGGATCTGTCCCTAGTACGAGAGGACCGGGATGGACGCACCTCTGGTGCACCGGTTGTCGCGCCAGCGGCACCGCCGGGTAGCTATGTGCGGACGGGATAACCGCTGAAAGCATCTAAGCGGGAAACCCCCCTCGAAACCAGGTCTCCCAGGGAGCAATCCCGGAAGGGCCGTGATAGACCATCACGTCGATAGGCCGGAGGTAGAAGCGCGGCAACGCGCGCAGCCGACCGGTCCTAATCGCCCGAAAGGCTCGAAATCCTACCCACCACGCACAGCAGTCAACCTCGGAGCAGTGGTCATTCGTCAGTGATCAGTGGTCAGGAGGACGCGACAGCACGCGAGGCAACGCATCCGCCTCGGCGCAGACACATGAAACCACCAGAACCTCTTGCCTCGTGATCACTGATCACCAATCACTAATCACTGGCGTGATGTCTGGACGACCTGGTGGCCATGGCGGGGTGCCCGCACCCGATCCCATCCCGAACTCGGCCGTGAAAACCCCCAGCGCCCATGGTACTGCATCTCAAGATGCGGGAGAGTAGGTCGCCGCCAGGTCTTCCAGACATCATCCAAGTGGCACGCGGACAGTCGCCGTGACCAGGAGAACCCCTCCTCGCCACGCCCCCACTGCCCGCCATCCACCATCGCGGGGTGGAGCAGCCCGGTAGCTCGTCAGGCTCATAACCTGAAGGTCACAGGTTCAAATCCTGTCCCCGCAACCATATCTCCCAAAATAAAATAGCGAAACGGAGGAAGCGGCACCCTTGAGTGGGCACGGTGCGCATTGTTCCCAACGCTACGGTCACGCGTTAACGTGATGACGTGATGCCTGTTCAAACCATCGGCACGTGTCCAGCGTCGTTTCTCTGCTCGCGCCGATGCGCGTCGGGAGCGACAAGGAGTTTCGAAGTTTGGATGGCAATCGACAACGCATGGATGACGTGAGCCTGAATATGTCCGGTCCGGGCGACCGGTATTTGTCGCTGCTCAGCCAACTCTCAATTGGACCCGAGATCGACTGGGCTCCCCGTCATCTCCGCACCAGCGCTTGGCTCGAACACGTACCGTTTGCGTTCTGGCTGGTAAAAGTTCTTCGCCCACTTCAGATCGTCGAGCTCGGGACACATTCGGGCGTCTCGTATGGAGCCTTTTGCCAAGCCGTCACCCAACTCCAACTTCCCACGCGTTGCTTTGCGATCGACACGTGGGCGGGTGACGCCCATGCCGGCGCCTACGACGAAGAGGTGTTTCGGGATATCAGTGCCGTCAATGAGGCCGACTGGGCCAGTTTTTCGACTCTGATTCGGTCGACATTTGCGGACGCCCGGCAGAATTTCCCCACCGGCGAGATCGATATTCTGCACATCGATGGCTTTCATACGTACGAGGCTGTCTCCGAGGATTTCAATTTGTGGCGCGATGCGTTGTCCGAACGCGGGATCGTCCTGTTTCATGACACCAACGAACGCCAGCCCGATTTCGGTGTCTGGCGACTGTGGCGGCAAGTGGCTGAGCGACATCCGCATTTCGAACTGGTCCATGGGCATGGCCTCGGCGTCGCCGCTGTCGGCCGTGACATGCCGGCGGCGTTGCAGTCGCTGTTTAGCCTCGTAGACGATGCTGAACGCCTTGCGGCAGTCAGAGGACTTTTTGCGTCAAGAGGACGAGCCGTCCACGATCGCCTGGCCGCGATCGACCTTTGGCAATGGCGAAACGGCCGGCCTTCCGGCGAAGCGCCCGAGACGAGCGCCCGGTCCGATGAGATGAACCAACTTCGCGAGCAACTTCGCGCGACGACCGATCGCCTGCAAGACATGCATGATGACGCCGCTGCATCGTCCATCGTGCTGGAGCGAGACCGGCTTTCGCAGTTGGTGGCGACGCGCGACGCGGAGATCGCCGCCCTGATCGATCGCAACGCGTCGACCGAAGTGCAATTGGCGGAACTGGATGCGCACCTCGAGGCGGTCGCCGCCGAGACTGCCCGGCTCAGCGCGCAGAACGATGCCCTGCTCCGATCATCGTCCTGGCGCATTACAAGACCGCTGCGGGCCGCGACCCGGCTCATCCGCGGCCAATCGGTCGAACGGTCTGAACGCGCAACGCGTGCGATATCCGCTTTCCAACCCGGCGCGGTTTCGGCCAATCCGGCGCGCGCCCCCCAGACCGTCCGCGCGATAGCCGGCCACGAAACGGCTCAAACGGCCGAGGGAATGCTGACGGCGCAATTCAGCAATCTATTGCCAATTGCAGTCTATCCAGAGCTTGAGGCGGCTCGTCGGGTCACCATGATCACCGACAGCGTGAATGCGGGGAGCTTGTTTGGCGGGGTAGCCACCGCAATCAACCTCGCAGCCTTGCTCGCGGAACGCCTTGGGGTGCAGCTTCGCATCGTCACGCGCAACGACCCGCCCAATTCTGATAATGTCGGAGCAGTGCTCCAACTCAGCGGCATTGCATACCCTGGAAACATCGAGTTTCTTCATTGTGATGCCACCGCCGACAGCCGTGGCCTCGGTATGACGTCGGACGACCTCGTGCTGACCACCTCGTGGTGGAGTACCTTCTCGGCGATACGCCGGATCGATCCGAGACAGATCATCTATCTGCTGCAGGAAGATGAGCGGCTGTTTTACCCGGCTGGGATACAGCAGCTGCTGTGTTCCGAGGTCTTGCAGGACGATCGGCTGAGATTCATCGTCAACACGGAGATGCTACGGCAGCACTTCATAGCCAGCGGCATTTCCGGCTTTGCAAGCGCGAGCATCGCGTTCGAGCCCGCCTTTCCGGACCGGATCTACTTTCCGCAGGTCCGGGAGCCGGCCGCGCCGCGGCGCCTCATGTTCTATGCACGACCCAATCATGCTCGCAACCTGTTCCTGCGTGGCATCGAAGTATTGACAGCGGCGATGGAGTCAGACCTGTTTCCTGTCGATGCGTGGGAATTTGTTCTCGTCGGCGCCGACATTCCGCGGCTCGTATTCCGCGCGGGCGCTCGCGTCCGTTATTCTGAGACAGTGCCATGGAACGAATACGCCGCGCTGGTAAGAGGCGCTGATATCGCCTTGTCGCTCATGTATACGCCGCATCCGAGCTATCCGCCGCTGGATGTGGCGGCGAGCGGCGGCGTCGTCGTGACCAACCGCTTCGGCACGAAGACCTCATTGGATCGATACAGCGCCAACATCATTTGCGTCGAGCCGTCGGCGAGCGCCCTACTCGATGGCCTGCGACAGGCACGCGATCTGGTCGACGACGGCGATCGGCGTCGGGCCAACTTCGCCGCCTCGCATTTCGTTCGAGACTGGCGCGAGTCCTTCGCCCCCGTCCTCTCAAAGATCGCGATCTGACCGATGTTCCGGTCCGACTGCCCGCCGCTCGACTACATCGACCCGTTCCATCAGCCGGTTTCCGAGCGTCTCGCGGCGCTCGGCCGCGGCAGTCGCCACGTGGCTTACTTCTACGGCATTCCCGACACGAGCACGTTCCGCTACCGTGTCCTGAATATGATCGATGCGCTCGCCCTCGCCGATCCGGACGTCGGCGCGGCGTGGTTCAGCGCCTCCGATCTGGGCCATGTGGACGCCATCCTGGACCGTGCCGATGTCGTGGTGATCTGCCGCGTCCGATACACCGATGGCTTTGCTCGGATGGTCGCCGCGGCAAGGGCGCGAGGTCTGCGGGTCTTGTTTGATATCGACGACCTCGTCTTCGACGACCGTCTCACCCATCTTGTGATGGACACGCTCGCCATCACGCCGACGGAGGATGCCTGGGATACGTGGTTTGCGTTAATCGCCCGCACCGGCGCGATGATGCGTCTTTGCGATGGCGTGATTCTGACCAATTCGTATCTCGCGAGTCGTGCGCGGGACTTCAGCAAACTGCCGACGACCACGGTCCCGAACTTTCTGAATGCGGCACAGCTGCGTCTCTCGCGGGATATTCTGCGGGCAAAGTCGGAAGCGGGCTTCGCTCAAGAGGGCGACCTCGTGCTCGGCTATTTCAGCGGCTCGCCAAGCCACAACCGGGATTTCGCGATCATTGCCGGTGCGCTCGCGGGATTGATGCGCGCTCTTCCCCAGGTGCGCCTTCGCTTGGTCGGCTTTCTCGATGTGCCTATGATGTTGACGGATTTCTCGGACCGAATCGAGCGATTGCCGCTGCAGAACATTCTTAACCTCCAGCGGCTCGTGAGCGAGGTCGAGTTCAATCTCGTGCCGCTGCAGGACAATGTGTTCACCAATTGCAAGTCGGAATTAAAAGTCTTTGAGGCGTCGGTGGTCGGCACGCTCAGCGTTGCCTCGCCCTCGTTTGCATTGCGCGGCATCATCGACGACGGCGCGGATGGCTACATAGCGCGGTCGCATCTGTGGCGAACGACGCTGGAGGAGGCAGTGGCCCGGCTCGACGAATATCCGGAAATGGCGGCCGCGGCCGCCGCCAAGGCGCTGGCGCGCTATACGCCGCGGAGCAACGGCGATGCAGTGCTGCATGCCGTGTTTGGGGATTGGCTCACCGCCTCAGTGCCGGCCGAAAGCGATTTGGGCCTCGCTCGCTAGTGGATCGCAATACTCGCCTCATGGCTGGCGTCGCGCGCTCGGCACGCATTATCGAGGTCGGTCCAAGCTTCAATCCGATCGCGCCAAGGTCGGACGGATGGCGAACGACGATCGTCGACCATGACGACCGGGCTGGTTTGATCAAGAAATACGCGACGGCCGACGTCGACCCCTCACGGATCGAGGATGTGGACATCATCTGGCAGGGCGGACGACTGGAGGACCAGTTTCCGAAATCCGATCACGGCGCCTACGACGCGCTCATCGCGAGCCATGTCGTCGAGCATCTGCCCGATCCACTTGGCTTCCTGGAGTCGTGCGCCAGCTTGCTCGACCCGGAGCACGGTGTGCTGCTTCTCGCGCTGCCCGACAAGCGGTGGTGCTTTGATGTCTTCCGATCGCCTTCGCTCACCGGCGACTGGCTGGAAGCCCGGGCGGCCGAACGAACCCGCCACACACGGCGGGCGGTGTTCAACGACGTCGCATATGCGACCCATCTGTCGGGACGTATCGGATGGGGCCGCGAGCCGACACAGGCTCTCCAGATGTTCCACCCGTTCCATCGAGCCGTGCACCTTTGGTCGGAGCACGATGAACGTCCGAGCGCGCCTTATCGAGATGCGCACGGATGGCAATTCACGCCCTCGAGTTTCGAGCTTATCATTCTTGAGTCGGCGGCAGGTGGATGGTCGGACTGGCGGATCGACTGGGTCGATCCGCAGCCTATGGTCGAGTTCACCGCGAGGCTTCGTCGCGGCCGTGCTGCTTTCGCCTCCGAAGCGGATCTCGACGCCGCGCGTCTCGAATTGTTGCGCCGTATATGGCTCGAGCTGCGCGAACAGACGGATTGGCTCGTCGCTCCGGGCGGACCCGCCGGCTCGTCGCCCTGAGGCATCCCGCCCCAAGCGCTCACGTTTGAGAGAGGGTCACAGAAGCGTTAAACTCGCGTGCATCCGGATGACTGGCGCGATCGTAGGCTGAGAGAGATCGCGCGCGGTGACGCGCACACGGCGGTCGGGGGACTCATCGTGGCGACACACCTGATGCGGCGGCTGGCCGGTTCGGGCGACGAGCTGGCGAGGGGGAGGGCGTGGAACAGGGTGGTCGCCCATCGGGGCTGGCTCTCGGTTCGCGACCGTGCGCTGGCGGGCCTGGCTAGCCGACCGGCCCTCGTTGTGGTGCTTGGCGAGTCCGGAACCGGCAAGACGTTCCTGATGCGGGAGCTGACGCGGGTCCTGCGGGCCGGGGGCATCGCGGCGCATCTCGTCCCAGCAGGCGAGGACGGCACCGGGCTCGACGCGGCCGACGACCGGTCCGTGCTGGTGATCGACGATGCTGGCCGGTTTGAACCGGCGGCGCTGGCGCGATTGACCACGCAGGGTCCACGTCTCGTGGTGTTGGCGGATCGCCCTCGTTTCGTCACCCGGCTGGCGGAACTCGCGATGCCGCCGCTGCTGCTACGCCTGTCACCGCTCGACCCGCGCGAGGTTGCGGGCTTCCTTGCGGCGAGCGCCGCTCCGGGGCGCGAGGGTGCGCTCGCGTTCAGCGACGAGGCCACGGCGTCGCTGGCCGGGCGCTCCGGCGGCGTGCCACGCCTATTGCATGACCTCGCGGCTTCCGCGCTCTTCCTGGCAAACCGTGAGGGGGCGGCGAGCGTGGAGACGCGGCACGTCGACCAGGCTGCCGTGGTCGGCGACGCCGCGGCGGTGAGCGACGTGGCTCCGGCGGCAAGGACGCCGCCGCCGGCAGCACCGCCCGACGTCGTGTCGACACCGTCCGTCCCCCATGTCCAGGCGTCAGCCGCCCGGCGCGGACCTCCATCGAGCCGTGTCGCGGCGGCAGCGGTTGCGCTGGTTCTGTTGGCTGCCGTGGTCGTCGCAGGCCTCAGGACGGCGTCTTTGCCACAGGTTCGAAGGATCACGGCCGTATCGGCAACGCCCGCGCCGCCGATCGTGATCCCGGCCGCGCGGCCGCCGCTTGAACAAACGCCTGAGTTGGTCGCAGTGCCCGCCGTACGCGCCTCGCCACGGCCTGACACGGCCCTTGAGCCGCCGACGCCCGTCGCGGCACCTTCGGTCGCAGCGCCCCCTATCATCGTCGAGGCGTCGCGATCCGCACCGGTCGTCGAGACCCCGCCGTCGATTGTCGAGGCATCGCCCGCGCTGCCCTCCGGCCCGTTCACCACGGTGGCGATCCGCTTTCCAGCCGGCGACGCCCAGGCGGGACGCCGCGCCGCGACGGTCGCATCCGGCCTGCGAGACGGCGGCTTCGCGGTCGACGGGCCGCTCGGCGCGCCCGTTCGGGAGCCGGCGGGTGCCAGCTACGTCTTTGCAGAGGATCGCGCGGCGGCGGAGGAGGTGGCGCGCGCTGCCCGGCGAATCGCCGCAACGCTGCCCGCCATGCCCGCGCGGCGCAGGCCCGGCGAGCGTGAGCCGCCGCCGCGCCCGGGCACCATCCAACTCGTCATTTTGGGAGAAGGCACATGACAATGAACCGCATCACGGCTCTCGGCCACGCGATGGCGCTGGCGGCATGGCTCGCCGCCGGGCCCGCGTTCGCCCAACAAGCCGCCGAGCCGACACCGGCCGCCGCGCCGGCACCCGACGCGGCGCGGCCGGAGCCGCTGGTCGTCTATTTCGACCTTGGGAGTGCGACCGTCCGGCAGCAGGATCTGGCGGTTCTCGACAAGGCGTCGCGCCTCTACACCGACGCCAAGCCGCTGGTGATGATCGTGAGCGGAGCCACCGACGCCACCGGTCCCGCGCAGCTCAATCTCGATCTTTCACAAAAGCGCGCGCAGGCGGTGCTGCGGGGGCTGGTCGCCAGAGGCATCCCACCCGAGCGGTTCCAGGTCCTGGCGAAGGGCGGCACCGAGCCGACGGTCGCCACGCCCGCCGGCGTCGAGGAGCCCCGCAATCGGCGCGTCGAGATCGCCTGGAGGTGACACGATCGGGAACGTGACGCGGTCCTGGGTCGGGATCGTCCTGCTGCTCTTGAGCGGTCCGGCGCTGGCGGCGTCGGTGGCTGACGGCCAGAGGGCGCTGGCTGCTGGACGGGCCGGGGAGGCGCGCGACATCTGGCTCGCGCTGGCGGAGGCCGGCGACCCCGAGGCGGCATTCGGCATGGGAGTGCTGTCAGAGCAAGGCGGCGGCGGCACTACGTCCGATCCGGCGACGGCTTATTGCTGGTACCGGCGGGCCGCGGCGGGCGGTGTTGCGGCGGCCGCCTTCAACGTCGCGATCATGCACGACAGCGGCCGTGGCGCGACCCGTGACGCGGCGGCCGCGGCCATGTGGTATGCGCGCGCCGCCGCGGCCGGCGTGCATCGCGCCGAGTTCAATCTCGGGCAGCTCTACGAAGCGGGCGACGGTGTCCCGCGCAACGTCGCTGCCGCTGCCGCCTGGTATCGCCTCGCCGCCGCCGGAGGTCTTCAGGCGGCCCGCGACAGGCTGGCCATGAAGCGCGAGGGCGCGCCCGACGGTTCGCCGGATCCTCTCGGCCCGGTCGTGCTGGATCTACCGGCGGGGGTCGCCGACACGCCGCTGGCGCTGACCTGGGTGGCGATCCCGCAGACGGCGCCGGTGGTCTACACCGTGGAAGTCGTGGCGACCGAGGGTACGGTCCGGAAAGTGTTTTCCATGACCACGCAGCTTTCGGGCGCGGTCGCCACGCTGCCGGCCGGACGCTATGCGGCCCGCGTGTTCACGGCGGCGGCGGATGGCTCTCGTTACGTGACGGGGCCATGGACACGCTTCGAGATCGGCCCGGTCGCCGACCTGCCGGCGTGCCAATAGGCAATCTGCCAATGGGCCGGGACCTTCTGTTAAGTTGCTGGAATGCCCGATCCCGCGCCGCGCCGCCTGTTCGCCGAAGCCGCTCTGCTGAGCGGCACGATCCGTGAGCACGTGACGATCGACCTCGCCGCTGACGGCCAGATAAGCGATATCGCCTTTCCGGCCGCGCCCACGCCGGGGTCGGAACGTATCAAGGGCCTTCTCGTCCCCGGCATCTCCAACGTCCACTCACACGCGTTTCAGCGGGCGATGGCCGGACTGGCGGAGCGGGCGGGGCCGGAGGGCGACAATTTCTGGCGGTGGCGCGAGGTGATGTATCGCTTCCTGGCGTCGCTTACGCCTGAGGACGTCGAGGCCGTCGCCGCCCAACTCCACGCGGAGTGCCTGCGCCACGGCTACACGTCGGTTGCCGAGTTTCACTACCTGCACAACGCGTCGGACGGATCGGCCTATGACGATCCTGCGGAGATGTCGTGGCGGATCCTCGCTGCCGCCGAGCAAGCCGGCATCGGCCTCACGCTCCTGCCGGTCCTGTATCGCCGTGGCGGCTTCGGAGGGGTCGCCGCGACCGACGGGCAACGACGATTCGTGATGGATCTCGATCGTTTCGGCGCGTTGTGTCAGCGCGTGAGCGGGCGGGTGGGGCTCGGCGTCGCGCCGCACAGCCTGCGCGCCGTCACGCCGGAAGACCTCCACGCTTCAGTGGCGATCGCGGCTTCGCTGGGGCCGGAGACGCGGATCCATATCCACGTCGCCGAGCAGGTCCGCGAGGTCGAGGACTGCCTCGCCTGGAGCGGCCGCCGGCCGGTCCAGTGGTTGTTGGAGCATGCCGATATCGGGCCGCGCTGGTGCCTGATCCATGCCACGCACATGACCGACGAGGAAACGGCGGCACTGGCGGCCAGCGGCGCGGTGGCTGGATTATGCCAGACCACCGAGGCCAATCTCGGCGACGGGTTTTTTCCGCTGCAAGCCTTCCTGGCAGCCGGCGGCCGCTTCGGGATCGGCAGCGACAGCAATGTGGGAACGAGCCCCATCGAGGAACTCCGCTGGATGGAGTATTCGCGGCGGCTCAATGCCCGAGCCCGCAACGTGAGCGAGACACGGCCGGGCGCATCGGTGGCCGCGGGCCTGCTGTCGCATGCCGCGCGCGACGGCGCGGCGGCCCTGGGGCGAGCGGCGGGTGAGATTGCGGTGGGCAGGCTCGCCGATTTGGTGGCGCTCGACACCGAGCATCCGGCCTTGGTCGGACGGACGGGCGATTCCGTGCTCGACGCCTGGATGTTCTGCGGCAACGCGACGCCGGTCCGCGATGTCATGGTCGCCGGGCGCTGGGTGGTTCGCGACGGCGCTCATGTTCACGGCGCGGAGATCGAACTCACGTTCGCGCGGACCATGCGGAAATTGCTCGCGCCGTAGCACGGCTTCTGGACCGTTTTCCGGAACGGCAAGGCCCGCTCAGCAAGATTTAATAGCCGCACCGGACGGCAACCCCATCGCCGCGCGCGACTTGGTTTCAGACCGACGGCGCATGTCGCGCCAGGCACATAAAAGAGGTTCGCGATGCCGCAGTTCGACGCCACGCTCAAGCACATCAAGGACGGCGTGAAGGGCTTCACCATCAGCGCCGCCGTCAAGAATATCGAGGGCTGGGAGACGACCCTCGAGAAGGTTGAGGCGCCCGCCGCAAAGACAATCATCAAGGATCTGGAGAGCCTCAAGAAGCACCTCCAGGCCAAGGACGTGGACGGCGCCGCGATCAAAAAGCTCGTCATGAAGCTCGGCAAGGAGACGACGACGATCGCCGGCAAGGCCGACAGCAAGAACGCCGCGAAGATCAAGGCGCTCGGCGAAGCGCTGACCGAGGCCGCCGAAGCGGCCGACGAGAAGACGTCGGCTGACGCCACGGCCTGACGGTGCAAAGGCGGGTGGGAGCGCGGCCCACCCGCCAACTCAGGGCAATTCAGGCTGTCGGCCGCCAAATCCGGATCGCCAGCGCCGTCATCGCGGCCATGGCGCATGCCACCAGGACGACCACGCCGGACCAGCCGGCATGCCGCCAAATTTCGATGGGCACCACCCCGCCGAGCGCGCCACCGATATAGTAGCTGGACACATACAGGCCCACTGCCGCCGACCTGGCCTGCCGCACCGCCGTCGGAATAAAGCTCAGCGACAGCGCCTGCGTCACGAATAGTCCGATGCCCGTCAGTCCGAGGCCGAGCACGATCGCGCCGAGCGACGGCAGCAGGGTCAGCGCGATACCGACCATGCCCCCGCCGACCGCGCCCGCCATGGTCGCGCGTCGCCCGACCTTCGCGGCGGCCCGCGCGGCGAGCGGCGTTGCGATCGCGCCCAGAAGATAGACGGAGAAGACCGCGCCGAGCGCCGATGGGCCCAGGAAGAAGGGCGCGGCGGCAAGCCGCAGATTGACGAACGTGAACGCGGCCACCAGCGAGAACAGCATTCCGAAGCCCACCAGGCAGGTGCCGACCAGCTTCGGATTGCCAAGATGCGAGACATAGGCGGCGACCGTGCCGCGCACCCCTCCCTGCAAAGGCTGGAAGCGGCGTTCGCGCGGCAGCAGTCGCATGATAGCGATCGCCGCGACGAAGGTGATCGCCGCCAAGGTGACGAACGCGGCGCGCCAGCCGCCGAGATCGGCGGCGATGCCACCCACGAAGCGACCGGCGAAGCCGCCCACGATCGCGCCCGAGGCGTAGAGGCCGGTGGTGCGAATCGCCTCCGGTCCATCGCACTCCTCGCCCACGTAGGCGACGGCCACGGTGAAGACGAAGGGCAACAGCAATCCCTGGATGAATCGCCAGAGCAACAGGACGTGCAGCGAATCTGCGGTCGCGACCAGAAGCGTGGGCACGACGACGAGAAAGGCGGCCGCGACGATCAGCCGCTTGCGGCCGAACCGGTCCGACACCGCGCCGGCGAAAGGCGCGATGAGCGCCACGGCCAGCAGCGAGACGGTGATGGCGAGCGAGCCATGCACTGGATCGAATCCGAGATCGAGTGCCAGGACCGGCAGGAACGCCTGCGGCGTATACAGATTGACGAAGGTCGCGAAGCCCGCCGTTGCGACGGCCGCGGCCCGCGCGGTCTCCAGCCTCAACGAAAGACCAGCCGGCGTGACAGGGTGAAGTTCAGCCCCATGCCGGCCAGAGCGCTGGCGGCGGTGGCAAGGATCGGCTCGGCTGCGGCCGCGGTGCTGAGCGTGACCACGGCCGCGTAGGCCCCGCGATTGACCGCGAAGCCGACCAAGTTGATCGCGAGGTAGCGCGCCCACTGCGCCCGAGCCCGGCCGGCGCCCTGGCCGCGAAACGTCCAGGCCCGGTTCAGCGCCCAATTGGCGCTGGCCGCCACGAGGAAGGCCAATGCTCCGGCACCATACAGTCCCAGCGCCTGCCGGCTGCCGTAGACGACCGCCGTGTCAATCGCGAAACCGATCGTGCCGACCGCGCCGAAGCGCAGTGCTTGGTGAAATACAACGCCGCGCTGATACGAGCGAAGGTGAGGCGTCCGGCCGACGGTCATTCGATTGACCGTGCGAGATGCGCCGATATTGGCAAAACCGCCGCCTTGACCACTTCAAGGGTCGATGACATCACTCGGCGGAAGATCAGCCTGAATGGGGGAAAACCAATGCCAGCAGTTTCGCTGACGGTGAACGGGCGCAGCGTGTCGGCCGAGGTCGAGGGGCGCACTCTTCTCGTCGAGCTGTTGCGCGACCGGCTCGGCCTCACCGGCACCCATGTTGGGTGCGACACGAGCCAGTGCGGCGCCTGCGTGGTCCTGGTGGACGGAGTGTCGGTGAAGGCCTGCACGTCGCTTGCTCTACAGAATGCCGGCCGGAAGGTCACGACGATCGAAGGGCTGGCGGCGGCCGACGGCACGCTGCATCCGATGCAGGAAGCGTTCCGTGAGCATCATGCGTTGCAATGCGGCTTTTGCACGCCGGGGATGGTCATGAGCGCCATCGATCTCGTCGAAAGCCACCCGGACGGCCTCTCCGAGCAGGAGATCCGTGAAGGGCTCGAAGGCAATTTGTGCCGCTGCACCGGCTACCACAACATCGTCAAGGCGATCGCCGCGGCATGGCCGGTCATGCACGGCAAGGAACTTGCCATCGCCGCCGAATAAATCGCCGCCGCAAGAAACGTCCAAAGGGGGAAGGCGCCATGAACGCCGTGTTCGAGGGGATCGGCGCTTCGGTGCGCCGCAAGGAAGACCTCCGCTTCATCAGCGGCGCCGGCCACTACACCGACGACATCAACCGCGCCGGCCAGTTGCACGCGCAGTTTCGTCGCAGCGACGTCCCGCACGGCCGCATCGTTCGCATCGGCATCGAGGCGGCAAAAGCCGCGCCTGGCGTCCAGGCCGTCTACACGAGTGCTGACCTGACGGGCATCGGCGGCATTCCGACTGGCTGGCAGATCCACAACAAGGATGGCAGCCCGATGGCCGAGCCGCCGCACCCGGTGCTGGCGAGCGGCAAGGTGCGTCATGTCGGCGATCCGATCGCGGTGGTCATCGCCGAGACTCGCCAGCAGGCGCGCGACGCGGCCGAACTGCTCGACATCGAGATCGAGCACCTGCCGGCGGTCTCCACCGTCACCGACGCGACCGCGCCCGGCGCGCCGCTGGTGCACGACGAGGTCGCGGGCAACGTCTGCTACGATTGGCACATCGGCGATCTGGCGGCCACCGAGGCGGCGTTCGCGCAGGCCGCGAAAGTCGTGACTCTCGATCTGACGAACAACCGGCTGGTGCCGAACGCCATGGAGCCGCGCGCGGCGATCGGCGAGTACGACCGCAGCACCGGTGAGTACACGCTGCATACGACAAGCCAGAACCCGCATCTCATCCGCCTGCTCATGGGCGCGTTCGTGCTGCAGATTCCGGAGCACAAGCTGCGCGTCGTCGCCCCGGACGTCGGCGGCGGCTTCGGCAGCAAAATTTATCACTACGCCGAGGAGGCGCTCGTCACCTGGGCGGCGGCGAAGCTGCACCGGCCAGTGAAGTGGACGTGCGACCGCAGCGAGGCGTTCATGTCGGACGCGCACGGGCGCGACCACGTCAGCACCGCGCAGATGGCGATGGATTCCGAGGGCAACTTTCTCGCCCTCCGGGTCAAGACGCTGGCCGCGATGGGTGCCTACCTGTCCACCTTCGCACCGGCGGTGCCGACGTATCTGTATGCGACGCTTCTGGCCGGCGTCTATCGAACCCCGGCGATCTATGCCGAAGTGAAGGCCGTGTTCACGAACACCGTTCCGGTCGACGCCTATCGCGGAGCGGGCCGGCCGGAGGCGACGTTCCTGCTGGAGCGACTGATGGACGTCATCGCGCACGACACGGGGATGGACCGCGTGGCGCTTCGACGGCGCAACTTCATCCCAAGCGACGCCTTCCCGTACCAGACTCCGGTCGCGCTGCAATACGACAGCGGCGACTACGTCACGACGCTCGAGACCTGTCTCAAGCATGCCGATTGGGCGGGCTTCGAGGGCCGCAGGGCCGCCGCCGCGCGAAAAGGCAAGCTGCGCGGCATCGGCATGTCGACCTATGTCGAGGCCTGCGGCATCGCGCCGTCGGCGGTGGCGGGCGCGCTCGGCGCGCGCGCTGGCCTCTACGAGTGCGCGAATATCCGGGTCCATCCAACCGGCAGCGTTTCGGTCTTCACCGGCACCCACAGCCACGGCCAGGGTCACGAGACGACGTTCGCGCAATTGGTCTCCGAACAGCTCGGCGTGCCGATCGCCATGGTCGACATCGTGCACGGCGACACCGCCAAGATCCCGTTCGGGATGGGCACCTATGGCAGCCGCAGCCTGCCGGTCGGCGGCTCGGCCATGGTCAAGGCGATGGACAAGATCATCGCGAAGGGCAAGAAAATCGCGGCGCACCTGCTGGAGGCCGCCGTCTCCGACATTGAATTCAAGGACGGAAAGTTCAGCGTCGCCGGCACCGATCGCGCCAAGACGTTCGGCGAGATCGCGCTGACCGCCTATGTGCCGCACAACTATCCGATCGAGGACGTGGAGCCGGGTCTCGAGGAAACCGCGTTCTACGATCCGAAGAACTTCACGTTCCCTGGCGGCTGCCATATCTGCGAGGTCGAGATCGACGCCGACACCGGGGTCACCCGCGTCGTCAACTTCACGGCCGTCGACGACGTGGGGCGTGTGGTCAATCCGATGATCGTCGAGGGCCAGGTCCAGGGCGGCGTCGCCCAGGGCATCGGCCAGGCTTTGTTGGAGAACGCGGTCTATGACAGCGAGGGGCAGCTGCTGTCTGGAAGCTTCATGGACTATACCATGCCGCGCGCCGACGACTTGCCGAACATCACGGTGGGCACCGAGAGCACGCTGTGCACCCACAACCCGCTCGGCGTGAAGGGCTGCGGCGAGGTCGGCGCGATCGGCTCGCCGCCGGCCGTCATCAACGCGGTGGTCGATGCGCTGCGCGACCATGGCGTGCGCCACCTCGACATGCCGGCGAGCCCGCAGAAGATTTGGGCCATCCTCCAGGCCAACCGGCCCGCCATGGCCGCCGAGTAAGGAAACTCGCCATGTATGATTTCGCCTATGAGAAGCCGGCCAGCGTCGCCGATGCGGTGAAGATGCTCGGCGGCGAGGACGCCAAGGCGTTGGCCGGGGGCCAGACGTTCATCCCCGTCCTGAAGCAGCGGCTCAACAAGCCGTCGGCGGTGATCGATCTCGCGGGGCTCGGTCTGTCGGGGATCACCGTGACCGGCTCATCGGTGACGATCGGCGCCATGACGCCGCATGGCGAGGTCGCGGCGTCCGCTGAGATCAAGAAGGTGCTGCCGGGCTTGATCATGCTCGCCTCGCAGATCGGCGACAACGCGGTACGCCATCGCGGGACGATCGGCGGCAGCCTCGCCAACAACGATCCGTCGGCCTGCTATCCGGCGGCGGTGCTGGCGTTGGGAGCGGCGATCAAGACCGACCGGCGGGAGATCGCCGGCGACGCGTTCTTCCAGGGCATGTTCACGACCGCGCTGGAGCCGGGCGAGCTGATCGTCTCGGTGTCGTTCCCGGTCGCCGAGAAGTCGGCCTATGCCAAATTCGCCAATCCGGCGTCGCGGTATGCCATGGTGGGCGTCTTCGTGGCGCGTGGGCCGAACGGTGTGCGGGTCGCGGTGACCGGCGCGGGGCAGGGCGGCGTGTTTCGCCACACCGCGTTCGAGCAGGCCCTCGCGGCCAACTGGTCGGCCGACGCGCTGAAGGGCATCGCCACCCCGTCCGCCGACATGAACAGCGACATCCACGGCAGCGCCGAATATCGCGCGCATCTGGTCGGCGTCATGACGCGCCGGGCAGTCGACGCCGCCGGCTGATTCAGCACGGGGCTTAACCGCCTCGCAACGCCTCTCGCGCAGACTTCGAGGCCTAGCGCGAGAGGGCTTTGCCGATGGTTTTTCGTACGTCCGCCGATCGGGTCGCGGCCGGTAAGGCCGAGTGGCTCGAGATCTTGTCGCGTCATGCCGGCGTCGGCTTGTGGGACGCAGTCCTGCACGAAGGCGACGCGATGCATGCAAAGTCGCTGTGGACCTGGTCGGCGGAGTTCCGGCGCTTGTGTGGGTTCGAGACCGCGGAGGAATTTCCCGACGTCGTGCAGTCCTGGTCCGACCGACTGCATCCCGACGACGTGGCCAAGACCTTCGCCGCCTTCGGCTCGTCGCTCGCGAGCGGCAGCGGCTATGACACGACCTATCGGCTGAAGGTCAAGGACGGCTCGTATCGCTGGTTTCGGGCGACCGGCGGCGTTGTGCTGGGCTCGGACCGCAAGGCGCGGCGCGCCTGTGGGTCGCTCGTCGACATCGACGACGCCGTGCGGGCGGAAGCCACGCGCAAGGACGGCCTTCGCGACATGGCCCGCGTCTTCGAGTCCGACGTGCTGGAGGTGGTGAGCGCGGTCGCCGCCGCGGCCGGCAAGCTGCAGGAGGACGCGGGCGCCATGAACACGGCCGCCGAACGCACCTGTCAGCAGGCGCTCGCGGTCGCGTCCGTTTCGCGCGAGGCGACCGGCAACGTGCGCAGCGTGGCCGTGGCGACCGAGCAGATCACCGCGTCGATTCATGAGATTGGACAGCAGGTGGTCCGCTCCACGCAGGCCACGACGGCTGCGACCAGTCAAGCGCAGGGTGCGACGGCGACCGTGCAGGGCCTGATCACCGACGTCCAGAAGATTAGCGACGTGGTGAAGCTCATCAGCGGGATCGCGGGACAGACCAATCTGCTGGCCCTGAACGCCACGATCGAGGCGGCGCGGGCGGGCGAGGCAGGACGCGGGTTTTCGGTCGTCGCGTCGGAGGTCAAGACGCTGGCCGCGCAGACGGCCAAGGCTACCGAAGAGATCACGACGCGCATCAACGCGGTGCGAACCGCCACGGACAACGTTGCCCGATCGATCAGTGACGTGGCCGAGGCGATCGGCCGCCTGAACGAGACGGCGGCGGCCATTGCGGCCGCGGTGGAACAGCAGGGTGCGACGACCGCCGACATCGCCCGCGGCACGCAACAGGCGGCTCAAGGCACGCAGGAGGTCTCGGCCAACATCTCCGACGTCAATGCGTCCGCCGACGAGACCGGGCAAGTCTCCGCCCGGATCGTCCAGTCGGCCTCGGGCTTGGCGAGCCAGGCGAGCGATCTGCGGGCGCAGGTCAACACCTTCCTGAGGAACATCCAGGCGGCATAGGCCGCGGGCGGGCGTGCGCCGGAGCGGAGCGACCGGAGGCATAGGCGCTCAAGGCGTACGATCCCGTCGGATTTATGGAACGACTACGGAACAAAATAGACGCTTGTTTCCGGGGGGAAGGTCAGGCCGGTTTTGGAAAGACCGGTGGCTCGATGGCCTGATCCTTGGTGTCGGCGCGGACTTCGTTCAATCGTCCCGCGTCTCCGGATCCGTTCTGCTCAGGCACGCCTCGCGGGTCTTGCGTGGCGCCCGCCTCGCGGTGGCTTTCGGGCCGAAGTCGTAGCCTCAAGGCCTGCGATGACGAATTGGGGGGTCGCGGGGTCGCCGGCCCGGCCTGCTCAGGTCGCGTCGCCTTCGCCGGTGCGGCTTTGGCGGCGCGGGGCGGGAACAGCGAGGGCGGCAGGTCCGGACCGGGCTCCATCCCCAGCATCCGGCAGAGCGGCCGCAGGACCCGACCGGCCTGCGGCCCGACGTCCAGCAGGGCCACCAGATCGGGGTCGTGGGTCAGCATGTGCCGGAGCTGCGCGGCACAGCCGGCGGCGTGATGGCCGAGCCATTCGACCACCCAGCCGAACCGTGCCGGCAGCCGGCGTTTTGGCGCGGCGTTCTCCCGTTCCTCCTGAGGTTGGACGGTTCGGGCGCGGTGTGGCCGAGCGCGGAGCCGGCCGGCGCGGTGGCGGGCGACGAGGGATTCGACCCGTCGCATGACGCTGCTGAGATAGGCCGCGAACAGCAGACCCAGCGGAATATAGGCCCAGTATTTCACCGCCCGGTCGGCCGCCGCCCGGCGAAGATGCAGCAGGATCGGCCCCAGCCGCTCCGCGAGGTCGGGAGGTCCTATGGGCTCGGGCGGAAACAGGGCGTGGATGTTATACACGAACGCATACTGAACACATATCGCAAATGGTGTCAATCCCAACCACGCTCATTTCGTGTACGGCGGTCGACGCCGGGGCCGGATCGTGACGGCGACGTGACACCCGCCGCATGACCGGAATGCAATTTGCTCCTGGGCGCACCGCGCTCTATGCGGACCGGCATCGAACCGCAGGGAGAGCGACCGTGAGCCAGGATCGCCCGATGATCGATCTCGACGAGACCGGCGTGAACCTGTCCCGCGAACCCTCGTTCCAGTCGATTCTCGCGCGGCGTGGCGTCCTGCGGGGCGTGCTCGGCACGCTGGCGGCAGGCGCAGTCGGCGGCGCCGCGAAGGCCGGGGGCACGGCGCGCGCGGCATCGGCGGCCGGCGTGTCGAGCCTGACCTTCCCGGAAGTCTCTCATGGACCTCGCCCCGATCACGCCGTGGCCGAGGGCTATGACGCGCGGGTATTGATCCGCTGGGGCGACAAGGTGCTCGTGGACGCGCCCGACTTCGATCCGACGGACCAGACGGCGGCGGCTCAAGCGGCGCAATTCGGCTACAACAACGACTTCCAGGCCTTCATGCCGTTGCCGATCGGCGGCGACGGTTCCGACCACGGCCTGCTCTGGGTCAACCACGAATACGCCGAGCCGCACATGATGTTTCCGGGCGTGAACGACAAAGCAATGGCCGCGAGCCTGACGGAGGCACAGGTCGACGTGACGATGGCGGCGGTCGGCGGCAGCGTGGTCGAGGTCACGCGGCAGGGCGCGGCTTGGCGGACGGCGAGCGGCGCCGCGAACCGCCGCATCACCGCGACGACGACGATCCGCCTGTCAGGACCCGCAGCCGGGTCCGACCGGATGAGGACCGTGGCTGACCCGGCCGGCGTGCGGGTGGCCGGCATGATCGGCAACTGCGCAGGCGGCGTCACGCCGTGGGGGACGATCCTGACCTGCGAGGAGAATTTCGACACGTATTTCTCCGGCGATCCGACGAGGGGGCCGGAGGCCGCGAGCTACCAGCGGATCGGCATGAGCGGCAAGGCGCCGCTCGGCTGGGCGCGGTTCCATGACCGGTTCGATCTCGGCAAGGAACCCAATGAACCCAACCGGTTTGGCTGGGTGGTCGAGATCGATCCCTATGATCCGACGTCGACGCCAGTGAAGCGCACCGCGCTCGGTCGCTTCAAGCACGAGGCCGCCAACACGGCGCTCACGCCCGACGGGCGGGTCGTTGTCTATTCCGGTGACGACCAGCGATTCGAGTATCTGTATCGCTTCGTCAGCCGCGACGAGTTCGACCCGACCGATCGCGCGGCCAATCGCGATCTGCTGGACCACGGAACGCTCTCGGTCGCCCGGTTCGGCGATGACGGATCGGTGCAGTGGCTACCTCTGGTGTTCGGCGAGGGGCCGATCACCGCCGCGAACGGATTCTACGGGCCGGCCGACGTGATGATCGATGCCCGCCGCGCGGCGGACCTCATGAAGGCGACGCCGATGGACCGGCCGGAGGACGTGGAGCCGAACCCGGTGACCGGAAAAGTCTATGTCGTGCTGACCAACAACAATCAACGCAAGGAAGACCAGACCAACGCCGCGAATCCGCGCGCGAACAATCTGTACGGCCACATTCTCGAGATGACGCCGCCGGATCGCGACGGCAAGCCGGATCACGGCGCGGAGCGGTTCTCTTGGGACGTGTTCATCGCCGCCGGCAATCCGGGGGAGCCCGCGCACAAGGCGGCCTATGGCGGAGAGTTGTCGCCATCGGGATGGTTCGCGTGCCCCGACAACATCGCCTTCGATTCCGCAGGACGGTTGTGGATCGCGTCGGACCAGGGCGAGGCACAGGCGAAATACGGGATCGGCGACGGACTCTGGGCCTGCGACACCTCGGGGCCGGGCCGCGCGGTCTCGCGCATGTTCTACCGCACGCCGTCGGGCGCCGAGATGTGCGGGCCGGCCTTCACGCCGGATTGCCGGTCCCTGTTCGTCGTCGTCCAGCACCCCGCCAGCGACGACAAGGGTTCGACGTACGAAAAGCCGTCGACCCGCTGGCCGGATTTCTCCGACGCGATGCCGCCGCGTCCTTCGGTGGTCAGCATCGTCAAGCGGGACGGGGGCGTGATCGGGAGCTGAGCCGGCGCGCGGACAAACCGACTGGCCTGATGGCGACCTCTGGATGGGCATTGTTTGCCGAATGACAGTGCGCGAAGGGCCATCAATCATCGGAAAAAGGTGCAAATCGGTTGCGGGATTTTGTTGCTATTTGTGCCACTAAATACTAAAATGCCGGAATGGTGATCCGTGCTGAAAGTGATCAACAAGGTGACGTTGATAGTCAAACTCTGCGTGATCGAGCGCCCGTAAGCGAGAACAGTTCGCAAACCCCTGACGAATCCGTCCTTAATGACACGCAAGACATAGATGAAAAGCACCGCGTTGCTGAACGCGCTCACTGGCGTTGGCAAAATTGCATCCAGGCCATTGCCCTTGTCCTCTCGGCAATAGCGGTTGCGGCAACGATAAAGACATACGTTCTTGTTAACGATACCTTGGGCCAAACAAGACGGCAAGCGGACGCGGCTTGGGTTCAAATCGACGAAATGAGAAGGTCGGGTCGCGCTTGGCTTGGTCAGACTGATGCCAAAATCTACGGACCACTTGCACCAGACCGAACAAATTATGAGTCTATTGGTGCTGGTAAGTATTTTTACATTGCCACGTCGTACAGGAACAGTGGACAAGAACCGGCCGTCAATGTCACGTTCCTTCCTGTAAACGTGAGAACTTATACACCTGCATCGTGGAATAACGGCATCGCTAGTTCCGAGATTATAGACCTACAAAAAACATGTAGAAGTGAATCTAGTATCGGAACCGGGAACATAGTTTTTCCAGACCAGATGCCCACTACCATCGTATCAGACTTCTCTGACCCCGCTAGGATGGGAGGTCCGATGGTCATGTCGAAGGAAGCTATGAGCAGTGAGCAGGTAATGGTTTTTCTCTATTGCGTATTCTACAAGACTGCTGGGAGTCAGCATCACACTGCCTTTGGTTATTTTTACTGGAGAGACCACACTCCCCTTGAGCATCTTGGTATAGTCCCGGTCGGGAATGACGCCGACTGAGAATAGCCGGTTGTTTGTATGGGGTACACTGCGTTACGCTACTTTATCTGATTCGACTCCTATTGCTGCGCGATCGAGCCGATGCGCTCGGCTCACTCCATGCCGGTGATGACCCGCTCGACCGCATCCACAGTGGTGTGCTTCGGGTCGATGTCGTCGGCGACCACCTTGCCGCGGCGCATGACGACGATGCGGTCCACGACCTGAAAGACGTGGTGGATGTTGTGGGCGATGAAGATGCAGGAATGGCCGCTGTCGCGCGCGCCGCGCACGAAGCGCAGCACGCCCTGAGTCTCGGCGACGCCCAGGTTGTTGGTCGGCTCGTCGAGGATGATGAGATCGCTGTCGAAATGCATCGCGCGGGCGATCGCCACCGCCTGCCGCTCGCCACCGGACAGCGCGCCGATCGGCGTGTTGGGCGGGATGTTCTTGCTGATGCCGACCTGTCGCAGCAGCGCGCCCGCGACCTCGTCCATCTTCGCCTTGTCCATCCGGTTCAGCAAACGCGGGCCACGGATCGGCTCGCGGCCGAGGAACAGGTTGCGGGCGATCGAGAGCTGCGTGACCAGCGCGGAATCCTGGTAGATCGTCTCGATCCCGCAGGCGATCGCGTCGGTGGTGCTGCGGATGTCGACCTTCTTGCCGCGCACGAAGATATCGCCGGTGGTCATCGGCACGGCGCCGGACAGCACCTTGATCAGCGTCGATTTGCCCGCGCCGTTGTCGCCGAGCAGGCCGACGATCTCACGCTCCCGCACCACGAAATCGATGTCGTCGAGGGCGACGATCCGGCCATAGGATTTGCGGATGCTGGCCATCCGGATCAGCGGTTCGGCCATGTCAGGTCCCCGCCTGGTGCCGGCGTTCGAGCCAGGAGTGCAGCGCCATCATGCCGAGGATGATCGCGCCGATGAAGATGTTGTAGGCGAGGCCGGGCACGCCGATCAGCACGATGCCGTTGCGCATGACGCGCAGGATCAGGATGCCGAGCACGGTCCCGATGATCGTGCCGCGCCCGCCGGTCAGCGCGGTGCCGCCGATGACCACCATGGCGATCACCTCCAGCTCGTAGCCTGTGCCGCTGTTGGGGTTTGCCGCCGACGTGCGGATCGAGCTGATGACCCCGGCCATCGCGGCGAGCACGGAGGACAACATGAACAGTCCGATCTTGGTCGCGTTGACATCGACGCCGCGGGCGCGCGCCGCGCCGGGATTGCCGCCGGCCGCCTGGATCCAGTTGCCGATTCGCGTCTGCGTCAGCACGTAGCCGAGCGCGACGGCGGCACCGATGAACCAGAACAACGAGCCATAGATACGGAACACGCCGACGTAGAAATCCCCGACCAGCAGATCGCCGAGCCAGCTGCCGCCGGCGCTCCAGGTGCGTTGCGGAAAGCCGTCGGTGATGAACAGCGCGGTGCCGCGCACCACCAGGAGCATCCCCAGCGTCACCAGGAACGACGGGATCTTGAGCTTGGTCACGAACCAGCCGTTCACCAGGCCGATCAATGCCGCCATGACCAGGGCGGCGAGAAAGCCGACCGGCAGCGACGTCGTGCCGCTGTTGAACAGCGTCCACATCAGCACCGGCGAGAAGCCGAATACCGAGCCGACCGACAGGTCGAATTCGCCGGACGTCATGAGCAATGTCATGGCCAGCGCGATAAGCCCCAGCTCCACCGTGAATGCGAGCGTGTTGCTGATGTTCTGTGGCGACAGGAAGTCGTGATTGATCGCCCAGAATGCGAACAGCTCCACCACGAGCAGCACGAACGGGCCGAATTCCGGCCGGGCGATCAGACGTTGCGCGAGACTGCGGTTTTCCACGGAGATCCTGCCGATTTCGGGATAGACGCCCCCATTTCGTCACGCCCGGGCTTGACCCGGGCCTCTCGGGGCGGGAAATCCCCGGGTCGAGCCCGGGGATGACAGGTTCATTCCAGTTACTTCCCCGACATGATCTTCGCGTAGTCGGCGGCGGCGGCTTTCTCGTAGAGCGCGCCGGTGATCACGTTGAATTTCGGCGGGATCCCGCTTTTGGCCATCGCCGCGAGCGAGAGGGCGACATAACTGGTCGCCTGCGGGTCCTGCCATTGCGCGGCGTTGACGTAGCCTTCCCGCACCTCGGCCGTGGTGTCGAGCGAGTTGCCCCAGCCCACCACCGGGATCTCGCCGGCCTTGACCCCGACCTGATCGAACACGCGCTTGATGCTGCCGGTGACGAGGTCGCCGAGGCCGATGATCGCCTTGATCTTCTTTCGGTTGGCCGTGAGGTAGTCGGCCATGCGGTTGATGATCTCGGCCTGATCGAGCGTGGTGTCGGTGACTTCCCACGTCACGCCGAGCGGCTTCAGCACACTGGCCGCGCCCCGTTCCTCCTGCACGCCATAGGTGGCACCCGGCACCTCGACGGGCATCCACACGAAATCGCCGGCCTTCACCAGACCTTTGTCCACGAGATATTTGGCCCAGTTGCGTCCGGACGTCTCGAGATCGTTGCCGACATAGGCGTCGAACGAGGCGGTCGGATCCGGTGTGTTGAAGTTGATGATCGGGATGCCGGCAGCGTTTGCCTCCTTCGCGATGGCGACGAGGCTGCCGGGATCGGGGCTGCTGGTCGCGATCCCGTCCGCGTGGGCCGCGATGGCCGCCCGGGCCGCTTCCTGCTGCGAGGCGACATCGCCATTGTGGAACGATGTGTTGACCGTGTTGCCGGTGTCCTTCGCCCACTGCTTCGCGCCGGCAAGGAAATAGGTCCACACTGGATCGGCCGGCGAGCCGTGCGAAATCCAGTAATACGTCTTGGCATCTGCCGAGAGCGGGCCGAGGGCCAGCGCCGCGCCCAAGGCGATTGCAGCCAGTTTCTTCAACACGACAATCCTCCCCAATCTTGTTTGTTGTTGCCTTGCGCAACGGTCGCACGAATGCGGGGTACGCTCAATCAGGCGTGCCGGTCTTTCATCATCTTCTATCATTTTCCATCAATCCGACGGTGGCCGGCCGCGGTCCCGCTTGATCTCCGCGCGGTGCGACTTGCCTTCGAGCCGCCGTTCCCGTGCACCCTTGCTCGGTCGTGTCGGCCGGCGCGGCGGCGGCGGCGGCGCGGCGGCCTCGCGGATCAGGGTCAGGAGCCGTTCGCGGGCGTCCTCGCGGTTGCGGTCCTGGGTCCGGTGGACCTGGGCGGTCAGCACGAGCACGCCGTCCTTCGTCAGCCGCCGTCCCGCTAGCCGCGTCAGTCGTTCGCGCACCGGCTCCGGCAGGCTGGGCGAGGCGGCGACGTCGAAGCGCAGTTGCACGGCCGTCTCGACCTTGTTGACGTTCTGCCCGCCGGCGCCGGACGCGCGCAGGAACGATTCCTCGAGTTCGGTCTCGTCGAGCCAGAGAGATGCGGTGACCGCGATGCGCGCCATGCCGCTTCCTATCGCGCCCGCAGGCTTTGGCGGAGCACATTCGGCCGAGGCCGTGGCGGCGGTGGTGACAAGCGGCGAGGCGGCGCGTATCCGGACCCTCCAACCAAGGAAGCGCCCAAGTGTCCGCCACCCCGGCCAGCGCATGAGTGCGACGGCCCCCTTCATCGCGTCCGCGCCGATCCGTCGGGAGGTCGTGGCGCTGGTCACCCTGGCGGCGCCGATCATCGTCGGCAAGCTGTCGCTGATGGGCCAAAACACGGTCGACGTGCTGCTGGCCGGGCATCTGTCCGCGGCCGTGCTGGGCGCTGTCGCCATGGGTGGCGCCGTATGGTGGCTGGGGCAGATGGCGCTCGCCGGCCTGATGATGACGGTCTCGCCGTTCGTCTCCCAGCTGGACGGCGCGGGACGGCGGGGCGAGGCGGCCGCGGTGTTCGTCCAGGCCCTGTGGATCGCGCTGATCGGCGGCGTCGCCCTCATGCTGCTGGTCCGCTGGGGCGGGCCGGCGCTGGTCGACGTGATGGACATCGCGCCGGAAATGCGGCCGGACGTGCGGACATTCCTGCATGCGATCAGCTGGGCAGCGCCGGCCGTCGGCGTGGTGACCGCCTGCATGGGCCTGAGCGAGGGACTGTCGATGCCGCGCGCGAGCATGGTGTTCGGCATGCTCGGCCTGCTGCTTCTGGCGCCGCTCGGCTACGTCGTGATGTACGGCAAGCTCGGGCTTCCGGCGATGGGCGCCAGGGGCAGCGGCGTTGCCAATTCGGTCGTGGTGTGGGCGCAGGCGGCCGGATTCCTCGGCTGGATCGCCTGGTCGCGTCGGTTCGCGGGCTTGGGCTGGCGCGCGGCGTCGTGGCGGCCGGACCGGCAGGGGATCGCCGCGCAGTTGCGGGTCGGCGTGCCGATCGCCGCGAGCCAGCTTCTGGAGTCCGGCCTGTTCACCACTGCCGGGCTGCTGATCGGCGGCTTCGGCGCCGCGGCGGCGGCGAGCCATCTGGTCGCGCTCAATGTCGGCGCGCTGACCTTCATGGTCCCGCTCGGCCTGGCGTTCGCGACGACGATCAGGGTCGGCAACGCGGTCGGCCGCGCGGATCGGCCCGGCGTGCGGCGCGCCGGTTTCTGCGGCATCGCGCTGGCGCTCGGCGCGCAGGCGTTCGCGGCGGTCGTTCTGATCTCGGTGCCCGACCGGATCGCCGCCCTGTATTCCCAGGACCCGGAGGTGTTGTCTCGCGCCACGGTGCTGCTGCGGCTGGCGGGCATTTTCCAATTGTCGGACGGGCTGCAGGTGGCCTCGATCGCGGCATTGCGCGGGCTGAAGGACACCGCCGCGTTGGTCGTGATCACCGCCGTGTCCTATTGGGGCGTTGGGCTGCCGGTCGCGCTGATTTGCGCCTATCCGCTCGGGATGGAGGCGCCAGGTATCTGGCTCGGCCTGATCGCCGGGCTGACGGTTGCAGCCGTGCTTCTGGTGGCGCGGTTTCGGAGGGTGAGCCGATGACGGCTGAGATCGTGCCGCTGCAAGACCTCGACCGGGTGGGACTGCTGGCGCTCAACAACGCCCATGCCACGGAGCTGTCCGCCGTCTCGCCGGAGTTGCTGGACCGCATCCTGTCGCAGGCGACCCTGGCGATCGGGGTCGCGCCGATGCGCGCCGCGCTGATCGCCTTCGACGAGGCCAGCGGCTACTCCGGGCGGAATTTCGCGTGGTTCGTCGGGCGGTATCCCCGCTTCCTGTATGTCGACCGGGTGGTCGTCTCGCCCGAGGCGCGGGGGCAGGGGCTTGCCCGGCTTCTGTACGACCGCGTGTTCGAGGTGGCGGGCGACCGACCGGTCACCTGCGAGGTCAACCAGGAGCCGCCGAACTCGGCGAGCGACGCGTTCCATGCCGGGTTGGGGTTCGTCCCGCTGGGCACCGCGGTCCATGGCGGCAAGACCGTGCGCTATCTCGTTCGCCAGCCCGCGTCGGGCGGGGCTGCGTCGGGCGGGGCCGAGTCAGGCGGGACCGCTTGAGGCGGGTTTGCCAATTGGCGCATTGCCTGTAGCGTTCCACGAGAATTGAGGGAACGCGGGAATGGCGCAGGTTTCGGTTCGGAAAGTCGTGAAGGCCTACGAGACCTATCAGGCGGTGCATGGCATCGACTTGGAGATCGCCGACGAGGAATTCGTGGTTTTGGTCGGGCCCTCGGGCTGCGGCAAGTCCACCACCTTGCGGATGATCGCCGGCCTGGAGGAGATCACGTCCGGCGAGATCTGGATCGGCGGCGACGTGGTCAACGACGTGCCGCCGCGCGATCGGGACATCGCGATGGTGTTTCAGAACTACGCGCTGTATCCGCACATGACCGTCTACGACAACATGGCGTTCGGGCTGAAACTGCGGAAATTCCCGAAGGATCAGATCAAGGCGCGGGTGACGGACGCGGCGAAGATCCTGGACATCGTGCCGCTGCTGGAGCGCCGCCCCAAGGCGCTGTCGGGCGGCCAGCGGCAGCGGGTGGCCATGGGCCGGGCGATCGTGCGCAACCCGCGCGTGTTCCTGTTCGACGAGCCGCTGTCCAACCTGGACGCCAAGCTGCGCGTGCAGATGCGCACCGAGATCAAGAAGGTGCATCAGACGGTGCGCACGACGACCGTCTATGTGACGCACGATCAGGTCGAGGCGATGACGCTGGCGGACCGGGTGGTGGTGATGAATGCCGGTCGTATCGAGCAGGTCGGGCCGCCGCAGGAGCTGTACCACAACCCGCAGACCCGTTTCGTGGCCGGCTTCATCGGCAGCCCGGCGATGAATTTCCTCAAGGCGCACGTGTTCGACGACGGCGGGCTCAAGGTGAAGATCGCGAGCGGCGAGGTGCTGGCGATCCCGCCGCAGCGCTTCAACCGCTATGCCGCGTTCAACGGCCGGCCGATGACCCTGGGCATCCGTCCCGAGCATTTGACCGAGACGCATGACGTCGAGAAGCCGGGTGTCGGCCAGATCCGCGCCAATGTCGACGTGGTCGAGCCGATGGGCATGGAGACGATGGTGCATTTCTACATCGACGGCGAGCCGCTGACCGCGCGCGTCGATCCGGCGACCCACGCGGCACCGAACGAGGTCCTGCCGCTCGCGGTCGACATGAACAATATGCACCTGATCGAGCCGGAGACCGGGAAGGTGGTGTGAGCGGCCTCGCCCACCACGTCGCCTGGGTGACCGGCGCGGGGTCCGGCATCGGTCGGGCCACCGCGATCGCGCTCGCGGCCGCTGGCGCGAAGGTCGCGCTGACCGGGCGGTCGCGGGCGCCGCTCGATGAGACGGCCGCGGTCATCGAGACGGCCGGCGGCAGCGTGTTCGTGGCTCCGGCCGACGTGACGCAGCCGGATCAGATCGCCGCCGCGCATGGCTGGATCAGGGACGCGCTGGGCGAGGTCTCGTTGCTGGTCAACAACGCCGGATGGAACGTGCCGGCGCGTCACTGGCGCGACCTGTCGGCGGAGTCCGTGCAGACGATGGTGGCGACCAACCTGGCCGGGCCGTTCATGCTGGTGCTGGCGGTGCTGCCGACGATGCGCGCGAGGAAATCCGGCGTGCTGGTGCACATCGCCTCGTTGTCGGCGACGCGGCTGCATGTGGTCTCCGGTCCCGCCTACAGCGCGACGAAGCACGGGGCGAGGGCGATGAGCGCGTCGCTGAATGCCGAGGAGGGCATCCACGGCATTCGCAGCATCTGCATCAACCCCGGCGAGGTGGCGACGCCGCTGCTGGAGCGGCGGCCGGCGCCGCCGTCGGTTGAGGAGCGCGGGCGGATGGTGCAGCCGGAAGACGTCGCCTCGGCGGTCGTGTTCTGCGCCAGCCTGCCGCCTCGCGCATGCGTGACGGATCTGTCGATCGCGCCGACCGATGATGAGTTGTACCGCGTGCAGGCGACCAGCCTCGCTCGCTGAACAAGGTTCTTCCCATGCAGCCGACACGCACGATCCCTGTGGCCATGCTGCAGGATTTCATCACGCGGATTTTCGCCGCCGCCGGGTGCGACGCGGCCGAGGCGGGGCGCATCGGGCAGTATCTGGTGGCGGCAAACCTTGCCGGACACGACAGCCACGGAGTGATCCGCACACCCCGCTATGTATCGGAGCTGCAGGTCGGGCATGTGGTGGCCGGCCAGACGATCGCGATCCTCAACGAGAGCCCGACACACGCCACGGTCGATGGTGGGTTCGGGTTCGGGCAGACGATTGGGCCGCAGGCGGTCGATCTCGGCATCGCCAAGGCGCGCGAGCGTGGCATGGCGGTGATCGCGCTTCGTCGCAGCGGCCATATCGGGCGGATCGGCGACTGGGCGGAGCGGGCGGCCGAGGCGGGCTTGGTGTCGATCCATTTCGTCAACGTGGCGATGGCCGAGCTGGTCGCCCCGTTCGGCGGCGTCGACCGGCGCTTCTCCACCAATCCGATCTGCATCGGCATCCCGCAGGACGACGGCGCGGCACCGCTCGTGCTCGACATGGCGACCAGCATCGTCGCGGAGGGCAAGATCCTGGTCGCGTCGAATGGCGGTGCCAAGGTGCCCGCCAACGCCCTGGTGCGGCCAGATGGCGGCTTCACCGATGATCCGGCGGCGCTGTATGGCGACTTCGTCCCGGGCGGCCCGCGCGAGCACGCCAAGGGAGACGGCGCGATGGTCGCGTTCGGCGAGCACAAGGGATCGGGCATCGCCTTCATGTGCGAGATGCTGGCCGGCGTGCTGAGCGGCGGGGAGACCTCCGGCCCCATCCCCGGCGGCAAGCGCGGGCAGGTCAGCAACGGGATGCTGTCGATCTATCTCGATCCGGCGCATTTCGGCGGCGCGGGGTTCGCCGCCCGCGCCCGCGCGTATGTCGACTATGTGAAGGCGTCGCGGCCGGTCACGCCGGGCGGCGAGGTTTTGGTCCCCGGTGAGCCGGAGGCCCGCAACAAGGTCCAGCGCATGCGCCACGGCGTGCCGCTGCAGGCCGAGACGTGGGACGGGATCGTGGCGACCGCGGCCGGCCTCGGGCTGCCCGCGCCCGCGTGATGGTTCCGTCGCGGGAAAAGCTCGAGACCGAGATCTTGCGACAAACATCTTCGCGGGGTGTGGAATCGTCGATCTGTCCGAGCGAGGTGGCCCGCGCGCTGGCGGAGGACTGGCGGCCGTTGCTGACGCCGGTGCGGCAGGCGGCGGTGGCACTGCTGCGGGCCGGGCGGATCGAGATACTGCGCAAAGGCAAGCCGGTCGCCGCCGAGGACGTGCGGGGGGTGATCCGATTGCGGCAGGGACGAGGGGAGCCGCAATGAGCGCTGGGACGGGCTGCGACATCGCGCGTGAACGGGACCGCGGAACGAGCCGGCGATGAGGCGGCTCATCGGGCCGCTGCTCGGCCTGGTCCTTTCCGGCTGTTCCGGGAACGGGGCGGAGGGTATCCCGATCCCGCCGCCGATGGAGTTTTCGACTGTCGAGCGGCCTTCGACGCCGAACACCGCGCTCGCGGCACCAGAGGGCTTCGCGCCGACGCCCGATATCGTCACGCGACGCTATGGCATACCGGCGGACAAATTGTATGCGGCGGTGAAGAGGGTCGCGCTGTCCCAGCCGCGTACGTTCCTCCATGTCGCCTACGACGACCGGCGCCAAGCGCATTTCGTGGCGCGCAGCCGGGTCTTCAACTTTCCCGACCTGATCGCCGTGCGCGTGCAAGATGACGGAAGCCTCATCCTGTGGTCGCGCAGCGTCTATGGCGCATCCGATATGGGGGTGAATCGACGCCGGCTGGCCGCCTGGCTTGCCGCGCTGGATGCCGCCCTCATGTCCTGACCACCCGGAGCCTCTCATGCGCAAACTCGGCCCGTTCCTCGGCGACATCTGGCGCCTGGCCCGCCCGTATTACTTCTCGGAGGAGAAATGGTCGGCGCGCGGCCTGCTGGCGGTCATCATCGCGATGCGGCTGACGCTGGTGGGCTTCGGGGTGGTGCTGAGTTTCTGGAACGCGGCCTTCTTCAACGCGCTACAGGACAAGGACGCCGAAAGCTTCATCTCGCTGCTGCTGACCTGGAAGGTGATGCCGAGCGGCAACGTCATGCCCGGCTTCGTCGGCATCGTCGTCGTCTACATCATCATCGCCGTCTATCGCGTTTATTTGGCGCAGTTACTGCAGATCCGCTGGCGCCGTTGGCTGACCGGGCGGTTCCTGGAAAGCTGGCTGGCCGACCGTGCGTATTACCGGATCAGCCTGCAATCGTCGGGCGACTCACAGGGCAAGTCGACCGACAACCCCGACCAGCGCATCGCCGAGGACCTGCGCGCCTTCGTGGGCGACGCGCTCGCCGACGTGCGGGGCATCATCTTCTTCGGCATCGACCTGCTGTCCAACGTGGTGACCCTGTTCAGCTTCATCACGATCCTCTGGACGCTGTCGGGTCCGCTGTCGGTGTTCGGCGTGAACGTCCCCGGCTACATGGTCTGGGTGGCGCTGATCTATGCGGTGGTCGGGACCACGCTGACGCACTTCATCGGCCGGCCGCTGGTGCGCCTGAGTTTCGTCAAGCAGCGGGTCGAGGCGGATTTCCGCTTCGGGCTGATGCGGCTGCGCGAGAACACCGAGGGCGTGGCGCTGTCGGGCGGCGAGCTGCGCGAGGCCGCCGGCCTGCGCGCCCGGTTCGATGCGCTGGCATCCAACTGGCTGGCGCTGATGCAGCGGACGAAATTCCTCAACGCTCTGACGGCGGGGTATGGCCAGATCGCCGGCATCTTCCCGATCGTCGTCGCTGCCCCGCGATTCTTCAGCGGCCAGATTCCGCTCGGCGCGCTGACGCAGACGGCGGGCGCGTTCGGCGAGGTCCAGGGCGCGATGTCCTGGTTTGTCGACAATTACGAGTATCTCGCGCAGTTTCGCGCCACGGTGGATCGCCTGACGACGTTCAGCGCGGCGATCGACGCGGCCCGTTCGGCGGCCGGCGGCGGCGTCACGCCGGAGGCCGCAAAGGGCACCGGCTATGCGCTGGACGATGCGACGATCGCGCTGCCGAACGGCGAGCCGCTGCTGGCGCATGCAAGTTTCGGGTTCCAGCCTGGGCAGTCGGTGGTCATCAGCGGGCGTTCCGGCAGCGGCAAGTCGACGCTCTTCCGGGCGCTGGCCGGCATCTGGCCGTTCGGGAGCGGCCACGTGCAGCGCCCCGCCGGCACGTCGATGTTCCTGCCCCAAAGGCCGTATGTGCCGCTCGGGACCTTGCGCAACGCTTTGGCCTATCCGGACGCGCCGGAGCGTTTTCCGGACGAGGCGGTGCGCGGGGCATTGGACGACGCGGGGCTGGGGGCGCTGGCGGGCCGGCTCGACGAGGAGGATGCGTGGTCGCAACGGCTGTCCGGCGGCGAGATGCAGCGCCTGGCGATCGCGCGGGCGTTGCTGACGAAGCCGGACTGGCTGTTCATGGACGAGGCCACCGCCAATCTGGATCCGGAGGCCGAGGGGGCGTTGTACGCGACGTTGAAGCGGCGTCTGCCGACGACGACGATCGTGTCCATCGCGCATCGGCCGGCGGTGGCCGCGTATCACGACCGGGCGCTGCGGTTCGAGCGGCCGCCCGGGCGGCTGGTGAATTTGGGGGTGGAGGCGCGGGCGGCGGAGTGACAGGGCCCCGTTATCCATAAGAAATAGACTTGCGGCGTCCGGACGTCCACGCCATCATATCGATCAAGGAAGGGTCTTCGCCGCGACACGAAGGGATGCATACCATGATCGGGTTCAAGGCCGCCATCCAAGCCCAATCCGCGAACGTCAAGACGGGTGGGAGAAAGAGTCTCGCACCCGACACTGGGAACGGTCAGGGACCGCTTGCGCCCCTGCACCGGCTCGCCGCTCACGGAGCGGTCAGGTCCGAGACGGCGTCATCAGCACCGGTCAGCATCGCTGGCAGGGCGGACGGCAGCAGCGGCACGCCGGTGCGGACAAACGTCACGAATATCACGACGGTCGGCACCACAGGGAATTTCGTCAACCAGGATGTGAACGGGCTGCTGTCTGGCTACGCATGGAACGCAACGACGATCACGTATAGTTTTCCGACATCCGCCTCCTTCTATGGTTCAAGTTATTCCGATCCCGCGCCCCGAAACGGGTTTCAGGTTCTGACCGCCGCGCAGCAAGCCGTCGTGCGCTACGCCTTCTCATTGATCTCGCAGTATACATCGCTCGTCTTCACCCAGATCACCGAGTCCGCGACGAAGCATGCCGCGATCCGGCTGGCGGGGTCCTCCTACCCGGACACGTCGTATGCGTATTATCCGTACACGGACGACAGTGGCGGCGACGTGTTCTATGGCAACATCCGTAACGACGCGCCGACCAAGGCGGGATACGCGTTCGACACGATCATGCATGAGATCGGCCATGCCGTCGGCCTCAAGCACGGCCAGGAAGACGATGGCGTTCACGGCGTGCTTCCGGCCGACCATGACAGCACCGAATGGTCCATCATGGACTATCACGCGTATGTCGGCGCGGACGGGTATTATCGCAACAGCGAAGGCAGCGGCAACCAGACCTATATGACCGGCGACATCTCCGCCCTGCAATACCTCTATGGCGCAAACTACAACACGTTCTCCAGCGACACGGTCTATACCTGGAGCGTCACGACCGGGCAGGAATACATCAACGGCGTCGGCCAGGGCGCGTCGTCGACGAACACGGTCTACGAGGCCCTGTGGGACGGCGGCGGCGTCGACACCTACGACCTGTCGAACTACGCGACGGATCTGGTGGTCAACCTGTCGCCCGGCGAGTGGTCGACCTTCGCCGCGGCGCAGCTCGCCAATCTCGATGTGGATGCCATCGGCGCGCATCTGCCGCCCGGAAACATCATCAACGCCAACGAATACAATCATGACGCGCGCTCGCTGATCGAGGACGCGGTGGGCGGCAGCGGCGACGACACGCTGATCGGCAATGCCACCGCCAATGATTTGCGTGGCGGAAGTGGCAACGACGTCCTGAGCGGCGGCGTGGGCAATGACCGTCTCGACGGCGGAGCGGGCAGCGATCAGGCCCTGTATCGTGGCGTCCGCGGCGAGTATGTCGTCACGGTCAATACGGACGGCACGACCACGGTGGCGGACAAGGTGGCCGGTCGCGACGGCACGGATCGTCTCGCCAGCGTCGAGATCATCGCGTTTTCCGGGTCGATCGTCGTGGCGTCCGGCGGCGTCCAGGACGTAAAGAGCCCCACGGTCGCGCTGAACACCGAGATCATGTCCGGCGGGCGGCAGACGGTCCACGCCGGCGGCGTCGCGTCGGCAACGACCGTCGACCACGGCGGCGCGCAATTCGTCACCTCCGGCGGGATCACCAGGGCCTCGCGGCTCCTGCGCGGAAGCGAGTATGTCTCGAGCGGCGGCGTGGCGAGCGGGACCCGGGTGTCGAGCGGCGGGGCGGAAAAGGTCACGGCCGGCGGCATCGCGCGGAGTTCGACGGTCCTGTCGGGCGGGTCGCTGGTCGTCTCCGGCGGGGGTGTCGCGAGTGCGACGGTCGTCTCCGCCGGCGGTCGGGAAACCGTCACGTCCGGCAGCATCGACCGCCTGTCGGTCATCAGCAGCGGCGGGATGGCGTTCATCGGCTCGGCCGCGACGGTGAGCGGCACGCGGGTGCTGAGCGGCGCCACGCTGACCGTCTCGGCCGGCGGCGTGGTGCGAGCGGGGCTGACGCTGTCCGGCGGCACGGCGGCGGTGTCCGGCGCGATGGCGGCCGGGCAGCAGGTCGGATTCGACGGCAGCGGCGGCACGCTGGCGCTGTACAACCTGTCGGGGTTCGCCGCGGTGCTGAGCGGTTTTTCCGCGGGCGACCGGATCGATCTCGGGGGCTTCGCCTATGGGGCGGGCGAGACACGGTCGTTCGTGTCGGCGGCGAGCCACGCCAGCGGTACGCTCACGGTGGTCGACGGGGCGAAAACGGCGAAGCTCACGCTGCTGGGCAGCTACGTCACGAGCAATTTCGCGCTGTCCGACGACGGCGCGGGCGGGACATTCGTGAAGTTCGTCTGAGGGAGCGCGTTCGCGGACCACGTCCCGACGGCTTTTGGTCCGCGAAACTCGATACGGCGCGCGATCCGGTTCCGAACTCTCCGACGGACGGATCCGCACTGCGCTGTCAGCGAAGGTTGAAAATCCGCCATTGCAACCACTGCGTGGCTGAGCTATGCGCAAAACCGGTACAGTTTGACTAAGAGAACCGTCCGTCAAGGACATCATGTCTGGGAAGGCGACGCAATGACCATCGTCAGCAGCGGCCACCACCTCTACATCGCGTCGCCCACGATCGAGACCGGCGACGTGATCCTCAATGGTGGTGCAATCAGCGTCTATGGTGGTGGCGTCACCAGCAACACCGTCATTTCTCCCGGCGGCTTCCTGTATGTCGGCAACACCGGCGTCGATATTGGCGCCACGATCATGTTCGGCGAAGAAGACGTGACCTATGGCGGCAAGGCGTCCGGGACGGTCATCTCCTCCGGCGGGTTGCAGGTGGTCTTCGATCACGGGTACACCAGCGGGGTGATCGTCAATGAACGCGGCCGTCAGGTCGTGAGCAGTGGCGGGGGCAGCTACGGGACCGTCGTCGGGTCCGGCGGCGGCGCGGAGGTCGCAAGTGGCGGGCAGTCGCAGTTCGGCTTCGTGCTCAGCGGCGGCGTGGAGGTCGTCGACAGCGGTGGCTTCGACAGCGGTGGCACGTTGTATGCCGGCGCCAATCAGTATGTCGACATCGGCGGCGGAACGGCATTTGAAACAATCTTTGGCACGGAGTCGGTTCTTTCTGGCGGCATCTCCAGCAACGACGTGATTGCGACGGGCGGCGTCCAAAGCCTGGCTGGCCATGCGGTGGCGACGACGATCGCGGCTGGCGGCATCCAGTATGTTTTCGGGCTCGCCGAGACAGGACATGTTCTGAGCGGCGGGATCGAGGACGTCTACAGCGCTTCAGACTATTCCGATGTCGATCTGGGTGGCACGCAGCGCGTCGAGTCCGGCGGGACAAGCTTCGCAGCCGTCATCGCGGGCACGCAATATGTCTCGGCCGGGGGCGTGACGAGCGACGCCAGCATCGCCTCGACCGGCGTCGAGACGATCGCGGGAGCCGCCGTGTCCGGCCTTATTGCCGCCGGCGGGATCGAGGACGTGGTGAGCGGCGGTGTCGATCGCTTTTCGCAGGTCGGCAGCGGCGGTTTTCTTGACGTGGAATCGGGCGGGGTCGCCAGCGGATCGACGGTCATGGCCGGCGGTCAGTTGGTGGTGGCGCTGGGTGGCCTGACGATCGGCGCGACGATCTCGGGCGCCGGCTACATCGCGGGCGTCGAGACGTCCAACACCGTCGCGGCCGGCGGCTTCGAGCAGGTTTTCGGGACCGGCGTGTCGCTGTCGGCAACCATCTCGGCGGGCGGCGCCCTCGAGGTGGATTCCGGCGCAAGGGCGGCCGCCACCGCCGTTTTGGGATCCCTGATCGTCTCCTCCGGAGGGCTGACGAGCGGCGCGGTCATTTCGTCCGGCGGTGTGCAGTTCGTCTCCGGCGGGATCGCGTCCGGCTCACAAATCCATGCGTCCGGCCAACAATATGTGCAGGCCAACGGGATCGACCGCTTCGTCACCGTCTACAGCGGCGGTGCCGAGTACGTGGAGCAGCCGGGGTTGTCATACAACACCAACGTAGCGTCCGGCGGCCTGCAGGAAGTGGACTTTTCCGGCAAGGCGTTCGCGGCGACGATCTTTGGCAGCCAGCGAATCACGTATTCGGGCTATGCCAGCGGGACGATCGTCCGCGCGGGCGGGACCGAGACCATCCTGAGCGGCGGCAGCGCGAGATCGACGGTTTTGTCGGCCGGCACGGCAATCGTCAGCTCTGGCGCGCGCGCGATATCGGCGATCGTCTCCAGCAGCGGTGTCCTCGGCGTATCCTCCGGCGGGCTTGCAAGCGCGGCGATCGTCTCATCCGGCGGCATCGCTCGAGTCTTTGCGGGGGGTGTCGTCAGCGGGGCCATCGTGGTGGCCGGGGGAAAGGTGCTGGTGTCTTCGGGCGGCGTGGATCGCTATGCCTCTATCGGCGGCGTCAGCGCCACGCAGACGGTGACAAGCGGCGGCGTGGGGCGCGGCGCGACCATTTCGAGCGGTGGCGCGCAATACGTGTCGGCCGGCGGAAGCAGCTTGTTTACGGTGATCCGCGCTGCCGGCGCAGAGCGGGTCTACTCCGGCGGCATCGCCAGTGGCACCGTGGTGAGCAGCGGCGGGCGAGAGTATGTCTCGGCCGGCGGGATCGACCGGTTCTCGGTGGTCAGCAGCGGCGGATTGGAGTTCATCGGCTCGGCGGCCACGATCAGCGGCACGACGGTGCTGAGCGGTGCGAAGCTGACCATTTCGTCCGGCGGCGTGGTGCAGGCGGGGCTCACGCTGTCCGGCGGCACGGCGGCGATTTCCGGCAGCATGGCGGCGGGGCAGCAGGTCGGTTTCGACGGTGCCGGGGGGACGCTCGCGCTCTTCAACCTGCCGGGGTTCGCGGCGGTGCTGAGCGGCTTTTCCGCCGGCGACCGGATCGGTCTCGGTGGCTTCGCCTATGGGGCGGGCGAGACACGGTCCTTTGTCGCGGCGGCGAGCAACACGAGCGGAACGCTGACGGTGGTCGACGGCGCGAAAACCGCGAAGCTCACGCTGATCGGCAGTTACGCCACGAGCAATTTCGCGCTGTCCGATGACGGGGCGGGCGGAACGTTCGCGACGTTCGTTTGAGGTGCGCGCCCGCGCCGGGACGTTACCGAACGCCCAGCAGCTCCACGTCGAAGATCAGCGTGGCGCCGGGCGGGATGACGCCGCCGGCGCCGCGCGCGCCGTAGCCGAGCTCGGGCGGGATGACCAAAGTGCGCTTGCCGCCGACATGCATCGTGGCGACGCCGATATCCCATCCGGCGATGACCTGCTGCTCGCCGAGGCGGAAGCTGAACGGGGCGCCGCGGTCGCGGGAGCTGTCGAATTTCTTGCCGCGCGCGCCGTCGCGGTCGAGCCAGCCGGTGTAGTGGACGGAGACGGTCTGTCCGGCGCGGGGCTCGGCGCCAGTGCCGACCACCTCGTCATGGATTTTCAGACCGGACCCCAAGGTGGTGAAATTCTCGGCGGAGACGGGCGCGGCACTTGCGGTCATCAGAAACACTCCGGCGATCGTTCGAAGAAGACGACGCATCATGGGGCACATCCAAAAGAACAGGCGTGGTTGAAGCCGAGACCGGGGTGTCGGTCAAACGGCGCGCAACGCGGCCAGCACCGCCGCGCCGTAGCGGGTCAGTTTCGACGCGCCGACGCCCTTGATCCGACCAAGCGCGTCGAGCGTGGCCGGACGGTCCGCGGAAATCTCCTGCAGCACGCTGTCATGAAAAATGACATAGGGCGGCACACCCTGCGCCTTGGCCTCGCGCGATCGCCAAGCGCGCAGGGCGTCGAATATCGCGTCGCCGCCGGCCGGTGACGGCGAGGCGCGGCCTCTCGCCGGGCGCTCCGGCTTGGCGGCCGGCGGCGGGTCGTCGCGCAGCATGACGACTTCCTCGCCGCGCAGGATCGGGCGGGCGCGGTCCGTGACCAGCGAGAGGGTCGCGAACTTCCCGTCCTCGACGGCGAGCGCGCCGCGGGCGACGAGTTGGCGCACCGCACCCCGCCAGAATTCGCGCGGCCGGTCGCGGCCGATCCCGAACACCGGCAGCTGGTCGTGGCCGCGTTGCGTCGTGGTCTCCGACGTTTCGCCGAGCAGGACGGAGATCACATGCATGGCGCCGAAGCGCTGACCGGTGCGATAGATCGCCGACAGCAGCTTGCGCGCCTCCTGCGTGCCGTCGAACAGCTTCGCGGGCCGGCGGCAATTGTCGCAATGGCCGCAGGCGGCGCCCAGCGTCTCGCCAAAGCAGGTCAGCAACGTCGCGGTGCGGCACTCGGCCGTCTCGGTCAGCGCGATCATCGCCTCTAGTCGCGTTCGCATGACCGCTTTCTGCGCCTCGGGCGCGGCCGAGCTCTGCAGGAAGTAGCGGGCGCGGGCGATGTCCTCGCCGCCGTAAAGCAGGAGCGTTTCCGACGCGGCGCCGTCGCGGCCGGCGCGGCCGATCTGCTGGTAGTAGGCTTCGGGGCTGTCCGGCATGTCGAGATGGGCGACGAACCGGACATCCGGGCGGTCGATGCCCATGCCGAAGGCGATGGTGGCGACCATGATGACCGGCTCGCCCGACCGGAACAGCTTCAAGCCGTCCCGTTTCACCTGCGCGTCGAGCCGCGCGTGGTAGGCGATCGCGGGAAGTCCCTTGGCCGCGAGGCTGGTGGCGACGCGCTCGGTCTTGGCGCGACTGCCACAATAGACGATGCCGGTGTCGCCCTTGTGACGGCGGAGCAGTTCCAGAAGCTGCCCGGTCTCGCTGGATTTCGGCGCGACGGCAAGGTCGAGGTTGGGGCGGTGGAAGCTCGCCACGAACACGGCGGCGGCGGGCATGTCGAGTGCCGCGAGAATGTCGGTGCGGGTGCGCGGGTCGGCGGTGGCGGTCAGCGCCACGCGCGGAACGCCTGGAAAATGCTCCCGCAGGCAGGCCAGCGCCCGGTATTCTGGGCGGAACTCGTGGCCCCACTGGCTGACGCAATGCGCCTCGTCGATGGCGATGAGCGCCAGGCGGCGATGGCGCAGCCGCTCCATGAGCCCGCCGGCGAGCAGGCGTTCGGGCGAGACATACAGCAAGCTCAGCCGGCCGGCGTCGAGGAGTCGGCCGGTCTCACGCTGTTCGTCCGGATCGAGTTCGGAGTGCAACGCGGCGGCAGCCACGCCGAGTTGGCGCAGGGCCGCGACCTGATCGTCCATGAGCGCGATCAACGGGGAGACGACGATGGCCGTGCCGGGGCGGCAGAGGGCAGGGACCTGGTAGCAGATGCTCTTGCCGCCGCCGGTGGGCATGAGCACGAGCGCGTCGCCGCCGTCGACGACATGGGCGACGGCGGCACCTTGTAGCGGGCGGAAGGCGTCGTAGCCGAAGACCGCCGACAACACGCCGTCGGGGGTGGTCTGCGTGCCGTCGAACATGAGGTCAGTGTCCGAGGTGGACCTCGGCGCGACGGCGCTCGCTGGGCCTTGCGCACGTGTCGTTGGGCGGGATCGACGTGTGGGACCCGACTCGGCGCATCACGATGATCCTACGAACTCGTCGATGAGCTTCCTGCCCGCCGCGCCAGCTTTCGTCAAATCGACGATCGACGCCCTTCACGCGGCTAGGTTGACCACCCGGCAACGGCATTCTAACCAGTACCGTCTATGCCATGACGTGGCGCGAATCATATAAAACTCCGCGCGAATCCGGCGCGAGGCGGAATGAAAGGGTGAAAACAGTGAGGAAGACCGATCGTCAGGAGATCCTCGTCTCGGCGTACAGCCCGACCACGCGCGTTGCCGCCCCACTTCCCAAGCCACCGGCGAAGCCGCGCCCTTGCCGGTAGCCCGCTGGTCAGGGCAACAGGGATTCGGCGGGCACGTAGTTTTCAACTCTTGGCAGGAGCCAGATCGTGTGTTCCCACATCCTTGGGAACTGCTTCTCCATGGCGATGAGGAATCCAGCAGCAAGACTCGCAATTCGGTAAGCTGCCCTTCCAGAAGAAAGAAGGCGTCGTCCATCGGTAAGTGACGGCGCCGGATGAGGATCGCGATGTGCTCCACGTAGGCCAGCAGCGAGATGAGCTTGGCTCCATCCGCCTTGAACGTCGATGATTGAAACTTGTCGTTGATGAAGTCGACCTTGGTCATCCCCGCGTTGGCGGGGAGAGATTCATATTCATTCAGCAGATTGTGTGCGATCGCGGACTGTTCCAGGAACGCCGCACTTAGAACCGTCGCCGCGATGTTGATGTAGACGTCCGCCTGGGCGGCCCGCCTCGTGGCGATCAACTGGCGCCGAGCGAAGATGGAAAGAGTGATGGTGACCAGCAGCAGCACCAGGTTCGACAGAAAGTAGAATATTTCTGTAACGTTGCGGAAAGTATTTTCATGACGCGCGCCGCTCACTACGTCGCCGTCCAGCGCGTTGGGGAATGCGCGAACCAGCAGCGTCATCAGCAGGGCGATCGAGACGAACAAGGTGGCAGCGGACAGGAAGATCCTGGGCGTCCATTGCGTGAACTGCTCACTCGGGGGCAGGTGGAACTCCATGTTCTCGGGCTCCCTCCGGCGTGGTCAGCGTCCCGTCGACCCAGGGTCAGGGCCCGACGCTGATCTCCACGCGGCGGCTCTCGATCGGGTCGAGCGAGTAATCGACCTCGCCGAGCGCCTTACGCTGGATCCGGCCGGCCGGCACGCCATTGCTGACAAGGCCGTCGGCCACCACCTGCGCCCTGGTTTTGGCCAGATCGGCATTGGCGGCCGGCGTGCCGATCGGGGAGGCGAAACCGGCGACCGTCACCATGACCGTCGGGTGGTCGTTGGCGCTTTCAGCCGCGGCCTTGATCGAACCTTGCGCGGCCTCGCCGAGAGCGGCCGAGAATGGTTCGAAGAAGATCACGTATTTCTGGCCCTGGCCGGCCGGCGTGCCGAGCTGCAGCCGCGCGCAGCCGGCAAAGGCGAGGATCAGCCCCAAGGCTGCGAGTCGGCGCATCGGCGAATCCTCCGGACAGGTCCGCAACTTCCTGCCCGCCGACCCGGCTTGCGTCAATCGGAACCGGCTGGCCGTTCGACGTAGCTGGCGACGAAGCGTTCCAGCCGGTCCATGGCTTCGTTCAGCAGGTCCGGCGTCTTGGCGTAGCAGAGCCGCACCAGGCCTTCCGCGCCGCGACCGAAGCTGGTCCCCGGTGCCATGCCAATCCGCGCCTCGTGCACCGCGCGCTTGCAGAAAGTTAGGGTATCGGTCATCCCGTCAACCGAGAACATGGCGTAGAACGCTCCCCGATTGGGCAGCGCGCGCACGCGCGGCATGCCAGCAAGGCGGCGGCCGACAATCTCCCGCGCTTCGCGGCAGCGGCCGACAAATTCGGCGACGAAATCCTCGCCATGGTCGAGGGCGGCGATCGCGCCGGCCTGGAGAAATTCGAGGCCACCCGAGGTGTTGAACTGGATCAGCTTCTCGAAGGCATCGACGCAGCCGGCGGGATAGGTGATCCAGCCGAGCCGCCAGCCCGTCATCGCCCAGGCCTTCGAGAAGCTGTTGACGATGAAGACGGGATCCTCCGGCCGGGCGACTTCGTGGAAGCTGAAGGCGACCGGACGGTCGTAGACGATACGGTGATAGACCTCGTCGGACAGCAGGGCGATGTTTCGCTCGCGGCAGAATGCGAGCAGCGACTCCGCTTCCTCGCGTTCGATCATCCAGCCGGTCGGGTTGCCGGGCGAAGCGAGATAGATCACCCGCGTCGCGGCGTCGCAAGCGGCGAAGACATCGGCGAGCGAGAGTCCCCAGCCGTCGTTGCCGCGCTGCATCGGCACTTCGCGGACGGCAGCACCGTTGATCTGCATGGCGCGCATGACGTTGGGCCAAGACGGGGTGATGCAGACGGCGTTGTCGCCCGGCTGCACGGTGGCCTGCGCCACCTGCATCACGGCGTTCATGCCGGAATAGGTGAAGGCGATGCGGTCGTCGGCGATTTCCACGCCCCACAGGCGGCGGTGGTAGTCGATGAGCGCCCGCCGCAGATCCCGTGTGCCGCGGTTGTCGGAGTAGAACGTCCGGCCGGCGAACATCGCGGCGGATGCGGCCTCGCAGATGAAGCGCGGCGTCGGCACGTCGGGCTCTCCCGCCCACATCCGGATCACGTCGGGCAGGTAGAAACCCTCGCGCGCGACATCGAGGATGGGGCTGTCCTCCAGCGCCTGGATAGCCGGGCGGATCGGGGAGGGGGCAACGATCGTATCAAGCATGGGTGGGATGCCCTTTCATTCGACCCAACTTTCTTGCCAACGCTCGCATAGCTCCGCGAGGGCGGGCTCGATGGATGTCGGACCAAAGTCCACTAGCCTTCCTCCTCGTTCCAGCTCCGCCCGTCGCGCTCGACCAACGCGATCGCGGCGGATGGTCCCCAGGTCCCGGACGTATACGGTTTCGGAGCCTCGCGCGAACTGGTCCAGGCCTCCAGGATCGGGTCGATCCAGGCCCAGGCCGCCTCCACCTCGTCGCGGCGCATGAACAGGGTCTGGTTGCCGCGCACCACGTCCATCACCAGCCGCTCATACGCGTCGGCGTTGCGGACGTTGAAGACATTGGCAAAGCTCATATCCAGCGGCACGTGCTGCAGCCGCATGCCGCCCGGGCCAGGATCCTTGATCATCAGCCACAGCCGTACGCCTTCGTCCGGTTGCAAGCGAATCACCAGATGATTGGCCTCGATCGGACCCGCACCGCTGCCGAAAACGCTGTGCGGGATCGGCCGGAAACTGACCACGATTTCCGACACCCGCCCGGCCAGCCGCTTTCCGGTGCGCAGGTAGAACGGCACCCCGGCCCAGCGCCAGTTGGCGATCTCCGCCTTCAGCGCCACGAACGTTTCGGTGTGGCTGTGTGGGTTGCCGAGTTCCTCCAGGTAGCCGCGCACCGGCCCGCCGGCCGAGGCACCAGCGCGGTACTGGCCGCGCACGGTGCGCTCGGCGATATTGGCCGGTGTGATCGGCACCAGCGATTGCAGCACCTTCAGCTTCTCGTCGCGCACCGCGTCGGCGTCGAGCGACGTCGGCGGCTCCATCGCGGTCAGGCACAACAACTGCAGAAGGTGGTTCTGCGCCATGTCGCGCAGCGCGCCCGCCGTGTCGTAATATCCGGCGCGGCTTTCGACCCCCAGCGTTTCGGCCACGGTGATCTGAACGTGGTCGACATGGGCGGCATTCCACACCGGCTCGAACAGTGCGTTCGCGAACCGCAGCGCCATCAGGTTCTGAACCGTCTCCTTACCGAGATAGTGGTCGATCCGGAATACCCGCTCTTCGGAAAAGACCTTGCCGATCTCGTCGTTGACGGCGCGTGCGCTCTCCAATCCCTTGCCGATCGGCTTTTCGACCACGACGCGACTGTTGGCGGTGGCAAGCCCGTGCGCCCCGAGGCCGCGGCATATCGGCACGAACAGATCCGGCCCCGTCGAGAGATAGAACACCCGGATACGCTCCGGCTGGTCGGCCATGCTCTCGCGCAGCGCGTCCCATCCATCCTCGCCGGTCACGTCCACCGGCACGTAGCGCAGGCGGCCCAGAAAGGCCTCCACCGCGTCGTTCGGCCGATCCGCCTCCTTCACGTGCGCCTTGATGGCGTCGCGGGCAAAGTTTTGGAACGCCTCGTCGGACAACGTGCGCCGCGATGCGCCGATCACGCGCGCTTCCGGCGGTACTTGGCCCGCGATGTCGCGGAAATACAGGCCCGGGATGAGCTTGCGCCCCGACAGGTCGCCGGTCGCCCCAAAAATGACGAGGTCGAACGGATCGACCGCGATGACGCGCGCTACCATGCAGCCGACCCTCTTCTTCCATGGCCTACCAGCATGTTACCTCGTCATGCTGCGGCGCGTCACGCCGCCGGCTCAGGTCGCGGGGATGGCAAGTCCGCGCTGCACCGCCGGACGGGCCGCGATGTCGGCGAACCAGCGCATCAAGCCGCCCAGCTCTCCCAGTTCGAGGCCTAGGCGGACTTGCGCGGTGCGCACCCACGGCCAGGTCATGATGTCGGCGATCCCGAACTCCGGCCCGGCGAGGAACGCGCTGCTTTCGAGCCGGACGTCGAGCACCTTGAGTACGCGAAGGCTCTCGCGCTCGAAGCGGTCGATCGCCAGCGGCACCTTCTCGGAAGCGAACACTTTGAAAAATCCGAGCTGGCCAAGCATCGGGCCGACATGGGCGGCCTGAAAGAACAGCCACGTCATGGTCTGGTCGCCTGGGACCGGCATGAGTTGCCCGGACCGTTCGGCAAGATAGAGCAGGATCGCCCCGCTCTCGAGCACCGTTCGGCCGGCGTCGGGATCGACGATCATCGGGATCTTGCCGTTCGGGTTCATCGCCAGGTAGTCGGGCGTCTGGGTGCCGCCCTTGGTGATGTCGATCGGGTGGACGGTGTAGGGCAGGCCCACCTCCTCCAGCATGATACTGGCCTTCTGGCCGTTGGGCGTGCCCCAGGTATACAGGTCGATCGGGGTCATGCGGTCTCTCCTTTGGGCGACAGCGCCATCAGGCTCAGGATCTCGAACATGATATTCGCGGCCACCTGCGCGGTGACCGTCGTCGGGTCGTATTGTGGTGCCACTTCCACCACGTCGCCGCCGGCGATGGGTAGCCCGGCAAGACCGCGCAGGATGCGCTGGGCCTCGCGCGGCGTGAGGCCGCCGATCTCCGGCGTGCCGGTGCCGGGGGTGAATGCGGGGTCGACGCCGTCGACGTCAAACGAGATGTAGAAAGGCTTGTCGCCGACCACGGCGCGGGCGCGGGCGATGACTGCGTCGATGCCCATATCGTCGATTTTCTCGGCGTGAATCACCGTCATGCCGGTGTCGTGGCTGAATTCCCACAGGTAGTCGGCCGGGCCGCGGATGCCGATCTGGATGGTCCGTTCCGGGTCTAGGACGCCGTCCAGCACCGCCTGCCGGAACGGGCCGCCATGATGGAAGCGGCTGCCTTCATAGATGCCCGACGTGTCGCAATGCGCATCGATATGCACCATGCCGACCGGCGCGCCGTCGCCGAGGGCCGACAAGATCGGGTAGCTGATGGAATGGTCGCCGCCCGCCGCCAGCGCCCTTGCTCCGCCTGCCTTGATGCGGCGGAAGAACGCCTCGATATCGGCGTGGCTTTGCGGCAAGTCGTAGCGGCTATGGAACGGCACGTCGCCGACATCGGCGCATTTCAGATCGGCCATCGGAGTGACGCGAAGGGCGTGGTTGAACGGTCCGATCCGCTCCACGTTGCGGATTGCCCGCGGGCCGAAGCGGCTGCCGGAGCGGTTGGTGACGCCCAGGTCCATGGGCACGCCGACCAGGGCGACATCCAGTCCGACGAACCCGCGCTCGCGCGCCTCGGGCTGGTAGGGTGCGCCCACCAAGGTGCAGATGTCCGAGTAGGGCATCTTGCGTTCGTCGTCGGTGCGAAAGGCGAGGCCGCCCGCACGCTGGAAGACCGGATCCTCGATGTGGTGCGGCTTATCGTTGGAGTAGAGGTCGCGCCAGTGCGCGAGCTTGTCGGCGTCCATCGGGGGCTCCTGCGGTCGAGGGCAGAGACGTGCCGTATCGGGGGCAGGGGGGCAAGCGGCGGCGATTGCGACGGGTCTGTGCTAATATCCTTCGATGAAATGCCTCTTGCATGCGGATCGTGAGTCCACGTGAGCCTTTCGCCGCGCGGCCGGTTCTTGGACAGGATCGCTCTCGTCACCGGTGGCGGGGCTGGAATCGGCCGGGCGATTGCGCGTCGGTTGGCGGGCGAGGGGTCGAGCGTCGCCATCCTCGATCTGGATGCCGCCGCGGCGCACGAGACGGCGCGCGCTATCGAGGCGTCTGGGGGGTCGGCGCTCGCGATACAGGGCGACGTGACCGCGGAGGCGGACATCGCCGCGGCACTGGCGGCCGTCGTGGTGCGGTTCGGCGCGCTTGACGTCCTTGTCTGCAACGTCGGTGGCACGACGCAGGGAAGGCTCGACGACGTCACTCCGGACGACTGGGACCGCGAGACCGGCGTGACCGTGCGCGCGGCATTCCTCTGCGTGCGCGCGGCGCTGCCGAGGCTGGCCGCGCGGCGCGGCAACGTGGTGGCGATCGGCTCGGTCAACGGCCTGACCTATGTCGGCAATCCCGCCTACAGCGCCGCCAAGGCTGGCCTGCGCAGCCTGGTTCAGGCCATCGCCGTCGAATACGGCCCGCGTGGGGTGCGGGCCAATCTGGTCAGCCCGGGCACGATCCGGACCGAGCACGAAAGCTGGCGGGCACGGCTGGCGCGGGATCCGGCGATCTTCGAGAAACTGGCGGCGCACTATCCGATCGGCCGGATTGGCGCGCCGGACGACATCGCCGCCGCCGTGGCGTTCCTGGCAAGCGATGAAGCCGGCTTCGTCACCGGGACGGAACTGGTCGTCGACGGCGGCCTGATGGCTGGCCGCCTCGACGTTTTGCGCGGCCTTGGGATCGCTTGAGGGCGTCAGGGTTGGCCGCTGCCGCCCGCCGAACCGTAGACATGCCCTGTTGCATAGCTCGCGTCGGCGGCGGCGAGTTGCACGTAGATTGAGGCGAGTTCCGCCGGCTGTCCGGGGCGGCCGAGTGGGGTCTGACTGCCGAACGTCTCCAGCTTCTCCTGCGTGGCGCCGCCGCTCACCTGCAGCGGCGTCCAAATCGGACCAGGCGCCACGCCGTTCACGCGAATGCCTCTCGGGGCAAGCTGTTTCGCGAGCGACTTCACGAAATTCATCGTCGCCGCCTTGGTCTGCGCGTAGTCGTATAGATTGGCGGACGGATCGTAAGCCTGCTCGGATGTCGTGCCGATGATGGTCGAACCGGGCGGCATGTGCGGGATTGCGGCCTTGATGATCCAGAACGGCGCATAGACGTTGGTCTTCATCGTGGCGTCGAAATCATCTGTCGAGATGTCGAGGATCGACTCTTTGGTTTGCTGTCGAGCCGCGTTGCTGACGACGATGTCGAGACCGCCAAGACCGCGCACCGCATCGTTCACGAGCCGAACGCAGAACGCCTCGTCGCGCAGGTCACCAGGGATCGGCAGCGCGATCCGCCCCTCCGCCCTGATCAGCGCGATGACTTCTTGTGCATCGGGCTCCTCGCTCGGAAGATAGTTGATCGCGACATCCGCGCCCTCACGGGCATAGGCGATCGCGGCAGCGCGGCCCATGCCCGAATCGCCACCGGTGATCAGCGCCTTGCGACCTGCCAGGCGGCCCGAACCTTTATAGGTGGCTTCGCCATGATCGGGCGGCGGCTCCATCTTACCGGCGAGGCCGGGCCAGGGCTGCCACTGCCGGCCGAACGGCGGCTTCGGATAGGCGGTCCTTGGGTCCATGAGCGGCTTGGCTGTGGGCTCGGACGACGCGTGGGCGAGGGCTGGCGCGGCGGCCGCGGCGGCCAGGCCGAGCCCGGCGCCGCCCACCATCCGGCGGCGAGAAAGCGGGGTCTTGGCGTTCATGTCCATGGTCTGCTCCGAGGGTCTCGGGCAGCCCAACGGACGTCAGACTCATTCGTTGCCACGATTCCTGTGGCACGCGGCTCACTGCGGCGCGATCTCACCCTGCATGGCGAACACCATGTCCGGCGTGACGTTCGGCGTCGCCGCGTTCCCCCAACTGGTTCGCACATAGTTCACGATCCCGGCGAGCTGGCCGGCGGTGACGCCGTTCAACTGGTCCGGCATGGCGATGCGCCCGAAATGGGCCGGGAGGCCACCCACCGTCGCGCGCACGACGTCGGTCGGATCGGGCGCGACCACAATCGGGTTGCCGGCAAGGGCGGGCCCGAGGACCGGCCGACCGGTCCCCTTCGCCCCATGGCAGGACGCGCACCGATCGACATACAACGTGGCGGCCTTCGTCCGGTCGAAGCCAACCGGATCGGCCAAGCTGACGGTCGACGCCTGGGCCGGCAGTGAGGTCAAATACTCGGCCATCGCCATCAGGTCCGAGGGCGTCATCTGGCTCAGGCTGTTGTGGACGACTTCTGCCATCGGGCCTTCGGCCGTGATGTGCTTGTTCTGGCCGTTCTTGAGGAAGGCGACCGTCTCGGCGATGGACCACGTGCCGAGGCCGGTCACCCGGTTCGGCGTGATGTTGGTGGCGAACCAGTCGCCGATGCGGGCGCCGGTCATGCCCGCGCTTTTTTCCGTCGCCCCGAAGGCGTTGCGCGGCTCGTGGCAGGCGCCGCAATGACCCAGGCCCTCGACCAGATAGGCGCCGCGGTTCCAGGATTCCGTCTGCTTCGGATCCTCCACATAGCTGCCGGGCGAGAAATACAGCTCGTTCCAGCCCAGCATCGTGATCCGCATGCTGAACGGGAAAGCGAGGTGGTTCACGTCGACCGGATAGACCTGCTTTGGCACGGTCTGCAGGAAAGCGTAGATCGCGTCGGAATCCTCGCGCGTGACTTTCGTGAAGAAGGTGTACGGCATGACTGGAAACAGGTAGTGGCCGCGCTTGCTGACGCCATTGTGCAGCGCGTTCCACAAATCATCTCGCGTCCAGCCGCCGATGCCGGTGGTCGCATCGAAGGTGATGTTCGGTGTGAGCATATAGCCGAACGGCGTGTCCATCCGCAGTCCGCCGCCGTATTTTCCGCCCTCCTTCGAACTGTGGCAGCTGACGCAATCGCCAACACGGGCGAGATACTGGCCTCGGCTCACCTCGTCTGTTGCTGCGGTAGCGGTCTGGGCATTTGCCACTCTGGCGATGCCAAAACTGAGACTAAAAGCAGCCGCGAGAAGCAGAGAGACGCCCATGTAAACCTGCGTCGGCTTCCTGCGATAGGGAAAAACGCGTCGGATATATGCAAGATCGGTAGCTTGTACTGTGGCAAGGGCAACTTTGAATAACGTCATTTCGGGCACGAAGGTGACTCCTTTGGCGGCGCGCACCGGCCCGCCCATTCAGTTACATCGCCTTCTTGTCGTGATTCCCCTGTACGGATCGAGCATCACACAGCGCCGACGATACCTCTATCATGGCCGACGCCTTCTACAATGCCGTATCTGGCTAGAATCGCCTTCCCACCGAGCGTTGTTGGTCCAAGGCTTGCTCCGCGTGCGCGGTGGCGATCATATGAAACCACGCTTGTATCATTATCCATTCCCCATGCTGATGCTTGACGGGGAACGATAACCTTTTTTGTGCCTTCCCTTGCGGCATCCAGGATGTGTCGAGTAGTAAAGGAGCGAATCTGGAGAGAAGATGGCAAGCGCTGCAACGATGAGGTATTTGGCGCTGACCACGAGCGATATGGCACAAGTTCAAGATGGGCTAATCGATTTGCGAGTGACCGCATTGCTGCTAAGTAACTCCAACCGTGGTGCTCCGCGATGCGCAGAAGGACCCCGCGTAGTTTGCGTTCCCACCACGCGAACCCACCAGTCCATGAAAGCGCTGGATTGAGCCAAATGAAAGGAAAGTCCATGTTCCCAAAATCTTGACGTAGCATCCGCTCAAGATATTCTCGATAGTTAACCGTTGATAATTCGGCAAAGTAGTCTGAGATAGTAATGCTTGGATTCAGTAACAGTATGAATATGTCAGCCTCTATAAGGTTGCCGCCGTAGGGAATTGGCATCAGAGAAAAATGGAAAGTGTCATCCTCAAACTTTCCAAAGCGTCGGCTCGATAAGAAAGCATCGTAGCTCCGCGGGAGTTCGCACATCGTACCTTTTTTCGACCGTTGTAGGTGCAATGTGTCGTCAGGATGGATATAGGGCGCGCTATCAAGCGGCGCACGACTCCAAAACTCGATCAGCTCCTTTGCCATTGCGTCCAGACCTACATCCCGCCGTTGCGTGGAGCCGGCCTTCACCCGCTCCACGCGACCAGCTCACAAGCGTCAGCGAATGCCGGCGTCGATCAGCGGCACCAGCGCGTTGATGCTCTGCGGCGTGACGACGCCCGCGCCGGTGTTGAGCGCGAGACCTGGCATCTTGTATTTCGCCGTCATGACGCATTGCAGCACCGGCACGAAGCCCTGCAAATACAGCAGCTGATCCAGCGTCGCGGAAATATAGCCGCTCTTGAGGCCATCGATTGTGGATGGGGCAAGGTCGATGCCGCCGACCGTAACCTCGCCGGGCTTCTTGCCGGCTTTCTTCAGCACTTCGGCCAACACGCCGGTCACGCCGCCATGCTGCGTGCCGACCGCTTTCAACTTCGGGTGCGACTGGACATAGGCGGACAACACTGGGATCGCCAGCGTCGCGTCGCTGTTGGCCTCCTGCGTGATTTCCAGCCGGTCGACCTTGAGCCCGGCCTTCTCCAGCGTGTCGGCCATGCCCTTTTCGGACTGGCCACGCTCGGCCTGGCTGAACACGCCGTAGACCATCGCCTCGTCGCCGGATTTGAGCTTGCCGGCCTTGATCATCGCCTCGCCGGTGAGGGTGCCGCCGGCGTAGAGATCAACGCCCGCATAACCAAAGCCTTGCGGTCCGAAGGTCGCTTGGAGGGGGGTCATTGGCGAGTTGCCGTCAGTGACGACGACGCCCTGATCCACCGCCTGCTTCACAAGATCCTTGAAGGCGTCGGAGCCGGGATGGCCCATGATCACGATGCAGGACGGTTTGGCGGCCAGCGCCTGCTTAAACTGGGTGATCATCGTCTCCGGCGCCCAGGCGCTGAACTGCGCGTTCAGCTTGTCGACGCCCAGGGCGGTCGCGGCCGCGGACGCGCCGGTCTGACGCGCGAGCGTGGCGCCGTCGCCGGCGTTGCCGCCCATCTGCATATAGATGGTCACGCCCTTGCCGGGCGGATCCTCGGCGCGGGCAAAGCCGGAAAGGGCGAGCAGGGCCGTGGCGGCGAGCAAAGTCGTTCTCATAGCGTTCCTCCGTTTCTGATTGACGCAGCGACTGACCGGATCCGTTCCGGGCGGCGGAATCGGGCAAACAGCGTGGCCCGTCGCGCCGGCTCCTCGACCAGCAAATAGAAGATGATGGCGATCAGGAAGATCAGGCCCTGAACGGTGCGGACCCACGCCCCGGTCAGGCCCGATGCAACGAGTCCGGCTTCCAAGATCCAGATGATGAAACATCCAAACACGCTGCCGACAAGCGTCGCCTTGCCGCCGAAGATGGACGTGCCGCCGATCAACACCGCGGCAATGGCGGTCAGTAGATAGCCCTGGCCCTGATTGCCGAAGTAGTTCTTGTTCTCGAGCGTCAGCATCATCGCGGCAACGGCGGCGAGGCCGCCCATCAGCGTGAACAGCTTGATCTTCTCGCGCCCGACATCGATGCCCACGACCTTCGCGACCTCGTTGCTGTCGCCGATGAACAGCACGTGCTCGCCGAAGCGGTGCCGATTCAGCACGAACCACAACGCCACCATGATGAGCAGCACCCAAATCGCCTGCACGCTGATTTGGTCGGCCCATTCGACGGAGTTTGGATCGCCGAACACGCCGACCATCGCGCCGTAGACGCTGCTCTCCTCAGCGCCGCGGAGCGCGTAGCTCTTGCCGCCGGACAGGACGGTGGCCATGCCCGACCAGAAGAATTGCGTGCCCAGCGTGGCGATGAAGCTCGGGATGCCGATGCGCGCGATGATGAGGCCGTTGATGAAGCCGACCAGCAGTCCCGACGCGAGGCCGCCCAGGACGGCGAGCCAGCCGAGGTGATACTCCTTGAACATGATCGCGAAGACGAAACCAGAGAAGGCGATGACCGCGGGGAACGACAGATCGATTTCGCCGGCGCCGATGACGAATGTCAGGCCGGCGGCGAGCAGGATTAGCGGCGGCGCAGTCGACAAAAGCGTCGTGTAGATGTTGGGCCGGAGAAACACCTCTGGCGCGGTGTACATGAACAACGCCAGGATCAGCGCGAACACGACGATGATCGGCATTCCCTCGACGCGCGACCATACGCCGACGCGATCGCGGGACCGGCTCATCGTCCGTGCTGCAGGTTGATGAGATACTCTGTCAGTTCGGGCACCGTCATCTCCCTGGGTTCGATGTTGGCGACGATCTCGCCACGGTCGAGCACGACCAACCGGTCGGCGACCTCATGCACATGCGCCAGATTATGTTCGATGTAGATGCACGCGCGGCCGCTCGCCTTGATGCGGCGCACGAATTCCAGCACCTTTCGCACTTCCTTGACCGCGAGTGCGACGGTCGGCTCATCCAGGATAATGAGATCGGAGTTGAAATGCATTGCCCGGCCGATGGCGATGCCCTGGCGCTCACCGCCGGACAGTTGCCGCACCGTGCTGTCCACGGTGATGCCGACGCCGCGAAAACCGATCGTGTTCAGCAGGATATCGGCGGCGATGCGTTTCTGTTCGCCGACCTTGATGAAGCCCCAGCGGTCGGTGATCTGCCGCCCGACGAAGAAATTGCGCCACAGCGGCTGCCTCTCGCCGAGCGACTTGTCCTGATAGACAGTCTCGATCGACATCTCGTGCGCTTGGCCCACCGAGAAATCCGACGTGTCGATCTCCCGGTCGCGGACGAAGATGCGGCCGGCGCTTGGTTTGAGCACGCCGGTCAGGGTCTTGATCAGGGTGGACTTGCCGGCACCGTTGTCGCCGATCAGGCCCACGATCTCGTTGCGGCCTATGGCCATGTCGATGTTGCGCAGCGCATGCACGGCGCCGAAATATTTCTGGACACCTTCCATGCGGACGATGTCCTTGAAGGCCGCAGCCTTCGACTCGTCCAGCATGTCGCCCTCCCACCGCCTTTTGTCCGACGATAACTCTGACAATTCATCCGGTCAACGGGGCCGTATCAGTCATCGCCGAAGGCGCTCCCGGCCTGGAGGGCGGTGAGGGGGAGACGAAAACCGATTGAGCCAAGCACGATGTCGCCGTCGGGTCCGATGGTCGTCGGGTCGGCGGGCCAGGATCCGTCGGGCTCGCACGACAACGTCTCGGCACGGATTGCCGACGTGACTGGCTCACCCGTTCAGGCTGCGGCAGACTTCGGTGCAATAGGGAGATCGGCCGCACATGAACGATACGCACGACATCCGCGACAAGCGGTTCAACGCGCTCATTTTTGGTCACACGCGCCTGGAGAAACTCTGGACCGGGTGCCGCTGGGCAGAGGGGCCGGCGTATTTCGCGGCGGGGCGGTATCTCATCTGGTCCGACATCCCCAACGACCGCCTGCTGCGCTTCGACGAGTGCGACGGCTCGGTCTCGGTCTTCCGCCAGCCCGCCTACAACGAGAATGGCCACACGGTGGACCGACAGGGACGGCTGATCAGCTGCGAGCATCGTGGCCGCGCGGTGACCCGCACGGAGCCTGACGGCTCCCGCACCGTCCTCGCGTCGCATTTCGAGGGCAAAAGGCTCAACAGTCCGAACGACGTCGTGGTCAAGTCGGACGGGACGATCTGGTTCACCGACCCGACATATGGCATAGACAGCGAATACGAGGGCGACGCGGCAGCCAGCGAAATCGGCGCGAGCTACGTCTATCGCCTCGATCCTGCAACCGGTCGGCTGGACAAGGTTTGCGATGACCTGTCGAAACCGAACGGTCTGGCGTTCTCGCCCGACGAAAGCCAACTCTACATCGTCGACACCGGGTTTACCCACGATCCGAGCGTGACGCCAAAGATCACCGCCTATCCGGTCCTGGACGGCACACGGCTGGGGTCGGGAACGCTGTTCAGCGAGTGCGACGCCGGACTGTATGATGGACTGCGCGTCGACACGCTTGGCCACATCTGGACCAGCGCGGGCGACGGAGTGCACTGCTTCCATCCCGACGGCGCGCTGCTCGGCAAAGTCCCAGTGCCGGAGATCGTGGCCAACGTCTGCTTCGGCGGCCCAAAACGCAACCGGCTGTTCATCTGCGGCCAGACGTCGCTGTATTCGTTGTATGTCAACGCGCAGGGCGTTTCACCCTACTGACGCGCTACTGTCCGCCGGAGTCACGCGCCTGCCGCGTCGACCGTGAGCCCGGCAGGAGAGCCGGCCGTCCAAACAGCCAGCCCTGCCCATAGTGGACTCCGAGGCCGCGCAGCGCGTTCGCCTCGGCGTCCGTTTCCACCCGCTCGGCGACCACCTCGGCGCCGATCGCCCGAGCGATCTCGACCATTCCGGCGACCAGCGCGCGTTCGCGTCCGCCGCTGCACACCCCGGGGATGTACGAGCCGTCGAGCTTGACGATGCGCGGCAGGAGTTTGCGCATCAGTCGGATGTCGGCCGCGCCAGCCCCAAAATCGTCGAGGCAAAAGAGGACCCCAAGCGATCGCAGGGCGTCGGCCGTAAGCGCCGCTTCCTCGACCGATTCGATTTCGGCGGTCTCCGTTATCTCGACGATCACCAGGCCGGCTTTGCACGCCTCGTCCGCCTCCAAAAGGGCGACGAGGCGCGCTCGGAACGCGGCACTCTGCACCGACTGGCCTGAAAGGTTGAACGCAATCTGAACCCCCGCCTGCATCGCGGCCCGGCAGGCGAGGGAGGCGACCGCGAGATCGAGTTCGTCGGCCAGGCCGACCGCCTCGACCATCATCACGAAATCCTGCGGACCCGAGAACGCGCGGCCCGGCTTCGCCTTGGGTCTGATCAATGCCTCATAATGATGTGTCGTTCGGTCGGCCAATGACACGATCGGCTGGAAGGCCAAGCTGAAGTCCCCGCTCTCGATCAAGCTGCGCAGGTCCGCCGCTTGCGCACCGGCGCGGCGGAGATACCCGGCAAGACCGCCGTCGAACCCGGCCTTGTCCAGACCCGCGCCACCTTGCCGCGCGAACAGCGTTAGCGCTTGTCGCAAAGCCATCGCCGTTTGTGCGGCGGTCAGTCCGGTCGATCCGAGCGTTAGGCTGCGGGAGGCCACCGAGACAGCGCTATCATGCGCCTGTAGCGACCTCTCCAACGCGGCGGTGATCGAAAGCAACCCGGCCTCCATGCCGGCGGGTCCGAGCAGGCCAAACCGTCCCGGCGCAAGCTCGACGGCCTCCGGAGCGACGGAGGCAAGCGCTTGGCCAACGCCTCCGCCCAACGACGTCAACGTCGCGCCCTGTTGCGCGACGATTTCGATCAACCCAAGATCACAAGATTGTCCGCTTTGCAGGCGCGTCATGCACGCCCGCGCCAAACATCCCGACATGGCCGATTTGGTCACGCCGCCGAGCGGCGCCGGCGGCCGGGCGAATGTCAGACTGAGGCGGCGCGGCAAGTCTCTGGACGGCAGCGCGATCCCCGCGAGGGCGAGCGGCGTTCGGTCAACGTCGGAGAGCCGGACCAGCAGGGGCGGCAGCCGAGACGCCTCCAGAAGCAGGAACAACGCGTCCTCGAGCGCATCATGGTCGGACGGCGCCACCAGATCCTGGATTGGCCGCCCCACGAACGCCTCCGCGGGGCTGCCGAACCTGCTGTGGAAAGCCCCGGCGGCGTACGTGACGATCCCGTCCCCATCCGCCTCCACCACCATCTCGGCCCCTGCGAATGTGAACGCGACGAAGCGTTCGCTAGCCTCGGCCGGCGATAATGCGGTCCGGGACGGTGCGAGCCGAGACGTCGCGGCCGGCGCAGCCGACCCAGTGGCCGCGCGGCGCACCGGACCAAGCCCCAAACGGGATCGAATGGACGTCATGGCGAGCCCCACCGCAGTCCGCAGCGCAAGAGGCCAAGGATGGCGGGGCGAACCTTAAGGCAACCGCAATCGCCCTGACCGTGCGCGCCCGACGTCGATCGGGACTACAGGTCGCGCACGCTGTTGATGACCTTCCCAACCATGCCGTAGGCGATCGCCTCGTCGGTGCCCATCCAATAATTGCGGTCGGTGTCGCGGCGCACCTTCTCGATCGCCTGGCCGGTCTCGCGCGCGATAATCATGTTGATCCGCTCGCGCATCTTGATGATCTCGCGCGCTTCGATGTCGATGTCGGTCGCCGGCCCGCGCACGCCGCCCATCGGCTGATGCAGCAGGAAGCGCGTGTTCGGCAGGCAGTAGCGCCGCTCCTTGACGCCCGCGAGGTAGATCAGCGCGCCCGCGCTGGCCACCCACCCGGTTCCGATCACCCGCACCGGCGCGACTGTGTCCACAAAGCGGATCATGTCGTGAATAGTGTCGCCGCTCTCGACGTGGCCGCCGGGCGAGTTGATGTAGACGTCGATCGGCTTGTCGTTGTCGCCAGCCAGCGCAAGCAACCGCCCGGTCACGTCGCGCGCCAGCTTGTCGTTGATCGCGCCGAACACCAGCACCTTGCGCTGGTTGAACAGCCGCGTCTCGAGTTCGTTGATCGGTGAGGAGAGGGTCTTGTTGTCGCCCGGCTCCTTCGGCTCGGGGCCCATCGGCTCCGGCACCTCCGGGGTCTGAGGATCGTCGTCCTCCTCATCGAGGTGGGCGGGGACGTGGCTGGAACGGATCAAAGCAAACTCCTGGGCAAGGCTTATGTAGCCTAACGAGGGGCGGGGCTGACGCCAACCCGGCCGCTAGGCGGGGCTTCTCAACCTCGCCGCTGCCAGTCGTCGCGGCTTAGCCGCGCCTGGTTGAATACGCCCGAGCCAGCGGTTCGAATGTAGCCACCCGGCCCGTAGACGCGCCCGATCAGCCCGAGGCGTGCGGAATCGATGCGGCAGCGCACGGGATCGACGACGGCTTCGTCGGCGACGTGCATCGCCAGGACCTCTCCCACCACCAGGGTCTGTCGTGTCCCGAACTCGACGGTGCTGTGCAGTCGGCACTCAAATGCGACCGGGCTGTCGGCGATGCGAGGCGGGGCCACGCGCAGACTGGGCAGGGTCGCGAGACCCGCTTCGAGGAGTTCGTCGGCGTCCGGCTCGAAATCGATCGCCGTGACGTGCATCGGCCGCAACAGCGTCTCCGGCACAAGGTTCACGACAAATTCGCCGCTCGCCCGGATGTTGGCGGCGGAATCTTTGTAGGGGCCGGGATCGCGTCCGCCGATGCCGAGGCACACGACCGGAGGGTCGTCGCCGAACGCATTGAAAAAGGAGAAAGGAGCGGCGTTGCGGCGCCCCTGCGTGTCGAGGCTGATCACCCAAGCGATCGGCCGTGGCACGATGGTCGCGGTGAGCAGCGCATAGCGCCGTGAGGCGTCGAGGGTCGCGAAATCAAAAAGCATCGGGGTCTCCGTGGTGAGGGACACCTGCCATAAGTTTCCCGCCCTGCACATGAGCGGCAGCGAGGAAGCACAAGCGCCGCGCGCTCAAGTGTTTTCTCCGTGTCTTCCAGATTACGTCTTTGCTATATTATATTTCAGCCGAATGCACGCGAGATAGTCTGGGAGAAGTCGAATGGAGACCCAGTTCCTCATTTCGTAAGACAGAGCGACGGTCATCGCCCCACCCAGGGAGACATGTTCGCGCTGTCGTGCGTCAACACGGAGGGATACCCCATGAAAAGACTTTTGGCTCTTGGCACGGCGCTCGCGTTCACCGCGGTCGTCGCCGCGACACACGGCCACGCCGCGGCGCCCGACATCGTCGACACCGCGGTCGCCAATGGCAACTTCAAGACCCTCGTCGCGGCCGTCACGGCGGCGGGTTTGGCCGACACTTTGAAGGGACCAGGGCCGTTCACGGTGTTCGCGCCGACCGATGCCGCGTTCGCGGCGCTGCCCGCCGGCACGGTCGAGACATTGTTGAAGCCGGAGAACAAAGCCAAGCTCGTCGCGATCCTGACCTACCATGTGGTGCCGGGGAAGGTCATGGCGGCTGATGTCGCAGGCAAGAAGACCGAGGCGAAGACGGTCGAAGGGCAGAGCGTGGCAATCGACGCCACCGGCGGCGCCGTCCACGTCAACAAAGCGACCGTGACCGCCGCCGATGTCGGCGCGTCCAACGGCGTGATCCACGTCATCGACAAGGTTCTTATCCCCAACTGATCCGGTCGCTGATGGCGACGCGCCGTTTCGGGATGCGCCGCCGTCTTGGTGGAGAGGACCAGACGGAAGAGTCCCTCTTTGGTCACGTCCCGCTCAGCGGCGGCCCTTAACGCGGGCGAAGAGTGATTCTCCGGGCAGAGCGGACGGCGGCTGAAACACAGGAGGGATTACTCCGCCGTCTCCTTTCGGTGCACCATCATTGTCGCTGCCGTCCGCGAAGCGTACGAAGCGTCGGCTCGGATCCCGCGAGGACGCGCCTTCGCCTCAAGCGGCGAGTACGAACCGCCGAATGGCATCCGCCCATCCGGTTCCGTCATTGTCACCCGTGACGTGCTGCGCCAACGCCTTCACCGAGGCCGGCGAATTGCCCATCGCCACCGACATCCCGGCCACCGAGAACATCGGCGTGTCGTTTGGCATGTCGCCCAAGCAGCACATCGCCGCCGGATCGACGCCGAGCAGCCGCGCCAGCGACAGCGCCGCATGTCCCTTGTTCGCGTCCGGGTGCGTCACGTCAAGATAGTAGTTTTGGCTGCGCAACACCGTCGCCTGCCCGGCGAGCTTGCCGGCGATCTCCGCTTCCAGTCCGCCCATCAGCTCGAAATCGGGTGACGAACCCATCAGCTTGTGCGCCCGGGTGCAATATGGACCGAGATCGGCGACCTCGACGAAATCTTGACTGATCGAGAGTTTCTCGCGCGGGATGTAGTGAGCGCGCGGATTGACAAGATACCATAGCCCATCCGCGAACAGCCACGGATCCGCACCGCGGGCGAGCATCGTGGCGACCGCCTCCCGGCATGCCGCCTCCGGGATCAGCAACTCGTCCAGCGTCGTGTTGTCCGGCGCGGGCGCCAGAATGTGCCCGCCGTTGAATCCGGCGCGCGGCGTGTCCAGGCCGAGCGGGTCGACCAGCACGTCGAGCCCAGTCGGCGGGCGGCTGCTGACCAACGCGAAGAGTATGCCGGCGCGGCGCAGATCGCCGACCGCCTCGATCGTCGAGGGGGCGAGGGTCTTGTCCTCGCGAACCAGGGTGCCGTCCACGTCGGAGACGACCAGGCGGATTTTAATGCTCATGGGGCCGCACCATCCGGGATCGACCCGGCCGCCGCAACCGCCGATGCAAAAAACGCAATGGCTGACCAACGCCTGGAATTCAGCGCGTGCCGCGGTGCATGATCGCACGGTGAACGCGATCCCGAGCGCCTCCCTCGATCCGCTGCTTCAGCCGCTGCGCCTGGGCGGCCTGATCCTTCGCAACCGCATCCTGTCGACCGCGCACGAGCCATCCTACTCCGAGGACGGCATGCCGAAGGAGCGGTACCGCCGCTATCACGTGGAGAAGGCGCGTGGTGGGGTCGCGCTGACGATGACCGCCGGGTCCGCCGTCGTCTCTCCCGACAGCCCGCCGGTGTTCGGCAACCTACTGGCCTACAGGGACGAGATCGTCCCCTGGTTGCGGGTGCTGGCCGACGAATGCCACGAGCACGGCAGCGCCGTGATGATCCAGCTGACGCATCTCGGCCGGCGGACGGCATGGAACAAGGCGGACTGGCTGCCCGTCATCGCCCCCTCAGCCATTCGCGAGCCGGCGCATCGGGCATTCCCGAAGCAGGCCGAAGATTGGGACGTCGAGCGGATCGTCGCTGATTATTCCGCCGCCGCGCAGCGGATGCAGGCCGCCGGCCTCGATGGGGTCGAGCTCAACGCCTACGGCCATCTGACCGATCAGTTCTGGTCGCCGGCCACCAACCGTCGCGCCGACGCGCTGGGCGGCACGCTCGCAAATCGGATGGCGTTCTCGCTGCGTGTGCTGACGGCGATGCGGGCGGCAACCGGCCCGGAGTTCATCCTCGGCATCCGCATGGTGGTCGACGAGGATTGGGACAGCGGCCTGACCGCTGCCGAGGGGTTCGCGATCGCCCGCGCGCACAAGGAGTCCGGGCTGATCCAGTTCATCAACGTCATCCGTGGGCACATCGAGACGGACGCGGCGCTGCTCGACGTCATCCCCATCGCCGGCATGCGCTCTGCCCCCCATCTCGACTTCGCGGGCGAGGTGCGGGCGGCCACCGGCATCGCGGTCTTTCATGCGGCGCGGATCGCCGACGTGGCAACGGCGCGGCACGCCATCGCCGAGGGCAAGCTGGACATGGTCGGCATGACCCGCGCGTTGATCGCCGACCCGCATCTGCCGCGAAAGATCATCGCGCGGGCAGAGGAGCGGATACGCCCCTGCGTGGGTGCCAGCTACTGCATCGATCGCATCTATGAGGGCAATGAGGCGCTGTGCCTGCACAACCCGGCGACCGGACGTGAAGCGACCATGCCCCACATCGTCGTTCGTAGCGACGGGCCGGCGAAGCGGATCGTGGTGGTGGGCGCGGGGCCTGCCGGGCTGGAGGCGGCACGGGTCGGGGCCGAGCGGGGCCACGCGGTCGTGGTGTTGGAGGCGACGGGGCGGGCGGGCGGCCAAATTCTGCTGGCGGCGCGCAGCGCGCGGCGGCGGGACCTGATCGGCATCGTCGACTGGCGGTTGGCTGAACTCGAACGCCTCGGCGTCGATCTGCGGTTCGACATTTTTGCTGAGGCGGCGGACGTTCTGGCGGAGTCACCTGACGTGGTCTTGATCGCGACAGGCGGCGTGCCGGACACCGACATTCTCGACTCGGGCGCGGAGCTGGCGGTGTCCTCCTGGGACATCGTTTCGGGCGAGGCGCGGCCGGCGCCCCGCGTCCTGGTGTTCGACGACAACGGGAACCATCCCGGCATGCAGGCCGCCGAGGCGCTTGCGGAGGCCGGCAGCATCGTCGAGATCGTCACGCCCGAACGCAATTTCGCCCCCGAGATAGGCGGCCTGAACCATGCGGCCTACGCGAAGAATTTCGCGCGGCACGGGGTGCGGGTGACGGTCAACACAAGGCTGCGGGCGATCCGCCGTGAGGGCAACGAACTGGTCGCCACACTCGGCAGCGACTACGCCGGGCGCACCGAGGAGCGCCGCGTCGATCAGGTCGTCGTCGAGCACGGCACGCTTCCGGCCGACGAGTTGTATCACGCGCTCGTGGCCCACTCGGTCAATCTGGGCGAAGTCGACCACGCGGCGTTGCTGGCCGGGCGTCCTCAGGACGTGGTGCGCAATCCGGCGGGAAAATTCCGTCTGCTTCGGCTCGGCGACGCGGTCGCCAGCCGCAACATCCATGCGGCCGTGTTCGACGGCCTGCGCTTCGCGAAGGATCTGTAATGCAGCGATATGACCGTGCCACGCTGGAACGCCTGCTGGCCACCCGCCAGTCGAACCACGGCCTGCCGGGCGATTTCTACACCGGCGAGGACGTGTTCGCGGCGGACATGACGCTGATCTTCTCGCGCCACTGGCTGTTCGTGGCCAACGAGGCGGAGATCCCGGAGGCCGGGGACTACGTCACGATCCAGATCGGCAGCAACCCGGTCATCCTGGTGCGCGACGACGACGAGCAGGTCCGCGCCTATCACAATGTCTGCCGTCATCGCGGCGCGCGCCTGCTGCTGGAGCCGCGCGGCATCACCGGCAATCTGGTCTGCCCGTATCATCAGTGGACCTACGACCTGTCGGGCAAGCTGATTGATGCGCAGCAAATGCCGTCCTGCGTCGGCAGCGGCGCGCACGACCTGAAGCCCGTCGCGGTGCGCAGCGTATGCGGTCTGATCTACATCTGCCTTGCCGCCGAGCCGCCGGCCGATTTCGACGAGTATGTCGCCGAACTGACGCCTTACCTTGCGCCTCATGGCCTCGGGCGGACCAAAGTTGCGGCGCAGACGGAGATGGTCGAGCCGGGTAACTGGAAGATCACGATGGAGAACAACCGCGAGTGCTACCATTGCGGCGGTCATCCGGAGTTGCTGCGCAGCCTGTTTCACTTCTTCGGAGAGTATGAGATCCCGGAGAATCAGAAGGACGACTTCGCCCGCTACCAGCGCACTCGGACCGAGATGATGGACATCTGGGACGAAAGCGGCCTGCCGTGGCAGCCGATCGAGAAACTCTCGGGACGGCCGACCGGATACCGGTTCGAACGCCTGGCCCTGGAAGGTCCGGGCGAGAGTTATACGATGGACGTCCGCCGGGCGTGTAGAAAACTGCTGGGCGGCTTCACCAACGCACGGCTCGGGTCGTTGCACGTGCACACGCAGCCGAACGCCTGGTTCCACTTCCTCGGCGACCACGCGGTGACATTCGCGGTGTTCCCGGTCTCGGCGGACCGGACGATGGTGCGCACCACGTGGCTGGTCGATCGCGACGCGGTCGAGGGCGTCGACTACGACGTCGCCAACCTGACGAAGGTGTGGAACAGCACCAACGAGCAGGATGCGACGTTTGTCGGCTGGCAGCACAGCGGCGCGAAAAGCCTCGCTTACGAGCCGGGGCCGTTGTCACCGAGCGAGTATATGGTCGATCTGTTCGACGAATGGTACACCCAGCGGCTGAGCGTGGGTCTGGCAGCCTGAGTCCGATCGACGGCGTCTCCATCACCGCTGCCGCCGAGGGGTTTCGCATCCACGAACTGCCGAGCGGGGCGGGCCGTACCGGCATGGCCTTGCGCGGCCTGTGCGGCGTCGGCATGGTCTTCGTGCGCTGCGTCGGCGGCGTCTGCCGCCACCCCGCCGAGCACGTCTCCCACGACGACGCGGCGGCCGGTGCGCGCGTGCTGATACGGGTCATCGAGGAGATCGTGTGACGTCCCTGCTCGACTTCCTGCGGGCCCACCGCGATGCGCAGACCGCATTTTTGGCGGCCTTGGTGCGCATCCCGGCCGATAACCCGCCGGGCGATTGCGCGCCCGCCGCCGCCGCGATGTCGGTGTTGCTCGAACGCCTCGGCCTGACCGTCGAGCGGCACCCCGTGCCGGACGATTTGGTGCGGGCGCACGGCATGGTGTCCTGCACGAACCTGATCGTGCGCCGCCGGTTCGGCGACGGGCCGACTATCGCGCTCAGCGTGCATGGCGACGTGGTGCCGCCCGGCACCGGATGGACCGCCGATCCGTACGGCGGGGAGGTCCGCGACGGCTGGATGCTCGGGCGAGGGGCGGCCGTGTCGAAGAGCGACATCGCCACGTATGCCTATGCCCTGCTGGCGCTGGAGCAAGCGGGTCCGCTGCGCGGGACGGTCGAGTTGCATGTGACGTTCGACGAGGAGGTGGGCGGCGAGATCGGCCCCGCCTGGCTCCTGGACCAGGGTCTTACGAAACCCGACATGGCCGTGGCCGCCGGGTTCAGCTACGCGGTGACCACCGCGCACAACGGCGCGCTGCATCTGGAGGTCGAGGTGCTGGGCCGCTCCGCGCATGCGGCAAAGCCCTGGACGGGGGTGGATGCGCTGGAGGTGGCGAACGCGATCCTGTCGGCGCTGTATGCCTCGCGCGCGGCGTTGGCCGAGCGGGTCAGCGCGATCCCCGGCATCGGCGCGCCGCAATTGACGGTGGGTCTGATTTCCGGGGGCATCAACACCAACGTCGTGCCGGATCGCGTGGTGTTCCGGTTGGACCGCCGCATCATTCCGGACGAACGGCCCGCTGAGGTCGAGGCGGACCTGCGCACGCTGGTCGAGACGGCGGCGGCAGGATTTGCGGAGGCCCGGGTGGAGGTGCGGCGTGTGTTGCTGGCGGCGCCTTTGACGCCGCTGCCGGGGTCGGAAGTCCTGGCCGAGGTGTTGTGCCGGCATGCGTCGGAGGTGTTCGAGGCGCCGGTGCATGTGACGGGCGTGCCGCTGTACACCGACGCCCGGCATTACGTGGCGGCGGGCGTGCCGATCGTGCTGTACGGGGCTGGCCCACGCACGATCGAGGAGGCGAACGCGCATCGGGCGGACGAGCGGGTGGCGCTGGCGGACCTGCGCCGGGCGACGCAGGTGGTGGCGTTGAGTTTGGTGGAGTGGTTGGGGCGCACAATAATGTGGACGTTGTCCAAAGGCACATCAGGCAACAATGTGCAAGTATGATGTGCCGTCTACGGTCCCAGTCTGTTCAAGCAATGAACTTGCGGTGATGACCGACAGACCGGCGAATGTCAGGGAGGCATCGATGTTGCCGGAGCCGCGCAGGTCGATATGCATTGTGGCGCCGAGATAACCCTGCGCCCCTTGATTTTCTGCCCATGTGATCCGGGAAACGTCAGGCCGAAAGCCAAATATGGTCGCATCGTCTGCCGGTATGACGGGCAGGCCATACAGCGAGCCGTCGTAGCCGCTGCCAAAATTGACGATGGTGCTCCAGGTTACGGACATGCCGCGACCGTCCAGGAAGAACGTATCCTGGCCGCTCCCGCCGGTCAAAAAATTGGAACCTGAGCCACCGTCAAGGACGTTTCGGCCTTCAGACACGGCAATCGCGTCATCCCCGGCCGACGTATGGATGAATACGCTCTGAGAGTCTGTACCGACATTGAGGTTGTCGGCGGTGATTGGGGCGACGTACTGGTCGCTTACGCCGACGACAGGTCCTACGTATGCTGTGCCTCCGACAGACGCCGACGCCGCCCCACTTGTCTGGTTAGCGATGTCGAAAATTGCAGGCATGTTGCATTCTCCTTAAGGCATCAGTGGCCTAACGCTTGATACGTCGATGTCGTTTGCGGCGATGACAATTCAGGGGACGCCTCGCTTGCGGTGGTGGTCGGAGCGCAACCCCTCCTTCCGACCCACGTTCGTGTCCGATGACCCACGACACCGACTGGATGCGGCGCGCCCTCGCGATGGCCAATAAAGGCGAGAACACCGAAGGCGCCTCCAACATCGGCTGCGTCATCGTGCGCGATGGCCGCATCCTCGCCGAGGCGCACAACGAGGTCGGCATTCGCCACGACCCCACCGCCCACGCCGAGATGGTCGCCATCCGCCGGGCCTGCGAGGCGATCCAGGCCGAGGATCTGCGCGGCGCCTCGCTGTATTCCACGCTGCAGCCCTGCGGCATGTGCGCCATGGCGTGTGTCTGGACGAAAGTCGGCCGCGTGGTGTTCGGCGCTGGCCACGAACAGGTCCACGGGATGTATTTCGAGGGCAGCCACGTCGACACCATGAAATTCATCCGCGATGCTTTTCGCGACGACGTGACCTACACGCCGGGGGTCCTCGCCGACGAATGCGCCAGACTGTACGAGCCGCCGGACGCGGAAGTTCCGGCCGCCGAGCAGGGCAACACGTAAGAAAGCCTCCTTCGGCAGTAAAACTCTAGATCGCAGCCCCGGCCTCCGCGAACCCTCGCAGCCGCGTGGCGATGACGGTTCCGACCGCCTCCACCGCCGCCCGCCTGGGAAAATGCGCGCGCCAGGTGATGCGGACGACGCGGCCGGCTCGGGCGGCCAGCGGTCGCAACACGATCCCCGCATCCTGGGCCGCGCCGGCGGCCAGGCCGGGAATCAATGTAGTCCCATACCCGGCGGCGACCATGTTGAGCAGCGTGGATAGACTGGACGCTCTTAATGCGCCGCCCAGCGCGCCGCTTTCGCCGCACGCGGCCAACGTCTGCTCGCGCAGGCAATGCCCGTCCGCCAGAACCAAAATGTCGCTGGCCAGCTCCGATTCCAAGACCGTCTCGTGGTTGGCGAGGCAGTGCTCGGGCGGCAGCGCGGCGAGGAATGGCTCGGCGAACAGCTCCCGGCTGGCCAGATCGGCCCCATCCACCTCGGTCGCCAACAAGGCGGCATCCAGCTCGTGGGAGCGCAGGCGATCGAGCAGCGCCGTGGTCTGATCCTCCCATGGCTCCACCTCGAGCCCGGGCAGCGCCTCGCGGAGCGGTGCGAACACCAACGGCAGCAGATAGGGCGCAAGCGTCGGGATGATACCGAGGCGAAACCGACCCGAGAGCGGGTCGCGCAGATCGCGCGCTACGGCAAGGATGGCCTCGGCCTCGGCCACCGCGGTGCGGGCATGGCCGATCAGCCGTTCGCAGGCGGCCGTCAGTTTGACGGTCTTGCTGGTGCGCTCGAACAGGTCGACGCCCAGCAAATCCTCGAGCTTGCGAACCTGCACGGACAGCGTCGGCTGACTGATACCGCAGGCTTTCGCAGCCCGCCCAAAATGCTCGTGCTCGGCCACGGCCAGCAGATAACGGAGGTCGCGGAGGTTCATAGACGCAGTCTATCGCACCCGTGGGAATCGGCGGCCTTCTTTTATCGGCGGGATCCGGCTAGACTCGAGGGTGGAAGCGTCAACGCAGCGAAGATCGGAGAGACATATGGACGGAGACAGCAGCCAGAACGCCGGCAAGTGCCCGGTGGTCGGCGGGGGCCTCGAGAAAAACGCGGTCGTGCTCGAAATGTCGAACTCGATCTGGTGGCCCAATCAGCTCAACCTCAAGGTGCTCCACCAGAACACCCCCAAGGCCGACCCGATGGGTCAGGCGTTTGACTACGCTGAGGAATTCAAAAGCCTCGATCTCGCCGCCGTGAAGCAAGACATTCTCGCGCTGATGACCGACTCGCAGGAGTGGTGGCCCGCCGACTACGGCCACTACGGGCCGTTCTTCATTCGCATGGCGTGGCACAGCGCGGGCACCTACCGCACTGGCGATGGCCGCGGTGGAGCGGGCGCGGGCACGCAGCGGTTTGCGCCACTCAATAGCTGGCCCGATAATGCGAACCTCGACAAAGCGCGGCGCCTGCTGTGGCCGATCAAGCAGAAATATGGCCGCAAGCTGTCGTGGGCCGATCTGCTGATCCTGACCGGCAACGTCGCCCTGGAATCGATGGGCTTCAAGACGTTCGGGTTCGGGGGCGGGCGGGTGGATACCTGGGAACCCGAGGAGGACATCTATTGGGGTCCCGAGGACACCTGGCTCGGCGGCGACAAGCGCTACAGCGGCGACCGTCACCTTGCGAGCCCGCTCGCGGCCGTGCAGATGGGATTGATCTACGTCAACCCCGAGGGGCCGAACGGCCATCCCGATCCCCTCGCCTCGGCGCGCGACATTCGCGAGACTTTCCAGCGGATGGCGATGAACGACGAGGAAACTGTGGCGCTGATTGCCGGCGGCCACACGTTTGGCAAGACCCATGGCGCGGCCGATCCGAACCAGTATGTCGGGCCGGAGCCGGAGGGTGCCGACGTCGAGGAGCAGGGCCTCGGCTGGAAGAACAGTTACGGCAGCGGTCGCGGGGGCGATACGATCACCAGCGGCCTGGAGGTGATCTGGACCAGGACGCCGACGAAGTGGAGCAACGACTACTTCGACAATCTGTTCAATTTTGAATGGGAGCTGACCAAAAGCCCGGCAGGCGCCAATCAGTGGACGCCGAAGGGCGGCGCGGGTGCCGGCACGGTGCCTGACGCTCACGACCCGTCCAAGCGCCATGCGCCGTCGATGTTGACCACCGACCTCGCGCTGCGGTTCGACCCGGCTTACGAGAAGGTGTCACGGCGCTTCCACCAGAATCCGGAGGAGTTTGCGGACGCCTTCGCCCGCGCCTGGTTCAAGCTGACGCATCGCGACATGGGACCGCGCTCCTTGTATCTCGGCCCGGAGGTTCCGGCCGAGGAGCTGCTGTGGCAGGACCCGATCCCGGCGGCCCGCCACCCTCTGATCGACGCGGCGGACATTTCCGCGCTAAAGGCGAAGGTTCTAGCCTCGGGGCTGCCTGTTTCGGATCTGGTCTCGACGGCGTGGGCGTCGGCATCCACATACCGTGGATCGGACAAGCGTGGCGGCGCGAATGGCGCGCGGTTGCGCCTTGCTCCGCAAAAGGACTGGGAGGTCAATCAGCCGGCAAGGCTGGCGAAGGTGCTGGAGACGCTGGAAGGCGTCCGGACGGCGTTCAACGCGACGGGCAAGACTGTGTCGCTCGCGGATTTGATCGTCATCGGTGGTGCTGCCGGCGTTGAGCGGGCGGCGAAGAATGCCGGGCATGATGTGGAGGTTCCGGTGACGCCGGGCCGCATGGACGCCTCGCAGGAACAGACGGACGTCGAATCGTTCGCCTGGCTGGAGCCGAAGGCGGAAGGTTTTCGCAACTACCTCTTCGCCGGACATGGCGGCTCGCCGGAAAAGATGCTGGTCGACCGGGCGCAGTTGCTGACGCTGAGCGCCCCGGAGATGACTGTGTTGCTTGGCGGCCTGCGGGTGCTCGGGGCCAATGCCGCCGGTTCGAGGCATGGAATGTTTACGACGCGGCCGGAGACGCTGAGCAACGATTTCTTCGTGAACCTGCTCGACATGGGTGTCACGTGGCGTCGAGCCGCAGGCGATCGGGACGTGTTCGAGGGTGTGGATCGCAAGACGGGCGAGGTGAAATGGACCGGCACCCGCGTCGACCTGCTGTTCGGGTCGAATTCGCAGTTGCGCGCCGTCTCGGAGGTGTTCGCGTGCGCCGACGGGCAAGCCGCGTTCATCCACGACTTCGTGGCGGCCTGGACCAAGGTCATGAATCTGGACCGTTTCGATATCGCCTAAGGATTGGTGGCCGGACGCGGCCACAAACCGCGTCCGGACGCTGGCCGCCTCAACCTGGGTCAATGAGCATGAACGAGACAACAACTATGGGCTTTCCCGAGGCTGCGCGCCGCTTGGGCGTTCCGATCGGCGTGCTTCGCCGCGCCATCCGAGCCGGGCGCATCTCCGCGCCCGCACGCCTGACCGCCACCGCCACACTGTCCGCGGATTGGCTCGAGGGCGCGAAGGCTGAGGCCGAGACGGCGCCCAAAGCCCTGCGTCGGAATTCGCCCCAGACGACGCCGCCTTTCGCGCGGTATGAGGGGACGTCGGCTTGGCGGAAGTATCGCCATAGGGTACGCGAACACGCTCGGTTTGCCGCGATCGACGGGTCCGTCGGGCGCTGATGCCGCAAGTTTATTGTGCAGTGCGGCAGGATCGAGGAGGTCACTCTGAAGGCTAGATGTGCTGCGGGGCGTAATCGCTTGGCTGGCGCGGCAACACACCTTTGAGAAGCCTGACCGATGTCTCCAATCCCTCCAGGCTGTTCAGCATAACGTCTTCGTGCTCGATGGGTAGCAAGCCGTCGTAGCTGGCCATCCTGAGGCGGTAGCAGTATTGCCGCCACCATTCGTCCGAGTGACAGAAGCCCAGCGTGATATAGCTCCAGGATCGGGCAGCGACCTCGGTGAGGCTGCCGCTTTCCAGCAGTCCGGTCGTGGCCACTGCCATCGCAGGATGGACTGCGTCTCCGGGGGCCACGAGCTGACGATCCAGTTCGGCGTGGTCCCGCCGCGGCCGCCGCCGGGTAATCCGGACATGCAGCATACCGTCTTGACGCCGAGCTCGCCGGCGACCCGCAATGTGTCGTGCAGGCAAGCGGACTGCACGCCGCCAGAAACCGGATGCAGTCGATTGCCGTTGGCGTTCAATGCGATGATCTGCAAGCCGCGATCGGCGAAGGCCCGCGCAAACGCGTCACGCGAAGCCGCGAAAGCGAGATTGCCAAGACTGTCGGAAACGAATCCCAGCTTCATGATTCGCTATGCTCCGTAAAAGTGACGCAATCGCGGGTGTGGCGCGACCCATAAGCTGCATGACCAGCTATCATTGATCGTGCGCGGCGACTGCCGCCGGACAGAGCTACGCGCTGGTCTTCGCGGCCATCCGTTGCGCCCGCAGCTTCAGCCGCGCGTTCATGCGCTCGTCGGCCATCTCGGTGCCGTCATGCCAGGTTCCGAATAACCGATCGAATGGCATCAGTCCGTCAGCGTAGTTCACCTCGAAATACCGGTGATGTAGATAGTGAGCATATGTGTGTGCGTCGAAGCTGGTGTTGTTGCCCAGCGCGATCCGGTCGAAACCGATATGGCCAACCACCGCGCCGACGCCCGAGATTTGCAGGTGGTAGATCGCCAGCAGGGGATGCGACGGAACAATCAGGTGCAGTAGTGTCCCTGACCAATACAGCACGTGCTCGACCGGGTGCATCGACAGGCTGGACCAAGGGCTGGGATTGACGGAGTTGTGGTGCACGCTGTGCACGGCACGATACAGCGGTCTCCAGTGGATCAGGCGGTGTACGCAGTAAAAGTGAAGTTCGTGGATCATCGGCAGCGCGAGCGCGAGACACGCAAGCCAAATCGGATGATCGGTGAAACTCACCCACGCTCCCCAGCCGTTCGAAAATACCCACAACGTCAAAGTTTCATAAGCGGTCCAAATCGGCAACCCAAAGGCGAAGGTGCGGATCATATTGTCGATGCGCTGGCTCTTGAACCAGAACACATCGCTGCGGTGATCCGCCGGCCATTTGGCATTGTACTTGAACTGGCGTCCCTGGGCGCGACGCACATAGAGACGCAGTTCCAGCGCACCGTAGACGAGCAGCACTACCGCGCTGTTGCGGGCCAGCAGGAATAGGACCCAGCCCGGCGCAAGCGTCCGCATCGTCTCCACGGCCGGCGTCAGATAGAACCAGAATAGCAGTGCGAGAGCGAAAAACAGCGTGTTCCACGGAAAGACATAATGTGGCAACCAGCGAAGGAAGGCGAGCGGCCGTGGCGGCCACACGAACACCGGAGGCGGTTGCATCGCGTCCTTCGGCTTCCAGTCACCGCGCTTGTTGCGCATGCCGTAGAGCAGATCGTCCATTGTCGTCCTCCTCACCGTCAAACCTTGCGGTCAGTCGCCGACCTGTGGCGGGTGACCGTCATGCGTTGCCATGTAGCTTGCGATCTCGGCTTCCAATTCCGCCATGTGCTCGCCGCCTGCCATCAAGTCGGTGATCTCTTCGCGGGTCTTTTCGCCTTTGCGGAAATCGGCTGCCTTGGCGCCCTTGATGAGAACGGCGAAGTGATCGCCAACCGTCAGAGCGTGAATGACGTTGTGGGTAATGAATATGACGGCGATGCCTCGTTGGCGCGCCTGAAGGACGATGCGAAGAACATGAGCCGCCTCCTTTACGCCCAGCGCCGCGGTTGGCTCGTCGAGGATCAGCACGCTGGCACCGAAATGTACCGCGCGGGCGATCGCCAGCGCCTGACGCTCCCCGCCCGACAATCCGCCGACCAAGCGATCGCCGTCGTCGATACGCGTGATGCCGAGGTCGCGCACCGCCTTCACGGCGATTTCGTTGGCGCGCTGCCGATCGAGGCGTCGGAAGGGCCCCCATCCCTTCGTGGGTTCCTCGCCAACAAAGAACGAACGTCCGATGCTCATCAATGGGAACGTGCCCCCGAACTGATGGACGGTGGCAATGCCGTGGTCGCTCGCGTCGCGCGGGCTGTCGAATGCGACGAGCTTGCCGCCCATCTCGACGGCGCCGGAGGTCGCCTTGTGGACGCCCGACAGGATCTTGATCAGGGTGGACTTACCGGCACCATTGTCGCCAAGCAGGCACAGGACCTCTCCAGCATTCACCTCGAGCGAAATGTCGATGAGCACCTCGATGGGCCCGAAAGACTTGTTGACGTTGGTCAGTTTGAGCAGGGGCGAGGTCATTTCCGGATCTTCCCCTTTCCGGCGGAATACGTCAGCGCGAGCTTGCGGAACGTGTTGTTCATCAGCACGGCTAGAAGCAGCAACACGCCGATGATCAGGCTGGCCCAGTTTGCGTCGAACCCCGTATAATAGATGCCCTGGTTGACGATGGCGAAGGTGACCGTGCCAAGTACGATACCAACCACCGAGCCATATCCGCCGGTCAGCAGCACGCCGCCGACCACGACCGAGATAATGGCGTTGAAGATATACGACTGGCCGGCTGACACCTGGGCGCTGTTGTAGAGGATCGCCTGAGAGACCCCCACGAACGCGGCGCTGACACTGCTCGCCATGAACAGAAGTATGGTCATACGCTCAGTCGGGATGCCGGCGTTGCGAGCGCTGATTCTGTCGCCGCCCATCGCGAGAATCCAGTTTCCGTAGTGCGAATAATGTAGCACGAACCCGAACAGCAGCGCCGCGGCGATCCACCAAAAGATCGTGACTTGGAAGGAGCCGCCGATGAAGTGTCCGAGCAGCCATTTGGCCTCCGGTCCCGCCTTGATCGCGACACTGGTCGTGCCGGTCAGGATCACCGAAAGCCCGAGCACGAGGCCGGCCACCGCGAACAGCGTCCCCAGGGTCACGATGAACGATGGCACCGCCGTCCGGACGACCAGCATACCGTTGACGAAACCTACGGCGGCGCCAATCGTCAACGCAGTGCCGATCCCGACCAGGATCGGGAAATGGAAATGTCCCGACAGTATTGCGACTGTCATGGATCCCGCCGGAATCATCGAGCCGATGGAGATGTCCAGTTCCCCGGCAATCATGAGCATGCCGATCGGCAGCGCCACGATCCCGAGCGATGCCGCGACATTGAGCCAACTGGCGGCGCCCGACGCGGAAAAGAAGTTGCCGCCGCCGAACACCACGAAAAACACGAAGACGGTGACGAGGCCGAGAAACGAGCCCGCCTCTGGTCGGCGCAACAAGCTGCCAAATGACGGCGGCCGGGTCTGGTTGCTCATGACGACTCTCTGAACCGAATATCAGGACCGTGGGATCGGCCGTTGCCGCGTCTCGAGCGGCGGCGCGACGTATGGCGCCCGGCCCGGTATCGATGGGCTGGCCGGGCACCGCGACGGCATCCCGCTAGCGATATCCAGCTTTCGCACCAGCCACGGTTGCGTCGATGTTCGTCTTGTCGACGATGCCGGGCCCGGTCAGGATCGTCGGTGTTGCGGTCTTCAGTCCGTAATTGACGAAGCCGTCCGACAGGGAGACCGCCAAGAACCCCTGCAACCACGGCTGCTGATCGATCGCGAACAACTGCGTTCCATCTTTGATACGCTCCAGATTGGTCTCGTTCATGTCGAAAGAGCCGAGCTTGACCTTGCCGGACCGGCCAGCCTGCTGGATCCCGTTCGCGGCGCTGTCGGCATCGGCGGCCGAGATCGTGACGACGCCGTCGATGGCGGCGTCCTTCAGCAGCGTCGCCTTGATGGCCTCGGCCACGGCGATCGGGTTGCCAAAGCTACTGGCCGGCAGCGGGAGCTGGGTCGATTTGCCGCCCTGCCGCGCGATGCCGTCGGAGACGCCCTTGCAACGTGCTTCGAGGTTGCCTGAGCCCGGCACGGTATTGACGCAGATCACGTTCTTCGCGCCGTGGGCGGCGAAATACTCGCCGCCAGCCAGACCGGCTGGATATTCCTCGTTGCCGATATAGTTGATCGCCCCGAGCTCCCTGGCCTTCTCCCCGCCGCCCGCATTGTAGAGCATGACGGGAATCCCCGCCGCGAGGGCCGCTTTGTAGGCTTCGTCCTCGGAGTCTGCGACCCAGTTCGGGGCAGCGATGACGCTGGCGTGCTGCGAAATGGCGCTGCGAATGAGGTTCGCGGCATCCCCGCCAATATTGTCGTAGGTCTGCAGCTGGAGGTAGTTCACCGAGCCTCCATGGGCCTTCACGACGAGCGCCGCGTCGTCGATGCCCTTCTTGATCTTGGCGAAGAATGGGTCGTCGGCCTTGCCGCCGACGACGACAATTTTGGCCCCTTGGGCCATAGCCGTCGCGGCGCTGGTCGCGATCAGAGCTGTGGCCACCAGTAGCTTCACACATCGCTTCACTTTGCGTCTCCCGGTTTTTATTTTTGTTCGTAAGACTGAGACATACTCAGGGTCGCTATTCACTTGACGACGTAGGTCGGCAGCTCGTCGACGCTCGTTGGTGACGGCCGCGGCGACGGACATGTCTCCGAGTAAAATTGATATCGAGACACGTAGTGCATGGTCTCGCTGCAGCGTCTTAATCCGTGAATGCACTGCTCCAGACCGCTGCGCAAGCGGAATCACGCCGTCAAATCTGTCAAATGACAGCGTAGCTGCTTGACATATCCTTTCATGCCGCTCGTTGGCTCGTCATGCGAGGGCGAGTTTGAGAGGTTGCTCGGGCGGCCGATAACAGCAAGGGTCATGGACAGTCTTCGCCGTGCTGGCGACAGCTTCGAGTGTGGAAACGTTGAGAATGGGGCGGCCGACGATTGCCGACGTCGCGCGCGCGGCCAAGGTCAGCGTCTCCACGGTCGACCGCGTGCTGAGCGGTCGACATCAGGTGAGGCCGAACACGCTGGCCCGTGTGTTGGCTGCGGCCGAAGCCGTCGGATTCCGCGCGCCCGATATCGCAGTGCAACGGCTGGGCTTGGACCGCCCGCCGCTGCGCCTCGCCTTTTTGCTACAGCAAGGCAGTCGCGAGTTTTACCGAGCGCTGGGAACCGCGCTCGTCGAAGCAACGACCGCGCTGCTCGGGCCGTTGTCGCCGCCTGCAACGGTCTACATGGACGATCTTGGGCCGGTTGCCGTCTCCCACGCGCTGCTGAAGCTTGGCGAGACAGCTGGAGCCATCGCCGTGGTGACCGCCGACCATCCCTATGTCACTCGTGCGGTGGAACAACTGCGGGCCAATGGCGTACCAGTGTTCACGCTGATTTCAGACCTCACAGCGCCGGGGCGCGCCGGGTTTGTAGGTCAAGACAATTGGCGGGTGGGCCGAACCTCGGCGTGGGCAGTCTCCAGGCTCAGCAAACGCCCGGGTCACGTCGGCATTGTCGTCGGTAGCCATCGATATCTTTGCCAAGAGACGTTCGAGATGGGCTTTCGATCCTATTTCCGCGAGCACGCACCGGATTTCGCGCTCCTCGAGACAACGCCGAGTTTCGAGGATCCGCGCGTCGCTTACGAAAGTACACTCGATCTACTGCGCCGCCATCCGAATTTGGTTGGGCTATACTGTGCAGGCGGTGGCATCGAGGGCGTGATGGCTGCGTTGCGCGAAAAGGGCCCGCAAGTCTATCGAGAGATCGTGGTCGCCGGTCACGAAATCACCGAGGCGACCCGCTCCGGCCTTATCGACGAAGTTCTCGATATCGTCCTCACGGTATCGATGAAGGCGCTTGGGCAAGCCGCGGTGCACGCCATGGTGCAGGCGACCGAAATCGAATGGCGGCAACGCACGGCCAACATCCTTCTCCCGATCGAGATTTTCACTCCCGAGAGTCCGTGATCCCGGTCGGATCGACGCCGGATCAGCAGCCCGAGCGGGGGCCAGCCGACATGCGCGCGACTTTCCTTGCAATCGGAGCGTCACACGGCGCAGGCTTCGGTGGTTCGGCGGCCCGTGTGGGCCGCTTGCCAAGAAGGTGGCCGGCGCTGCCCCCCGACTTAGCGACCGCCCGCCGCAAACCGGAGGGCTTCGTCCATGAGTATCGCGTCGATCCTCAAGCAGAAGAGTCCAGTCGTGACCTCGGTGGCACCGCAGCACACCGTGGCCGAAGCGGTTGGCGTGCTGTCGTCGAAACGCATCGGGGCGGTGTTCGTCCAGGACACGGCCGGCCGGCTGCTCGGCATCCTCAGCGAGCGCGACATCGTCCACGCCCTCGCGCAACACGGGGCGGGAGCGCTCGGCATGTCAGCCGCCCAACTCATGACAACGGATCTGCGGACCGCCACGCCGCATACGACGGTTGCCGAGGCAATGACCATGATGACCGAGGGGCGGTTTCGCCACCTGCCGGTGCTGGAGGCGGGACGGCTGGTCGGCATGATCAGCATCGGCGACGTGGTCAAGGCACGTCTGTCGGAGCAGGCGCATGAGGTCGACAGCCTGATGGCATATGTCGCCGGTGCCGCCTGAAAGGCCGTCTTCCTCGCCTCCCACGAACGTTCATCTGGGTCTCACCACAGGGGTGCTAGCCTCCGGAAGGCTGGTGCGGGAGGCGTGATGCGTCGGGTGATCTGGGCGGTGCTGGCCCTTATGTGTGTCGCGGGAACAGTTCGTGCCGACGATCTTGACTTGCCGGGAATCAGTGCCGACGCCGCCGTCTACCAACGCCAATTGCAGGGTCGCGCGCCGGCTGGCGGCACGCCACGCGCGCGCCTCGCCGCCGAGGATGCCGCCGCCGCTGCCCGCGCGAAAGGCGATGCCCGAGGCGAGGCGGCCGCGCTCGAGACACGGGCCGGGCTTGGACAAATGTCCGCGCCGCTTTGGTATGCGCTCGCGGACGCGCTCGCCCGTCGCGCGCCCCCCGACAATGCGCACGTGGTCTTGGCGGCGTGGCTTGCATTCCGCGGCGCGGATGGGCGGATCGATCTGGAGATACCGGCGTTGCTGGCGCTCTCCGACGCGCTGCGGGCGCTGGGGCGCGATGAGCAAGCGGTGGCAGTCCTGGAGGCCGTGACGCAGCGCGCGCCCGACAACGCGGCCTATGGGCGAAGGCTTGCCGATGCCCAGCGCGCCGCTGGGATGACGGTGCGGCGCGTCACCGTTGAAGGCGAGGCCGACCCGCCGCGCGGCTGCATCACGTTCTCGGTGGCCCCAACTCGGCGCGCCGACGTCGATCCCCAGGACTGGGTAAGGCTCGACCCGCCGTTGGCGGGGGCGGCAGTGACGCGTGAGGGCGACCAGATCTGCGTCTCCGGCCTGCCGTCCGGGGCCACGACGAAGGCGACGCTGCGCGCGGGGCTGCCGGCTGAGAGGCGGGATGCGGCGGCGGGTCTGACGTTGCTGCATGACGCGGTGGTCGTGTTCGACGTCCCGAACCGGCAGCCTCGGGTGATCTTCGACGGCCGGCGCTTCGTGCTGCCGGCCGGCCAGTCGCCGGTCGTGGCGCTGACCACCGTCAATCTGTCGTCGGTGGCGCTGAAGCTGATCCGCCTGAGCGAACGCAACGTGGCCGCCTTCGTGCGCGACAGCCGGCTCGGCGATCCCGTCGAGCCCTACGCCGCGCGCTACCAGGGCGAGCAGAACGGCAGCGTCGCGTGGGAAGGCCGCGCGCAGATCCCTGACTGGGTGCCGAACAAGGCGGCGCATACCGCGCTGCCTTTGCCGCCGCCGCTGCTGACCGCCGGGCCGGGTCTTTATGCGCTGATCGCCCGCGCTGGCGATGGCACGCCCGATGATTCCGCAAGCCTCGCGGCCGTGCAGTTGGTGCTGCGCACCGACCTTGCGCCAACCGTCTGGCGCGGGGCCGACGGGCTGACGATCCAGTTGCGGGGCTATTCCGATGCGGCGGTTCGAGCCGGCGCGCGGCTGCGACTGCTTGCCCGCAACAACGACATTTTGGCCGAGACGACGACCGATGATCAAGGCGTGGGGCGGTTCGCCGCGCCGTTGCTGCGCGGCGAGGGGCCGCTCGCGCCGGCTTTGATGGAAGCGTTCGGGGCGAACGACGACTATGCCGCACTCGATCTGAACGCCGCGTCGTTTGACTTGTCTGATCGTGGCGCCGGCGGCGCGGTCGACCCGGGGTCGCTCGACGCCTATGTCTGGACCGATCGCGGCATCTACCGGCCGGGCGAGACCGTGCGCGTCCAAGCGCTGCTGCGCGACAACGCCGGCTCGCCTGTCGACCTCCCGGTCCAAGTGACGGTGAGGCGTCCGAACGGCGTGGTGTTCGCACAGGCCACGCCGCCGCGCGGCGGCGGCGCGTCGCTGCTGTTGCCGGTGGCGCTGTCGAACGGCGCCGCGGCCGGAACCTGGACGATCGAGTTGCGCGCCGACCCGCAGGGGCCGCCGATCGGCGCGGCGCAGTTTCGAGTCGACGCCTTCGTGCCCGATCGTATGGCCGTCGAGTTCGGCCCCTTGCCTGCCGTGCTGGGGTCTGGCGCGAACACCTCGCTGCCAGTCCACGCCTGGTTCCTCTACGGGGCACCCGGTTCGGGACTGAATGGCCACGGCTACGCGACATTCGACATCGATCCGGCCCCGTTTCCGGCGCTTGAAGGCTACCGGTTCGGCCTCGAGGACGAGGTGTTCGCGCCGCAGCGGCAGGATGCCGTGCTTGCGCCAACTGACGTTCAGGGACTGACGAGCTTCGCGCCATCGCTGCACAGTCTGCCGGACACCACGCATGCGCTGAAGGCCGATGTGGTGGTTGAGATCGATGATCCGGCCGGCCACGGCTCAAAGGCTGCCGCCTCGCTGCCGGTGCGCGGGACGGCGGCGCTCATTGGCATCCGCCCGTCTTTCGCCGCCGGCGAGGTCGATGCCGACACCGAGGCGGCGTTCGAAATCGCCGCCGTCTCGCCGGACGGGACGCGGCGGGCGATGGCTGCGCATCTCCGACTGGTGCGCGAACGGCCGGACTGGCGGATGGTCGTCCATGGGCGGCTCGCTCGCTACGAGACCGTCTATCGCGACGAGCCCCTCGAGACACGCGACGTGGCGATCACCGTCGGCGCGCCGTTGAGATACGCAAAAACGCTGGGTTTTGGCCGCTACCGGCTCGAGGTCACGGAGGCGGACGGCCTCGCAGCAACTTCGGTACGCTTCCGGTCGGGCTGGGCGGGGATGGACAGTCCGGATGTTCCGGACCGGGTTGACGTGTCGGCCGCCGCGCGCGCGGTTGCGGTCGGTTCGAACGCGAAAGTTCATATCGCCCCGCCGTTCGCCGGGAAGGCGACGCTGTTGGTGCTGTCGGACCGAGTGACGTCGTTGCGCACCCTCGACGTGCCGGCGGAGGGCCTCGACGTGGAGGTACCAGTCGATTCGTCCTGGGGTCCGGGCGCCTATGTCGCGGTCCACGTTTTTCGGCCCGCGGAGGCCAAGCAGGCACGGCCTTCGCGGGCCATCGGACTCGTGTGGGTCGGCGTCGATCCGGCGGCGCGGACCATCGGCGTGTCGATCGACGCACCGGACAAACTTCCGCCCCGCGTGCGCAGCATCGTGCCGGTGCATGCCGCACCGGGCGCATGGATCAGCCTCGCCGCCGTCGACGAAGGAATCTTGCGACTGACCCGGTTCGCCTCTCCCGATCCCGCGCCTCATTACCTCGGCCGACGCCGGTTGGGACTGGATATCCGCGACGACTGGGGCCGGTTGATTGCGCCGGCGGACGGGCTCTCCGCAATTCTGCAACAGGGCGGCGACGAGGGCAGTTTTGTTCTGCCCGACGTGCCGATCAGGACGGTGAGCCTGTTTGCCGGACCGGTACAAGCTGGCGCGGATGGGGTTGCCGCGATCCCGCTCGACATGCCCGACTTCAACGGACAGGTAAGGTTGATGGCAGTCGCGTGGGAGGGTTCACGGATCGGCGCAGCCAGCCGCGACGTGTTCGTGCGTGACCGCCTTGTCGCCGAGCCGCTGCTGCCGCGCTTCCTCGCCCCGGGCGACACGACCCAATTCGCCGTGCTGCTCGACAATCTCGAGTTGCCGCCGGGCCGCGCCGAGGTCCATGTGACCGTCGGTGGCCCGTTGGCGCTGCCACAGAGCGACACGCTGGTGGCCGACCTAGCGCAGCGCGCGCGGGCCGTGCCCTCCTTGCCACTTGCGGCGACCGGGGCCGGCCGCGGCCTCGTGCGGATCGACGTGACCGGCCCGGACGGATTTTCGGTCAGCCACGAGGTCGCGCTGACCGTGCGCCCGGCGCGCGGGGCCACGAGCTTCGCTGGAGCGGCCGAGATACAGCCTGGCGGCGTGGTATCACTGACCCCGCCGATGCCGCTCGAACGGTTCATTCCCGGCACGGGTGTCGCGCGCGCGACGTTCGGTGCGCCAGTGCGCTTCGACACGGCCGCCGTTGCCGCCGCGTTGCAGCGCTACCCGCTGTCATGCCTCGAGCAGACGTCGAGTCAGGCGCTGTCATTGGCATTCGCCGCGGAGTCGTCGGTTGGAACGCTCGCGGCGGCGGCGGCCTCGATACTCGACCGACAGCGTTATGACGGCGGCTTTGCGCTGTGGTCGGCCAATGGGGAGGCTGAGCCGTGGCTGTCGGCCTACGCCATGGACGTTCTGCTGCGCGCGCGCGATCGCGGCGTCACGGTTCCGGAGGCGGCGGTCTCCGATGGCCTAAAGTTCTTGGGCGAGCAGGCGGATCGCGGGGCCGAGGGACCGGACGATCTCGCGGCACAGTCGTACCGCCTCTACGTCCTAGCCAAGGCGGGTCAGGGCCGGCCGGGTGCCGCGCGTGTTCTAGCGGAAAACATCGAGGCGCTGCCGACGCCGCTCGCCCGCGCCCAGCTTGCCGCCGCGCTGGCGCTCGCGCACGACGAACCGCGCGCCAAGGCGGCGTTCGTGGCGGCCTTGGACAGCCCGGCGCGGATGTGGTGGCCGGTCGACTACGGCACCGCACTACGCGATCAGGCGGCGCTGACGGTGCTGCTGCGCGAAAGTGGCTTGCTGCCGGATCGGCTGTCGCGGCTGATCGCGACGCTGCCGGGCTCCGACACCGGCGCGGAGGCGCTGAGCACGCAGGAGCAGGCGTGGCTGGTCGCTGCCGCGGGCGCGCTCAGGCACGATGCCGCCGCGATCCGGGTGGCGCTGGACGGCCGCGAGGTGTCGTCCGGTCCGGGCGGATCGGTGACGGCCGAGTTGGCTGGCGCGGTGGCCGCCCAGAACCTGTCGCGGGCCTCGGTCTGGGCCACCGTGTCCGCGAGCGGCGTGCTCCGGGACGCGCCCCCCGCCGCGCGAAGCCGCATGCGAGTGAGCCGGCGATTCTTGACGCCAGACGGTGCCACGCTTGATCTCGATCACCTGACGCAAAACACGAGCTTCATCCTTCTGCTGGAGGGTCGGGCCGAAGATGCGCAGCCACATCGCGCCATGCTGCTCCAGGGGCTGCCCGCCGGCTGGGAGATATCGGGGCAAATCCTGGGCGACGCCCGACCCTTCCCGGGGCCACTGACAGAAGCCGAGGCGACCCCGGCGGGCGACGACCGCTTCGCGGCGGTCGTCGCGCTAAGCGTCGAGAAGCCGGAGTTCCGGCTGGCGGTACGGCTGCGCGCGACCACGCCGGGTGACTACGAGCTGCCGGGCGCGGAGGTGTCTGACATGTACCGCCCGGCGATCTTCGCGCGGCAGGGGACGAACAGGATCCGGGTGCTGCCGCCGGGATGAGCAATCTCGCGAACAGGGCCTCACCGCGGCCCTCTCCGAAACGGAGAGGGAGAAGAAGCCCTGTTCGTCTCGGAGCGGCTTGGGTTGGGGCGCTGCTTTCGACGATGGTCCTATTGGCGTCCGCAGCAGCCCTCGACCGCCTCTTCCCCCCCGAACTGGCCCGTCTTGATCAGATCGGAACCGAGATCCTGGACCGTGACGGCCATCTTGTCGCCGCCCGTCCCGCGCCCGGCGGTATCTGGAGGCTGCGTGCCGGCGCGGACGACGTCTCGCCGACCTTCCTGAAAATCCTGGTGTCCACCGAGGATCGGCGGTTCTGGAGCCATCCGGGTGTCGATCCGCTGGCCCTTGTCCGAGCGCTGTTCCAGGACCTTCGGGCCGGCCATATCGTCTCCGGCGGCTCGACGATCACCATGCAGGTGGTTCGCCTGCTCCATCCCCGGCCACGTACGCTGGCCGCGAAGGTGGTCGAGGCGGCGCGCGCGGCGCAGTTGGAATGGCGGCTGTCCAAGCGCGAGATTCTGTCTGCGTGGCTTACGCTCGCCCCGTACGGCGGCAATCTGGAGGGAGTGCGCGCGGGCGCGCTTGCCTGGTGCGGCGTCGACGCCCGCGCGCTCGACCCGGAGCAATCGGCGCTGCTGGTCGCCATCCCGCGCCGGCCGGAGGCGTTGCGGCCCGACCGCCATGCCGTCCGCGCCGCCGCGCTCCGAGACCGCATCCTGTTGGCGACCGGTGGAAGCGGCTCGTCGCCTCCGCCGCCAGCCGGGCGACGACCAATCCCGATAGCCGGTCCGGTGTTCGCGGGCCTGGCCGGCCAACGCGTCGCCACGACGCTTGACGGATCGTTGCAGGCTGCGCTGCAACGGGTCGTCACGTCCGAACTTTTGAAGCTGCCGGAGCGGGCATCGGCCGCCGTTCTGATCGCGGCGATAGGGAGCCGGGAGATTCGGGCGATCGTCTCGGGCGCAGGGTTTTCCGAGCGTCGCGCTGGCGCGCTGGACCTCACGCGCGCTGTCCGCTCTCCGGGATCGGCGCTCAAACCGTTCATCTACGGTCTAGCATTTCAGGATGGCATTCTCGGTCCCGAGACATCGATCGACGATCTGCCGCGCCGGTTCCGGGGCTATGCACCGGAAAACTTCGATCGTCGTTTCGCAGGGGGACTCACCGCGGCAGAGGCGCTGCGACGTTCCCTGAATCTTCCGGCGGTGGCGCTGCTCGACAGGGTCGGGCCGCTGCGCTTTGCAGCCCGCGTCGCGGCCGCTGGAATTACGTTGCGTATGCCCGTCGGCGCGGACCCGTCGCTGCCGCTGGCGCTTGGCGGTGTCGGGATTTCCGCGCGTGAACTGGGTGCACTGTATGCGGCCCTCGCGACCGACGGACAGGTCGCGCCCCTGCGTCTCGTGACGGGAGCCGCCGGGGCACTGCCGCTGCTGACGCCGCACGCCGCGTCGCTGGTTGCCGAGGCGCTGACGCAACGCCTGCCGGATGGCGGACCCGCGGGCCTGGCGTGGAAGACCGGCACAAGCTGGGGCGGGCGCGACGCTTGGGCGGCTGGCTTCGATACGAAGCACGTGATCGTCGCTTGGCTCGGCCGTCCTGATGGAACGCCGCTTCCGGACGCAACCGGACGCGCACTCGCCCTGCCGCTGCTCGCCCACGCATATGGCTTGCTACCGGCCGCGCCCCGCCCGGAGGCCCCGCGACTGCTGCCGGTCCTGGCCGAGGCGATGGCGCCACATGACGATTTGCGGCTATTATTTCCACCGCCGGGCGCGGAGTTGTCGACCGATGGCCCGGTCGTGTTACGTGCGATGGGCGGACGGCGTCCGTTGGCATTTCTGGTCGACGGTGCGCGAATCGAAACTGACCCGGCGCGGCGGCAGGCGGCGTGGCGTCCGAGCGGACCTGGATTCTATCGTGTCACCGTGCTGGACGCCGATGGAGCGGCGGCCCGGGCTGCGGTGCGAGTACGGTGACGCTCGACGCACGGTTTTGTGTTCCACACCCGGTCAAAGTGGCTACATGTTGTTATTATTGGTATGCTCCGTCCGGTCAAACGATAGATATCAATGCTGCTTAGAACGATCATGCTGTCGGCCGTTGCCTATTGGTGCGTGAGCGCACCGCTGGTGGCGGCCACGGAGCCGCAGGTCGCGGCCGCGGCGACCCCCACGATCGTGCAGAATCAGGATGAGCCGGGCCGCAGTCGCTACCAGCAGAGCATGAGAACATCTTGCCAGTACGCTGGAGATTGCGCGCTGGTGTCCCTGGCCGTTCCATACAAAATTCGGCGCGTCGTGGAACATGTCTCGTGCGGCCTGACGATTCCATCAAGCGGTTCGATCACGACTGCTATTCTCTATTCCCAGGCGTTTCGCCCGGCCCACGATTATCTGCCGATTTCTACACGCTACACCTCAAATTACTACTACAACACGATCAACGTCAACACTCTGGTGTATTTTGTCCCGCAGGAGCAGCCTCGCATCGATGCCTATAGTTACGGCACCGCGATCGATGATTTCGACTGCACGCTGAGCGGATATGACGTCTACGTGCCGTCGTGATGTGCGGTGCTGACGCCGGTGTATCCGACTTTGTCAACGCGCGTGTCATCGCTCCAACACCAGCAACGTGGACGACGCGCTCGCCAAGGCCCGGCCGCCAAGGTCGGTCATGCGGGCCTCGGTGAACACCACGCGCCTGCCGTGCGAGACAACTGTCCCATGCGCCAAGATGCGGCCGGTCGCGGGCGTCACGGCACGTTGAAACGAGACCTTGAGCTCCAGGGTCGTCACGCTTTTGCCCGCCCCGAGGACCGTCAGCGCGGCACACCCCATCGCTGTGTCCAGCAGCGTCGTGGTATAGCCGCCATGGATCGTGCCACCCGAATTTAGGTGGTCCTCGGCCGGATCGGCCTCGAAACTCATCGCGCCGTGCTCGGCGGCGATCGGGCGAAGGCCCAGCAGCCGCACGATCCCGACCGCCGGCCGCTCGCCGCGCAGGAAGGCCAACATCCGCTCGAGCCCACTGGCCCCCTCTGGCATGATCATTTGGTCCTTCCGTCGGCGGCAGGCGTGCCCGTTCCCGCCGAAGCTTAGCGGTGCCATATCCGCCGGGCGACCGGTACGGTGGTCGGAGTGAGGGAAGGGTCGCCATGACCAAAATCGTGATCGCGGGATATGCCCGTTCGCCGTTCGACTTCGCGGGCAAGGGGGCGCTCGCCCGGGTCCGTCCCGACGATCTCGTGGCGTTGGTGGTACGCGGTCTCATTCAGCGCACCGGCGTCGACGTGGAGCAGATCGAGGACGTCATCGTTGGCTGTGCGTTTCCGGAGGGCGAGCAGGGCTTGAACGTCGGCAGGTTGATTGCCCTGCTCGCGGGCCTCCCTCTCTCGGTCGGCGGCATGACCGTCAATCGCTTTTGCGGCTCGTCCATGCAGGCGATCCACATCGCGGCCGGCGCAATCGCCATGGGCGCGGGCGAGATGATGATCGCCGCGGGGGTCGAAAGCATGAGCCGGGTTCCGATGATGGGCTACAATCCGCTCCCGAACCCGAGCCTCTCCGCAAGGATGCCAGAGGCTTACATGAGCATGGGCAAGACGGCCGAGAACGTCGCTCGGCAATGGCACGTGTCGCGCGCCGAGCAGGAGGCGTTCGCGTTCGCCAGCCAGCACAAGGCTGCGGCCGCACGACAGGCGGGATGTTTCGTCGATGAGATCGTGCCCATTGCCCGCAACGGCAAGGTGGTCGAGCAGGATGGCTGCATCCGCCCCGACACCACGCCGGAGGGACTGGCCGGCCTCAAGCCGGCGTTCGACGTGGCCGGCAGCGTCACCGCCGGAACAGCCTCGCCGCTGACCGATGGAGCATCCGCCGTGCTGGTGTGCAGCGAGAGCCATGCCGACCGCGCCGGACTAAAAAAACTCGCCTACGTGAAGAGTATGGCGATCGCCGGGTGCAAGCCGGACATCATGGGCATCGGGCCAGTGGCCGCGAGCCGAAAAGCGTTGGAGCGGGCCGGGATTCATGTGGGTGACCTGGACATCGTCGAACTGAACGAGGCGTTCGCGAGCCAGGCGCTGGCTTGCATCCGCGATCTCGCCCTCGACCCTGCGCGAGTAAACGTCGACGGCGGCGCGATCGCGCTCGGACATCCGCTGGGTGCGACAGGGGCTCGAATCGTCGGCAAGGCGGCCAGCCTGCTGTTTCGCGAGGGCGGCCGATACGCGCTGGCCGCGCAATGCATCGGCGGTGGTCAGGGGATCGCGACCGTTCTGGAGCGCGCGGCATGAAGCGCATCGCGGTCATCGGCGCGGGGGTGATGGGGGCGGGGATCGCGGCGCAGATCGCCAATGGCGGCGTCCGCGTGCTGTTGCTTGACCGCGCCGGCATAGCGGACGCGGCGCTGGAGCGCATGCGAAAGGCCGACCCCGCACCGTTCATGCAGCCAGTCGCCGCGCGCCTGGTGGAGACCGGCGACAGCGATTCCGAGCTGGCCAGGATCGGTGATTGCGACTGGATCATCGAGGCCGTGGTCGAACGCCTGGACGTGAAACGGGCGCTGTATCGCCGCATTGACGCGGTGCGGCGGCCGGACGCAGCCGTTTCGTCCAATACGTCGACGATCCGGCTTGCCGAATTGCTGGGCGGCATGTCGGAGGCCTTCGCGCGCGCGTTCCTCATCACGCATTTCTTCAATCCACCGCGCCACATGCGTCTGCTGGAGGTCGTCACGGGCCCGACGAGCGATCCCGAGACGGTCGAACGGGTGCGCGCGTTCTGCGACATGAAAATGGGCAAGACGCCGGTGTCATGCCGCGACGCGCCCGGCTTCATTGCCAACCGGATCGGCACATACTGGATGCAGCTTGGGGTCAATACCGCGCTCGATCTCGGCCTTTCGGTCGAGGAGGCGGATGCCGGGATGGGCAAGCCGGCCGGTATCCCCAAGACGGGCATCTTCGGGCTGCTGGATCTGGTCGGTCTCGATCTCATGCCGCACATCGTGGCGAGCCTGCATCAGGCGCTGCCGGCGTCGGACGCGTTCCAGGCGACGGTGCGCGATTGGCCAATGTTAACCTCGCTGATTGAAACAGGATTTACAGGGCGAAAGGGCAAGGGCGGGTTCTACCGACTGGATCGAAGCGGCGGGGCCAAAAGCAGACAGGCGCTGGACTTGTCGACTGGCGACTATCGTCCAGAGCGGAAGGTTGACATCGCGGAACGCGATCTGCGGTCCCTGCTGGTCGCGCCGGGAAAGATCGGGGAATATGTGCGGCGCGTGCTGGGCGGGACACTCGCGTACGCGGCGTCGCTGATCCCCGAGGCGGCCGGCGACATCCTCGCGATCGATACGGCAATGCGGCTCGGCTACAACTGGACACGCGGGCCGTTCGAGATGATCGACGCGATCGGCGTCGATGCGTTCGCCGACCAGTTAGGTCAGGCCGGCATTGCCGTGCCGCCTTTGGTGGCCCTTCGTCAGCCGTTCTATCGCGTCGCCGACGGGCGGCGGCAATGTTTGCGTGTCGACGGAGGATACGAGCGCATCGTCCGTTCGCCGGGCATCCTGGTTCTCGAGGACGTGAAGGCAGCAGGCACGCCGTTGCTGCAAAATGGTTCGGCAGCGTTATGGGACATCGGCGACGGCGTCGCCTGTTTCGAGATGACGAGCAAGATGGGCAGCTTCGATCCTCCGATCATGGAGTTGCTTGGGCAGACGATCGAACTGGTAAGCGCCAGATACAAGGCGCTGGTGATCGGCCACGATGGCGACTCTTTCTCCGCCGGGGCCAACCTGTCCATGGTCCTGTTCGCCGCGAATATCGCGGCATGGGGCGACATCGACGCGCTGGTCGTCGCCGGCCAGACTGTCTTCAAGGCGCTAAAATACGCGCCATTTCCCGTCGTGGCCGCACCATGTGGCCTGGCGTTGGGCGGCGGTTGCGAGATCGTGCTTCATGCCGACGCGGTGCAGGCACATGCCGAGACGACCATTGGCCTGGTGGAATGCGGTGTGGGGCTGATCCCCGGTTGGGGTGGTTGCGGCGAGATGATCGAACGTTGGCGCCATCATGGGGGGCTGCCGAATGGACCGATGCCCGCGGCCATGAAAGTGTTTGAACAGGTGAGCGCGGCGACAACGAGCACATCGGCTGCCCACGCCAAGGAGTTGCTGTATTTGCGACCCGATGACGGCATCACGATGAACCGCGACCGGCTCCTGGCTGACGCAAAGGCACGAGCGCTGTCGATGGTGGACGGCTACCGGCCGCCGGAACTCCCTCAATTTTCACTGTCGGGGCCGTCCGGGGTTGTGGCCATGGTGGCCGCCGCCGAGGGGCTCCTCGCGCGCGGTTTGGCCACCGATTATGACGTGACCGTCGCGACGTCGCTGGCGAACGTGCTGTGCGATGGCGCGTCGGATCTGGTCGATACGGTCGGTGAGGCGGACCTGCTGGCTTTGGAGCGTGCCGGGTTCATGAGACTGGTGCGCAACGGACCGACGCTCGCGCGCATCGAGCACACGCTTGCGACCGGCAAGCCGTTGCGGAATTAGCCTTCGCGAGGTGACACAAGGAGGCGAACATGCAGACCTACACGGCACCTTTGCGCGACATGCGCTTTGTACTGCAGGAGCTGCTCGGGTTGGATGGCCTGCGGGCGATTCCGCGCTATGCCTCGTTCGACGCAGCGACCTACGATTCGATTCTGGCGGAAGCGGGAAAGATCGCGACCGAGGTGCTTCTTCCGATCAACGCTAGCGGTGACGAGGAAGGCTGCCGGCTTGAGAACGGGGTGGTGCGTACGCCGAAGGGGTTTCGTGAGGCATACGACATGTTCCGGGAGACCGGCTGGACGTCGGTCGCCAGTGACCCGGAGCATGGTGGGCAGGGGCTTCCGGAGAGTGTCAACAAGCTCGTTGAGGAGATGTTCTGTGCCGCAAATGTGTCTTTCAGCCTATACCCTGGCCTGACGTACGGCGCGGCACGGGCTCTGGTGTCTCATGGCTCCCCCGAATTGAAAGCTCGGTTCCTGCCGAAGCTGGTGGACGGCTCGTGGTCCGGCACCATGAACCTGACGGAGGCGCAATGCGGCACGGATCTCGGGCTGCTCACCACGAAAGCGATTCCGCAGCCGGACGGCTCCTACCGGCTGAATGGCGCGAAGATCTTCATTTCTGCCGGCGAGCATGATCTGACGGACAACATCATCCATTTGGTGCTGGCCCGGATGCCGGACGCGCCGTCCGGCATCAAGGGTATCTCTATGTTCCTGGTACCGAAAATTATCCCTAGCCACGACGGATCCGGCGATGAGGGGCGGCCAGGCGCGCGCAACGGCGTCATCTGCACGGCGCTGGAACACAAGATGGGTATCCGGGCGTCGGCGACATGCCAGCTGACGTACGAGGACGCGACGGGTTGGCTGGTCGGCGCCCCGAACAAGGGTATGCAGGCGATGTTCACGATGATGAATACCGAACGCCTAGCGGTTGGTATCCAGGGGCTCGGTATCGCCGAGGCGGCTTACCAGGGTGCGGTCGCCTACGCGCGGGAGCGACTGCAGGGCCGTTCGCCATCGGGCGCGAAATATCCCGACAAACCAGCCGACCCGATTATCGTCCATCCCGACATCCGTCGTACCTTGCTGACGATGCGCGCGACGACCGAGGGCTGCAGAGCGCTCGGGGCCTGGGTCGCGCGGGCGCTGGACGAGGCGCACAGCGAGGATGCTTCGGTCCGCGAGCGGGCGGCGGACTTCGCCGCGATCATGACGCCGATCGTCAAAGCCCTGTTCACCGATTTGGGGTTCGAGGCGGCCAATCACGCTGTCCAGGTCTATGGCGGCCACGGCTACATCCGCGACCACGGCATGGAGCAGTACGTCCGCGACGCGCGGATCACCATGATCTACGAGGGCACCAACGGCATCCAGGCGCTCGACTTGGTCGGCCGCAAGCTGCGGGCCAACGGCGGTCGCGGACTCCGCTCCTTCTTTCATCCCGTCAGCGACTTTCTGGCGGCGCATCGCGGCGATAACCGAACCGCGGCTCTCGTTGAGCCGCTCGCGCTCGCGTTTGGCGCGTTGCAACGCGCGACCGCCCGGATCGCCGAGAGAAGTGCCCGTGACCCGGAGGAGGGCGCGGCAGCGGCCGCCGAGTATCTGCGGCTGTTCGGGATGGTCGCACTTGGCTTCATGTGGGCACGCTCGGCACAGGTGGCGGTCGAGAAGCTGCCGTTCGCGAACGGGGAGGCGGACTTCTATCACGCCAAGCTGACCACCGCGCGGTTCTTTATGGAACGCATGCTGCCGCAGACGACGGCTTTGTGCGCCGCGATCATGTCGGGCAAAGGTGCGATGATGGAGTTTGACGAGGCGGCGTTCTAAGACCTCGCCCCAGCGCCCTCCCAGGGGGCGATAGAGCAGATTTGCATCCTCTCCCTCTGGGAGAGGAACGGGTAGTGGCCTTCCTTCCAGCAGGAGACATGATGTCTGACCGCGAGGCGATGGAATTCGACGTGGTGATCGTGGGGGCTGGCCCGGCCGGCCTTTCGGCCGCAATCCGCCTCAAGCAACTCGCCCCCGAGACGACGATCTGCGTCGTCGAAAAGGCCAGTGACGTCGGCGGTCACATTCTGTCCGGCGCGGTGATCGAGACGCGCGCGTTGGCCGAACTGCTTCCGGATTTCAAAGAGCGTGGCGCGCCGCTACACACCCAAGCAGGTGAGGATCGTTTTGTGTTTCTCACGCGGACGCGGGCGGTGAAATTGCCGACGCCGCCACAGATGCGCAATCACGGCAATTATATCGTCTCGCTCGGCGATGTCGTGCGCTGGCTGGGCCAGCAGGCCGAGGCGCTGGGCGTGGAGATCTACCCGGGCTTCGCGGCCGCCGAAGTGCTGGAGCAGGACGGCTGTGTCGTCGGCATCGCCACCGGCGACATGGGCGTCGGCAAGTCGGGCGAACCCGGATCGAATTATCAGCCGGGCATGGAATTACGCGGCAGGTACACGCTGTTTGCGGAGGGCTGTCGCGGCAATCTGACGAAGCACCTGATGCACCGTTTCGCGTTGCGCGAAGGCCGTCCGCCGCAAACCTATGGGCTCGGCATCAAGGAGCTTTGGGAAGTGCCGGCGGAGTCCCACCAGCCAGGAAAAATCGAGCACACGGTGGGTTGGCCGCTCGATCGGGGCACCTATGGCGGGTCATGGTGCTATCACTTCGGCGAACGTCTGGTCTCGGTCGGCTTCGTCGTCGGCCTGGACTATGATAATCCGTGGCTGTCACCGTTCGAGGAGATGCAGCGCTTCAAGACGCACCCCGCGGTGCGCGGACAGTTCGCCGGCGCGCGGCGCATCGCCTATGGCGCGCGGGCGCTGTCGGAGGGCGGTCTGCAGAGTTTGCCCAAACTCACCTTTCCGGGTGGTGCGTTGATCGGCGACGCGGCGGGCTTCCTCAACGCGCCGAAGATCAAGGGCACGCATTGCGCGATGAAAAGCGGGATGCTGGCGGCCGAGGCGCTCGCCGACGCGCTGGCGAACGGGCGGCCTGTCGAGCTCGCCGCGTATGAGGAGCGGTTTCGTGCGAGTTGGCTGCACGACGAACTGCGCGAGGCGCGAAACATCCGCCCGGCGCTGGGAAAATTTGGACTGTATGGCGGTATTGCCTACAGCGCACTCGACACATACGTGCTGCGTGGCCGCGCGCCGTGGACGTTCCGCCACCATGCCGACCACGAGACCTTGAAGCCGGCCGCGACGGCGTCGCGCATGGACTACCCCAAGCCCGACGGCGTGCTGACCTTCGATCGCCTGTCCTCGGTGTTCATCAGCAACACCAATCATGAGGAGGATCAGCCGGCGCATCTGCGATTGCGGGATCCGGCGCGGTGGTTAGGGGTGAATTTCGCCGAGTATGCAAGTCCGGAGAGCCGCTACTGCCCGGCCGGTGTCTATGAGGCCGTCGACGCGGGCGATGGGAAACACCGGCTGCAGATCAACGCCCAGAACTGCGTGCACTGCAAAACCTGCGACATCAAGGATCCCACGCAGAACATCGACTGGGTTACGCCGGAGGGTGGCGGCGGTCCCAATTATCCAAGCGGGATGTGACGCGCCTCAGACAATCTCGACAATTCCCGTCGAAAGCCCATACACGCCGCCGACGATCCGCAGCTTATCTCTCGTGACCAGATCGCTCAGGATCGGCGTCGCGGTACGCAGCCGTTCAACGTTGTATTTGACGTTGGCGATGACCGCGCGGGCGGCGAGGTCGTCGCCGCCCTCGCGAACGATGGGAGCAATTCCGGGCTTCATCGCCTCCACCAAATCGGCGATATGGCCAGGCAGGTTGTTACCCTTCTGCAGCGCCTCGATCGTGGCGTTCACCGCGCCGCATTTGTTGTGGCCGAGCACCAGGATGAGCGGCGTGCCAAGTACGGCGGCGCCGAACTCCAGGCTTCCCAGGCCCTCGGTCGTGACGAAATTGCCGGCGACGCGTACCACGAACAGGTCGCCCGGCCCTTGATCGAACGCCAGCTCCGGAGCAACGCGGGAATCGGCGCAACTGAGGATTGCGGCGAACGGCTTCTGCCCCTTCTCCCGATTGGCGCGCCCGGCCGAGAAATCGCGCTCCTGCGGCGTGTTGGCTGCGTATCGCGCGTTGCCTTCCCGCAGCAGCGCGAGCGCCGCATCCGGCGTCTCGGCGGCGCGAACCGGCTCCGCCCGGGCGCGCCATGGCATTGACGCGGCGGCGAGCAGCCCGGCGGCGCTCAACATCATTCGACGCCGCGCCAGCCCATTCGTGGTCACGCAGACGTCGCACATGCGCAAACTCCTGTCAGAGGGGATGACGACAGACCGCTTCGATATTGTGACCGTCCGGATGCAGGACGAACGCGCGGTGGTAGTCGGGAAGATAGTGAGGACGCAGGCTCGGGCCGCCGTTGTCTCGGCCGCCTGCGGACAGCGCCACCGCATAGAAACAATCGACCGACGCGCGATTCGGGGCAGCGAACGCCACATGGAGTGAGAATGATGTGGTCAAGCTTCATGGAAGGCGCCGGCGCAAGGCTTGTACGACACACATCGCGACCGTTCCGACCTTACCGCTTCGGTCGAAAGTCAGCACATTCGGTGCTTCGCCGCAACCGGATAGCAGACGCTGCGATCGCCGTCAGCACGCGATCGTGTCGAGATGCCCGTCTGCTGCCAATGCGAGCAATTTGGCATCGCGGGTGATCAGCGCGAACCCATACGCCCGACATGTGGCCGCGATGATCCGGTCTGCCGGATCCGATGGCGAGGCCTCAGGCAGGAACGCCGACGCGATCAGGATCCTCGGGGCCATGTTGGCGAGTCGGACACCCGGCAGACGCAGCAGCGTGTCAACCCAGGCCTCCGGCGCCATGGTCAGCGCCAGGCGTCCACGGGGTCACTTCCGGCCCGAGAGGTGCCGCTGGAGTCGGTCGCGTTCCTCCCTGGAAGCCCGCGGCGTTTCCGGCGCTATCAGTGGGCCGATGACCATCGCGGGTAACCTCGGGCTGCCAACGGCTTACCGGCGGTCGGTCACCTCGACGCCTGCCGGACACGCGCCCTTGCAGGTCTCGCGATCGCTAGCCGGCACGCTGCCGGTGCCTGATTGCGCGTCCCGCCACCGATCACTCCCCGCCCGAAAGATCTCGCCTTTGCCGATCCAGTTCTTCGCTGTAGCGCCGCAGCGCGTATTGCTCGGTCAGCAGCCCGATCACTTTCCGTGTGTCCTTGCCGTCGACGACGGCCAGCGCGTCCGCCTCGGCCCGCTCGAACATCTCGATGGCTTCCTTTACCGTCATCTGCGGCAGCAACACGTCGCCCTTGTTGTGCAAAGTGTCGATGATCTTGGCACCGGCATCGATCTCCGCCGCATGCGCCTCGGCCACGAATGCGAGCCCCGCGTAGCGATCCGCACTGTCAACCACCACCGCGCGCGTCGCCGAACCCAACGGGAAATCGCGACGAAAGCTGGTCATAGTGGTCTCGCCACGCACCGTCCGCACGCCGGCGCGCATCATCCGCCCGACCGTAAGGCTGCGGACCCAGCCCACGTCCACCGCGCTGCGGATCGCCTCGCCGCGCAGGTGGAATCGCCACGTCGCAAACGAGTATCCGAACGTGCGCCGCACCGTCAGGGAGGAAATGACGCTGGCTGCAACCACGGCGGCCGTCAGCGGCAGCGAGCCGGTGCTTTCCAAGGCGAGGAACGCCATTGTCAACGGGCCGCCGACGACCGCCACGGCCAGCGCGCTCATGCCGACCAGCGCGCAGACGATCGAAGGCACGGCGGCAGACGCGGAAATCAACGCCAGCACGCCGGCAAACAATTTGCCGAGCAACGCGCCGAGGAACAGGCTCGCGAAAAACAGCCCGCCCCGGAACCCTGCGCCGATCGAGATCGCGGACGCCGCCGCTTTCAGCAGCACCAGCATGCCCAAGTGCCCGAGCGCATAGGGCGCGTCGAGGCTGACCTGCATGCCGGCATGCCCCGACGACAGCACCTGCGGCGAAAACAAAGCAAGGCAGCCGACCGCCAGCCCGCCCACCGCCGGCCGCAGCCAGGCCGGCACGTGACTGCGGCGAAAGATATCCTCGGTCAGGGTGACGCCGCGCATGATGGCGATGCCGACGAGGGCGCACAGCACGCCGAGCGCCACGATCGGCAGATAGTCGGCGGCCACAATGACCGAGGGGACCTGCACCTCGAACACGAACGGCTCCGGGTTCAGCACCCGGCCGACCGCGACGGCGGTCAAGGCCGCGGCCATCACCGGTGCCAGATTGACCAGCGAGTAGGTTCCGATCACCAGCTCGAACGCGTAGAAGGCCCCTGTCAGCGGCGCATTGAATGCACAGGCGATGGCCGCCGCGGCACCGCATCCAACGATCAGTCGCATGTCGGTCCGCCGTAACCGGAAACTGCGGCCGAGGCGCGACGACAAGGCCGAGCCGAGCTGCGTATAGCCCGCCTCCAGCCCTACCGAGGCACCGACACTGGTTGACATCAACGTCTGCAGCACGACCAGCAGGCTGTCGTTGAGCGACATCCGTCCGCCATACAATGCGTTCGCCTCGATCGGGTCGATTGCCCGGCGGGGGTGGTAGCGCAGGATGAGCCAGCTCGCGCCGCCGACGCACAGCCCGCCCAGCGTCGGTACCAGGATTGCCCGCCGCCAGTCGAGTTTCACCAGTCCCGATAGCCGCTCGTAGTCGCCGAGATCGAACAGCCATTCGTGCGCCAATTGCGTCGCGGCACTCATCGCGCAGACGCAAAGCCCGGCGATGACGCCAACAAGGGCGGCCAGCACAACGAGCCAGATTTCGTCGGCCCGCACCAGGGCGCGGAGCGTCTGCGGCGCGTGCATGACCCAGTCGTTGATCGGCAGCGCGCGGCGCCATGGGCCGCGGCTCGCCGGCCGCTTCATCGCGGCCCCGGCTGTCACCGCGCTCGCCTTCCCGACGTCCGCCTTTCCGGATTCCACCTTCGCGGCGTCCATCTGCGCCGCCCCACCCTGAAGTGACGCCATTGCCGCCGCGACCCGACCCGCCAAGCCAGAGTGATGGGCCGGGTGGCTCGCCGGATCAACACACACTCCGCGTGATTCTCTCTTCTTTCAGATGTCCTTCATATCCCGCGGACAGGTTGAGGCCGGACAGCGGTCCGAGTGGGGGCGTCATGAGCATCGAGCCGGCGACCGAAACGCTCGACCGGCTGGCCAAACCGCTGCCAGCCGCTTTGGTCGAGGCAGCAGCGACGGCGACGCCGACAGCGCCCGCTCCACGGGGCCGGGCGCGGATGTCGGAGGTGATCGGAGGCCTCAGCTACGCGCTCGACCTCACCGAGGGCCAGCCCCCGGGCCATAGCCTGCGCTGCGTCTGGATCGCCATATGGATCGGCGACCGCATCGGCCTCGGCCCCGACATACTGTCCGACTTGTATTACACCGTGTTGCTCAAGGATGTCGGCTGCAGCAGCAACGCCGCCCGCTTGTGGGAGCTGTATGGCGGCGACGAGCGCGCGACAAAACACGACTACAAGACCGTCGATTCCCAGAGCCTTCTGCAGCTCGGCCACTTCGTGCTGCGGCACGCCGGACCCGGAGAGGCGCTGCGCAGCCGCATCCAACGCGTGCTGCGCAGCGTGCGGCTCGGCGACGAATTGGCCGCCGAGTTGATCCAGACCCGATGCGAACGCGGAGCGGCTATTGTCCGCCGCCTCGGATTGGGCGAACTCGTGGCGGCCGGCGTCCACTCCCTCGACGAGCACTGGAACGGGCGCGGCCGCGCTGCGGGCCTCGCGGGGGAGGCGATCCCACTCGTGTCGCGCATCGCCCTGCTGGCGCAGATCGTCGACGTATTTCATGCCGTCGGCGGGCGTGAGGCTGCCGTGCGGGAGGTGCGGCGCCGCTGCGGAGCGTGGTTCGATCCCGATGTGGTCGACTCGTTCCTCGCGGCGGCCCGCGATCCGGGTTTTTGGAGCGGTCTGACCGATACGGACATCGCAAGCCGTGTCGCGGCGCTGGAGCCGCGCGAGCGTGTGATTCTCGTGGACGAAGAGCGGCTGGACACTATCGCCCTGGCCTTCGCTGACGTGGTCGACGCCAAAAGCAGTTTCACGGGGGGCCATAGCCGGCGGGTAATGCGCTATGCGGACGCGGTGGCGGGAGAGCTCGGCCTCGGGCCCGCGCGGCGGCGATGGCTGCGCCGCGCGGCACTGCTGCACGATATCGGCAAGCTCGGCGTCAGCAACGGCATCCTCGAGAAACCAGCACCGCTGACCGATGAGGAGTATGCGGCGATAGCGGTGCTGCCTCCTCGTGAAATAGCTTCGGTAGCATTGCTATCATTGCTAGCCTGCTATCATATGGATTGAGTGACGCGGCTTGGTCTTGCGCCTGGACGACTCCAGCCCAAAGAGAACTATGCCTCCAAAGACAATCAATCTAGTCGGCTCGCTCTGCTAGCTGTGCTTGCGGCGGTAGCAGGCTTGCGCTGCTTCGCGTTCACCGCTAGTTGCGCAAGCGCCGGTCGCGTGAATAGCTGCGGTGCGCTGCATAGCTAGGGTAGCGTTCAGTAAGGACAGCGGCCGAGAGATCTCGCGGTGCTGCCGTCTCGTGAAATGGTTTCGGTAGCACTGCTATCACGGCTAGCGTGCTATCATATGGGTTGCGTGGCGCGGCTTTGTCTCGTGCTTAGACGACTCCAGCCTAAAGGGATCTAGACCCCCAAAGGGAATCGAGCAAGCGCAGCTCCCTCTGCTAGCTGTGCTAGCGGCAGTAGCAGGCTTGCACTGCTTCGCTTCCTTCGCTAGTTGAGCAAACATTGGTAGCGGGGAGAGCTCCGATGGGCCGCATAGTTACGGTAGCGTCCAGCAAGGGCGGCGGCGGAAAAACCTTGCTTTGTTGCGTTCTCGCTCCCGCATTGGCGGCTCGAGGATACAGCGTCGGCGTGGTTGACGGAGATCCGAACGCGAGTTTCTCAGCATGGCACCAGTCATACACAGGGCCTGAGATTCGCTGCCAAGCTGAGCCGCATGATGTGCAGCTCGTCGATTTGGCGCAGGCATGGGCGGAGGACCTGGACGTCGTGATCTGCGATACCGCTGGTTTT
>CBDFGB010000026.1:0-6236 GCA_965246915.1 Acetobacteraceae bacterium
CGAACGGATCTCTGTGAATTTTTGGCAGCTGGATGATCGCCATCGCATGCTCGCCGGTCACGGGCACCTCGACGAAGCGTCTGCTCAGCAAAACGTCCCTCACGAGCCGGGCGTCCCATCGGAAATCGGCGCGCGCGAGGCCCTGCTTGATGGCGATCTCCCAGATGCCGGCGACGCTAAACAAGAGCTCGTTGTCCGAATCGGCCAGCGCAGCGCGCAGATCCGGAGCGAACACGTCGTCATCCCTCGCCATCCACAACAAAACCTGTGTGTCGAGCAGGAACCTCATTCCCTCAGGCCGAAAAGCTCCTCGATCTCATCGTCAAACATGCGATCAAAATCAGCCGGAATCTCCAGCCCCTTCATGAAGCCAAACCGCGACAGCTTCTCCGCCGGCTCCGGCTCGATCGCCGCGACCTTGACCATCGGCTTGCCGGCCTTGGCGATGATGAACGGCTCGCCCTTGGCGGCCATCTCGACCAGGCGCGAAAGATGGGTCTTCGCCTCGTGGATGTTGATGACCTGCATCGCAACGCTCCGATGAACTAAGTCCGCGAACCTAGTTCATCTCCGATCGTGCGGAAAGCCAAATCAGACCGCGGCGACCATCGGCAGCTCCACATGCACCACTAGCCCGCCAAGCGCATGATCCGCCAGCCGGATCTCGCCGCCATGTGCCCGTACCACCGTGCGGGCGATCGACAGGCCGAGGCCCACGCCGCCCGTCTCTCGGTTGCGCGATGCCTCGGCGCGGTAGAACGGCTCGAACACCCGCTCGCGCAGCCCTTCCGGAATGCCTGGCCCATCGTCGCTGACCGCGACGGCGGCCGCCTCGCCATCCAGCAGCAATTCGATCTCGGCGCGTGAGCCGAACTTCACTGCGTTCTCGACGATGTTGGCCAATGCCCGTTTCAGCGACAGCGGCCTTGCCCTGATGGTCGCGTGGGCCGGACCGTGGAACGTCACGGCGTGGCCAAGATCGGCCTGCTCCTCGGCAATGCCCTGCAGCAGCACCGCGAGATCGAGCCGGGTGGCGGGCTCAGCGCGCGCGTCGTCGCGCAGGAATTCCAGGCTCTGACTGACCATCGCGCCCATCTCGTCCAGGTCGCGCAGCATCCGCGCTTGTTCGACAGGGTCGGCCATGAACTCGGCGCGCAGCCGCAGGCGGGCGAGCGGCGTGCGCAGGTCGTGCGACAACGCCCCCAGCATGGCCGAACGCTCGGCCATCACCCGCTCGATGCGCGCCTGCATCGCGTTGAAGGCGGCGATCGCCGCGCGCACTTCCCGCGGCCCGCGTTCGGGCAACGACTGCACCGTCGCCGCGCGACCGAAATGATCCGCCGTCTCGGCGAAGCGAGCCATACCCTGCGCCACCTTGCGCGCCGCCAGCAGGCAGACCAGCAGGGCCGACGTCGAGATCAGGGCCAACCACAAGGCGCCCATCGCCGTCGGGCGGAACGACACCGCTGGTGAGGCGGTGACCTGCAGCGTGCTGCCGTCATTGAACGGCAGGCCCAGGACATCGCTTGTTGGATGGCTGATCCACAGCGATGACGGCGGTTTGCCGGTCGCGCGTGCCAATGCCTCACGCAGCAGTTCGTCGTCGTCGTCGGGGGGCTCCGGCCCGCCTGTTTCGGAGGCGGCCGGCGCCAGTCCGGCGTGCCGCCAACGAAGGGAATAGTCCGGCGTGCTGGCACGGGTGGCAATCTCGTCGCGCGACGCTTCTGGCGCCGCCTCGATGGCGAGGGCGACACCGACGATGCGCTCGGCGAGCTGATGCATTCGGTGCGGCGTCGTCCCAGCGCTGAGCTCGACCACCAGCCAGGTGACGCCGATGCTCACTGCGATGCAGACTGCGACGAGCAGCAGCAGCCGCGCCGCGATCGTGTCGCATATCAGCCGCGTCATGCCCGGGTGACCGATGCCGCAAACATATAGCCGCCGCTGCGCACCGTGCGGATCAGTGTCGGCTCGCGCGGATCGTCCTCGAGCTTGCGGCGCAAGCGGCTGACCTGCACGTCGATCGAGCGGTCGAAAGAGGCGCTGGCCGGTCCGCGCGCCAGGTCCAGGAGCTGATCGCGCGTCAATACGCGATTTGGATGCTCGACGAACGCCAGCAGAAGCTCGTACTCGCCGGCGCTGAGCGGGACCAGCACGCCCTGAGGCGAGCGCACCTCACGACGGCCCATGTCGAGAACCCAACCCGCAAACCCGAGTTTTTGCCGTGGCGGCAGCACGCGCTCGCCTCCTGGCGCCGTCTCCGCGCGGTCGCCGGCGCGGCGCAGAACCGCCTTGATCCTGGCCAGCAACTCCCGCGGGCTGAACGGCTTGACCAGGTAGTCGTCGGCCCCGAGTTCCAGGCCGACCACCCGATCGGTCTCGCTGCCCATCGCGGTCAACATGATGACCGGCATGCCACGGCTGGTGTCGCGCAACTGCGGAAGGAGCGCGAAGCCATCCTGGTCCGGCAACATCACGTCGAGCACGACCAGGTCGAACGGCTGTGCATCGGCCTCACGGAGCATGCCGGCGCCATCGGACACCGGGGTGACCGAAAACCCGTGTTCGCCGAGGAAGCGCGCCAGCAGGCTGCGCAGCTGCTCGTCGTCGTCGACCACCAGGATCCGGCGCATGTCGTTCATTTCCGTGCTGTCGCAGCCCTCCACGTCGCGGTGATGACCGAACCGCGACGCCGCATGACGGTCATGACACAGATCGCGCCGTGACGCGGGCGACATGTCATCAAACGGCCACGCTGCCAGTCTATCTCGGAGCGGGAGTGAGGGGAGCACGTGCCATGTCTGACGGGGCGCAGGTCTGGGTTCTGATGACTGTTTGCGTCGGCGGCGTGCTGACGCTGCTTGTCGCGGCGGTCATGGCGGCGTGCGCCACCTGATCGCGTGTCTGCCCTTGGCACGCGGCAGGCGAGGCTGCCATTGTCGCTGTCATGCATATCGAGCCTGCCGCCGCGACCGACTGGTTGAACGCCGCCGCACGCGCGGCCCGTGACGCGTCAGGCTGGCTCGCCGCTAGCCCGGCCGCCGCCCGCGACCGGGCCTTGCTCGCCGCGGCTGCCGCGATCCGCGGGTCGGCCGAGGCGATCGGCGCGGCCAACCAGACCGATCTGGCGACGTTCGATGCGGGCGGCGGCACTTCGTCATTTCGTGATCGGCTGGCACTGACGCCGGCCCGGATCGAGGCGATGGCGGCCGGGCTGGAGGCGGTCGGCGCTCTTCCCGATCCGCTGGCCAGGACGCTGGCGGACTGGACGCGACCGAACGGGCTTCGCATCCGCCGCATCGCCATGCCGATCGGGGTGATCGGGATGATCTATGAGAGCCGCCCCAATGTCGGCGCGGACGCGGCCGCCCTCAGCCTCAAATCCGGCAACGCGATCATCCTTCGGGGCGGCTCCGACAGCCGCCACTCGGCCGCCGCCATCCATGCGGCCATCAGCGCCGGCCTGCGCGAAGCCGGCGTGCCGGAGACAGCGATCCAGGTCACGCCAGAGGCGGATCGGGCCTATGTCGCGGCCATGCTGGCGGGCGCGGGGCTGATCGACCTGCTGATCCCGCGCGGCGGTGCCTCGCTCGTGCGCCGCGTGCAGGCCGAGGCACGCGTGCCCGTGCTGGCCCACGCCGATGGTCTGTGCCACACCTATATCCACGCGGCCGCCGACCCGGCCATGGCCATCGCGGTTCTGCGCAACGCCAAACTGCGTCGCACCGGCGTCTGCGGCGCGACCGAGACGCTGCTGATCGACGCCGAGATCGCCGCCACCCTGCTGCCCGCGCTGGTCGCTGACCTCGCATCGGCCGGCTGCCGGTTTCACGCCGATGCCCGAGTGCGCGCCGTGCTGCCGGACCTGCCGCCGGCGACCGAGGCGGATTTCGCGACCGAGTGGCTCGATAGCGTGCTGTCGATCGCCGTGGTCGACGGCGTGGCCGGGGCGCTCGCCCATATCCGGCGATTTGGCAGCGAGCACACCGAGGCGATCGTCACCGAGGATGCCGATGCCGCGGAAGCCTTCCTGCGCGGCTCCAGCAGCGCGGTCACCTTATGGAATGCCTCGACTCAGTTCTGCGACGGCGGCGAGTTCGGCTTCGGAGCCGAGATCGGCATCGCCACCGGCCGGCTGCATGCGCGTGGTCCGGTCGGGCTCGAGCAACTGACGACGTATCGCTATCTCGTCACCGGGACGGGACAGGTCCGCCCCTGACCCGTCGCATTCCCGGCGACCCGATTCCGCGCTTCGGCGATCGGCGGCGTCAGGTGATCGGCCTGCTCGGTGGCTCGTTCAACCCCGCGCACCCGGGCCATCTGCACATCGCGCGCCAAGCGCTGCGCCACCTTAGGCTCGATCAGGTGTGGCTCCTGGTGTCGCCGGGCAATCCGCTCAAATCGCCGGCCGGAATGGCCTCGCTCGCCGAGCGTTTGGACTCCGCGCGCGGCATTGCCGACGGACGGCGCGTGGTGGCGACCGCCATCGAAGCGGCCATCGGCTCGCGCTACACCGTCGACACGCTGCGGCGGCTGCGCCGGCGCTTTCCGAGGGTTCGCTTCGTGTGGCTGATGGGTGCCGACAACCTTCGCCAGCTGCCGCGCTGGAACGGTTGGCTCGAGATCGCGCGCAAGACGGCCTTTGCCGTGCTGCCGCGCCCGACCTACAGTGGGCCCGCCCTGTCCGGGCAGGCGGCGCGGCGCATGCGCTCGGCCCGGCGACCGGCCACCGCGGCGTCGGCCCTGGCTCGGACGCCGCCGCCCGCCTGGGTGTTTTTGATCGCCCCGCAGCACGGGGCGTCCGCCACGGCCATTCGAGCCGCCCATCAGGAGACGCAGGACCATCGCGCGCAGCCCGACCAAGCCGCCAAAGCCGCCTAACGAGCCCCCCGGGGAGCCCCCCAGCGGAGCCTTGGCACCCGCGGCGCGGCCGCGTCCTCGACGGCGCGCGGCGGTCGGCGTCACGTCCGTGAAGGTCGCGACCCCGCCGGGCACCCCGCGCAAGAAAGCGGCCGCTGCCGGCCCGGCTGCGACCGCGCTCGCCAAGGTGGCGCGCGAGCGCGCGGAGCCCTCGCGGCTCGACCATTTGCAGTCGGTGATCGTCGGAAGCCTGGAGGACGACAAGGCGGAACAGGTGGTGGCGCTCGATCTGGAGGGCCGGGCTTCGTTTGCCGACCGGATGGTGATCGCCACGGGCTTGGCCGACCGGCAGATCAGCGCGATGGCGACCCACCTGGAGGAAAAGCTCCACGAGGCCGGCCTGAAGCGGGTGCAGATCGAGGGTGCCAACGGATCCGACTGGGTGCTGATCGATGCGGGCGACATCGTGATCCACCTGTTCAAGCCGGAGGCGCGGGCGACATATGCGCTCGAGCGCATGTGGGGCGCGGACATGGACGAGGCCGAGCCCGGCGTCACGCCCACCTGAATGGCGGCCGGCGGGATCGCCTGGCGGATCGTCGCGATCGGAAGAATGGCGCGCGGGCCCGAAGCGGATCTGTTCGCCCGCTACGCGATGCGACTGCGGCCGGCACCGTTGGTGATCGAACTGGCGGAGGCGCGTGGCTCAGCCGTCGAGATCACCGCGCGTGAGGCCACCGCGCTGCTCGCCGCGGTGCCGTCCGGTTCTCGGCTGATCGCGCTCGATTCCGGCGGGCAGTCGCCGGACACCGCCGCTCTGACACGCTTGCTGTCGGCTTGGCGGGAGGACGGGCCGACGTGTTTCGCGATCGGCGGCGCGGAGGGACTGCATGCCTCGGTGATCGCCCGCGCGGCCCATGTCCTGTCGCTCGGGCCGCTGACCTGGCCGCATCTCCTCGTCAGGGCGCTGCTTGCGGAGCAGTTGTATCGGGCGCAATGCATCGCCGCCGGCCATCCCTACCATCGCGCCGGCCGGCCATAGCGATCGGAGGAGCCGACATGCCCATCCCGCGACCCGTCATGCTGGTCATCCTGGATGGCTGGGGCTGGCGCGAGGAATCCGCCGACAACGCGGTGCGCCAGGGGCATACGCCGAATTTCGATGCGATGTGGGCGGCCGACCCGCACGCGTTCCTGCGCACCTCGGGCCTCGACGTCGGCTTGCCCGACGGCCAGATGGGCAATTCGGAGGTCGGCCACACCAATATCGGTGCCGGCCGAGTCGTGATGCAGGAGCTTCCCCGTATCGGCCAGGCGGTCGCCGACGGCAGCATCGCGCAGCTCCCGGCGATGCTCGGACTGATCGAGGCGCTGCG
>CBDFGB010000027.1:0-49732 GCA_965246915.1 Acetobacteraceae bacterium
TGCGGGCCTTCGTCCCGGACGCCGACGCGGTCGACGCCGTGGCCGCGGACGGCGCGCACGTGCTCGCCGCGCTGACGCGGGTGCATCCGGCGGGCTTCTGGTCGGGGGTGATGCCGACCCGCGCGCCATACCGCCTGCGGATCCGCCATGGCAGCGACGTCCGAGTCGAAGACGATGCGTATCGGTTCGGCCCCGTGCTCGGCGAGTTGGACATCTACCTCCTGGCCGAAGGACGCCATCGCGAGCTGGGCCAGGTGCTCGGCGGGCATGTCGCGACGGTCGAGGGCGTGCGCGGCGTGCGGTTCGCCGTTTGGGCGCCGAACGCGCAGCGCGTCTCGGTCGTCGGAGACTTCAATTTCTGGGACGGACGCCGCAATCCGATGCGCCTGCTGGTCGGCGCGGGCGTTTGGGAGCTGTTCGTGCCCGGCATCGGCGCGGGCACGATCTACAAATACGAGCTGCGTGGACCCGACGGTTCGGTTCTGCCGTTGCGCGCCGATCCCTGCGCCGCCGCCGCCGAACTGCCGCCCGCCACCGCCTCGGTCGTGGTCGAGCAGCATATGCAATGGCACGCGACCGGTTGGCGGCCCCGGCAGGACTCCGACCAGCCGATCAGCATCTATGAGGTGCACGCCTCCTCTTGGCTGGGCCGGACCGAGCCGGGCGGGTCGGTATGGGAGACGCTGACCGAACAGCTTGTGCCATACCTCCGGCGGCTAGGGTTCACCCATGTCGAGCTGATGCCGGTCATGGAACATCCGTTCGGCGGCAGCTGGGGCTACCAGCCGCTTGGGCAGTTCGCCCCGGCCGCGAGGTTCGGGCCGCCGGATCATTTCGCGGCCTTCGTCGATCGCTGCCACCTGGATGGGATCGCCGTCGTCCTCGACTGGGTCCCGGCGCATTTTCCGACCGACGCGCACGGGCTTTGGCGGTTCGACGGTACCGCGCTATACGAGCATGCGGACCCGCTGGAGGGCTATCACCCCGACTGGAACACCGCGATCTTCAATCTCGGCCGGACGGAGGTACGAGGCTTCCTCATCGCCAGCGCGCTGCACTGGCTGGAACGATACCGAGTCGATGCGCTGCGCGTCGACGCAGTCGCCTCGATGCTTTATCGCGACTATAGCCGCAACGAAGGCCAATGGGTTCCGAACATCCATGGTGGGCGCGAGAACCTGGAGGCGGTCGCCTTCCTGCGGGAACTGGGCGACGTGGTGCGCGAGCGTTGTCCGAACGCCGTACTGATCGCCGAGGAGAGCACCGCTTGGCCGGGCGTCAGTCGTCCGGCATCGGAGGGCGGGCTCGGCTTCCACTACAAGTGGAACATGGGCTGGATGCACGACACGCTGCATTACATGCACGAGGATCCGATCAACCGGCGCTGGTATCACGACCAGATGACCTTCGGCCTCGTCTATGCCTTCTCCGAGAAGTTCGTGTTGCCATTGTCGCACGATGAGGTGGTCTACGGCAAAGGCTCGCTGCTCGGGAAAATGCCGGGCGACAACTGGCAGCGCTTCGCCAATCTGCGGGCGTATTACGGGTTCATGTGGAGCCATCCCGGCAAGAAGCTCATGTTCATGGGATGCGAGATTGCGCAGGAGCGGGAGTGGGATCACGACGGCGGACTGGACTGGCGCGCGCTCGATGATCCGCGCCACGCCGGCGTCCAGCATCTGGTCCGAGATCTGAACATTCTGTACCGCGACTGTCCGGCGCTGCATCGCCGCGACAGCGACGGCGGAGGGTTCCGCTGGGTCGTGCTCGACGATCGCGAGCAGAGCGTGTTCGCCTTCCTCCGGTTCGGCGCCGAGGGTGATCGCCCGGTGCTCGTAGTCTGCAATTTTACCCCGGTGCCACGTCATGACTACCGCGTGGGCGTGCCCGCCGAGGGATTCTGGCGCGAGGCGCTGAACACTGATGCCGATCTCTACGGCGGAACGAACCTCGGCAATGCCGGCGGCGTTACCGCCGAGCCAATCGAGAGCCACGGTTTTGCGGCGTCGGTCGGTGTGTTGGTGCCGCCACTGGCGACGGTGATTCTGGAGCTGCAATGAACGCAATTCGACCGGGCGACCGGCCCGGTTTCGCCCACCGCCTGCCATTCGGCGCTGAACTCGACATCGACGGCGCCACCTCGTTCCGGCTGTGGGCGCCGGCTTGCGACAGCGTCGACCTCGAATGCCGCGATCGACCGCGACAGGCGATGCGGGCGACCGGCGACGGATGGTTCGAGGCGCGCGCCGACGCGCCCGCCGGGACGCGATACCGGTTCGTGCTGCCGGATGGATTGGCGGTCCCCGACCCGGCCTCGCGGCTGCAGGATGGCGACGTGCATGGTTGGAGCGTCGTCGTCGACCCCCGGGCGCATGACTGGCGGCAGACGCAATGGCGCGGCCGTCCTTGGAACGAAGCGGTGATCTACGAGCTTCATCCCGGGCTCATGGGCGGTTTCGCCGGCATCGTCGGCGCGTTGGAGCGGCTGCGCGATCTCGGGATCACGGCGATCGAGCTGATGCCGATCAATGAGTTCCCCGGGGCGCGCAACTGGGGATACGACGGGGTCCTGCCCTACGCGCCCGATGCATCGTACGGCACGCCGGACGAGCTGAAGACGCTGATCGACCACGCGCATGGCCTGGGGCTGCTGGTCTATCTCGATGTCGTCTATAATCATTTCGGGCCGGACGGCGCATATGTCCATGTCTACGCCAAGGATGCGTTCTTCGATCCGTCGAAGGCATCGCCCTGGGGTGCGGCGATCGCCCATCAGCGGTCGGAAGTCGCCGAGTATTTCATCGAGAACGCGATCTACTGGCTGATGGAGTATCGTTTCGACGGGCTGCGCTTCGACGCGGTCGGCGCGATCCTCGACGCGGACTTCCCGGTGATCATGGCGCGGCGGATCCGCGAGGCGACGGAGCCTGGCCGGCATATCCATCTGGTGATGGAACACGAGCACAATCTCGCCTCGCTGATCGCGCCCGACACCATGGACGCGCAATGGGTCGACGACGCGCATCACTGCCTGCACGTGCTGCTGACCGGAGAGACCGAAGGCTACTACGTGGACTATCGCGACGCGGCGGCACAACTCGCGCGCTGCCTGTCGGAGGGGTTCGCGTTCCAGGGAGAGATCGCTCACAAGGGTGCGCCACGCGGCGAGCCGAGCGGCCATCTGCCGCCGTCGGCCTTCGTCATCTTCCTGCAGAACCACGACCAGATCGGCAACCGCGCGATGGGCGAGCGCCTCAGCGTGCTTGCGGACCCGGAGGCCCTGCGCGCGGCCACCGCGCTAATAATGCTCGCGCCGCAGATTCCGTTGCTGTTCATGGGCGAGGAATACGGCAGCCGCGCGCCGTTCCTGTTCTTTACCGATCATCACGACGAACTCGCCGACGCGGTCCGCGAAGGACGGCGACGCGAGTTCGCGGGGTTCGCTGCATTCTCGGATGACGCACGGCGCGAGGCGATCCCAGACCCGAACGCACCCGAGACGTACGAACTGTCGCGGCCCGACCCGACCGAGGCGGACCCGGAGACGTCGTCGCATCTGCGGGTCCTGCTTGGCCTGCGCCATCGCCACGTCGCGCAACGCATTCCAGGCGCGCGCAGCCTGGGAGCGACCCCGCTGGGCAACACCGGCGTGATCGCGCGCTGGACGCTCGGCGACGGTGCCGAACTCGCGCTCGCCACGAATTTCGCGGCCGAGCCAGTGCCGCTCGATCCGATCGACGGGCCGGTGCTGTTCGAAAGTCATGCGGGCGATGCCGCGCGCGTGGCGGGCGGGGTGCTTCCGGGTCGCAGCACCGTGGCCTTCCTGTTGGAGCGTACATGAACGACACGATGCTGGCGCGACTTGCGGCGGCGGCCGGCATCGAACCTTCCTGGCGAGACATTCACGGCGTTTGGCACGACGTTCCCGAAACGACGCTGCGCTCCGTGCTCGCGGCCACGGGTGTCAGCGCCGAGACCGACGCGCAGATCGAAGGCGCGTTGGCGTTGATCGCCAGCGGCGCGGATGGCGGCCCCGCGATGACGACGGCCGTGGTCGGACAACCGATCGCACTGTCGGGGACGCTGCGGGTCGAGTTGGAGGGCGGCGGCGAGGTCAGCGGCGTGGACACCCTGGTCGTCGAGACGCCGGGGTACCATGCGCTGTTCCGCGACGGCCGCCGAAGCATTCTGGCGGTTGCACCCCCTTGCTGCCCGCCGGTGCCGGAGGGCCGTCCGTGGGGCATCGCCGTCCAGCTCTATGGATTGCGTCGCGAGGGCGACGGCGGCATCGGCGATTTCAGCGCGCTGGCCGATTTCGTGGGCGCGGCGGCGGCGCATGGCGCGGACGCCGTGGCGATCAGCCCGGTTCACGCCCAGTTTTCAGCCGACCTGACACGGTTCAGCCCGTATGCGCCATCGAGCCGCATCATGACCAACGTGCTGCACGCCGACAGCGGCGCGGACGCCGCCCTGGAGGCGCTCGATCTGGTGGACTGGCCCGTGGCGGCCGCCGCCCGCCTCGCGCGGCTGCGACACCGTTTCGACGCCGGGCAGGACGCGGCGATGCTGGCGTCGTTTCGCGCCGAACGCGGCGAGAAACTGCAGTCGCATGCTCTGTTCGAGGCGCTGCACGCGCATTTCTACGCCCGCGACCCCGCGCTGTGGCATTGGCGGTCGTGGCCCGCGGAATATCAGCGGCCGGACAGCGACGCGGTCCGAGCGTTCGCCGCGGACCACGTGCATGAGGTCGCGTTTCATGCCTGGCTGCAAATGCGCGCCGATCATGGCTTGCGCGATGCTCAGGCCGCGGCGCGCGCCGCCGGCATGCGCATCGGCCTGGTGTCTGACCTCGCGGTCGGCACCGATGGCGGCGGCAGCCATGCCTGGAGCCGGCAGGGCGAGATGATGATCGGACTGTCGGTCGGCGCGCCGCCCGATCTTTGGAATCATGCCGGACAGAACTGGGGAATCGCCGCGTTCTCGCCGCTCGGTCTGCGTCGCAGCGGGTTCGCCGCGTTCCTGGAAATGCTGCGGGCGGCGCTTCGCCATGCCGGCGGGGTGCGGATCGATCACGTGATGGGTTTACAGCGGCTCTGGGTCGTGCCGGACGGCGTGAGTGCCGCCGACGGCGCGTATCTCACGTTCCCGGTCGAGGACATGTTTCGCCTCGTCGCGCTCGAGGCGCATCGCCACGGCGCGGTCGTGCTGGGCGAGGATCTGGGGACGGTGCCGGACGGATTTCGCGAGCGCATGATCGACAACAACATGCTCGGGCTTCGGGTGCTGTGGTTCGAGCGCGACGACGACCGGCTGCGTCCGCCGGGGAGCTGGTCGCGCAACGCGATCGCGATGACCAGCACGCACGACCTGCCGACGGTCGCAGGATGGTGGCGCGGCCACGATCTCGACTGGCGGGAACGGATGGGTTGGGACGCCGACCCCGGCAAATATCGTGGCGAGCGCGACCGCGATCGTTGGCTGCTCTGGCAGGCGTTTCGCGACAGCCGAGCGGCGGACGGCGACATGCCGCCGCCGCACGACACCTGGCCGGCGGTCGAGGCCGCGTTGCGCTACGTGGCCCGGTCGAATTGTCAGCTTGTGCTGCTGCCGCTCGAGGACGTGTTGGCGCTCGATGAGCAGCCGAATCTGCCGACCACGATCCACGAGCATCCGAACTGGCGGCGGCGCATGACCGGCCCGGCGGCGCGCCTGCTGGACCCGCCGGACGTGGCCGGGCGGCTGGCGGCGTTCCGCGCCGCGCGGGCGGAGGGCTGATGCGCTTCGTCCGGGCCACCGCGCGGCTGCAATTCCACCGCGACTTCCCGCTGTCGCACGGGATCGCGCTGGTGCCGTATCTGGCCAAACTCGGGGTCAGCCACGTCTATGCCTCGCCGCTGCTCATGTCGCGGCCGGGCTCGACGCACGGCTATGACATCGTCGACCACAATCGGATCGATCCGGAATTGGGCGGCGAAGCGGCCTTGATCGAGCTGGTCGCGGCGCTGCGCGCGCACGACATGGGCCTCGTTCTCGACATCGTGCCCAACCACATGGGCGTCGGCGGGGCCGACAACGCGTGGTGGCTCGACGTGCTGGAATGGGGCCGTGCCAGCCCCTATGCCGGGTTCTTCGATATCGACTGGGAGCCCACGGATCCCGCGCTGCGCGGCAAGCTGCTCGCGCCGTTCCTTGGCCAGGCCTATGGCGAGGCGCTGGCGGCCGGCGACATCCGGCTGCGATTCGACCCGGACGACGGCCGGTTCTTCGTGGCCGTCTACGACGAACATCGTTTCCCGATCAATCCGCGCGACTACCCGGCGATCCTGCGGGCGGGCGGCGGCGGTCTGGACGGCCTGGCCGACCGGTTCGCGGACAGCGCGCCGAATGCCGGGGCGCTGCGCGCGCGCGCGGTCGCCGGCCGCGCCGAACTGCGCGCGAGCCATGCCGCGCGCAGCACCGATTTCGACGCCGCCGTCGCCGTCTTCGCGCCCGACGACGACAGCGGGCGAGAGCGCCTGCACCGCCTGCTGGAGCGGCAAGCCTATCGCCTCGCCTGGTGGCGGGCGGCGACGGACGAGATCAACTGGCGTCGGTTCTTCGACATCAACGGGCTGGCCGGGATGCGCCAGGAGCAGGCGGACGTGTTCGACGCGACCCATGCGACGATCCTGCGCCTCTATGCCGAGGGCCTGATCGACGGCGTGCGGATCGACCATGTCGACGGTCTGGCCGACCCTCGCGGCTATTGCCGCAAGCTGCATCGGCGGCTGCAGACCGCTCAGGCGCAGCGGCCGGAGCGGCTGCGCGACCTGCCGCCGATCCTGTGGATCGAGAAGATCCTGTTCGCGCATGAGCGGCTGGCGACGGATTGGCTGACCGACGGCACCACCGGCTACGACTTCATGAACGAAGTCGCGGCGGTCCTGCACGACCCGGCCGGCGAGGCGTCGCTGACGGAGATGTGGACGAGCCTGACCGGGCGCAGCGGCGATTTCGAGGTCGAGACGGAAGCGGCGCGGCGGCAGATCTTGCGCGAGGCACTGTCGAGCGAACTTCACGCCGCCGCGGCCGCGTTCCATCGGATCCTGCGCCGCGCGACGGCGACCCGCGACTGGACGCTGACCGGGGTGCGCAGGACGCTCGAGGAACTGCTTGCGCATTTCCATACGTACCGGATTTACGCCGGTCCCGGCGGTGCGTCGGAGTCCGACCAGGCCGCGCTCGCGTGGGCCGTGGCGGGGGCGCGGCGAACCGCGCGGCCGACGCAGGTGGCCCTGCTCGATGTGCTGCTGCCGCTCATTTCCGGCGACGGCCTGCGCGCGGTGCCGCCGGGCACGCAGCGGCAGGAACGGGCGCGCGCCATGGTTCGGTTCCAGCAGCTGTCCGCGCCGACCGCCGCGAAATCCGTCGAGGACACCTCGTTCTATCGCTACGGCCGGCTGCTGAGCCGCAACGAGGTCGGCAGCGAGCCGTCACAATGGGCGATGACGGTGCAGGCGTTCCATGCCACCGCCCGCGACCGCCGCCGGCGGTTCCCCCGCGCCCTGCTGGCCACCGCCACGCACGACCACAAGCGCGGCGAGGATACCCGCGCCCGCCTGGCCGTGCTCAGCGAGGTGCCCGAGGAGTGGCGGACGGCGGTGACCCGCTGGGTGCGCCTGAACGCGCCGGCCAAACGGGATGTGGATGGGGCCTTGGCGCCCGACGCCGCCGACGAGTTGATGCTGTATCAGACCTTGGTGAGCGCCTGGCCGCTGGAGCTGTCGGCGGACGACGCGGCCGGCCTCGCCACCTATCGCGATCGCGTCGCAGGGTGGCTGGAGAAGGCGCTGCGCGAAGCCAAGCGGCACACCGGCTGGGCGATCCCGAACGAGGCTTACGAGGCCGCGGCGCGGGATTTCCTCGTCCAGTGCCTCGATCCCGCCCGGGCATCCGGCGTGGCACGCGAACTCGCGACGTTCGCGATGCGGATCGCGCCAGCCGGAGCGGTCAACGGTCTGGCGCAGACCGTCCTGCGGCTGACCAGCCCGGGCGTCCCCGATCTGTATCAGGGCGCGGAGTTCTGGGATTTCTCGCTGGTCGATCCGGACAATCGCCGGCCTGTCGATTTTACGGCACGCGCCGCGTCGCTGCAGGCCGCCGCCCCGTTCGCCGCCCTGCTGCAGGGCTGGCGCGACGGTCGAGTGAAACAGGCGGTGATCGGCCGGGTCCTCGACCTACGGGCGCGGATGCCGGCGCTGTTCGCAGAGGGCAGTTACCTGCCGCTGAAGTCCGAGGGTCCGGCGGCCGATCACGTGATCGCGTTCGCCCGAGTGCATGAAGGGCGCGCTATCGTGACCGTCGTGTCGCGACACACGGCAAGCCTTGTCGACCGCGAAACCTCGGGACTTGTCGCGACGAAGAATGTCTGGAAGGGAACTTTCCTGCCGCTGCCTCGTTCGCTTATGGAGCGCCGTTGGACCGACGTATTGTCGGGCGCGCCGGCCCCGATCGTGCCGGGATCGCGCCTCGATATCGCCGCAGTTCTTGGAGAATGTCCGGTCGCCGTTTGGGGGGTGTGATGAGCCGGATCGTCGTCGTGTCCAACCGGGTGCCGTTGCCGACCGCCGGGGTTCAGGCGGGCGGGCTCGCCGTGGTTCTCGGCGGCTTGATGGCCAAGCGGGGCGGCTTGTGGTTCGGTTGGGACGGGACGGTTGCCGCCGACGCCTCCGACCGCTCGGTGAACGTGGCCCAGGCTGGGGGCATCGACTACGCGACGGTGGCGCTGACCCAGGGCGAGCACGACCGCTACTACAACGGCTTCTCCAACGGCGCGCTATGGCCGTTGCTGCACACGATGCCCGAGCTGATCCAGTTCGACCGGCGTGATGCCGCCGCCTACCACGACGTGAACCGGCGGATGGCGCGCGATCTGGCACCATTGCTGCGGGCGTCTGACCTGATCTGGGTGCACGACTACCACCTGCTGCCGATGGCCGCAGCGCTGCGTGCCGCCGGTCTGCAGAACGCGATCGGCTTCTTCCTGCACATCCCGTTTCCTGGCCCGGACGTGCTGGGGCTGGTTCCCGGCACGGCCGGTCTGGTGCGCGACATGCTGGACGCCGATCTGATCGGCTTCCAGACCGAAGGCGATCTGTCGAATTTCGCGGTCGCCGCCGAGGCCCTGGCGGGCGCGTCTCGGCTGCATGGCGATATATTACAAGTCGGCGGACGGACGGTGCGACTCGGCGTGTTCCCGGTCGAGATCGAGGCGCGCGAGGTCGCACGGATGGCGCGTGACATGAGCGCATGCGCCGCCGTGACGGGGCTGCGCCGAAGCCTTCCGGGCCAAAGCCTGATCTTCGGCGCCGAACGCCTCGATCCGACGAAGGGCTTGCTTCAACGGATTGCCGGCTATCGGCGGCTGCTGGAGACGCGGCCGGAGTGGCGCCGCAGAGTTGCGATGCTGCAGATCGCGGCTACGTCGCGCAAGGAAGTCACCGCCTACCGCTCATTGCGGACGGCGCTGGATCAGCAGGCCGGCGCACTCAACACCGATCTCGGCGAGCCGGATTGGACGCCGCTGCGACTGATCTCCAAGGGCGTCGATCGCGCGCTGGTCGCGGCCTATATGCGACAGGCGCGTGTGGGGCTCGTCACGCCGCTGCGAGACGGCATGAACCTCGTCGCCAAGGAGTTCGTGGCGGCCCAGGACCCAGAGGATCCCGGCGTATTGGTGCTGTCCTGTTTCGCCGGAGCCGCGCAGCAGTTGAAAACTGCATTGGTGGTCAACCCGCGTGACACCGATGCGATCGCCAGCGCCATCGCGACGGGGCTTTCGATGCCGGTCGAGGAGCGACGTGAGCGTTGGGAGCAACTTTGGGCGGCGATCGAAGGTCGCAGTCCGTTTGCTTGGGGCAGCTCGTTCATCGACGCCCTGATCCGGACGCGCGCGCCGCTCGAGGTGGGCCGGGCCATCCGAGTGAAGCTACGGCCGGCGATGACCGCGATGCGGCCGATTACCACGCCCGGGCTGGATGTGCCGATCATCGGCCTTGATGGAGTCGATCCGGAAACGCGCCCGGTCGTTTGACGGCTCGTTAATGACTTTCTTCGAACCGATGACGTAGGTGCCACAGGCGCTCATGGGCCGCCACGAGCGCCTCCCGGCAGCGTCGGCGCTCTACCGAAGTCGCGCTGTTGGCGCGCGAAACGGCCCGGCCAGCGACCATCAGCAGTTCGTGCGCGGTTTCCAGATCCGCCTGATCGCAGGCGTGATGGAACGCCACCAAAATCTTGTCACTGAGACGCCGTCCCGACCGTACCGATGGTGCCGGTCCGGGCGGCGGAGAAGTGACCTGATCGTCAACCCACGCGAGCTGTGTCATCAATACTCTGTCACACGATCGGAGCCCGAACGCAATCGTCCGATTCGATTCGCGCGTGACGAGGATTCGTCGCATGCGAGACCGAAGCCGGAATGGCTTGCCCTTAAGGATCACGCGCGCGTGAACGCTTGGCTAACATCGCCGGAGCGCCGAAAGCCGGCCATCCCGTTCGGATGGCCGGCGGCGCGGTGGCGATCGGATGCTGTAGGCTTATTCGGCGGGGAGCAGCTGCCCAGCCGGCTGCGACGTCTCGAACACACCGTCGGCGAACGCTTCCTCCCACGAACCGGTGGTCGACGCGCGGCTGTATTCGGTCGAGCGGTTCTCGAAGAAATTCGTGTGCTCCACGGCGTTCAGCATCTCGTCCAGCCACGGCAACGGATTGCGCTCGACGTGGTACAGCGGGTTGAGGCCCAGTTGCGTCAGTCGGCGATCCGCAATGAACCGGATATATTGCTTAACCGAACGCGCGTCCAGCCCCTCGACCGCGCCGAGCTCGAATGCGAGGTCGATGAAGGCGTCCTCATGGTCGACGATGGTGGCGCACGTCAGATAGATCTCCCGCCGAAGCTCCTCGGTCCAGATTTCCGGATTCTCCGCGACGAACGTGCGGAACAGGCGGATGATCGACAGGCAGTGCAGCGTCTCGTCGCGCACCGACCAGGACACGATCTGCCCCATCCCCTTCATCTTCCCGAACCGCGGGAAGTTCAGCAGGATCGCGAACGAGGCGAACAGCTGCAGCCCCTCGGTAAACGCGCCGAACGCCGCGAGCGTCTTCGCGATTTCGTGCTTGTTGTCGACCGTGAAGGACTGCATGTAGTCATATTTGTCCTTCATCTCCTTGTATTTCATGAAGGCCGAGTATTCGACCTCCGGCATTCCGATCGTATCGAGCAAATGACTGTAGGCAGCGATGTGGATCGTCTCGGTGTTGGAAAACGCCGACATCATCATGAGCACTTCGGTGGGTTTGAAGACTCGTGAATAGTGCTTCATGTAGCAGTTGTTCACCTCGACATCGGCCTGGGTGAAGAAGCGGAAGATTTGCGTCAGCAGGTTGCGCTCGCCCTCCGACAGATTCTTGTGCCAGTCCTTCACGTCGTCGGCGAGGGGCACCTCCTCTGGCAGCCAATGGACGCGCTGCTGCATCAGCCATGCCTCGTATGCCCAAGGGTAGCGAAACGGCTTGTAGACGGGGTTCTCCGTCAGCAGATCGAAATGCGTCGCTTGGTTGCCGTCCATCGCGAAATCTCCTCGTCAGGACACAGTATGTGGTGGTCGGCGGCGCGGCGGCAACCGGATGTTGATGGTGAGACCTAAGCCGCCAGCCGCGCCGCCACCGCCAATTCCGCCTCGAACGCCGCCAGCTCCGCCTCCGTCGTGTTGAACGACGCGACCAGCCGTATGAACGCCTCATCGTCGCGCAAAATCTCGCCGTCCGGCAGCCCGGCCAGCGCCCAATCGTAGAACACCGCGCCGGCGGCGAGCAGCCGGTCCGCCAGCGGCCGCGGCAGGACGGCGAAAACCTCGTTCGCCTCGGTCGGCCACGCCAGCCGCGCCCCCGGTGTCGCGGCGACCGCCCGGCTGATCCGCCCCGCCGCGGCGTTGGCGTGACGGGCGAGGTCGAGCCAATGGCCCTCGTCCAGCCAACCCACGAACTGCGCCCCGAACAGCCTGCCCTTCGAGGCGAGTTGCCCCGCGCGCTTGAGCCGCACATCCAGCGTCGCGGCCAGGACGGGGTCGAACACGATTATCGCTTCGGCCGCCAGCGCGCCCCCTTTCGACGCGCCGAGGCATAGCACGTCCACCCCTGCCCGCCAGGTGATGTCCGCCGGCTGGCAGCCAAGCCGCGCCACGGCGTTGGCAAACCGCGCCCCGTCCACATGCAGGCGCATCCCCCCAGCCCGCGCCGCCTCGCCGAGTGCGGCGACCTCGTCCGGCGTGTAGACAAGGCCGCATTCGCTGGCCTGGGTGATGCTGATCGCCGCCGGCAGCACGTTGTGCGGCGGATGAGCGGCGGCGCGGCGCACATAAGTGTCGATGGTGCGCGGCGTCAGCTTGCCGTCGCCCGGCAGCGGCAGCACGCGCGCGCCGCCGGTGAACAGTTCGGGCGCACTGTTCTCGTCGTTGGCGATATGCGCCTGATGGTGGCACAGCACCGCGTCCCACGGCCGCGCCAGCAGCGACAGCGCGAGGCAATTGGCGACAGTTCCGGTGGAGACGAAAGCGGCCGTGAGGTCGTGCTCGAAAATCTCGCGCAGCATTGTCTTCGCGCGTTCCGACCACGAATCCGCGCCATAGGATGGCTCGCCACCCGCCCGCCCCGCCGCCAGAATCGCCTCGAGCACCGGAGCGGACGCGCCGGCCATATTGTCGCTGCCGAAGATCATGCGGGGCCTCTGGGTCGTGGAAACAAAAATGCTTTGCCGGGCTGCTCAAACGAGAGCAAGCGGGTTCAGACGCGCCATGACCTTGACGACGTGCGGCAGCGTGCTTAGCTACGTGTTAGCCAACGTTGAGACCGGCCATGAAACCGGTGAACGTACACGAGGCGAAGACAACGCTTTCGCAACTTCTCGCCGACGTGGAGCGTGGCGAGGACGTGGTGATCGCCCGCAACGGCATGCCGGTCGCAAAGCTCGTCCCGATCCGGGCGATCTTCGCGCGTGAGCCCGGATCGTGGCGAACCCATCCTGGCTGGGGCGATTTCGTCTACGATCCTGCCGTTCTTGCACCCATGACGGACGCGGAGATGGCCGACGAAGGCTGGCCGTGACCTTCCTTGCCGACGCCTGCGCTCTCTTGAGCTTTTTCGGGGGTGGCGGCGATGACATGAGCCTGGATGGCCATCGCGCGATGCGAGGGGCTGTCGCCATATCCCCGATCACGGTATGGGAACTGACGCGAAAAGCTGCGGTCGGCAAGCTGCCGCCGCTGCCTGTCACGCAGGGCAGCTTTTACCGCACGCTCGCAGCCCTCGGGTTCCGGTGCGAGCCCCTGGCTTGGGGCGACGCGGAAGCGGCCAATGGTCTGCCGCCGCATCACAAAGACCCCTTGGACCGGATGTTGATCGCGACCGCCTTGCGCGCCGATCTCACGATCATCACCAGCGATCGGTGGTTCACGACCTATGGGGTCAGAACGGTCTGGTGACGAGAACCGAACGTCACTTATCGGGAACGACAGCGGTCGCGTCTATCTCCACGAGCCATTCCGGCCGCGCCAGCGCCACCACGACCAACCCGGTGCAGACCGGATGCACCCCGCGGAAATAGGCACCCATCGTGCGATACACCGCCTCGCGGTGGCGAATGTCGGTCAGGTAGACGACCAGCTTCACGAGATGGGCCATCTCGCCGCCGGCCTCGTGGATCAGCGTCCCGATGTTTTCCATCACGCGGTGCGTCTGCGCCACCGGGTCGGCGATACCAACATTTGCCGCCGTGTCGAGATCCTGTGCCACCTGCCCGCGCAGGAAAATCATCGAGCCGCGTGCCACGACGGCTTGCGCGAGATCGTTGTCGAGACGCTGCTCCGGGTAGGTATCGCGCGTATTGAACGGCCGGATGCGCCGGTGTGTCACTCGGCCGCCTTCAGCTTCACCACCGGATGATGCACTCGCGCGGACAGTCCAGCCGCCTTGCGCACGAAGTCGAGCGGACCGTCCCAGTCAAAATTGCGATACACGGCGGCCAGATGCGCGAAGGGTGGGGCCTGCGCGAACAGCTGGAATGTCAGCCGGTGGCCGGCGTAGTCGGAATTCAGAAGATCGCGCGCGAACGCCAGCAGCCGCCGCCGGTCGTCGGCCACCCAGTCCTCGTTGATCGAATAGAACTTTCGCATCCATGGTCCGGTCTCGGGCGAGTCGAACGCCGCCTTGTCCGGGGTCACGCAGATCTGCCCGCCGCACAGTTCGCGCGCGATATGCATCATTGCCGGCAGTTGCGAGCACGCCAGCACGCGGCCGGCGTAGAGCAGCGACTGATTCGGCATCAGCAACCCACCCGGAGACGGTTCCGCGAGCGCGATCGAGGCGGTCAGATGGGCATTGATCCCCTCTCGATAACACGCGAGCTGGGACAGTTTCTCCTGCACGGCCTGCTGTCGGTCGAGACCCGTCTGCCGCACGTTGAACAAGGCAGCGCCGATCATCATGTCCGCCTGCTTCTCGATCCGCTGCACGAAGGCGAAGGCGGAATAACGATGCAAGGTCGCGCGGATAAACGTGGCGGCGGCCGTGTGGCGGTAGAACAGCACGTTTTCCCACGGGACCAGCACGTCGTCGAAAATGACCAGCGTGTCGATTTCGTCGAACCGGTTCGACAACGGGTAATCGTCGATCGGCGCGCGCCCCGCGAAGCCCGTCCGGCAGATGAATTTCAGGCCCGGCGAGCCGAAGTCGCAGATGAAGCCGACGGCGTAGTCCGACATCGCGGCGTTGCCCCAATTGGCGATGGTCGGCTTGGTGAAGGCCTGGTTGGCATAGGCGGCGGCTGTTTCGTATTTGGCGCCGCGCACCACGATGCCCGCATCCGTCTCCCGCAGGACGTGCAGGAGCATGTCGGGATCCTGGTCCTGCGGCGGCTTGCCGCGGTCGCCCTTCGGATCGGTGTTGGCGGAGACATGGAACGGATCGCCTTCGATCGCCCGCAGGATATGCGCCTCGATGTTCTCCGCGAACCGCGAATCGACCTGTCGCAGGATCTCGCGCCCATCGTACAGCGACCACATCTCGCCCAAGGTCTCGTCGCCGATGCGGGTGACCACGCCGCCGATCTCGTTCATCACCGTGTCGGTGGCGTGGCGCTTGTCCCACCAATCCTGCTGCGTGCGCGGCAGCTTGTTGCCGATCGCGTGGCGTTCGTCGCCGTCGAGGTATGTCATGACGCCGCGCGTGGAATCCTCGTGCGCCATGTCGTAGACGCGGGCACGGATGTCGACCAGCGGGCGGAACATCGGATGCGTGGTGACGTCGGCGACGCGCTCGCCGTTGATGTGGACCTCGCGGCCGTCGCGCAGCGAGTCGCGGTATTCGGTGCCGGTGCGGATCACTGACAATGCCTCCAGTTATTCGTCATGCCCGGACTTGATCCGGGCATCTCACGCCCCGAGACGGCCGGGCCGAGCCCGGCCATGACGAGCTTTACGGCGCTCACTCCTCCTCCTCGTGATGGATCAATCCCAGAACCTCGCGCTTGATCGCGATGAAGTCGGGCTCCATCACCATCGCCATGCTGCGCGGACGCGGCAAGTCCACAGGCACCATCCGCTTGATCCGCCCGGGCCGGGCCGACATGACGTAGACGCGGTCGCCCAGGAGGACCGCCTCGTCGATGTCGTGGGTGACGAACAACACCGTCTTGTGCGTATGCTCCCACACCCGCAGCAGAAGATTTTGCATCGACATCCGGGTCTGGCTGTCCAGCGCCCCGAACGGCTCGTCCATCAGCAAAATCTCGGGGTCGTTGGCCAGCGCGCGGGCGATCGCCACGCGCTGCATCATCCCGCCCGACAGCTCCTTCGGATACGCATCGGCGAATTTGTCGAGTCCCACCTCGTGCAGATAGTGCGCGACCCGTTCACTCCGCTCGGCGGCCGGCACGCGCCGGCGGCGCAGGCCGAATTCGACGTTACGGCGAACGGTCAGCCAGGGAAACAGGGTGTAGGACTGAAACACCATGCCGCGATCCGCACCCGGGCCTTCGACCGCACGGCCGTTCAGCAGGATCGTTCCGCTCGTCGCCTCGGCCAGGCCGGCGGCCAGATACAACAGGCTGGATTTGCCACAGCCGGACGGCCCGACGATGACCGCAAATTCCTGCGGGGCCACGTCGAACGACACGTCCTCCAACGCCACGACCCGCGATCGCGCGCGATAGACCAGCCCGACATTGCGCACACGCAACCGCGGCAACACCGCGGCATCAACGAGGACGGGCATGACCGCCCCGTCCATCAGGCGGCCCAGGGCGCAAGGCGCAGGCGCAGCACGCGGAACAAGGTGTCGGTGATGAGCCCGAGAATGCCGATGACCGCGATGGCCAGGAAGATCACGTCGACCTGGAACCCGCGCAGCCCCTGCATCGACATGTAGCCGAGGCCGCTCGATGCGGCGACCAGTTCGGCCACCACAAGATATGTCCACGCCCAGCCCATGGTGACCCGGAGGACGTCGAGCACGCCGGGCAGCGAAGCCGGTCCCAACACGTGCAACACCACGTCGCGCCGCTTCGCCCCCAGCGTGTAGCTGGCGTTGAGCAGATCGCGCGACATGCCGCCCGAGACGTCGGCCACCATGATGATCTGCTGGAAGAACGTGCCAAACACGATGACCGTCACCCGCTCCTCGATCCCGATGCCGATCCACAGGATGAACAGCGGCACGAACGAGGTGACTGGCAGGTAGCGGACGAAATTTATCAACGGCTCGATCGCCGCCTGCACGATGCGAAACGTGCCCATGATCAGGCCGAGCGGCACAGCGATGATCGAGGAGACGACGAAGCCGATCATGATGACCTGCACGCTCGCCCAGATATGCCGCGACAGCGTCCCGTTGCTCCACAGCCGCGCCGCCGCGTCGAGCACGACATGCGGCGGCGGCAGGAAGATGGCCGATACCAGCCCCCCGTAGGTCAGCGCCATCCAGGCCAGGATCGCGAACGCCCACATGCAAGCGGCAGCGGCCAGGCCGAGGCCGCGCGGAATCGCCGCCTTCGGCGTCAGGCACGCTTGCAGCAGTGGGCGTCGCGTCGCCACGGGACGCCTTATTTCGCGGCGTTGACGAAGGTCGGGTCGACGACGGAGCCGAAATCCACCGGTGCCTTCATCCGCCCCAGATCGTGCCAGATCTCGTTGGCCGTCACCACGACATCGGCCAGCGGACCCGGCTTTTCGGTCGTGCCGACATAGGGCGCGGACATGGCGCGCGTGTAGAAGCGCACGCCTTTTTCCGCATCGGCGAAATCCTCGGGCTTGGAGAGGTAGCCGCCAACGCCCTTGGCCATGATCGCGTCGGCCTCCGCCGGGTGGGCGTGGGCGTAGTCGACCGCCCGGAGGACGGCGTCCACCAGCGCCTGCGTCTCCTTTGGATGCGCCTCGATGAATTTGCAGCTGAGATGGAGCACGTCGACGATGACGCCGGGGATTGATTTGCTGTCGATCAGCACATGGCCGGCGTTCTTGGTTTTGACCATCGTGAGGTTCGGCTCCCACGTCACGGCCACCGGCACGTGGCCGGCCACGAACGCCGCGGCGGCGTCGTCGGCCGACATATTGGCCAGCGTGAAGCTGTCGAGCGGAATGCCGTTCTTCTTCAGTACGTAGGCCCACCAGAACTGCGAGGTGGAGCCCTCGTTCATCGCGACCGTCTTGCCCTTGATGTCGGCCAACTCCTTGACCGTGTCGTTGGCCACCGCACCGTCGCCGCCGAAACTGTCGTCAAGGACGGCGACCGCTTTGAAGCAGAAATCCGCGGAGCGGTATTTCAGGATCTCGTCGATCGTGCTGGCCGAGCCGTCCATCCGGCCGGCGGCGACGGCGGCCATGGCAATCGCGTTGTCGTCGACGATCTGCAGCGTCACGTCGAGACCAGCGTCCTTGAAGTAGCCGAGGTCGCGCGCCAAAAACAGCGGGCCGTAGCCGACCCAGACCGTCATGCCGAGCTTGACGTCGAGCGCGCGCGCGGGCGCCGCGAATGTCCCCATCAACAGGGCGGCGGCGAGGAACCTGCGTATCATCTTGTGCTCTCCGAAAGCCGGATTGTTGAAGGTGGCGGCGCCGTGAAGCAAGCGCCGCGCCACGTCATGCGCCAAGCAGCCCGTCGCGCAGCTCGGAGACGGCGTTCGCATGTGCCTCGAACCCCTCGTAGATCGCGAGTGTCCGGGCGTGGCGCGCGAGTTCGGGATAGCCCGCGCCGGTCACGTAGCCGATCGAGATCCGCTTCATGAAATCGAACACCGACAGCGCGGAGCGGGTGCGCGCCGCCCGGTTGGTCGGCAGCACCGCGTTCGCCCCCAGCACGAAATTGCCCAGCACGATGGGCGTGTGCCAGCCCAGCAGCACCTCGCCCGCGTTGCGGATCTTGCCCAGCAGGGCGAACGGCTCGGCCGCGAGAATTTCGAGGTGCTCGGGCGCGTAGTCGTTGATGAACTCGATCGCCGCGTCGAGGGACGGAGCCAGGACGATCCCGCCATGCGCGCCGCACAGCACCGTCTGCGAGAAGGCCGTGCGCTGCGCGCCCATCCGTGCCCAGTAGTCCGGCAACGCGGCGATGGCGGCCTCGGCGACCGCGCGGCTGGGCGTGACGAGAAACGCCGAGGAGTCCGGCCCGTGCTCCGCCTCGATCAACAGGTCGAGGGCGGCGAGCCGCCCGTCGGCACGTTCGTCGGCCAGGATGATGGCCTCGCTCGGCCCGGCCGGCGTGCCGGTGTCGATCACTTCGGCCAGCAGGCGCTTGGCCGCCGCCGTCCACGGACTGCCGGGTCCCACGATCTTGTCGCAGGCCGGGACCGTCTCGGTGCCATAGGCGACCGCGGCGACCGCGACCGCGCCGCCGCAGCGGTAGACGCGGTCCACCCCGGCGAGCCGCGCGGCATACAGCGTGGCGGCGTCGACCGAGCCGTCCGGACCGGGCGGCGTCACGATGCAGATCCGCTGCACGCCCGCGACGACGGCCGGGATGGTGGTCATCATCGCGACGCTGGGGAACGACCCCTTCCCGCGCGGCACGTAGCAGGCGACCGAGGCGATCGGCACGGTCCGCTCGCCCGCGAACGCGCCGGGGCGGATTTCGTGCAGCCACATCTCGTCCGGCTTCTGATCCTCGTGCAGTTTCCTGATCGACCCGGCGGCGAAGTCGATCGCCTCTCGCAGCTCGTCCGGGATCGCCGCGCGGGCCGCATCGAATTCGGCCTCGGTGACCGCGATGCGGGCAGGATCGAGCGCCACCCGGTCGATCTCGCGGGCCAGCCGCGCCACCGCCGCGTCGCCTTCGTCGCGCACCGCCTCGATGATCGGCCGGACGCGGTCCATGTACGGTGTCAGATCTGCCTCGGTCCGGCGCAGCAGCGCCGCGCGGTCGGTGGCGGAGAGTTTGGTCAGGTCGTGCAGGGTTGGGGTCATGGCCGCAGTGTCGCGGCGATCGGCGATACGCGGCAAGGCGCGGATCGGCTATGGAGCGCCATGGAATCGATCTATTGGGTCCTCTGCTGGGCCTGCCACCGCAAATGCCGGCATTGCTACGAGACCCGCTTCCGCCCCTATGTCCACGCCGAACTGGAGGCGGTGGTGGCGGAGGCCGAACGCAACACGCCGCGCGTCCTGAGCAACCTGCCGGAGCGCATGACGTACGTCGATGGCGCGCGGACGAAGACGGGTCGCATCATCCTCTCGGGCGGCGAATTGCTGCTCGATCCGGTGCGCGAACGGGTCACCTATTCTGTCATCGCCGGTCTGAGGGACCGCTATGCACGGGCAGGCGGCGTGAAAATCATCGTCCAGACGACCGGCGATCTGCTGACCCCGGCCATCGTGGACGATCTGCGCGGTTTCGGTGTTTGGATGATCTCGGTGGCCGGCGTTGATGATTTCCACGTCGGCATGGAAGGCCCCGCGCGACAGGCCGCGTTCCGCGCGCGCCTGAGCGCAATGATGGAGGCCGCCGGCCTGCGCTCTTCGGAGGCCATCGCCACGGATCCAGACTGGCTCGCCGCGGCCGGCCCGCTGTTCTCGTTCTTCGGCGCCACGCCCGACAGCTGGATCGGCAAGCTCTGGCCGCGCGGGCGGGCCTGGGAGAACGGGCTGTCCAGCGCGACACTGGCCGACAATTTCTGCGCGCGCTGGTCGGGCGGGCGCGGCTTCCTAGACCACGCTCGCGCGGGCAGCGAGGTGTCCATCGAGCCGGACGGCGCGGTCTATCCGTGCTGCATCAAGACGAAGCGGCCGGTCGGCAGCCTTTTGCACGAGCGGCTGATCGACATCCTCGACCGGTTGGCCGGCGATCCCGTCTATCAGGCGATCAATGCCGGCCAGCCGGAGCGGATGGGGTTGGCCGCCGGATGGAGCGTCGAGGACTTCCTCGCCCGCTCGCGCACCGTGACGCCGCAGGGTGCCCAGTACGCCAATCTCTGTATCGGCTGCGACCGGTTCCACGAGGAGGTCCTGGTGCCCCGATCAGCCCTTCCCGCCTGACAGGAGGTCGGCGACCCAGGCGCTCGACGGCGATTGCGCGCAGATCGTGACCGCGGCGATCAGGATCGGCACGCCGATGAACGCGCCGGCGATGCCCCACAAGAAACTGCCGAAGAACACCGCGAACAGCACCATAAACGGCGAGACCGCGAGCGTCGATCCGGCGATGCGCGGCTCCAGATAGCTGCCGATGATGAACTGAATCAGATTGAGGCACAGGAACACCGAGATCGCGGCACCGACCGATTCGAACTGCGCGGTCGCGAGGAAGCTCGGCAGGAGCGTGGCGGCGAGCGGACCGAGGAAGGGGATGTAGTTCATCGCGAAGGCGATCACGCCCCATTCCACGGCCAGATCGAGCCCGGTCAGCCGCGCGAACGCCCAGATGGCGACACCCGTCATGACGCTCATCAGCGTCCGCACCAGCATATAGCGGCGGAATTTCGCGGCCGTCTGGGTGCTGGCGCGCACGACCATCAGCCCGGCCGGGCGGTTGGCGAGACCCACGAACTTGTCTCGCGAGACGTCCACTTCCAGCAATCCCAGCATCAGGAAGATGAAGGCCACGATCGCGAAACTGACGAAACCCTGCAGCCGGACGGTGACTTCCTGAAAGAAGCGGATCACCCAGGCGATATTGAAATGGTCGACCGCGAGTCCGCCGATATAGACCTCGTGCTGCGCGAGCCAGTCCGCCTTCTGCTGATACAGCACCTGAAACCGTGGCGCGTTGCCGATGAGCCAGGTGGCGACGCGGCTGACGCCCCACACCACCATCGAGGCGAGTGCGCCGACGATCACGATGGCGGCGAGTACGGTGATGGCCAGCGCGATCAGCCGCGGCATTCGCGCCTGCAACGCGCGCTGCAGCGGCCACGCAATCGCGGTGGCAAAGATTGCGCAGGCGATCGGCGCCATGATGCCCGACGCCGCCCGCAATGCCGCGAACAGCAGAATGGCCGTGATAATCGCCAGCATCGTCCGCACGCCACGATCAGCGACCATGCTCGACCTTCCGGATTGGCTTGCCGCCCAATGGGAGATATCCACGCAGCTCTGTCAACGCGCCCCGCCTCGCCGCAACGATTGGAAAACCCCATGAGCACGGCGAACGTATCGCGGCCGATCGATCCAAGACGGGGCGATCTTGAAGACGACGCCTCGAGCACGAAGCACCGCTCGCTGCTCTCGCTGGCCGGCACGCTGTTGGGCGAGATCAGCCTGCCGCGGCTGTTCATCGCCGTGCTGTTGCTTCTGGTCATTCCCGGCCTGCTGCTCGGGCTGGCGCCGATCGCCGCCGCCGTCTGGGTTTCGACCGCCGCGTCGAAGGCCGCATCGGCGGTCGCCGGCCTCGGCTCGGCGGCCCTTCTGGTGATCCTCGCGGGGATCGGCTGGTTCGGCTGGCGGCCGCTGTTCGGTGTCGCCGAGCGCAATTTCTGGTCCCTCAACGCCCTGCTCGTCCAGCCGATCTACGCGGGCTTTCGCGAGGCGCTTCGCCACCTCGCCGAACGGTTGCTGCCGGCCGGCGCGTCCGCGGCCGATCGGGCGAGACTGCGCGCCGCGAGCGCCATCGTCTCCGGCGTGGTCGTGAGCGGCCTCGCCGTGCTGGTGATCGTGCGGGTCTGGCCGAGCACGCACCTGTTCGACGGCGTGCCCGATGTCGGATCGCTCTCGCGCCTGGCTGTCGTGGTCCTTTGCAACAGCACCGCGCTGATCGCGGCCTACCTGGCCGTGGCGTCGCTGGTCTGGGGCTTCGCCGATGCCACGATGGCGCAACCCACCGACCTCGCCGCGTTTCACGAGCGCCCGGACACCGGCCGTGCGTGGCGGGTCGCGCACCTCTCCGACATCCACATTGTGGGCGAGCGATACGGGTTCCGCATCGAGAGCGGCCGGTCCGGCCCGCAGGGCAACGAGCGGTGGACGCGCGTCCTCGAGCGCCTGGCGGAAAGCCATTCGCGCGCGCCGCTCGACCTCGTGCTCATCACGGGCGACATGACCGATGCGGGGCGTTCGGCCGAATGGGCGGAGTTCGAGGATCGGCTCGCGTCCTATCCGGAGCTTGCCAAGCGGACGTTGATGCTGCCGGGCAATCACGACGTAAATATCGTCGACCGCGCCAATCCGGCACGCCTTGACCTGCCGACCAGCCCGCACCGGCGGATGCGCCAGATCCGCACGCTCGCGGCACTCAATGCGCTGCAGGGCGATCGGGTTCGGGTCATCGCGGACGGCGCGCCCGGACCGACGCTTTCACACGCGCTGGCCCCGCATCTGGGCGCGATGGCCCGCTTCATGGCGACCGGCTCGCCGCGGATCGAACGGCGGCTCGACGGCGTGTGGAACGACGTGTTCCCGATGGTGCGACCACCGGACGCCGAGGACGGGCTGGGTGTCGTGTTGCTGAACTCCAACGCCATCACGCATTTCTCCTTCACCAACGCGCTCGGCATGATCCCGGCCGAGCAGGCGCGGCGGATCGACGCGGCGGTGGCGCGCTATCCGCGCGCGATCTGGATCGTGGCGCTCCACCACCACATCGTAGAGTATCCGCGCGAGGCCAAAGCGCTGTCGGAACGGATCGGCACCGCGCTGATCAACGGCGCGTGGTTCGCCCGCTATCTCCAGCGTCTTTCCGGGCGGGCGGTGGTGATGCACGGCCATCGGCACATCGACTGGATCGGCGAATGCGCGGGCGTGCTGATCGTCTCGGCCCCGTCGCCGGTCATGGAGGCGACCAACGACATGACGACGTGTTTCTACGTCCACACGCTGGCCGCCGCCGACGGCGAGCTGCGTCTGCTGGCTCCGGAGCGGGTGGAGGTTCCCGGCGCGCCGTAGCGAGCGCGCGAGATGGGGTTGCTCACGTCCTGGCCGGAAGCGCTGTATCTCGGTCGCGGAACGGTCCTCGACACCGTGTCGGACGGGTTCTCGATGGCAACGGCGCGCGCCCTGGCATGGGCGTCGCAGCTCGCTAACGAGACCGACGATCCGGCCAAGCTGGCGCGCATCCTGACCGATTGGGGCTGGGCGCGTCGACGCGACGTCGCCGGGCGCATGGGCGGCGTCTTGCCGTTGACCAGCGCGCGGGGCTTCGTCGCCGAACAGCGGGGCATGTGCGTCATCGCGTTCGCCGGCACGGAGCCCACGAACATCGCCGACTGGATCGTCGACCTGAGCCTTCGCAAGACCGCGGACGGCATTCACGCGGGTTTCGCGAGCGGCGTCGACGCAGCCTGGAACAGTCTGGTGGCCCCTCTGGCGGATCTGTCCGGCCCCGTGGTTCTGGCGGGCCACAGCTTGGGGGGCGCGCTCGCGGTCGTCGCGGCGTTTCGGCTGGTCCAAGACGGCGTGCTGCCGCCTGATCGCCTGCGGGGCGTCTACACGTTCGGCATGCCCCGCGCCGGCGATGGACGTTTCGCGGAGCGGTATCGCGCGCTCGGCCTCGCCGCGCGAACATTCCGCATCGTCCACGGCGCCGATATCGTGGCGAGCCTGCCGCCGGCCGAGACGCCATTCGCGTTTCGTCACGTCGGCGCGCGTCTGTCGTGCGCCCATGGGGCGGCATTTCGCGCCGAGGATCTTATCGCCGACGCGCTGGAGCCGCCTCCCACCGGCGGGATTGGCTGGCTCGGGTTCTTCCAATCGGCGCTGACGGGCTCGCCGTTCCGGGATCTTCCTGGCTTTCCGGGCGACGCGGCGGCCGCGCCGGTCATCGACACGCTGCCGCCGGCATTTCGCGACCACGTGCCGGACCGCTATCTGCGAGCCCTCGGAGCGATGTGAGGTAGCTCAGCCGACCGGCGCGAGAGCGACCGCGTAGGTGCAGGCCGGCGGCGGCTGCCACAACCGTCCCTCGAAGCCCGCGCCAACGAAATGTCCCGAGAGCCATCGCCGTCCAGCCTGCAAGGTCAGGGAGCCGTCGGGACCTATGGCCGCGCGAGACCCGTTGAAGACCACAAAGCTCCCGGCGACGACGAAGCCCGTGACCGGGATCGTCTCCCGGCACGCGCCGCGCAAGCCGGGGTTGAACACGAGGCGGCCCTCGCCGGCATAGGCACCCTCGCGCGGCGACGCGGTGACGGGAGCGGCCGGGGCCGGAGGTCGCGCGACGGCCGGCAGGGCGCCGGGCCGCTGGAGGGTGAGGGATCCTGGTACGCCGCCAGTCGTGGTTTGGATGCAGGCGGACAGAGCGCAAAGAACCGCGATCACGAGTACGGGATGGCGAGGCGGGCGGAGCATGCGCGGGACTTTCGGTGCGGGCCGGGGACCGTTCCGCAACGCCGCGCGCTGGTCAACCGCCGGCCGCTCTCAATACCCCTCCGTCTTGACCGTCGCGGCCCGCACGGCCGCGAGCGAGCGCAGCAGGGGCTTCAGCGTCTTGGCATCGAACAGCGGCAGCTGATCTGCAATGTGCCTGGACGTCCCGCGCGTCGAGTTGCCGTAGGAGAGAAGCGTTCCGCCGACCGGGCCGGTTTGCGTGAATTCGATCAACTGGACGTAGCCGTCGCCCTGGACCGGAAAGGCGTAGCCAAGATCGGGCGAAGGCACGGTGTCTTCCACCCGCAACGGGCCGAACACGTCGCCGATGCCGCTTAATGGACTGACGGCCACGATGCCCGCAAAACGCTGCTTGGCGCCGGCGCGGGCGACCAGAGTGGTCTTGGTCACCGCGCCCCATGGCGCTCGCGCGCCACCCACCGCGCCGAATTCCGATTCGAGACCGGCATAGGCGGCGTGCAGATCGGCGAGCAGCCGAGGCGTGTTGGCCGGATCCAGGCCGTTCGGCGTCGTGGTCGGGCGTGCGGCGCTCCAGGGCGTCGTGAACTTTGGATAGGCGTTGTAAAAATTGATGCTGGCGTCGGCCGAGATCGTGCCGGTCTCGACGTCGTTCTCAACGAGCTGATACCACGCCGCGAACAGCGCGGCCCCGACACTGGTCGCGTCCGCCTTGCGGTCCCAGCTTTCGAGGATGTCCGCGGCACGATGCGCATCCGGATCGCGCGACGCGCGGGCGTAAGCGATCAGGTCCGGCAAGATCCGATCGGCGAGGAGGCAATCGGTCGACATCTTGCCGGCAAGCATCGAATCGAACGTGAATTTTCCAGGCTGCAACAGAAACTTGATAAGATGCTGAGGTCGAAAATCGGCAAAGCTCGGGGCAATGTAGGCCGGAAAATTCGCGGGATTGAGACCAGCAGATTGCGGCAGGGCGGAGGTCCAGGGTGGGTTGTTGGCATTTCCGACCCAGCCGCCCGGCGGGTTGGTCGCTTGCGGCAGCCGGTCGAACGGCAGCGTTTGGGTCCAGAGCTTGCGGGGGTCCGTGCCGTCCTGGATCGTGTTGTAGTAGTCGGACCACGCGCCGCCATCGCGCACCGGCTGCAATCCGCTTTCGACGAAGAAGATTTCGCCGTCGCGGTCGGCGAACATCGTGTCGAAGAACGGCATCTGCTGCCGGCTCTGCGCCGCCTTGAATTCCCGCAGGGTCTTCGCCTGCATCATTCCCCAGTATTGCGAGACCAGTTCGGAACGGTCGAGGCCCGCGACCCGCAGTGCAAGCGCTTTGGTGCGCGCCGCGTTGAAGGCGACGACGGGTCCGTGGACCGACGCGAAGACTTCGACCGTCCGCGACCCGAGGCTTCCATCGGGCTGACGCACGCGCAACGTCCGCGTCGCGCGGGTCAGCGGCAGGCTTCGTCCGCCATAGAGATAGCGGGTTCCGGTCGTATCCAGCGTCAATTGGAACAGATCGGCGTTCTGCAGCGTACCCTGCGTGTGCGACCAGCCGGAGAAGTCGTTGAATCCGAAGATGAGAAACGGAGCCCCGACGATGGTGATGCCGGCCGAGTTGAGGCTGGGCCGGTCGGGGTCGCCGACCACGAGATTTGCTTCCATCTCCTGCGTGAGGCGAAGCCCATGGAGGAGTTCGTCATTGTCGAGCGGAACGCTGCTGACGCCGAGCGAATTGTGTGGATTGCCAAGCAGCATGGCGTTGCCGCTCGCCGTCTTCTCGGGCGCCACCGCCCAGGCGTTCGACGCGGTCGGCCGGCGCGCGACGCGCGGCGGGCTTGCCGCGCCATTCTCTTCCGCCCGCCAGGCCGCGACGAGCGATGGCACGTTGTCCGTGCCGGCCTGGAAGTAGAATTGGATCGTCTGCTGTGCGAGCGCCATGATGTCGCTTGGGACTATCGGCAGAACGGGCCTCAACGCGGCCGGAACGGTCCCCGCGTTCCTCGCGGCATAGTCGTTGATGCCGTCGCAGAAAGCGCCGGCGATGGCGCGCTGGAACGAGCTGCTTCGCGCCGCCCACTCCGCCGCGCGTTCCGGAATGCCATAGGTGCGGACCTGCTCGTCGTTCGTGACGTTGAAGCCGTCCGTGCCTGGACCGAAATACTCGGCGGCGCGGCCGCGCGCATAGGCGAATTTGTTCAATACGGTCTCGAGCTGCAACTCCATGGTCGCGTAGCCAAGGCCGCGCGCCACGGTCGGGATGTCCGGGCCGTAGATGTGCGGGACGAAATACCTGTCCCAGCGGATGACGCCCGGCTGCCGCGCGGCCGGTTCGGCCCCTGCACCGTCGGCCGCGAGCAGGGTCGCGGCCAGAATCACCCATCGAGCCATCCGTCGCGCCGTCATGTGCAAGATCCCGTTCCGAGTGTCGGCGGTCTGGATACAGGGCGTTCCTGATGCCAGCCTGACGCCGTGGCCACGGTCAGTGCCCCGGCGCCTTGGGGATCGCGAGCCGGAACGTCGCCCCACCCCCCGGCGTCTCCTCCACGCCGACGGTTCCGCCATGCAGGCTTGCGATCTCACGGACGATCGCGAGGCCGAGGCCGGAGCCGATCCGGCTCTCGTCACGCCGCCAGAACGGCTCGAACACCAGGTCGCGTTCGTGGGCGGCGATGCCCGGGCCGTGATCGCTGACCAGAACGACGCCGCTTTGCGCGACCGCGACCCGTACGACGCCGCCGCTTGGTTCGACATGCAGCGCGTTGTCGATCAGGTTGCCAACGGCGCTGGTCAACGCGCGGGCGTCCGCGCGCACCATGACCTCGCGGGACGGCGGCTCGAATTCCACGACCACGTGACCGTCGAGTGCCAGCGGCGCGTAATCCGCCACCAGCGTGCCGACCGTCGCCGCAAGATCGATCGTGTCATAGCGTGCGCCGTTCCGCTCCAGCCTGGCGATCGCCAGCATCTGGTCCACCAATACGGTAATGCGCTGGGCGTCCCGTCGTAGCTCGCCTTTGGCCGCACCATCGTCGAGCGAGTCGATCCGCGCGCGCAGAATCCCGAGTGGCGTGCGCATCTCATGGGCGGCATTGGCCGTGAACCGCTGCTGGCGCATGAAATCCTCCTGCAGGCGGTCGAGCGCGCGGTTGACCGCGTCGACCAGAGGCCGCAGCTCGCTGGGTACCCGCGCATCGTCTGGCAGCCGGGCCGACATCGTCCGGAAATCGATCGTCCGGGCTTGCAAGGCGGCCGCCCGCAGCGGTGCCAGTGTGACGCTCACCGCGCTCCAGACCACGAACGCGATGGCCGCCAGCGCGGGCGCCGCATATCGGGCGATGTCGCGGATGATGTCCGACACGAAGCGAACCCGATCCTGCGCGAACGCCTCGCCGCCGAACGCGACCAAAATGATCGCCCCGAAGGGCGAGTCGATCGGAATGGCGATCCCTTCGTGCCCAGGGCCTTTTTCCAGGCGTATGACGACCCGGCCGTCGCCGTCCGCGGACAACAGGGACAGAGACGAACCCGGCAGCACCCGACCCGTCCCCGCCTCGACCGCGCCGAGCCGCAGCGTCGGGCGGGCCGCCAGATAGTCGCCCAGTGCCGGGGTCGGGGTGATTCGGATCGTCCCCGTCCCGTCGCGCGTCAGCGACTCAAGAAGCAGGCTTCGGACGGTCGCATACCAGACGTCCAGTGGCCGGGGTGGATTGACCACCGTGGTGATCACGACGGCGGTCATCGCCAGAAGAAGGATCTCGGCGGCAACGAGTCGCGAGATCAGCCGCCAAGTCAGCGACCGCCGCCAGCTCATTGCGGGCGTATCAGGTACCCAAGACCCCGTACCGTGTGGATGGCGACACCCGCGTCTAGCTCCGCGCAGCGTCGTCTCAGGCGCGAGACCAGCGCATCGAGGGCATTCTCCTGCACGTCGTCGTCCAGGCCGTAGATGCGCTCCATCAACGCCGGCCGGTTCACGACCCGGCCGGACCGTAGCATCAATCCCTCCAGCAAAGCAGTTTCACGCCGGTTCAGTGTCACCGGCGCGTCGCCGACGCTTGCCGTCCGCGCGCTCACGTCGAACGCCAACCGGCCGCAAACGATCGGCGGAGGCATCTCGCCCCCGACCCGGCGCAGCGCCGCGCGGATGCGCGCCAGCAGCTCGTCGAGCGCGAAGGGCTTCGCGAGGTAGTCGTCCGCCCCGCCGTCGAGGCCCTCGACACGGGCGTTGACGCTGTCGAGCGCGGTCAGAACGATGACCGGGATCGCCGGACGGGCGCGCCGCAGTGCGGGAATGGCGGACAGCCCGTCGCCGTCCGGCAATCGGCGGTCGAGCAATACCAAGGCGTACGGCACCGATTTCGCCGCCTCCTCGGCATCGGCCAGCGTGTCAACCTGATCGATCAGGAAACCGCCCGCCGCAACATTGCGCTTGATCAGCCGCGCCAGATGCGGCTCGTCCTCCACCAGCAGCAGGCGCACGCCCGGACTCCTTCGCTCAATCCGCCAGCCTACCCGTCATGGCCTGACGCGAACCTGACGGCGGGCGGCTGGCGTCCAGCGCGGACTGTAGGATGTAGGCGGCGGCCATCTGGTCCACGACCTCGCTCCGCCGCCTGCGGGTCGCGTCCGCGTCGATCAGCACGCGATTGACCGCCGCCGAGGACAGCCGTTCATCCCACAGCGCGGCCGGAAGTCCGGTCGCGGCCGACAGCGCGTGCGTCCAGTCCCGTGCGGCCTGCGCCGCCGGCCCCGCCGTGCCGTCCATCGACAGCGGCAGGCCGACGACCAGCCCACCCACCCCCTGCGCCCGCGAAATCCGCCGCACGCCCTCGACGGCCACCGCCAGCTTGGCCCGCGGCCACTGGCCGAACGGGGTCGCCAGCAGCAGCGAGACGTCGGACAGCGCAACGCCGATCGTCCGCTCGCCGGGATCGAGGCCGATCAATCGCTGGCCGGGCTTCAGGCGGGCGCGCAAGTCGGTCATGTTGAAGAGGGGCATGGGCGCGTTTATGGTCCGCGCCTTCCGCCATCCCAAGGAGATTTCATGTCGCTCGACCCCGCGACGGTGCGCCGCATCGCCAAACTCGCCCGCATCCGCGTCGAGGACGGCGAGGTCGCGGCCCTGCAGGGCGAGTTGAACGGCATCCTCGGCTGGATCGAGCAGCTGTCCGAGGTCGACGTCTCGGGCGTCGAGCCGCTGACCGGGGCGGCGCACATGGCGCTCCGCCTGCGTCCCGACGTCGTCACCGACGGCGGCATGGCCGAGGCGATCCTGGCGAATGCGCCCGGGCGGACGGACCGGTTCTTCGCAGTACCGAAGGTGGTCGAGTGATGTTTCATCTCACGCTCGCCGAGGCGCGCGACGCCCTTCGCGCGAGGACGATTTCGGCGCGAGAGCTGACGAGCGCGTATGTCGGCGCGATCGAGTCGCTCAATCCGCGCCTCAACGCCTACATCACGCCGACGCCCGAGGCAGCGCTTTCACGTGCCGACGAGGCCGACGCGGCGTTATCACGCGGCGAGGCGGGACCGCTCAGCGGCATTCCGATCGCGGTGAAAGACCTGTTCTGCACCCAGGGCGTGCGCACGACCGCCGGCAGCCGCATCCTGTCACCTTTCTTGCCGCCCTATGAAAGCACCGTGACGCGACATCTGCTGCGCGACGGCGCGGTGTTTCTCGGCAAGGCCAACATGGACGAATTTGCCATGGGCTCCGCCAACGTCACATCGGCGTATGGCGCGGTCGTCAGCCCGTGGAGCAGGGCCGGCGACAACCGCCCGCTGGTGCCGGGCGGCTCGTCCGGCGGGTCGGCGGCCGCGGTTTCGGCGCGCATGGCGTTGGGGGCGACAGCGACGGACACCGGCGGGTCGATCCGTCAGCCGGCGAGTTTCTGCGGCGTGGTGGGCATCAAGCCGACCTATGGCCGCTGCAGCCGCTGGGGCGTCGTGGCGTTCGCATCCTCGCTCGATCAGGCCGGTCCGATCGCGCGGACCGTGCGGGATGCGGCGATCCTGCTCGGCAGCATGGCCGGGTTCGATCCGAAGGATTCCACCAGCGCCGATGTGGCGGTGCCGGACTTCGAGGCGGCCTGCGACCGCCCGGTGCGCGGCCTGCGCATCGGCGTGCCGCGCGAATACCGCAGCGACGACATGCCGCCGGAAATCGAGGCGATCTGGCAACAGGGCCTCGATTGGCTGCGCGACGCGGGCGCGGAAATCGTCGACGTCTCGCTGCCGCACACCAGGTATGGCCTCGCCACCTACTACATCGTGGCGCCGGCCGAGGCGTCGTCCAATCTCGCCCGATACGACGGCGTCCGGTTCGGCGAGCGAGTCGAAGGCAGGGACCTGACCGATCTCTACGAGCGCACCCGCGCGGAGGGGTTCGGCGCGGAGGTGCGCCGGCGCGTGCTGATCGGCACGTACGTTCTGTCGGCGGGATATTACGATGCCTACTATCTGCGGGCGCAGAAGGTGCGGGCGCTGATCCTTCGCGATTTCACCGACGTGTTTCGTGATGTCGACGCGCTCGTCACGCCCACCACGCCGACCGCGGCCTTCGCGCAGGGTGAGCGCATGGACGATCCCGTGACGATGTATCTCAACGACGTGTTCACCGTGCCGGCCAACATGGCGGGCATTCCAGGCCTGTCGGTGCCCGCCGGCCTCGACGCGCGCGGCCTTCCGTTGGGCTTGCAGGTGCTGGGCAAGCCGTTCGACGAAGAAACTGTCTTTGCGGTCGGCGCGGCCCTGGAACGCGCCGCCGCCTTCTCCGCCCTGCCAAGCGTCCGCGCGGGAGGCACCGCATGAGCTACATCCTGAAAGGCGCCGAGGGCGACTGGGAGATCGTCGTCGGGTTAGAGGTTCACGCCCAGGTCATCAGCAAGTCGAAACTCTTTTCCGGTGCCGCGACGGAATATGGCGCGGAGCCGAACACTCAGGTCAGCTTCGTCGACGCGGCCTTCCCCGGCATGCTTCCGGTCATCAACGGCGAATGCGTGGCCCAAGCGGTCCGCACCGGCCTCGGGTTGCAGGCCCGGATCAACCTGGTCAGCCGCTTCGACCGGAAGAATTATTTTTATGCCGATCTTCCGGCCGGCTATCAGATCAGCCAGTTCGCGCACCCGATCGTGGGGACCGGCAGCGTCGAGATCGAATTGTCCGACGGGTCGAGCAGGGCGATCGGCGTCACGCGCCTGCATCTCGAACAGGACGCGGGCAAGAGCCTCCACGACCAAGATTCTACGCGCAGCTTCATCGACCTGAACCGCAGCGGCGTGGCGCTTATGGAGATCGTCAGCGAGCCGGATCTGCGCAGTCCGGAGGAGGCCGGCGCGTATCTGCGAAAGCTGCGGACGATCCTGCGCTATCTCGGCACCTGTGATGGCAACATGGAAGAAGGCTCGATGCGCGCCGACGTCAACGTCTCGGTGCGGCACGCCGGCGAGCCGTTCCGCACGCGCTGCGAGATCAAGAACGTCAATTCCGTGCGCTTCGTGATGCACGCGATCGAGGCTGAAGCGAAACGTCAGATCGCGGTGTGGGAGGACGGCGGCGAGGTCCGCCAGGAGACGCGGCTGTACGACCCGCAGCGCGGCGAGACGCGTTCGATGCGCAGCAAGGAGGACGCCCACGACTACCGCTATTTCCCGGACCCGGACTTATTGCCCCTAGTGCTTGACGCCGACTGGGTCGAGGCCTTGCGCGCAGCGCTGCCGGAACTTCCGGACGCCAAGCGGGCGCGGCTCGTGGCGCAATATGGCGTGCCCACTTACGATGCCGGCGTGCTCGTGGCGGAGCCGGCGACGGCCGATTTCTACGAAACGGTTGCGCGCGGCCGCAACGGCAAGGCGGTCGCCAACTGGATGATGGGCGATTTCTTCGCCGGCCTGAACCGCCTCGGCCGGGGGATCGAGGACAGCCCCGTCTCGGCCGACGCGCTGGGCGCGTTCCTTGACCTGATGGAGGACGGCACGATCAACGGCCGCATCGGCAAGGAGGTCCTCGAAGTCATGATGGACACTGGGGAAAGTCCTGCGTCCATCATTGAGGCGAAAGGATTGCGGCAGGTGACCGACACCGGCGCGATCGACGGCGCGGTGGCCGCCGTGCTGGCCGCAAATCCGGACAAGCTCGCGGAATTCCAGGGCGGGAAAGAAAAGCTGTTCGGGTTCTTCGTGGGTCAGGTGATGAAGGCGATGGGCGGCAAGGGTAACCCGGCTTTGGTGAACGAGGCGCTGAAGCGGGTTCTTGGGGTGATGTAACGCAGGGCTATGCATTGCGACTACGATTCTGGCCGAGATGTCCCGTGGATGCCCCGCAGTCGCCGGCGTCCTAAACCGTTGTACGGTGTAAAGCCATACCGTGCGTTTCAATCCCATCCCCTCCGCCAACCTTATGTATCGCCTGATCCAATGCCGTCATTGCGAGGAGCGTAGCGACGCGGCAATCCCGGCCCACCGCACGATGATCGCCTGGGTTGCTTCATCGCGAGCGGCCGCTCGCAATCGGCGACATCGGGCCACAGTGGTCGAAATGTGTCGTCGTGATAATTACGTTATCAGTAGATGCAGTGCGGAATAGTGAAGCGCTTTCCGCCGCTTTTGTGAAACGTTACTTAAATGGTGCATAACGCCTCGCTCATCCGCGAGACAAAATGGTCAATCCACACAACACGAATTTACGGGGCAACCACGTCGATGTCAACATACAGACTTATAGCACCAGGGTTCAAAGTAATGATCATGCTATCAGAACCGACATAACCTTGCGTAGCCTTGTAGACGAACCTATTGATCCCGTCCTTATTTGGTCTCGTGGCTGTTTCGCCGTGCTTCGGGGGCGTCGTCACTCCTCCCTGGAAGCCGCCACCGCTCTGATACGTCGGCGTTGTCCAGCAGTATCCACCATCGGCGCTCGTCGTCATGTGGACGGGGCTTGCAGCGCCTCGTTGAAATTTATACGGATCGATTTTGCAGTGGGCTGCTCGCTTCAAATCGACCGGCAGAAGCTGAGTTTGAGTCTGGCCAAGGGCTGCCGCACCTACTCCGGTCAACAAACCCGCAACGACCAAAACGAAGGCGCGTATTGATCCCATCCTGGTTGCTCCGCTTATCGTATTGACATACGAGCATGACCGTTCCCGCCGCGCAAGGGGCTGGCGAGCCTTCACGTCGATGTCTTGGTCTTGTCGAGCAAACGCAGGGTGGAAGAGCGAAGCGCATTCGGCCGTCTTTGTGCAACGTCGCCCGAATGGCGGATAGCGCTTCGCTCTTCCGCCTTACAAACCGAGCAACCGGTAGGTCACAAGGATCTGATTAGTCCGGAACGCGAGGGATCAGCCCACTCATTCGCCGCATCACACCGGCTCACTTTGACAACCGCAAAACGGATTGAGCACCACCGCCCCAAGCCCCGCGACGTCGCGATCAGTGCGCGTCACGAGCGTCAATCCGCTTGTCATCGCGGTCGCCGCCAACAACCCGTCAATGACCGGAATTGGCCTCGTGGCGCTCATGCATCCCCAACGATCCGAGACCGCGGCATCGACGCCCAACACCCGCCCATCGGACCCGCTTTCGACCTCGCGCAGCCATCGTTCGAGCGTCGCCGCCTTTGCCGGACCCCGAGGACGGGCGAGCTCGACCCCCTTGCGAATCTCCCCAAGCACGAGCGCGCTCAGAAACAATTCATCGTCGGTGACCGAGGCGTAACGGGCTGCGACGGTCGGGTCGCACCTGTCGCCTTTTCGGATCTCGGAGATGATGTTGGCGTCGATCAGATAGCTCACAAGTCGACGTCGCGTCCGCGGTCGTCGACGCAATCCAGATCGATCCCGTCGAGCGGCGCGGAAGCCAGCAGCGCCTTAAGGCTGACGTTCGCGGTTGCGGCGAAGCGTCGGTGGAGGACCGCACGGCCCTGCGTCTGGCGCGCCGGGTCGGAAAGCGCCGCCGCCACATGCCGGACCAGATCCGCATCTTCCTTGCGCACGCTAACTTCAACTTGCACGAACCCCTCGCGCGCTCGACGCGCGCGGTGAACCGCGAGAGACGACCTGGCTTCGGATTGCATCTTTCCAGCCCTTCGTATTTCCGGAAACGCTACCGGAAAGAACCATTGATCTCAAGCAGCAACAGGCACTGCGCGGCGGGCAGCCTCTCGCCTTAACGACGGCCGGCGAGCGCCTGTTTCGGACGGGAGGCTTCGGGCGCGATCATCGAGGCGCGCGGCCTGCGGCAGCTGACCAACACCGGCACGGTCAATGCCGCGGTGGCCGCCGTGTTGGCCGCGAACCCCGATAACCCGGCGGCATTCCGGGCCGGGAAAGAAGAACTGTTCGGCTTCTTTGTGGACCAAGTGATGAAGGCCATGGGCGGTAAAGGCAATCCGGCGCTGGTGAACGAGGCGCTGAAGCGGGTGCTGCGGTGATTTGACGAGGGCGGCGCGCCTGCCTAAGACGGGTGGGCAAACGTCGTGTGGCTGAGTTTGTGTTGCTCTCCGGGCGGAGGGGTGGCCGAGCGGCTGAAGGCGACGGTTTGCTAAACCGTTGTACGGTGTAAAGCCGTACCGTGGGTTCGAATCCCATCCCCTCCGCCAATCTCGCCCCGAAATCGTGTGTCCGGCCGGCCTTTCGCACGGCGCGGCCTCCATGCGGGCGACGTGGCTCGCCGCCCGCCGAACGCAATGCGAGCCCCCGATCCGGGGGCCCGCGGGCCAAGATGGTTATGTCGCGGCGGCGAGGCGCTACGGAGACATCACCTGACTGCCCTGCCCCGAGAGCAGTTTCAACTTGTAGTGCAGCACGCCGTCGGCGCCCGTCAGACGCATTCTCACCTGCGTGTCTTCGCCAGGCTTGAGCACGCCATCGCGCAGGAACAGGCGAACATAGGGCTCGCCGTCATTGGTCGTCCCGCTTGGATTGACCAGTTGGACGTCCTTCGGAAGACCTGAGACGACGACGAGCAGGTTGGTATCGATCACCGTCGCCCCGACATTGGTGATCCGGTAGACGAAATGGCCATCCAGCCTCGAGACGACGCACTGTCTCGTCACATCCAGGAATTCGAGGCCCTGGTCCCGGCGGGCCAACGGATCATTGTCGTCGATCGCGAGGCCACTGGGCATGAAGCCGTCTCTCGCGCCGAGCGCCGCGAGATCCGGACGATACTTGGAGTACGTGAGGTCCCGCTCGTTCGGCTGGAACGTCTGGGTCGTCGACGTCGGATCGTATCTGACGAATGCGGGATCGTTCAGCCCGTTCTCGAGAAAGTCCGTGATGTCGTCGACTTGGCGCTCGGTCAGTCCGAGGCCGCGCGGATAGCCGGGGCCGCGAGGGTTCGTGAAGCGCAGCGACAGCGTCGGCGCGGCACCGGCAGCGTAGTCCTGGGGAACGCCAGCGTTGAAATACTCCACCACGTCACGGACTTTCGTGAACGAGCCGTTGTGGAAAAAGGTCCGGCCATCCTTGAGCTGACGCAACGTCAGACTGCGGAACTTGAATGCGTCAGCCGGATTGCGGGTGATCTCCTGCCGCCCGGTGTCCTCGGCATGGTAGGGGAAGCCGTCCTTGTCCAGCCTGCTCAGGTCGAGGCGTCCGCGGGCCACGGCGTTCAGTGCCTGGACCGGATGGTCGCCGATGCCGACGTTGATGAAGTTCTCCTCGACGTATTTGCCGACGCCCGCGACATCCGGATCGTCGGGCTGCTTGTTCAGCATCGGACCGCTATGGCAACTGAAACAACCAGCCCCGCTCGGTCGGCCCGCTTCGCCGGCGGCCGGCGTGAAAAATAGATAGGCGCCGCGTCTCTGACGAGCGCTCAGCGCATCCCTGTCGCCGGCCAGGAAGCGATCGAACGGGGTGTTGCGGGTGACGACCGTGCGCAGAAAGGTCGCCGTCGCTCGGAACACCGTCTGGTCGTTCACCAGCGCATTCAAATCGTGATTGGAGTCGGCCATCGCCGCCTCCTTCGGGAACGCGTCGCGGAACAGCTTGAGGAACGCTGGAACCCTTTGCAGTGCAGCCGATTCGAAGTTGAGCATGCGATGAGCGTCGAGCAGCAGGAGCGTCAGGTTTTCCTGAGCCGGATCCTTGAACGGGTTGAGCGAGCCCGGCGCGGATTGCGGCTCACCGGCAAAGCCGCCCAGCAGAAGGCGGTTGTTGAACGCGGCGCCGATCATCGCGGGCGACTCGCGCGCCACGCTGTCGAGCTGATCAAGCCTACCGGTCGCGAGCAACGCTTTGGGCGGCGGCACGTGGTAGAAGGCAGACGGCGTGTTGACCTGGATGCTCGTGTGCGTCCCGTTCGCGACCAGGTCGACATCGCTCAGGGTCGGCAGCACGTCGACCAGCGCGTCGCCCGGAAAGATCGGGCTGAGGCGCTGCTGGGTGAGGATCGATTGTGGGCGACGGCGGGGGAAGAAACGGCCCTGTTGGTCGGTATAGCCGCGACCCTCCCCGCCGACGTTGAAGTTGAGGACCTGGCCGGCCTTGCCCGCCGCCTCGCCGATATGGCAACTGCCGCACGATCCGGTCTGTCGCGTCGCCCGGACAATCGCCTGGACATCCGGATTGGCGGCGTTCTCGGTTCCGCCGAACGCCGTGCCGACAGGCAGGTCGACCGGCTGGCCGCGATTCTTGTTGATACGGACCGTCCGTACCGGGTCGTGGAACAGCAATTTGCCCAGGTAGCGCTTTGCCTCCGTCGTCTTGTAGCGCTCGTTGATCGTTCCGTCCGGCTCACGCGGCACCGGAATATCCTCGTCCCGCCCCGGGACCCGCAGCTTCTGCAACCCGCCGACCTGCGCCGCGATATACGCGCGCAGCGCGGCCGTTCCGTAATTCTCATAGTCCGACTCGCCGGCCCTGGCCGTCGCACCGGCGATCGACAAGGCAAGGAGACTCGCCCCGGCGAGGCGAACGCCGGAACCGGAACGGGGCCTCCAGATCATATCGGTCGAAGACCTGCGGCCTGCCGCACGGAAAAGCATGGGAAATTGCGCTAGGCTCATGATTGGACCCCTCCCAAGGATCACATGTGCAGCCGTGAGACCTGAAGCCGATCTTCTTCATTCAGGCGTTTGGCTGGACGTCTCGCACGCTTGATGTCTGGCTCTGGACTTGTCGGAATTCGTCAAATACAGGCGCGCGCGCCGCCGTTCATCACGAAACCATAAAGTTTTTATCACGGCCGGCGGGACCGGCCCCCAGCCCCTGGAGCCGCCCACGTCCGGCGAGCGCGAGGGGAGCCCAGGCTTGGACGCCGCTCACGCGCGGAAGGATCAGGCTCGCGGGTCTGTCATCCCATGAAACGGAGTGCCCCCGTGCCCGCCGGCATGCGAGACGGAACGCCATGACGATCGCGCCCCGCATGACCACCAATGATTGGCTGACGCTCGTCCTTTTGTCGGTCCTATGGGGCGGATCGTTCCTATTCTATAAGGTTCTCGCGACCCAGCTCCCGGCGTTGACGACGGTCACGGCCCGTTGCGTCATCGCGGCGACCGCCTTGGCCGGGCTGTTCGCGGCGATCGGCCAGTCGATTCACTTGCCCCGCCGGACATGGCGGCAATTCCTCGTGCTCGGCATGCTTAACAACGCGATTCCGTTCATGGCGTTGGCGTGGGGGGAGACGCGAGTGGCAAGCGGCACCGCCTCGATCTTGAACGCCATGACGCCGGTCGCCACGCTGCTCGTCTCGGCCTTCGTCTTTCGCGCCGAGATCCTGACACCGGCCCGCCTGGCCGGGGTGGCGCTCGGCTTCGCAGGCGTCACCGTCGTGGTGGGGCCCGACGCCCTACAAGGCCAGGATGTCGTGGGACAGCTGGTCTGCCTCGTGGCCCCGCTCAGTTATGCGTTCGGCGTGCCGTATGGGCGGCGCATCATCGGCCTCGCACCGCCGCAGATGGCGGTCGGCCAATTGGTCGCGTCCTCGCTGATCCTGACGCCAATCTGCGTCGTATTTGACCGGCCGTGGTCGCTGGCCGCTCCGGACGCCGCCGGCTGGGCATCGCTCCTGGGACTCGCGCTGCTCAGCACGGCTGTCGCCTATGTCCTGTTCTTCCGTATCCTGGCGCGTGCCGGAGCGACCAACCTGACCCTGGTCACCTTCCTCGTGCCGATCTCCGCGCTGCTGTTCGGCGGGGCGCTGCTCGGCGAGACGGTGCAGGCGGAGGCGCTGGCCGGCATGGCGCTGATCGTGGTCGGCCTCGCGGCGATCGACGGCCGCGCGTTGGCCTGGCTCAGGCGGCGAACGGCCAGGTGATCGGTTGCGGCAGCATCGCCAGCAGCTCACGCCGCGTGTCGGGGTTGTCGCGGAACGCGCCCAACATGCGGCTGGTCACCATCGAGACGCCGGGCTTGTGGACGCCGCGCGTGCTCATGCACTGGTGCCCCGCCTCGATCACCACGGCGACACCGCGGGGCTGGAGCACCGCCTCGATCGTCGCGGCGATCTGCGCGGTCAGTTTCTCCTGGATCTGCAGGCGTTTGGCGTAGGCATCGACGACGCGCGCGAGCTTGCTGATCCCGACGACGCGGCGGTCCGGGAGATAGGCGACATGCACCCGTCCGACGATCGGCACCATGTGATGCTCGCAGTACGATTCCATCCTGATATCGCGCAGCAGGACGATCTCGTCGTAGCCTTCGACTTCCTCGAACGTCCGCTCCAGCAGCGCGACCGGGTCCGTCGAATACCCCGCGAAGAACTCCTCGTAGCTGCGCACCACGCGCTTTGGCGTGTCGACCAGTCCCTCGCGCGCGGGATCCTCGCCCGCCCAGCGAAGCAGGACGCGAACGGCGGCCTCGGCTTCCTCGCGGCTCGGTCGGTCGGTGCTCGACTCCGTGGCATGCGTCGCGGCGGCGTCTTTGACGATACGGTTCATGACAAACTTGACCGGTTGCTACCGGTCGCAGATGGGGCACGCGCCGGTTGTGACAACCCGGCTCAGGCGAGTGGCCGTTCACCAAGCCGTCGCAGCAACGCGCGAGCCGCGTCGGGTGCGCGCACCTTGTCGCCGTCGATGAAATACACGAAGCACGCTCGTCGTGTGCCGCGCGCCGGCGGCTCGGCGACCATGACGAGGTCGCTGTCGGGGCGCCCCGCCGCCCAGCCGGTGAACCGTGCGTGCCAGATATCCAGCGCCGCGCCGTCGTAGCCTTCGGCCGCATCCTGCGCGTTGGCCTTCAGCCGCGCGTAGACGAACGGGGCGGTGAGGTCGCCGGTCGGCGGCATGCCCGGACGATCGACGAACACGCGTGCGATGCCACGCTCGCGCAGCAGCGCCACCGCCTCGACGGTGTCGAATGTCGCGTGCTGCGCCTCCAGCGCGTGGCGCAACGCGATGCCGCCGCGCTCGGCGGGCAGCAGGTCGAGGAATCGCGCGGTCGCGGAGGCGTCGAACCGCCGCGTCGTCGCGAATTGCCAGATCATGGCGCCGAGCCGATCGCCGAGCTCCAGCACCCCCGAGGCAAGGAACCGCTCGACGGCGGCGCCAGCCTGGTCGAGATCGCGCGGCAGGGTCGCGGCACCCGGGCCCTTGAGCGAGAAGACACAGCCGGGATCGGACCCGTCGCGCCAGCGGCGGATGATCGCCGGAGTTTGGGTGCGATAGAAGGTCGCGTTGACCTCGAGGGAGGTCAGCTCGCGGCTGGCGAAAGCCAGTTCCTGTGTGTGCGCCAACCGAGCGGGAAAGAAGGTTCCGCGCCAAGGCGCGAAGGCCCAGCCGCCGACGCCGACCCGAACCTCGGCGGGCGAGCCGGTCAGTGGACCTGGCCGTCCTGGTGCGGGCTGTCCAGGCTGAACGCCGGGATCGCCACGTCGAACGACTCTCCGGTGTCGGTCGCCACCATGTGGTAGGCACCGACCATGAAGCCCGAGGGCGTGTCGAGCGGCGTGCCCGACGTGTATTCGAACGCCTCGCCTGGCTCGAGTGTCGGCTGCTGGCCGATCACCCCGGCTCCCTCGACGCGCTGCGTGCGGCCGCGCGCGTCGGTGATGTGCCAGGTGCGGCGCATGAGCTGCACGGGCCGTTTGCCGCGGTTCTCGATGCTGATGCGGTAAGCCCAGACGAAGCGGCCCTCGTCGGGCTTGGATTGATCCTCGAGGTAGAACGAGCGCACCGTCACCCGCACGTCCTGCGTGATGGTCTCGTAGGCATCGGTCATCGACAAGCCTCTCGCCGTGCTCGTGGCCGCACGTAACCCCCGGAGAGGCGGCGTTGTCCAGGACGTCGGTCTCACCGATTGGTCATCGCGCCAGCCCCTGCATCAGGTCAGCGGTCAGATCGCCCGAATCCTCCAGCCCGACCGACAGCCGCACGACCCCATCGCCGATCCCCAGCCGCGAGCGCTCGGCCTCGCCGATTCGCATGTGCGTCGTCGTCGCCGGGTGAGTGATGAGCGACTTGCTGTCGCCGAGGTTGTTCGACACGGCGACGATCCGCAGGGCGTTCATCATGCGAAAGGCGGCCGCCTTGTCGGCCAACTCGAACGCGACCAGCGTGCCGCCGGCGGTCATCTGCGCCATCGCGAGCGCATGCTGCGGATGATCGACGCGGCCCGGATACCACACGCGCCGCACCGCGCCGTGCCCGGCCAGCGCGTCGGCGATCGCCGCGGCCGAGCGACACGCCGCGTCGACCCGCAGCCGCAGCGTCTCCAGCCCCTTCAGCAGCACCCAGGCGTTGAACGGCGAGCAGGCCGGGCCGGTGTTGCGCACGAAGGGCTGCAGGGTGCCCTCGATCCAGTCGCGCCGGCCGAGCACCGCGCCACCGAGCACACGGCCCTGTCCGTCGATATGCTTGGTCGCCGAATAGACGACGATGTCGGCCCCCAGCAGCAGCGGCTTCTGCAGCAGCGGGGTCGCGAACACGTTGTCGACCACGACCAGCGCCCCAGCGTCATGCGCGAGGCGGCCGATCGCCGCGAGATCAAGGATTTCGAGCATCGGGTTGGACGGCGATTCCAGCAGTACCATCGCGGCCGGTCGCGACAGCGCGGCGCGCCACTGCGCCATATCCGCGCCATCCACGAACTCCGCCTCGATGCCGTAGCGCGGCAGCAGGGTCGAGACGATCCAGTGGCACGAGCCGAACAGCGCCCGCGAGGCCACGAGCCGATCGCCCGTCCGCAGATGCGACAGCAGCGCCGCGTGGACCGCCGCCATGCCGGTGGCCGTGGCGCGACATGCCTCGGCGCCCTCCAGGAGAGCAAGACGCTGCTCCAGCATCACGACGGTCGGGTTGCCGAAGCGGGAATACTGGTAATGCTCGGCGGTGCCCGCGAAGGTCGCCTCGGCCTGCTCTGCGTCGTCGTAGACGAAGCCTGAGGTCAGATAGAGGGCCTCCGCCGTCTCGCCGAAGCCGGAACGCATCATGCCGCCATGCACCGCCACCGTGGTGGGCGACAATTCCGCGGGAGAAAGGTCGGGCAAGCAGGCGGGCTGATCCATGGCGTCCTCGGCGTTGACAACGCCGGCCTGGAAACCACGCAACGTCGCGGACTCGCGGCGTCGCATGGGCCTCTTTAGCGCGCTTGTTTCACCTCGCCGCAATCCGGCCGGACAAATCACGAGGGCCGGGATCACCGACACAGCGACGGTAGGAGCCGCCGATTGCGCCGTCAACGGGACGTCTCCTATAGTCCGGCTCCGCGCGGTGCGCCGGCGGGTGTAGTTCAATGGTAGAACGGCAGCTTCCCAAGCTGCATACGAGGGTTCGATTCCCTTCACCCGCTCCAGCCGCCCTTCCCCAGACTCCGTCTCTGCGGCATTGATGCGGGCAGCCCGCGACACTGAGCCGTCCGGCGCCGGGCAGGAGGATCGATTGGCCGCCGAGTTGCGCTCCGTGACGCATGATCGCGCGCCCCACGACGACGTCGACCGCGTGCTGGCGGCGTTCGGCCTCGCGCCGATCACCTACTTCAATTTTCGCAATAGCGTCCGGAGGATCGACGCGCTCGCGCCGCCGGCCGTCATCGTCGAGATGCCGGTCACACTCTCGCCAGACTTCCTCGCTCCGGTCGGCGTCGCGCCCCCCGACCTCGATCCGGCGGAGCCGACGCCCGATTTGAGCCCAACCCGGTCCGAAGAACCGGCCGCCGAGTCGCAGGCCGAACACGACACGGACGCCCCGGCGCCGCGCGACGACGCGGCGACGGCGGCCCAGGCGGTGGCCGTGGGGCCAGCGCCGCCGGAGCCGATCGCCGGGGACCCTGCCGCCCCCGAGGCGACCCCGCCAAAGCCCGGGGCGTCGGCCCGGTCCGAGTCGGAGCCCGAAGCCGAGGACAAAGGCGAAGCGGAACCCGACACGCCCGAACTTGTACCGCTCCCCGAACCGGAGCCGATCGTGCAGCCGCCGATCGCCGCCGAGGCGCTCCTCGAACCCGTCTTGACGCCTCATCCCACGCCGGCGGAGGAGCCTAGGGACGAGATGGCGGCCTTCGGCCTGGGCCACTTCGCCGAGCAGGCAACGCCCGAGCCAGACACTCCACCGCCGAGCCCTATCGCACCGCCCGCCCCTCCTCCGATCGAAGCAACGACCGAAGCAACGGTCGCGGCGATGGTCGAGCCGGCGGCGCCTCCGCCGGTTCCCGATCCGCCGGCGGCGCCCGCACCGGTCGAGGAAGCCGCGCCCGCCCCGGTCGCGGTCGACGAAATGATGGCCTTCCGGCTCAGCCGCCTGGCAACGCCCGGGCTGCCGATGCCCGCTCCCCGCCCCGCCGCTCCGAGATCGCCGGCTCCGATCCGACCACCGCCCGACGATGCGGCGGCGGCCAGGCTGGCCCGGCTCGGGCCGCTCCCGTTGTCGCTGGGCGGGCTGGCGGCCGAGCGCACCGCCTCGTCCCCGCCGTCCGCGGCTTTGCCCGCGACCGATAGCGCCAATCCGACCGGCGACATGTTCCGCCTGCTGTCCGGCCAGCGCGAGGAAGATCGACCGCGCGAGATCGTCGCCGTGTCGCGCTTCTCGCTCGGCCATCATCATCCCGGCCCGCAGATACCTGCCAAGCCCGGGCCGCCGGCCGCCACGCCGGCGGCACCACCGGCGCGTCCCACCGGCCCACCGCCGGACTCCCCGGCCGATGGCGCATTCCGGCGCCTTTGACGGGCCGGCGCCGACCGACCCGGAGCTGAACACCATCGTCAATGGCCGGCGAGGCGGCTATGCAAGACACGGCGGGACGAAACGCGCGCGATCTCCCGCGGTCGCAACCGGTTGGAGAACCACGTTGATCCGCCCATCCGTGTCCTGCCCAAGCTTGAGCGCCCCGACCGCATGACCACGGGGACGGCCGAGGCGACGACGACTCCGCGGGACGGCATCGCGGGACGGCTGGCGATCTGGCTGCTCGCATTGCTCGGGGTGGCGCTGGTCGCACTTGTCGCCGTCATTCCCTTGGAACCCAGCGCGCAGGGACTTCTCGCCGTCCTCACCGGGGCCGTCTTCCTGCTCGTCAACCGGTTTGCCGGCAAGCGGGCGAGTCTGTTCCTCGTCGCGCTCTCGCTGACCATGTCGTCCCGTTATATCGTTTGGCGGCTTGCGGAGACGGTTCCGGACGACGGCGTGGCCCCGATGCTGCTCGGCTTGGGCCTCGCGCTGGCGGAAATCTACGCGCTGATCGTCCTGGCACTGGGTTACCTGCAGACCGCATGGCCGCTCGAGCGGGCGGTCCGGCCGCTCCCGCCAGACCCCGCCACCTGGCCGAGCGTCGATGTGTTCGTCACGACCTACAACGAGCCGATGGCGGTGGTGCGGGCGACCATGCTGGCGGCGATGGCGATCGACTGGCCGCCCGAACGGCTGCGCGTCTGGCTGCTGGACGACGGGGGGCGCGACGAATTCCGCCGCTTCGCCGAACAGATCGGTTGCGGCTATCTCGCGCGGCCGGACCGCCACCATGCCAAGGCCGGCAACCTCAATCACGCGCTCGGCCAGACGTCGGGCGTCTTCGTCGCGGTATTCGACTGCGACCACGTCCCGACCCGCGCCTTCCTGCAGCTCACGATGGGCTGGCTGGTCGCCGAGCCGAAGCTCGCTCTGGTACAGACCCCACAGCATTTCTACACGCCCGATCCGTTCCAGCGGAATCTCGCGGGAGGTTCGGGCGTCCCGGGCGAACAGCTCTTGTTCCACGGCCTGGGGCAGGACGGCGCGGACACCTGGAACGCGGCCTATTTCAGTGGCTCCTGCGCCGTGCTGCGGCGCGCGGCGCTCGAGGAGATCGGTGGGTTCGCCACCGAGACGGTGACCGAGGATTCGCACACGAGCTTGCGGCTGCATCGGCGCGGCTGGGACAGCGCCTATCTGAGGCTGCCGCTGGCGGCGGGCCTGGCGACCGAGCGACTGTCGGCGCACATCACGCAACGCTCGCGATGGGCATGCGGCATGATCCAGATCATTCGCGTCGACAACCCGCTGTTCGGGCGCGGGCTGAGCCTGGCGCAGCGTCTTTGCTATCTCCAGGCCACCGGTCACTTCCTGTTCGCGTTGCCCAGGCTCGCGTTCCTGACGGCTCCGCTCGCGTTCCTCCTGGCCGGGCAGTCCGTCGTCGCCGCCTCGCCGGCCGCCATCGCCGCCTACGCGCTGCCGCATTTCTTCCACGCGGTCGCCACGACGTCCCGGCTGCAGGGGCGCTGGCGGCATTCGTTCTGGAGCGAGATCTACGAGACCGTGCTCGCCCTGCGCCTGATCCCGCTCACGCTCGCGACCCTTGTCGTACCCCGACGCGGCCGTTTCGTGGTGACCGCCAAGGGCGGACGCGTCGGGCGCGGCACATTCGACCTGCGTGCCGTCGCGGCGAACCTCGTGCTCGCGGTGCTCCTGCTCGCTGGCGTGCTGCGGGGGGCGATCGGGCTCGCCGAGGCCGATCCCTCGTCGCTGGCCTTCCAGGGTCTCATCCTGAACCTGGCCTGGGCGGTCTTCTCGCTGGTGATCGTGCTGGCCGCGGTGGCCGTGGGCCGGGAGGCGCGTCGCACGCAGTCCCATGCCAGCGTGACGGCCGTGGTGCCGGCGGTCCTGCGACTGCGGAGCGGTGAGGAGATCGCGGTGACCAGCGCCGTGCTGTCGCAGGACGGCGGGCGCTTCACCCGCGACGCGCCGAGCGATCCGCGGGACGCCCTGGCGAGCGGCGTCGATGTCGAGGCGGTTTTCACGATCGGCGGCGAGGCGCTGCTCGTGCCGGCGCACGTGGTCGACGCCGACCACGAGGGCCTGCGTCTGCGATGGGAGCCGGGAACGCTGGAGCAGGAAGCGCTGATGGTCCGTATCGTATTCGGGCGGGCCGACGCCTGGAGCGGGTGGGCGGTCGGCCCGATTGACCGCCCGTTCCTCGGCTTCGCGCGGGTGCTGGGCTCAATCGGCGGCCTGTTCCGCGCGCGTGTGCCGCGGCCCGGCCCCGTCGCGGGGCTGCTCGCCGCGCTGATGCTGCTGGCGACGACTCCGCCAGCCTTCGCGCAGACGGCCACGCCGCCGAAGACTCCGCAGAAGCAGAGCCCGCGCCCGACCACCGTCCGGCCGGCACCGCAACCGACCCTAAAGCTTCCGACGATCGTGATCCCGTCCGCGCCAAAAGCAGCATCCGACGGACTGCCCGCCGAGCCTGTCCCGCCGCCGCCAGCCGCCGCGCCGGTCGTGGCCGAGCCGGCACCGCCGGCCACCCCCGAGCCGCCGTCCGGCAGCGTCCGGCACGTGGTGCTGAATCTGCGGCAACTCGGCGCGCAGGGCGCGCTGGCGCTGCGCGGCACCAGCGAGATGCAGGGTGTCGAGTTCGGTCTGCGCGGCGACGAGGTCGTGACCGCCGCCTCGCTCACCTTGTCCGGCGCGATGTCGCCGGCGCTGCTGCCGGAATTCAGCAACGTCACCGTCACGCTGAACGAGCAGTATGTCGGAACGCTCCCGGCCAGCCGCGACCAACCGAGCTTCGCGATCGAGCTGCCGGTCAGCCCGGTGTTTTTCCAGGACAACAACCGGCTCAGTTTCCGCTTCTCCGGACGCTATGCGCCGGAGTGCAACGACGCGCTCTCGGGGCTGTTGTGGGCGACCGTCTACGACGCCTCCACGCTGACGCTGACGCTGCAGCGGCTGCCGCCGCAGCGCGACCTCGCCCGCTTGCCGTTGCCGTTCTTCGATCCGGCGGTGCGCCAGAAACTGGCGCTGCCGGTCGTGCTGCCGAGCGCCCCCGGCAACGAGACGTTGCGTGCCGCGGCGATCGTCGCGTCATGGTTCGGGGCGCAAGCGGGCGCGCGGGCCGCGAGCTTTCCGGTCGCCGCGAGCTTGCCGCAGCAGGGCGACGCCGTGATCGTCCTGGTGGCCGGCGATGGCGGCCCAACCCCGGCGTTCCCCGAGTTGCCCGCGATCTCCGGCCCGACTCTCGCCGTCCTGCCCAATCCAGCCGACCCCTTGGCTTCGATCCTGGTGATCGGCGGCCGCACCGGGGAGGAAGCGGTCGCGGCCGCCACCGCGCTGAGTGTCGGCAACCGCGCGTTCGGCGGCACGAGCGCGGTGGTCCAGGCACCCGCGCTGGCGCCGCGCAGCCCGTACGACGCGCCGAACTGGATCACCACCGAACGCCCGGTCAAGCTGGGCGAACTGGTCGAGGCCTCGGCGCTGCAGAGCACCGGCTACACGGGATTGCTGCACGTGCCGTTCCAGACCGCGCCCGACTTCACGACATGGCGGGACGCACCGTTCCCCCTGAATATCCGCTTCCGCGCGCCGCCCGGACCGGTGGTCGACGTCGCCGCGTCGCGGCTCGATGTCGGCGTGAACGGAAGCTATCTCGGCACCTTCCCGCTCGCCGGCGGCGCGGGTGACGGCTGGTGGCGCGGTCTGCGGGCGATGATCGGCGGACGGGCGGAGCGCAACGAGGCGCGGGTGGGGGTGCCGGTTCACGACGTGTCCAGCCACAACGACCTGCAGTTCTACTTCGACGCGCGGCCGCTGCACCGCGGCGACTGCACGACGATTCCGGGCGATCTGCGCATGGCAATCGATCCGGACAGCACGATCGACCTCAGCGGCGGCATCCGCTTCACCGAGCTGCCGAACCTCGCCTATTTCATCAACTCCGGCTTTCCGTTCACCCGGATGGCCGATCTGTCGGAGACCGCGGTCATTCTGCCCGACCGGCCGAGCGCGGCCGAGATTGGCGTGTTCCTCGACTTGATGGGGCGGATGGGGGCGGCGACCGGCGCGCCCGTGGCACGCGTGGCCATCACGCGGCCGGACGGCGTGGCCGCGATGGGCGATCGCGACCTCCTGTTGATCGGCACGTTGCCGAACCTGGGCGCGGCCGAGCGGCTGCTCGCCTCGGCGCCGATCCGCCTCGAAGGCAACAAGCTCGCGGTGGCGCTGCCGACACCGCTCGAGTCGGTGCGCCGAGTGTTCGGCGATCCGGGCGACGCCGATCGCCGGCGGGTGGCCGCGGTCGTGTCGGCCGGCCTCGCGCCCGGCACCGCGTTGTTGGTGGGCGGCGAGAGCCCTCTCGCGTCCGGCCGTTCGGTGGTGGCGCTGCTGGCCGACGAGCCCGCCGGACTGCCGACCGCGCTGCAAATCCTGCGCGACCCGGAGCAGACGCGGCTGGTTCAGGGCGATCTGGCATTGCTGAGCGGTGGGCGGGTCAGCAGCTACCGGATCGGCGCGCGCTATGCGGTCGGCAGCCTGCCGGTCTGGATCTGGCCGGGCTGGGCGCTGCGCGACCAACCCTTCGGCGTGGCGGCCCTGGCGCTGGTTGCCGCCGCGTCGCTGGGCGCGGCGCTGTTCCTGGTGACCCGCCGCCGGGCGACGGAGCGGCGCAGGTGATGTCGCGGACGCACCACCGTGCCCGGGCCGGGCTTGCGTCGCTGATCGCGGCGACACTGCTGGCGCCCGACGGGAATGCCCAGACGGCGGCGGGGATCGCGACCGTGTTGCTGCAGCGCGCCGCCTACTGGGCCGGTCAGGGCAAGCCCGAAGAAGCGCGCACCAGCCTGCAACGGCTGCTGCGCCTGGACCCCTCCAATACCGAGGCGCTCGCGGCCCTCGCCTCGCTCGAGACCGACCGGAGCGAACCAGCTTCGTTCCCGCTCCCCGCGCTCGACGAAGCGCGCCGCCTGGTCGGGGCCGGGCAAGGCACGCAAGCTCTGGCGCTCTATGACCGGATGTTGCAGGGCGCACCGCCGCCGGCGTCGATGGCGATCGACTATGCGAGCGCGCAGGCCGCGACGCCCGACGGGTGGGCCGCCGCGCGCGACAGCCTCGCCGCCCTCGTTCGGAGCGATCCCGCCGATCTGTCGGCTCAACTGGCGTACGCTAAAATCCTGACGATGCGCGAGAACGCCCGCGCCGACGGGATGGCAAGATTGGCGGCCCTCGCGAAACTTCCGCCCACCGCCGCGGCGGCGGCCGAGGCCCTGGCCCACGACGCGACACCTGGCGGAATGGACGCGGCGCGGACCGAGCCACAGGCGCTGCCGACGCGCGGCGAATCGGCGACCACGGAGGGATTTCTTCGCGAGGCCATCGCGCGACGGCCGGACGACGCGGCGGCGTTGGTCGAGCTGTGCGCCTTGCTGGACCACGTCGGACGGTCGCACGACGCGGCGGATCTTCTGGCGCGTGCCGAGGCGGAGGGCCGCGGCCCGCTGCTGGCGCGCGCCAGGGCCGCCCGACTGGAGGGCCGCGCGGCGAACGAGGCCGATCCGCGAGCGCGTTTGGCCTTGCTGCGACAAGCCGTCGCGGAGGCGCCTGGCGACGCCTGGGTCAGGCTCGGTCTCGCGCGCGCTCTTGTCGCCTCGGGCGCGGCGGCCGAGGCCCGCGCGTTGATGGCGCGCGCGGTCGAGGGCGGGGCCGCAATGCCGGCGTTGCGGGCCGGGATCGTGTTCGCCACCGAGACCGGCGACATGCCGACCGCTCGCGACCTGTTGGCGCGGCTGCCCGACAGCGCGTCCCGCCCCGCCTCGACC
>CBDFGB010000028.1:0-134201 GCA_965246915.1 Acetobacteraceae bacterium
ACGAGCACCTCGGCCTCGCGCAACAGGCCGGCTCCGGCGCGCGCCATCATCGCGGCCAGGGGGGCCGCGTGATCGACCCGATCGGCGTATTTGAGGCCGAGCACGATCCGCCGCGACGCCTCGTCGTATAGCAGCGCGCCGCGCGCTCGCGCCCAGCCTGGCGGGCGGACGGCGCAGCCCGCACAGATCAGGGCGGCACCCTCGACGAGCGTCGCCTGCCCGGCATGGGCGAAGCCGTGGCCGCAGCGGTCGCAGCACGGATCGCCGAGGAAGGTCACGGCGCGGAAGCATCCGGCGCACAGCTTTCCGGGCGCGTCGACCGGGGCGTCGCAGGCCAGGCATTCGGGCGGCAGCACGAAATCCAGCAGCATCCGCGTGCCGCCCGAAACGATCGCCTTCACGGGCTCGACCCACCGGTTGCGCAAGCTGATAGGATAGGCCGATGGATGCCGCAATGCACGTATTCGATCGCGCGGCGGTGCGCCGCCACCGCGATCGCGCCGCGAACCGAGTCTGTGGGGTCGAGCCGGTGCTGCACGATGCCGCCCTGCGGCTGCTCGACCGGCTCGACGACGTGACCCGCCGGTTCGAGACGGCGCTCGACATCGGCGGCCGCGGCGTCGTGGCCCCGTTGCTGCGGGCGCGCGGGATCGAGGTGGTCGGCAGCGATCTCTCCGCCGCGATGGCGGCTCGCGAGACCTGTCCGGCGATCGCCGCCGACGAGGAGCTGCTGCCCTTCGCACCCGCCAGCTTCGACCTGATCGTCGCGAGCCTGTCGCTCCACTGGGTCGACGACCTGCCCGGCTGCCTCATTCAGCTGCGCCAGGCGCTGCGGCCGGACGGGCTGCTGCTCGCGAGCCTGCCCATGCTCGGCACGCTCCGGGAGTTGCGCGCGGCGCTGACCGAGGCGGAAGCCGCACTGCTCGGCGGCGCCTCGCCCCGGGTGTCGCCGTTCCCCGATATGCGCGACGCGGCCGGGCTGCTGCAGCGGGCGGGTTTCGCGCTGCCGGTCGCCGATGTCGAGGACATCACCTTTTTGTACGCCGACCCGCTGGCGCTGCTGCGGGACCTGCGCGCCGCCGGCGAGACCAACGCGGTCGCCGAGCGCAGCCGACGCACCCCGCCACGCGCCCTGTTCGCGCGCGCGCTGGCCGCCCTCCCGCGACAGGGCGAGCGGGTCGTGGCGACGCTGCGCATGGGCGTGCTGACCGGCTGGGCTCCGGCGCCGTCGCAGCCTCGGCCGCTGCGCCCCGGCAGCGCCCGCGCCTCGCTCGCCGATGCCTTGCTCGGGCGCGCCGCGCCGGGCATCACGTGATCGGCGGACTGGGCCGCCGGTCGGGAGTGCGCGCGATGCGGCTGGGTCTGTCTCTCGCCCTTCTACTGGCGGCTTTGCTGGCGGCTTCCGCCTGCACGCCCTATCAGGATCCGCCGCCGCAGCGTCCGGAGGTCTCGACCGTGCCGCCGCCGCCGATCACCGGGACGGTGGTCGTCCAGCCGCAGCCTTAGCGGAGGCAGCCCCGCACGATCGCCGAGCACTCGCGGTCCTGGCGCAGCAACGCGCCGTTCGGCCCGACATAGGTCACCGCCCGCACCACGCCCGCATCGAGCGTCACGTTGACGATGCAGCCCGACGGCGCGGCCGGCCCCTCGCTCACGCCGAGCGGTCCGACGCCCAGCCCTTGCCCGATCGGGTCGCCGTCAAGCGGCGTGTACTGGAACGTCGCGGCGGCGGGATCGCTCAGCGTCGGCGGCGCGGACCGGGTCGCGGTGGATGACGGGTAGGACCAGAGCGTCGTCGTGCCCCGGCTGCGCTGCACCGGGGGGTTGCCCATGCAGGCGGCGATCTGGGCGGCGGGGCGGCCGAGCATGAGGGCGCGGGCCTGCTCGATCGGCACCGGCGTTTGGGGTGCGGCGCAGCCGGCGATCCCCGTGACCGTCGCCATGACGAAACCGATCGCTCGCATTCTCGATCCCCTCAGCAGGCCGTCGCATCGAACCAGCGGCTTGGCCGCACGAACTCGTCCTGGGCAGCGACCGTCAAAAGCTCCGCGGACCCGGCCTCGGCGGTCCGCCGCAGCAGCCCGTGGACGGCCGAGCCCGCCGCCTCCATGGCCGCCGACGCTCCCGCGCCGCCCAGTATATGGAACAGGAAGAGCGCCGCGGTGACGTCGCCGGACCCGCTGAAGAAAGCATGCAGCAGCGGCGTGCGCAGCAGCGAGAAACCCGTCGCGTCGCCGACCAGCATGTCGAGCGAATCGTCCGGCGTCTCCTCGGTGCGCAGGCTGGTGACCAGCACGGTGCGCGGCCCCCGCGCCCGCAATGCGCTCACCGCCTCGCGCGCCTCGGCCAGGGTGCCGCAGGCGCGGCCGGTCAGGTGCTCCAGCTCGAAATGGTTGGGCGTGGCGATGTCGGCCAACGCGAGGGCCTCGTCGCGCAGAAACTCCGGGATGCCGGGCCGGACATAGACCGCGCCCGCGTCGCCGATCACCGGATCGCAGCAATACAGCGCGCGCGGATTGGCGCGCTTCACCCGCGCCACGGCCTCGAGCACCGCCGAGCCGATGCCCGCGTCGCCGATATAGCCGGACAGCACCGCGTCGCAGGAGGCGAGCACGCCGCGCTCAGCGATGCCCTCGACCAGGGCCGAGATTTGCTCGCCGGTGAAGACGTGCCCGCGGAACGCGCCATAGCCGAGGTGGTTGGAGAATTGCACGGTGTGGATCGCCCAGACCTCGGCGCCGAGGCGTTGCAGCGGAAAGGCGGCCGACGCGTTGCCGACATGGCCGAACGCCACCCAGGACTGGATCGACAGGATGTTCACGCGCTGCGCCCGCCATCGACCGGCAGCAGCACGCCGGTGAGGAAGTCCGAGGCATCCTCGGCGAGGAAGACGCAGGCGTGGGCAATGTCCTCCGGCCGGCTCATCCGCCCGAGCGGAATGGTGGCCATGAAGCGGGCCAAAGTCTCGGGAGTCGCCGGCCCGCCGATGAACGCCTCGGTCAGCCCGGTGGCTCCGAGCACCGGACAGATCGCGTTGACGCGGATGCGGTCGGGCGCCAGTTCGAGCGCCATGCTCAGGGTGATCGTGTTCACCGCCCCCTTTGTGCCGTTGTACCAGACGAGGCCGGGGCGGGGCCGCAGACCGGCGGTGGAGCCGATGTTGACGATCGCTCCGCCGCCCTGCGCACGCATCATCGGAACGAAAGCGCGGGCGGTGTGGAACAGCGACTTTACGTTGACCGCATAGACCCGGTCGAAACTCGCCTCGTCCACGTCGAGCAACGACTGGTTGCGGTGGGTGGTGCCCGCGTTGTTCACGAGGATGTCGATCCGGCCATGCGCGGCCAGCACCGAGTCGGCCAAGGCGCGGACGGACGCCGCGTCGGCGACGTCGCAGGCCACCGCGAGGCCGCCGATACGGCCAGCCATAGTGCTGGCCGCGGCCGCGTCGATGTCGGCGACGACGACGCGCGCGCCCTCCGCGGCGAAGCGGGCCGCGATGCCCGCGCCGAATCCGCCGCCCGCGCCGGTCAGGACGGCGACCTTGTCGCGCAGCCGCATGCGGTGTCCCCTGTTCGAAAACCCGCCCGAGCATTGCCATGCCGCCGGTTGTCAGCGCAAACCACCCCGGCGGATTCCGCATGTCGAAATGACGCCGAACGTGAAACAGGTCACAACGCCCCCGCAACGGGACCGCTACATCACGGTGGCGAGCACGGGATGGTCCCGGCCGCTTCACGGAGTATCACGTCATGCGTCACATCATTCTCGCCGCGGCGATCGCCTTCGCCGCGCTGGGCGCCTCGCTGGCGATGGCCGACGAGTTCGCCGGCCAGAACGAGCAGGCGGCCACCGCGGCTGCGGTCGACCGGCAGGCCACCGACTCGGGCTTCGCCGATCCGACAGCGCCCAGCAGCCTGCGCAGTCACGGCCGTCCATAAGCGCCCGTGACCGCGCCGATCGTGTCGGGGACGGCCTCGCGCCGTCCCCGCTCGCGGCGTTGCTTCCGGGGCGCGCCGCCGCTATACGCCCGCGCTCGCCCTGCCGGTCGGGATCGTCGGGGTCAGCACAGGATCAGGCCGCCATGAAACAGGGCATCCACCCGGAATACCACGACATAACCGTCATCATGACCGACGGGACCACGTACAAGACGCGGTCCTGCATGGGCAGGGCGGGCGACACGATCCGCCTGGACATCGACCCGAAATCGCATCCCGCCTGGACCGGCGTGCAACGGATCATGGACACCGGCGGTCAGGTCGCAAAGTTCAACAAGAAATTCGCGGGGCTCGGCGTCAAAAAAACCTGATCGATCTGGATCGCGGCGCCCTTGAACCACGGCGCCGCGCCGCCCAATTCCTGCACTGTTCGGAACGCCATAACGGGTTTCGAAGCTTTCGCGGGCCAGCCCAGATTGTTGGGGGGTCCCAATCAACCTTGCTCTTGCAGGAGGTTTATATGAACGCTTTCAACGTCAATCCGCTGTTCCGTACCGCCATCGGCTTCGACCGTCTGGCGCGTCTCGTGGACGCGGCCGCCGCCTCGGCGGAGGTAACCTACCCCCCGTACAATATCGAGAAGACCGGCGATGACAGCTATCGCCTGACAATGGCGGTGGCCGGGTTCGGTCCCGACGACATCGAGATGGTCGCCAAAGAGAACACCCTGGTCATTTCGGGGCGCGTCGGTGGCGAGGAGCCGAAGACCGAGGTGCTCTATCGCGGCATCGCCGGCCGCGCGTTCGAACGCAAGTTCACGCTTGCCGACCACATCGTGGTCGAGGGTGCCGATCTGACCAACGGGCTTCTCCATGTCTCGCTGAAGCGGGTTGTGCCGGAAGCCCTGAAGCCACGTCGCATCGCCGTCAACGGCGCGTCGCCTCGGATCGTGTCGGAGTCAGCGAATGACGCCCAATCGGCCGTGGCGCAGGCAGCGTAACTTACGCACGAACCCGGGCTTATGACGACGGCGGGGCGGGAGCGATCCGGCCCCGCCGCAGCCTTGTCTACGAGGGCTCGCCGGGCAGCCTAAAGAATGCCTCGGCCGCCTGGCGATGCCCCGTCTTCCTGCCGATCGCGGCTTCGGCCCGTTCGATCTCGGCGCGCAGCTCCCTCACGTAGTCTTGCAGCTCGTCGACGTCCCACGTGCCCAATGCGTGAGCGACCACTCTGGGTCGATGGGGCCGCGGCCCCTCATCATCCATCATGGCTGCCCCACGTCCTTGCTCATGCGAGCGATCTTGACCCCGCCGGAGAGCGTGGTCCATATCCGAGCATTCGCCGCGCCGCCCCATGCGGGGCAGGCTGCCGCCACGAGGTTCCACATGACATTGCCCCTGATGCCCAAGGCTACGGCCGTATGGCTGATCGACAAGACCGCGCTGACCTTCGCGCAGATCGCCGATTTTTGTGGCATGCACCCGCTCGAGGTCCAGGCCATCGCCGATGGCGAGGTGGCGCAGGGGATCGTCGGCTACGATCCGGTCGCCAACGGCCAAGTGACGGCGCAAGAAATCGCGCGGTGCGAAGCGGACCCCGATCTGCGTCTGAAGCTTATGACCTCGGGTATACAGCTTCCGAAGCGGTCCAAGGGCGGCCGCTACACACCCATCTCGAAGCGCAACGACATCCCGGATGGAGTTGCATTCCTGCTGCGGAACTTCCCGCAGCTTAGCGACGCGCAGGTCGGCAAGCTCATGGGCACGACGAAGGAGACGATCCACAAGGTGCGCGACCGCAGCCACTGGAACTCCGCGAACATCAAGCCGCGCGACCCGGTGATCCTCGGACTTTGCAGCCAGACGGACCTGAACGCGATGGTCGGTCAGGCAAACGACCGGCTGGCGCGAGAGGGGCAGGCCGTGCCGCCCCCGCCCCCGCCGCTCGCCGAGGCGAGCGAGCAGTTCTAGGCGCGGTCGCGGAACCGCTCGAGTTCCTCCTTCAGGCGCAATTTCTCGAGCTTCAATCGGATGAGCGTGTCCGAATCCGGCATGGGGCGACGATCCTCGTCGGAAATCCGATCCTCCAGGCTGGCATGGCGGGACTGCAGGCTATCGATCCGGGATTGCACGCTCATGAATCCTCCTGTTCGAGTGACCTCGGCGCCATCGGATGCTCGATCGACGGACCGCGCGCCGTGGCTGCTCGAGCGTAACGCCACTGTCACCGTCGAGGCTATCTCAATCGCCCGGCGGTGCCGCTCATACTGTCCTTCGCCTGTGCCGGTTGTGTGTTAAACCGCACGACATGTTGACGGATCGTGACTCCCTCCTTCGCAAGCTGCACGAGTTGCGGAGCGAGCACCGTGACCTCGACACGGTCATTGCCCGACTGACCGATCATGCGCCAGTCGACCAGTTGCAGATCGTCCGACTCAAGAAGCGCAAGCTGCTGCTCAAGGACGAGATTTCGTGGCTCGAGTCGCATTTGATCCCTGACAGCATCGCATGAGCGCGGACGCCAGCGCGCAAGTCGGCGTGATCATGGGCAGCCAGTCGGACTGGGCCACCATGCGGCACGCCGCGACGATGCTGGAGGGACTGGAGGTGGCGCACGAGGTGCGGATCATCTCCGCCCACCGCACGCCCGACCGGCTGCGCGACTACGCGACCACCGCCCGCGCGCGTGGCTTGTCGGTCATCATCGCCGGCGCCGGCGGGGCCGCGCACCTGCCCGGAATGTGCGCCGCCTGGACCTCGCTGCCGGTGCTGGGCGTGCCGGTCGAAAGCCAGTCGATGCGCGGCATGGATTCGCTGCTGTCGATCGTGCAGATGCCGGCAGGCATCCCGGTCGGCACGCTGGCGATCGGCCGCGCCGGCGCGATCAACGCCGCGTTGCTCGCCGCCTCCATCCTGGCCGGCTCGGACGAGGCGCTGGCGGGACGGCTCGAGTTGCATCGCGCGGCGCAGACGGAGTCGGTGGCGCGGGAGCCGGCCGACAGCGAGGCGTGATGGCCTTGGCGCCCGAACGCCACGATCGGCATTGTCGGCGGTGGCCAGCTCGGGCGGATGACGGCGATGGCGGCGGCCCGGCTCGGCTTTCGCTGCCACATCCTCACGCCCGATACCGACAGCCCGGCTGCCCAGGTCGCCGCCGCGGTCACGCTCGGCGCATACGACGACCCCGCCGCGTTGCGCCGCTTCGCCTCGGCCGTCGACGTGGTGACGTTCGAGTTCGAGAACGTCAGCGCCGGGGGACTGGACCTCTTGGCCTCGCTGCGTCCGGTGCATCCCTCGCCCGAGGTCCTGCGTATCAGCCAGGATAGGATCGTCGAAAAATCCTTCTTGAACGGTGCCGGCGTTGCAACGGCGAAATGGCGGGCGGTCGACAGTCTGCCGGCCCTCGATGCGGCCATCGGCGAGCTTGGTGTTCCGGCAATCCTCAAGACCACGACGCTTGGCTACGATGGTCGCGGGCAGCGTCACGTCGCCGACCGCGCCGCAGCCCTCGCCGCATGGGACGCGCTCCGGCCGCATCCGCTGATCCTGGAGGCAGTGGTCGATTATGCTTGCGAGATCAGCGTGGTGGTCGCGCGGGGACGCGAGGGTGCCGTGACGGCGTTCGATGCCGTCGAGAACCAGCATCGCGGACACATCCTCGACCTCACACTCGCACCTGCTCGCATATCCGTCGACATCGCCGAGGCGGCGCAGGGCATCGCTCGCCGCGTCGCGGAGCGTATCGATCTCGTTGGAGTACTGGCCGTGGAGATGTTCGTCGACCGTGACGGCCGCGTGCTCGCCAACGAGATCGCGCCCCGACCGCACAACTCCGGCCACTGGACGATCGATGCCTGCCCGGCAAGCCAGTTCGAGATGCACGCGCGGGCGGTGGCCGGCCTGCCCCTGCCGCCGGCGACACGGCACAGCGACGCGGTGATGAAGAATCTGGTGGGTCCGGAGGAGGCGGCGTTGTGGCCGGCGATCCTGGCCGCGCCGGGGCTGATCCCGCATCATTACGGCAAGATGGAGGCGCGGCCGGGGCGCAAGCTGGGGCACGTGACGCGGCTTTTTCCGCGCGGTTCGCTGCCGGGGCCGTTCGGAATCGCCGACGCGCTAGGGGTTTTGGGTCAGGCCCCAGCCAGGAGGATCGCGACATCGTAGCGCGTGATCGCGGTGTCGTCGGTGACGAGCGTCGATCTTTCAGCCTGGGCCTGGGCAACAAGCATCCGGTCGAACGGATCGCTATGATAACGCGGCAGGCGGCCGGCCGCGACACCGTGAGCAGGTTGAATTGGCAATCATTGTATCTTAAGCCGATCGCGAACGGTAGCCAGGTCGTCTAGCGGAAATCGCAGGTCGCCTCGGCTTTGCTTGATTGAAATTTCCCAGAGGCTCGCGGCGCTTACAAATAGCTCACTATCAGTTGCGGCGATGATCTCCCGCGCCTTTGGTCCCAATCTTCGCGAATCGTGTACCGCCCAAATCAACACATGGGTGTCGAGGAGCAGCTTCAGTGATCTTCGCCGTCAAATGCTCGCTGAAGCTCGGGTGGCAACGGCGCATCGAAGTTGGGCCCGACCCAAACCCGGCCGCGAAAAAAATCGAACTCCCGCGCTTCTTTCGGCGCGACGGGGGCCGGGTCCGGCGGCACCAGCTTCGCAACCGCCTGACCCGCATCCTTGATCACGAATTCCTCGCCGGCCGCCGCCCGCTCGACGAGCCGGGCAAGACCCGCCCGGGCTTCTTCCAGCGTCACCATTCCCATCACGGTCGCCTCACAACCTTAAGAGTAACCGTGGCCATCCGCGCCCGCGTGGTCAAGGCACAAGCGCCGCCGCGCATGCGGCCACGCAGCGTTCGAACGACGCAATGTCCCGCCACCGCTCCGATCCAGCCACGTCCGACAGCAGGATCGCCCCGCCGCTGGCCCGCACCGCGCCGTCGATCATGAGATTGTCGACGCAGCCGAACGCCTCGATCGCCAGCCCCTCCATATCCCGGTCATCTGCGCGGGAGACGGCCGCCCGCGTGCGCTCGAGGAACGACGCCGTCGTGTTCGTCCAGCCGAATACCGGCCGACCAAGCGCCCGCATGAAGCCAAGCTCGAACACCGTCCCGACATCGGCGCTCGCCCCCCTGAACGGCGTCAAATTGGCGATCAGCGCGTCGCAGGACCTTATATGCGCCTCGTTGCGCAGCGCGATGCGCTCCCACTCCAACAGGCTCGACCACGAGTCCGGCTCAGCCGGGCAGCGGATCGAGCGGGAAAGACGCCCGTGCAGACCGTGCCGGGCGCAGACCTCCTTCAGCCGCGCGCCGCGCGCATCCGGGTCCGGCAGGAAGACGTCGGGACCGGCAAGATAGACGCGGCAGTTCGGCGGATCATCGGGCATCACGCGAGCCTATCGGAGCGGCTCGCGCGCCGGCAACCGACCGCAATGCTGCAGCGCAGCTTGAAGCGCCCGGCGTTTCGTGTGTATGAACCCTCGGTCAGGCGGACAGAGGCACGGCATGTCGAAAATCCAGGTGAAGACTCCGGTGGTCGAACTCGACGGGGACGAAATGACCCGCATCATCTGGGGCTTCATCAAAGAAAAGCTGATCCTGCCGTATCTCGACATCGACCTGAAGTATTACGACCTCGGCATCGAGTATCGCGACCGGACCGACGACCGGGTGACGGTCGAGGCGGCCGAGGCGATCCGCCAGTACGGCGTCGGCGTGAAATGCGCGACGATCACGCCCGACGAGGCGCGCGTCACGGAGTTCGGCCTCAAGAAGATGTGGCGCAGCCCGAACGGGACGATCCGCAACATCCTCGACGGCACGATCTTCCGCGAGCCGATCATCTGCCGCAACGTCCCCCGCCTCGTGCCGCACTGGACCAAGCCCATCGTCATCGGCCGCCACGCCTATGGCGACGTCTACCGCGCGGTCGAGACGAAAATCCCCGGCCCCGGCAAGGTCACCCTCACCTACCAGCCGACCGACGGCAGCCCGCCGCAGATCATGGAGGTGCAGAACTTCAAGGGCGCCGGGCGTGGCGATGGGCATGCACAACACCCTCGCGAGCATCGAGGGCTTCGCCCGCGCGGCGTTCAACTACGGCCTGGCGCGGCGATATCCCGTCTATCTGTCGACCAAGAACACGATCCTGAAAGCCTATGACGGCATGTTCAAGGACGTCTTCCAGGAGATCTTCGACGCCGAGTTCAAGGCAAAATTCGACGCCGCGGGCCTGACCTATGAGCACCGGCTGATCGACGACATGGTCGCCTGCATGGTGAAATGGGAAGGTGGCTATGTCTGGGCCTGCAAGAACTACGACGGCGACGTGCAGAGCGACGTGGTCGCGCAGGGTTTCGGCAGCCTCGGCCTGATGACCAGCGTGCTGCTCAGCCCGGACGGCCGCACCGTCGAGAGCGAGGCGGCGCACGGCACGGTCACGCGGCACTACCGCGAACATCAAAAGGGCCGCGAGACGAGCACCAACCCGATCGCCAGCATCTTCGCCTGGACGCGCGGGCCTCGCCTATCGCGGCCGCTTCGACGGCACGCCGGAGGTCACGCGCTTCGCCGACACGCTGGAGCGGGTCTGCATCGAGACGGTCGAGGCGGGCGACATGACAAAGGATCTGGCTGTGCTGATCGGGCCGGACCAGAAATTCCTCTCGACCCAGGCGTTCCTGGGACGGATCGACGACAATCTTCGCGCCGCGATGGCGTAGAGCTCATCGGTCAAGGAGGCGCGATGTCGATCCGCTCGACGATCGGTCCGCTCGCTTTGCTGCTGAGCGCCTGCTGGATGCCTCGACCGGCGGCGGCGCAGGTGGTCATCGCCGATCAGGTCGGCAGCACGGCCGCGGCTTGCCTTGGTCGGGACGCGACAGTGCGTGGCACCGCCAATCAGGTGACGCTTGCGGGTCCGTGCCGGAGCCTGCGCATCGAAGGCAGCCGTAACGTCGTCTCGGTCGATCTCGCGCGGGGCGCGCCGGTGTCCGTGACGGGCGACTACAATCAGGTCGTCTACGCACCGCCCGGGCCTCCGCCGGTCACCACGCTCAAGGGCTACTGGAATCAGGTCGTGCCCGGCCCGCTGCCGCCGAACCCTGGCACGCTCGTCCTCGACGGAACGCTCGGGCGGCGCGACGTGCCGTGCGGCGGACTCGACGTGATCATCCGCGAGAGCGACGCGCGCTACGTCCTGCGCGGCGGCTGTCGGTCGGTCACCGTACAGGGCCGTGACAATACGATCGCCGCGGAACTGCTGCCCGCCGCGCGGCTGGTCATCGCCGGATCCGGCGTGGTGGTGAACTATATCCTCACCGCGCAAGGCGCGCCCCCCGTCGTGGTCGTCACCGCGCCAGGCGCGCGGGCGACGCACCTCGCCCGGTTCGGGGAGAGCGCGCTGCTGCTGCCGACCGGAGCGGCCGCTCCACGCTAAGTCGTGACACCGGGCCGCGTTGCCCGCCGCCCTGCTCTCCCCTCTTACTGCGAGCAACCGCGATGGAGGACGACATGGACGGCGACGTTGTGCTCGATGGCCACATCCTCGATGGCTACGACGGACTGCGGGGACGCATGGCCCGCAGAGGCTTCGTGATGACGGGCCTAATGACGGGCCTTACCCTGGCGACCACGCGGGTGGAGGCGCAGGCCATTCACACCGATACCGCCGGCATCGAGACCGGCGAAGTGCAAATCCCGGTGCAGGGCGGCAACCTTCCCGCCTATCGCGCGCAGCCCGCCGGCATCGGCCCGTTCCCGACGGTGCTGGTGATCGAGGAGATCTTCGGCGTCCACGACTACATCAAGGATGTGTGCCGTCGACTGGCCAAGCTGGGCTATCTCGCGGTCGCACCTGAACTCTATGCGCGGCTGGGCGACCTTTCAAAGATGAGCGACGTCCAGCAGATCATCCGCGACGTCATCAGCAAGGCACCCGACGCCATCGTCATGGCCGATCTCGACGCGACCGCCGCCTGGGCCGCCGCGCATGGCGGCGATCCGAAGCGGCTCGCGGTGACGGGGTTCTGCCGTGGCGGACGCAACACCTGGCTCTATGCCGCGCACAATCCGGAGCTGAAGGCCGCCGTCGCATGGTATGGCCCGGTTGTCGGACCGACCAGCGACATCCAGCCCCACACCGCGAGCGACCTTGCCACGGCACTCAAGGCGCCGCTGTTGGGCCTCTACGGCGGCCAGGATCAAGGCATCAAGCCTGCCGACGTGCAGGCGGCCGCGAAGCGCGCGCAGGGGGCCGGCAAGACCGTGGAGATCGTGGTTTTCCCCGACGCGCAACACGGCTTTCACGCCGACTACCGCCCGAGCTACAACGCGGCCGACGCGGAGGATGGCTGGGCGCGCATGCTGGCGTGGTTCAAGACCTACGGCGCCTCATAGAGCACGCGCAGGACCACAAACCAGGGATATCGCTCGTCGAGCGGCGCGGTGCCCGGCAGGGCAAGGTGGCCATCGGGCGTGACGGGCACATGCTTGAGCGTGACGCTATCATCGACATTGCCGCCGACGACCGACAGCGTTCCGGAGTCCGCGGCAACCACGATGTCGCAATGCGCCGCGAAGGTCCCGGCTGGCAATTCTTCGAACCGCAGCGGCTTCTTCGTGCGCGGAAAGCAGATGAGGTCGCCCGGCAACGGCGCGTAGACGTCGATGCGCTCAGCCGCGACCGCCCAGTAGGGCGGTGTGCGTCCAGCATCGCGGGCGATCGAGACCTCGCGCGCAGCGTCGATATAGTCGTGATGCGCCTTCGAATACGGGAACCGGTCGCCGGCGCCGGCGATACGCATCACGTAGCCGACGAATGCGGCCGACCACGCGAAATCGGCGTCGCCACCTGGATCGAACGGGGTGCCGTTCGCGTCGTGCTTGCCGGTCCACGACGCCTCCGTGGCCCCGGCGATTTCGCCCATGAACCAATACTCGCCGACGCGTTGCCAGAACCCGGTCATCCGTTCCAGCTTGGCGTCCGGCAGCGGCCGCGGCCTCGTGCCCGGCGGATCGTCATCCACGCCCTGCCCCCACAGCCGCCACTCTCGCAGCGCGATCGCCACGGCCGCAGAGCGGCTGAACGGTTCGTAGGAGCGTGCAACGAAGTCGGGCAGGTTTGGCGCGCGCGACGGCGGCCGAACGACGATCTCCGCGGGGCTGGTCGGCCGCGCGCCACCGCCGCAGCCGGCCAGGGCCAGCAGGGCCGCCAACCAGACGGCGTGACGCATCAGGCGCGTTCGGGGAACAGCGCGAGCAGGCCTTCGCGCGTGGCGGCGCACCGGCCACGCTCGGTGATGAGGCCGGTCACCAGGCGCGATGGCGTCACGTCGAAAGCCGGGTTCGCGGCAGGACTGGTGTCCGGTGTCACGCGAACCGTCTCGATGCGGCCAGTGGCGGTGCGACCCGTCACCAACGCCACCTCGTCGCCGCTGCGCTCCTCGATCGGGATTTGCCTGAGGCCGTCCTCGATGGTCCAATCGATCGTCGAGGACGGCGTCGAGACCCAGAACGGCACGCCGTTGTCGCGCGCCGCAAGCGCCTTCAGGTATGTGCCGATCTTGTTGGCGACATCGCCGCCGTTGGTCACCCGATCGGTCCCGACGATGACCAGGTCCACGTCGCCATGTTGCATCAAATGTCCGCCAGCATTGTCGGCGACGACCGTATGGCCGACGCCATGCTGGCCGAGCTCGAACGCGGTCAGCGCGGCACCCTGATTGCGCGGCCGGGTCTCGTCGACCCACACATGCAAATCGATGCCTTGCTCGAACGCCTTGTAGATCGGCGCGAGCGCGGTGCCCCAGTCGACGGTCGCAAGCCAGCCGGCATTACAATGCGTCAGCACCTGCACGGGCCTGCCCGGCCGCCGCCGCGCGATGTCGGAGATCAGTTCGCTGCCGTGCCGGCCGATCGCCTCGCATTGCGCGACGTCCTCATCGGCGATCCTCGACGCCTCCTGATAGGCGACGGCGACGCGCTGATCGGGGACAGTGTTACGCAGCCGGGTCAACATACGCTCGATCGCCCAGCGAAGATTGACCGCGGTCGGCCGGGCTTCGGCCAACATGGCGGCGTCGCGTTCCATCGCCTCGCTGGAGGGATCGAGGCGGAGCGCGAGACACACTCCATATGCTGCGACCGCACCGATCAGCGGGGCGCCACGCACCTGCATCGTGCGGATCGCATGCGCCGTCTGCGCCACGTCGGTCAGCCGCAGGATCTCGACATTCCACGGCAGTTTCGTCTGATCGAGGATCCGTACCGTCCAGCCGTCGTCGTCGACCCACACGCTGCGATAGTGGGTTCCGTCGATCTTCATCGCGTCCCGTCTCCCTCGCGCTGATGCAGCACGCAGAGCAGTGTGAACAGTCGCCGCGCGGTGGGCATATCGATCTCGATCTTCCCGGCAAGCCGGTCTCGTACCAGAATGGCCCCCTCGTTGTGAAGACCGCGCCGTCCCATGTCGATGGCTTGCACCCGCTCCGCGAAGCCGGCCTCGACCGCCTCGATGTGACTGTCCACAAGCATCCGGTAGTCCTTGATAATCGAACGGAACGGCCCGAGCGCCAGGCCGACGAGCCCGAGCGGCGCGTCGTCGGCTTCGCGCCGGATGTCGAACACCAGACGACGCTGCGCGATCGACAGGCGTAGCGCCAAGCGATCGCCGGACACACCCGACAGCGCACCGCCTGATTGCGCTACCGGACGGAACCACGCTTCCGACAGCAGATCGGCGACGGCCTGCGCGCGTTCGGCGTCCTGAAAAGCGCTCAGCATACCCGCCGGGGGATCGTCGATCGTGATGCGCGCCAGACGCGGCCGCTCGGCCGAGGGCTCGTCGGAGTCATTCACCCGCGTCGGACTTCATCAAACCGAGCCGCAGCATCAGGCCGACGGTTGCGCCCTTGATAGGCCGCAACAGCAGCACCGACAGCAATACCGTCACCGGCAACCAGATCGCGGCGGCCGTCCACATCGAATACTCCCAGCGGCGTTCGGCCATGACCATCAGCAACACAACGATGTGACCGACAACGAAGATAGTGAAGTACGGCGGGGCATCGTCGGCTCGGGCGAGGCCAAGCGGGGCGCCGCATTCGCCGCACGTGTCGACGACGCGCAAATAGCCTCGAAACAGGTCGGTCCGGCCACAAGCCGGGCAGCGACAAAATGCGCCGCGACGCAAGGCGGTCAGCAGATTCGGTGTCGGCCATGGATCGAACGACACGCGGCGATGCGGCCGCCAATGGACGGTCTCGACCGCTTCGCGCACAGGCGTCGGCGCATGCTCGAACAAACCGGACTCGGCGGTGTTCAACTCGGTCATCGCGAAAACTCCCGTGGTCGAACCTCGCGACCTGCGCATGTATTGAGGCCTCGGCGCGGTCGCTTCAAGCATGGCACCCGCACGACAGATGCGTCGTGCGGCCAGGACTTGGTCCGCGCCGCCACGCCGACACGATTTTTTGCGTGCAACGACACTCCTCGCGTCGCTTTCTGTTGACATGACATCGCACGAGAGCAGATAGCGGTAACAGGCTCGCATGCGAACCGATCGGTGCGATGCGGTTCATCGGGTCCAACAAAGCGTGCGGCGACCGTCCGGCCTTGAGACCGCCCACGCCGAAAAGGCGAGAGATCAGCACCACGACGATGACGACCCGGCACTCGGCGACAAAGCAAAGACGTGATCGCACCGGACAGGTTCCGGGGGCGGTTCATGACGTGGCGAACAGGCCGCCTCCCGCGGTCGGAGGATCCGAGGCGCCACGCAACCGGTTGCCTCGCCGAACCTTTCGAGTGCCACGAACCGTAAACAGCAGGGAGCATCCCGGATGAGCGACAATAGGACACCGCCAGTCAAGCCGCCGTCGGCGCAGGCTTTGGCCATGCGCACGACGACGCGGCGCGGCGCGGGCGGGCGGCCCCCCGGGGCGCGCGGACGCAAGGCTGCGGCGCCCCCCGCCAAGCCAGCGCGTGGCGCGGCGAAGGCCACGACTGCGGGACGTGGCACGAAAACAGCCAAGGCACCGGCCAAGCGCGCGATGACCGCGAAACCCGCGACGCGCAAGACCACCGCGCGCAGCGCCGCCCCGAAGCCCGCCGCCCGCAAAACCACATCGCGCGTCACCGCCGCGAAGCCGGTGGCGCGCAAGACGACGGCGCGGGCGGTCACCGCAAAGACGACACGCAAGACCGCGGCGCCGAAGACCACACGCCGGACTTCGACGGTCGCAAAAGCACCCCGCAAGACCGCGAGCCCTGCGAAGGCACCGCGCAAGGCTGCGGCGGCACCTGCGCGGCGGGGAGCCGCCACTGGCCGCGTCAGCAAAATTGCAATGCCCAAATCGGCCGCGACCACGCGCCGCGCGCCGAACAAAGCGAGCGCGGCAAAGGGAAGTGCTGCGAAGGCCACGACCGGGCGGGCCGCGGCAACGCGAACGATGGCGCCGAAGGCGACGACGACACGCAAACCGCGCATGGCCAAGACAATGGAGCCGGCACCGAAGCCGCGGCGCGCCCGCCGGATGCCGGAGCCGGCGCCTGTGGCCGAGATCCCCGTGAAGAAGCAGCGCCGCCCCCGCCGCGCACTGCTGCCGGCCGTACCGATGGAGAGCACGACGACGGGCGAGGAGTTCGCAGACGAGCACGACACGCTCGCCGGCGAGTAATCCGTCGCGTCGGGACCAGCGCGACCTCGCGGCGCGCGCTGGTTCCCGCTCGCCTCAGCCGAAACGCGCCAAAAGATCCGCCACCTGCGCTTGCGTCAGGGTGCGCGCCCGAAAACCCGACGTGTCCGGCAGCCCCCGCAGCAACAGAAACAGTTTCGCCGCTTCCTCCAGTTCCTCCGCGGCGGAGACCGCGTCGGTCAGGGAACGACCGCTGACCACCGGCCCGTGGTTCGCGAGCAACACGGCCTTCGCGGTGGCCGCGGCCGCCTTGATGGACGGTTCCATCGCCGCATCGCCAGGACGATAGTACGGCACAATCGGCAGACGGCGACCTATGCGCATGACGAAATACGGCGTGAGCGGCGGGATCGCCTGATCATCGTCGGTCTCGGCAAGGCACGCGACGGCGGTTGCCATCGTCGAATGCAGATGCACGACGGCGCCCGCATCCTCGCGCGCGGCGTAGAAGGCGCGGTGCATGAAGACCTCCTTGCTCGGCGGGTCGCCGCCGACATGGCCGAACACCGCGTCGAGCCGCGAGATCCGGTCCGGTCGCAGCCGGCCAAGACAGGAATTGGTCGGCGTGATGAGATAGCCGTCGTCGAGCCGCACGCTGATGTTTCCAGCACTTCCGACGGAGAAGCCGCGCGCGAACAGGCTGGCCGACAGTTCGCACAACAGGTCGCGTGTCTCGGCCTCGGTCATTCGCCGCTCTCTCCGACCTGTGCAAAGGCGCGCGAGAAAAAGTCACGACCGCCGAAATTACCGCTCTTAAGCGCGAGTAGAACCGGTTCCGCGTCCAACCGTCGCGCATACGTCCAGGGCACGCCGGGATCGATCGACGGTCCGATGCGCAGGCTTCGCACACCGAGGCGAGCGACCACCGCCCCGGACGTCTCACCGCCCGCCGCGACGAGGCGACGCACGCCGAATGTCTCGACGAGATCATGCGCGATCTCCGCGAGCGCCGACTCCACAAGCACGCCCGCCGCCTGACGCCCCAATCGCGCTTGCAGCGCCGCGACACGATCGGGTGGCGCCGAAGCGGAGACCAGGACCGGGCCGCCATCGCGCAGCGCATGTGAAAGCCAGGCACGCGCCTGTTGCGCGAGCACGTCGGCATCGGGGGTCGCCAGCGGATCGAGGTCGAGCACGTGCATGCGCTCGCGCGCGGCGGCGACCTGACCGAGCGTCGCGCGCGAGCACGAACCTGACAGCGCGGCCGAGGCGCCCGCGACGTGCGGCAATGCCGCCGGTTCGGTTCGCGGCGGCAACTTGCCGGCCGCACGCCAGGCGTCCGGCAAGCCCATCGCGACACCCGAGCCACCGGTGATGAGCGGATGCAACGCGGCGGCGTGGCCGATCGCGTGCAGATGCGTGTCGGTCAGCGCGTCGACGATCGCATAGCGTCGTCCCTGCTCCTTCAGCCGGGTCATTGCGTCGCGGATCGCGCCCGCGCCCTGTTCGACCACCGCGAACGGCACCAGGCCAACGCCGCCCTCGGTCTGCGCGCCGAGCACACGAACCAGATTGGCGTCGGTCATCGGCGTCAGCGGGTGGCTCTCCATTCCGCTCTCGTTCAGCAGACTCCCGCCGACGAACAGATGGCCCTGGAACACGCTGCGTCCGTTCGCCGGGAATGCGGGACAGGCGAGCGCGAAGCCGCAGTCGAGTGCCGCGACGAGCGCATCGGCGACCGGTCCGATGTTGCCCCGCGGCGTGCTGTCGAACGTGGAGCAATACTTGAAGAACAGATGCTGGCAGCCGAGGCCGCGCAGCCATCGCAGCGCCGCGAGGCTGTCGCCCACCGCCTCGGCGACCGGCGCCGTGCGCGATTTGAGTGCCACGACGACCGCGCTGTCATCGATCCCCGGCGCGTCGCCTGGCGGCACGACGATCGTGAGCGTCGTCGGCATGCCCGCCCCGTAAAGCATCGCGGCGAGATCCGTGGCGCCAGTGAAGTCGTCGGCGATACAGCCCAGCAGCGGCGTCATGCGGCCTCCAATACAGCGGCGAACTTTTCGCCCTGCGCGGTCCAGTCTGGCAAAGCGGCTCCGACCCGCCACGCGCACTCGGCCATCGATACGCGCAACGGGCGATCGTAGATGACGCGGCGCATAGCGCGAGACAGCTGGGCATGATCGCCCGGCGCGCAGACCACGGCGCAGTCCGGCGTCACCAGCGCGGCCGCCGCGCCGCCGGACGTCACGGCGACCGGCAGGCCGCGACGCAGCGCTTCGGCGATCGCCATGCCATACCCCTCGTACCACGTCGCCAGCGCGAACATCGCCGCGCCGTCCCAAAACGGCGCGAGGGCGTCGGGCGCGATCTCCCCCGCGAAGCGGACGCGCTCCGTCAGCCCCAGTTCGTCCGCGAGCGCGCGCAGCGACTCGGCGTACGCCGGATCGGGCGCGGCGCCCGCGACGACCAACGTCCAGTCGAGATCAAGCAGTCGCGACAGCGCGCGCAACAGCACGTCGTGGCCCTTGCGCGGCGACAACGTCGCCACCGAAAGGATGACGCAGTCGTCGCCGGAGGGCCCCGCGCTGCGCGGCGCGGCAGGCGTGCCGGGCTCGACGACGGCGACCCGCGATCCGACGACTCCGAACTGCGCCACAAGTCGCCGTGACGTGTCGGGGCTCGTCACGACCACGCGAGGCAAGGCCTGAAACATCCGGCGTTCGATCGAGAGAAGCGCGTCGCGCGCGGCCTCGCTACGGCCGGTCTCCAATGCCGTCGGGTGATGGATCAGGCCGACCACGCGGCGCGTCGACAGTGGCTCGGCAAAGGGCTCGAAAGCTGGCAGGCAAAGCCCGTCGATCACCACGATCGAGTCCGGCGCCAGCCGAGCCCAGCATGACGCGGCGGCGGTGCGCGCCGTCTCGTCGGGCAATGGATGCAGGCCGGGCAGCGTCACCACATCAACCGAATGCCCGCTCGCCGTCAGGGCGGCGACGATCGCACGATCGTAGACGTAGCCGCCGGACAGCGTCTCCCACGGCGCGGGCGCGATGAAGCTCACATGCATCAGGCGAGATCGGCTTCGTAGGCGGCCCATGCCAGCGGACTTTCCCGCAGCAGCACCTTGATCGATGTCACGAGCCGACCACCGTCGCCCAGCGTCCCGTCGCCGCATGCTGCGGACAGTCGCGCATGGATGTGACGCGCCATGAACTCGGTGGTCGTGTTGCGCCCGGCAAACTCGACCACCTCGTCGAGATTGCGATAGTCGACGTCGTCCAGCACGCGCCGCAGTTCGGTGCGGGCCAGCCCGATATCGACCAGCAGATTGGCGGCATCGAGCGCCGGCGCGCGAAACTCCGCCTCGACCACGAACGTCGCGCCGTGCACGCGCTGCGCCGGGCCAAACATCGCTCCCGTAAAACTATGGGCGATCATGATGTGATCGCAGACCGTCAGGCTGTACATGCCGCATCCCCTTCCTCGTCCGGATAGACGACGACATGGCACAGGCCGCCGGACAGCAGGCGCGGCATCTCCCGCGGCAGGTCGGCAAACGCCACGGGCGCCTCCAGCAGACGATCGTAGAGGTCGTCGCACAGCAGCGACAAGGCGATGCCCAGACGTTGCGCGTGATCGCGGCGGCCACGCATCGGTCCCGCGATACGTCCAACCTGTGACGAGATCAGTCGCAGCCGTCGAGCATGAAACGATTCGCCGAGTGGCAGGGCGGGCGCTCGATCGGCGAACCAGCTCGCTTCGACGATTCGCGCCTCGTCGGCCGCGCATCCAAGCGCGAGCCGCAGCCCCGCCTCCGAGGCCGACGCGTGCACGATGAGCTCCTGCTCGCCCGGCGCGTCGGAGGGCGTGGTGAAGGCACAGCCGAACGCGGCGGCGAGCGGCGCCCGCGCGGACTCGATGTCGACGAGAGTGACGGCGCAGGCGGGGATGCGCGCGAGCAGCGAGGCCACGAGCAGTCCCACGACGCCGGCGCCGATCACCATGATCCGCTCCCCCGCGAGCGGGGCGGCATCCCAGACGATGTTCAGCGCCGTTTCCATGTTGGCGGCCAGCACGGCGCGCCGCGTGGGAACCGCGTCGGGCACGGCGATGCACGTCACGGCGGGCGCGTCGAAGCAATTCTGATGCGGATGCAGCACGAAGCAGCGGCCCGGTCGACCGGCGACGCGGCCCACGACCGCGTAGCCGTATTTGACCGGGAACGGAAAATCGCCCGCCATCAACGGCGCACGCATCGTCACAAACTGGCTGTCTGGAACCCGGCCGGCGAACACGATCGCCTCCGTCCCACGCGACACGCCCGACGCGAGCGCCCGCACACGCAAAAACCCGGGCGGCGGCGCCGGCGGCAGGCGCTCCTCGCGCAGCTCGCCATGACCATTCGCGACCGCCCAGAACGCGCGCGGCAAACTCATCTCGTGAAAGGAATGTCGAGTAGAACGTCGCGGCCGAGCGCATACGCGGTCCAATCGAGCCGCAATCCCTGCGACGGCTCCGCACACGCGGGCACCGCGAAGGCCGGGATACCGTGGCCAAGCAGGAGAGGAGCGATCGTGACGTGAAGCCGATCGAGGGCGCCGGCAAGCAGGAAGCGCGACACCGTGCGGCCGCCACCCTCGATCAACAGCCGACGCAGCCCGCGCGCCGCGAGCGCCGCGACGATCGCGGCGGGCTCGATATGGAATCCCGCGTCGCTGGGCAGCACGATCGCCTCGGCCGCGCCGTGCGATGGCGCGGCCGTCGTCGTGGTCAGCAGCAGGGTCGGCGGCCCGGCGGCGAACACGCGATGTTCCGGCGGCAGCACGCGTCTCGAGTCGATCACGACGCGAACCGGAGACGGGCCGGGACAGGCCCGCGTGGTCAGCAGCGGATCATCGGCGCGAACCGTGCCGGCACCCACCACGACCGCATCGCAAAGGGCGCGCAGGCGATGGGTGTGCAGAATGTCGTCCGGTCCGCTGATCCAGCGGCTCGCACCGGTGCCGGTCGCGATGAACCCGTCCAGGCTCTGTGCGGCACGAGCCACGACGAAGGGTGCTCCCTCGGCGCGGCGGCGCAGGAGCGTCTCATAAAGGGCGGGCAACTTGCCCGATGCGCGATCGTCGCCGAGCAGGAGCGTCCAGTCCGATGCGGACAATTCCAGCGGCGCGCGGAGCATGCAGCCGAGTAGCACACGGGGCGCAGTGGCGACAGGCGGACGGCCCGGCGCGCCGCGGCAGGCGGGCGTCAGGCATGGGCGGACAACGTCATCGGGGGCGCGGCGACGTTCGGATGAGGCGTGCGGCCATATCCCGCGCGCATCGGTGGCATCGCGCGGGCGAGCGTGGCCAGCAGCCTGCCCTGCACAAACATCGCCCGCTCAAGCAAGCGACGGTTGTCATCGGCCAGGACCCGCAGACGGCTCACGGAGTCACTCGAATGGCTTCCTCCCGCCGCCGGTTGCGACAGCGCCTCGGTCAGCCGACGGGCGCAGGCTTCCTTATGTGGGAACACGGCGACGGCGCGCGGAACGTCCAGGGCGCGCAACGCCGCGTTCTCCGCCTCCAACGCCTCGGCCAACGCGGCCGCCGCCAGATCAAGCTCGCGGGTCATGATCCCTCCTGCGCCCGCAGCATCTGGCGGTATACGCTCGGCGCGAGGCCCACGCCGCCGCGTCGCGCGAGCGCCTTGGCAATCTCGTCGGTAAGCATCGGTCGCCAGGTCGCCTCACCGGCGCCACCGCCGAACGGGCCACCGGCCGCGTCGAGGGTCGTGAACATGGGCCGGAGAAACTCGCCCAGCGCCAGCGCCTCGAAGTCCTGGGCAGCTTTCCACACACGGGCTTTCGCCGGGTCCGCGAGATCGGCCGGCGACGGAGCGCCGGTGCCGTCCGCGACGATCGTGCTCATGACATACCCCCTATCGCACGATGAGGTCGGCCTGAAGGGCTCCGGCCGCCTTGATGGATTGCAGGATGCTGATGAGGTCGCGCGGACTGACGCCCAGCGCGTTCAGACTGGCGACCAGATCACGCAGGGTCGCGGCCCCCCGCAGCACGCCGAGTTTTCGACCGCTGCCATCGTCGACCTGGATGTTGGTGCGGTCGACGACGGCGGTGCGGCCGCCGGCCAGCGCGTTGGGTTGGCTGACCTCCGGCGTCTCGGTCACCCGCACCGTGAGGTTGCCCTGGGCGATGGCGACCGTGCTGATCCGCACGTCGTTGCCCATCACCACCGTACCGCTGGCCTCCTCGACGACCACCACGGCGGGGGTGTCGGGCTCCACGTGCAGGTTCTCGATCGCCGCCAGACTATCGACGGGGTCGCGTCCCGCGAGATCGATCTTGACCGTGCGGGGATTGAGCGCATGGGCCGCGCCCGCGCCGAGCACGCGATTGATCGCCGCGGCGATCCGGCGCGCGGTGGTCAGGTCGGGATTGCGCAGGCCGAGCCGCATCGGCGTCTGCGCGCCCAGCTGATACGGGACCTCTTTTTCGACGATGGCACCGTTGGCGATCCGGCCGGCGGTGGGCACGCCGCGGGTGACGCTGGCGCCGGCACCCTTTGCGGAAATCGCGCCGGTCACGATCGCCCCCTGCCCGACCGCGTAGACGTCGCCATCCGCGCCCATCAGCGGGGTCACCAGCAACGTACCGCCCGAGATGTTGGACGCGTCGCCGAGGGCGGAGATGGCGATGTCGATACGCTCCCCAGGGCGGGCGAAGGCGGGCAGCGTCGCGGTCACCATCACGGCGGCGACATTCTTGGTCGTCAGCCGGGCCGCCTGATCGCGCGTGTTCACGCCCAGCCGCTCGAGCATGCCGATCAGCGATTGCTTGGTGAACACCGCGGAATCGAGCTTGTCGCCCGTGCCGGACAGGCCGACCACGAGGCCGTAGCCGACCAGCTGGTTGTCGCGCACGCCCTCGACATCGGCGATGTCCTTGACCCGCACTTCCCCCCGGGCCGGGACGGCCAGCAGCGGGAATGCCAACAGGAGGAAAAGAATTCGCATCGGGCCGACCCTGAGCGCCGGACATGAACGTTTCGTCAATCAGCACCCGGCATTGTGACGGGCATGACCAGTATCAACGCCGTCCCGACGGCCCGGCCGATCGCGCCGCGCGGTCGAAACGCAGGGCCTGCGGGAGCAGGATTCACGCTCGCCGGGCCGGGCGGCGTCGCGGACCCCTCCGGCGTGCGCCCGCCGGAGCGGACGATGCTGCAGGCGGGGCTCCTGGCCCTGCAGGACGAGGCGGACGGCGTGGATGAGCGGGCGCGGCGGCGCGCCAAGGACCTCATCGACCGTTTGGCGTCACTCCAGCTCTCGCTGCTCGGCGGGGCGGCGGCGACGCGCGAGAGCCTCGCGGGCCTGCGCGCGCTGCTGCGCGACCTGCCCAGGCCCACCGATCGACGGTTGTCGGGCGTCCTGGCCGCAGTGGCCGTGCGGATCGAGGTGGAGCTTGCGCGCCACGAATTGGAATGAACATGCCGCCTGCGCTCGACATTGCGGCGAATCAACGGTGAGCCCCTTGTGGCGCCCCCCGATCGGTCGCTATACGCCGCGCGGATCACGCGGTCGGGAGGGATGGGCGCCCGACCGTCAAACGGCCCGAAATTCGCCGCAGGAACGCCGCTGATGATGATCACGCTGCCGCCGGATTACGCACCCTCGGAAACCGAGGAGTTCATGAATCCGATGCAGCTGGAATTCTTCCGGCTGAAACTCCTGCGCTGGCGATCCGATCTGCTGCGGGAGGCGGACGGCACCCTGGCCAGCCTGTCGGAGGGCGGCATCCACGAAGCCGACATCACCGATCGGGCGAGCGTGGAGACCGACCGCGCGCTGGAACTTCGCACGAGAGACCGTGCCCGCAAACTTATCGCCAAGATCGACCAGGCCCTCGCGCGCGTCGAATCGGGCAGCTATGGCTCTTGCGAGGAAACCGGCGAGCCGATCGGCCTGCGCCGCCTGACCGCCCGGCCGATCGCCACCCTGTCGATCGAGGCGCAGGAACGCCATGAACGGATGGAGCGGGTCCACCGCGACGACTGAGCACCCTCGCAACAACCGAACACGCCCGCCTAACGCTGCCGCCAGGGCAGACCCTCAGCCTTCCAGCCGGCAACCGTTCCTCTGTGCCCCTCGCTATCCGTTGGCCCCTCGAAGCCGTCGGCGATGTTGTAGCTGCTGGGAAAACCTGCGGCGATCGCCGCCTGCGCCGCCGCCCGGCTGCGCGCGCCGCTACGGCAGAGAAAATAGATCCGGTGCTCCGGCGTGGCACCCGACGCGCGCAGCGCATCGAGAAACCCGGCATTGAGCTGCATCGTGGGATAGACCTGCCACGGGATCAGCACTGGCTGCTTGTCTGCCTCGTCGAGATTGGGGAGCCCCACGAACGACCACTCCGCGTCGGTGCGAACGTCCACTAGGAACGCCATCGGATCGTCGCGCAAGGCCGCATAACTGTCCGCCACGCTCACGTCCTCGACCATCGCCGCCTCCAATGCTTGGATGGCGACGCGCCGCCGCACCCATCCGCGACCCGAACAGTATCGCCGGACTCCGCATGACCCAAATCGCCTTGCCTGCCACGGTCGCCCCGCCGGTCGCCGACGATCTCGCCGCCGCAATCGGCAACACTCCGCTGATCAAGCTGCGGCGGGCCTCGGCCGCAACCGGCTGCACGATCCTCGGCAAGGCCGAGTTCATGAACCCTGGCGGTTCGGTCAAGGATCGCGCGGCCCTGGCGATTATCCGCGACGCCGAACGGCGCGGCGTGCTGGTGCCGGGCGGAACCGTGGTCGAGGGCACCGCCGGCAACACGGGCATCGGCCTCACGCTGGTCGGCAACGCCCGCGGCTACCGCAGCGTCATCGTGATGCCAGAGACGCAGAGCACCGAGAAAATCGATTTCCTCCGCATGATCGGCGCCGATCTGCGCCTGGTCCCGGCCAAACCATATCGCGATCCCGGCAACTACGTGCATGTCTCGCGCCGACTGGCCGAAGAGCTAGGCGCGGTCTGGGCCAACCAATTCGACAACCTCGCGAACCGCGAAGGCCACCGCGCCACGACCGGCCCCGAAATCTGGCACCAGACCCAAGGTCGGGTCGATGCATTCACGTGCGCGTGCGGCACCGGCGGCACGCTGGCCGGCGTGTCGCTGGCGCTGAAACAACGCAAGCCCGGCTTGCGCATCGTTCTGGCCGATCCCGAGGGGAGCGCGCTGTTTGGCTGGCACACCGGCGGCGACATGACCATCAGCGAAAGCTCGATCACCGAGGGCATCGGCCAATCCCGAGTGCCGGGCAATCTGGAAGGCGTCGAGATCGACGGCGCGCTGCGTATCGCCGACAGCGAAGCCTTGGAGCAAGTCTATGATCTGCTCATCCATGAAGGCCTGTCGATCGGCGGCTCGGCCGGACTGAACGTCGCCGCCGCGATCCGACTCGCCCGAGAGATGGGGCCGGGCCACTGCGTCGTCACCATTCTGTGCGACAGCGGCGCACGATATCAGAGCAAGCTGTTTAACCCAGAATTTCTGCGCGCCAAGGGCCTGCCGACGCCGCATTGGATGCGGTGAAAACCCCGGGACGAGACGTCGCCCCGGGGCCCCAACGCGAAGGCTTTAGCGCGGCGTCGCCGGAACCGGCGTCTTGGCGGGAGCGACCGGCGCGACGGCTGCGGCGGCGGGACGCGCCACGGTAGCCTTGCCCTGCGCGTCGACGACTTCGATCTCCTCGCGGCGAACCGTGTCCTTCACGGTCTCGACACGCTCGGTGACGTCCTTGCCAAGAACGACTTCCTCGACGACGCGGGCGGTCTTGCTCACCACCGCCTCTTCCGAGGTCTGCTTCATTTCGAACGTCTTCTCACTGAACGCGTCGGCGCCGACCTTCGCGTCGCCTGTGACCGGGCGACGCTCCATCCGCAGGCTTTCGGTCCGCAGACGAATCTGCTCCTCGACCGGACGCGAGACGACGTAGCGACGGATTTTCGCGACGCCGCGATCGACCACGCGCTTGCCTACGTTGAGGCTCTCTTCGGCGAGCGCGATCACTTCGCCCTGGGCGGTCGCCGCCGCCGCGCGGGTGGCCATGGCCACGGCGGGCTTGGTTGCCGGCGCCGCCGTCATGGCGGGCTGCGCCGTCGCGGACGCGGCGACGGTGTGCTCGTCGATATCGACCGGGTGATGCTTCTCGATGATCGCCTCGACGCGCGCGGCATCGGTATCGGCGACGACCACCGACACGACAACGCTGCCGGCGGACAGCTTCTGATCGTAAAGGGCCAATTCGTCGGATGAGGCGTCATCGCCCAGCACCCAACTCCAGAAGCCCGACCGCTTCTCGCCGGATTCCGTGGCCATCACCGTCTCGTGTCGCATCTGGTCCGCCGTGTGCTGCTCGATCGCGGTTGCATGAATGCCCGCCGCACGCAGGTCGGCCGTGACCGCCTCGGCCTCGGCGGTCGTCCTGAACACCGCGACAATCGTTTCAGTTGACATATTTTAAGTCTCCGTGTGTGGGTCGCCCGGCGTCTCGCCGGGTTGAGGCTCGTCCGCCGGAAGCCGGCGGATCTCGGCGTGCTGACTGCGCAGCACGATCTCGTCGCGGCGGCGCTCGATGCGGACGACGCGGCGTATGCGAATCTCTTCGGTCAGGACCAGGCGACGCTCGACGACCACTCTCTCCTCGATCACCGGGATGATCGTCACGTCGCCCTCGTGACGAATGGCCGGTGGCGTCGTCACCGTCCGACCGATCGCCACGCGCTCGATCTCCACGTCCTCGTGACGAAGTTCGATATCGATGTTCTCGACGCGCTCGGTGGTGCGGGTCAGGACCTGAACGCGCCCAGTGGTTCGGACACGCCGCGTCACTTCGATCCGTTCCGCGGCGAGCGGCACGCGAAATTCCGTTTCTTCAGAGGTCATGTTCCGGTCCTCGGCCGCCTTGGGTTCAGAACCGCGCGACGGTATCGACCGGTCAGAGGTCACTACGCGGGCGGAGGTCCCGCGTTCCCCGACGAGCGCGCGGCATGCTTGTTGCTCGCGAAGGCGTGTGCGACCGTGACCCACGCGAAAGGACGAAGGCCCTGACCTCACCGCAGATTTCGCTGGCACTGATCGGATTTGGCGAAGGAGGCTGGGGGCCGCGCTTCCTGTCGGGAGCGATCCTGACGGTCGAGATATCGTTGGCCGGCTATGTCATCGGCAGCCTGCTCGGACTCGCCGGCGTGGGAGCAAAACTCTCGCGCCACAGGTGGCTACGATGGCTGGGCGCCACCTACACGACGCTGGTCCGTGCTGTGCCGGAACTGTTGCTTATCATACTCCTCTACTACACCGGCACCTCGGCGATCGAGAATTTCCTCCGTGAGACCGGCCTGTCGGAGAGTTTCACCGTCAATCCGTTCCTTGCCGCCGTCGTGACGCTCGGCTTCGTCCAAGGCGCCTATCTTACGGAGGTGTTTCGCGGCGGAATCCTCGCGGTTCCGATCGGCGTGTCGGAGGCGGGACGGGCGCTCGCGTTGCGTCCGATGCAGCGGTTTCGCCTCCTGATCCTGCCGATCGCGCTCCGCCATGCGTTGCCCGGCATGGGCAATCTCTGGCTCGTCATTCTAAAGGACAGCTCGCTCATCAGCGTGGTGGGGTTTTCAGAGTTGCTGTTCACCGGCAAGACGGCCGCGAGCGCCACCAAGCTGTATTTATTCTTCTACTGCTTCACCGCCGGGCTTTTTCTGGCACTAACGGTCGTCTCGTCGATTTTCCTCGGCTTCATCCAGCGCCGTTCCGAGCGCGGCCAGGTGCGCACCTGATGTCGTTCGAATTCGTATTGGGATTGTTGCCCCGGCTGCTGAATGGGGTGCTGGTCACCATCGTTCTGCTGGTCCTGTCGTGGGTGCTGGGCAACGCGCTGGCGGTCGGCGTCGCGTTGGCGCGAGTCTCGAACAATCTTGTCGCTCGCGCTCCGAGCTGGGCGTTCATCCAGGTCATTCGCGGCACCCCGCTGCTCGTGCAGATATATTTGCTGTACTACGGGCTCGGCAGCGTGTTCTCTCACATGCCGGCGCTGCGCGAGAGTTTCCTGTGGCCCTATCTGCGGGAAGGGTTTTGGTATGCCGTCCTCGCGCTTGGCATCTCGACCGGTGCCTATAGCGGGGAGATCTTGCGTGGCGCAATTCAGTCGGTGCCACGCGGCGAGGTCGAAGCGGCCCGCTCGCTCGGGCTGCACAATTGGCAGGTCACGCGGCTGGTTGTGCTGCCCCGCGCCATCCAGTCCTGCCTGCCGGCACTCGGAGGCGAGACGATCCTGTTGCTGAAGGCCACGGCGCTCGCCTCGACGGTCACCGTGCTCGACGTCATGGGCGAGGCGAATTTCGCGCGCGCCCAGTCGTTGCGCGTCTACGAGCCGCTGCTGATGGCGGCCGCCGTCTACATCCTGCTGACGCTTGCGATCACCCAGCTTTTCGCGCTCGCCGAACGACGGATGAATCCGCAGCTTCGGGCGGGCGCGCGGTCATGATCGAGGAGGCCGTCGATCTCCCCGACGGCCTCACGCTCCGGGTCTGGCGATTGCGCGGCAGCGGCGGCGGCCCGGCCGCGCATCTGCAGGCCGGTCTGCATGCCGATGAAATCCCCGGCATGTTGGTCCTGCACAAACTCTTGCCGCGGCTGATCGCCGACGAGGCGGCCGGGCGCTTGCTCGGCGACGTCACGGTCGTTCCGCGCTGCAATCCGATCGGCAGCCAGCAGTTCGGCCACGGCCGCGTGCTGGGCCGGTTCGACCGCGCGACCGGCCACAACTTCAATCGCGGTTTCCCCGAGGCGGCAACGCGCGAGGGCGCGGTGTTCGCGTGGCAGGCCGCCCTGCTGCGCCTCGTGGCTCCGGCCGACATCGTGCTCGATCTGCACACCGACGATGAAGGCGTCCCCTACCTCTACGTGCATCGCGCGCTGTGGCCGGAGGCGCGCGATCTCGCCGCCGCGCTCGACGCGGACGTCGTGATCCTGTGGGACGGCGGCGGTGGTGGCGCGTTCGAGGACGCGGTGGTGCGGCCCTGGATCGTCGAGGGCCGCGTGGCCGGCAGGATTTGCGCCACCGTGGAGTTGCGCGGCCAGGCCGACGTCGACGACGCGACCGCCGAGGCGGATGCCCGCGCGCTGCATCGCCTGTTGCGCGCACGCGGCGTCATCGCGGGCATGGCGCGGCTGCATGATTGGATCGGCGAGGCCGTGTCGATCGACTGTATCGAGACCGTGCGCGCGCCGGCGGACGGCGTTCTGGTTTTCGATCGGGCGCTGGGCGAGTTGATCGAAGCCGACGAGCCGTTCGCCCGACTGGTGCCCGAACCCGGAGAGCCGGAGCGCGACCTTGCGGTCCGCGCGCCGCAGACCGGCCGCCTGTTCACCCGGACCCGGGACCGCTACGTCGAGAAAGGCGGCGTGGTCGCCAAACTCACCGGCGCTATGCCGTCGGCGACCTGGTCGGACCAGCCATTGGATGATTGACCAACATTGACCAGTCCCAATTGGCTGTCCACGCCTGGGAAATGCGCAGGATCAATCTCGACGAGGCAAAGATGCAGCTATCCAAGCTGGTCGACCGGGCGCTGCCGGCGAGGAGGTCATGATCGCAAAGGCCGGGCTGCCGATGGCTCGATTGGTGCCTCTTGAAACTGAAAGGGTGCTACGCCGTCTAGGGCTGAGCGCCTACTTCTCGTCTCGGAGGATGCGATGATGCGGCGATATGACGTTGCGTTCTTCGATTATCGCGAAGTGTAGGCCGTCATGCACGTTGCCATCGTGGGCGCCGGAATTGCCGGTCTGTCCACCGCCTGGGCGCTGACCTCGCGCGGCCACCGCGTGACCTTGCTGGAACAGAGCAACGCCATTCCAAACCCTGACGCCGCATCCGGCGATCAGCATCGCATCATTCGGCGAGGCTACGGCTCGGCCGATGGATATGCGAGGCTCATCACCGAGGCCTATCAGGCCTGGGATATGCTCTGGGACGATCTCGGCGCGTCCCACTATGTCGAGACCGGCGTCCTGACCTTGGCGCAGCATCCCGGCGACGAGGCGGACCACATCCATGTCGGCTACGATCGGTTGCGGATCGCGCATGCGCGTCTGACCCCGACGCAGGCCTCGGCGCGCTTTCCGTTTCTCGACCCCAGCGGCTTCATGGAGGCGGCGTTCGCGCCGGAGGGCGGGGCGTTGCTGTGCCAGCGGATCGCGGCGGATCTGCTGCACTGGCTCGGGCGCCATGGCGCGACGATTCGGCTCGGCGCGCGGATCGTCGGCCTGGACCTGGATCGAGCCCGCCTCACGTTGGCCGACGGCGAGACGATTGGGGCCGACCGTGTGGTGGTTGCGGCGGGCGGCTGGACCACGAAACTTCTTCCCGAATACGCACCCGCTCTGGCGACGAGGCGGACCTTCGTCGCCTACGCCGAGCCACCGGGCGATCTGCACACGGCCTGGGCAAGTGCCCCGGTGATCCTTTCGGTCGGCGGCGAGTCGGAGGCCTGGGGCATTCCGCCGGTCCGCGGAACGGGCCTGAAATTTGGCTCCGGGCTGATGCGCTACGCCGCCGATCCCGACGCGCCGCGCCTGCCGACGACCGAGGATGGGCTTGCCTTGCTCCGCTGCATGGCACCCCCGATCGCCCGCATTGACGAATACGCGGTCAAGGCGCTGCGGGGTTGCGTCTACACCTTCACGCCAGACGAGTGCTTTTTCAGCGCGCAACTCGGCCGGACCACGGTCGTCTCGGCGTGTTCCGGTCACGGCTACAAATTCGGCGCCGCGGTCGGGTGGCGGGTGGCCCGCGCGATAGAGACGGGCGACGACGCGGGGCTCGTCGCTTGGCTGCGAGCAGAAGTGCTGCCCGCAGCCGCGTGACGCCGCCTCAGCCGCCGAAGACGTCGAAGGTAAAATACTTCTTCGCGATCTTGTCGTACGTCCCGTCGGCCCGGACTTTTTTTATGCCTGCGTTCAGCTTCGCCTTGAGGTCGGTATCGGCCTTGCGCAACCCGCCGCCGACGCCGTCGCCGCTGATCGAGCGGTCGAAATCGGCCGGGATGACGAGCTTCATCTCGCAACACTCCTTGCCGGCATCGGTCTTGAGGAAATCCTCGAGCGCGATACTGTCGGCAACGACCGCGTCGATGCGGCCGGCGGCCAGGTCGGCATTGGCGTTATCCTGCGTGTCGTAAGTCTTGAGCTTCACGGTTCCGAAATGTTTTTCGACCATGTTGGCGTGAATCGTGCTCGTCTGAACGCCGACCGTCTTGCCCTTCAGGCCGGAGAAATCATCGAGCTTGATTTTGTACGCTCCGCCCTTCGGCCCGATCACCTCGGACGGCGTGTTGTAGTATTTGTCAGTGAAGTCGATGACTTTCTTGCGGTCTGGCGTGATCGACATCGACGACCAGATCACGTCGATCTTCTTGGCGTTCAGCGACGGAATGATGCCATCCCACGCCGTGCCGACCATCTCGCACTGCAGCTTCTCGGCGGCGCAGACGGCCTCCATCAAATCGACCTCGAAGCCGACCCACTTGCCCGACGCCTCCTGCGTCGTGAACGGCGGATAGGGTTCTGCGGCGACCCCGAATTTCAGCGTGGCGGCGTGCGCCGCGCCCGTGCCTAAGGCAACCGCGGCGCCAAGTGCGGCGCCCAAGAGAACCCTGCGAAACATCCCCGTCTCCCCAAGCATTGTGATGGAGGGGACACCACACACCACGGGCGCGTCATTGGCAATCGAACCTGGGCCGCAAGACGCCGCGCGCTAACCCCTCGCCTGCAACCAGGGTCCAAGCCGCCTCGTCAGCCAAGGCATCAGAAAATACGTCATGAAACAGACTTGCAGCGCCACCGACGGCAATTGCACGAGCACGCGCGGCAGATAGGGCGCGAGCGGAGCGGTGACCTCGCGCATCAGATTGAGCAGGACGAAGATCACGACCGTGAGAACAACCGCCATCTTCCACCGCGCCGGCGGGCGGGCCGGCGGTCCAGCGACGTCGTGCGGCGTGAACCAGAAATCCATGCCCGGTTCGGAGATCACTTCTTCGGTCGGCTCGTCGGCATAGGAGTCGGCCTGCTTCAGCAGCGCCAGCCGCTCTGGCGCGTCCAGCCACGCCCGCAGATTGGCGTCGGTGTCGAAGCGAAGTATTGTCGTGTATTCGGGACGTATGCCGCCATGCGGGGGGCGCACCACCGTGACGCCCTGGTAGCCGGGCTGACGACTGGCCACCGAGGTCATGTCATGCAGCCAGGCATCGTATTTGTCGACGCACCCGGGCTTGACGTGCCGAGTGAATGCAGCGGTGACCGGGGCCGCGATATCCATCATCGGGCCTTGGTGTTCAGAAAAAGGCCATGCGGACTGCGGCCCACCTCGACCGTGTCGATCTCCCCGCTCGCCGGATCGAGCACCGCCACGGAGCGGGCGAAACGCTGGGTAATCCAAAGATTGCCATCCGGCGCGAAGTCGATGTCGTCGGGGCCGCCCGGCACGCGGTAGGTGCGGCGGACGGCTAGGGTCTGCGGATCGACCGCGACCGTGGTGCCCTCGACGCGGTTGTTGACCCAAATCGTCGCGTGGTCCGGCGAAAGGAACAGGGTGTGCGCGCCCCGCCCCGTGCGGACGCGCCGCTCGACGCGGCCATCGACCGGGTCCACCACCGAAAAATTGTCTTCGCCCATGTTGGCGACCAGCACGCGGCCATCATGCCACATCACCCCGGCCGGGGTGCGCCCGACCGGCGCGGTCCAGCGCACCGCCAGGGTCCGCAGGTCGATGGCTGCGAGCTTGTTGGTCCCCTGGAGGCTTACGAACACCATGGAGCTGTCCGGCGCGAAGGCGAGATGGCTCGGCATTGACGACAGCGGAAAGCGTTTGATCAGCTTCAATGTCGCCGCGTCATAGACGTCGACCTGGTTGCGGGCGAGTCCGTTGACGACAAGCATCCGACCATCCGGACTGAAGCCAAGCTGATAAGGGTCGGAGACGGTGACCTGGCGCAGCACGGAGAAGTCGTTGGCATCGAGTTCGAACAGCGTATTGCCCACCGTGTCGCCGACCAAAAGCACCCGGCCGTCCGGGCTGAGGGCGACATGGTGCGGCTCGCGCAGCACGGGAATCCGTCGGACCTCCCGGCGCGACTGCATGTCGACGACGGACAGCGAGGCCTCTGCCGAATTCACCACCAGAACAGCGCCGGCCCGGACCGGACCGGAAGCGACAAGGATCGCCGCGGCGAGAATCGTCATGCGCATCCGCCGCGCCATAGCATGACGCGGCCGCTCGCGGCAGCGGTCGCGATATCGCCGAACGATCATTGCGATGACTTGCGCGGCCGGCGGCCGGCGACGCGCGCCGACTTGGGTTTTGCTCGCGCGGCATGACCCCTGCCCGTTTCGTATGCAGCCCGGCCCGGCTCCCAGCCCGGTTCCGCCGTCCGATCACCGTATCGCGAGGTCATGGCACGTCCGGTGCATACGCAAGCGTCATCCGGAATGACGGTCCGGTGGCACAACAGGGGAACGGCTTAGGATGGCATCCATGCGCGACTGGCTGCGGGGCGCGGTCTTCGCCTCCGCCGGCATTGCTGCGGCGCTCGCCACGCCCACGACACGGGCGCAGGCCGACGACACGATCAAAGTGGGCATCCTGCATTCGCTCTCGGGCACGATGGCCATCAGCGAGACGACGCTGAAGGACGTGACCCTCATGCTGATCGACGATCAGAACAAGAAGGGTGGCCTGCTCGGCAAGAAACTCGAGGCCGTGGTCGTCGACCCGGCGTCGAACTGGCCGCTGTTCGCGGAAAAGGCAAAGGAGTTGCTGGCCCAGGACAAGGTGGCCGCGGTGTTCGGCTGCTGGACCAGCGTGTCGCGCAAATCGGTGCTGCCGGTGTTCGAGGAACTCAACGGCATTCTGTTCTACCCTGTCCAATACGAGGGCGAGGAGAGCAGCCGGAACGTCTTCTACACGGGCGCCGCACCCAATCAGCAGGCGATCCCGGCGGTCGACTACCTGATGGAAAACGAGAAGGTGAAACGCTGGGTGCTCGCCGGCACCGATTACGTCTACCCGCGCACGACGAACAAGATCCTGGAAGCCTATCTCAAGGCGAAGGGCGTGCCGCCGGACGACATCCTGATCAACTACACCCCGTTCGGGCACAGCGACTGGCAGGGCATCGTCGCCCAGATCAAGGCGTTCGGCTCGGCCGGCAAGAAGACCGCCGTGGTCTCCACGATCAACGGCGACGCGAACGTGCCCTTCTACAAGGAGCTCGGCAACCAGGGCATCAAGGCGACCGACATCCCGGTCGTGGCTTTCTCGGTCGGCGAGGAGGAATTGGCCGGCATCGACACGAAGCCGCTGGTCGGGCATCTGGCCGCATGGAACTATTTCGAGAGCGTCGACACCCCGGACAACAGGGCGTTCATCGAGAGGTGGCACGCATACACGAAGAATCCGAAGCGGACCACGAATGACCCCATGGAGGCCGCCTATATCGGCTTCAACATGTGGGTGAAAGCGGTCGAAAAGGCCGGCACGATCGATCCGGACAAGGTCATCCCCGCGTTGATCGGCGTGGCGGTGCCAAACCTGTCGGGCGGCTTCTCGGCGATGATGCCCAACCATCACATCACCAAGCCGGTGCTAATCGGCGAGATCGAGGACGATGGGCAGTTCAACATCGTCTCGCAGACTCCCGGGCTGGTGGTGGCCAATGAGTGGTCGCCCTATCTCGAAGGCTCTCGCGATCTGGTCGCCGACTGGCGCTCGCCCATGTCGTGCGGCAATTTCAATGTGAAGACTGGCAAGTGCGGCGGCGCCACGAAGTGATGCGTTCGCCCACCTCCTACCGTTTTGCCGGATCGAACGTAACGAAAAGCCGTCATGCCCGGGCTCGACCCGGGCATCTCGGGTCGCACGATGCGGCCATCGGACACGAGATGGCCGGGTCAAGCCCGGCCATGACGGTGTTCTTTGTGATCTTGCTTATTCTGTCCGCCTTCCTCGGCACGGCACGCGCCCAGGACGACCCTTTCGCCCCTCTCGCCTCGACCAGCTTCGAGGACATCCGCCGCGGCATCGAGGGCCTGACCGCGTCGGGCAATCCGCGCGCGGCCGACGTCATCGCCGCGTTGCAAGGCGGCGCGCTGCTGTTCGGCCGGGACCATGAGCTGTTCATCAAGGCGGCCGACGGCAGCCTGACCGACGCGCGCACCGGCCAGAAACTCGGCGACACGCCGCCGGGCCTCAAACCCGTCCGACTGAACAACGCGGTGCGCCGTGCCGCCGAGGCAGCGATCGGCACACTCACGCTGCTGTCGCCCGACGAGACGAAACGCCGCTCCGCCGCCGAGGCGGTGTTCAAGTCGCGCGACGCGGCCGCCGTGCCGGCCCTGACGCACGCGATCGAGATCGAAACCAATCCCGGTATCCAGCGGGTCATGCGACAGGCGCGCGCGGCCGCGGTGCTGACCACCACCGACGCGAACGAGGCGGACCGCCTGGCCGCCATCGCGGTGCTGCGCGACCGCGGCGACCTGGAGGCGCGCAACTTGCTCGGCTCGTTGTCCGCCCAGCCCCCGGCCGTGGCCGCCGCCGCCGCCGCCGCCGTCGCATCGCTGGAAAGCACGGAGCGGCTGTGGTCACTGGCGCAGAACGCGCTCTATGGCGTCTCGCTCGGCTCGGTGTTGCTGCTCGCCGCCGCGGGTCTGGCGATCACCTTCGGCGTGATGGGCGTGATCAACATGGCCCATGGCGAGCTGGTCATGCTCGGCGCCTACACGACCTTCGTCATCCAGGAGGCGATCCGCACCAGCGCGCCCGGCCTGTTCGGCATCAGCCTGTTCCTCGCCGTGCCGGCCGCCTTCATCGTCTCGGGCGGCATGGGCGTCATCATCGAGCGCTGCCTCATCCGCTTCCTTTACGGTCGTCCGTTGGAGACACTGCTGGCCACCTGGGGCCTGTCGCTGGTGTTGCAGCAAGCGGTGCGGACGATCTTCGGCCCGTCGAACCGCGAGGTCGGCACGCCGCTGTGGATGAGCGGGGCGACCAGCCTCGGCGGCCTGACGCTCACCTGGAACCGCATCGTCATCGTGATCTTCGCCGCGATCGTGGTGGCCGCCCTGATGCTGGTGCTGCGCGCCACGCCGCTCGGCCTGCGGATGCGCGCGGTGACGCAAAACAGGCGCATGGCCGCCGCGATGGGCATTCGCACGCCCTGGATCGACGCAATGACGTTCGGGCTCGGCTCGGGCGTGGCCGGGATGGCGGGCGTCGCGCTCAGCCAGATCGACAACGTGAGCCCGAACCTGGGCCAGGGCTACATCATCGACAGTTTCATGGTCGTGGTGTTTGGCGGCGTCGGCAATCTGTGGGGAACCGTCGTCAGCGCGCTGACCTTGGGCATCCTGAACAAGTTCCTGGAGCCATTCGCCGGCGCGGTGCTCGGCAAGATCGTGGTGCTGGTGCTGCTGATCGCCTTCATCCAGCGCAAGCCGCGCGGCATGTTCCCGCTCAAGGGCCGCGCGGTGGAGGCATGAGCCGGATCGCGTTCGCGTTGTGCCTCGTCATTGTGCTCGGCGGCGCGGCGCTTTTGGCGCTGGGTAACATGGCGGGGCCGGAGTCGGCGGGGCACGTCTCGACCTACGCGATCAGCCTGATCGGCAAATACCTCTGCTACGCGATGCTCGCGCTGGCGGTGGATCTGGTGTGGGGGTTCGCCGGCATCTTGAGCCTCGGGCACGCGGCGTTTTTTGCTCTGGGCGGATACGCCATGGGCATGCACCTGATGCGGCAGATCGGACCGCGCGGAGTCTATGGCAACGCGATCCTGCCCGACTTCATGGTGTTCCTGAACTACAAGGAATTGCCCTGGTATTGGCACGGCTTCGACAGCCCGCTGTTTGCCATGCTGATGGTCCTCGTCATTCCCGCCGTCCTGGCCGGCATCTTCGGCTACCTGGCGTTCCGCAGCCGAGTCGCCGGTGTGTATTTGTCGATCATCACGCAGGCGTTGACCTACGCGCTGCTCTTGGCGTTCTTCCGCAACGACATGGGTCTGGGCGGCAACAACGGCCTGACCGACTTCAAGGATTTCCTCGGCTTCGACCTGCGCGCCGACGAGACGCGCCGCGGGTTGCTGATCGCCAGCGCGATCGCGCTGTCGCTGGCGCTCGTGGTCTCGCGGTACGTCGTCACGTCACGGTTGGGCAAGGTGCTGATCGCGGTCCGCGACTCGGAAAGCCGCACGCGCTTCCTCGGCTATCGGCCGGAGCGCTACAAGGTGTTCGTGTTCGTCTTGTCGGCGGTCATCGGCGGCATCGGCGGCGCGCTGTACGTGCCGCAGGTCGGCATCATCAATCCTGGCGAGTTCGCACCGGCCAACTCGATCGAGGCGGTGATCTGGGTCGCGGTCGGCGGACGCGGCACGCTGGTCGGCGCGATCCTCGGCGCCATCGCCGTCAACGCCGGCAAGACGTATTTCACCGGCGCGCTGCCGGAGGTGTGGCTGTTCGCGCTGGGCCTGCTGTTCATCCTGACCACGTTGTTCCTGCCGCGCGGGCTCCTGGGCTTGCTCGAGAAGCCGGCCGCGCGGCGGCAGGTCGCGACTCCGAAGGCTGCCGAATGAGCCGCGACAGTCTTCTCACCATCGACGGCGTGAGCGTCAGCTTCGACGGGTTTCGGGCGTTGAACAGCCTGTCGCTCGTGCTGCTGGAGGGCGAGATGCGCGCCGTCATCGGCCCTAACGGCGCGGGCAAGACCACTATGATGGACGTCGTCACCGGAAAAACCCGACCCGACAGCGGGCGGGTCACGTTCGGGGCCGGCACGGATCTCACGAAACTCGACGAGCCTGACATCGCGGCATTGGGAATCGGGCGGAAGTTCCAGAAGCCGACGGTGTTCGAGCCGCATACGGTCTGGGACAACATCCTGTTGGCCCTGGCCGGCGACCGGCGGCCGCGCTTCACGCTCTGGGCGCGGCAAAGCTTGGAGGAAGAGGATCGTATCGAGGCGATTCTGCGCACCACGCGTCTGACCGAGCAGGCGCGGCGGCGGGCCGGCGACCTCAGTCACGGACAGAAGCAATGGCTGGAGATCGGCATGCTGCTGGCGCAGGAACCTAAATTGCTGCTGGTCGACGAGCCGGTGGCGGGCATGACCGATTCCGAGACCGAACAGACGGCCGAGCTGCTGCTCGAGATCAACCGGGAGCGCAGCGTCGTCGTCGTCGAGCACGACATGGCGTTCGTCCGCGCGCTCGGCGTGAAGGTCACCGTGCTGCACGAAGGAAGCGTGCTGTCCGAGGGCAGCATTGATCATGTAAGCGACGATCCCCGGGTGATCGAAGTGTATCTGGGGCGCTGATAGTGTTGCACTCCCAGCGACCGCCACCTCATGCTTGAAGTCACCTCCGTCGACCTCCACTACGGCGCGGCCATTGCTCTGCGAAACGTCTCGCTGACCGCGCAAATCGGCGAGGTCACCTGCCTGCTCGGCCGCAACGGCGTCGGCAAGACCAGCCTGCTGCGCGCGGTCACCGGCTCGCATCCGATCAGCCGCGGCAAAATCAGCTGGGAGGGCGCGGACATCACGAAGCTGCCGAGCTTCGAGCGCGCCAAACGCGGCATCGCGATCGTGCCGCAGGGACGCGACGTCTTCCCCCTTCTGACGGTCCACGAGAACCTGCAAACGGGTTTCGCCGTCCTGCCGCGCGGCGAGCGGAAAATCCCCGACGAGATCTTCGATCTGTTCCCGATCCTGAAGACGATGCTGCGCCGCCGCGGCGGCGATCTTTCCGGCGGGCAGCAGCAGCAACTCGCGATCGGCCGCGCGTTGGTCATGCGCCCCCGCCTGCTGGTCCTCGACGAGCCGACCGAGGGCATTCAGCCCAGCATCATCTCCGACATCGGCCGGGTGATCGACCTGCTGCGCTCACGCGGCACCATGGCCATCCTGCTGGTCGAGCAGTATTTCGATTTCGCCCATGCCCTCGCGCAACGCATCGTCGTGCTGGATCGCGGCGACGTGGTGATGCAGGGGGCAAGGGACGAACTGGACGAGGGCGCGGTGCGCCGGCGTCTGTCGGTTTAACCGGACCGCTAGACCGCCGCCTGCGACATGAACCCGTTGCTGCTGCCGGTCACCGCCGCGCCCGGGATATGGGCGACCGAAACCGATGTCCCGGGATCGCGGTCGCGCACGTCGACCCGGGCATGTAGCTGCTTTGCCAGGGCGATGACGATGCTCGTGCCCAGGCCGGACTTGATCTGCGTAGGATCATTGCCCATCCCGATCCCGTCATCATCGACCGACAGCGTCCACTCCGGCCCGTCCGACCGATACGCGACGACGATCTTGCCGCCGCGATCGCCCGGAAACGCATGCTTCAGCGCGTTGATGACAAGTTCCGTGACGATTAGGCCCAGGCTGACCGAGACGACCGCGGTCGTGACGGTGTCATCCGCCCGGACCTCCAGGGAAATGACATCATGGTCGCGGATCATCGATGCGCCCAGGCTCTGGCACAGATCGATGAAATAGGCGCTGAGCGAGACATCGTCCATGCTCGAGGCCGCGAGTTGCTTCTGCACGGCGGCGACCGACATGACCCGCTGATGCGCCGCCTGCAGATGGCTTCGCGTCTCATCGGACTGCACCCGGCGCGCGCTCTGCAGCAGGACGCTCGCGATGATTTGCAGGCTGTTGGCGACGCGATGCTGCAATTCCTGCAACAGCATCGCCTTCTCCCGCAGCATGTTCTCGTGGACCCGCTCGGCGACGCGCGCTTCGGTCACGTCGGACACCGACAGCAGAAGCCGCACCTGCCCCGCGTCGTCATAGGTGAGCTTGCGCGCGTTCAGGACGAGCCGCCGGGTTGGGCGACCCGGCCGCACGAGATCCATCTCGTGGTCCTCGATGTCGGCGTCGCCGCGCGCCGCGGCGGCGAGCAACGTCGACACATCAGGCGAATTCCATTCCCCCGCGCCAAGCTGGTCGATACGGCGTCCCGCAACCTGAGCGGGATCAATCGCGAACGCCCGACAAAACGACAGGCTCGCCGCCATCACGGTCAGATCGCCATCGAGCAGAACGAGCGGCGCATTCGACGACGCAATCACCGCCATCGCCAGGTTGACGGCGACATCTGGGGGTGGCGGCAGCAAAGGCGCCATCATCGTTTGTCCTAGGTGACCGGAGGCCCGCGGAGCGAAAGCCCTACCCGGTAGCGACGCCGCAGAGGCGCTTTGCGTCATTTCAACGAGATACAACGCGTGCGCCCGAGACTAGGTCGCGTGGACAAAGCGCATAAGGGGGATTTCCCCGACGCGGCGAAGCATGATTCGAAGCTGATCTTCATGCGGGAGATCAGCGGTGATCCGAGGCCTTCTGAGCGACGACGAGTGGGCGTTCTTCGAGCCGTTCGTGATCGAGCGCGGTCCCTTGCGGGGGCGTCCGCCTGCCGACCACCGTCGCACGCTGGACGCGGTGTTCTGGATTGCCCGAACTGGGGCGCCGTGGCGCGATCTGCCGGAAGAACTCGGCAACTGGAACTCGGTGCACCGGCAATACCGTCGCTGGACGGCCGGCGGGCTATGGGACCTGATGCTTGAAGCTCTTGCAGAGGGCGGCGGCAACGATGCCGTGCAGATGGTCGACAGCACAGTCATCCGGGCACACCACTGTGCCGCCGGCGCAAGGGGGGGACTCAAAACCAGGCTCTTGGCCGCTCGCGCGGTGGCTTTTCAACCAAAGTCCATGCCCGGACCAACGCTGAGGGTCTTGCGATCGCGCTCCTGCTGACGCCGGGCGAGGCCCACGACAGCACGGCCTTCACCGATCTCATGGCCGAGCACGATGCCGATCCTGAGGTCATGCTGGCCGACAAGGGATACGACAGTGACGCCATCCGCGAGGAGGTTCGCGCCCGGGGCGGCACACCCGAGATCCCCACTAAGAAGAACCGGCACGTCCAGCACACGGTCAACCGCGCCTTGTATGCGACGCGAAACAGGATCGAGCGCTTTTTCAACCGCCTCAAGAACAGCAGACGCGTGGCCACTCGATATGATCATACCGCAAGTAGCTTCCTCGGCTTCGCCAAGCTCGCTACGATCAAACAGTGGATTAACTTTGTCCACGCGACCTAGCATGGTTCCCCGCCGACCCCCGATCTATTTAATCCGCGGCGGTCGGAGCCCGAGCGGCTGCCGCGGACTCACCCGCAACATGCCGCGCGGCGGCGGCATTGGCCGACCTACAGGCCGCCCGCAAGGCCTCGCCCGCCGCCAATCGCGCCGCCAGAACGCCTATGAAACAATCGCCCGCTCCGTGCGTCGTCACGACGGACACGCGCTCGGCGGCGACGGTCTCCGTCGCGCCGCCCGCCTCGCGCAGGATCAGCCCCGCCGCCCCGAGCGTGACGACGACCGAGCGGCCGGGACCGGCCAGCCGCGCCGCCGCAACCCCTGCCTCGCCCGCGTCGCCGACCGGATATCCCGACATCTGCGCCGCCTCGACCCGGTTGACGACCAGCACCTCCACGAGGTCCAACAAATCCGTCCCCACCGGCCGCGCCGGTGCGGCGTTCAGCACGACACACCCGCCGCGCGCCCGCGCCGAACGCGCCGCGGCGAGGTTCGCCGCCTCTGGCACCTCGTTCTGCAAGACCAGCACCGGCGCATCGGCGACGACCGCGCCGGGATCGACGGCGAGATTGGCACCCGAGACGATGACCGCGCCGTAGTCCCCGTTCGCGTCGACGATCGCGACACTCATCCCCGAGCCGGCTTCCGGATCGACCGACACGCCGGCGCGATCGACGCCCGCCACATCGAGGCTGGCGAGCAGGCGATCCCCGAAATCGTCGCGTCCAACCCGGCCGATCATCGCGACACGCGCGCCGGCCCGCGCCGCCTGCACCGCCTGATTGTGTCCCTTGCCGCCGCAGACGTATCGCCACGCGCTGCCGACCGCCGTCTCGTCCATGGCCGGCAGCCGCTCGGCACGCACCACGATGTCCAAATGCAGGCTGCCGCACACCACCACGTCGAACCTCATCGCCGCTTCGTCCGCACCGCGTTCATCGTCTTGGCCAGCGCGTCCTCCGCCTCGGCATAGCCCTTCTGGGCGACCGCCACGAACACCGCGTCCATGATGTTGAGCTGGGCGATCCGGGCCGCCGCGTTCTCCCCGGTCAGCGGCGAGCCCTGCGCCGTCGAGCACAGCACCACATCCGACAGGTCCACCAGCGGACCGGAATCGTAATTGCTCACTGAGATCACCGACGCCCCGCCGGCGCGCGCGAACTGCACCGCATCGACGATCCCCGCCGAGCGGCCGGAATGCGAGTAGGCCACGACCACATCGCCCGGCCCCAGCAAACTCGCCGACATCGCCATCATGTGCGTGTCATCGAACACGGATGCGCGCACCCCGATGCGAAGGAATTTGTGCGCGACATCGCGGGCGATCTGCGCCGAGCCGCCCAGCCCGTAGAAATCGCGTTGCCGCGCGCCATGAATCAACTCGGCCGCGCGCGCGAACGCGGCGATGTCGAGGATCGCCTGCGTCTCCTGCAGCGCCTGAATCGAGGTCGAAAACACCTTGCGCACGATCGTCTCGGCCGTGTCGTCGCGCCGCAGTTCGTGATGCAGATCGACCGTCGGCTGGCGCTTGTATAAGACCATCGCAGCCCGCAGGTCGCGAAATCCGTCGAACCCGAGCTTCTTCGCGGTCTTGACCACCATCGCCTCGGACGTGCCGGATTCTTCCGCGACGTGCTTCAGCGCCAGGGTCTCGTCGAATTCGTGACGCATCAGAAATCCGGTGATCCGCGCCTCCGACGGCGACATCTCCGGCAGCATCATGCGAATGCGCGGCCCTACCGCCCGAGGGTCGGGTGCGCTCACTCGCGTCCTCGGGTCAGCCGGTCGATCAGCATGGCGGCAATGATGATGACGCCGGTCGCCAGCAATTGGTAGAAGGCCTGAACGTTCAATAACGTGAGCCCGTTGCGCATCGACCCCAGCACGATCGCGCCGAGTACCGTGCCGATGATCGACCCCTTCCCGCCCATCAGCGAGGCGCCGCCGATCGCCGCGGCGGCGATCGCCTCGAGCTCCCACAGATTGCCGAGCGTGGGCTCCGCCGCCCCCAGCCGCGCGACGAGGATTAGGGCCGCGAGTGAGGCCAGGCCGCCCGAGATGACATAGGCGAGGATCTTGGTGCGGGCGATCGGCACGCCGCTGACCCGCGCCGCCTCCTCGTTGCCGCCGACCGCGAGGACGTATTCGCCGAGCGGCGTCTTCGCGAGCAACACCCAGGCCAGTCCGGCGATCGCGGCGACCACCACGATCGGCATCGGAAAGATCCAGACCATCTGTTGGAATAGCGCGCGAAAACTCGCCGGCACGCCGAGGATCGGGTTGCCGCCGGTATAGATCAGCGCCAGGGCCCGATACACGCTGAGCGTGCCGAGCGTCACGATGAACGGCTGCAACCCCCCGTAGGCGATCAAGATCCCGTTGAACGCCCCACATGCCATGCCGATGGCCAGCGCCACGGCCATCGCGAGCGGCACGGGCGCCCCGCCCACGATCATCGAGGCGGAGACCACCGCCGTCAGTGCCGCCGTGGGTCCGACCGACAGGTCGATGCCGCCGGAGATGATGACCAGGGTCATGCCGATCGCGACACAGGCGTTGATGCTCGACTGCTGCAGGATGTTGACGAGATTTCGCTCGGTCAGGAACACGCCCGACAGGCTCGCGAACACGCCAGCGATGAGCAGCAGCCCGAGCAGCGTGCCCATGTCGCGAAGGCCGATGCGCAGGCGCAGGACGGGCGTCTGGATGGCGCTCACGCGGGGGCTCCTCCGGCCACGGCAAGCCGCATGATCGCGGCCTCCGACAACTGCGCGGCATCCAGGATGCCGGCCATCTCGCCCCGCCACATCACCAGCACGCGATCCGACAAGCGCAGGATTTCCGGCAGCTCGGACGAGACGACGATGATCGAGCGTCCCTCGCGCGCGAGATCCTCGATCAGCCGGTAGATCTCGGCCTTGGCGCCGACGTCGATGCCGCGCGTCGGCTCGTCGAAGATCAGGACTTTTGCTTCGGCCATCAGCCAACGGCACAGGATCGCCTTCTGCTGGTTGCCGCCGGAATACAGCCGGATCGGCCGGTCGACGTTGCTCGGGCGCAGACCCACACCGCGCGTCAGGTCGGTCACCCGTCGTCGCACCGCGCCGGCGCGGATCATCCCGGCGCGGCTGAAGCGCGCGAACGCTGGCAACGCGACGTTGGCCAGCACGGGACGGAGCGGCACGATGCCGTCTCGCTTGCGCTCCTCCGGCAGCAGCGCCACGCCCGACGCGATCGCCCGACGCGGCGAGCCGGGACGCAGATGCTGGCCGAGACGCACGATCCGGCCCTGCGTCGGACGATCGATCCCGGCGATCAGCCGCACCAGTTCCGTGCGCCCGGCGCCGACCAGGCCCGCCACGCCCAGGACCTCGCCCTCGTGCAGCGCGAAGCTCACGTCGCGAACCGCCTCGCCGCGCCCGAGGCCCGATACTTCCAGCACGCGCGCGGGGCGGGCGTGCCCCTCATGCGGGCGGGCCGTGATCGCCCGGCCGACCATCATGGCGACCAGCGCCGCCTCGTTGGAGTCCAACAGCGAGACCTGACCGACCAGCGTCCCGTCGCGCAGCACGGTGGCGCGCGATGCCACGCGAAAAACCTCGTCCAGCTTGTGCGAGACGTAGATCACCGCCACGCCCCGTTCCGCGAGTGTCGCGATCACGTCGACCAGCCGATCGAACTCGCGCGGCGTAAGGCTCGATGTCGGCTCGTCCATCGCGATCACCCGCGCATTGGTCAGCAGCGCGCGGGCGATCTCGACGATTTGCCGCTGCGCCACCCGCAGCCGGCTGATCGGGACGGTCACGTCGATCGTGGGGTCGAGGGCCACCAATGCATCGCGCGCCTTGCCGCGCATCTCGCTGCGACGGGTGAACAGCCCCCAGCGGGTGAGCGGCATTCCCAAGAACATATTCTGCGCCACATCGAGATGCGGCACTTGCTGCAGTTCTTGGTGGATCAGCGCAATACCGTGTTCCCGCGCCGATTTCGGCGAGGCCAGTTCGACCGCCTTGCCGTCGACCCTGATCTCGCCGCCATCGGCGCGATAGACTCCGGAGAGAATTTTCAGCAACGAGGACTTGCCCGCGCCATTCTCGCCGATCAGCGCGTGCACCTCGCCGGGCGCGACCTCGAAGCTGACGTCGCGCAAGGCCTGCACGCCGGGGAACGCCTTGCTGATCGCCCGCATCGACAGCCGAGGGGTCGCCCCGGCTGTCGATGCGGCGTCGACCTGGATCACTTGGCGGCGTCGGCGATCAGATTGGCCCGCACGGTCGCCGGATCGCCAGAGTAGCGGGCGATGTTGGCGGCGGTCACGAGCGCCTGCGGAGTGGCCACGACGCGCGGCAGCGTCTGGCCGGCCTGCAGACGCAGCGCCACCTCCATCGCGACCTCGCCGGTCAGCACCGGGAAACTGTCGACGGTGGCGGTCAGTTCGCCGTCCTTGATCGACTTGTACGCGTCGGATATCCCATCAGTGCCGATCACCGCGATCTGCGCCTGTTTGCCGGCGGCCTTCACCGCCTCGACGACGCCCAGCGCCATGCCGTCATTGTTGCAGTAGAATCCTACGATGTCGGGATGCTGTTGGATAATGTTGGTTGCCGCATCATACGAGATCTGGCGGTCCCAGTTGCCCGGGACGCTCGCCACCACCGACAGTTTCTTGCCATCCGCGGCGATCGTCTCCTTGAAGCCGGCGGTCCGCTGCACGGCCGCGTAGACGCCGGCCATGCCCTCGATCACCGCGACCTTGCCGCCGGCCGGTTTGTTGTCGATCAACCATTTCGCCGCACGAACCCCGTTGTCGCGCTGCACGTTGCCGACATAGTTCTTCGCCGTCGGGATCACCGCGTCGTTGACGTTGACCACCGGCACGCCCGCCTTCGTCGCCTCGTCCACGGCGGGTGCAAGGTTGGCGTCGGTCTGCGGCGAAACCAGCAGGATCTTGTAGCCGCCGGTCAGCATGTTCTCGGCGATCGCAAGCTGACCGAGCTGGTCGCCTTCGCTCTGCGCGGCCTGCAGATCGACGGTGACGCCGAACCGCTTCGCGGCCTTGGCGTAGCCCTCGCCCAAGCTGCGCCAGTATTCGTTGACCAAGGTCTTGGCGACCGCGCCGACCTTGATGTCGGCGGTCTTCGGCATCGCCCCGAATTTCGTCTCGAGTTGCGACCAGTCGATCCGATCGGCCTCCCGGTCGGAATCGAGCGGCTTCAGCGTCTGCGCATGGGTCGCGAACGAGACGCTCGCCGCCATCGCCGCACCCAGCAGTATGCTTCGGAACATAACCCGTTTCTCCCTGTGTTTTTCTGTCACGTCACGCCCGACGGCTGCCCGAACAGCGCCGCCTGCACGATTCGCTGGCTGGCGATCGGGTCTTGTCTCGCGATCGCCCGCGCAAGCCCTTGGTCGGCGGACAGCCGCGCGACCACTGCCCACATCGCCTCGACCGTATCGATATTGGCCGTGCACTCACCCACCGGATCGAGGCCAGAGACGTCCGGAAACGTGTCGAAATAGATCGCCCGGTCGTAGCCGCAGGCCGCCAGCGCGTGCAGCAACTCGATTGTCTGAATCAGATGCACCGAACCAGCCATCAGTCCGTCGTCGCGCTTTGCGTAGCCGTCGTTCAGGTGCACGCCGAGCAGCCGGCTGTGCCGGGCGATCAGCGTCGCCGTACAGGCCGGCATCTCGTCGGCATAAAGGACGTGCGCGAAATCGAGCGTGACGCCGAGATTCGGCCGGTCGATGTCGCGAACCGCCAGCAACGTCGTGCCGACATCGGATAGCAGAGCGAATGCCCGCGGCTCGTTGGGCTTGTATTCCAGGCTGATGTCGACACCGGAGTGGTGATCGGCGATCTCGCGGATCGCCTCGATCTCCATGTCCCACAGCCGGGCATAGTCGGCCTGAAAGGAATAGTCGAACCCGTCCTGACCGAGCCACAGCGTCATCAGGCTGCCGCCGCATTCGGCCATGGCGTCGATGCCCTGCTTCGTCAGGTCGATGGCGGCGCGGCAAACCGCGGGATCGGGGTTGGTGAACGCGCCCAGCTTGAACGCCGGATCGCTGTAGTAGCGCATCGCGAACCCGTTCAACGCGAGACCCCGATCGTCCAGCCGCGTCTTCATCTCCGCGGTCTCGACGCCGTCCAGATGATCGGGGAAATTCAGGTCGACCGCGCCGAGGCCCGTGACCGTCGATGCCCGATCGATCAGGTCAAGAGAGGTGACTTTACCATTTTTCCCTGCCCAGTAATGCTCCTGCCCGACCCGAAAGGAGTTTAAGCGGGCGGCATAGCTCTTTCGTGTCACGTCACGCTCCCGGGCATTCGCGCGGCCCGATCGGCTGGATCGCGGCGCAAGTTGACTTTACGCTTTGTCTCTCGCTTTGTGAAGTGGGCTTGTGTAGGCGCCGCGGGCCACACGGCGCAGGCTGAGGATGTGGACATGCGCCTCCGCCTCCTTGCGATGCTGCCACTGTTCTGCGGGGCAGCCCCCCTGCCGGAGATCGGCCTGCGGGTCCCGGTGTCCCCGGCCTGTATCTCCTCGCCGTTCGGACCGCGCCTGCTGCCGGGCAGACCGAAGGCCGGAACCTTCCATTGGGGCATCGACCTCGCGGCGCCGGTGGGGACCAGCGTGCGCGCCGCCGCCGCCGGTCGGGTGGTGGCCATCCTCCGACACGGGCCCGGCGGATTGCAGGTCGCGATCCAGCATAACGGCTTCGCGACACTCTATGCCCACCTCGGCCGGGTCTCGCCCGGTCTTGCCGAGGGCAAGACGATCGTTCGCGACGGGGACGTCTTGGGAGTGATTGGCAGAACCGGCGTCAGCTACGGCGCGCATCTGTATTTCGAGCTGCGGCGCGGTGGCGAGCGGATCGATCCGGCGCCATGGCTGGCGGTCGCACGCTGCGATTCCGCACGACGTTAACCCCGCCCTTACCTCTCTCGTCGGACTGTGACGCGCCGGGTCGACACGCACCCCGCTCGACCAAGCCAAAAGGGCTTCTGTCATGCGCCACGCCCAACGCCGCCTATCCGCCAGCGCCTCACCCGAACCGACGACGCCCAGCCTTGCCGGTCGGCTTTTCGCCGAAGCCGTGCGCCGCCACGCGGCCGATTTACTGCCCGAGGCCGAGCCGCTGTATCGCGCCATCCTCGTACTCGACCCCGCGCATGCCCAAAGCAGCTACAATCTCGGCCTGATCCTACAGGCGCAACATCGGCTGGAGGAGGCGATGGCCGCCTACCGCGCCGCGATCGCCGCGCGTCCCGACTATCTCGATGCCTACGGCAATCTCGGTGTCGCGATGCAGGCCAACGGCCAGACCGAACAGGCGGTCGACATGTTCCGGCGCCTGCTCGACGTGGCACCCGGCTTCGCGATGGCGGCCGGCAATCTCGGCGTGGCCCTCAAGGCGCTTGGCCGGCCCTTGGAAGCGGAGGCGGCCTATCGCCGCGCCATCGAAATAGATCCGTCGATCGATTGGGTCTGGGCCAACCTCGCCGCCCTGCTGCTGAGCGAAGGCGACAACCAGGGGGCGGTGGCCGCCTGCCGCCGCGCGATCGCGCTGCGCCCGGAGTCCGAGGTGGCTTGGTTCAATCTCGGCACGGCGTGCAAGGCAATGAACCAGCTCGAGGAGGCTGAATCGGCGCTGCGCCGCGCCATCGCGCTGAAGCCCGACTTCGCGGAGGCGCATTTCACGCTCGGCCAGACGCTGCTCCTGACCGGTATGTTCGAGACGGGCTGGGCCGAATACGATTGGCGTTGGAAGCTCAAGGACTACGGCTGGCTCCGCGCGCTGCACGGCGCGTTCGCGCAGCCGCTTTGGGCCGGCGAGGCGGTGCGGGGCCGCACGATCCTCATCTACGCGGAACAGGGTCTCGGCGACGCGATCCAATACGTCCGCTACGTGCCGCGCCTTGTCGCCATGGGCGCGGCCGTGATCCTGGCCGTGCATCCGCCGCTGAAGGCGCTGCTGGCGGGCATGGCGGGGGTGACCGTCGTCGGCCTTGACGAGCGCGGCCTGCCGCCGTTCGACGTGCATTGCCCGTTGCTCAGCCTGCCGGAGCGGTTTGCCACCCGACTTGCGACGATTCCCGCCGAGCCGGCCTACGTGCGCGCGGACCCGGCTCGCGTGGCGCACTGGGATTCGCGTCTGCCGAAGGGTCGGCCGCGCGTGGGAATCGTCTGGGCCGGCAATCCGACGCAGACCGGCGACCGATTCCGCTCGCCCCGGCTCGCCTCCGTGCGGCGGTTGTTCGACATGCCGGGCCTTTCGTTCGTCTCGTTGCAGGTCGGGGCCGGACGGGACGAATTGGCGGCCTCGCCGCTGCCGCCGCATGTTCTGGATCTCGGGGCGGAGATCGCCGACTTCACCGACACCGCGGCGATCATGGTGGGGCTGGACCTGGTCATCAGCTCCTGCACCGCGCCGCTGCATCTCGGCGGCGCGCTCGGCGTGCCGACATGGGGCATGATCCCCTTCGCGCCCCATTTTCCATGGCTCCTGGGCCGCGCCGATACGCCCTGGTACCCGAGCATGCGACTGTATCGACAAGCGGCCCCAGGGACGGATTGGACGGACGTCGTCGGGCGCGTGGCCGCGGATTTGAAGGCGCTGGCGTGACGTGGCGCGTCAGGGACGTGGCGCGTCAGGGACGTGGCGTAAAGGCCGAGCGGAAGGTGATGTCGCATCCCGTGACGGCGAAGAAATTGGTTATCGTGCCGGAGATCGTAATGGTCCCGGTGCCGGACAGGATCGGCAGCGGCGAGATGCTGAGCTGGAACGCCCCCGTCGTGGAGCCTGTCGCGGCCCGTGAGGAGAGGTATGTCCCCTTGTAGGTGCCCGAACCCTGGAACATCGCACCGCCGGCTTGCGAGATCGCGAGATAGGTACTGCGCGAACCCACGAACGACAATCCCTCGGCGGGGTCGAGGCTGGAGAGTTTCGGCCGGTAGATGATGCGAAAGAAGTCTCCGACCTCGGCAGTGCTGCCGGGGGCGCAGGCGTCGGTCACGGCGGTCACGAACGCCTCGCCTTGCCAGACTTTCTGGGTCGTTGCGGCCAGTGCGTGCTGGGAGAGACCGGCGAGTAGCGTGACCAAGGCCAAAACGCGGAACATGACGATGACTTCCCCTTAACCTGTCCCGGGTTCTATGCCGCGCCCGTCTCGTTGTGGAGATAGGTCAACTAGTTTTGAAGTGTTGCCAGACCGCACGCGACATGAGACGGCGGCCGGGGTCGAGCCCCGGGCCGCCCCGCCGGCGGATCGCGCGATCAGTTGCTTCGCGTCTTGTCCACCAACTTGTTCTTGGCGATCCACGGCATCATGGCACGCAGCTGCTCGCCCACCTGCTCGATCGGATGTTCCGCGTTGCGGCGACGGGTCGCCCGGAAACTTGCCTGATTGACCTTGTTCTCCAGCATCCAGTCGCGCGCGAATTTGCCGCTCTGAATGTCGCTCAGAACCTTCTTCATCTCCGCGCGAGTCGCGTCGGTGATGATCCTCGGCCCGGTCACGTATTCGCCATACTCGGCCGTGTTGCTGACCGAGTAGTTCATGTTCGCGATGCCGCCCTCGTAGATCAGGTCGACGATCAGCTTCACCTCGTGCAGGCACTCGAAATAGGCCATCTCCGGGGCGTATCCGGCCTCGACCAGCGTCTCGTAGCCAGCTTTGATCAACTCCACGAGGCCGCCGCACAGCACGACCTGCTCGCCGAACAGATCGGTCTCGCATTCTTCCTTGAAGGTCGTCTCGATGATGCCGGCCCGCCCGCCGCCGATCGCCGAGGCGTAGGACAGCGCGATCTCCAGCGCGTTGCCAGACGGGTTCTGCGCGACGGCCACCAGACACGGCACGCCGCCGCCGCGCTGATATTCGCTGCGGACGGTGTGACCGGGACCCTTCGGCGCGATCATGAACACGTCGATCTCCGGGCGCGGGTCGAGCAGGTTGAAATGCACGTTGAGCCCGTGCGCGAAGGCCAGTGCGGCGCCGTTCTTCATGTTCGGCGCGAGTTTCTCGCGATACAGATCGCCCTGTCCCTCGTCGGGCGTCAGCACCATGACGACATCGGCCCAAGCTGCTGCCTCGGCGGGGTCCATCACGCGCAGCCCGGCGGCTTCGGCCTTGGCGACGCCCGCCGAGCCGGCGCGCAGTCCGACCGCCAGATCGGTCTGGCCGGAGTCCTTCAGATTGAGCGCATGGGCGTGGCCCTGGCTGCCGAAGCCCACGATGGCGACGCGACGCCCTTTGATCAGGTTCACGTCGGCATCTCGGTCGTAATACACGCGCATTCTGTTGTCCTTGGTGTCAGAGGATCGGGGGTTATGTTCCGGCGGCAAGCAGGTCGTAAAGATCGGCCCAGGCCGGGTTGGCATTGACGATAAGCTCGATTTTCCAGGCGCGCGGCCAGGATTTGATCGCCTTCTCTCTGGCGATCGCGGCGCGGATCCCGTCATGGGGCTCGACGAGAACGAGGCGCGTAAGGTGGTAGCGCTTTGAAAAACCCTCGATCGCGCTCGTCCGGTGTTCCCAGGCCCGGCGAGCGATGTTGGTCGTGACGCCGGTGTAGAGGACTCCGTGCTCGCGATTAGTAACGATGTAAATCCAGGCGGTCACGCCGATACCAGCACGCTCGCCTGCTGTATCGTGCCGCGCAAGATGCCTGGGTCAAGCCCTGGCATGACGGCGCAACATCCGCGACAGAGTCCGCGCATGACCGAAAACCCGTCATCGCAGGGCTTGACCCTGCGATCTGGTAACGGAAGACGCAGCGAGCCTCCCCAGGTTCGTACCGCGCGAGACGCCACAATGAGACCCTGGCATGACGATAACAGCGAGCCGGCCGTGACGTTCTGACATCAAATCGACCATCATCGCAGGGCAAGACGAAAAACACAGCGGACAACGGCGATTGTCCCATTGCGCGATCAAATCACCCTGGTCCCCCGCGCGATTGCCGCCACTCCCGTTCGGCTGATCTCGGCCAGCCCGAGCGGGCGCATCAGCTCGACGAACGCATCGAGCTTTTCGGTCCCGCCCGTCATCTCGAACACAAAACTCTCCGTGCTCGCGTCGACCACCCGGGCGCGGAACGCGTCGGCGAGCCGCAGCGCCTCGGCCCGGTGCGCCGGATCGCCGGCGATCACCTTGATCAGCGCCATCTCGCGAGCGATATGCGGCCCCTCGCGCGACAGGTCTGCCACGCGATAGACCGGCACGAGGCGATCGAGTTGCGCCTTGATCTGCTCGATCACCATCCGCGAGCCGCTGGTCACGACGTTGATCCGACTGCGGCCACGATGGTCGTCGACCGGCGCGACCGTCAAGCTGTCGATGTTGTATCCGCGGCCGGTAAACAGGCCGATCACCCGGGCCAAGACCCCGGCCTCGTTCTCCACGAGCACGGAAATCGTCGCGGAAACCTGCGCGTTGCTGTCTGCCATGATGTGCGCCTGGCAATCAGACCAGGACCAGCCCCTCGTCCGTGATACCGGCCGCCTCGCTCTCGTGCTCCGGGCCGAGGATCATCTCGTTGTGCGCGGCACCGGACGGGATCATCGGAAAACAATTCTCTTTCGGATCAACGCAGATATCGGCGATGACCGCGTGCGGGGTCGCCAGCATTTCGCGGATCACGTCGTCCAGTTCGTCGATGCTCCTCGCCCGCAAGCCCACCGCATGAAAACTCTCGGCGAGCTTCACGAAATCGGGCAGCGCCTCGGAATAGCTCTCGGAATACCGCCCGCCATGCAGCAGCTCCTGCCACTGCCGCACCATGCCCATATATTCGTTGTTCAGGATAAACACTTTCACTGGCAGGCGGTACTGCGCCAGCGTGCTCATTTCCTGGATGTTCATCAGGATGCTGGCCTCGCCGGCGATATCGATGACCAGCGCGTCGCGATGGGCGATCTGTACGCCCATCGCCGCCGGCAGCCCGTAGCCCATGGTCCCCAGCCCGCCACTGGTCATCCACCGGTTCGGCTGGTCGAAGCCGAAATGCTGCGCCGCCCACATCTGGTGCTGCCCGACCTCGGTCGTGATGTAAGTCTCCCGCCCGCTCTCCCGCGTCAGCTCGAACAGCCGCCGCACCGCGTGCTGCGGCTTGATCACGCCGCCCTTGGTCGTCGTCTGGGTGAAGCGCAAGCCGTCCTTGCCGCGCCACGTGTCGATCTGCTTCCACCACTGCTCCAGCGCGCGGCGGTCCTGCACGACCGGATCGGCGTCCCAGGCGGCCAGGAGGGCGGCCAGAGCCTCCGCCGCGTCGCCCACCACGGCCACATCGACGGCCACGTTCTTGTTGATGCTGGACGGGTCGATGTCGATATGGATCTTCTTCGAGCCGGGGCTGAAGGCCGCGAGCTTGCCGGTCACCCGGTCGTCGAACCGCGCGCCGACATTGAGCATGACGTCGCAGCCGTGCATCACGAGGTTCGCTTCGTACGTGCCGTGCATCCCCAGCATGCCGAGGAATTGGCGGTCGCTGGCTGGATAGGCACCGAGGCCCATCAGCGTGCTGGTGCAAGGAAATCCGGTCTTGCGCACGAACTCGCGCAACAGCGCGGTGGCGCGATCGCCCGCGTTGATCACGCCGCCGCCGGTGTAGATGACCGGCCGCTTTGCCCGCTTCAGCAAATCCACGGTGCGGGCGATCGGCCCGGACTCCGGCATGGTCCGGGGGCGGTAGCTGCGGTGCGGCTCGGTCGAGGCCGCCTCGTACGGGGCCTGGCCGATCAGAATGTCCTTCGGCAGGTCGATCACCACCGGGCCGGGCCGGCCGCCGCGGGCGATGGCAAATGCCTCATGTACCGTGCGCGCAAGGTCGAGGCCACGCTTGACCAGGTAATTGTGCTTGGTCGCGGGCCTCGTGATGCCCGTGGTGTCGGCCTCCTGGAAGGCGTCGTTGCCGATCAGATGCGTCGGAACCTGGCCGGTGAGGCAGACGACCGGGATGCTGTCCATCAGCGCGTCGACCAGGCCAGTCACCGCGTTGGTCGCTCCCGGCCCGCTCGTCACCAGAACCACGCCGACCCGGCCGGTGCTGCGCGCGTAGCCCTCGGCCGCGTGCACCGCCGCCTGCTCGTGGCGCACAAGGATGTGGCGGATCGCGTTCTGCTGGAAAATCGCATCGTAGATCGGCAGGACCGCGCCGCCCGGATAGCCGAAAATGACCTCGACGCCCTGCTCCTTCAGCGCGCGCAGAAGAATCTCCGCGCCGGACTGGGTCGCGGTGGCGGAGAGGTCGTGGTTCATACTGTCCATCGCCGACGCGTAGCGTGGCGGCGGGAACGGCGTCAACCTCGGTCGCGCACGAAACTAAGCATTGAAGCCCATGTCTCGATTGGAAATTGCGCTAGACCCGCGAAACGCGCATGGATCGTATGCGTTCGCTCCGGATCGGCCACCCGGCGGTTGCGAAACCAGGTCGCCTGGCGGCGGGTGTATTGGCCGGTCGCCAGCACCGCCCGGCTCGTCGCCTCGTCCAGCGTCAGCCCGCCGCGCAGGTGGCCGATCAGGTCCGGCACGCCATGCGCCCGCATCGCCGGCAGCCTGGGATCGAGATCCAGCGCGAGCAGCGCCCTGACCTCGTCGACCGCCCCGTTCTTCAGCATGGCGGCGAACCGCTCGCGGATCGCGGAGCGCAGCTCGGACCGCGGCGGATCGAGCAGGATCGCGGTGAACCGCCCCCGACCGACCGGCCGCGCGTCGGATTGCCAGGCGGACAGGCCCCGTCCGGTGCTGACGAGCACCTCCCAGGCGCGGGCAAGGCGCTGGCCGTCGGACGCGCGCAGCGTCGCAGCCGTTTCCGGGTCGCGCGCCCTGAGCCGCGCGTGCAGCCGTGCCGCGCCCTCGGCAGCGAGCAGATCCCGAGCTTCCCGTCGCGCCGCCTCGGAAGGCGGCGGGATCTCGGCCAGCCCGTCGCGAAGCGCGGAGAAATACATCCCCGTGCCGCCGCACAGGATCGGCAATCGCCCCGCCGTCTCCGCCCGCGCGATCGCCTCCGACGCCGCGTCGCACCACCAGGCGGCACTGCCCGGCTCGGCGGCCGGCCGCACGCCGTACAGCGCGTGCGGGACCATGGCCTCCTCGGCCGGCGTTGGCCGCGCGGTCAGCACGCGCAGCTCGCGATAGACCTGCATGGAATCCGCGTTGATCACCACGCCGTCCAGCGCGCGGGCGAGTTCCAGGGCCAGCGCCGACTTGCCGCTGCAGGTGGGCCCGGCCACGATCAGCGCATGCACGTCCTGACCCTCGTCGCCGATCCCTCGGTGGCACCGCTCACTCTTGACCTGGTGGAGAAATTCCGTCGTGGATTGTCGACCGGCGCGCCGGTCTGGCTGTCGCCGGGCGAGGCGGTCGACCTTCCTCTCCCGGTGCCGCCCGACGCGCAGGCGATCGCCTGGCTGCGCGGCGACGCCCCTGTCGACACGATCGCCGGCCCCGCGGCCCACCGACGCCGCGCGCTACTGCTCGCCGACATGGACAGCACGATCGTCATCGGCGAGACGCTGGACGAGCTCGCGGCCGTCGCGGGCGCGGGCGAGGCGGTGGCGGCGATCACGCGGCGCAGCATGAACGGGGAGATCGACTTTTCCCAGGCGCTGCGCGAGCGGGTCGCCATGCTGCGAGGCCTGTCCGTCACCGCGCTGGAGACGGTCTGGCGGCGCACCGTGCTCACGCCCGGGGCGATTGAATTGGTCGCGACGATGCGGGCGCACGGCGCCACGACGGCGCTCGTGTCCGGCGGCTTCACATTCTTCACGAGCCGCGTGGCGGCCATCGCCGGTTTCGACCTGCACCGCGCGAACACGCTGCTGGACGACGGGACGTCGCTGCTGGGCGAGGTGGGCGAGCCGATCTTGGACCGCGACGCCAAGCTCGCGACGCTGCGCGAGCTCGCCGCGGCGCGCGGGCTCGACCTATCGCGAACGCTGGCGATCGGTGACGGGGCCAATGATCTGGGCATGATCGAGGCGGCCGGGCTCGGTATCGCCTATCGCGCCAAGCCGGTCGTGGCCGCGCGCGCGCCCGCTCGCATCGACCATACGCATCTGCGCGCCGCGCTGTTCGCCCAGGGCTTCACCGCCGAGCAGATCGTGCGCGAGCCGGCGCACGCCGCCGAGGCCGTCTGAAGGTTCGGCCGCAATGACACCGTATGCCGTCGCCTGACCAAGGGCCGGGAACACGTCGGCGTCGCTGGCGATCGCCTCGAACCGCGGCTTGGAAAAATAGTGGCCCTGCATGAAGCGCACGCCCACGGTGCGCAGCGCCTCCACTTCGTCACGCCGCTCCATGCCTTCCGCCACGATGCGAATCCCCAGCGTCGCGCCCAGCTGCACCATGCTCGCCACGATGGCGCGCTTGGTCATGTCCTGATCGCAGCCGCTCACCAGCGCCCGATCGAGCTTGACGATATCCGGTCGGAGCTCGGCCATGCGAGTCAGGCCGGAGTAGCCGGTGCCGAAATCGTCCAGCGCGATGCGAAAGCCATGGCGACGGTATTCCACGACGATCGCCCGGAGGTGAGCGAGATCGACGATGCTTTCATGTTCGATTATCTCGAAAGTCAGCCGATCGAGCGGAAAACCGGTGCGCGCCGCCGCGTCCAGCGTCAATCGGATGCAGGCGCGCGGTTCGTAGACAGCATTCGGCAGGAAGTTGATGCTGAGAGGGCGATCGAGTCCAAGCCGACCGGCGAGTTCGATGGCGCGAACCCGGCAAGCCTGGTCAAACGCGTACAGATTGTCGTTCGTGACCCGGGCCAAGACATGACTGGCGCCTTCGCCGCTCACGCCGCGCACAAGCGCCTCGTGAGCGACGATCCGCTGATCCACGACATCGACGATGGGCTGAAAAGCCATGGTAAAGGGAAAGATCGCCTTGCCCTCGCGGCAGGCGCCGCATTGATCGGACTTCGGCGGCACGGAACACCTCGGATTCGATCGCGTGATCCTCGCGAGTTGCTCTTAAGGCGAGGTTGCCGAAGCAGGTGCCGGCACGCGGCGGGCGCGAGCGAGCGCCGCATCCAGCGCGCCGAGGAATCGTGAACGATCGGCCTTGGTCAGTGGCGCCGGGCCGCCGGCATTGGCGCCGATCTCGCGCAGATGCCGGGAAATCTCCCGCCCGGCCAGCGCGCTGCCGATGTTGTCCGCCGACCACACATGGCCGTTGGACGACACCGCGCCCGCTCCGCGCGCCAGGCACCGCGCGGCCAGCGGAATGTCGGAGGTCACGCACACATCGGCCGCCGTGATTCGTTCGGCGATCCAGTCATCGGCGACATCGGCGCCCTCGGCGACGATCACGATGCTGACGTTCGGCAGGCCCGGCGGACGGATCGGCCGAGAGCCGTTTGAGACGACCCAGACCCGAATACGCAGTCGCGTGGCGACGCGGTAGACCTCGTCGCGCACCGGGCAGGCGTCGGCATCGACATAAATCTCGCTCAGCGCACGGCGATCCCGGCCAGCAGCCCGCCATCGACCAGATAGTCGCCGCCGGTGCAGAACGCCGAGCGCGGCCCGACCAGGAAGGCGATCATCTCGGCCACCTCCTCCGGCTCGCCGATCCGGCCGAGCGGGTGGGATCGGCCGAACCGGCGGAATGTCGCGTCCAGATCGGCGTCCTCGCCGTCGAAGCGCCGCGCCGAGGTCGCCAGCATCGGGGTGCGCACCGATCCGGGGCTGACCGAATTGACCCGGATGTTGTCGCCCGCGTGATCGAGCGCCATCGCCCGGGTCAGCGCGTGGATCGCCCCCTTCGACGCGGCATAGGCGGCGACCCCTTGCTGGCAGGCATGGCCCTGGACCGAGGCGACGTTGACGATGGCCCCGCCGCCGCGCAGCCGCAATTCGGGAATCCCGAAATGGCCGGTCAGGTGGATCGAGCCGACATTGACCGCCATGCACTGCAAAAAGGTGGCCAGGTCCGTCTCGACCACCGTCCCGAACGGATGGACCGCGGCGCAATTCACGATGATGTCCAGCCCGCCGAAAGTGGCCACGGCGGCGGCGACCGAGCTCGCGACGTCCTCGGGCACCGTCATGTCGGCGAAGCGGACAGTGACGTTCGGCTCGCTCGCCAGCGCGGCATTGGCGTCCGGGTCGATGCCGCAAGCCAATACGGCCGCCCCCGACGCGGCCAGCCGCAATGCCGTGGCACGGGCGATGCCCGACGTCCCGGTGACCAGAGCCGCTTTGCCGTCGAACTCGCCCACCCAGTCCACCCCTTCCGTATCGCGTCATAGGGCCACCGAGGCCGTCGCGTTGACAACCGCCTTGTGCACGAACGGGTGATGCGGCTTGCCGCACGACGCCCGCTCACGTATTCCGGCCACGTCACACCAATTAGGAGGGGTCGAATGACAGCATCCATCTTCCCCGCCGTTCCCGAACAGGTCGCGGGCTAGCGACCGATCGGCCGGCGTCGCGCCCATCCGCGACGTTTCGTGACACTCCTTCAGGGGCTGGCCGCCGAGATATCGGCCAGGATTTGCAATGGCGACTTCCACGCGTCCGACGAACGGACGCCTGCGCGCGATCATTCGTTTCAACGGCGGCCACTGGGCGCGCCAGCCGGTCACGTTGGCCACCATCCTCGGGTGCGTGATCGGCTGGACCCTTGCCGACGTGCTGATGCCCGTCTTCGCCGGCCGGCTGATCGACGCGCTCGCCGCCGATCAGCCGCGCGAGGCGGCGCGCGCGGCGGCGGTCGCGGCGCTCGGTGGCATGGTGGCGCTGGGCGGGGTGCTGATCGTGCTGCGGCATCTCACGTTCCTCGCGATCATCCGGCTCACGCTGCGGATGATGAGTGACATCGCGCGCGAGGCGTTCGCGCACGCGCAGCGCCTGTCGTCGGACTGGCAGGCCAACACTTTCGCCGGATCGACGGTGCGGCGCATCAGCCGCGGCATGTGGGCGGTCGACCAACTGAACGACACACTGCTGGTCGCGTTGTTCCCGTCGGCAGTGGTGCTGCTGGCGTCCACGGTGCTGCTCGGGCTGCGCTGGCCACTGCTCGGCGCGGCCGTCGGCATCGGCGCGGTGGTGTTCATCGCGACCTCGCTCGCCCTGTCGCTCGGCTACGTCGCACCGTCCGCACGCCTGTCCAACCTGTGGGACAGCCGCATCACCGGCGTTCTGTCGGACGCCGTGGGCGCCAACATGGTCGTGAAATCGTTCGGCGCGGAGGCGCGCGAGGACGCGCTGCTGTCCGCCATGCTGCGGCGCTGGCGACGGCGGACCCGCCGGCTCTGGGTGCGCGGGACCAACAACGGCACGCTACAGGCCGGCTTGCTGCTGGTGCTGCGCACCGCGGTCGTCGGGCTGGGATTGTGGCTGTGGTGGCGCGGCGAGGCCACGGCCGGCGACGTGACCTATGTGTTGACCACGTATTTCGTCGTGCACGGCTATCTGCGCGACATCGGCCAGAACATCGCGATCGCCCAGCGTTCCGTCAACGACATGGACGAGCTGGTCGCGTTGCAAGCCGAGCATCCGGCGGTCAGCGACGCGGCCGGCGCACGCGAGATGCGCATCGACCGTGGCGCGATCGCCTTCGATCACGTCTCGTTTCACTACGGCGCGCACGCCCGGCCGCTGTATGATGACCTGTCGATCAGCATCGAGGCCGGCGAACGGGTCGGACTGGTCGGCCGCTCCGGCTCCGGCAAGACGACGTTCATAAAGCTGATCCAGCGGCTCTACGACGTGACCGCCGGGCGCGTCCTGATCGATGGCCAGGATATCTCCAAGGTCACGCAAGCCTCGCTGCGGCGGCAGGTCGCGGTCGTGCAGCAGGAGCCGGTGCTGTTCCACCGCTCGCTCGCCGAGAACATCGCCTATGGCCGCCCGGGCGCGTCGCGCGCGGCGATCGAGCGCGCGGCGCGGCTGGCCAACGCCCACGACTTCATCACGCGGCTGCCAAAGGACTATGCGACGATGGTCGGCGAGCGCGGGGTGAAACTGTCGGGCGGCGAGCGGCAGCGCGTGGCGCTCGCCCGGGCCTTCCTGGCCGATGCGCCGATCCTCATTCTGGACGAGGCGACGTCGAGCCTGGACGCGGAGTCCGAGGCGATGATCCAGGAGGCGATCGGCCGTCTCCTGCGCGGCCGCACGTCGCTCGTCATCGCGCATCGGCTGTCCACCGTGCGCGAGATGGACCGGATCCTGGTCTTCGAGGGCGGCCGCGTCGTTGATGACGGCGATCATGCGAGCCTGCTCGCGCGGGACGGCGTCTACCGGCTGCTGTTCGAGCGGCAGATGGAGGGTTTGGTGGCGGGCTGAGCGATCGCCAAGATGAAGTCGTTATGAAAACCGTCATGCCCGGGCTTGACCCGGGCAACCACGGCATGCGGTCAATACCAACTCAACGCGAGGCTCGAAATGCCCCAATCTTGTCGGCTGGTCGCGGCCGAATCCCGAGTGCGGCAGGGTCAAGCCCGGTCATGACGATTTGGAACAAATAGGCGATACCGCACGCATGAAACTCGGTTTCGGGCTTTATCGACACATGCTGGACGACGCGCATTTCGCCTTCGCCCGGCAATGCGGCGCCACCCACATCGTCGCCCACCTCTGCGACTATTTCCGCGGTGCCGACACGCCAGCGCGCGGCGATCAGCCGGTTGGCGACCTGCGCGGCTGGGGCGTTGCCGAAGGACGAATCTGGTCGGTTGACGAACTCCTCGCACTGCGCGAGGCGATGGCGCGGCACGATCTCGTCTTCCACGCGATCGAGAATTTCGATCCGGCGGTGTGGGACCACATCCTGTTCGACGGGCCGCGCCGGGAGGCGCAGATGGCCGGCGTCGAACAGCTCATCCGCAACGTGGGCGAGGCCGGCATTGCGGTGTTCGGCTACAATTTCAGCCTCGCGGGGGTCGCCGGTCGGGTCACCTCGCACGAGGCGCGCGGGGGCGCGCCGAGCGTCGGCCTCAACGGCCGCAACGCGGTGACGGACAGCCCGCTGCCAAACGGCATGGCCTGGAACATGGTCGTGGACGAGGCGGCAACCGGCCTTCGTCCGACCGTGTCATCCGAACAGCTTTGGGAGCGGCTGGACTGGTTCCTGACACGGGCGCTCCCGGTCGCGGAAGCGGCCGGTGTCGTTCTGGCCGCGCACCCCGACGACCCGCCGCTGGAGACGGTGCGCGGCCAGCCGCGCCTCGTGTGGCAGCCGCATCTGTTCCAGCGCTTGCTGGACCTGCACCCGAGCCGATCCAACGCGCTGGAATTCTGCGTCGGCACCACCGCCGAAATGAGCCAGGGCGACGTCTACGAAACGGTCCGCCGGCATGCGGAACAGGGCCGCATCGGCTATGTGCATCTGCGCAACGTGCGGGGTCGCGTGCCGCGCTACCACGAGACGTTCATCGACGAAGGCGACGTGGATATCGCTCGCGTCATGCGCATCCTACGCGACGCGCGGTTCGACGGCGTGGTGATACCCGACCATGCGCCGCAGATGAGTTGCGCGGCACCCTGGCACGCCGGCATGGCCTTCGCGATGGGCTACATCGCGGCACTGGCGGGGGACTGACATGGACGATACGGAACTGTTCGCCGCCGTACGGCGCGAGTTGTTCGTGGCTGCCGTCGGCGACGTGCTCGACAAGATGGGACTGCTGCGACAATTCCTCCCGCCGCAGGTCAGGCCGATCGACCCGGCGATGGTCGTGCTCGGCCGCGCCATGCCGGTGCTGGAGGCCGATCTCGCCGACGGCGCGCCCGGCGAGTCGTTCGGCCTGATGTTCACCGCACTGGACGATCTGAAACCACACGAGGTGTATGTCTGCGCCGGCGCGTCGCCGCGCTACGCGCTCTGGGGCGGGCTGATGTCGACCCGCGCCATCGCCTGCGGCGCGGCGGGCGCGGTGCTGCACGGATATCATCGCGACACCCACGAGATCCTCCAGGTCGGCTTCCCGGTCGCCTCGTTCGGCGGCTACGCGCAGGATCAGGCGCCGCGCGGCAAGGTCGTCGATTTTCGGGTGACGGTCGAAATCGACGGGGTCGTCGTGGCGCCGGGCGACATCATCTACGGGGATCGCGACGGCGTCCTGGTCATTCCGTCACGCGCCGCGCCGGACGCCTTCGCCGGCGCGTTCGAGAAGGTGCGCGGTGAGGGCGAGGTGCTTCTCGCGCTGCGATCGGGCATGACCACGGCGGACGCTTTCGCGAAATTCGGCATCATGTGATCAGCCGGGTCGAATGCCGGCCCACGGGTCGGGCCAAACGCCTGCCCGAGGACAGGGCACGGCCGCCTCGTGGCAAGAGCTCGAGTGCGGGTCGCCTGCAACCTCGTCATCGCCTCGAACCCACCTCCTCACACCGTTTCGGTGACCTTACGCAATCCCGGTGGGCGGTCGGGGTCGCGGCCCGCGTCGCGCGCGGCCGCCTCGACGGCGAGATAGAAACTCACCAGCATCGGCAGCAGATCGGCGTCCGCCTGCATGGGCGGCACGACCGGCAGCGGAATCAGACCCGGACCGGACAGACCCGCCGCGAGCACCGGCACGCCGCCGCCGGCCAGATCGGCCAGCAAGGCGGCCGACCCGGCCCTGGCGGCGTCGGCCTGCACGAACGCCAGGACTGGAAACTCCGGCCCGGCCAGCGCGCGCGGCCCGTGCGACAACTCGGCCGAACTGTGGGCGATGCCGGTCACACCCGCCACCTCGGCCAGTTTCAGAGCCGCCTCGCTCGCCACCGCCAGCCCTGGCCCCCGCGCCACGGTGAACAGCCGGTCGACCCGCCCCAGCACCTCCCGCAGTGCTGACCAGTCGAGCTGGGCCGCTGCGTCCAAGCGGTCCGGCAGCGCGTCCGCCGCCCGCGCCATCGACACGTCGCCGGTCCACAAGGCGGTCAGCGCGAGCCCGGCCGCCATGGAGGCGATCATCGTCTTGGTCGCCGCCACGCTGCGTTCCGGGCCGGCCGCAAGATCGAGCACCAGCTCGCACGCCATGGCGAGCGGCGACGATGTGTCGTTGACGATCGCCAGGGTGAGCGCGCCGCCCGACCGCGCCGCCTCGGCCTGCAGCACCAGATCGGGGCTGCGGCCGGACTGCGAAATCGCCACGAACAGCGTGCCTGCGAAGCGCTGAGTGCGACCGTAGACGCTGGCCACCGACGGCATCGCGGCCGCGGCGATCACCCCCAGATCGCGCGCCAGCAGATAACGCAAGAAGGTCCCGGCATGGCCCGAACTGCCGCGCGCGCTGACCACGACCACCGCCGGATCGAGCGCCCGCAGCCGCGCCACGACACCGGCGAAAGCCGCGCGCGCGCCGAGGCACCGGGCTACCGCCGCGCCACTCTCGCGGGCCTCGTCGCGCATCAGGCTCATCGGTAGTCTCCGGGTTTGCGGGCGGCACCATACGGAGGCGAAGTTGACGGCAGAAGACGCGATCTACCCGAGTCTGCGCGACCGCGCGGTGCTGGTCACCGGCGGGGCGGCCGGCATCGGCGCCAGCATCGTCCAACATTTCGCCGCCCAAGGTGCCCGCGTTGCTTTTCTCGACATCGCGGACGCGGCGGCCCATGCCCTCGTCGAACGCATCGGGCAAAGTCACACGCGGCCGTATTTCGTCCACGCCGACCTGACCGACATCGCCGCGGTGCGCGCGGCCATCGCCGCGTGCGCCGACGCGATCGGGCCACCCACGGTGCTGGTCAACAACGGCGCGCATGACGAGCGCCACGACTGGAGGGACGTGACCGAGGAGTATTGGGACGGCCGCATGGCGGTGAACCTCCGCCACCAGTTCTTTGTCACGCAGGCCGTGGCGCCGGCGATGATCGCGGCCGGCGGTGGCGCGATCGTCAATCTCGGCAGCATCTCCTGGCGACTCGGACTCGGGGGTATGCCGGCCTATGTCGCGAGCAAGGCGGGGATCGAGGCGCTGACCCGCAGTTTCGCTCGCGATCTCGGCGCGCATCGCATCCGGGTGAACTGCGTCCTGCCGGGATGGATCATGACCGAACGCCAACTGGCGCTATGGGTGACCGAGGAGACGGACGCGATGCTGGAGCGGGTGCAGTGCCTGCCGGGCCGGCTCTATCCGCCCGACGTGGCGCGGATGGTGCTGTTCCTGGCCGCCGACGACAGCCGGACGTGCACCAATCAGACATTCGTCGTCGACGGCGGCTGGACGTAGGAGACCAGGGCGACCGCCACCCGGCGCAGCACGGCGGACCAGTCCTCGTCCGCACCGCGTCGGAACAATCTGAGCGTCGGATACCAGGGGCTGTCGTCACGCCCGCGCAGCCAGCGGAAATCGGCGCTGAGTTGCACCAGCAGGAACACCGGCCGGCCCATCGCGCCGGCCAGGTGGGCGACCGCCGTGTCGACCGTGACGACCACGTCGAGTGCCGCCACCAGCCCCGCCGTCGCGTTGAAATCCGGCAGTTGGTGCCGCCGTGGTCCTTCCGGCATCGCCGACAGCACGGCCGCGTCGTGCGGGCGCAGTTCCGGCTGCACCATGTGAAACGTCGCCGGCAGACGCAGCACCGGCCACCAGGTGTTCGCCGCCACGGAACGCAGATCATCCTCGGGATGATCGGCGGCACCGGACAGCACGACGCCGACATTGCAGCCAGGGCCGCGCAAGTCGGTGCGGGGGGCGGCCCGCAGATACGGGATGTCGGCCGGCACGGTCGCGAGCGTCGTGCCGAAGGCGCGCGGCAGGCTCATCAGCGGACAGCGCCAGTCGTGGGCCGGCGATTCCGCACCGGACGGCACGACCAGATCGGCGAGCGGCCGACATAGCTCGACCAGCGGCGGCTGCACTTCCAAAACGACGCGAGCGCCCCGCGCGCGCATCATCGGCGCGTAGCGGACGAACTGGATGGTGTCGCCCAGACCTTGTTCCGCGTGCAGCAGAATGGTCCGGCCGACTGGGTCGGCCACGCCGTCCCAGACCGGCGCCGCGCGCGCGGGCTCGTCGGCAATGAACTCCGCATCGCGCCAGCGCGCCTCGTACCTCGCCCAGCCTTCGGCGAAGCGGCCGGTCGCGAGCAGGACCATCGCCGTGCCGAATTCGGCCTGGACGAGATCCGGATCCAGCAGCCGCGCCCGCTCGAACCAGGCGAGCGCTTCCTCGAGCCGGTCCAGCGCCAGCAGCGCGCCGCCCAGATTGTTCGCCGCCTCGGCATAGGCAGGGTCAAGCCGGATCGCCTCGTGCAGATGCGACAGCGCCTCGGCCGGTCGCCGAAGGGCGATCAGCGTCGCCCCCAGATTGGTCCGCGCGCCACAGGAATCCGGCTGACGTTCGACGGTCTGGCGATAGCACTCGGCCGCCTCGGCCAGCCGCCCCTGCCCACGCAACGCGTTGCCGAGGTTATTCCAGGTTCCGACATAGGCCGGCTCTAGCCGCAGCGACTCGCGGTAGCAGATTTCCGCCTCCGCGAGCCGGCCGAGCCGGAGGTGAGCGTTGCCGAGATTATAGTGGGTCGGCCCATGCGCCGGCCGCGCCGCAAGAGCGGCGAGATAATGGGCAATCGCCTCCTCGACCCGCCCCTCCGTCATGCACGCGTTGCCCAAAATCACCCGGGCATCGGGATCGGTGGCCGACACCTACATGATCGCGCAAACCGTACGCTTGCGGGCCGCGATGAAGGGCTGCATCGCCGCTCCGACGGCCGGCATCCGCGGTCCCTCGCGATGCGCATCGTAGGCTTCACGATCGTCGTAGACCTCGACCACCAGAATGCGGCTGTCGTCGTCGTCGGGCGCCAGCACGTCGAACTGCCGGCAGCCCGGCTCCTCGGCGCGAGTCTTCGCGGCATGTTCCATCAGGATCGGCAGGAGCTCGGACTTAGCGCCGGGCTTCAGTTCGAGCTCGACGATAAGGGCGCAGGCGGCCATGGGCGTCTCCCGACGTTTCTCGTTCAGACCGCCGAGCCTGCCAGGATCCCGCCGCCGGCGAAACGGGCGCGCGGGCCCATCGCTTCCTCGATGCGCAGCGCCTCGTTCCATTTCGCGGTGCGCTCGCCGCGGGCGATGCTGCCGACCTTGAGCTGCCCCACGCCCCAGCCGACCGCCAGATGCACGATCGTCGTGTCCTCGGTCTCGCCGGAACGGGCGGAGATGATCCCGGCAAGGCCCGCCGCCTTCGCCGCGTTCCAGGCGGCCAGCGTCTCGGTCAGGGTGCCGCGTTGATTGGGCTTCAACAGGACTGCGTTGACCGCGCTCGCATGGGTGGAGATCCGCGCGGGATCGGTGACCAGGAAATCGTCGCCGACCACCTGCACCCGGCCGCCGACCGCGCGCATGAAGGCGGCGAACCCCTCGGGGTCGTCCTCGGCGAGCGGGTCCTCGATCGACACGATCGGGTAGGTCTCGACCCACCCCGCCAGCAACGCGACCATGGCCGGGCTGTCCAGCTCGCGCCCCTCGAACCGGTATGTTCCGTCCTTGCCGAACTCCGACGCGGCGATGTCGAGCGCGATCGCCACCTCGGTTCCGGCGTCGAAGCCGGCCCGGTCGAACGCGGCGACCAGCGTGTCGAGCGCCTGGCTGTGGCTGTCGAAGGCCGGAAACCAGCCGCCCTCGTCCGCCACGCCGACGCGCCGCCCGGTCTCGGCCAAAATGTCGCCGGCGGCGCGGTAGACTTCCGCGGTGATGTCGAGCGCGTCGGCAAAGGTCTTGGCGCCCGGGCAGACGACCAGGAAATCCTGCACGTCCAGCCGACGGCCGGCATGCGCGCCGCCACCGAAGATCTGGATCTGCGGCAGCGGGAGCAGCGAGGCGTCCTCGCCGCCCAAATGGCGATACAGCGGCACCCCTGCCTCGCCCGCCGCCGCGTGGGCGGCCGCCATGGACACCGCGATGGTCGCGTTTGCCCCAAGCCGGCTCTTGGTCTCGGTCCCGTCCAATTCGATCAGCCGCGCGTCGAGGGCCGCCTGATCGGCTCCGTCGGTGCCCATCAGGCTGGCCGCGATCTCGCCGTTGATGCTGGCCAACGCCCGGCCCACGTCAAGGCCGCCGAAAGTCTCGCCGCCGTCGCGCAGATCCAGCGCCTCGCCGGATCCGGTCGACGCGCCCGAGGGCGCCATGGCGCGGCCGACCGCGCCGCCCGACAGCACCACTTCGGCCTCCAGCGTGGGGCGGCCGCGGCTGTCCCAGACCCGGCGGCCGTGGACGAAGACGATCTCGTGCTGGCTCATGACCGCAGGCCCCGTTCCCAGGCGGCGCGAACGCCGGCCAGCGTGTCGACCGGGACCGCCAGCAGCGCCCGGCCGACTCGCCGCACGACGGCGCGGTCCGCGTCGGTGGTGATATATTCCACCGGCGACTTGCCATCGACCCGGGCCAGCAGCAAGCCTGGGAGCAGCCGCGCCGCCCGCGCCTCGACCACCGCCGCCGGTTCCCAGTCGATTCCGGCGGCGTAGGCGGCGGCGAGCGCATCGAAGCAGCTAAGGAACGCCGGGGCTGCCCGCGGCACCCAAAGACATTTCAGCAACAAGTGATTGAGGCAGAATGCGAGATCGAACGCCGGGTCGCCCCACGTCGCGCACTCGGCGTCTAGGAACACCGGGCCGTTCGGGCCGACCAGGATGTTCTTCGGGCTGACGTCGCCATGGATCATCGCCCGGGTGTTCGCGAGATACGTCGCGACGAGGCTGCGAAGGACGTCGGCACGATCGGGGTGAGCGGCGGCGGTGGCCAGCAGATAGGGTTCGAGGCGGATGGCATGAAAGATCGCCGCGGAGTCGAATTGCGCCGCGAGGCTGGGGGTCGCCGCCGTGACCGAATGGATTTTTGCCAAAATCCCGCCCACGCTGGCGCCGAAGCCCGGATCGGCGCGTCCCCTGGACAGCTCGCTCTTCCAGAGGGCGTGGTCGTCCGGCGACAGGTAGGCCATCGCGATGCATCCATCCGCCTCGCCGAGCAGCGCGGGCGCGGCTGCGGAAACCGCGGCGGCCGCCTGGCGCATCCAGCGCGCCTCGTACGCGCTGCGCTCGACCGGCGCCTCCCAGTCGGCCGCCACGCGCAGCTTTGGGAGCGCGCGCTTGACGCAGATCGGGCCGGCGGGCAGGTCGACCCGCCAGATGTCGGAGGACACGCCGCCGGTCAGGGGTTGCCCGAGGATCGTCTCGGCAGGCGCGGCCAGCCCCATACGTTGCAAGGCCACCGCGAGCAGGGCCGGAGCGGGAGTCACGTTCCGCGCTTGGCGGCTTCTGCCTTGGCGCCGAAATAAAATCCGAGCGCCGTGCCAACGAGTGTGATGGTTGGCGTCAGAACAAGCCCGATAAGGTCCTTGAGATCGGTCCAATGGAATGTCTGGCCAACCCGCTCGCCCATCTCAGCGAACATAAATATCATCGTGATACCGATCATTTCTCCAATCAGCAGCCAGAGAAGAAGCATTGCTATTCGCTCACGGACTTTGTCTTGATGAGCCTCATGCGAATATACGGCTGTAGATGAAGGTGCTGGAATCTCGCGTTCCAGCACGACAGCCGGCTGGGTGCTGAGTATCTCGCCCGTCATGAGAAAGGGAAATCGCTTTTGGTTTAGCCCGGAATGGTTACACGAAGGCTCTTACCGTCGGGCGAGACTGAAACACGATTCCCCGCTTTGATCTGCTTGGCGATCTCGGCTTGCGTCCCGATAGCGAGGCTTAGGGCATCCTCGAACGCCAGATTGAGATTAGATGCGATTGTCTCGACGGCCGCGTTCGCGCCCGGCGACAACGTCACTGTCCTTGATTCCGCCATGCTAATCTCCGTAGGTCATCGATATATAGACCACCGGCCGATAGAGAAAAAGGACATCGGGATCAGCTTCGGGTGGCAACGACCACGAGGGCGAGTAACCCTAGGCCGGCCACACCGAGCCCCCCCATCGCCTGCTGCGCCGTCAGCATCTCCGCTGCTGCTCCCGCCAGCAACTGTCCGACGGGCCAGCAGCCGACGCACATGCTGACCAGGCCAAAAACGCGGCTGCGGATCGCCGTGGGGACCGACTGCATCACGATCGTCGTCTGCATGTTGGTATACACGGCCACCCCCAGCCCGCCCAGCGCCAGTGCCGCGCACAACGGCCAGAGCGGCGGCGCCAGGAGCCCGGCCATCAGCGCGCAGAACAGTGCTCCCGCACCGGCGCCGAGCCAGGTCAGCGGGCTCGCCGGTGTCGTCAGCCGGACCATCAACACGCCACCGCACAGCGCGCCAGCCGGCTCGGCCGCCGCGAGCACGCCGATCGCGACGTCGCTGAGCCCCGCGCCGCGACCGATCGGGGCGACCAGCGCGGTGTAGGAGTAGCCGAACAGGTTCATCGCCGTGGTGATGCCGAGCAGCGTCGCGACGGTCCGGCTGCGTCGGGCGAACGAGAGCCCGTCGCGCAAGTCCCGCCACGCTTGGGACCACGACAACCCGCGCCGCTCTTGCTTGTGCGATACCCCAAAGGCAATCCCTGCGGCGAGGATGCTGCAGGCCGCCGAGACGCCATACGCGCCGCCGATGCCGATCGCACCCACCGCGACGCCGCCCAGCAGCGGCCCCGCGACCCGGGTGGAGAAGCTGGTCAGACTGTCGATCGCGACCGCCCGCCCGACCAGCGCCGGCCCGGCGACCTCGGCGACCAGCCGCCGCCGCGCCGGCAACTCCGTCGCATAGACGAGGCCACCGACCAGCGCGGCCAGGCCCAGATGCCATGGCGCCAGCATGCCGAGGCACGCGAGGACCGCGATCGCGGCGGACCCGGCGGCCGTTAGCAACAGCCCGCCGACCACGATGATGCGCCGGTCGAGCGCGTCCGCGAGCACGCCCACGAACGCGCCGACGAACAGCAAGGGCGCGGCGCGCGCGGCCGACACCACGGCGACCGCGAGCGGGGAGCCGGTCACCGTCAGTGTGAACAGCGCGGCGGCGAGGACCTCCAGCCACAGCATCGCGCTCGAAATGCCGCCAGCGAGCCACAGCCGGACGAAGCCGGGTGCGGCGAAGACCTGCCGGGCGGCGGTCACGCGGCGAGCGCGCGGACGACCGTATCGGCCGCGGCGATGCCGCTGCGCCACGCACCGCCCACCGTGCCCGCTAGCCCGTCGGGCGCCACCGCCTCGCCGGCGAAGATCAGCCGCCCGTCCGCCAGTGGTCGCGCGAGGACAGTCCGCGCTTCGGCGTGCCCGACCCTCGCGTAGGCGTAGGCGCCGAGGACGTGCGGATCGGTGCCCCAGGCCGTCGCGAGCACCGCTCGCACCTCGCCCGAGAGCTCGCGTCCCAGCGCGGCCGAGAGCTGCGCGACCGCGAAATCCCGCTGCGCCACCGCGCCTTGCCGCGCCAAATCCCATGCGGTCGAGCCACCGACGAAGCCCATCAAATAGGAGGCTCCGAACGGGAACGCGAGGAACGACATGGCGGGCGCGTGCCGCCGCTCCAGCCGGTTCGACACACCGCGACAGGTCGGCAATCCGAGCCGTTCGTCGCCTGTCGGCAGCAGCGCCACCTTGTCGAGCAGCCCCATCGGCAGCCCGTCGAGCGCCGCGGCGTGGCTGTCCGGCAGAGGTGGATCGAAACGGATCGTCGCGGCGCGCAACACGCCTGTCGAGACGGTGACGACGACAGCCCGGGCGCGTAGCGATCCGCGGGGTGTTTCGATCGTCGCGCCCTCTTTCCAGACGATCCGGGAGACCGGCGTGTCCAGCCGCGCCGGGGTCGCCAGCCGGCGCGCGACGAACGCGCCCAGCCCGCCCTCGACCTGCAGGTTGCCGCCGGCCAGTTCGTTGGCGCGCCAGTCGCGAAAACTGAGATCGCGGGCATCGGCGGCGGCGATCAGATTCGCCTCGAACATTTCGAGCGAGGCCAGCCAGGGCCGGTCCGCCAGGGGGTCCAGCGCCGCGGCGAGGCTCAGGTCGGCGCCGACGGGACGATCCGCGATCTCGGCGAGGCGGGATTCGGTCCGTTCGCGGTCGGCGCGTTCGGCCGGCGTCGCCTGGCGACCCTCGACCCTCGGCATCCAGCCGATCTCCGAATCGCTGTCGAGCAGCCGGTCACCCGCCGCCCGGGCGATCGGCACGAGCGGGTTACGCTCGGCCGCGTGCAGCCAGGACGCTCCGGTGTCGAACGGATCGCCGCCGACTGCTACGGTGTGGGCGCGGCCGCCGATCCGACCCGCCGCCTCAAGCAGTTCGCAAGACAGCCCGGCCGCGCGCAACCGCCTCGCGGCGGCGAGGCCGGCGACGCCGGCGCCGACCACCACGACATCGCAATCGGTGGACGCTCGCTCCGTCACGGCAGGCGCTTGCTGAAGAACGCCCGCGCATAGCCGCCCTGCTCGCCGCGCCCCGTCTCGACATAGCCGGCGCGGAGATAGGTCGCGACGTTCTCGGTCATCAGAACGTTCGTGTACAGCCGGATCTCGCGAAAACCCCGCCTGCGCGCTTCGTCTTCCGCGTGCGCGAGCAAGGCGCGGCCGACGCCTTGGCCCTGATGCGCCGGGCCGACCGCCACGTTGTCGAGCAGCAAATGGTCCGGCTGGTCGAGCAGCACGAGCACGCCGGCCGCAATGCCGTCGCGTTCGGCCAAGGTGACGGCGTCCCGGGCGACCAGCGCCGCGTAGTCGTCGAGCATCGGACCCGGAGGTTTCCCCAGCCGCGCGATGAAGGGCGTGTAGGCGTCGCGCACGATGCGCCGCACGTCGGCGAGGTCGTCCGGACCGGCCGCGCGCAGCGTCGGAGACGCCCGCTTCACGTCGCCCGCCGTCTCGTCCGGTGTCACAACGGCAAGGGCATGGGCAGCCCCGCCGCGGCCGCTCGCTTCGCCAGCATCGGAGGGATCGTCGGATACAGGTCCACGCCGCCGGCAAGCTGTTCGGCCCGCCGGCGCAACGCCCGCTCGCCGGGCAAGCGGGGGCTCTCGCCGCCGGGACCCGGCGGATTGGCGTGCACCGCGTCGGCCATCCATGCCGATTCCCGCATGAACGCCTCCGCGCCACCGAACCGGCGCGGGTCGATCGCCAGGATCAGCGCGGACGCCCCCCAGTTGGTCGGGGCGTCAGCCCGGCCGTGTCCCGCCAGCGCCGAAGTCAGCGCCTCGACCAGCAGCCCGAGGGCGTAGCCCTTGTGCCCCGCCGCCGGCGCGCCGAGCGGCAGCAGCGATCCGGGCGGCTCGCCGCCGATCGCTGCGGGATCGGCGGTCGGTCGGCCCTGTGCGTCCAGCAGCACCTCGTGATCGAACGACCGGCCCTCGGCGCGACGGCGTGAGGTCATGCCGTTGGTGGTGATGGACATCGACACGTCGATCATCACCGGCCCGCCGGATGAGGGCCAGCCGGCGGCCAGCGGGTTCGGTGTGTAGAGCGGCTTGGTGCCGCCCCACGGCGCGACGCTGCCGCCGGCCGGGTCCGAGCTTGCGATGATCGCCAAAAACCCCGCCTCCGCCGCTGGCCGCAGATAGGCCCCGAGGCACGCGAGATGGCTGCTGCGCCGGATCGCCACCGCGCCGAGCCCGGCCTCGGACGCGCGGGAAGCGGCCACGGCCCAGGCGCGCCGGACCAGATAGGGACCTGGCAGCCACGCGCCGTCCCAGGTTGCCACCACCCCGTGCGTCGCGACGACCTCCGGCTCGCCCGCCGCCGCCATGCTCCCCGACGCCAGCGCGTCCAGGTAGGGACCTAGCAGGTTCAGGCCGTGCGTCGTCTGGCCGAGCAGGTCGCCCTCGACAAGCACGTCGGCCACGTCGGCGGCCTTTGGTTCGTCGAGCCCGGCGTGGGCCAGCAGCGCGCCGGCCAATCCGCGCAGCGCTCCGGCGTCATATCTTGCGGCCATCGGCCCTCGCTCCAATACGGTCCGAGGGATGACATGGACACGAAGCGCCGCCAATCCGGCGCGCGCCGCTCACCCGTCCGCGAGCGCCTCCCGGCTTGCCCGCACGCGGTCGACCCGGCGGCCGTCCATGGCGGTGACCTCGAACAGCCAGCCGCCGAACACGATCCGGTCGCCGATCCGCGGCACCCGCCGCAGCAAGGCGAGCACCAGACCGGCGAGCGTGTGGTAGCTCCCGGCCGCCGGCAGATCCGGCAGGCGCAGGCGCGCCTTCACCTCGTCGACCGGCATCATCCCGTCCAGCACGAAAACGCCTTCCAGCGGCACGGTCCCGTCACCCTCCTCTTCCGGCTCGCCGGTGATGGCATGCAGCACGTCGACGGCGGTCACCAGCCCTTCGAAACTGCCGTATTCGTCCATCACCAAAGCCAGCGCGAGAGGGTCCGAGCGCAGCCGCTCCAACGCGTCGAGTGCCGTGACCGTGTCGGGCATCACCGCCGGCTGACGGAGAACGGCGGCGACGGACAGCGGCTCGCCGCGCAGCACCATGTCGAGCAGATCCTTGGTCCAGACCACGCCCACCGGATTGTCGATCGCCCCGTCGCAGACGATCAGCCGCGAATGCGGGGCCTCGATGACCGTCTTGATGATCTCGCCGGGGGGATCGGTGCGGTCGATCCAGTCCAGATCGGTGCGCGGCGTCATGATGGCGCGCACCGGCTTGTCGGCCAGGCGCAGCACCCGCTCGATCATGCCGCGCTCCTCGGTCTCGATGACGCCCGTCTCCTCGCCCTCGGCGAGCAGCGCCTTCAGATCCTCTTCGGTGACGCTCTGCGAGTTGCCCGAATGCGCGCCGAACAGCCGTACGACCACGCCGGACGACCGGCCGAGCACCCAGACGAACGGGCCGACCGCGCGGGCCAGCACCGACAGCGCGGGCGCCACGCGGGCGGCGATCCGCTCCGGCTCGCGCAGCGCGAGTTGCTTGGGGACCAGTTCGCCCACGACCAGCGTCAGATAGGTGATGACGACGACCACGATGGCCAGCGACACGCCGCCCACCATGCTGCTCGCCAACCCCGCCCGCTCCAGCACGGGCGCCAGTTGCTCGGCCACGTGGGCGCCACCGAACACGCCGGACAGGATGCTGATCAGCGTGATGCCGACCTGGACGGTGGGCAGGAAACGCTGCGGGTCCTCGGCCAGCAACCGCGCTCGGGCCGCGCCGGGAACTCCCTGCTGCTCCAGCGCCGAGAGCCGCGTGCGATTGGCCGAGACGAGCGACATCTCGCTGACCGCGAACACCGCGTTGAGCAGGATGAGCAGGATGACGACGGAAATTTCGACCCAGAGTATCATTGTGGCGTTCTAGCCCGTCGCGCGGCGCGACCGAAGCGGTCCGTCAGTCCCCCTCGACAACATGCCTCACGACAAGATCGCCGACCGCGCGGCGGAGCGCCTGGATGCCGGTGTCGGTGTGGCGGCTCGGATGCACCCGGTTGGTCAGCAAGGTCCAGGCGACTCCCGCGGACAGATCGATCCACAGCCCGGTGCCAGTAAAGCCGGTATGGCCGATCGTCGCCGGCGAGCAGGCGTCGCCACCCGCCCATCCCTCGTGCCGGATCTCCCAGCCGAGGCTGCGCGTCCGGCTCGCGGGCGTGCGGAGTTCGGCGGGACAGTCGGCCAGCAGCGCGGCGGCGAAATCGAGCACCGCGTCGGCCGTGCCGAACAGACCGGCATGCCCTGCCGCACCCCCCAACGCGGCGGCATTCTCGTCATGCGCCTCGCCGCGCAGCACACGGCCCCGCCACGAGCACCGTTCCGTCGCGGCGCACATAGCGGGATCGGGCGCGAAGCTGAACCCGCCCGGCGCCTGCTCGGCGAGCGTCCGCCCGGTCAGCCGCTCGATCGCGATGCCGAGCAGGATGAAGCCGATATCGGAATAGACCGGCGGCCCGGCCCGCCATTCCCGCTGCAAGACGAAAGCCCGCAAGGTCGCGGGATCTTGGCCGTAGGTATACAGCGGCTCGACCGCCGGGAGATGCGTGGCGTGCGTCAGGCACTGGCGGAACGTCAGCCGTCGTTCCGCGGCGTTCGCGTCGTACTGACGGAGGTCGGGAATGGCGCGGGTCAACGTGTCGTCGAGCGAGATGCGGCCGTCCGCGACGAGACCCAGGATCGTGGTCGTCGTGAAGATGATTTTCGTCAACGACGCGAGATCGAACCACGTCTCCCGCGTCAGCGGGATCGGCTCAGGCTCGCGCTGCCCCAGCCCCGCCCATCGAACGGAGCGCTCGCCGCGATGAAGCGTGCCGAGGATCGCGCCGGGGATGCGGCCAGACGAGACGGCCTCGGCGACCGGCCCGAACGCTCTCATTTCGGGATCGGCGGGCTTGCCCAGGGACGCAGGCGCTCGATCGCTGCGCCGACCCGCAGCGCCATGCCGTCGTCATACCGTCGCCCGATGATCTGCACGGCCGTCGGCAGGCCGTCCGTGCCGCGCCCGGACGGCACCGAGAGCGCCGGACATTGCGCGACGTTGTTGAACGCGCCGGTCATGTCCAGGCCCGCGAGCCGGCCCCCGGTGATGATTTCGAAATCGGCATCGTGGGCGCTGGCCAGCGGCGCCGTGCGCGCCATGGTGGGACAGATCATCGCATCGTACCGCTGCAGGATCCTCGCCAGCGCGCGCCAGTGATCCGTGCGGGCCCCATCCAGTTTGCGATACGAAACCGCGTCGAGCCGCCTGCCCGCCTCGATGATCGCGACCACGTCGGGATCCATGCGGTCGCGGTGCTCGTCGAGCAGATGCCCGAAGGCCGCGGCGAGATAGACCTGCCAAAGTGCCGAGTGGACGTGGAACACATCTACGGTCCAGCCAAGATCGACCTCGTCGACGATCGCCCCCGCCTCGCGCAATGTCTCGGCCACCGCAAGGAGATTGGCGGCCACGTCGGGAGCCACGTCGATGTAGCCGAGGTCGGAACTGAGCGCGATGCGCAGCCCGGCGACGCCACGGGACAGATCGCCGACCGGCGCGGGCGCGATCTGGCTGAGGATGTCGGACTCGTCCGGCCCTTCCGTCACCGACAGGAACAGCGCCGCATCCTCGACGGTGCGGGCAAGCGGACCGAAATGGGAAATGAGGTCAAAGCAGGTCGGCAGGATGTCCATCGGGATCCTCCCGAGGCTCGGCTTCAGGCCGACGATCCCGCAAAGCGCGGCCGGGATGCGCACCGAGCCGCCCATGTCGGTGCCCTCGGCCAGCGCCACGCAACCGGTCGCGACCGCGACCGCCGAGCCGCCGGACGAGCCGCCCGACGTCCGCGTGGGATCCCAGGGGTTCAGCGTGTCGCCCCACGTCGGGCTGCGGGTGAAGCTGGAGAACGCGAATTCTGGCGTCGTGGTCTTGCCCACCATGATGGCGCCCGCGCCCCGGAGCCTGCGCACGATCAGCGCGTCGGCGTCCGGCACGAAATCTCGAAATGCCGCCGAGCCCCGGGTCGTGGTCAGCCCGGCGGTGGGCGTGAAATCCTTGATGGCGATGGGCACGCCGTGCAACGGACCCAGCGCGTCACCTCGCATGACGGCACGCTCCGCCTCGGCCGCGGCGCGCAAGGCCGCGTCCTCGTACACGAAGCAGAAGGGGTTGAGCTTCGGCTGGACGACGGCGATCCGCGCGAGGCTGGCGCGGACCACCTCGACCGGCGAGACCTCGTGGCGGGCGATCAGTCTGGCGAGGCGGGCGGCGGGAAGGCTGCAAAGGTCATCGTGGGACATCGCCAATTCGTTCCCCACCCCGGCCCTCCCCACAAGGGGAAAGAGGAATCGGCTTGGTCCTTCTTTCGAGCAGGGCGAGGGCGTGGCCGCGTCGAACGAAAGTCCGCCTCAACACCGCTCCGGCCGAAGATTGCAGGCGGTCATCACCAGATAGCCGATATTGCCCGCACCCCGATCGATACCCTTACGGTCCTTGTACGAACTGTTCGGATACTCATGGTTCGGCCCGAAGAACGAAGCGCCCTGCGTGTTGGCGCCCACGGTCGCATAGCCCCAGCTCGTCACCCCCACGACGACATTGGCGGTGCTCGACGTTCCAAGGCTGGCCCGCGTCGTGTCGATGTCCGGCACGGTGCCGAAATTGACCAGCCACGGCCCGCCGCTCGAGCCGCCGGTGAACGCGGTCCCCAGCAAGGTGTTGCGCAGCGCGCCGCTGAGCCACAACGCGCCCACCCCGTCGTTGCGTTCCAGCATGAGACCGGAATCGAACGCGACCGGATAGCCGAGTTGGGTGATGGACGACAGGATCGCGCCGCCGAACGACAGCACCGACGAATAGCCGCCCCAGCCATAGCCGTACCAGCCGACCACCGTGCCCGGCAGCCGGCCGGCCCGGTCGCGCGTCATTGCAAGGACGGCGATGTCGTTGTTGCAGACGACGCCGCGTGTCAGGCAGGTATCGGTGCCATTGACGTATGGCGTCGGCACGAACTCCGACAGTGAATGCCAGTATCCATAAGCGGCCGGCTTGCCGTTTGCATATTGCGCCGGCGCGAAGACGAAATTCGTGTGCCAGCCTTTCGCGCCGCGGCCATACTCGAACACGCAATGCGCCGCGGTGACCAACAGGCCCGGCTTGATCATCGAGGCGGTGCAGACGTAGTCCTCGCCATCGATCTTGAACGACAGCTTTCCCGTCGCCCGCCACGGATAGCTGGTCACGCCCACCGCGGAGGGCACCAGAGGCGTGGCGCCAAGCCGTGTCGCCGAAGCCCGCGCCGTGGTGTACGGGGCGATCGCCAATTCGCTGCCGGTGCCGAACGCATTCGGCGTCGCCCCCCCGGGGTTCGGCGCCACCTCGCCCGCCCCGCTCTCGCCATTCGCGCTGCCGCTGGTCGCGCCCTTGGGCGAGACCATGGGTGCCGCGTTCTGGACGCGCAGCAGACTTTCGCGCGGGAGCAGTTTCGGGCTGACCAACGGCATCGCCGACCGAGGCGACGCCGATTCCGCCGCCCTCGGCTGCAAGGAGGCCGCATAGACCGATACGTGTTCGACGACGGACTGAGCCGCCGCCTGCGTTCGCACCCCCACAACGCCCAGGGCGAGGACCGCCAAGCCCGGCACGACGGCGTTTCGACGCATGACCTTTCCTTCCCGAGCGGTGCGCGGGTTGGACCTTAATGCTTTCTTGTAAATGTCGCAAGATCGATACCGGACTGAACCCTACGCGATATCTTCCGCGAAATGGCACGCGACGACATGCCTGTCGACCGGCCGAAATGCCGGCCGCTCCGTGCGGCAACGGTCGCGGACATACGGACAACGCGTGGAAAAGCCGCAGCCGACGGGCGGATTGAGCGGCGACGGCATCTCGCCCTGCACCCGCTCGCGGATGACATGCCGGCCTTCGGTGCTCGGAGTCGCCGCCAATAACATACGTGTGTACGGATGCCGGGGACGCTCGAAAAGCGCCGCCTTGGGCGCGAACTCCGCCGGGCGGCCGAGATAGAGCACCAGGACGTCACGGGCGATGTGGCGGACCACGGACAGATCATGGCTGATGAACAGATAGGCGAGACGGAACTCGTCCTGCAGGTCCATCAGCAGGTTCAGCACCTGGGCCTGGATCGAGACATCCAGCGCCGAGACCGGCTCGTCGGCCACCACGACGCGCGGCCGCAGCATCAGGGCGCGGGCGATCGCGATACGCTGCCGCTGGCCGCCCGAGAACATGTGCGGATAGCGGCCGAAATGATCGTCGCGCAGGCCCACTTTTCGCATCATGTCGCGCGCCGTCGCCTCGCGGTCGTCACGGCCATTGATCAGCAGCGGCTCGGTCAGGATCGACCCGACCGTCTTGCGTGGATTGAGCGACCCGTACGGATTCTGAAACACCATCTGCACGCCAAGTCGGAGCTGCCGCAGGGTCTCGCCCTTCGCCGGGGCGACGTCGACGCCGTCGAGCAACAGCGCGCCGCGATCCGGCCGTTCCATCAGCGCGGCCATCCGCGCGAGCGTCGATTTGCCGCTCCCGCTTTCGCCGACGATCGCCAGCGTTTCGCCCTGGCGCAGCGTGAACGAGACGCCGTCCACCGCCCGAACGACGCCGCGCTTGCTCAAGATGCCACCACCGACCGTGTAGGAACGGGCGAGGTCCGCGCCCTCCATGACGATCGTCATGCGGCTTGACCGGTCGGATGGCCGGCGTCGTCGAGCCGGTGGTGGCATCTCGCGCCCGCCAGCAACCCCGGGTGGACCGTCACGCAACGCGGCGTGGCAAACCGGCAGCGCGGGTTGAACAGGCACCCGTCCGGCCGGTCGCCGATCCCCGGCACCGTGCCGGGAATGGTCGGCAGCCGGTCGCGGCCCAGCGCCCGCTCCGGCAGGGCGTCCAGCAGGGCGGCGGTGTAGGGGTGGCGCGGACGGGCGAACAAATCGCTGGTCGCGGCTTCCTCGACCATCTCGCCCGCGTACATGACTTGCACGCGGCGGGCCGTCTCGGCGACCACGCCCATGTCGTGCGTGATGAGCACCAGCGCCATGTTCCTCGCGCGCTGCAGGTCGAGCAGAAGATCGAGGATCTGCTTCTGGATCGTGACGTCCAGCGCGGTCGTCGGCTCGTCGGCGATCAGCAGCCGAGGATTGCAGGCGATCGCCATGGCGATCATCACCCGCTGGTTCATCCCACCGGAAAGCTGGTGCGGAAACGCGCCGAGCCGGCTTGCCGGCGCCGGAATGCCCACCTGCCCGAGCAGTTCCACCACGCGGTCCCGCACCTTCGCGCGGGGCACCGCATCGTGGGCGCGAAGGCTCTCGCCGATCTGCCAACCGACCGGATAGCACGGATTGAGCGAGGTCATCGGCTCCTGAAAGATCATCGCCACGTCGCGGCCGACCAGTTTTCGGCGGGCGCGGGCGGAGATCGTCAGCAGATCGACGCCGTCGAAGCGCAGCACGTCGGCGGTCACTTTTCCCGGCCAGCCGATCAGGCCCATGACGGCCAGCATCGACACGCTCTTGCCGCTGCCGCTCTCGCCGACCACGGAGACGACCTCCCCCGCGTCCACGATCAGATCGACGCCCGACACGGCGCGGAAGACGCCCCTCGCGGTCGGGAAGGTGACCGACAGGTTGCGGATTTCCAGAAGCGGCATCAGCGCTTCAGCTTCGGATCGAGCGCGTCGCGCAGCCCGTCGCCGAACAGGTTGAACGCCAGCACGGTGACCAGGATGGCCAGGCCCGGGAAGGTCAGCACCCACCACGCCCGCTGATAGAACTCCAGCGCGCCGGCCAGCATCGTGCCCCATTCCGGCGTCGGCGGCTGCGCGCCAAGGCCGAGAAATCCGAGAGCGGCCGCATCGAGGATGGCCGAGGAGAAGCCGAGCGTGGCCTGCACGATCAGCGGCGCGGCGCAGTTCGGCAGGACGGTCACGAACATCAGCCGCGCCGTGGAGGCTCCCATCGCCCGCGTCGCGGTGACGTAGTCGCGGGCGAGTTCCGATTGCGCCGACGCGCGGACCAGCCGCGTGTAGGACGGCAGATAGGTCAGCGCGACCGCGATCATCGCGTTGAACAGGCTGGGGCCGACGATCGCCACGATGACGATCGCCAGCAGCAGACTGGGGAAGACGAGCAGGATGTCCATGATCCGCATGATGAGGACATCAACCACGCCACCCGCGAACGCCGCCGACAGGCCCAGGACGGTGCCGAGGCTGAGCGACAATGCAACGACCGCGAGGCCGATCACCATCGACAGCCGCGCGCCGTGGATGAGGCGGCTCAGCAGATCGCGGCCCACGTCATCGGTGCCCAGCAGGAACGCGGGCGACCCGCCCTCCTGCCAGGCCGGCGGCGCCAGGAGCGCGTCGCGGTGCTGATCGATCGGCGAATAGGGCGCAACCACAGGCGCCAGGATCGCCACCGCAATGAGCACGAGCATGACGATCAGCCCGACGACGGCGCCGCGACTGACCCGAAACGCCCGCCAAAACACCCGTCCGCCAGAAGGCTGGGCCGCTATCGTCGCCGACATCAGCGGCGCACCCTCGGGTTCAGCCAGCCATAGGTCAGGTCCACGCCGAGGTTGACCAGGATGACCAGCGTGGCGACCAGAAGCGTGCCGCCCTGCAGCACCGGGTAGTCGCGGCGCTGGATGCTCTCGACCAGCCAATGCCCGACACCCGGCCAGGAGAAGATCGTCTCGGTCAGGATCGCGCCGCCCAGCAACGTCCCGACCTGCAACCCGATCACCGTCACGACCGGGATCAGCGCGTTTCGCAGCGCGTGGACGACCACGACCCGGAAGCCCGTCAGGCCCTTCGCGCGGGCGGTTCGCACAAAGTCCTCGCCCAGCACTTCCAGCATCGACGAGCGCGTCATGCGCGCGATGGTGGCCAGCGGAATGGTGCCCAGCACGATGGTCGGCAGGATGAGGTGGGAGACCGCCGAGCCGAACGCGCCCTCGTCGCCGCTCCACCACGTGTCGATCAGCATGAAGCCCGACCACACGGGAACGTCGTACAGATCGCTGATCCGCCCGGAGACCGGCGTCCAGCCGAGGGTCACCGAGAACACCAGGATCATCATCAGCCCCCACCAGAAGATCGGCATCGAGGCGCCGGCGACGGAGACGCTCATGAGGCCGTAGTCGAACACGGTGCCCCGCCGGATCGCCGCGACGATTCCAAGCGGCAGGCCGATGACGATGGCGAACAGGATCGCGCACACGCCAAGTTCGACGGTGGCCGGAAACAGGGTGGTGAACTGCTGCCAGACGCTGCCGTGGGTGACCAGGCTGTCGCCGAGATCGCCGGTCGCCACCTGTTTCTCGTAGTCGAGGAACTGCTTCCACAGCGGCTGATCGAGGCCCATTTCGTGCCGCACTTCGGCCAGCCGCTCCGGCGTGATGCCGCGCTGGCCGGAACGCACCTCGATCGGATCCCCCGGCACCAGTCGGATCAGCATGAACGAGAGGAAGGTCACGCCCAGAAACGTCGGGATGATCAGCGCGACGCGGCGGAGCAGGAAGGTCAACAAAGGTGCGAAGTCCAACTCTGGCCAGCAATAATCGTCATGCCCAGCCTTGACCCGGGCATCTCGAGGCGGGAGATGCCCGGCTCAAGCCCAGGCATGACGAAATCCATACTACCTAGTTACTTCAAATCCACCGCGTAGAACTCATGGCTACCCAGCGGGTCCATCTTGTAGCCGGTGACGTTCTTGGCCATCGGCAGATAGACGATCGAATGCGCGATCAGCGCGAACGCCGCGTCCTTGTGCATGATGACCTGCGCCTGCTTGTACAGCTCGGCGCGCTCGGCCTGGTTGCTGATCGTCGCCGCCCGCTTGAGCAGCTCGTCGAAGTCCTTGTTGCACCACTTGCTAATGTTGCCGCCGCCGGGACGTGCCGCGTCGCAGCCGGCGATGGGGATGAAGAAGTTGTCGGGGTCGCCGTTGTCGCCCGTCCAGCCATACATTCCGATCATCGCCTCGCCGGCCTGCTGGCGCTTGCGGAATTCGCCCCACTCATAGCTGACGATCTTCGCCTTGATGTTCAGCTTGGCCAGATCGGCCTGGACCAGTTCGGCCATCCGCTTGCCGCTCGGGTTGTACGGCCGCTGCACCGGCATCGCCCAGAGATCGGTCTCGAACCCGTCCTTGATCCCGGCTTCCTCCAGCAGCTTGCGCGCTGCCGCCGGGTCATACTTGAACTCCGGCACCTCCCTGTTCCAGCTCCACAGCGTCGGCGGAATGAGGTTGCGCGCCAGCTCGCCCGATCCCTGATAGACGGTCTCCAGGATCGCCTTGCGGTCGATCGCCATCTGCAGCGCGGTCCGCACCCGTGCATCGTCGAACGGCTTCTTGGTCACGTTGAACGCCAGATAGCCGATGTTCAGCCCCGGCTGGCTCAGCATTTGCAGCTTCTTGTCGGCCTCGATTGCCTTCAGGTCCGCCGGGTTCGGATACGCCGCGATCTGGCACTCGCCGGCCCGCAGCTTCGCAAGCCGCACCGCCGCGTCCTTGTTGATCGAGAACACCAGGCTGTCGACCTTCGCCTTCGGCCCCCAATACTCCTTGTTGGCCTTGTAGCGGATCGTGGCATCCTGCTGATAGCTGACGAACTCGAACGGTCCGGTGCCGATCGGCTGTTGGTCGATCAGCTCCGGCTTGCCGAGCTTGACCAGCGCGTCGGCGTATTCCTTCGACTGGATCGTCGCGAAATCCATCGCGAGGTTGGCCACGAACGGCGATTGCGGCGTCTTCAGCGTGAACTTAACGGTGTAGTCATCGACCTTCTCGATCGTGTCGAGCAGGTCGGTCATCCCCATGTCGCCGAAGTAATCGTAGCTGCCGCCCGAGACCTTGTGGAACGGGTTGCTGTCCTTCCACTGCCGCTCGAAGCTGAACAGCACGTCGTCGGCGTTGAACGGCCGGGTCGGCTTGAAGTTGGCGTTGCTGTGCCACTTCACGTTATGCCGAAGGTGGAACATGAACACCTTGCCATCCGGCGAGATGTCCCACTTCTCCGCGAGGCCCGGCTCGGTCTCGGTGGTGCCGAGCTTGAACTGCACCAGCCGGTTGTACACGGGACGGTTCGCATCGAACGTGGTGCCGGTCGTGTTCAGCATCGGGTTGAAGTTTTCCGGCGAGCCCTCGGCGCAATAGACGAGCGTCTTGGCCTGCGCGGACGCCCCGGCGGCGAGGACGGCCGCCAGGGCAAGGGTCAGCATGCGAGCGGTCATGGACGGGATCCCCCCAAAAGGTCGCGGCACGTAACCGGAAATCCGTCAGGCTGAAAAGCCGCGTCGCCGCAGCCGGATCGCATCCAGGCTCCAGGCCCCCGCGCCCTGGGCCGCCAGGATCAGGAAGCCGCCGGCGATGGCCACGTTCTTCCAGAACTGCACGAATTGCCCGGTATCGCTCATCGGGTAGTGAAACCCGAACGCGGTCGCCATCGTGAAGACCGCCATGCCGATCGCCACCAGACGTGTGTAGAACCCTGCGGCGATCGCCAGGCCGCCGCCCAGCTCGGCCGCCACCGCCACCGCGTAAGCCACGGTCGCGACCGGCAGCCCGGCCGAGCGGATGAAGCCGATCGTGCCCGCCGGATCGCTCAGCTTGCCGATTCCCGACAGGATGAAGATCGCGGCGATCATGAGCCGGCCGAGCAGCATCAGGGCGTGCGATCCGATCCGGGTCACGTCAGCGTCCTCCACATTTTCCGCCAGCAACGGCCGATCCCAAATCCGAAGACGGTCGCGCGTACCGCAGTGTGCATCCGATCCCGTTGCCGGGCCAGTGGTCGCGGGACCAGCGAATGACCTCGATGTTGCCCTGATCCTACCCGGGTGACGCCGGTTATTTTAGAAATTTCTGCTATTTTTCAGCAAGACGGGCGCACGGCTGAACCGTATATTTGAGTTGAATGTGCAGCCGCTATGAGCGATATTTCATCGTCAACGCTCATTATTTCCCGAAACAAAAGCCCACAAGGGATGGAAAGATGAATCGTTCGTATAGGATGTCGTTCCTAAACGCCATTTTGGGTCTGTGGCTCTGCTGTCCCGGCTCCCAGCACGCTTTTGCCGGGCAGTACGCAAAAATCAGCGATGACCTCCAACTCTATTACGAGGACAACGGGAAAGGGAACCCGATTGTCCTCATACCGGGCTGGACGGCTTCCGAAGTGGTCTTTGAGCATCAGATCGATCATTTCGCCAAAACCCATCGGGTGGTGGCGTTCGACCCGCGCAGCCAGGGCCTTTCAACCCGCACCCTGGAGAACAACACCTATGACCAACACGGTCGGGATCTGGCCGGGCTGATCGACAAGCTTGGCCTCAAGCACGTCACACTCATCGGATGGTCGTCCGGGTGCCTGGATTTGTACGCCTATGTCCGCGCGAAAGGCGCGGACAACCTGGCGGCGGTCGTGTGCATCGACAGCCCACCTCAGGGTTTCAGCGCGAAACCGGGCGATTGGGCCATGCTCGAGGCCAGCGAAAAGGGTATCGTCGAGGAACGTGAGTGGCGGGGTATGCTCTTAAGTGACAGACGTGGCTTTTTCGAGAGCCTTTTCAAGTCGATCAATGCCCGAGATGTGACGCCGCTAGAAGCCGATTGGTTCCTCCGGCAATCCATGTTGACGCCCAGCTTTGCGATGCTTGCACTGGAAACGGACTCCACATTCTCGGACTACCGACCGGAAGCGAAGGCGCTTGATGGAAAGCTGCCTGTATTGTTTGCAATCTCCGAAGACAGTGCGGCCGCCGCGCTGCCTTGGATCAAGGAGAACATGCCGCACGCCGGGAGCTTCAGGATCAAGCGCCATATGTCGTTCTGGTCGGAGCCGGACAGTTTTAACGCGGCCCTCGACGCCTTCCTGGCGACGACGAACTAGCCCGCACATCACGAGCGAGGGCGATCGGCGCGACGATCGGTCGCCCTCGTGTCGTCAACCATTGACAGTCTTGCGCCCTGCCGGACATTCGAGATCGATCGCCGGAAAGTCATCGAAATGGTCGATACGTCTCGGGTCGGCATGCCCACGCTCGATCAGCTGCAGGTGCTCGCAGCCGTTGCCGAGGCGGGCAGTTTCTCGGCTGCGGCAAGGCGGCTGCGCCGGGCGCAGTCGGTCGTCAGCTACACAATCGCCAATCTGGAGACGCAACTCGGCCTGACGTTGTTCGACCGCAGCGAGCAGCGGCCGGCGCTGACCGACGCGGGGCGCGCGATGCTGGGCGACGCCCGCCGGGTCGCGGCCACCGTGGAAGAACTGCGCGCCCGGGCGGCCGGACTGCGCGGCGGGCTGGAGCCGGAGATCGGACTCGCTGTCGACGTGATGTTCCCGACCTGCCGGCTGGTCGCGGCGCTGGACGAATTCTCCCGCGTCTTCCCCACTGTCGCCGTACGCCTGCATATCGAAGCGATGGGCGCTGCCGTGCAACTTGTGCTCGACCGGGAATGCGTATTGGGCATCGGGGCCTGGATCGCCCTGACCTTCGACGCGCTGGAGCGCCGCCCGGTCGGCGAGGCGCGGTTGTGGCCGGTGGCCGCGCCGGCTCATCCGCTGGCGCGGCACGAGGGTCCGATCCCGGTCGAGGCGGTGCGCCGCCACACGCAACTTGTGCTGGCCGATCGCTCCAATCTGACCAAGGGCAAGGATTTCGGCGTGCTGTCGCAGCACACCTGGCGACTGGGCGACCTGGGCGCGAAGCACGCGCTGCTGCTGGCGGGCCTCGGCTGGGGCAACATGCCGGAGACGATGGTCCGAGACGATCTGGCGGCGGGGCGGCTGGTGCGCCTGCCGATCGCCGGCCGCGAGGAAGCGGCGTTCCCGATGCTGCTGATCCATCGTATCGACACCCCACCGGGCCTGGCGGGGCGGTGGCTGGCGGAGCGGTTGGCGCGGGAATGAGACTTTGGTCGTGGCCTATTCGAGCCAACTCTCGACCGTCAGCCTCGGAACTCGCCTGAACTCGGCCAGATTGTGCGTGACCAGTGTCACGCCCATCGACAGCGCATGCGCCGCGATAGGTAGATCGGTAGGGCCAATAACGCGTCCCGCCGCCTCGAGCTTGGCCCGTAACTCGCTATAGACGGCATCGGCCGGAACCTCGAATGGCAGGATATCAATCCTAGAGAGCATCTCTTCGATCCGTCGCGTCAACCGGACGGATTGCCTCTTCATCGCGCCGAAACGGAGTTCGGCGGCCGTGACGATGCTGACGCACACGCCGTCGTCCCCATGTCGTGCAAATCTATCGCCGACCCGCCCACCGGGATCGCGGATCAGGTACGAGACGATGTTGGTGTCCAACATCGTCCTGTAGGCGTTCAAAGGTTAATGTCGCGAGCCGGCGGAAGCCCCTCATCGAAATCCGGAAACTCGTCGTCGATCGGCTCCAAAGTCGCGAGCCAAGCGAGCAACCCGGTCTTCCGAACCGGCTCGATCACTAGCCGGTTGCCCTCGCGGTGCATCAGCGCCGTGTCGCCTGGCAGCTCGAATTCGACCGGGATCCGGACGGCCTGATTCCGGCCGTTCTTAAAGAGGCGAACCGTTCTCGTCCGTGGCATCCGGGCCCCCGATCAGCATAGGCCTTGACGTGGGCCCATCGACGCGCGGCTTCCAGCGCCAACGCGATTCTCGGCAAATCGCCTCGATTGACCGCCCGAGCGGTCCCGGCGCAGCCTGCGACCCAGCATCTCAGGGGTTCCGCCATGAAAAGACTGCTGCTCGCCGCCGCCGCCATGGCGGCCCTGACCGCCCCCGCCCGCGCGGCCGACATCAAGCCGGCCATCGTCTTCGACCTCGGCGGAAAATTCGACAAGAGCTTCAACGAGGGCGTCCATGACGGGGCCACCGCGTTCAGCAAGGCAACCGGCGTCGAGGTCCGCGACTTCGAGCCGCAGAACGATTCCCAGCGTGAGCAGGCGCTGCGCAAATTCGCCAAGGCCGGCAACGACCCGATCCTGGCCGTGGGCTTCAGCCAGGCGACCGCGGTCACCAACGTCGCCAAGGAGTTTCCAAAAGTCCATTTCGCGATCATCGACAGCGTGGTCGAGGCGCCGAACGTCCAGTCGATCCTGTTCCGCGAGGAAGAAGGCAGCTATCTCGCCGGCGTCCTGGCCGCCGAGGCGGCGGGCGGCGGCAAGCTCGGCTTCGTCGGCGGGATGGACGTGCCCCTGATCCGCCGCTTCGCCTGCGGCTACGTGCAGGGCGCCAAGTCGGTCGATCCGAAGATCGAGGTGCTGCAGAGCATGACCGGTACCACGGGCGCTGCCTGGAACGACCCGGTGCGCGGCGGCGAACTCGCGAAAAGCCAGATCGAGCGCGGTGCCAACGTGGTGTTCCAGGCGGCGGGTGCGACCGGCCTCGGCGTGCTGGCGGCCACGGCGGACGCGAAGAAACTCGGCATCGGCGTGGACAGCAACCAGAACGCCCTGCATCCCGGCCACATGCTGACCTCGATGCTCAAGCGCGTCGATGTGGCGACGCAGACGTCGTTCGAGGCGGCAAAGGACGGGACTTGGAAGCCGGGCATCACCATCCTGGGCCTGAAGGAGGACGGGATGGGCCTCGCGTTCGACGCCGAGAACGCACCGTTGGTCACCGCCGAGCAGAAGGCGCGGGTGATGCAGGCGGCCGAGGACATCAAGTCCGGCAAGGTAAAGGTCCATGACTACATGACGGACAAGACCTGCCCCGGGTGAGCCATCCAACGCCGAGAATGCGCTGTCGACAGCCTCCCTTTGACCGTCATGGCACGGCTTGACCGTGCCATCTCGTTGGCCGCAACGCGTTGAAGATACGCGTCTTCCTTCGCACCAGGATGCCAGGATCAAGTCCTGGCATGACGATTTCGGGGGCGGCGGCGTCAGACCACGACCACCTCGGTTGGCATGACCACTCCCGCCGCCGTCGAGCTCGTCGCAATCCACAAACGATTCGGCACGGTCCACGCCAATGACGGCGTGGATCTGCGGGTCGAGGCTGGCACGATCCACGGCCTGATCGGCGAGAATGGCGCCGGAAAATCCACCCTGATGAGCATCCTGTACGGCTTCTACACGGCCGATGCGGGGTCGATCCTGATCGACGGGCGCGAGACCGATATCGCCGACAGCCGCGCCGCGATCGCCGCCGGCATCGCCATGGTCCACCAGCATTTCATGCTGATCGACACCATGACCGTGCTGGAGAACGTCATGCTCGGCGTCGAGGGCGCTTCCCTGCTCGCCGGCCCGGGATCGCGCGCACGAAAACACATCGAGGAGCTGTCGCGCACTTACGGCCTCGACGTCGACCCGGCCGCCCGCGTCGGCGACCTCCCGGTCGGCGCGCAGCAGCGGGTGGAGATCCTCAAGGCGCTGCATCGGGGGGCGCGCGTGCTCATCCTCGACGAGCCGACCGGCGTGCTGACGCCGCAGGAGGCGACTGATCTTTTCCGCGTCCTGGCGGCACTCCGGGCGCAAGGCCGCAGCGTCATTCTCGTCACGCACAAGCTGCGCGAGATCATGGCGGCGACGGACCGGGTCAGCGTCATGCGCGGCGGAAAGATGGTGGCGCACCGCGAGACGGCGGCGACCTCGCCCGCCGAGCTCGGCGCGCTGATGATCGGCGCGGCGCTCCCGCCGGCCACGCCGAAACCGCGAGTGGCGCGCGGAGAGCCGTTGCTGGAGCTGCGGGATTTCTCGGTGCGCGACGCGGCCGGCGTGGCGCGGGTGCGCGAGATATCGTTCGCCGTGCATGGCGGCGAGGTGGTCGGCATCGCCGGCGTCTCCGGCAACGGTCAATCCGAATTGCTGGAGGCGCTGTCCGGCATGCGTCCTTTCGCCGGCGCGCTTCGCATCGACGGCCACGAAGTCCGCCACGCGACACCCGCCTCGATGCGCGCGCTGGGCGTCGCGCATGTCCCGGAGGACCGGCTGCGCACCGCGCTCGTGCCGCCCTTCTCCGCCCGCGAGAGCGCCATCCTCGGGCACCACGACCACGCCGCGTTGCAACGTGGACCGCTGCTGGACTGGGCCGCGATCGAGGCGCGGACGAAAGACCTGATGCGGACGTTCGACGTGCGCCCGCCATTGCCCCGGCTGCGCACGGCCCTATTCTCCGGCGGCAACCAGCAAAAGCTGGTGCTGGCGCGGGAGACCGCGAAAATGCCGAAGGTGCTGCTGGTCGGGCAGCCGACGCGCGGTGTCGATATCGGCGGCATCGAGACGATCCACCGCCGGCTGCTGGAGCTGCGCGAGGCCGGCTGCGCGGTCCTTCTGGTCTCGGTCGAGCTCGACGAGATCCTTCGCCTGTCGGACCGGATCCTCGCGATGTGCGGCGGCGCGATCATGGGCGAGACGACTCCCGCCGACTCCGACGAACGCGGGCTGGGGTTGATGATGGCGGGCGTGGCCGCGTGACGCCGCTCCCCCGCTGGGCGGATTTCATCGCGCTCCCGCTGCTGAACCTCCTGCTCGCGCTACTGCTGGCCGGCGTGGTCGTGCTGCTGGCCGGCGCGAGCCCGTCCCTGGCCGTCACATCGCTGATCCAGGGCGCGTTCGGCGATGCGGAGGCGGTCGGCTACACGCTGTATTATTCCACGAACATGATCTTTTCGGGCCTCGCCGTGGCATTCGCGTTCCACGCCGGGCTGTTCAATATCGGCGTCGAGGGCCAAGCGTATGTGGCTGGCCTCGGCGCGGCGCTCGTGTGCCTCCATCTTCCCGCCCTTCCAGAATTCGTCCTCATTCCCCTCGCCATCGTCGCGGCGGCGCTATTCGGGGCGGCATGGGCGGCGATCCCGGGGTGGCTGCAGGCGCGGCGGGGCAGCCATATCGTCATCACGACGATCATGTTCAATTTCATTGCCTATTCGCTGATGACCTGGCTGCTGGCGGGACCGCTGATCGCGCCGGGCGGCCTGACGCCGGAGACAAGTCCCTTCTCCGTCGCCCTGCCCGCGCTCGGCGGCACGCCGCTCAACGCGGCGTTCATCCTGGCTCTGATCTGCCTCGTTCTCGTCTGGCTGCTGATCTGGCACACGCGATTCGGGTATGCGCTGCGCGTGTTCGGCACGAGTCCGCGCGCCGCATCGTATGCAGGCATCGACAGCACGCGAATCATCGTCGCCGCGATGCTGGTGTCCGGCGCGCTGGCCGGAGGTGTGGCCGTCAACGAAGTCCTCGGCGCGGCGCACAAACTGCAACTGGGTTTCACCGCAGGCTACGGCTTTACGGGCATCGCGGTGGCGTTGATGGGTCGCAACCACCCGGTCGGAATTCTTCCGGCGGCGATCCTGTTCGGCGCGTTGTATCAGGGCGGGGCGGCATTGTCGTTCGACGTGCCGAGCATCAGCAGCGATCTGGTCGTGGCGATCCAGGGCCTCGTCATCCTGACCACCGGGGGCATGCCGTTCCTGCTGCGACCGGCGTTGGCCCGGCTGCTGCGGGCATGACCGCCGACCAGTTGCTGCCCTTGCTGCTGGCCACGTTGCGGGTGGCCGTGCCGCTGCTGCTGGCGGCACTCGCCGGCCTGTTCAGCGAGCGGTCCGGCATCGTCGATATCGGGCTGGAGGGAAAGATGCTGGCCGGCGCCTTCACCTCGGCCAGCGTCACCGTGGTGACCGGCGAGATCTGGCTCGGCCTGCTCGCCGCCGTCGTCGTCGCCGCCCTGCTTGGACTGCTGCACGGCTACGTCTGCATCCATCAGCGCGGCAATCAGGTCGTCTCCGGCATGGCCATCAACATCCTGGCGGCCGGGCTGACCGTGACACTCGGTCTGGCGTGGTTCGCGCAGGGTGGCCGCACGCCGCCGATCCCGCAGGAGGCGCGATTCGGCGAGTTCCTCGGCCTCTCGGTTTTGGCCTACCCGGCCTTCGCACTCGTGCCGGTCGCCGCCTGGATTCTTTCGCGGACCCGGTTCGGGCTGCGCCTGCGCGCGGTCGGCGAGAACCCGGCGGCGGTCGACACGGCCGGCGTCTCGGTTGCGTGGCTACGCTATCGCGCGGTGGTCATCGCCGGCGTGCTGTGCGGCTGGGCCGGCGCCTATATCGCGACCGCGCAGGCCGCCGGCTTCGTCCGCGACATGACCGGCGGACGCGGCTATCTCGCGCTGGCGGCGCTCATCCTCGGCAAGTGGCGCCCCTGGCCCACGCTCGCCGCGTGCCTGTTCTTCGCCGCCATCGACGCGGTGGCGATCCGGCTTCAAGGCGTGGCATTGCCTGGCGTCGGCGAGGTCCCGGTGCCGGTGATCCAGGCGATCCCCTATGTCGTGACCGTCGTGCTGCTGGCCGGCTTCGTCGGCCGCGCCATCCCGCCGCGCGCCAGCGGCGTGCCCTACGTAAAGGAGCGATGATGCAGGATCTGATCGACGCCGCGCTGGCGATCCGCGAGCATGCTCATGTCCCCTACTCGAAGTTCAAGGTGGGGGCGGCGATCCGCACCCACGAGGGGGGCCTGTTTGCCGGCTGCAACGTCGAGAACGCCGCCTATCCGCAGGGCACCTGCGCCGAGGCTGGCGCGATCGCCGCCATGGTCGGCGCCGGCCACCGCCGCATCCGCGAGGTCGTGGTGATCGGCGCGGGCCATCTGCCGGTCACGCCCTGCGGCGGGTGCCGCCAGAAGCTGCGCGAGTTCGCCGGCCCCGAGGTGTCCGTCCACATGGTCAACGACCGCGGCGAGCTGGTCGTCACCCGCACCATGGCGGCGCTGCTGCCGGACAGTTTCGGCCCCGACCATCTCGGCTGAGGCGATGTCGCACGATGTCATCGTGGTTGGCGGCGGTTCCGCCGGTTGCGTCGCCGCGACCAAACTGGTGCGCGACCATGGCGCCCGCGTGCTGCTGATCGAACGCGGCCAGCGCCGCCAGCCGGCGATCATGCAGATGCCGGCGGGCTACATGAAGTATCTGGCGCGCGAGGACTATCTGGAGATGCACCAATCCGTGCCGCAGGCACAACTCGGCGGCCGCGCGCCGATCATCCCGGTGGCCCGCCTGCTCGGAGGCGGCAGCGCGGTCAACGCCATGGTCTATATGCGCGGACAGGCCGAGGACTACGACGGCTGGGACGCCGAACTCGGCGGCGGATCCGGCTGGGCCTATCGCGACATGCTGCCGCATTTCCGCGCCATGGAGGGCAACGCGCGACTCCACGACGAATTTCACGGCATCGACGGCCCGTTGAAGATCTCCGACCCGGGGCAGATCCATCCGCTCACCGAAGCCTACATGTTGGCGGTTCAGGGACTCGGGGTGAAATACAATCCCGATTTCAACGGCGTGGCGCAGGCCGGCGTCGGGCCGATGCAGCACACGATCGGCGAACATCGACGCAGCCACGCCGTCGCGGCATTCCTCTCGCAAGTGGAACGCAATCCGCGGCTGACGCTGGCCGCCGACGCGACGGTGCTGCGGATCGTCATCGAGAGCGGCCGCGCCGTCGGGGTCGAGTATGCGGTCGGGACGGCAACGAAGATCGCCCGCGCCGACACGGTGCTTTTGGCCGCCGGCACCTATAACACCGCGAAACTGCTGATGCTGTCGGGCATCGGCCCCGCCACCCATCTGCGCAAGCACGCCGTCGCTCCGGTCGTCGACCTCCCCGGCGTCGGCCAGAATCTTCAGGACCACCACGAAGTCCCGGTGATCTCCGCGACCAAAGCGCGCGAGGGATATTTCGGCCAGGACCGGGGCTGGAACCTGATACGCAACGGTTTACAATACCTCCTGACGAAAACCGGCCCGGTGACGACGACGGGCGTGGAGGCCTGCGCCTTTTTCGACCCGGACGGCGGCGAGCGGCCGACCATCCAGCTCTATTTCGTGCCGACGGTATATCTGGATCGCGACATCAAGGACGTGGCGGCCACCTACGGCGTCACGCTCACGCCATGCCTGCTACGTCCCAAGGCGCGTGGCAGCGTGACGCTGCGTTCCGGCGATCCGCGCGATAAGCCTGTGGTGGACTGCAACTTCTTCGGCCATCCCGATGATCTGCGGCTGACGCTCGCGGCGATGCGCTTTGCCCGCCGCGTGCTCGCGAGCAGACCGCTGGCCGAGCGCGTGTCGAGGGAAATGCTGCCGGGTCCCGGACGTGACAGCGACGCGGATCTGGCGACGCATGCGCGGCTCATGGTCAAGACGAATTACCACCCGGTCGGCACGGCGCGGATGGGCCGCGACGACGATCCGATGGGTGTGGTCGACACGCGGCTGCGGGTGCGCGGCATCGACGGGCTGCGGGTCATCGACTGCTCGGTCATGCCGGCCATCGTCTCGGGCAACACCAACGCGGCGGCGCTGGCGATCGGCGACCGGGCGGTGAGCCTCCTGGCCAACTGAAAACCGAAGCGCCGGCCGTCGAAAGTGATTGCGTCTTGTCACGGGACCGCTAAAGTTCGGGGGCTTTTTAAGTCCTGGTGAGTGATAATGGATAACATTAGTTATCAACGTAAAGTAGAGCAGATCAGCAGTACGGTCATTGAAGTCTCCCTGGCTCCCGGCGAGGATATCGCCGACCTTCGTCATGTGGTTTTGGAGTGGCTTCAGACCAAGGCGGGGCGGCCTTTGTCGGACGCGATGCTGCGCGGCGACAGTGACAGCTTCGACGATCTCGGCACACAGCGTGTGGAGACCGTGGCGCTGCCCGACCGGCTGGTCTGGGCCGCGCGGCAGGATTTCCAGGATCCGACCATCCCACAGCGAACGTGGGTGACGGAGGTGATGCTCGGCAGCCGCGAAATCGGCCGTGTCCTGCTGGGCTTCCGGCTTCACTGCGTGACGCTGGGCGAAAGTGCTGCGTTCTCGCGCAGTATCCCGCGCTTCATGCGCGACATCGCGCGACGATTCCCGACCCAGCTCGAGGGACACGACATCGACCTCCGTCCTCGGTGCGTGGACACTGTCGAGGACGCCGACGCCTTCGTCGACCTGCTCTGCGACGAGCGGAGGCGCATGCCCGTGCTCGCCTTTGCCGCAGCCGATCCAGGCGTCACCTCGGCCGAGACGGACCGTGTCGCGGCCGATGTCGTGGGCGCGGCGCACGTTCGCATCCTCTCCCGGGCGGCGACGTTTCGGGTGACCGACCGGCTGGGTCGGCGGTTGTCCGCGTACAACGGAGCGGTCCGCCTCTGGACCACGCCGGTCCATGAAGGATGCAATGTCCACGACCATCCGCGCTGGCTCCCGGATCAGCTGGAGGATCCCAGCTTGCCGATCCGGGAACTGATCGTCGATCGCGTGCTGCGTCATTCGGCCGGCCGCCGCGACTTCGACGACGCGCTCCCCTCCTTCGCCGAGGCGCGTCGCATCGCCTCGACCGTCGCGCGCCAGACCGCCGCGAGCAGCGGGCGGTCGGCCGAGGACCTGCTGCCGCTCTACGAGGCGGAGAATGTGCGCCTCATCGAGGCGGCGAAGGTGACGCTCGCGGAGTGTGACGACCTTCTGGCCCAGGCAGACGAGGAACGGGCGGCGCTGCTGCGCGAGCGCGACGACGCACAGGCCGAAATCTTCGCGCTGCGCGGCCGGCTCGATGAAATGGCCCGGTCGTCCTGCCGCCAAGACGCCAAGCCAGTGTTTGAACTGCCGGAAAGTCTCACCGACCTCGAGCCCTGGGCAAACCAGAATCTCGGGGTGGATGTCGAACTCCTGCCGCGCGCGCTGAGAGCCGCGAAGAAGGCGGAGATCGACGATGTGGCGCTGGCCTTCCGCGCATTGCTGCTCTTGAAGACTGCCTACGCGCCCATGCGTCGCGGCAGCGGGCCGGCGGCGCGCGAGGCTTGGGAGGCGGGGTTGCGTCAGCTCGGCTTGTCCTGCTCGCCGACGCAGGACCCGAGCCGCGCCGGAGAGCACGCGTCGGAGTATCGCGTGACCTATGACGGACGACTGCAATGGCTCGACATGCACCTGAAGAACGGCAACAGCCGCGACCCGCGCTACTGTTTCAGGCTCTATTTCTTCTGGTCGGGCGAGCGTGACCGCGTCGTCGTCGGCTCGCTGCCGCAGCATCTCGGCAACCGGATCAGCTAAGCCAGCATCACGGGCCGATCCGTCCCCGCAGCAATTCAACAGCCGGAACCGCCTCGGGCGCTCTATGGAACGCCGCGCGGACGGCGTCGGCGGCCCGCTCCGCGTCCGCGGCATTGGCCGCATGGACGCGCGCGAGCGGGCGGTCCGGCCCGATCGCCTCGCCCACCCCCGCGATGTCCGACAGACCGACCCGGTGGTCGATCCGATCGTTCGGATGACGCCGCCCGCCGCCCAGCCCGATCACGGCCAGACCCAGCGCGCGCGTGTCGATCGCCGCGACAAAACCCTCGCGGTCCGGCGCGACCGAATGCTCGTGCGGCGCCACCGGCAAGTGCCGGCCGGGCTGCTCCAGCAGATCGGACGGGCCGCCCAACGCCGCTATGCCGCGCGCGAACACTTCGGCGGCGGACCCGTCGGCCAGCCGCCCCGCCGCCAACACCCGCGCGTCAGGCAGAGCGGTTTCGAGGCCGCCCAAGACGAGCGCCTCGGCCGCCAGCGTGAGCGTCAAGTCCAGCAACCGCGTGTCGCCGGCCCCGCCCGTAAGGACAGCGACCGCCTCGGCCACCTCCAGCGCATTGCCGGCGGTGCGCCCCAGCACCTGACCCATGTCGGTCAGCAACGCCATCGTCGGCAGCCCGGCGCCCGTCGCGACCTGGACCAGCGCCTCGGCCAGCGCGCGAGCCTCGGCCTCGCCGGCCATGAACGCGCCGCTCCCGAGCTTCACGTCCAGCACCAGCGCGTCCGCGCCGGCCGCGAGTTTCTTCGACAGGATCGACGCGACAATCAGCGGAAGGCTGTCCACCGTCGCGGTCACGTCGCGGATGGCGTAGAGCCTGCGATCCGCCGGGGCGATCCTTTCCGACGCGCCGACGATCGCGAACCCCGTCTCGCGCACCGCGCGGGTGAAATCTTCGTGCGAGGGGTGGCTGCGGTAGCCGGGGATGGCGTCGAGCTTGTCCAGCGTCCCGCCGGTATGGCCGAGGCCGCGCCCCGAGATCATCGGCACGAAAGCGCCGCATGCGGCCAGGAGCGGGGCAAGGATGAGGCTCGTCTTGTCGCCGACGCCCCCGGTGCTGTGCTTGTCCAGCACCGGCCCGGCCAGGCCGCGCCAGTCGAGCGTCGTTCCGCTGTCGCGCATCGCGAGCGTCAGCGCCACGGTTTCGTCCCGCGCCATGCCGCGCCAGAGTATGGCCATGGCAAAGGCCGCGGCCTGGCCCTCGCTGACCCGCCCATCGGTCAGGCCGGCGATGAAGGCCGCGATCTGCTCCCGCGACAATGCCGCGCCGTCGCGTTTGTGGCGGATGATTTCCTGGGGGAGCATGCTCATTGCGATACAGAAGAACGACCCACCCTCTCCCCGGCCCTCTCCCGAAGACGGGAGAGGGGGCGAGGCTGCCGCGTCCTTCCCCCTTTCCGGCCTTCGGGAGAGGGCTGGGGAGAGGGCCTTCCTTCAGGCGACATCGAGCAATTTCGCCACCAGCCCGTCGATGCGCGCGGCGATTCCGTCGGCGGCCAGCGCGTCGCGGATGGCGCGGCGTTGAATTCCAAACGGTTGGCGATCGTCGAGAGGGACAGACGCCGAGACGTTTTCGGCCTCGGCCCCGAGCGCGGCGATTTCAGCATGCAGGGCCTCCCGCGCGTCATAGTCCGGTATCGGAAGTTCCCACATCAGATTGTCAAAGTCCCGCGCTCCACCCTGACCGCGGGACTGCGAGGGCGCGATGGCGCGCACCACCTCACCGCAATTCAGCACCGCGACGACATACAGCGCCTCCTGCGACGAACGACAACTTGTCCAATAAGCCTTGTGCTCAACGATCGTCGCGGGGTCCTCGTAACGACATCCCGTAAGCCATGTCCCCGACGCCGAATACGCCACCCGATGCTCCGCCGGCCCAAGCTGCTGCGTCAGCCCACGCATATGATCGAGGCGCTGATTGACGGTCATCTTCGGCGTACCATCCGCTCGCTTCGCCGCGTGCGTCGCCCATTTCGCATCGATGTCGCGCAGCCAGTCGGCCAGCCGGCGATGTCCCGCATCGCGCGCCGCGTTCTCGTTCAGCAACGCGCGGCCTTCGATCGGCAGCACCGCCTCGAACGTGCGCAGCACGCGAAACGGCGCGAGACTCTCGCCCAGCAGCACGGGGTCGATGAGACTTTCGTACAGCGCCTTCAGCACATCCATTTGTGCGTCACGCAGCCGGAACCGCGCCGCCTGTTTCGCCACGCGCGGCACCAGATCGCGCCCGGCGGGGCTTTCCAGCACCCAGTCGAAGAAATCGCTCTCCACCGCGCCGAGAATGCCCGCGTCGGCCAGGGCCTGACCGCTGAGCAGGCGGCCGGCGTCATCGGCCGGCAGGTCGAGCACTCGTGCCGCCATCGTCTTGGCGACGATCGTCAGATACGTGTGCTGCAGGAACAGGCCGTCGTCGCCCAGCGGCGCGCCATAAACCTCGCGCAGCAGCCCTGCCCAAAGATCGCGTTTCAGCGCCACCTCGGGGTGGGTGCGCAACGCCGCCCACGCGTCCTGCAACAACGGCAGCGCGCGGCGATAGGTCAGGCTGTCGCGGCCCAGCTCCCGCTGTATGGCCAATGGTTCGGGGTGCAGGTCGTCGCGCTCCGACGCGACCGGCCCGAGCCAGCCCAGCAATGCCGCGTGGCCGCCGGGCCGCAGCTCGAACCGCGACATTTCTGCAAGCGCGCCGGCGCGCATTTCGTAAGCGATCCAGGTCGCGCCATCGGTCGCGATGCCGAGAAAGCGCCGCCGCTGCTGCCGCTCCGCCTCCGCGAGATAATCCGGCATCTTGTCTAATACGTCGCGATATTCGTTTCGAAGATCCTTTTTGAACTCGAACAGCGTCGCCCCGAACATGGAGTCGACGCGGCCTCTTATCTCACGGAACGGCACTTCCTGATCGATAAACCTGATATCAAAAGCATATCGCATGATGTCAGCCACGCGGGTCCGCGTTTCATCATGTCCCTAGCGTCCCGCTAGCTCGGCAGCGATCTGCGGCAGATGGTCGCGTCGCCAGTCTTGCGTCATCTCGGCAGGATGCGCACCCGACACGGGGACGACAAGGCTTGGCGCGCCAGGGCACCACACACTACTCTGCGGCATGTCGCGCCACCAAGCCGAGTCGCAGCTCAGCCTGTTCGAGGAGCCCGTCGACGCGGAGGCGGCGGAGGAGACGCGGCGCTATCTGGAAGCGCGACGCGCCGAAGTTCTTGCACTGCTCGATATCGCTCGCGCGTCGTCGCGCATCCCGTGGCGGGACGGGCTGGAGCCGATCATGGTCCATAACAAGGTCCGCCGGATCTGCGAGCGCCTCCCCGACGGCGCGCCCCTGCTCGCGCTGTTCGAGGCGGAATTGGACCGCCTCTGGGACATCGAGAACGCGCTGCCCGACGGGCTGTAGCTACGACATCCTGGCCAAAGCCGCCTCCAGCCGCGCCGCTTCGGCCCGCGCGGCGGTCAGGCGCTCGCGGTTCTCCTCGACCACCTCGGGTTTCGCCCGCGCGACAAAATCGGCGTTGGCCAGTTTGCGCTCGACCGCATCGGCCTCCTTGGCCGCGCGCTCGCGATCCCGGCCCAGACGCGCACGTTCGGCGTCCAGGTCGATCAGCCCGGCGAGCGGCAGTACGATGGTGGCCTCGTCCAGCACCGCCTGCGCCGATCCCGCCGGCACGTCGCCCACGAGCGCACCAAACGCGCTGGCCCGCGCCATCCGTCCGATCGCCTCGAACCACTTTTGCCCGATCGCCAAATGCCCGGCCGACGCCTCGCGCAGCAACACCGGCGTCTTGATCGACGGCGCGACGTTCATCTCGCTGCGCACGGTACGCACCTCGCCGATGAGCCGCACCAGCCACCCTATTTCCGCCCGCGCCGGCGCGGCATCGCTCACCATGTCCGGCGCCGGCCAGGACGCGCGGATCAGGCTGCACGGCGCGCCATAGCCAAAGGAGTCCCAGATCTCCTCGGTGACGAACGGCATCACCGGATGCAGCAGCCGCAGGATCACGCCCAGCACATGCGCCGCGACCGCCCGCAACTCCTCGGCCTCCGGCCCTGCGAACCCGGGTTTCGCAAGTTCCACGAACCAATCGCAAAAAATGTTCCAAACGAAACGATAGCACGTCTGCGCATAGTCATCGAGCCGCAGCGACTCCAGCGCCTCGGTCGCCTCCGCGACCGCCGCCGCCGCTTCGGCGAGCAGCCAGCGCGACAGCGGCAGACGCGCCGTCTCGGGTCGAAAATCCGCCACGGGCGTCACGCCGTTCATTTCGCAGAATCGGGCGGCATTCCAGATTTTCGTGACGAACGCTCGCGTGGTCTCGACCCGCGCGGCACCCAGCTTGATGTCGCGTCCCGGACCGCTCAGCCCGGCGATCGCGAACCGCAGCGCGTCCGCGCCATATTTGTCGACGAGGTCGAGCGGGTCGAGCACGTTGCCCTTGGACTTGCTCATCTTCTGGCCGCGCTCGTCGCGTACCAGTCCGTGGATCGCCACCGTCCGGAACGGCGCGTCGCCCATGAAGTGAATGCCCATCATCATCATCCGGGCGACCCAGAAGAAGATGATGTCGAACCCGGTCACCAGCACGTCGCCTGGATAGTAACGCGCGACCTCGACCGTGGCGTCCGGCCAGCCGAGCGTCGAGAACGGCCACAGCGCCGAGGAAAACCAGGTGTCGAGCACGTCGTCGTCGCGGACCAGACCCGTATCGGCCCCGTAATGCGCCCGCGCCTTCTCGGCGGCGGCCGCTTCGTCGCGGGCGACGAACACCTCGCCGTCCGGGCCGTACCAAGCCGGAATCCGGTGGCCCCACCACAATTGCCGGCTGATGCACCAAGGCTCGATCGCGCGCATCCAGGCGAAGAACGTGTTCTCCCATTGTTTTGGAACAAACACGGTTTCGCCGCGCTCCACCGCCTCGATGGCCGGTTTGGCCAGCGCCGCCGCGTCGCAATACCACTGCACCGTCAGCAGCGGCTCGATCACCACGCCGCTGCGGTCGCCGTGCGGCACCTGATGCACATGCGGCTCGACCCGCTCCAGCACCTCCAGGCGTTCCAACTCCGTGACGATAGACGCACGCGCATCGAAACGGTCGACGCCGTCCAGTCCGCGAAGGAACTCGCCCTCGCCGTCAATCTCGGAGAGCGTGATGCGCCCCGCCTTGTCGATGACGGAAGGCATCTCCAGGCCGTGTCGCCGCCCGACCTCGAAATCGTTGAAGTCGTGCGCCGGCGTGATTTTTACGGCGCCGGTCCCCTTCTCCGGATCGCTATAGGCATCGGCGATGATCGGGACCCGCCGCCCGGTGATCGGCAGCACGACGTCGCGCCCGACCAGGTCGCGATAGCGTTCATCGTCGGGATGCACCGCGACCGCCGTATCGCCCAGCATCGTCTCCGGCCGGGTCGTCGCCACGACGATGAACCGCGACGGATCGTCGGCCAGCCGGTAGCGGACGTGCCACAGCGACCCGCGCACTTCCCGGCTCTCGACCTCGAGATCCGAGATCGCCGTTTGAAACTTCGGATCCCAGTTGACCAGCCGCCGGTCGCGATAGATCAGGCCCTGTTCATGCAGCGTGACGAACGCCTCGCGCACCCCGCGCGACAGCCCCTCGTCCATGGTGAACCGCTCGCGCGGCCAGTCCAGAGACGCGCCCAGCCGTCGCAACTGTTGTGTGATCGAGCCGCCGGACTCCGCCTTCCAGCGCCACACGCGCTCGGTGAACCCCTCCCGGCCGATCGCCGCGCGGGACGTTCCCTCGGCGGCGAGCAGCCGCTCGACCACCATCTGGGTCGCGATGCCGGCGTGGTCCATGCCCGGTTGCCACAGCGCGTCGCGGCCCTGCATGCGGCGGAACCGGATCAGCGTGTCCTGGATGGTGACATCCAGCGCGTGGCCGACATGCAGGCTGCCCGTCACGTTCGGCGGCGGGATCATGATCGTGAACGGGGCGGCGTGACGCTCCGGGTCGGCGCCAAATGCGCCGGACCCCTCCCATCCGGCGTACAGCCGCGCCTCGGCCTCGGCCGGCGAAAATGTCTTTTCAAGCATGGCGGTCAGCTATCAGAGGTCGGCGCGGCCGACCACACGCTCGATCTCAGCCCTGACCAGCCGCTCCACCATGGGTGCCAGGTTGGCGTCGAGCCACGCCTTGAGCACTGGCCGCAGCTCCTCGCGCACCATGTCGTCCAGCGTCGGGCCGCCGCTGCGCACCGACAGCGACGCGCGCCCGGCCTCCAGCGTGCGGCGCAGCGAGCCGACCGACAGCGCGGCGGCGGCGGCGGCCTCGGGCGCCACGAGCGACGCCGGCCAGGACGGCGGCACCGGCTCGGCGGGCGCGAGGGGTGGAGCGGGGGGCGGCGCGGGGATGGCCAAGACCGGCGGCGGCTCCGGCGGCAGCGAATTCGGCGTGAACTCGCGGACTTCCAGTCGCGGCTCCTGTCGCGCCGGCTCCGGTTCGGGCTCGGGCGGTGCGATCTCGAGCGGCGGCGGCTCGATCCGCCGGGCCACCGACGGCTCCGGAACCATCATCGAGGCGTCGAGCGCGAACACCTCCGGCTGCGACTTCATGCGCGGATCCTGTGGCGGCTCGCGCGGCGGCGCCGGGCCGGCATCGTCCTCGTTCAGGATCCGCCGGATGGAGGCGAGAATGTCCTCCATCGACGGATCGGGCCCGCCGCCGCCTCCCGACTGCGCCCCGCTCATCAGCGTCCCGGCTGGTTGGTCGCGAAATCGCCGGTGCCGATCCAGCGATCCTTGACGGCGTTGTAGTATGCGGTCTCGTCATACAGCGGCACGCCGAGCCGCAAATCCCGTGCCGTCAGCCGCCCGACCGCGGCGGCGACGCTGTAGGACGCGACGACGAAGTTGGCCAAGGTCTGCACCAGCGCGACGCGGCTGTTGAGCAAGGTCTGCTCGGCGTTCAAAACATCGAGCGTCGTGCGGCTGCCGACCACCGCCTCGCGCTGCACGCCCTCCAAGGCGATCTGGTTGGACCGGATGGCCGACCGGTTGCTTTCGATCGTGGCCTTGGCCGCCTGATACGTCTCCCACGCCTGGGTCGCCTGCTGCACGGCGGTGCGACGCTGATCGTCGAGCTGGTCGCGCGCCTGAAGCGCCTGCTGCCGGGCCTGGCGGATCGCCGCGTATTCCGACCCGCCCTGGAAGATCGGGATCGTGAGGTTGGCGAGGATCTGCCCGCCGGTGGTGACCGTGTTCGGAAGCTGTTGGTTCTCGTACCGGAACGCCTGCCCCTGCAGGCTGAGGTTGGGCATCAGCACGCTGTATTGAATGTCGAAATTGTCCTTGGCGGCGGCGAAGCTGAACAGGGCCGATACGACATTGGGATTGTTCGCGGCCGCGAGCCCCGTGGCGTCGCGCTCCGTCTTGACCGCGAGCTTCAGCGGCTGCGGCTCGATCAGCCGCTCCGGCAGCTCGCCCACCACCTTCTGGAACTGCGATCGGGCGGTCTGCAAATCGCCCTCGGAGGTCTGGCGTGTCGCGGTGGCGGCCGACAGCGCCGCCTCGGCCTGCGCCACGTCGGTGCGGGTGATCTCGCCGACGCGGAAGCGGTCGTTGGTGGCCTGCAATTGGCGGGTCAGCACCTGCTCGTTGTTGACGTTGAGCTGCAGCACCTGGGTGCGGGCGATCACGTCGACATAGGCGCTGACGGTGTCGGAAAAGACCTGCTGTTCGCTGGCGATCAGCTGCGCGCGGGTCGACATCACCTGGTTGACCGCACGGTGCGTCGAGGCCGCCGTCTTGCCCCCCGTGTAGAGCGGCTGCGTGACGGTGAGCCCGACCAGCGTCTGCGTGCGGTCGCCCGACGCGCCGTCGCGCGACGTCACGCCGAAATTCGTGTTGAACTGGGTCGTCTTGGACCCGCTGTAGCCATAGCTCCCGCTGACCACGACGGTCGGCCGCCAGCCCGCCAGCGCCGCCGGCACGCCTTCGTCGGTGGCGCGCAAATTGGCGCGCGCCGCCTGCAACGTCGGATTATTGGCGTAGGTCAGCGCGAGCGCCTCCTGCAGCGTGCGCGGCGCCTGGGCGTGCGCAGCCGCCACCATGACCGGAGCGGCGAGGGCCGTGGCGGCCAGTAGGATCAGGCCGGAGCGGATGGACATGACTTAAATCTCCTTGCCGTCCGTGCATGATGCGGCAGTGGCGGCGTTGCGCGCCAGAGGGATGTGCGCAGGGATGTGCGCAGGGATGGGCGGACCGATGGGCGGGCGCGGACGGAAGGCCACCGGCCGGCCGATCGCTAGAAGACGAACGCCGCGGGCTGACGCAGCGGGGGGAGCGGCGGGGTCGCGCAATCGAAGACCGGCTGGAAACTCACCTGCCCCCCGGACACCTCGGCCACGCCGCCCTGGCCTTTTCCGCCATTTCCCGTCCCGCCGTCGGTCCGTCGAACGGCGACCAGCCGGCCGCCCATCACGGCCGCCCCGACCTCGGCGACGGCCGGGCGAAGCTGGGCGGCGATCGCCAGGGGGATCTCCGCGACCGCGCCCTCGATCAGGATCACGTCATACGGCGCGCCGCCGGGCCAGCCTTCTGCGAGCGGTCCCTCGACGAGCGCCACATGCGGCGCGCTCGCGGCGAGCGCCGGCCGGGCGAGTTCAAGAAGACGAGGATCCTGTTCGAGGGCGACGACGCGCGCGCCACACGCTTCGAGCAGCGCCGCGCCGTAGCCGACGCCCGCGCCGACCACGAGCGCGTGGTCGCCGTCGCGAATGGCGGCGAGTTGCACCAGCCGGGCCAGCACCATTGGCTCCATCAAGAACCGGCCCTCGCCGAGCGGCACGTCCTCGTCGGCATAGGCGAGCGCGGACAATGCGGGCGGCAAGAAGCGTTCGCGCGGCAGGGCGCGCATCGCGGCGATGATCCGGGCGTCGGTGACCTTGTTCGGACGCACCTGACCGTCGACCATGAAGGTTCGCGCGACGGCGGCGGCTTCGGCGGTCCGGTCCATGCACCCTCTCTCGCTGCGGCGCATCATTACCCGCAATCGCGCACGGCCGCCAAGCAGCGGCCCATGCGGGCGGGCTTGACCGCGGCCGGGCGCGACAGCGATATACCGAGAGTCGCTGGTCCGGTGGCAGAGTGGTGATGCAGCGGACTGCAAATCCGCGTATGTGGGTTCGATTCCCGCCCGGACCTCCACCGTCACGGACGTCCACGGCGGCCAATCCTCCCCGGTTTCGGAGCTGACCGCGAAAGCCGGCCCCCTCATGCAACGCCGCGAGCCAGCCTTCATCGCCGCGTTCCGGGGCGTGGGGGCGGCGCGCTGGCGTGGCCCGCCTCTCGGATCGCATGGGTTCCGCCGCCGCCGCTCGCGGCGACCGCGTTGGCCCTGGATCCTGTCGGCGTTGCTGCATGGCGCGGCGCTGATCGCCATTCTCCTCAACTGGCCCGACAGAAAGCCGCCGGAGCAGCCGCTGCCGCCGCCCGACATCGCGCTGATGTTCGAGAACGGCAACAAGGGGGCGCCGGTGACGGACGAGCCGAAGCCACCCGCCGAAGCAGCCCGCCGGGGCCAGCCCGTGCCCGCCCCGCCACGGCCGAACCGGACCGCGCCGCCGCCCCCCCGACCGATGCCGCCACCCCTCTCGCCTGCACCGCCACCGACGGCGGTGACACCACCGGAGCCGACGCCGGAACCCTTGCCCGCGCCAGCGCCACCTCCCCCGCTAGCGCCACCTTCCGCGCCAGCGCCGATACCCGCCCCGACGCCGCCCGCCGCTCCGCCCCCCAAGCAGGTTCCACCTGACGTGCGCCTCGCCGAGCCGCCGGTGGCGCAACCGGGTCCGCCGCCGCTGGACACTCTGGTGCCGGAACCCGAACCGCTGCCGCCGCCAGCACCTGTGCCAGCGCCGCTGCCGCAGGCCGCGGTGCCGCCGCGACCCTCGGCCGGCCGGCCGGGGCCAGGAACGGCGTTCCCCCAGCCGATCATGCGATCCTGGTCGCTCGGCCTGCCCGCCTCGCCCGGCGCGGGTCGCCCGAGCGGGGTCTTGGACGGACGCAGCGCGGCCGACCGCGCCACCGCGGCGGCCGCGCTCAAGCGGCTCAGCACCGCCTCGCGAAACTACAGCGTGAAGGGTGCGGAGAACCTCGGCCCCGACTGGCTGGCGGAGTTTTCGGCCTGGGTCGAAGCCCATCTCTTCTATCCTGACCAGGCGGCGGCGAAGAACGAAGACGGCACCAATCAGGTCACGATTCACGTACGGCGGGATGGCCGGGTGATCGGGGATGTGCCGCTCGAGATGCGGTCGGGCTCGTTCTGGCTTGATGCCGGGACGACGTCGCTGTTTCGCGGCAGGCAGCTGCCGCCGTTCCCCCCCGACGCGCTGGACGACGAGCTCACGATGCAGATCACCATCCACTACATCATCGTCCGCTGACGGCGCGAGGCCACGGACCCGAGCAATTTTGCGTTTGACACCATTTGCGATATGTGTTCAGTATGCGTTCGTGTATAACATCCACGCCCTGTTTCCGCCCGAGCCCATAGGACCTCCCGACCTCGCGGAGCGGCTGGGGCCGATCTTGCTGCATCTGCGCCGGGCGGCCGCCGACCGGGCGGTGAAATACTGGGCCTATGTTCCGCTGGGTCTGCTGTTCGCCGCCTATCTCAGCAGCGTCATGCGACGGGTCGAATCCCTCGTCGCCCGCCATCGCGCCGGCCGGCTCCGGGTCCGTCCGTCCCGGCCGCGGACGGTCCAACCGCAAGAGGAACGGGAGAAGGTCGCGCCAAAACGCCGGCTGCCCGCACGGTTCGGCTGGGTGGTCGAATGGCTCGGCCATCACGCCGCCGGCTGCGCCGCGCAGCTCCGGCACATGCTGACCCACGACCCCGATCTGGTGGCCCTGCTGGACGCCGGGCCGCAGGCCGGCCGGGTCCTCAGGCCGCTCTGCCGGATGCTGGGGATGGAGCCCGGGGCGGACCTGCCACCCTCGCTGTTTCCGCGCCGGCGCGAGCGAGCCCCCCGCCCAGGTCCGGGGCGGGGATCGGAGCCGGCCACGTTGTCGCCCCCATCGATCGTAGCCTCCCGCGAGGCTGGCGCTGCACGAGATCTCTGGGTCGAGCCCGGGGACTGGCACGACGCCTCCGACACCACGGAAGATGCCGCCTCGCCGGCCGCTCGCTCGAAACCGGCCTGAACCCACCCAGCAGGCGTGCGGCCATTTAATTTCGATTTCGATATAACTACAAGCGTTTCCCGAACCCGCGGCCACGGCCGATCACGTCGGCGCCAAATCGCGTGCGAAGCGCCTCGATCGCCTGCTGCCGCGCCGGCCGGCGCAGGCTGTCCGGATCCGCGAGATCCGGCGAATCGGCCCCCGCCTCTGGACTCACCGGCTGCGCGCCGAGGCCGATCAGCCGAAATGCCGTGCCGTCGATCTCGCGCGCCAGCATTCGCGCCGCCGCCGCGAACAGCGTGTCCGGCAATTGCGTCGCAAACTCCAGCCGCTGCGCTCGGGTCCGCGTCGCGAAGCCGGCGGTCTTGAGTTTCAGCACCACGCCCGACGCCGCGAGCCCGTCCGCGCGCAGCCGCCGGGCGACCTTCTCGGCACAGGACCACAGCGCCCGCTCGAGGCCGGTCGAGTCCGACAAATCGGTGTTGAACGTCGTCTCGGCGCTGATCGATTTCGTCTCGCGTTCGGAGCGGACGGTTCGGTCGTCCAGCAGCCGGGCGCGGCGGACCAGCGACGGTCCGTCCTCGCCCAGCCGAGCGCGGGCCGCGTGATCGTCGAGCGCCTGCAGATCGGCCAGCCGGAAAATTCCCTTCGCCGCAAGGCTTCGCGCGAAGGCCGGACCGATGCCGGGCAGCAGCCCGACCTTCTCCTGCGCGAGGGTCGTCGCGGCCTCGCCGCCCAGGACGGAAAAGCCGCGCGGCTTGTCCAGACCCGCGGCGATCTTCGCGGCCATCGGATTGCGCGCGAGGCCGATGGAGACGGTGACACCGACCTCGCGCTCCACCGCGCGCGCGAACCGCGCCAGCACGATGGCGGGCGGGGCGCCGTGCAGCGCCGCGGTGCCCGACAGATCGAGCGTGGCCTCGTCGATCGACTGCATCCGCACCAGCGGCGTCAGCGCCTGCATCAGCATCCGGATCTGCTTGGAGGCCGCAACGTATTTCGCAAAATCCGGGCGGATGACCACGGCATCGGGACAGGCCCGCAACGCCTTGAACATCGGCATCGCGCTGTGCACGCCCGACATCCGCGCGACGTAGCACGCGGTCGAGACGACCCCGCGCGTGCCGCCGCCGACGATGACCGGCCGCGCCGCCAGGTCCGGCCGATCGCGCTTTTCGACGCTCGCGAAGAACGCGTCGCAATCGACATGCGCGATGCTCAGCGCGAACAGTTCGGGGTGGCGAAGGATCCGGCCGCCCCCGCATGTGGCGCAGGCGGGCGGCTCACCCGATCGGGCGTCGCAGTCGCGACAGAAGGCGTCTACGGGACCGGCCACATCCAGGCGGCGCCGCGCACGCCTGACGAATCGCCATGCAGATTCTTCACGATCGGCGTGTTGACCACGTCGGAGAACACGTGCGCCTTCATCACCCGCGGCACCGCCTCGTACAGATGCGCCATGTTCGACAGCCCGCCGCCGAGCACGATCACGTCCGGGTCGAGAATGTTCACGATGACCGCGAGCCCGCGTCCCAGCCGGTCGGCGTGACGGGCGAGGGCGGCGGTCGCGGCCGGGTCGCCCTGCTCGGCGCGGGTCACGACGCTGTGCGCGTCGCGCGCGTCCGGCCCGTCGCAGTCGATCGCCAGCGCGGTGCCGCTGACCCATCGCTCCATGCAATTCCACTGGCCGCACCAGCAATGAATGCCGGGAGTCTCCTCGGCGGTCGGCCAGGGCAGCGGGATATGGCCCCATTCGCCGGCGATGCGGTGCGGGCCGCCGACCATCCGCCCATCGACGATGATCCCGCCGCCGCAGCCGGTGCCGACGATGACGCCGAACACCACCCGCTTGCCCACGCCGGCGCCGTCCGATGCCTCGCTCAGCGCGAAGCAGTTCGCGTCGTTCTCGACCCGCACCTCGCGGCCGAGGGCTGCCCGCAGATCCTGGTCGAGCGGATGCCCGTTGAGCGAGACCGAGTTGGCGTTCTTCACCAGCCCGGTGGCCGGGCTGATGACGCCCGGAATGCCGACGCCAACGCTTCCGCGCCCCGACATCGCGGACTCCGCGGCGACGACGAGGCCGGCGATGGCGCGCACCGTGTCGTCATAGGCGGCCGGAGTGGGGACGCGGGTCCGGTGGCGGATCGCGCCCTCGCCATCCAGCCCCGCGATCTCGATCTTGGTGCCGCCCAGGTCGATGCCGAGGCGGAAGTCATAGGCGGGGTTCGTCTCGCTCATGGAGGCACTCTGCCGGCTACGTCGGATCCGCTCAAGGCCGCGCCCCGCTTGCCCAGCCGGGCGCGGCATCCGAGGATGCCGCATGGCGGAGACATTGCTTGACGTGAAGGGCATGGCCTGCCCGCTGCCGGTCTTGCGGGCCAATCGCGCGCTGCGCGCCCTGCCGGCCGGCGAGCGCCTGCGGGTGCTCGCGACCGACCGCGCCGCGGTGGCCGACTTCCAGGCCTATTGCCGGGAGACGGGGCATGCCCTCGTGGCCTGGAGCGAGGATTCCGGCGTGTTCAGCTTCGTCATTCGCAAGGCGGAACCGGCCGCGTGACCGTCGCCCTGTTCACCCACGCCGCATGCCTCGATCACGACACCGGCGCCTGGCACCCGGAATCGCCCGAGCGGCTGCGGCGGGTTCTCGCCGCCCTCGACGATGCGGCCTTCGCTTCCCTGGCGCGCGAGGAGGCCCCGCGCGCCACGCCGGAACAGCTCTGTCTCGTCCACGACCCGAACTACGTGGCGGCGGTCTTGCGGCTCGCCCCGCCGCCCGGCACGCGGATGGCGCTCGACGGCGGCGACACGCTGGTCAGCGCCGGTTCGATCGAGGCGGCCTTGCGAGCCGCCGGCGGCGCGGTGGCCGCGGTCGATTGCGTGATGCAGAGTCGGGCAAGGGCCGCCTTCGTCGCCACCCGCCCACCCGGCCACCATGCGAGGCGCGCCGACGCGATGGGATTCTGCCTGTTCGCCTCGGCCGCAGTCGCCGCCCGGCACGCCATGGCGCGATGGGGGTTGGAACGGGTTGCCGTGGTGGATTTCGACGTGCATCACGGCAACGGCACCCAGGACGCGGCGTGGTCCGTCCCCGGGTTCTTCTACGCCTCGTCGCACCAGCATCCCTGCTTTCCCGGCACCGGCCTGCCCTCCGAGCGCGGCGCATCGGGCAACGTGCTGAACGTGGCGCTCCCGCCGGGCACCGGCAGCGCCGCGTTCCGCGCCGCGTGGGCCGACCACATCCTGCCGGCGGTCGCGGCGTTCGACCCGCAACTCCTGATCGTCTCGGCCGGGTTCGATGCGCACCGGGCGGATCCGCTCGCGCAATTGGAGCTCGACACCGCCGATTATGGCTGGCTCACCGCACGACTGTGCGAACTGGCTGGACGGGTGTGCGAGGGGCGGCTGGTCTCGATCCTGGAGGGTGGGTATGACCTGGACGCACTCGCCGCGTCGGTGGCGCTGCATGTGCGTGGCCTGTGGCAAGAATAGCGCACCTGCCCCGGATCGACGACACTGTGATGCTCTTGGGATGCCTGCCCGTCTATGTCGGGCTTTGATCGACTGAACTGAGGGGCCGGAGGGCATCGGATGGCGGGATCCGTGAATATCGCGACCGAGACGACGGTGGCCGGCCTGTCGTTCGAGGACGCGCTGGCCGAGTTGGAGAAGATCGTGCGGGGGCTGGAAGGTGGTCAGCAACGCCTTGAAGATGCCATCACGGCATATGAACGTGGGTCGGCGTTGCGGCGGCATTGCGAGACCAAGCTGCGGGAAGCGGAAATGCGGGTTGAGAAGATCGTGACAGGCGCCAACGAGATGCCCATCGGAACCACCGCGCTCGATGCGGAGGTGCCGTTTTGAACGCTCCCGCGTCGGTGGCGCGCCCGGTGACGCCGCTGCTCGACCGGGTGAGCATCCCGTTCGACCTGCGCAATTTCTCGGCCGAGCAACTGCGTCAGGTCGCCGACGAATTGCGCGCCGAGACGATCGACGCGGTCAGCCAGACCGGCGGGCATCTGGGCGCCTCGCTGGGCGTCGTCGAATTGACGGTGGCCCTGCACGCGGTGTTCGACACACCGGGCGACCGCTTGATCTGGGACGTCGGGCATCAGTGCTACCCGCACAAGATCCTGACCGGCCGGCGCGAGCGGATTCGCACCTTGCGGCAAGGAGGGGGCCTGTCCGGCTTCACCCGCCGCTCCGAGAGCCAATATGATCCGTTTGGAGCCGCGCATTCCTCCACGTCGATTTCCGCGGGCCTCGGCATGGCCGTGGCGCGCGACCGGCAGGGCCGCGACAACCATGTGATCGCGGTGATCGGCGACGGCGCGATGTCGGCCGGCATGGCCTACGAGGCGATGAACAACGCGGGCGCCATGCACTCGCGCCTCATCGTCGTCCTTAACGACAACGACATGTCGATCGCGCCGCCGGTCGGCGCGATGAGCGCCTACCTCTCGCGCCTGCTGTCGTCGCAGAGTTTCCTGTCGCTGCGCGATCTTGCCGGCCGAATGGCCAAGCGGTTCCCGCGCGGGATCGAGCGCACGGCACGGCGCGCCGAGGAGTATGCGCGCGGCATCCTGACGGGCGGCACGCTGTTCGAGGAACTGGGGTTCTACTATCTCGGCCCGATCGACGGTCATAACCTGGACCACCTGCTGCCGATCCTGCGCAACATCCGCGAGGCGGCCGACGACCAGGAGACCGGGCCGATCCTGCTCCATTGCATCACCCAGAAGGGCCGCGGCTATGCGCCGGCCGAAGCGGCAGCCGACAAGCTGCATGCGGTCGGCCGCTTCAACGTGCTGACCGGCGAGCAGGCACCGGCGCCGGCCGGCCCACCCAGCTACACCAGCGTGTTCGCCGAGGCGCTCATCGCCGAGGCGGAGGCGAACCCGGCGGTGGTGGCGATCACCGCGGCGATGCCGAGCGGGACGGGCCTGGACCGGTTCGGCAAGCGCTTTCCCGACCGCCTCTACGACGTCGGCATCGCCGAGCAGCACGCGGTCACCTTCGCGGCCGGCATGGCGTCGGAGGGCCTCGTTCCGTTCTGCGCGATCTACAGCACCTTCCTGCAGCGCGCGTACGATCAGGTCGTGCACGACGTGGCCATCCAGTCGCTGCCGGTCCGCTTCGCGCTGGACCGCGCGGGACTGGTCGGCGCGGATGGCGCGACGCATGCGGGCAGCTTCGATCTGTCCTATCTCGGCTGCTTGCCCGGGATGGTCATCATGGCGCCGTCCGATGAGTGCGAGTTGATGCACATGGTCGCGACCGCCGCCAGCATCGGCGACCGACCGAGCGCGCTGCGCTACCCGCGCGGCGCGGGCCTCGGCACCCTTGAGCTGCCCTCGCGCGGCGAGGTCCTCTCGCTCGGCCGCGGCCGCATCCTTCGAGAGGGCACGGATGCGGCGATCCTGTCGCTCGGCACGCGCCTGGCCGATGCGCTGGCGGCCGCCGATGCGCTGGCCAAGCTCGGCGTGTCCGTCACGGTCGCCGACGCACGGTTCGCCAAGCCGCTCGATGCCGACCTGCTGGAGCGTCTGGCCCGGGCGCATCCGATACTCGTCACGGTGGAGGAGGCGGCCTCCGGCGGCTTCGGCGCGGCGGTCGCGCATCATCTCGCCTGGGCCGGCCTGCTGGACGGAGCGGTGCGGCTGCGGCCGATGGCGCTGCCCGACCGGTTCATCGACCACGATACCCAGCCGAAGCAGCTCGCCGATGCCGGTCTCGATTCCAGGGCGATCCAGGCGGTGATCCTGCGGGCGATGGGGCGGACGCCATGATCCGCCGACGCCGCCTCTTGATCGCCGCTGCGGCGGCGGCCTGCCTCCCGGCGATGGCGCGGGCGCAGGAGTCCGGCGGCCCGGCGGCCCCTATACTGGCGCTCGACGAGGCGCTGCAGGCAGTCCGCAAGGCCGGGCGGGCGACGCCGTTCGCGCAGCGGGCCGCCACGATGAGCCCGGTCGTGACCTCATCCTTCGCGCTCGACGACGTGCTGCGCGCCTCGGTCGGGCCCCGCTACGCCGCGTTGCCCGCGGATCAGAAGACCACGCTGCTACAGGTGTTCACCGACTACACGGTGGCCAGCTACGTGGCCAATTTCGATACGAACAGCGGCGACAAGTTCGTGGTCGACCAGCAGACCCGGCCGGTCGGCGCGGATCAGGTCGTCAGCACGCGTATCGTGCCGGCCAAAGGCACGCCCACACGGCTTGATTATGTCGTTCGGCAGGACGGCGCCGCGTGGCGGATCGTCGATGTGCTGATCGACGGGTCGATCAGCCAGGTCGCGGTGCAGCGGTCCGATTTCCGCAGTCTGCTGTCGGCCAACTCGGCCGAGCGGCTGATCGCCTCGTTGCGCGCGAAGACCGCCTCCCTGGCGGCCGGCGGCAAGGTCTAGACCCACTCTCGATGACGGCCCGAACGCGATGATGGCGCTGCCGGTTCTGACCGCTGTGCTGGCCGGCGCGGGCCTGGTCCAGGCCGCCATCGGCTGCGCCCTGGTCCGCCGCTTCGTCGCCCGCCGCGCGACCGCGCCGGATGCGCCCCTGCCGCCCGTGACAATCCTCAAACCCCTGCACGGCGCGGAGCCGAGGCTCGAGGAGGCGCTCGCCAGCCTCTGCGCCGAGGCCGCCTGTCGCTACGATGGGCGGGTGCAGATCGTCCTCGGCGTGCAGGACCCGCAAGACCCCGCCCGCGCCGTCGCGACCGTTTTGCGTCGACGGTTCCCCCGCCTCGACATCACGCTCGTGGTCGACTCGACGCCGCACGGGCCCAACCGCAAGGTGGCCAATCTCATCAATATGCTGCCCGCGACGCGCCACGACATCGTGGTGATCGCCGACAGCGATATCCACGCGCCCCCCGGGTATCTGGCCGCCTTGGTCGGCGCGCTGCAGGATCACGGCGTCGGTCTGGCCACCACGCTCTACACCGGCCTGCCAGCGAACGAATCGGTGGCGGCCCGTCTCGGGGCGACCGCGCTGACCCACGGCCTGTTGCCCGGCGCGCTGATGGCGCGCGCGCTCGGGCGGCAGGACTGCCTCGGAGCTACCATGGCGCTGCGTCGGCTGACGCTGGAGCGGGTCGGCGGGCTGGCCGCCCTCTCGCCGCATCTCGCGGACGATCATGTCCTTGGCGAACTGGTCCGGGCGCAGGGGCTCGACGTGACACTGGCCGCCACCGTGCCCGCCACCACCGTCGCGGAGGCGGATATCGCGGCCCTGTATCGGCACGAGCTGCGCTGGGCGCGGACCATCGCCTCGATCGTGCCGGTGCGGTTCGCGCTGTCGACCGTTCAGTATCCGCTGTTCTGGGCGACCGCCTGCCTGGCCCTGTCGGGCGGCGCCGAATGGGCAGCGGCGGTTTTCCTCTCGACATGGGCGGGCCGGGCGCTGGCCTGTCGCGGCATAGACCGGGCGTTGGCCGAAGGACGAGGGGGACTTGCCAGCCCCGCCCCGATCTGGCTTCTGCCCGTGCGCGACCTTTTGTCGTTCGCCGTGGCCGTGGCCAGCTATCTCGGTGACGATGTGGTCTGGCGCGGCCATGTCATGCAATCCGGCCTCGGCCGGACCGGGCTGAGCCCTCGCAAGCTGGGAACCGAACCGCGATGATGAACACCCTGTTCCTGCAGCCGCCGAGCTTCGACGGATTCGATGGCGGCGCCGGCTCGCGCTATCAGGCCAAGCGGGAAATCAAGAGCTTCTGGTTCCCCACATGGCTCGCCCAGCCGGCCGCCCTGGTGCCCGGCAGCAAGCTGATCGACGCGCCGCCGGCGCGACTCGGAATGGACCACGTGCTGGCCGAGGCCCGCGGCCGCGATCTTTGCGTCATCCACACGTCGACGCCCTCGTTCGGCTCCGACATCAAGGTCGCCCGCGCGCTCAAGGACGCCAACCCGGCGCTGAAGATCGGCTTCGTCGGCGCGAAAGTCGCGGTGCAGCCCACCGAGAGCTTGGCGCAGGGCAGCGCGATCGATTTCGTCGCTCGCAACGAGTTCGACTTCACAATCGCCGAGATCGCCGAGGGGCGCGACTGGGGCGCGGTCGACGGCATCAGTTTTCGCGACGCCTCGGGCACGATTGTCCACAACCGCGACCGCGCGGTCCTGGAGGACATGGACCGCCTGCCGTTCGTCACCGAGGTCTACAAGCGCGACCTGCGCATCGAGGACTATTTCATCGGCTATCTCCTGCACCCGTATGTGTCGATGTACACCGGACGCGGCTGCAAGAGTCGCTGCACCTTCTGCCTTTGGCCGCAGACGGTGGGCGGCCATCGCTACCGGGTCCGCAGCCCGGAGCATGTGGCGCAGGAAATCGCGCTGGCGCAGCGTTACTTCCCGCAGGTGCGGGAATTCTTTTTCGACGACGACACGTTTACGGACAACCTGCCGCGGGCCGAGGCCATCGCGCGCGAACTGGGCAAGCTCGGCGTGACCTGGTCGTGCAACGCGAAAGCGAACGTGCCGCGCGACACGTTGAAAGTTCTTCGCGAGAACGGGCTGCGGTTGCTGTTGGTCGGCTACGAGAGCGGCAATCAGCAGATCCTGCACAACATCAAGAAAGGCATGCTGATCGAGGTCGCGGAGAAATTCACCCGCGACTGCCACGAACTCGGCATCAAGATCCACGGCACGTTCATCCTCGGCCTGCCCGGCGAGACCAAGGACACGATCCAGGAGACGATCCGCTTCGCCACCAGGATCAATCCGCACACACTGCAGGTCTCGCTGGCCGCCCCGTATCCCGGCACGTTCCTGCACAAGCAGGCGGTCGAGAACGGCTGGCTGGACGAGGCGCATGCCGAGCTGATCGACGAGCACGGCGTGCAGATGGCGCCGCTGCACTACCCGCATCTGTCGCACACGGAAATCTTCGACAGTGTCGAGACCTTCTACCGAAAGTTCTATTTCCGCGCGCCGAAGATCGCCTCCATCGTCGGCGAGATGGTGCGCAGCCCGCAGATGATGAAGCGCCGGCTGCGCGAGGGCGTGGAGTTCTTCCAGTTCCTGCGCGAGCGGCACGCGGCGTAAGCCCCTCTCCTGACGGCGCAAGAGGGGGCGAGGCGGCCGCTTCCCGCCGCCTCGCCCATCTTCGGAAGAGGGTCCTTATTACCGCCGACGATTTCGGCCTTTCCCTCGCCGTCAACGAAGCCGTCGAGCGCGCCCATGTCGAAGGCGTCCTGACCCACGCGAGCCTGATGGTCGCCGGACCCGCCGCCGCCGACGCGGTTGCGCGCGCGGAACGACTCCCTTCGCTGCATGTCGGCCTGCATGTCGTTGCGGTCGAAGGCCCGGCGGTGCTGCGCGACGCGCACGAAACCGGCTGGTTCCCGTCCGACCAAGTCCGCCTTGGCCTGCGCTACACCTTCGATCGCCGCGCACGCCTGCTGCTATGCAGAGAGATCGCCGCCCAGTTCGACGCTTTCGCCGCGACCGGCCTGCGCCTGTCGCATGTCGACGCGCACAAGCACATGCACATGCACCCGTTCGTCGCCGATCTGGTCATCGAGAACGGACGTCGCCACGGTCTGACGAGAGTGCGCGTGCCTCACGAGCCGGGGAGCCCGTTCGCGATGCGCGCGTGGTCGGATGTGTTGCGGTGGAAATTACGAAAAGCCGGCATCGCCTCGCCCGATCACGTCTTCGGACTGAGCGACAGCGGCCGGATGGACGAAGCGACCGTGCTGCGGATCCTGGGCACGTTGCCGCCGGGCGATATCGAAATCTATTTCCACCCCGCGACGCGCCGCGACGCCCTGCTCGATCGCCTCATGCCGACCTATCGGCACGAGGCTGAACTGGCAGCCCTTCTCAGTCCGGCGGTGCGGCGGGCCTTGGCAGCGACATCAGCAGCGCCGGCATGAAAATGAGGCTGACCAGCAGCGTGCACGCCAGGCTGACCAACAACAGATCTCCCATGCTGGCGGTGCCCGGATGCCCCGACAGCGCCAGCGAGCCGAACGCGGTCGAGGTCGTAAGCGCCGAAAAGATCACCGCGCGGGCCGTGGCCGATCCCAGGAAGCTCGCGATCCCGGCCCGCCAGTTCATGACGAAATAGACGTTGAACGACACGCCGACGCCCAGCAGCAGCGGAAGCGCGATGATGTTGGCGAAATTCAGCGGCAGCGGGGCCAGCACCACGACGATCACCGTCATCATCGCCGACAAGGCAAGCGGCAGGAGGACCAGCCCGACGTCGAGCGCCCGCCGCAGCACAAGCGCCAGGATGATCGCGATGGCGACGATCGCGAACAGCGCAGCCGAGCGGAACGCGCCGACGATGGTCGCCGCCGTCCCGGAAATCGTCACCGCCGAACCCACCGCATCCGGCGCCACGGTGCGCACCTCGTCCGAGAATGCCGCCAGACCCACCGCGTTGCGGGCACCCGGCCGTGCCAGCACCTGCACCCTCGCCCGCCCGTCAGGCAGCCGCCAGTCGCGCGCCACGTCTTGCGGCACGTCGGCGATCGTCACCCTGTGCGCCGAGAGCGCATCGCGCAGCCGCGACAGCGTCTCCGGCAGGAACCGCACCAGCGCATCGTTCGCCGCCATCACCTGGGCGTCGGGCGTCGCCGGATCCTGCATGCGGTGGAGATCGCCGGCGATGGACCGCAACGGATCGTCCGGCGCGAGCTTGCCCAGCACCCCGTCCAACGCCGTCGCGGTCGCACGCGCCGCCTCGCGCACCGCGGCCGCGGTCACCGGCGCCGCCGGCGAGCGCGGCTGCAAGCTGGCCGAGAGCACGCCCGCCGCATCCTCGATCAGCGGCAGTTTCACAGCCTGATCCGCCGGCACGAAGCTCGATAGGGTCAGCACGTCCGCGGCGAGCGGCAAGGTCCGCAGCTTGGCGGCCATCGCGTCCGCCGCCGCTTGATCGGGTGCGACGATGTCGGCGCTGTATGGATTGGTCAGCGGGCTGTCCAGCAGATCGAACAGCGTGCGCATCGCCTCGGTCGTCGGGTTCTTGGTGTGCAACGGGTCGCTGTCGAACTCGATGCGCGGCACAAGCACCGCGCCGAGCAGGCCGGCGGCGATGAAGGCCGCGATGACCACGCGCCGTCCGGGCCGAATGACACGCCGCTCGGCGGCGCCCAGCAGGCGAAAGCCGATCTCGGATCGTTCGGCGCGCGGCCGCAGCAGCGTGATCGCCGCCGGCAGGAAGGTGATGGTACAGGCGAACGCGACCAGCATGCCGACGCCGGCGATCAGGCCCAATTCGGCCACACCCGCGAAATCGGTCGGCACGAACGCCAGAAAGCCGGCGGCGACGGCCGCACCGGCGACGAGAATCTGTGGCCCGACATGCTCGGCGGTGGCGCGCAGGGCCTCGGCCGGGTCCGGGTGCAGCAGCCGCTCCTCGCGATAGCGGACGCTGAATTGGATCGCGAAATCCACCGCGATGCCCACGAATAGGATCGCAAAGGCGACCGAGACCAAGTTCAGCGTGCCGACCGCGACCGAGGCGAACCCGGTCGTCAGCAGCAGTCCCAACACCAGCGTGCCGAGGATCGGTACGATGAGCCGCAGGCTGCGCACCGCGAGCAGCAGCCACAACGCGATGAGCCCGACGCTGATCAGCGTGCCGGTCAGCGCGCCCTCGGCGACGGTCGAGAATTCCTCGTCGGCCAGCGGTATCTGGCCGGTGATGCGCACGCGCGCATGCCCGTCGCGCACGAATTCGAGGCGCGACGCCGCCTCACGCAGAAATTTGGTGGCCGCGCCGCCGGGCTCGAGCGCGGTGTAGTCGAGGTTCGGCTGGAGCAGCACGAAACGGTATTTTCCAGCCTGCTCGATCAGCGGGCCGGCCAACAGCCCCTGCCAGGACAACGGCAGGCCGTTGCCGTCGAGCGCGCCGGCGAGGGTCCGGTGGAACGCACCGAGCGCCGGGGCGAAGGGGCCAAGATTGACGTTCCCGCGATCGACCCCCATCGCGACGAGATTGAGCGCCGCGAACAGCCCGCGCGCGCTGGGATCGGCGACGAGCTGGCCGAGGAAAGGCTGCGCGTCGATCGTTTCGTCGAGCAGTCCCGAGAGCTGCTTCTCGTCGAGGAACAGTAGCCCGTTCTGCGCGAGGTAGGGCGACGCGTCCGGTCGGGTGACGCTTTTGAAATGCCGGGTGTCGGTGCGCAGCGCCGCCGCGAGTCCGGCCGCCGTGGCCTCCGCCATCTCGGGTTCGGCCGCGTCGATAACGGCGACGATGAGGTTCTTGAACTGCGGGAAATCGCGGTCCCAGGCGAGCTGACGCTGCCGCCAGGAAAGCGAATCGGCGAACAGGGCATCAGTGTCGGTCGAGACCCCGAGTCGGCTCGCCGCCGCCCAAATCGAGGCGCACGACAGCAGCAACCCGAAGAGCAGCACCAGGACCGCCCGTCGGCGGCAGTGCTCGACCACGATGGCGAGCAGGCGTTGCAACATGAAACGAGGACGCCTTGTCAGAGGATCGAGGGCGGCAGTCGGATAGTCGCTTCAGGCGCCCTGGTCCACCGCTCCCCCATCCCGTCACTCCCCGCGAGGGGAGGGAGCAGATATCTTCCCTCCCCCTCGCGGGGAGTGACGGGATGGTGACCAGCCAGCGGAACTCGAGGTTTGCGACTCTAGGAGGCCGGCGCGACAGCTGGGGCAGGCGCCGGGGCGGGTGCCGCGGCCGGCGCGGCCTTCGGCTTGGCCTTGTGGGTGGTGTGCTGCGAGTGATGCGGGTGCTTCTTCGCGGGGGCAGGGGCAGTCGCGGTCGCGGGAGCCGTGGGGGCGGCGGGGGCGGCGGCCAGGGCGGCACCGGCGGTCGCCGCGAGGAAGCCCAGACCCGTCACGGTCGCCAGCAGGCGAGCGGAAAGCGTCATCTTCGTATCCTCTCTGAATGAAACAAGCCAACAGTCTATCAAATCAGGCAAAGGTGCCGCAATTGCCTTCGCATCTCGTCGGGCAGGTCGGGATCGATCGCCACCCCCGCGAGGCGCGCCGCCAGATCCGCGGGAGCCGCCTCGGGGCTGAGGTAACGCCAGCCCTGGAACGGCTGGACGGGCCGCGCCTCGACCTCGACGAGGTCCGGATCGAGCACGATGCCGGCGCAGACCGATCCGTCGTCCCAGGTGTCGTCGATGATGTCGACCACGCGCTGGCGCACCAGCAACCGGCCGGCGATCACCCAATAGATCGAACCGCCATCGGCGATCTCGGCGGAGCGCTTGGGTCGCATGCGCGTGCGGTGACGCAGCGGCGGCTCGTCGATCGCGCACGCGGCCTGCCAGGCTCGCAGATCGGCCGGGTCGCGCGTGCCCACCGAGAGTTTCAGGAGGTGGAGCATCGTCAATCGATGTGATCGATTGCCCCGGACAGGGCAAGGGCGGTAAGCCGGGTCTGTTGCGCGTGCGAACCGCGCGCGAGGCCGGGCCCGAGATCCCGGTCCAAAACATACGGGGGATGCACGATGCTACGAACCACGATCCTGGCCGCCGCGCTCGGCGTCGCTTTCGTCGGCTCCGCCCACGCGCAGGGCAGCGGCTCGGCCACGCTCGACGCCGTCCGCGCGCGCGGCAGTCTGGTCTGCGGGGTCGCCGGCGGCGTGCCCGGCTTCTCGCTGCTGGACAGCAAGGGCATCATGACGGGCCTGGACGCCGATGGCTGCCGCGCCATCGCCACGACCGCGCTGGGCGACTCGCAGAAAGTCAAGTTCGTCAACCTGACGACGCAGAACCGGTTCACCGCGCTCCAGTCCGGCGAGATCGACGTGCTGATCCGCAGCACGACCTGGACCCTGGGCCGCGAGGCCAATCTCGGCACGCTGTTCGCCGGCATCAACTATTATGACGGCACCGGTTTCCTGGTGAAGACCGCGTCCGGCGTGAAGTCGGTCAAGGAGATGGACGGCGCCACGATCTGCGTGCAGCCGGGCACCAGCACCGAACTGGCGATCGCCGACTACTTCCGGGTCAACAATCTGAAATTCACCCCGGTGCTGATCGAGGACCGCGCCGAGCTGGAGCGGACATTCCTGAGCGGCAGCTGCGACGCCTACAGCACCGACAGCTCGGCGCTGGCGACCTTCCGCGCGACCCAGAACGTCAAAGAGGATTTCGTGCTGCTGCCGGAGATCATCAGCAAGGAGCCGCTCGGCTACATGGTCCGCAAGGGCGACGACAAGTGGTTCGACATCGTCCGCTGGACCTACTTCGCACAGCTCACGGCCGAGGAACTCGGCGTGACCAGCGCCACGGTCGACGGCGATCTGGCCAGCACCAAGCCGGACGTGCGGCGCCTGCTGGGCGTCGAGGGCGATCTCGGCAAGGCGATGGGTGTCGACAACAAGTGGGCCTATAATATCGTGAAGCAGGTCGGCAATTTCGGCGAGATGTGGGACCGCAACATCACGGTGCTGGGCGTGCCGCGCGGGATCAACAACCTCTGGAGCAAGGGCGGGCTACAATACGCGCCGCCGATGCGGTAGATTAGCGGGTCGCAACCGCCCTCCCCAATTCGTGGGGAGGGTCTGCCTCAAGCTCGTTTGGCGCTCACAGGAGGTCCCTGCAGCAGCGCTCAAAATCCGCGGCGTCGACGGCGACGTCGTCGACCTGCTCGCGGCTGCCGGCCCGCACGTCGTGCGCGACATAGCTCGCATACTCGACGAAGCCACCTGCCGCGAGGAGGTAGAATGCGGGCGTGCCGTAGCTGGCCGGGAAGATTTCCAGCAACCGCGCGCCCGGTGGCGCGAACACCACGTTGGTCAGGCCCGCGCCATGCAGCCCCGCGATATGCGTGGCTCCCGCGAACAACGCCGCCTGCTCGGCCACGCTGCGCCCCGCGAGGGTGACCGGGACATAACCCGCGGGCGTCAGCACCCGCAGAAGCGCGTCCTCGTTCAAGATCCGGCGGCCAACCGCATCGGCGCGCGAGACGTAGATTTTTCGCGAAAGCGACGCCTTCGGCCCGAGGCCCATGCGCGAACGGAGGAAATCGAGCGCCCAGGCGGCCGCCTTGTAGGCTGGGTGGGGCATCGCGTGGCAATCGCGTGGGATCAGCAGCCGCTCGGCCCGGATCGCCGAGAAATCGTCGAACCGCACGATCCGGTCCTCGGCAAAGCCGCAGGCCTGGAGGGCCTCGCGCACGAACGGCGCATCCTGATCGGACATCGCGAGGGTCACGTCGCGACGGCCGCCGAGGCAAGCCAGCCGCGGCAGCGTGTCGGCCAGGAAATGGCTGTAATTCAGAGGGAAAATGTCGTCGCAGAGGACCAGAACGTCCCCGGCGACGGCGCGGGCCTCGCGCACGATGCCGGCCGCCTCCACGTCATAGAATTGCAGCAAGGGCGCATAGCGCGAGCTGTGGTCGGTGACGACCGTCCGGCCGTCTGGCCGGAAAGCGATCGCCGCGCGGGCGATATTGGCCAAAATGCCGCCGGGGATCTCGGCGACCACGAAGGCGGGGCTTTCCTGCACGCCGGACGTTGCGGGAAAGCATGTCGGCCGGCCGTTGCGGAACTCCGGGGACGCCAAGGAACGGCCGAGGCCGCGAAAATGCGTGACCCGCTCACCGGCGGACGACTCCACGAACGCAACGTCGGCATTCGCGTCCGGCCGCAGCGCCGCAATCAGCGCGCCAAAGAGCGGGGAAAGGTCAGAAGCATAGGGATCGACCTCGCCGATCCCGGCCCTGGCCGCGAGTTCGACCAGGGCGTCCGTCTTGCCGATCCGGGGCGAGATCCGCCCGGCCGTCATACCCTCAGCCGGGCGCGGGCACGAACACGCCCCGACCCCACCAGTAGACGGCGACGAACAGGAACAGCCACACGACGTCGACGAAATGCCAATACCAGGCGGCAGCCTCGAACCCGAAATGCCGCTCGGGCGTGAACTGTCCCTCGCGCGAGCGGAACCAGCATACGATCAGGAAGCACGTGCCGACGATCACGTGGAAGCCGTGAAAGCCGGTGGCCAGGAAGAACACCGCCGGATAGATGCCACCGCCCGCGAACGGGAATGGCGAGTCCGCATACTCGATCGCCTGGAACATCGTGAAACACAGACCCAGCAGCACCGTCAGGCCAAGTCCCATGATGAGATGGCGGCGGTCGCCCTCGATGAGGCTGTGATGCGCCCAGGTCACGGTGCACCCCGACAGCAACAAGATCATCGTGTTCATGAAGGGGAAATGGAACGGATCGAACGTCGTGATCCCTGCCGGCGGCCAGGACGGGGTGGCGGTGCCCAGCACGTGCTGCGGGAACAGGGCATAGTGGAAGAATGCCCAGAAGAAGCCCACGAAGAACATCACCTCGCTGGTGATGAACAGAGTCATTCCGTAGCGTAGCCCCAAACGAACGACCGGCGTGTGCAGCCCGGCGGCCCTGCTCTCGCGCAGCACGTCGCGCCACCACAGGAACATCACTCCGAGCACGATCGCGAGGCCGACGCCCAGCACCACATACTGACCGTAATGCGCCGCGAAGATGATTCCCAAAACCGTAACACCCGCGCCGAGCGCGCCGAACAGCGGCCATGGGCTTGGGTCGACCAGGTGATACGGCTGTTTCAGGCCGGAGCTGACCGTCGGCGCGGTCGCGGCATGCGTGTCCATGGGGCTGCCCCCTCCATCCGGCCAATCTCGGGGCGCATCATCCCCAAATCTTGCGCCGCAGCAAGAGCCGCGAAAGCCTCAGCGAAGCAGCGGTCCGACATGCGGTCCGGCGGTCGCGAGCGCGCCGTTGCGGGCGGCATCGTCGAGCGAGCGGAAGAATGTGTAGGACAACGTGATCGTGCGGATCTCTGCTGTGTTCGGGTCGGTGGCGATCGCCGGGTCGACCCAGAACGCGAGCGGAAACTCCATCTCCTGCCCGGCCGCCAGCGTCTGCTCGTTGAAACAGAAGCAGGCCGTCTTGTGAAAATACTTGCCGGCCGTCTCGGGCGTCACGTTGTACGTGGCGACCCCGGTGACCGGCCGGTCGGCCTCGTTGCGCGCCTCGTAGAACGCGAGCCGCTGTTCGCCGAGCGGCAGCGTCACCGTGAGGTCTCGTGGCGCGAACTGCCACGGCAGGCCGGGGTTCGTATCGGCGTTGAAGCGTATCGTGATCGTGCGGGCAACCTGCCCCGGAGCCGCCTCTGGCCCTATTTGCGGTGTGCCGCCATATCCCGTGGCCGCGCAGAACGCGCGATACAGCGGCACGGCGGCGAACGACAGGCCGGTCATGCCGCCGATCACCGCCACCAGGCCGAACGCCAAGGCCTGGTTCCGGGCCATCAGCCGTGGCTCAACGGGTTGGCCAGCTTGACGATCGCGATGGCGTAGAAGATTGCGGCCACCGCGATCAGACCGATCAGCAGAGCGATGTTGCGTCCCCTGCGACGGCGGGTCAGCGCATCCGATTCGGCGCGGGACAGCTTGGCGGTCAGGGGGTTGGTTCTCCGACATCGGCGAGGAAGCGAAAGGCAGCCGTTTCGATCTTGATTTCGGCGGCGTCTGCGGCAGTGAGATCGCGTGGGTCAGCCATCACTGGCTGTCTCGCTCGAAGCGCTGCGCGTCGCGCCGGCGTCCGCATAGCACTCTACCATCCGGCATCACCCGGCCAGTCGGTCCACCGCCATGGCCGCGAAGACGATGGCGAGATACGCGAGAGAATATCGGAACGCCGCCCGCGCGGGCGCGTCGCGTGTCAGGCTGCGACCATCCGGCGCTTGGCGGTCGAACAGCACTCGAGTGGAAGCCACCACGAAACCGACTCCGAGCACCGCCGCCGAGAGCCCATAGATCGCGCCGGCCACGCCGAATCCCCAAGGCAACAGGGAGACCACGACGAGCGCCACGGTGTAGATCGCGACCTCGCGCCGCGTGCGCCGCGCGCCAGCCACGACGGGCAGCATCGGCACGCCGGCCCGCTCATAGTCGGCATGAGCATAAAGCGAGAGCGCCCAGAAATGCGGCGGCGTCCAGAAGAACACGATCGCAAACAGCAGGATCGGCAACAAGCTCAGATCGCCGGTGACAGCCGCCCAGCCGATCAGGGGCGGGAACGCGCCGGCCGCGCCGCCAATCACGATGTTCTGTGGCGTCCGCCGCTTCAGCCAGATCGTATAGACGAACACATAGAAGGCGATCGACAGCGCGAGGATCGCCGCTGCCACGGTGTTGGTCGCCAAGTAGAGGACGACGACGGAGCCGACGGCCAGCGCCACGCCGAACGCCAGCGCCTCCTCCGGGGCGATCCGCCCCGCGGGGATCGGACGCTTGGCGGTGCGGCGCATGATCGCGTCGATGTCCCGGTCGTACCACATGTTGATGACGCCCGCCGCGCCGGCGCCGACCGCGATGCACAGCACCGTGACGAACGCCAGGACCGGATGGATCGATCCCGGAGCGCACATCAGGCCGATCACGCCGGTGAAAACAACCAGAGAGACGACCTTTGGCTTAAGCAGGATCAACCAATCCGCGGCGCTTGAGCCCGATATCTCGAGGGCCGGTATGGCGGGCGCTTGTTCTGACATCGATGACTGTCGCGAAACTCCGTCAGGAGATGCGCGGCAACTCCTCAAACGTGTGGAAGGGTGGTGGCGAGGCGACGGTCCATTCGAGCGTCGTCGCACCCTCGCCCCAGTAATTCTCGGCCAGGTGCTCCTTCGACGTGAATGTCCGATACACGACATATAGGAAGATCAGCACCGATACGCCGCCGATGTAGGCACCGAACGAGGCGACCGCGTTCCAGCCGGCGAACGCGTCCGGGTAGTCGACGTAGCGGCGCGGCATGCCCGCGAGACCGAGGAAATGCATCGGGAAGAACGTGAGGTTTACGCCGATGAAGGTCACCCAGAAATGCACCTTACCCCAGAATTCGGGATACTGGTGGCCTGACATCTTGCCGATCCAGTAATACCAGCCGGCGAAGATGGAGAATACGGCGCCGAGCGACAGGACGTAGTGGAAATGCGCCACGACGTAATATGTGTTGTGCAGAATCTGATCGACGCCCGCGTTCGACAACACAACGCCAGTCACACCGCCGACCGTGAACAGGAAGATGAACCCGATGGCCCAGAGCATCGGGACCTTCAGCTCGATCGACCCGCCCCACATCGTGGCGATCCACGAGAAGATCTTGATGCCCGTCGGCACCGCGATGATCATCGTCGCCGCCATGAAATAGGCTCGGGTGTCGACGTCCATCCCGGAGACGAACATGTGGTGCGCCCACACCACGAACCCGACCACGCCGATCGCCACCATGGCATAGGCCATTCCGAGATAGCCGAACACCGGCTTGCGCGAGAACGTCGAGATGATGTGGCTGATCATGCCGAAGCCCGGAAGGATCATGATGTAGACCTCCGGGTGGCCGAAGAACCAAAAGAGATGCTGGAACAGCACGGGGTCGCCGCCGCCCTGCGGATCGAAGAACGCGGTGCCGAAATTGCGGTCGGTGATCAGCATGGTGATCGCACCGGCGAGCACCGGTATCGCCAGCAGCAGGAGGAACGCCGTCACCAGCATCGACCACACGAACAGCGGCATCTTGTGCAGGGTCATCCCCGGCGCGCGCATGTTGAAGATCGTCGTAATGAAATTGATCGCCCCCAGCAGAGAGCTGATGCCCGCCAGATGCAGCGCGAACAACGTGAAGTCGAGCGACGGTCCCGGATGATACTGCGCGTTCGAAAGCGGCGGATACAGCGTCCACCCCGGACCCGCATCCCCGATGAGAAGGCCAGCCAAAACCAGCATCAGGGCTGGCACGAGCAGCCAGAACGAGATGTTGTTCAGGCGCGGGAACGCCATGTCGGGCGCGCCGATCATGATCGGCACGAACCAGTTACCGAAGCCGCCGATCATCGCCGGCATCACGACGAAGAAGATCATGATGAGACCGTGCGCGGTGACCACCGCATTCCAGGCCTGCCCGCTGGCGAAGATCTGGATGCCCGGGTTCTGTAGCTCGGCGCGCATGATCATCGACAGGGTGCCGCCGATCAGCCCGGCGACGACCGCGAAAATCAGATAGAGCGTGCCGATGTCCTTGTGATTGGTGCTCATCAGCCATCGGGCGACGAACCCCAACGGCGCGTGCCCGTGGCCGTGCTCGTCCTGATGCGCGTGGGCGGTGGCGCTCATGCCGGCTCTCCTGCGGGGCTGCTCGGGATGTGGGTCATGGCTGCGCCTGCGCCAGGGCCATCGACGCGGGCGTCGGCGCTGCAATGGGCGGCGCGGCGGCGAACTTCTTCTTCGCCTCCGCGGTCCAGGCGACGAATTCCTCCGGCGTCACGGCACGTACGGAAATCGGCATGGCGCTATGATTGGTGCCGCAGATCTGATTGCACTCGCCATAGTATTCGCCGGGCTTGTCGACCTCGACCCAGGTCTCGATCGTCCGGCCAGGGATCGCATAGCGCTGCACGCCGAGGCTCGGAATGAAGAAGCTGTGGATCACGTCGCCGCTTGTGGTCAGGATCCGGACCTTTTTGCCAGCCGGGACGACGAGCTGGTTGTCGACCGAGAGCAGGCGCATCTGACCCGGCTTCAGCTGGTCCTCGGGGACCACATAGCTTGAGAACTCCAAGCCGTTCTGATCCGGGTAGCTGTACTGCCAATACCACTGGTGACCCGTGACCTTGATCGTCAGGTCGGCGTCGCGGGCCCGATCCTCGAAGTAGATAAGCCGGAAACTCGGAATCGCGATGACGACGAGGATCAGGACCGGGATGATCGTCCAGGCCACTTCAAGCACCGAGTTGTGGCTGACCCGGCTCGGCGTCGGATTCCGCTTGCGGTCGAAGCGCCAGGCCACGTAGCCCAACAAGCCGGCGACGAAGATCGTGATGATCGTGATGATGACCAGCAGCAGATCGTGCAGGCTCTCGATGCTGGCTTGAACCGGGCTGAACGCCGTCTGCATTCCCATCTGCCAGTCGCGCGGGACCTGCGCCAGCGCCCCGCCGCAATGCATGGCAAGCGCGAAACCGATCGCCGCGGGCAACAGTCGAGGGGCACGGCGAAATCGCTGCATCGGCCGATCCGATCAAGGTTTTTTGCGTGGCGCGAGCACGTCCCGCACTGCGGCAAATGGGCTACCCGACCGTCCCGTCTAGATCAAGGCCCGCGGCAGGCATCGACCAGCCCGCCGCCTCGTCGCGAGGCAGATGCAGCAGCGTGAAGAGGCCGGCGGGCGGCATCGGCTCCCACCCCGTGACACGGCCGGCGGGCGAGCCGACCAGCGCCGCGCGGGCGAAATCCGGGTGCCATCCCAGGGCACGCGATGCCGGGGCCATTGCCCGCTCGACCCACAGGCGCGGTCCGGCCTCCGCCGCAAAATGGTTGACGAACAGGAGATGGCCGCCGGGGCGGACCACCCGGCACATCTCGTCGAGCAGCGCGCGAGGGCTTGGCACCACTGAGGCCACGAACATCGCGACGGCGATGTCGAAATGCGCATCCGGAAACCCCATCGCCTCGGCATCCATGACGTGCAGGCCTGCAACGCCGTTCAGTTTGCCGCGCCGGACCCTCTCGCGCGCTCGTTCCAGCATGTCGGCGGACAGATCGATGCCGGTCACCCGCTTGCCCTGCGCATACTTCGGGAGCGCGAGGCCGGTACCGACCCCAACCTCCAGCACGTCCGCTCCGGGCAGCGCGTTGACGGCCGCCACCGCACGTCGTCGGGCGATGGCCGAGACGCCCCCGAACACGAAGTCGTAGACGCCGGCCCAGCGCCGGTAGGCGGCGCGGACCGCATCGGAATCAAGCGTCGCGCGCTGCGTGGTCGAAATGCCCAACCGATCCCTCCGGCCCCGATGACGCGGGGTGCCGCGGGGCGTTCTGGGTCACAAGGCCACGCGGCGCAAGTCGCGTCGGACTAGCTGCCCTGGAGATCCACTGCCGCCGCGCGCCCGTTCTGCTGCTGCTCAACCTGAAACGCCAGCACCTGGCCTTCGTTCAGGGATCGCATTCCGGCCTTCTGGACCGCGCTTATATGGACGAACACGTCCTTTCCGCCCGTCTCAGGCGCGATGAAGCCGTATCCCTTCGTCGTGTTGAACCACTTGACCGTGCCCTTCGGCATCGACCCGTCCCTCCCGGATGGGGGGCGGGACAGCTCCCGCCCCTTCGTGGCGGCGACGAACCTCGTTGCACTTCGCGGGTCCGTTGCACCGCCCCAGGAGAGTCTAGGTTGCGTCGGACGCTGCTGCAACAGAGCGGGCGATCAACGGTCGGTTTCTTTCGTGCTTGGCGCGATCAAGCAGCTTCCTCGCGTCGATCACGGACCTTCACGTACGCGACTTGCGCATGGTCGCCGCAATAGGGCTTGCCGGGCAACGAGTCAGCATCGCAGAAACGGAAGGTGCGCGTGCCCGGCTCGCCGAGCGGCCAACAGCACGAGGTGTGGCGGCCCGCAGCCGGCGGAACCACCCGGATCGGGGGTGCCGGCTCGACGGCCTCAAGGGCGGGTGCCGGCGCGGCCACGCCCGGCACAACCAAGCCCCGCTCCGGCGAGGACGCGACGGTCGGATGGGCCAGTGGCCGAACGAGCGACGCCTCGAGGCAGTTGGCCGGCAGCGGCGGCAACGTGGGGCCCGTCATCCGACGCGGCGCGGCGGCGCGCGGCGCGGCGGACGCGTCGCGGCGGATCGGCGACGGTCGGGCCGGCAGGGCCATCCGGTGCGCCTTGCCGACCACCGCGTTCTTGGAAACACTCAACCGCCGGCCGATCTCCGCCGTGGACAGTCCCTCGTCCCACAAGCTTCGGAGCCGGGCGATTGTCTCGTCGTTCCACTCCATATCGTGGATCCCTTCCGTGGCGACACAACATACAGTATCGGCCAGGATGGCTCGGCTCAATGACGGAACGCCGCCGCGGCGCAGAAAGCTGTGGACAACCTCAAGACGTTCGATCCGCGAGCAGGCAAACGGGTGACGCCGCCGACCCCGGAGGCGAGCCCGCCTACGTCGCCAACTCGAAACGGACCGCGACCTCCGAAAAATCGGCGCACACCGGGTGAGCCTCCGACGCGACCGTGCCGTCTCCGGGCCGTGCGATCTGACAGGTGCGCAGGCCCGCCGACTGGGCCGCATCAAGCTCTGCCTCAACGTCGGACAGGAACAGCAACTCGGCGGCGGACACAGACATCGCAATCGCGATGCTGTCGTAGCTGTCCGCGTCGCGCTTGGCACCGATGCGCGTATCGAAATACGCCGAAAAGAGGCCGCTCAGATCGCCCGCGACGGAATGGCTGAAAATCAGCTTCTGCGCCGCCACCGACCCAGACGAATAGACCGCCAGACGAAGCCCCGCCGCTTGCCAGGCGCGCAACGCCGGGGCCACGTCGGGATAGATGTCGCCGCGCAACGTCCCGCGGGCATACCCCTCATTCCAGATCAATCCTTGCAGCGTCTTAAGCGGGGTCGCCTTGCGATCCTCGTCGATCCAAAGCCGCAGGGTCGCGACGGGATCCTCGCCCGGCGCAAGCCGGCGAACCTCGTCGAGTTCGGCCGCCACCTCGGAATCCGTGGCGTGCGCGGCCACGAACTCACCGATGCGTCCGCGCGCGAACGGAAACAGGACGTCCTTGACGAAGGCGATCGGCGTTGTGGTGCCCTCGATGTCGGTCAGGACACCAGCGATGACCGACACGCGGTCAGCTCGCCGGAAACAGCTCGCTGACTTTGTCGCCGGTGTAATGGGGAACCCATCCGGACGTGTCGGTAAACACCCGCAGCGCCGTGAACGACGGGGCCGGGCCGGCGTCGAACCAATGCATCGTATGGGCGGGCACGCTGATCAGGTCGCCGGCGGTGCAGTGCGCGTCGTAGACCCGACCCTCGACGTGCATGATGAAGTTGCCGCTACCGTGCACGAAAAAGCGGATCTCGTCCTCGGTGTGCGTATGCTCGGAGATGAATTTCGTCCGCAGCGCCTCGACGTTCGGATTGTCGGGCGTGAGCTTGATCACGTCAGCGGAGCCAGCACCGGCCGAGCCCATCAGCTCGTCGAGATACGGCTTGTAGGCCGCCAGGACCTCCTCGGCGGGCGCGTCCTCGGCCAAAGCGACCGGACTAGACCAACGCTCGAACCGCACGCCGATCGCGGTCAGCTCGCGGGCGATCACGTCGGCGTCCTCGGTCCTGACCAGCGACGCGCCCGGCGCGCCATCCTCGTAGATCGTCAATCGGCTCATCGCTTTTTTCTTTCTAGCTCGCAGGCCAGGAGAAACTCCAGCGCTTCCATGTGGGTCAGCGCACCAGGCATGTCAGCGGCCCACACGTAGGACCCGTGACCGCGGATATAGTAGCCGAGAGGCGCGGAAGTCGCAATGACTTGCTCGATCCGCGCGACGAGGCGCGCAATGTCCTGGTCGTTGTCGAACACCGGCAGGTCGACCGTGACGTCGTGCGTCGATTGGCCAGCGAATGCCTTGAGAACCTCGTAGCCGGCAAACGAAATCGAATGGGCCGCCGCCATCGAGAGTACTGTACCCGCCACCGAGTGCCCGTGCAGAACCGCGCCCACATGGGGGAAGAGGCGGTAGATCTGGCAGTGCAAGCCCGTCTCCGCGGATGGCTTGCCCGGCGTGAGCGCCCGGCCGTCGAGATCGACGGCCATCACGTTCTCGGCGGCAAGAAAGCCTTTGTGCCCGCCGCTGCGGGTCAGCGCGATGCGGCCGTCACCCAGCCGAACGCTGATGTTGCCGGCGGTCGCTGGCACGTATCTCAGCGCATCCATCCGCCGGCCGGCGTTGACGATCGCCTCGACAGCCCAGGCCGGGATGAGATCCCCGCCCGGGATCGGCACGTCCATCAATCAGCCCAAATCAGGAAGGGCGGGCGGCGCTGTGGGCACCGGTCGCCTGCGTCGCGGCATGGGGCGCGGGGGGCGGGATGGTCGGCGCCGGCCGCTCGGCGGTGGCCTCCATCGAAGCGTCCGTGTCTTCCGCCATGTTCTTCTTGAACGACTTGATGCCCTTGGCAAAGTCGCTCATCAGGTTGCTGACCTTGCCGCTCCCGAACAGGAGAAGGACGACCAGCAACACGATCATCCAGTGCCAGATGCTGAAACTACCCATGACGCCCTCCACGCATAGCGCTGCAAATGTACCCGCCGCACAGGCGATGCAAGCGATGTTTCCCGCCTAGCCGCCCGCCGCCCGGGCCGCCGCCGCGTCTGCGCCGCCCGCCAGCGCGTCATGGCCGAGCGGTCGCGACGGCACGATGAAGCCATAGGTCGGGTAGATGTGGCTGCCCATCGCGCCGATCGGCTCCCACCAGACGCGCACGAGTGTCCAGTCGCCGCGCGGTGAAACGTCGATCACCGGCCGATCGCGCTCGAGCGTTCGCGGCGACCAGTTGGCCTGAATGACCGCGATCTCGCGTTCGCCGCGCACTTGCGAGACCACGGAGACATGTCCCGAGCGCAGCCGTCCCTCCGGGCGAAACACCAGGATACTGCCAACCTGCGGCGTGTGTTGCCTCGCGTAACGCCCGTCCGACTGCGCCCACCACGACCCCGCGTCACCGCGCAAGCTCACATGCGTGAGTTCGCGCGCGAAGGGCGCGCAGGAGAGGCCCGCGATACGCGCGCCGCCGCCGCCCGTGCCGGACCCTCCGGCGCAGGCGGCGAGCGGCAGGAGGACAACAAGACGCCACATTTCGAAAAACAACATGAACCGTATCGCGTAAGTCGTTCAAGAGCCAACGATGCTCCAGACGATCCACGTGACGGTGGTGCCCAGGCCGATGGCCGCGATCAGGCTTCGACAGGCGATCATGACAGCGAGTGTCACAGCCGCGCCGACCCATTGCGGCGGTCCGCCTTCGACCAGCGCCGGCACCACGTAGGCCACGAACAGCGCGCCTGGCAGCGCGTCAAGGGCGCCGCGCAATCGCGGGCCGGGCGAAACGCGGCGGAAGACGAAGTAACCGCCGGCGCGACAGGCGTAGGTCGCTAACGCCATGGCCAGGATCGCCGCCAACGTCCACGGATCGAGGCTCAAGCGCTCCGCGCCCGCCATGCGCCGATCAGTCCTCCCGCCATCGCTCCCGCCACGATGTGACCTCCGCCGGGGGCGAGCCGCGCCACGGCCACCGCGACGCACGCCGAGACGAGCCAGGGCAGCGCGTCGCGACGTCCGCGCCACATCGGAGTCAGCAACGAGATGAAGACCGCCAGTGCCGCGAAATACAGCGGGTGGTCCGGCCCTGGCCGCAAGGCAGCACCCGCCGCGTGCCCGATCAGGGTCAGGGTGAGCCAGGTGACCCAAGTCACGGCCCCGCTGCCAAACAGGAACGCGGCGTCCATCCGCCCGGCGCGCAGCTCGGCGGTCGAGAGCGCCCAGTTCTGATCGGCCATGACGAACAGCGACGCGTGCAGCCGCCAGCCGCGCAAAAGGTTCAGCCAGGGCGCGAGCACCGGGCCCAGCAGCACGAGCCTGATATTGACGCTGAGAGCGGCGAACATGGCCGCCAGGACGTTGGCCGGATGGGTCCAATGCGCCAGCGCGACGAGTTGCGCCGCTCCGGCGAACACGCTGCCGCTCATGAGCCCGGCCTCGAGCATCGACAAGCCGGCGCCCTGCGCGGCGATGCCGTTCACGATGCCGAACGGGATCGCGCCGATCAGCACGGGCACGGTCGCGCGCGCGCCGCGCAGCAGGCCGCCGCGCGAGAAGCTCACGCGCGCGAGGCCGCGATCAGCGCCTCCGCCGCGTCACGCGACAAGGCCAACGCGTCGCGGGAAACGCCCCCCGAAAACCCGGCCCTCGCGAGGCTTGCCAGTTCGCGCCGGGCCTCGTCAGCGTCGATCGCCCGGGCGCGGTAGGCACCAAACCGGCGGCGGCGGACGAAAACGGCGGCCGCGGCCAGTTCAGCCTCCGGGGTCGTGGGCAGTGCCGCCCGGACGGCGGCCGGATCGGCCCCGCGCGCGGCCAGATGAGCCTCGATCGCCCGGCGTGAGCGGCCACCCCGGTTCAGCGTGCGGGCGCGG
>CBDFGB010000029.1:0-225981 GCA_965246915.1 Acetobacteraceae bacterium
CCATCCGCATGGCCGCCACCGCGTCGGCGAGGATCCGCGGATTGGCCCTGATCGGCACCGTCGCAAGTCCGTTGCCGCTGGAACAGCATCCCGAGCGCATGCGCCGGCTGGCGGTCGCCGAGGACCATGGGGTCGATCCATACATCGCCGAACTGATCCCGGCATATCTTCATCCCGATCACGTCGACGATTGGGGCATGGCGGCCGCCATTGCCGGCATGGCCCGACGGCTGGGCCTGGATGTGCTGCGGCGGCAGGTCGCGGCGAACATGACCCGACCGGACGCCCGCCCGTTGCTCGCGGGGCTGTCGATGCCGACCCTGGTGTTGAGCGGTTCGCATGACGTCATTTGCCCGCCCGCGGATCATCGGGCCATGGCAGCCGCCATTCCGGGCGCGGTGCTGACCGAAATTGCCGGGGCCGGACATTTCGTCACGCTCGAAAAACCGGCCGCGGTCGTGGCCGCCATCCGCGCCTGGCTCGGCCGGGTGGTCAGGGCAAACGATCAGACGTGAAAACTCTCGCCGCAGCCGCAGCGGCCCTTTTCGTTCGGATTGACGAAGGTGAACCCGGCCTCGAGTTTCTTGACCTCGTAATCCATCGTCGTGCCGATCAGGAACAAGGTCGCCTTGCGGTCGACCACGACGGTCACCCCCTTGTCGGAGACGACCTCGTCGCCAGGGCCGGGGGCTTCGACCCAGCTCATGTCGTACGACAGGCCGGAACACCCTTTCGTGCCGACGGAGACGCGCAGCAGTCGGCCTTCCTGGCCGCCGGCGTACATCGCGCTGAGGCGGCTCGCGGCGGCGTCGCTCAGCGCCATCAACGGCGGCAGGGCGCGGCGGGGTTTGGGGGCGGTCTGCTGTTCCATGGTGATGATCTCGTGTCGCGTCAGAACATGTTCAACGACAGGCGGGCATCCTCGCTCATGCGGCTCGGGTCCCAGGCCGGATCCCACACCACCTCGACGTCGCAGGACGCAACGCCGGGCACCGCCAACACCGCGTTGCGAACCTGCTCCGGCAGCTCCTGGGCCGCCGGGCAGCCCGGCGCGGTCAGCGACATCTCGATCTTCACGCGGTCGTCGTCGCCGAGCTCGATCGCGTAGATCAGCCCGAGTTCGTAGATATTGACCGGGATTTCCGGATCGTAGACCGAGGCGCAGGCGGTGATGATGTCGTCCTCGGTCGGCCGCGGCTCGACCGCGCCGTCGGGAGTCCAGGTGCCGGTTGTCGCATCACTCACTGGTCGCCTCCGTCGTCCCGTCGATGGCCGCGAGCAGCGCCCGCCACGGCAAGGTCGCGCATTTCACCCGCGAAGGATACTCGTGCACGCCCGACAGCGGTCTGAGGGCGTCCATCGCCGGATCGTCGCTGTTGCCGGTGCAAACCAGCGCCTCGAACTTTGTCGAGAGCAGCCGGATCGCCTGTGGCGTGCCGTGGGCAGCCGCGTCGGCCATCAGATCGGCCGAAGCGATGCTGATGGCGCAGCCGCGCGCCTCGAACCCGATGTCGCTCACCGTTTCGCCGTCGCGGCGGATGAACACCCGGCAGCGGTCGCCGCACATCGGGTTGTCGCCCTCGGCCATCGCGTCGAACGCGGCCAGTCGCGAGCCGTGGCGGGGATTGCGTCCGCGGTCGATGATCGTCTGCTGATAAAGGTCGCGCAATTCGTCGAACATCAGGCGAAGAAACCTCGAACCCGCTCCAGAGTGTCGGCGAGGACGTCGATCTCCTCGCGCGTCGTGTAGACGCCAAAGCTCGCCCGCGCGGTGCTGTCCAGGCCCAGCCGGCGCATCAGCGGCTCGGCGCAATGATGACCGGCCCGCACCGCGATACCCTGACGATCGAGCAGCGTGGCGACGTCATGCGCGTGGGCGCCCTGCAACGCGAAGCTGATGACCCCGCCGCGATCCTGCGCGCGACCGATGATCGTCAGCCCCTCGATCGCCGACATCCGCGCGATGGCGTGTTCGGTCAACGCCGCCTCGTGCGCGGCGATCGCATCGAAACCGATGCTTTCCACGAACGCGATGGCGGCGCCCAGGCCGATGCCTTCCAGGATCGGCGGGGTGCCCGCCTCGAACTTGTGAGGCGTCTCGGCCCAGGTGCTGCGCTCGAACGACACCGACGAGATCATGTCGCCGCCGCCCATGAACGGCGGCATGGCGTCCAGTAGCTCGCGCTTGCCGTACAGCACGCCGATGCCGGTGGGGCCATACAGCTTGTGGCCGGTGAACACATAGAAATCGGCGTCGATCGCTTGGACGTCGACGCGGCGATGCACCACCGCCTGGCTGCCGTCGAACATCACCTTCGCGCCGTGTGCATGGGCCATCGCCGCGATCCGTTCGGCCGGCGTATACGTGCCCAGCACGTTGCTCATGTGGGTGATCGCGACAAGCCCGACCTTGCCGTCGGAAAGCAACGCCTCGAACGCGGGGACATCGAGTTCGCCGCCATCGGTCACCGGGGCCACGCGCAATTCGATGCCGTGCGCGTCACGCAGCATCTGCCACGGCACGATGTTGCTGTGGTGCTCCATCTGCGAAATGACCACCGCCTGGCCAGGACGCAGCATGCCGCGTCCGTAGGAATGGGCCAGCAGGTTGATCGATCCCGTCGTGCTGCCCGTGAACACGATCTCGCGCCGATCGGCGGCGTTCAACAGCCGCGCCACGGCGTCGCGCGTCGCCTCGTATGCCTCGGTCGTGCGCTCGCTCATCCAGTGCAGGCCGCGATGCACGTTGGCGTATTGCGTCCGCATCGCCGTCGTCATGGCGTCGATCATCGCGAGCGGCTTCTGGGCCGAGGCGGCGCTGTCGAGGAACACGAGGGGTTTGCCGCGCACCGTCTCATTCAGGATCGGGAATTGCGCGCGGATGGCCTCGACATCGAGGCGGGCGGGGAAAATCGCGTTCACGGGCGGCTCCACCAGCCGGCGGCCGCGTCTTCGAGCATCGCGCGCCCGGCTTCATGGGTGATCGGATCGAACGCCTCGGCCAGGAACGCGCGGACGAGGATCGATCGTGCCTCGGTGTCGGGAATGCCGCGGCTGCGCAGATAGAACAACTGGTCCGCGTCCAGTTCGCCGACCGTCGCGCCGTGGCTGCACTTCACGTCGTCGGCGAAAATCTGCAATTCCGGCTTGCTGTCGATCTCCGCCTCGGGCGAGAGCAGCAGCGCCTGGTTCATCTGGTAGCCATCGGTCTTCTGCGCGTGCCGGGCGACCTCGATCCGGCCCTGGAACACGCCGCGCGCCCGGCCGGCCAGCACGTTCTTGACCGTCTGGCGCGAGGCGCAGGACGGCGCGTCGTGGCTGACGATGGTCGTGAAATCGGCATGCTGGCTGCCCGCGAGCATTTGCGCGGCGTTCAGGTGCGCCGACGCGCCCGGGCCGGTCAGCCGCGCATGAACCTGCATCCGCGCCAGCCGCGCGCCGAGCGTCAGCGCGAAGGAGTCATAGGTCGCGCCGGCAGCGATGGTGACGTGCAGCGTCGACAGATGAAACGCCTCCTCCGCCTCGTCCTGCAGCCGCAGATGCGTGAGGGTCGCGCCCTCGCCAAGCGCGACCGAGAACGACGGGTTGTGCAGATAGCGCCCCGTGCCGCGCGAGACCTCGATCAGCGTCAACCGCGCCCCCGCGCCAAGCGTGATCGCGTGACGAGGGTGGAACGAGACCGGGTCTCGGTCCGCATGCCCGATGCTGGCCAGGACGAATGTGCCCGCGTCCTGCCCGGCGGATACGTCGATCCGCGCCCCGGACTCGGCGAGCATGGCATTCAGCGCGTCGAGCTTGTCGCCGGGCGCGATCGTCGCCGTCTCCGGCAATCCGTGAGTCGCGCGTCCGTTGACGAACACGGTGCGTGGCGCATCGAGCGTCGGCAGCAAAACCGACGCGTCGACATCGGTCGCTTCGGAGGCATCGACAAACGGAATATCCAGTAGCGGACGCAGCTGCGTGTAGTGCCACGCCTCCTCGTGCGCGGTCGGCAGCCCCAGCGTGCGGAACGCCGCCGCGCGCTCGTCGGACCGGGCGCGCGCGATGAAACGCGCGGCGGCGGCTTGCGTGCTGGTGGGCGCCGCGTTCACGCCGCCTGCTCCACGATGCCGACATAACCGCTGGCTTCCAGTTCATGCGCGAGCTCCGGACCGCCGGAGCGGATGATCCGGCCATGCGCCAGGACGTGGATGCGGTCCGGTACGATATGATCCAGCAGCCGCTGATAATGCGTGATGACCAGCGCCGAGAAATCCGGGCCGCGCAGCGCGTTCACGCCCTCGGCGACGATGCGCAGCGCGTCGATGTCCAGCCCGCTGTCGGTCTCGTCCAGGATCGCCAGACGCGGCCGAAGGACCGCCATCTGCAGCACCTCGTTGCGCTTCTTCTCGCCGCCCGAGAACCCCACGTTGACGTTGCGCTTCAGCATGTCGTCCGGCATCGCCAACCGCTTCGCCTCGGCCCGCGCGAGCTTCAGGAATTTCGCCGCATCCAGCTCCTCCTCGCCGCGCGCCCGGCGCAGCGCGTTCAGCGCGGTGCGCAGGAAATTCGCGTTGCCGACGCCGGGCAGCTCGACCGGATACTGGAACGCGAGGAACAGCCCGGCCGCCGCCCGCTTCTCCGGCTCCATCGCCAGCAAATCCTGCCCGTCCAGCGTCGCCGTGCCGCCGGTCACTTCATATTCGTCGCGGCCCGACAGCACGTAGGACAGGGTCGACTTGCCCGAGCCGTTCGGACCCATGATCGCGTGCACCTCGCCTGACGGCACGACCAGATCGATCCCGTCCAGGATGGCCTTGCCGGCGATGCTGGCCCGCAGGCCCCGAATCTCGAGCATCAGCCGACCGAGCCTTCGAGGCTGACGGCCAGCAATTTCTGCGCTTCCACGGCGAATTCCATCGGCAGTTCCTTCAGCACGTCCTTGCAGAAGCCATTGACGATCAGGCCGACCGCGTCCTCCTGCGACAACCCGCGCTGCCGGCAGTAGAACAATTGATCGTCGGCGATCTTGCTGGTCGTGGCTTCGTGTTCGACCTTGGCGGTCGGATTGCGGCTTTCGATATACGGCACGGTGTGCGCGCCGCACTGCTCGCCGATCAGCAGGCTGTCGCATTGCGTATGGTTCCGCGCGCCATCCGCCTTCGGCATGATCCGCACGAGCCCGCGATAGGTGTTGTCGGATCGTCCGGCGCTGATGCCCTTGCTGACGATCGTGCTGCGCGTGTTGCGGCCGATATGGATCATCTTGGTGCCGGTATCGGCCTGCTGACGGTTATTGGTCAGCGCGACGGAGTAGAACTCGCCCACGCTGTCGTCGCCTTGCAGGATGCAGCTCGGGTATTTCCAGGTTATCGCCGATCCCGTCTCGACCTGCGTCCACGAAATCCGGCTCCGCGCGCCCCGGCACGCGCCGCGCTTTGTGACGAAGTTGTAGATCCCGCCTTTGCCGTTCGCGTCGCCCGGATACCAGTTCTGCACCGTGCTGTATTTGATGCTGGCGTCGTCCATGGCCACGAGCTCCACCACGGCGGCATGCAGCTGGTTCTCGTCGCGCATCGGCGCGGTGCAGCCCTCCAGGTAGGAGACATGCGCGCCGGCCTCGGCGATGATCAGCGTGCGCTCGAACTGGCCGGTGTTCTGCGCATTGATGCGGAAATACGTGGACAGCTCCATCGGGCATTTCACGCCCGCCGGGATGAACACGAAGCTGCCGTCGGTGAACACCGCCGAGTTCAGCGCCGCGAAGTAATTGTCGCCGGCGGGAACCACGCTGCCGAGATACTTGCGCAGCAGCTCGGGATGCTCGCGCGCTGCCTCGCTGATCGGGCAGAAGATCACGCCGGATTTGGACAATGTCTCGCGAAATGTCGTGGCGACCGACACGCTGTCGAACACCGCGTCGACTGCGATCTGCCGCTCGCCCTCGGCCGGCTCGACGCCCGCGAGGATGGCGCGCTCGCGCAACGGAATGCCCAGCTTCTCGTATGTGCGCAACAGCTCCGGATCGACCTCGTCCAGGCTGCGCGGCCCGGCCTTCTTCTTCGGCGCGGCGTAGTAATGCAGCGCCTGATAGTCGATCGGCGGATGCGACACGCGCGCCCAGTCCGGCTCCTCCATCGTCCGCCACGCCGCGAACGCCTTGAGCCGCCATGCCAGCAGCCACTCCGGCTCGTCCTTGCGGGCGGAAATCAGCCGGATGATGTCCTCGTCCAGCCCGACGGGGGCCAGATCCATCTCGATATCGGTCGAAAACCCCCAGCGATACCCGCCCTCGGTGGCGGACTGGACGGCATCGAGCGTCTCGGTGGTCGCGGCCATAAAAGAATCCTACTCGGCGGGAGAGAGTGACATGGTGGTCTCGGCGACACGGCGGGCGGTTCGAGGCTGATCGAGATCGGCAAGCGTGATCGCCCCCAGCGCTGTCCGGATCGCCTCGTTGACGAGGTTCCAGCGGCCGCGCACCGCGCACACGGACTGGACGTCGCACAAACCGGAGCCGCCATCGACGCAGGCGGTGAGCGCGATCGGCCCGTCGATGGCGCTGATGATCTCGGCCACCGACACGTCGCCCAACGGCCGCGCCAATCGGTAGCCGCCATGCGCGCCCCGCTGCGACGCTACGATGTCGGCGCCCGCGAGCTGCTTTAGCACCTTGGCCACGGTCGGCTCCGGCACGCCGGTCGCCGCCGAGAGGCCGGGCGTGGTCCGCACCGCGCCGTCCTGGCCCAGGCGGAGCAATACCACCACGGCATAGTCGGTCAGTTTGGAAAGCCTGAGCAATCGTGCGATCCGATCAATCGGGTAACAGGACCACCCCGGTCCGGATTGGCTGACAAGTGGGCGAGTGGGCGGCGTCAGTCAAGCCCGGACGGTGCTCGGAAGTGGCGGATCGGGCCGGGGTAGCGCGCCACCATGCGGTCGGAGGTGACCAAAGTGACCTGCTCGACAGTCGCCTGTGCGATCAGGATGCGGTCGAGCGGGTCCCGATGGATCAGCGGCATGTCACGGACCGCCAGCGCGTGTTCGCCCTTTACTTGGATTTCTTGGAATCCGTTGGCCAGCAATGCCTCTCTCAGTGCCGCGGTGTCGGCGACGAAATCAGGTTTGCGCATGCCTTGCTTGATCGCCAACTCCCCGATGCTTGCGACGCTGAAAAGCAAGTCATTGCCCGGGTCCGTCATCAGTGTCCGCACGTCAGCTGGAATGGCGATCAGGGTCCAAGCTCCCCCACGGCAGGAGATGGGTGTCCAGAGGGAGCCTCAATCCTCCTCGCCTTCAAACAAGCGGATAATCTCGTCTTGCGCAAACGTATCGAAATCATCGTGTATTTTGAACTCGTGAGCCCGATGCGAGAGAAATCCCAGCTTACGAGGCTCCATGGATCGCTCCGGGATCGGCATGACCTGGGCCATCGGCTTGCCCGCCTTGGCGATGATGAACGGCTCGGCCTGCGCTACGTCTTCGACCAGTCGCGCAAGATGGGTTTGGCCTCGTGGATATTGATCGTCCGCACCGCGCCCTCCCGCATCATCGAACCTACTTAGTTCACCACCTCGCCAACCGGAAGGTCCGTCGTGGTCTGGCGCACCGCGTCGCTGCTCCAGGGCCGCGACAGCGACCGACGTTCCGCCCAATGCTCCAGAAACCTTCGCGCCACCGCCTCGTCGGCGATGAACAGGACGTTCTCGGCGTTTCGGCGCGAGGCGGAGCCGGTGTAGTTATACGAGCCGCCGACGACCAGCCGATCGTCGATGATGATGTCCTTGCCATGCGCGATCGCCGGTAGATAGTCGATCCAGACGGGAATCCCCGCGCCCACCATCCGCCGGCCCTGGCTGTTGCGCTGAACCTCGTTGCTGCGGTCGAGCAGAATCTGCACGTCCACGCCCCGCGCCTTCGCCTCGATCAGCGCGGCGGCGATCGGTCTGGCGGTGAACGAATACGCCTGCATGCGGATCTGCCGTTTCGCGGAGGCGATGGCCGCGACAATCTGGTTTTCGCATGGGCCGCCGGGTTCGAAACACACCGCCACGTCGGCACGCGCCGCACACACCGGCACGCACGCCAAGATCCCGAGCACAAGCACGACTCGACGCAAGAAGCCGCCCCCGACATTCCCCGATGATCGGTGAGTGCCAGGAGCGGGGCGGGTGGCCTAATCGCGACTATTGTCGAGAAACATCCAAGGCGGTCACGTCATCGCCGGATAGACCCTGGTCAGCAGCCGATCGCCCGCGAAGGCGGCCAGGGGGCGCACTCGTATCATATTGTCCAGGCCCAGGCTTCGACCCGCGCCGGTCACCGCGAACATGCCGTGCGCGCAGATGATCCCGACATAGGTCCAGGGCCACTCGCTCGGATTGTTGTACAAGCCGACCATGAGATTGAGCGTGAACAGCACGCCCACCGTGCCCGACAACCCGACCAGGAAGCCCAGCATCAACGACGCGGTCAGGAAGACCTCAGTGAGGTAGACCAGCGGCTGGGCGACGGCGATATGGTCCAGCATGAATTGCATGATGTCTGAATGCGCCTGGAGCGAACTGTATTTCACGGTCTCGCCCAGCCAGAACTTGAACCCTTCGGAAACCGGAAGCGGCAGCTTCCAGAGCGTGCCGAGATACCACATCCCGGCGATGGTGAACCGCATCAGGAACACGGCGACATGTTGGCCCGTCCGCTGCCGCGGGTCGGCGATCCAATTGGCGATCGCGATGGCGAGGCCCGCGACGAACAGCAGCCAATACAACCCGACCGCGAACCAGCGCAGATCGTGCAGCGCCAGCTGGTCGGGAATTTGACCTGCCATGAATTGAAGGAATGTGTGAATCGGATTGTCGCGCACGCCAAGCACTCCCAGATTGATGAAACGATTCGTCCAAGGTTTCGCCGGCCGCGGTCAGAAGGTTTCTCCCGCGTCGGCGTCACTCCCTCGCCACGTATGTGTAAAAGCGGATCCGGCCCCCCGCCTCGACCTCGCGATAGACGCCCTGCACCTCGGTGTCGAAGCCGGGGAAGGCGTTGGCCGCGCGCTCGAACGTCAGAAGGTAGTCGATCATCGGTCGCGCCTTCTCGTCCAGCCGCTCGCCCGGCACGACGGTGGCAATCCCCGGCGGATAGACCAGCCACAACGTGGTGGCGACCCGCCCGTCGATCTGGTCGATCGGAAGATAGTCCACGTGGTTGCGCACCAGCATCTGCATCGCCTTTTGCGCCGGCATGGCGATGGGCGGGAAATGCTCGCGGCGGAACTGGGCTGCCTGCAGCGCGCTGGTCCCAGCGTCGCGATACAGCGCGTGCATCTGGCCACACAGATCGCGCAAGCCCACGCCGAGATACCGCGCGCGGTGCTTCGCGGTGAATTCCGGCATCGCCTCCTCCATCGGCACGTTGTCGTCGTGCAGACGTTTGAAGAAGACCAGAGCGGACAGAAGATTGCCGGCCTTGCTGCTCTCCACGCCGGGGGTCAGCAGGAACAAGATGCTGTTGAGGTCATTCTTCTCGGGCACGATGCGATTTTCGCGCAGATAGACCGCAAGGATCGGTGCCGGAATGCCGTGCTCGGCGTAACGGCCGGTGTGGCGGTCGAAACACGGCGTCAGCAACGTCAGCTTGTTCGGATCGGTCATCGCATAGCCCGGCGCCACATGGCGGAACCCGTGCCAGTCGGCGCCCGGCGCCAGCTCCCACAAGGACGGGTCGGACGCCAGAAGGTCGGTCGGCACGTCCTCCCATGCCATCGGACCGGCCGGTCCACCGCCGAGTGACACGTCGACCACATCGGGCACGAAAGGATCGAAGAACCACTGTCGCGCGGGGTCCGATTCGCGCTGCTGGTACTCGCGCGCCGTGGCGCGCATCTTCTTTCGCACCTCGATGCCGAGCCGGATCGTATCGTCCCACAGCACCTCGCCGGAACGGCCCTTCATCATCTGGGCGCCGACATCGAGCGAGGCGAACAGCGGATAGAACGGCGAGGTCGAGGCGTGCAGCATGAAGAACTCGTTGAAGCGTCGATGCTCCACCCGCCGCGGCTGTCCCCGAATATGGCTGTCGCGGACATGGATCTGGCTCGACTGCGAGAAACTCGCGAGCTGCTTGTGGCTCGATTGCGTCACGATGATGCCGGGCGAGTTCGGCCCGAGGTCGCGCAGGCCCATGCCGTAGCGTCCGCGATACAGCGGGTGGAACTTCATGAAGCCGGCCCAGGCTTCGTCGAACAAAATATATTCGCACAGATGGCCGATGCGCGCGACGATCTGCTGCGCGTCATAGATCGTGCCGTCATAGGTGCACAACTCGATCACCGCTGCCCGGAACGGCTTTTCGCGCCGCCAGGCGTCCGGGTCGGTGACCAGCGGATTGTCGCGGATCGCGGCCCGGATACGGTCCTCGTCCAGCGCCGTCGGGTCGATCGGGCCGATCAGGCCATAGGCGTTGCGGTCGGTTTCCAAATAGACGGGAATGCCGCCGCCGAGGAACAGCGCGCCGTGGTGTGCCGCCTTGTGATTATTGCGGTCGAACAGCACGAGGTCGCCCTCGGCGATCAGCGCCTGTAGCACGACTTTGTTGGACGCCGACGTGCCGTTCAGCACGAAATAGGTCCGCTCGGCACCGAAGATCTTGGCGGCCTCTTTCTGGGCGGCGAGGGCCGGGCCTTCGTGGATCAGCAGATCGCCCATCTCGACGACCGAATTGTCGATGTCGTCGCGAAACACCGCCTCGCCCAGATGCTCGCGAAAGATGCGGCCGATCGGACTGCGGCTATAGAAGATGCCGCCGTTGTGGCCGGGGCAGGTCCAGAGCTGGTTGCCCTCCTCGGCGTAATCCAGGAGTGCTCCGAAGAACGGCGTGCGCAGCGTGTCGGCGTATTGCCGCAGCCGGCTGGCGAGGTTTTTCGCGATGAAGTCGGGGGTCTCCTCGGCGAGGAAGACGTAGCCGTCGGCTTCGTAGATCACGTCGACCGGAATATCCTCGACCCGGTGGTGGCGGACCAGCAGGAAGATCGGCACCTCCAGGCCGCGCTTGCGGATGAAGTCGATCAGGCCCTGGGCTCGCCCCTGCGGCCCCCTGCGGCCCCAGTCGATCAGCACGCAGCCGATCGCCGCATCGGTGCGGATGACCAGTTCCGCGTCGTCGGTGCGCCGGGCGCGGACCACGCGAAAGCCGTCGCGTTCGACCTCGCCGATGATCTCGGCGATGCGCTGGCCTTCCAGGTCGTCGGCGTCGAAGGCCGGCGCGCAGACCAGAAACTTCAGCCGCTGCGCGAACGCCATGGACGTCTCCGGGGTGAGAAAGGTCGGAGGGCGTTTAGGCGAGGCGAGGCGGCTTGGCGATGGCGGTTATGTGACGGGGGACGGCGGCCACGTAGGGCGGATGCAATCCGCCGACACAGCGTGGCACGGCACTCTCGACTTCGCGCCCGGCCATTCGCCACCGCCGTTCACGCAGCACATCCGGTCTGCGGATTGCATCCACCGGACGACGGAGCGGCGATGCAACATGTCGGCCCTAGTCGCGGCAACAGGGGGTCGGAGCGACGCCACCCCGCGAAACGCTCTTATTGACAACATTTGCAAACTGCTTCATACCTCCGTTGGTGAACATGGATCTCAACTACGTCCCGCCGACGATGGTGGAACCCACCAACCTGCCGGAGCGGGTGGCGACCATTCTGAACGGCCTGCGCGATCTCGCCGCCCGCCACGCGGTGCGGAACTGGGTGTTGATCCCGGTGACGGTGCTATTCTCCGCCTATCTCGGCAGCGTGATCCGCCGGTTCACCGCGCTGGCCGCCCGCGTCGCCGCCGGCACGATGCGCCTCCGACCACCCCGGCCCAAACGCCCCGATATAGCGCGCGACAGGGGGCCGCCCAAACCCAGGCTGCCGTCTCGGGTTGGCTGGGTGATCGAATGGCTGGGCTATCACGCGATGGGTCGAAGCTCGCAGCTGCGCCATCTGTTCACTGACGATCCGGAGATGGTGGCCTTGATGGCAGCCTCGCCGCAGGGGGGACGGATATTCCGGCCGCTCTGTCGGATGCTGCGGATCGAGCCCGGGCCGGACCTTCCCCCATCGCTTTTCCCGCCCCGACGCGAAAAAGCGTCGGCACAAGAAGCGGCCGCGCCTGTCATCGCGACATCGGCGCGGACCCGGGACCCCCACCCCGTCCCTCCCCACATGGGGAAGGGAGAAGAGCCTGCACTCTCTCCCTTGTGGGAAGGGACGGGCTGGGGGGCGGATCCGGCCGAATCCGGCGACCGGGACGGCGTCGCCTCGCCCGCCACTCTTTCAAAGCCGGCGTGACCGCCGACCGCCATGCACGACCTATTTGTTGCGATTTCATAATAAAAAGCCGCGATCGTGCGGGACTTCTACCCGAACGCCCCGACCTCGTGCGTCACGGCGGCTGAAATCTCGCGGATCATGTCGAACAGTCGCAGCATTGGCTGCATGATCTCGGCGTGCTCGCGGGCATAGGCGGCGGATGTCATGTCGGCGCGGGGCTCGACATAGTCGAGCTCGGTCGACGGATCGGGAGCGAGCGGAAAGACCTCGGTCAGCAGCGCCACGGCGGCCGGAATATCCAGGCGCAGGATGCGCAATTCCAGCGCCGCGCGGCTGACCCCGTATCGGGGCGAGAAATCCGGGATGCCGCTCGCGAGGATCCAGATGCGATGGATCAGCGCGAGCCGCAGCCCGTGCAGCGCCAGCTCGCGCACCCCCATCCTCGGAGCATCCGGCCAGACCGCCCGCAGCGCCACATGATCCGCCTGGACGTGGCGGAACATCACTTGCGCCGACGCCCAAAGGTCGAGCCGTTCCAGCGCGCGGGCGACCGACACCAGCGCCTGGCGTCGGCCGGGAATGCTGGCGTAAGCGGCGCGGTCCAGCCACATGCCGGGGTCGAGCGTGTCGACCACGGCCCGCAGCACGTCCAGGTCGGAATGCGCCAGCGCGTGCGACGGCAGCGCCAGCGCGTTGCCGAACCGGGCGCTGGCGGCGCGCAACTCGATGAACTGCTCCGGATGGCGCGACGCCGCGGTGCCCAGGCCCTGCAGCGTGTTGGCCATCCAGCCGATCTGATGCAGGATTGCATTGTTCGGAATGGCCCGCAGCTCGCGCGGGGTGCGGATCATCGCCGGCCCGCCCATGCCGTCGGTCTGCCGCGCTGCCGGCCGCGATCCGGTCGGATCGAGCAGCGCCGGGCCGAACGCGCCCAGCAGCCCCGCATAGCCCGCATCCTCGACCAACTCGCCCATTCCCGCGCGGCACGTGGCGAAGAAGTCGGCGGAAAAATCCGGATCGTCGTAGATCGGGTCGGCGGCCTCGGGTGGCGGCAACAGTGTGTGCTCGGCGATCCGCGCCACGGTGGCCAGAGCCAACGGAGCGGTGCCGAACAGCAGATATCCGTCGCCGCCCTGGAACGCCGTCTCCACGCGCACGGCAAGTCCCGCTTTGGCCAACGCCACCCGAGACAGCGGCGGCGAGAGATAATCCAGCCGGGCCGCGAGCGAGCCGGGATGCGCGCCACGGCCGACGCTCTCGCCGTGGGTGTCGAACAGCACGATCTCGACGTCACTCAGGCCGTGCCGGGCGAGCGCCTCGGCCGCCTTCATCCGCAATCGTTCGATCAGATACGTGGCGGCGAGCGGCCCCACATAGCGGCCGCTGTCGGAATAGCCGAATTGCAGGCACATCCGCCCCGTCGCCTGCAGATAGGCACGCCAATGCGGACTGCGCAGCGCTTCCTCAAGCACCCTGGCGCCCTGCTCCAGGGCTTCAGGAGTCTCGAACAGCGGCGAGATCTCGATGTTGCGCTCGACGCCGAACAACTTCGCGAGCCACAGTGCGGACAGCAGGGTGTAGCCGCTCTCGGTCTCGGCGATCAGGAAGCGCACCGGTGTCGCGGCGTCGATGTGCTTGACCAGTTGCGCCACCGTCATCATCAGCTTGGCGGCCGAGGCACCCTCGGCCATCAGCGCGCCGAAATCCACCGGCACCGGTCGAACCGTGTCGAGTGCCGTGTTGATCCCGGCGAGCAGCGCCCGGCGGCGGGCCGCGTCCTCCGGCGGGTCGCTGAGGCCCAGCCGCTGGCGAACCACGTTGTGCAGCTGTGTCGCGTTCAGCCGGACATGGGTGTGGGCGAGCGACAGCCCGTGGCCGCGCAGCCCGGCACGGGCGACCCCGAGCGCCAGCCCGTCGGCGGTCGTGGCTTCGGCCATCGCCGCGCGCAGCATCCCGTCCAGTTCGTCCGTCGTGGTCATGGCATCGTCGCGCCGCAGCACGAGGGCGCGGGCAAAGGTCGCGACCTGGTTTGGGTCCTGCCTGGTCGGCAGCGCCCCAAGCTGCGCATCGATCGCGGCGAGCGCCCGGTCCGCCCGGTCCGCCACGGTCGCGGCGGCGGCGATCGGCGCGACCTGCGCCGCGAGGCGCTCGAGCTGGAATCGCTTCATCCGCAGCCGCAGGCCGAGCGTGTCCCACCAGCCGATATCGGTTCGCCCGTCGGTGTCGTAGCCGACCCAGGAGGTCAGGATCACCGGACAGGGAGCGAGATCCATCCACCGTCCCGGCCACGCCGCCCGCGCGGCGCCGATGATCGCGGCGTTCAGGACGTCCAGCGCGTCGCGGCCGTGCCGCATCGCCGCGACCGCCTGCTCGAACTCCGCGACCAGAGTGATCGGCGACGGGCGGTGGGTCGCGAAGGTCGTATCGGTCGTCACGCCGGATGCCGCCTCGGCCAGCGCCGTCCCGACGGGCTGTGGCAGCGAGAAGGTCGGATGCGCGGTGAACACCGCCGCGAAGCGGCGTCGCTCGGTGGCCGCGCGGAACGCCGCGAGCGGCACCGGGCTGTCCGCCGGATCCGGCCGGACCAGCCGCTCGGCGACCAGCTCCAGCGCGCGGCGCGACGCGCTCTCGTCGACGCCGCCCAGATACGCGGCGATGCGGGCCGCCCGTTCGGCGAACGCGGTGTCGCGCAACAGCCGCACAAGTCCGGTCACGTCGTCGATCGAGATCTCGTGGCGGTCCAGGCGGCGGGAGATCGCCAGCGCCAGTGACAGCACGGGATTGCCGAACGGGTCTTCGGCATGCCGCTCGCGCAGCCGCTCGGTCAGCGCCAGCAGCTCGGCGGCGAGATCGGCGGATGAAGCCGGCGCGGGGACATGCTGCATGTGCGAAGTGTGCACAGATCATGGCAGCCCTGCAACGGTGTCGCCGTCCGCCCGCAGGTTGACCAGGGCGGGCGGCCCAGCCAGCGTCCGCCGCCATGACGCCCCGAAGCGATGAACCTCCCGCGGAACTGGCCGACGCGGCCGCCCGTCTCTCGCTGCGCCGTCATCGCGCGGTGGCGACCGGACTGCTTGGCGGCATGGCCGGACTGACGCTCGGCTGCTACGCGCTGCCGCCGGGCTGGGGGCGCGAGGTCCTACAGGCCGCCGCGAAAGCCGGATTCGTGGGCGGCGTGGCCGACTGGTTCGCGGTCACCGCGCTGTTTCGCCATCCGCTCGGTGTGCCAATCCCGCACACCGCCATCATCCCGGCCCAGAAGGCGCGGCTGGGTCTCGCACTCGGCCGTTTCGTCTCACGCCATGTGTTCACCGAAGTCGAGGTCGGGCGCACGCTCGCGAAGCTCGACGTCCCGGGCATCCTGCAACGCTTCCTCGCCGATCCGGCCGCGACCCGCCCGACCGCCGAGGCGCTGTCGGCCCTCATGCCCCGGCTGCTGGCGACGATCGAGGACGGCCGGGCGCGGCGGCTGGCCGGGCGCATCCTGCCGCGGCTGCTCGGTGGACAGGCGGCGGGGCGCGTCGTGGCGCAGGCGCTGCGCCATCTGGTCGAGGGCGGGCGGCACCAGGAGGTGTTCGGGTTCATGCTGGCCCAGCTGAAGGCGCTCATGGCCGAGAAGGAAGAGAGCCTGCGCGCGGCGATCGAGGAACGGGTGCGCGAGCAGGGCGGTCGGCTGGTCGGCTGGGCGGTCGGCGCGCAGGTCGCGCGTCGAGTGCTTGCGCAGATCAACGCCGAGCTGGAGCGGATGGACGACGGCGGGTCGGAACTGCGCGAGGCGTTCGGCGAATGGGTCGACCGCGAGATCGAGCGGATCGAGACGGAGCCGCGGCGCGCCGCCGAGATTGGCCGGGCCGTCGGCCGGATCCTCGGCCACGAGAGTGTCCGGGGCTGGGCGGGCGATGTCTGGTCGCGGCTCCGGCGCACGCTGGCCGACGACGCGGCGCGGCCGAACGGACGGACCGTCGCGGTGCTGGAGGCGGCGCTGGCCAATCTCGGCACGCTGCTGGCCACCGATCCCAGTGCGCGGACGCGCGTGGAGGGCGCCGCGAAATCGGTCGTGGGAAGGCTGCTCCCGGCGGCGCAGGCGCAGTTGTCCGGTTTCATCGCCGACGTGGTGGCTGGATGGGACACCGACACGCTGGTCGAGCGGCTGGAACTGCGGGTCGGCAAAGACCTTCAATATGTGCGTATCAATGGAACGCTGGTCGGCTTCCTGGTGGGCGGGCTTGTCTACGCGGTCCTGCGCGCGACATTCGGCTACGCCAGCTTCTAGCCGAGGTCGTCATGCGTCTGTCCGTGCTCGATCAATCCACTGTCGTCACGGGCCGCAGCCCGGATCAGTCCATTCGCGAAAGTCTCGAATTGGCCCGGCATTGCGAGGCCTTGGGCTACGACCGCTACTGGGTCGCCGAGCACCACAACAGCGACAGTGTCGCCGGATCGGCGCCCGAAGTGCTGATCGCGGCGATCGCCGCGACCACGCGGACCATTCGGGTCGGCAGCGCCGGCGTCATGTTGCCCCACTACGCCGCGCTCAAGGTGGCCGAGCAGTTCCGCGTGCTGGAGGCCATCGCGCCCGGCCGCATCGATCTCGGCGTCGGACGCGCCCCGGGATCGGACGGCATGACGGCGCACGCGCTCAACCCGAACGCGGCGACGGCCGCGGATCATTTCCCCGCCCAGGTCCGCGATCTTCTGGCCTGGACCGAGGGCAGCCCGCTCGCGGCGCAGCATCCGTTTCGCGATATCCGCGCGCAGCCGCAAGGGCCCGGCGCGCCGGAGGTCTGGGTGCTGGGCAGCAGCGACTATGGCGCGCAAGTCGCGGCCCATTTCGGTCTGCCGTATTGCTTCGCGCATTTTATTACCGACGGCCACGGTGCCGCCGAGGCAATCAGTCTGTATCGCGACACCTATCGGCCGAGCGAGCGCCACCCCGCGCCCTATGCGTCGATCTGCGTCTGGGCCCTGGCGTGCGAGACGGAGGCAGAGGCGGAGAGGGAGTATCTGGCGCGGGCGGTATGGCGGCTGGGGCGGGATCGCGGCGTGTTTCAGCCGCTCATGTCCCCCGCCGAGGCCGCGAAGTTCGAGCCGTCGGACGCGGAGCGGGCGCGGATGGAGCGCGGTCGCGCAAGGGCGATCATCGGAACCGGCGCGCAGGTCCGGGCACTACTGGAACGGCTGGCCGCGACGATGGGGGCCGACGAAGTGGCCGTCCTGACGACGACCCACGATCCCGACGTGCGCCGAAGCTCCTATACGTTGCTGGCCGAGCGCCGAGCCGCGGGGCTCGCGCTGGCCGCGGAATAGCGGGCGCTCAGCCGCCACATCCGCCAGCGCCAGGCCAACCAGGCGATCATCGCGGCCGCGATGGCGATCGGGACCAGCAGCAGGGCGAGCCACAGCGCGAACGCCGCGAGCCCGAAGGCGCCGGCGAGGACCGCGACCATGATCGCGATGCGCAGAATCTTCATGGCGACCGGCGTCCCCGGGCGTTGGGGAAACTCGCCGTTCGGGGTCATATCGATGATCGGTCCGTTCATGCAGCCGAGTTGGCTTCGGCCCAAGCGCGGATCAAGACCGCTAGGACCTCAGCGTGGGTGACGGATTGGCCATGTGTTCGCTGGCCTGACAATCGGCGTGGTCCGGGCTAGACGTTGCGCCAGGACAATTTTCGACTTTGACGAGAAAACCTGGGGAAGCGACCATGCTGCATCTCGACATTCCGACCGTGGACGAGTTCCGGGGACTGTGGCGCACGCGCGCGGACGCTTGCGTGTCGCTCTATGTGCCGACCACGCCACTCACCCAGCAGATCGGCGCGAGCCGGATCGAACTCGGCGGCTTGCTGAAGACGGCGCTCGCTCAGCTCGACTCGGCCGGCTTCGACACGCGCCGCGCGGCGGCTTTGCGGGAGGAGGTCGAGGATCTGATCGACGACGACGAATTCTGGGCAACGCAGGCAAACAGCCTCGCGGTTCTCGCGACCCCTGACCACATCAGCACCTTTCGCTTGGCCAATGCGCTGCGGCCGCAGGCCGAGGTCTCCGACCGGTTCCACCTCAAGCCGTTGCTGCGGGCGATCACCTTCCCGCACGTGGCCTTCGTGCTGGCCCTGTCGGAGGAGGCCACGCGGCTGATCGAGGTGTTCGCCGAGGGTGCGCCGGTCGAGGTGCGGGTCCCCGACTTGCCCCGCGATGCGGCGAGTGCCGCCGGGAAAGCGAGCTTGAACGACCGCTCGCCCAGCGGACGGATCACCGGATCCGAAGGCAAGAAAGTGCGGCTCGCGCAGTTCGCCCGCAAGGTCGATGCGGCGTTGCGCCCTGTGCTGGCGGCGGGCCACGCGCCGCTGTTCCTCGCCGGAGTCGATCCGCTGCTGTCGATCTTCCGATCGGTCAGCAGTGCTTCCAACCCGGCCGATGAGACGATCGCCGGCAACGCCGATCGGTTGAGTGGCGCGGAACTCGCGTCGGCGGTGCGCCCGCTGCTCGACCGGCTCTACACGCGGCAGGTCGCGGATTTTCATACGCTGTTCGCCGCTCGTGCCGAGAATCGGCGCGCCACGACCGATCTCTCGGACGCCGCTCGGGCCGCCGCGTTCGGGGCGATCGACACCATCCTCGTCGACATCGATGCGAATGTGCAGGGCACTTACGACGAGGCGACCGGCCAGATCTCTCTGGCCGACACGCCCACCGCGGCGACCTATGGCGTGGTCGATGCGGTCGCGGCACAGGCGCTGGCGACGGGCGCGCGGGTCCTGGGCGTGCGCGAGGCGGATCTGCCCGCCGGCGCGTCGCTCGCGGCCGTGCTCCGCTACGCCGTTTGAGAGGCGGCGTCCGGGCGCAGGATGATCTCGGCGGCGGACAGGCGGCGGAGGAGCATGAGCCGTCGCGCCTTGGGCAGCCACTCGTAGAGGAAGATTTCCGCCGGCCGCCAGATCGCGACCCAGCCGAAGATGACGGAACTTTCGTGCACGAGGGTCGTGAGCGCGCCGTCGCCGAGGCCCGCTTTCGTGCGCCAGGCGATGAAGAGGCAGATGGCCAGGACCGCAAGCCCGATCGCCAGCGCCCGGCGGCCGTTGCGAAACAGCTCGCGGATCGCGGTGGCCTCGGCGGCGGCAAGGTCTTGGAAGCCGGTCGCGATCCGATGTGCCGCCGCCGTCGCATCGACGACCCTGCCATCCGCGGCTGGCGTAAGGTGGACCAGAATCCGAAGCGGCTGTCTCGGTCCGGCCTCCTTTGCGCGCGCGACGAGGTAGTCTTCCGCCTCGCGGGCGAGGTCGCTGTCCCGAAAGGGAAACGGGTCCTCGGTGCGGAACAGCTGGGAGATCGCGCCCAGACGCAACTCGATCGTCGCGGGCGCAATGACGTTCGCCATGGAGTGAGACCTCCCATCCCGCGTGGTGCGAACCCAAGGTAGTGGTCATAGCCGGTCAGCGCGCGAAGGTGACCACCGCTTCGACATGCGGCGACCAGCGGAACTGGTCGATGGCAATTGCCGAGGCCAGCCGGTAGCCGGCGCTGGCCAGCATGGCCGCGTCGCGCGCGAGGGCGACCGGATTGCAGCTGACGTAGATGACCCGCGCGACGCCCGACGTGGCAATGGCCGGCATCTGCTCGAACGCGCCGCCGAACGGCGGGTCCAGGACGATGGCGGCGAAACCCTTCAGCTCGTCCGTGCTGAGCGGCTGGCGCGCCAGGTCCCGCGCGGTCACGCTCACTCGCCCCGCGACGCGGGCCGCGCTGGCCAGGCAGGCGGCGGCCTCGGCGTCACCCTCGAAGGCGGCGACGCGGGCGCGGGTCGCCAGTGGGAACGTCAGCGTGCCGCAACCCGCGAAAAGTTCGGCGATTCTGACTTTGCCGACGAGCTTCTGCGGCAGGCCGGCCAGCACCGCATCGATGATCGCCGCCTCGGCGGTCTCGGTGGCCTGCAGGAAGGCCGCCGGCGGCGGGGCGACGGCGACGCCGGCGAAGGAGATCGTCGCGGGGCCGTACTGACACGCGATCTCCCAGGCGGCGCGGCCCTTTCGCACGGCGATGCGGGGCAGCCCGTGCGTGGTGGCGAATGCGCCGAGACGTTGTCGGTCGGGCGCGGTCAGTTCCGCGTCGTGGGTGATCAACAGGTCGGGACCGGTGTCCAGCAGGTTGAGCAGCACCGATCCCTCACGACGCAGGCCGGCGAGGCGATCCAGCGTGTCGCGCAGCGGCGAGAGCAAGGCCCGCAGCGTCGGATGAAGAATCCGGCACTGAGGTATCGCGGCCAGATCCTGTGTGTGGGCGGCGTTCAGACCCATCACGACGCCACTGGGCAGCCGCTTCAGCGCGAGATCCATCCGCCGGCGTGTTTCCGCCGCAGACGGCCGAGCAGGCGCGACCGTCGCCGCGAAGCCCGCCCGCGTCAGCGCGGCCGATACGCGGGCCGATTTCCACTCGGCGACCGAGGAATCTTGCCAGTGCTGCAGGCGGCAGCCGCCGCACGCGCCGAAGTGCTGGCAGGGCGGGTCCTGCCGCTCGGCGCTGCGGCGCTCTATCGTCTCGACGACCGCTTCCCATCCCTGACCGCGCTTATGGGTGGGGCGGGCCGTGACGTGCTCGCCCGGAAGCGTCCCGCCGATATAGGCCGATGCGCCGTCGGCTAGGCGGGCGATGCCGTCGCCGTCGGAACCGATCGCGGAGACAGTGGCCGTGAAAACCGGCGGCGGGATCAGCCGCCGAATGCGGACAATCCGGTTTGCGCGCGGCCGAGGATTAGCGCGTGGATGTCGTGGGTGCCTTCGTAGGTGTTCACGGCCTCGAGATTCATCGCGTGGCGGATCACGTGATACTCGTCGGAGATGCCGTTGCCGCCGTGCATGTCGCGGGCGAGGCGGGCGATGTCGAGCGCCTTGCCGCACGAATTGCGCTTGCACAGCGAAATCATCTCCGGCGCGGCGCGGCCCTCGTCCATCAGCCGGCCAAGGCGCAGCACGGCGTGCAGGGCCAGCGTGATTTCGGTCTGCATGTCGACGAGCTTCTTCTGGACGAGCTGCGTCGCGGCGAGCGGGCGGCCGAACAATTCCCGCCCCATCGTGTAGTCGCGCGCCGCGTGCCAGCAGAACTCCGCCGCCCCCAGCGCGCCCCAGGAAATGCCGTAGCGGGCGTTGTTCAGGCAGGAGAACGGACCGCGCAAGCCGCGCGCGGCGGGCAGCAAATTCTCGGACGGGACGAACACGTCGGCCATGGCGATCTGGCCGGTGGTCGAGGCGCGCAAGGCGAACTTGCCCTCGATCCTGGGCGTGGTCAGGCCGGGCATGTCGCGCTCCAGCACGAAGCCGCGAATGTCGCCGGCATCATCCTTGGCCCAGACCACGAAGACGTCGGCGATCGGGCTGTTGGTGATCCAGGTCTTTTCACCGTTCAGCACGAAGCCGCCCTCGGCCGTGCGGGCGCGGGTCCGCATCGACCCCGGGTCCGACCCCGCATCCGGCTCGGTCAGGCCGAAGCAGCCGATCCATTCGCCACTGCGCAGACGCGGCAGATAGCGGTCGCGCTGAGCGTCGCTGCCAAAAGCCCAGATCGGATACATCACCAGACTAGACTGGACGGAGAACGCGCTGCGATAGCCGCTGTCGACCCGCTCGACCTCGCGGGCGATCAGGCCGTAGCTCACGTAATTCACGCCCGCGCAGCCGTGGCTGTCGAGGGTCGCGCCGAGGAAGCCGAGTTCGCCCATTTCGGTCAGCACGTCGCGGTCGAACGTCTCGTCGCGGTTGGCGCGCAGGATGCGGGGCATCAGCCGCTCCTGGCAGAAGTCGCGCGCCGTATCGCGAATCGCGCGTTCGTCCTCCGACAGGAGGTCGTCGAGGCGGAGCGGGTCGTCCCAGCCGAAAGGTCCCAGTGATCGCTTCGCAGCGTTCGTCGAGGCGATCGGCGCCTGGACGTTCACGGCACGAGTTCCAGCCGCTCAGGCGCCGCGTCGTGCGGCGTGAGCGGGCGGCGCCACGCCGGGATGAGCATGAACGCAGGCGTGTCCGCGCCGAACCCGACGACCGACGGACCGGCATCATCGTCGCGCCCGCGACGATGTTCGCGCGGATCCGGACGGCGGGGCGGATGGCGCATTTCCGGCTGCCGGCGCTCGGCGTGGCGCGGCGGCGCGGACACGGGTTCAAGCGAGGGCGGGGTCGGCGGTTGCGGCGCCTGCGCGAGATCCAGTTCGGGATCGGCCTTCGCGATGGTCTTCGGCCTGACGGCCGCCTTCGCGGGCTTGTCGGCCGCCTTGACTGGACGGCTCGGCTTCGCGTCACCCTTCTTCTCGACCGGCTTGGCTTTGCCCCGGCCGCGCCGGCGCTTGTCCCCGCCCTCCGCCCATTCAACGGGATCGAGACCCTCGACCTGGATTCGGCCGATCGCGCCGTTCGTCAGTTTCTCGATCGCCTCGACCGCCAGGCGGTCATCCGGCGTCGCCAGCATGAACGCGCGCCCTTCCTTGCCTGCGCGGCCGGTGCGGCCGATGCGATGGACATAGTCCTCGGCATGGATTGGCACGTCGAAATTGAACACATGGCTCAGCCCGCCGATATCGAGGCCGCGGGCGGCCACGTCGCTGCAGCACAGCAGCCGCAATTCGCCGGCCTTGAATTTCTCCAGGGTCGCGAAGCGAACCGGCTGCGTCATGTCGCCGTGCAGCGCGCCCACCGAGAACCCGTGCCGTGACAGTGACTTGAACAGGATGTCGACGTCTCGCTTGCGATTGCAGAAGATCAAGGCGTTCTGGACGTCCTCGGAACGGATCAGCCGCCGCAGCGCCTCACGCTTGTCGGTCTCGACGACCAGCGTGTAGCGCGACGTGATGGTGGTGGCCACCGAGGCGGGCTTGGCGACGGTGATCTCTTTGGGGTTCCGAAGGAAGGCGTCGGCGAGGCGACGGATTTCCGGCGCCATCGTGGCCGAGAAGAACAGCGTCTGGCGCGTGGACGGGAGCATCGCGACGATCCGCTCGACATCCGGGATGAACCCCATGTCGAGCATTCGGTCGGCCTCGTCGATGACGAGGACCTTGCAATCGGTCAGCAGCAGGCCGCCCCGCTCGAACATATCGATGAGCCGGCCGGGCGTCGCGATCAGCACGTCGACGCCGCGCATCAGCAGGTCGCGCTGATCGGACATGCTTTCGCCGCCGATGATGAGCGCGTGGTTCAATCGCAGGTGCTGGCCGTATTGCAGGAAGTTCTCCGCGACCTGCAGCGCCAGCTCGCGGGTCGGCTCTAGGATCAGGCTGCGCGGCATCCGGGCGCGGGCACGGCTGCCCGAGAGGATGTCGAGCATCGGCAGCGTGAAGCTCGCCGTCTTGCCGGTGCCGGTCTGGGCGCAGCCCAGCACGTCGCGACCCATCAGCACATACGGGATCGCCTGCTGCTGGATCGGCGTCGGCGTGGTGTAGCCCTTCTCGGCTATGGCCCGCAGGATCTCCGGCGACAGCCCGAGGGCCGCGAACGCGTCCACCGGAACGATCGGCTCGGCGCCGCTCTCCGGGACGATCGTGGTGCCTTCGAATCCGGAGGCGGTGTCAGGCGACGGGATTGTATCGTTCAAACGTCTCGTGCTTTCTTGGAACTGCGCGGTGGCTGTGCGGCCCGATGTCAGGCCCGCGCGACCGAGTTGCCATCACAAGTCCGCGCGCCGCCGGGGTATCCGCAATCGGCGCCTCAAAGTCAAGGTTTGCGCCGAGGCGCGCGGATATTTCGTCACATTCCGGCCATGCTTGCCTGCCATGGAAAAGAGGTGGTTTGTTGCGGAGAAACCGGATGCGCATGGCCCTTGTGATGGTCACTTTGGCCCTCGGCGTAACGGCCGCCGCGCCGCCAGCCAATGCATGGTGGCGCGGCGGACCAGGTTACGGTCCCGGCTGGGGCGATGGCCCGGGTTGGGGGCACGGCCCGGGCTGTTGCGGCGGTGGTTGGGGCGGCGGTGGATGGGGCGGCGGCGGTTGGCGCGGAGGCGCGTCTCTGGGTTTCGCACCCGCGCCGTTGTTCGTCCCGCCGCCCGTCTACTACCCTCCGCCGGTGTATTATGCGCCGCCCGCCTACTACCCGCCGCCCGTCTACGCCGCGCCGGCGGCGGCCCAGGGATGCTACGCCGGCCCCTATGTCTGTCCTCTCGACGCCCCCGCCGCCGTGGGCGGTCCCTGTTCGTGTCCGGCCAACAGCGGCCGGGTCTACGGCCGCGCAGGCTGATCCGATCGCCGCGGTGAGCGAACGGATCGCCGGCGGCCCCGCGCCGATCGAGGACTATGCGCTGATTGGCGATTGCGCCAGCGCCGCGCTGGTCAGCCGTGGCGGCAGCATCGACTGGCTCTGCTGGCCGCGCTTCGACAGCGGTGCATGTTTCGCGGCTTTGTTGGGCACGCCGGAGAACGGGCGCTGGCTCATTGCGCCGGACCTTGCGGACGTGACTGTGAACCGCGCGTACCGTAACGGGTCCACGGTCCTGGAGACGGTGTTCGCGTCGGCTGACGGCGAGGTCGCGCTGATCGACTTCATGCCGATCGGGCAGCGTCACCCATCGGTCGTGCGGATCATCGAAGGCCGGCGCGGCCGCCTGCCGATGCGCATGGAACTGGTGCTGCGGTTCGACTATGGCTGCGCGGTGCCCTGGGTCACCCAACTGCCGGAGGGGCGCGGCATGGTGGCCATCGCCGGCCCGGATCAGGCGGTGTTGCACGGCGACGTCCCAACCGGGGGCGAGGGTCTGACCACAACCGCCCGCTTCGAGGTCGGTGCCGGCGAGCGGCGGTGGTTTTCGCTGACTTATGCTGCCAGCCATAGCCATCCGCCGCGGCAGTTCGACCCACTCATGGCCTTGCGCGCGACGGAGCGGTTCTGGAGCGGCTGGGCGGGACGGGGGCATTACGGTGCCCGCTATGCCGGGGCGGCCAAGCGGAGCCTGGTCACGCTCAAGGCGCTGACGTACGCGCCCACCGGCGGCATTGTCGCGGCCCCCACGACCAGCCTGCCGGAGCAATTGGGTGGGACGCGCAACTGGGATTACCGCTTCTGCTGGCTGCGCGACGCGACGATCACGCTGCTGGCGTTCATGGAGGCCGGGTTCTTCGAGGAAGCCAAGGCTTGGCGCGACTGGCTGCACCGCAGCATCGCCGGCAGCCCGGACCAACTGCGCATCATGTATGGCATCTGCGGCGAGCGGCGGCTCTCGGAGTGGGAGGCCGATTGGCTGCCGGGCTATCAGGGGGCGCGGCCGGTGCGGATCGGCAACGCGGCGGCGGACCAGTTGCAGCTCGACGTCTACGGCGAGGTCATCGGCGCGCTGCATGAGGCGCGGGTCGGCGGCCTCGGAGTCCTGCCGGAGAGCTGGTCGCTGGAGCGCGCGCTCGTCGAACATCTCGAAACGATCTGGGAGCTGCCGGACGAAGGGGTTTGGGAGACGCGGGGCGGGCGGCAGCACTTCACCTTTTCCAAGGCGATGGCCTGGGCGGCGCTCGACCGGGCGATCAAGGGCGCCGAGGCGTTCGGGCTCGAGGCGCCGCTCGATCGGTGGCGCGCGGTGCGGACGCGGATCCACGAGAGGGTCTGCGCTGAGGCTTTCTCCACGGCGCGCGGCAGCTTCGTGTCCGTCCTGGGCGGCGATGCGTTGGACGCGAGCCTGCTGTTGTTGCCGATCGCCGGATTCCTGCCTGCGACCGATCCGCGCATGGTCGCGACGGTGGCGGCCATCGAGCGCGGGCTGATGGCGGACGGGTTCGTGATGCGGTACGACACGAGCGGGTCGCCGGACGGTCTGCCGCCGGGCGAGGGCGTGTTCCTCGCCTGCAGTTTCTGGTTGGTCGACAATTACGCCCTGCAGGGGCGGCGGGACGAGGCGCGGGCACTGTTCGAGCGGCTGCTGGCGCTGCGCAACGATGTCGGGCTGCTGGCGGAGGAATACGATCCGCGCGCCGGGCGGCTCGTTGGCAATTTCCCGCAAGCGTTCAGCCATGTGGCTCTGCTGCAGAGCGCGCGGATCCTGGAGGATGACGGGGGGACGCCGAGGGAGACGGCACGTTCAGGCCGGGGCTGATGCCGCCACGGCGCAGGCTGATGGCGTCTCGCAGCCCGGTTGTCGAGACGTTCGCAGAGATCGTATGCACCGAAGAAGATCGGGCCGCGCATGGCGTCTAGCAACCTAGGCCTCGCCGCATGACAGCTCGCCAGGCCGAATGGTCAAGAGTGTGCAAGCGTGAAGATAGCACCTAGCCCGGCTGCAAGAGCGCGCCGACACGTCCACGCGAGCGCCGTTGCAATGCCAAGTAAACTACCGGCGTCGTGTACAAAGTCAGCATCTGCGACACGACCAGTCCGCCGATGATCGAGATGCCCAGCGGCTGGCGGAACTCCGCACCGGTTCCGGTGGCGAACGCGAGCGGGACCGCGCCGAGCAGCGCCGCGAGCGTCGTCATGATGATCGGGCGGAATCGCTCCAGACACGCCTCGTGGATCGCCTCGAACGGCGTGCGGCCGTGCTGCCGCTCCTGCGCCAGCGCGAAGTCCACCAGCATGATGGCGTTTTTCTTGACGATGCCCATCAACAACAGAATGCCGATGATGGCGATGATCGACAGCTCGGTGCCGGTCAACAACATCGCCAGCAGTGCGCCCAGTCCCGCCGACGGCAGCGTCGAGAGGATCGTGACCGGCTGCGCCAGGCTCTCGTACAGGATGCCGAGGATCGCGTAGATTGCCAGCAATGCTGCGACGATCAGGATTGGAATGGATTTCAGGCTATCGGCCAGAAAGCGCGCGTTGCCGGCGAAGTCGGTGCGCACCGTGCCCGGTAAGCGCAACGAGTCGACCGCGCGCTGGATCGCCGCGTTCGCCGCGCCGAGCGACGTCGTGCCCGTGGTGTTGAACGAGATCGTGGCGGCCGGGAACTGATCCTGATGCCGCACCGCGAGCGGCGCCGAACCCGTCTCGAACCGCGTGACCGCCGACAGCGGGATCTGTGCGCCGCCCGCCCCGGGCACGCGAATACGGTTCAGATATGACGGATCGGTCTGCAGCGCGGGCGGCGCTTCCACCACGACCCAGTACTGGTTGCGTTCGGTGTAGATGATGGAGACCTGCCGTTGCGCGAAGGCGTCGCCGAGCGCCGCGTCGATCACCGAGACGCTGACGCCGAGACGCGCGGCGGCGGTGCGGTCGATGACCACGTTGACCTGGGGTCCGGCGCGATCCTGGTCGCTGCTGACGTCCGAGATTTCGGGCACGGTACGCAGCTTGTCGGCCACTTGGAACGCCGCGGCGCGCAACTCCGCGAGGTCCTGGTCGATCAGCACGAACTGGTTCGCCCCCCCCTGCCTGCCGCCGCCGCGCAAATCCTGCGCGGAATATAAAGTCGTCTGGACGCCACCGATTTTGGCCAGCGCTGGACGCAGCCGCGCGATCACCTGCTCGCTCGATACGCCGCGTTCGGCGAGCGGCTTCAGGCCGATCGTGACGCTGCCGCGGTTCAGCTGCGGATTGAACCCGCCGGTGCCGCCGATCGTCGACGAGATCGTCTCGACCGCCGGATCGCCCCGCAGCACCTCGACCACCGCGTCCTGGCGCTGCTTCATCGCCGCGAATGAGACGTCGGGGCTCGCCTGCGTGCTGCCCTGGATCAACCCGGTGTCCTCGGTCGGCAGGAAGCCTTTCGGCACCACGCCATAGAGCCAGATGGTGAGCGCGACCGTGGCGATCGTGGACAGCAGCATCAGGCGCCGATGGCGGAGCGCCCAGCCTAGGCTGCGCGCATAGGACCCGAGCAATCCGGCGAAGGCGCGCTCGAAGTTGCGGTCGAGCCAATTCGGTCGACGTGCGACCGGAACCGGCCGCAGGAACTTCGCGCACATCATTGGCGTAAGCGTAAGCGATACCAGCGCCGAAATCGCGATGGCCAGGGTGAGCGTCACCGCGAACTCGTTGAACAGGCGGCCCAGAATGCCGCCGAGGAACAGCACGGGTATGAACACCGCGACCAGCGAGACACTGATCGAGAACACCGTGAAGCCGATCTCGCGCGAGCCGAGCAACGCGGCCTGCATCGGTGTCGCCCCGCGCTCGATGTGGCGCATGATGTTTTCGATCATGACGATCGCGTCGTCGACCACGAAGCCGACCGAGATCGTCAGCGCCATGAGCGAGAAATTGTCGAGCGAGAACCCTTTGAACCACATCGCGGCGAGCGTTCCGGCGATGGACAGCGGCACGGTGACTCCGGCCGCGAGCGTCGGCACCAGGCGTCGCAGGAAAAGGGCGACGACCATGATGACCAGTGCCACGGTGACCAGCAGCGTGACGGACACGTCGTGCACGCTGGCGCGGATGGTCGCGGTGCTGTCGGTCAGCACGCGCATGTCGAGATCCGGCGGTATGTAAGCGGCGAGTTGCGGCAGCACCGCGCGCACGCGGTCCACGGTCTTGATCACGTTCGCGCCGGCGAGCTTGGTGATGTTGAGCAGGATGGCGGGCTTGCCGTCCGACGTCGCGGAGATCCGCGCATTGGCCACGCCGTCGACTACATGCGCCACATCCGACAGGCGCACCACCGCGTTGCCGTTGGTTTTGAGCACCAACCCGGAGAACTCGCTGGCGTGGCGGAGCTGCCCGTTCAGCTCGATCGTCTCGGCGCGGTGGTCGCCGTCGAACCCGCCGACCGGGCCGTTGACGTTCGTTGCCTTCAGCGCGGTGACGATGTCCTGCATCGACAGGTGCGCCGACGCGAGCGCGGCCGGGTCGACGCGCACCCGCACGGCCGGCTTCTCGGACCCGTTCACCTGCACCTGGCCGACACCGGGCACCTGGGCCAGCCGCTGCGCAAGAACGGAATCGGCGAGGTCGTAGACCTGACCGAGCGAGAGCGTGTCCGACGTCAGAGCGATCGTCATGATCGGCGCCGCCGCCGGATTGAATTTGCGGAAATAGGGGCGGGTGGACAGGTCGCTCGGCAGGTCGGAGGCGGCGGCGTTGATCGCGGTCTGCACGTCCTGTCCGGCACCGTCGATGTCGCGGCTGATGTCGAATTGCACGACGATCGTCGCGGTGCCGGTGCCGCTGGTCGAGGTCAGCTCGGTGACGCCCGGGATCTCGCCCAGACGACGCTCCAGGGGCGCGGCCATCGACGTCGCCATGGTTTCGGGATCCGCGCCGGGGCGGGCGGCGAAGACGACGATGGTCGGGATGTCGATGCTGGGCAGCGGCGCGACCGGCAGGAAGCGATAGGCGACGATGCCCGCCAGCAGCAGTCCCAGCGACAGCAGAATCGTCGCCACCGGCCGCCGGATGAACGGGGCCGAAAAATTCATGCCGGGAGCAGCGGCCGTGACAACCGCAGGCGGGTCCGCTCGAACGCCAGATAGATTGCCGGCGTCGTATACAGCGTGAGCAACTGGCTCAGCAGCAGCCCGCCGACGATGGTGACGCCCAGCGGGAATCGCAGTTCGCTGCCGGTGCCGCTCTCGAGCACCAGGGGCAGCGCCCCGAGCAGCGCCGCTGCCGTGGTCATCATGATGGGGCGGAAGCGCAGCAGGCTGGCTTCGGTGATCGCCGCCTCCGGCGAGACGCCGCGGGTGCGTTCGGCTTCGATCGCGAAGTCGATCATGATGATGGCGTTCTTCTTGACGATGCCCATGAGCAGTACGATGCCGACCAGCGCCACGAGCGACAGGTCCGCGCCCACCAGCATGAGCGCAAGCAGCGCCCCGATCCCGGCCGAGGGCAGCGTCGAGAGGATCGTGACTGGGTGGATGAAGCTCTCGTAGAGCACGCCCAGCACGATGTAGATCACCACGACGGCGGCCAGGATCAGCCACGGTTCGGACGCCAGCGCCGACTGGAATTCCGCGGCGTCGCCGGAGAACGTGCCGACGATGCCGCGCGGCAGACCGATCGCCCGTTCGGCGACATGCACCGCGTCCACCGCCTCGCCGAGCGACACGCCCGGAGCGAGATCAAAGCCCAACGTCACTGCCGGGAACTGCGCATCGTGCGTGACCACCAGCGGCGCGGTCCCGTGTTCCAGATGGGCGATCGCGGTCAGCGGCACCTGGGCCGCAATACCGTTGGTGACCGTGCCAGGTACACGCAACGACAGCAGGGAGACGGCGTCGCGCTGCCAGGATGGATCGGCTTCCAGCACGACGCGGTACTGGTTCGCTTGCGCGAAGATCGTCGAGATTTGGCGCTGGCCGAACGCGTCGTACAGCACGTCCTGCACCACCTGCATCGTGACGCCGAGCCGCATTGCGGCGTCGCGGTCGACCCGGATGGAGACGCGAAATCCGTCCTCCTGCTGATCGGTGTTGGCATCGCGCAGCAGCCTCTCCTTGCGCAGCCTCGCGAGCAGCCGAGGCGCCCACTCCGCCAGCTCGGCCGGATCGGTGTCGACGAGCGTGTACTGGTATTGCGTGCGGGAGACGCGGGTACCGAGCTGGATGTCCTGCACCGGCTGAAAATACGTTGACAGGCCCGGCAAATCGGTCAGCCGCTGCTGCAGGCGGGCGGCCACGACCTGCGCGGTGGCGTCGCGCTCCCGGCGTGGCTTCAGCACGATGGTCAGGCGGCCGGTGTTCGGCGTCGCATTGATCGCGCCGGCGCCGACGAAGCCGGTCACCTCGGCGACGGCCGGGTCCGCCTGCACGATCGCGGCCGCGCGCGCTTGTAATTCGGCCATGCGGGCAATGCTGATGCTGTGCTCCGCCTCGGTCACCGCGATGACCAGCCCGGTGTCCTGCGGCGGCAGGAATCCTTTCGGAATCACCACGTAGAGCGCGATCGTGCCGACGAGGGTGGCCGCCGCGACCAGCAGCACCAAGCGCTGGTGACGCAGCGATCGCGCCAGCGTGCGTTCGTAGCCCGAAAGCACGCGGCGAAACGCGGCGTCGAAAAGCCGGGCCAGCAGGGCGGGCCGTTCCGCCTCCGCGGGGCGAAGTAGGCGCGCGCACATCATCGGCGTGAGCGTCAGCGACACCACGGCGGAGACGACGACCGAGACGGCGAGCGTCACGGAGAACTCGCTGAACAGCCGCCCGACCACACCGGTCATGAACAGGAGCGGAATGAACACGGCGATCAGCGAGACGGTCAGCGAGACGATGGTGAAGCCGATCTGGGCAGCCCCCTTGTAAGCCGCGGCCATCGGCCTCTCGCCGCCCTCGATGAAGCGGACGATATTCTCGATCATGACGATCGCGTCGTCGACCACGAAGCCCGTCGCGACGGTCAGCGCCATGAGCGAGAGATTGTCCAGACCGTAGCCCAATTGGGCCATGATCCCGAAGGTGCCGATCAGGCTGAGCGGCAGGGCGACGGCGGGAATGACGGTCGCCCGCCAGCTGCCAAGGAAAAGATAGATCACCCCCACCACCAGCACGATCGACAGGATCAGCGTGTACTGCACGTCGGCGACGGACGCGCGGATCGTGACGGTGCGGTCGCTGACCACGGTCATCGCGATGCCGGCCGGGATCGCTCGTTGCAGGTCCGGCAATTGCTGTTTCAGTCTGTCGACCGTCTCGACGATGTTCGCGCCCGGCTGACGTTGGATGTCCAAAAGCACGGCCGCCGCGCCGCGAAACCGGGCGACGACGCGGTCGTTTTCCAGCCCGCCCACGATGCTGCCGAGGTCGGACAGCCTCACCGCCGCGCCGTTGCGGAAGGCGACCACAAGGTCGCGGTAGGCGTCGGGCGTCGTGAGCTGGTCGTTGGCGCCGATCGCGGTGGATTGGCGCGGGCCGTCGAACCCGCCTTTCGCGCCGTTGGCGTTGGCGGCTGCGATGGCGCTGCGGGCGTCCTCCATCGACAGGCCGTAGGCGGCCAGCCGGGCCGGGTCGATACGTACGCGCACCGCCGGCTTCATGTTGCCCTGGACGGTGACTTTGCCGACCCCGTCGACCTGCGCGAGTTTCGGCTGCAGCAACGTGTCGGCGGCGTCGCTGATGCGGTCGATCGGCACCGTGTCGGATTGCAGCGCCAGCGTGACGATCGGCGCGTCGGCTGGGTTCACCTTCGAATAGACGGGTGGATACGGCAGCGTCGGCGGCAGCGTCGAGGCGGCGGCGTTGATCGCCGCCTGCACGTCCTGTGCGGCGTTGTCGATGTCGCGCGACAGTAAGAATTGCAGCGTGATGACGCTGGTGCCCTCGCTGCTGGTCGATGTCATCCGATCGAGGCCGGTGATCTGGCCGAACTGTCGTTCCAGTGACGCGGTGATGAGCGTCGAGGTCGTCTCCGGACTCGCTCCGGGCAGTTGAGTGGTGACCTGGATGGTCGGGAAGTCGACGGAGGGCAGGGCGGAGACCGGCAGAGCGCGGTAGCCGAGGATGCCGCCGAGGAGGATCGCCAGCGACAGCAGCGTGGTTGCGATCGTCCGGGCAATGAACGGCGCGGAGATGTTCACGAAGCGGGCGCGCGCCCGGAGCGCGAGGGCGGGGCGGTTCCATCGGCGAGAGGCGGGGCGCCGAGCGGGGCACCAGGCGGTTGGGCGATGGCTACCTTGATGCCATCGCTCAGCCTCGATGCACCGTCGACGACGACGCGCTCGCCGGGCTTGAGGCCGCTGTCGATGATCGCGACACCGATATCCTCATGCCCGAGGGTGACGTTTCGGCGCTCGGCCTTCAGATCGTTGCCGATGACGTAGACAAAAGGGCCTTGCGGCCCGCGCTGTACTGCGACCGGGGGCACGACGGTGGCACCCCGATCGGTGCGGACGAGCAGCCGGACGGTCACGAACCCGCCGGGCCAGAGCTGCAGCGTCTCGTTCGGAAACAGCGCCTTCAATCGGATGGTGCCGGTCGTCGAATCGACCTGATTGTCGACCACGGCGAGGTGGCCGCGATCGAGCGGCGGTCGGTCGGGACGCTGCGCGAGATCCTGCGGCAATGCCAGGACCTCGGGCGCGCCGGCCCGCATCGCCGCCGCGACCTGGCTCAGTTGCTGCTGCGGCAGGGTGAAGACCACCGCGATCGGTTGCAGGGTGGTCAGCACGACGAGACCGGTGGCGTCGCTCGCATGGACCACGTTACCCTGGTCCACCTGGCGCAGGCCCGTTCTCCCGTCGATCGGGGCGACGACGGTCGTGTAGCCGACGTTGACGCGCGCGGTGTCGATCGCCGCCTGATCCTGCGCCACCTGAGCTTCGAGCTGCACGACGGTCGATTTCTGGGTGTCGGCCTGCTGCGCCGACGTATAGGCGTTGGCGGCGAGCTTCGCGTAGCGACCCGCGTCGACGCGGGCGTTGGCGAGGCTGGCCTGATCCTGCGCCTTCTTGCCGACCGCCTGATCCAGCGCGGCCTGATACGAGCGGGCGTCGATGCGGGCGAGCACGTCGCCTTTCTTGACGTCCTGGCCTTCCGAGAATCGCATTTCGGTCAGCATGCCGTCGACCTGCGGCTTGACCGTCACGGTCGCCGATGCCTGCACGGTTCCCAGCCCGTCCAGATACACGGGCACGTCGCGCGACCTCGCCTCGGCGACCAGCACCGGAATATCCTGCTTGACGCGATCCCGGCCGGCCTCCGTGGTCCCCGAAGCGCGCAGCACAAACCACCAGTAGGTTCCGCCCGCGAGCAGCAGCACGACCAGGAGAGGGAGGATGCGGCGCATACGAAATCAGCTCCGAGGCGTCAGAGGACGCCGTGGAAGATGGTGCTGGGCGGCACGATCACATCGCCGCGTGACCAGCCGCCGCCCAGCGCCTTGTAGAGGTCGATCAGGGCCGTGAAGCGCGACAGGCGGATCTGAGCCAGCGCGTCGAGGTCGCTGAACAGAGTCGTCTGGGCCTGTAACGCGGTGACGAGGTCGCTGGTGCCGGCCAGGAGCTGAGCCCGGGCGATGTCCGCGGCAAGCTGGGCCGTCTCGACCGCCTTGCGCTCCAGCGCTTCCTGCTCGGTCGCATAGCGATAGGCCACCAGGGCGTTCTCCACGTCGACCAACGCCTGCACGACGGTCTTTTGATAGTCCGCGAGAAGTTCGTCGTAGCGGGCCTTGTCGAATTCGTATTGGCCGCGAAGCGCGCCGTTATCGAAGATCGTCTGGGCGAGGCTGCCGGTCACCTGCGCCAGCACCGCGCCGGGGCTGAACAACGTATTGAGGGCCGCGGACTCGTAGCCGTATTGGCCCGTCAGGGTGATCTGCGGGAAAAAGCTGGCCCGCGCCGTGCGAATGTCGGCGTTGGCGGCCTGGAGCGAGGCTTCGGCCGAGGCGACGTCCGGGCGCCGCGCCAGGAGTTCGCTCGGCAGGCCCGGCGAGACCTCCGGCAGCGGCAGCGTGTTCAGCGTGCCGGCGGACACGGTGATGCGTTCCGGCGGGCGGCCGACGAGGATGGCCAGTGCGTTGACCTGTTGCTCGAATTGGCTGCGCAGGGCCGGGATCTGGGCGCGGATTCCGGCGGCGAGGGCCTCCTGCTGGCTCACGTCGAGGAGCGAGGCGATGCCGGCGTCGGCGCGGCCGCGAATGGCGCGCAGGATGTCGTCGGCGTCGCGCAGGTTGCGTTCGGCGACCGCGAGGCGGTCTTGGTAGGCCAGCGCCGTGAACCAGGTGGTGGCGACGCCGGTCACCGCGGTCAGCGCGATGGCCTGCTGGTCGAAGCGGCTGAACAGAGCGTTGGCCTCGGCGGAGTCCTGTTGCGAGCGGATGCGGCCCCAGATATCGACTTCCCAGCTGGCCGACAGGTTTGCGGCATAGCTGCGCGACTCCGAATAGGTCTTGCCGCTGGCGACGGTGACGCCGGTATTGCCCTGCGCATTGGTGAACGTGGAATAGCGGCCGCTGCCCTGGTTGCCGCTGCGAGTCCAGGTGCCGGTGCCGCCGCCGGACAGCGTCGGCAGCAGCGGCGCGCCCGCGATGCGGACCTGCGCGTCGGCTTGCCGCACCCGGGCGATCGCGGCGAGGAGGTCGAAGTTCTTCGTCCGTGCGTCCTCGATGAGGCCGGTCAGCTCGGCGGATTGGAAGCCCTCCCACCATGCGGACGACGGCCAGGCTGTGGCGGCGCTGGCCGGTGTCGCCCGGTAGATCGCCGGAAGGTCTGATGTCGGGGTGCGATAGGCCGGGCCGAGCGAGCAGGCCGACGCGGCCAGCAGGAGCAAGTGGGCGAGGCGGGGACGCCGCGGCGCGGCCAGCGGACAGGAGGGGCGGTCACTCATCGGGATGGCATGTTGTAGCATGGCCGCCGTGACGGTGGGATTGCGGCCATGTTGCGGGGCTGCGGCCAGTCCGTGTTGAGGACGAAGGCGGATGGTCCAGGAATTGCTGACCCCGGAGGAGATGGCGGCGGTGGACCGCGCGGCGGCGCGGCTCGGCACGCCGGTCGCGCGGCTGATGGCCAACGCGGGGCGGGCGGTCGCCCGCGCGGTGCGGCGGCGTTACCCGCCATGCCGGACGCTGGTGCTGTGCGGGCCGGGCAACAATGGCGGCGACGGGATCGTGGCGGCGGAGGCGCTGTCGCGGGCCGGGTGGAGCGTCGCGGTCGCGTCGCCAGGACCATTGCCGTTCGCCTGGTCGGGGGTGCGCGTGCCGTTCGACCCGGGGCAGGCCGCGCGTGCCGGTCTGGTCGTCGACGCGTTGTACGGGGCGGGACTGACCCGGGAGTTGTCGGCCGGGGCGGCCGACGTGCTGGGCGCGGCGCGGCGGGTCGTCGCGGTCGACGTGCCCAGCGGGCTCGATGGCGCGACCGGGCAGCCGCGCGGCAGGGTGCGCGGCTGTGAGCTGACGGTCACGTTCGTGCGGTGCAAGCCCGGGCATCTGCTGCTGCCGGGTCGCGATTTGTGCGGCGAGTTGGTGGTGGCCGCGATCGGTATGCCGCAGGCCGCGCTGCGGGCGGTGACCCCGAAGGCGTTCCACAACCTGCCGGGCCTTTGGCGACTGCCGGAGTTGGGCGTCGATGGGCACAAGTATAGCCGGGGTCATGTCACCGTGCTGGGCGGGGCCGCGATGACGGGTGCCGCGCGGCTGGCGGCCGGCGCGGCGCGTCGGGCCGGCGCGGGGCTGGTCAGTCTCGCCGTTCCGCCCGGTGCCGCCGCGACCTATCGCGCGGGAGAGCCGGGGACGATCGTCACCGCGGCGGAGCTTTCCGAGTTGCTGGCCGACGAGAGACGAACCGTCTGGGTGTGCGGTCCCGGGCTGGGAGCCGAGGAGGCGGCGCGGGCGCTGCCGGTGCTTTTGGGCGCTGGCCGCGAGGTCGTGGTGGACGCCGATGCGCTGACGCTGTGCGCCGGCGACCCGACGCGGCTGCGCGGGGCATCGGTGCTGACGCCGCATGGCGGCGAGTTCGCACGGGTCTTCGGGCCGGCCGGGGTGGATCGGGTTGCGGCCGCCCGGGCAGCGGCGGCGCTGACCGGCGCGGTCGTCGTGCTGAAGGGCTCGGACACGATCGTGGCCGCCCCAGATGGCCGAGTGGCAATCAATGATTCCGCGCCGCCGTGGCTCGCCACCGCCGGGTCAGGGGACGTGCTGGCGGGGATCACCGCCGCGATGCTGGCGCAGGGGCTGCCGGCGTGGGAGGCGGCTGCGGCGGCGGTCTGGCTGCATGGCAGGGCGGGGCATTTTGCGGGTCGTCACCTGATTGCCGAAGATCTGGCATCCGCGCTGCCTGCCGCCTTCGCCGATGCGGGGGTCGCGGACCTCGTGTAATCTGGAGACGACCGCGGAGTAATCGCCATGAACGCGCCCGTCCTGGACACCGCCCGCCCGGTCGACGACGCACGGCGCGTCGCGCTGCTTCGGCAGATCGAGCGAAAGCTGCTGTGGCTGTCGGCCTGGACCATCCACAACGCTAATCATATCCGGCCAAACCGTGACGGGTTGAAGGTCGGCGGGCATCAGGCGAGCTGCGCGTCGTGCATCTCCATCCTCGCGGCACTGTATTTCGAGGTGCTGCGGCCGCAGGACCGGATCGCGGTCAAGCCGCATGCCGGCCCGGTGTTCCACGCCATCAACCACCTCTTCGGCCGGCAGACCGTAGCACAGATGGAGGGGCTGCGGGCGCTGGGCGGCGCGCAATCCTACCCGAGCCGGGTCAAGGACGGAGCGGAGGTGGATTTCTCCACCGGCTCGGTTGGGCTCGGCGTGGCGATGACCAGTTTCTCCGCGCTCATGTCGGATTACGTCCGCCTGCACGGGCTGGCGGAAAATCCGCTGCCGCCCGGGCGGCACATCGCCATCGCCGGCGACGCCGAGCTTGACGAAGGCAATATCTATGAAGCGCTGCTGGAAGGGTGGAAGCACGACGTCCGCAACGTCTGGTGGATCATCGACTACAACCGCCAGAGCCTCGACAGCGTCGTGCCGGACCGGCTGTTCGGCCGCATCGAGGGCTTGTTCCGCGATATGGGCTGGAACGTCGTCTCGATCAAATATGGCCGCAAGCTGGAGGCGGCGTTCGCGCGGGATGGTGGCGAGGATTTGCGCCGCTGGATCGATGATTGCCCGAACAGCCTGTATTCCGCGCTGACGTTCCAGGGTGGCGCGGCATGGCGGGTCGCGGTGCTGTCGGACCTGGGTCGTTCGAAAGGCGTGCGGGCGATCGTCGATCCGCTGTCGGACGCCGAACTCGCCGCTCTGATGACCAATCTTGGCGGTCATGACATCGAGTCGATCATCGAGCAGCTTCGCGCGGCCGAGGCGGCGGGCGACCAGCCGACCTGCTTCATCGCCTACACGATCAAGGGCATGGGCCTGCCGTTCGCCGGGCACAAGGACAACCATGCCGGGCTGATGACTCGCGAGCAGATGGAGATTTTTCGTGGCACGATGCGCATTCGGCCGGGTCACGAGTGGGACCCCTACGAGGGGCTGGACGCGAGCCCGGAGGAGATGCGGGCGTTCGTCGAGAGCCGGCCGTTCGCGACCAAGCTGACGCCGGCCGGCCGGCTGCTGAGCGCGCCGATCGTGCATGTGCCCGAAAGCCTGCCGCCGCCCCGGGGCGGCAGAAGCATGAGTTCGCAGGCAGGGTTCGGCGAAATTCTCGCGGAGATCGGACGCGGCCAGGGCGAGCTCAAGGATCTTGCCGCGCGCATCGTCACGACCAGTCCAGACGTCACGGTTTCGACCAATCTCGGGCCGTGGGTGAACCGGCGCGGGGTGTTCGACCGGCACACGCGCAACGACGTGTTCCGCGACGCCAAGCTGGCCAGCGCGCAGCGTTGGGGGATGACGCCGTCGGGGCAACATATCGAGTTGGGGATCGCCGAGCAGAACCTGTTTCTGCTGCTGGGCGCTGCCGGATTGTCCGCCGGCCTGCACGGCGCGCGCGTGCTGCCGATCGGCACCGTGTACGATCCGTTTGTCAATCGCGGTCTCGATGCGCTGATTTATGCCTGTTACCAGGATGCGCGGTTCCTCTTGGTCTCGACGCCGAGCGGCATCACCCTGGCGCCCGAGGGCGGCCAGCACCAGAGCGTCAACACGCCGCTGATCGGGATCGCCCAGGACCGTCTCGCCAGCTATGAGCCCGCGTATGTCGACGAGCTGACGGTGCTGATGCGGCATGCGTTCTGGCACATGCAGCAGCCGGACGGCTGTGCTGTGTGGCTGCGGCTGTCGACCCGCCAAATCGCGCAACCCGAACGAGTTTTGGACGCGGCCGCGGTGGTCGAAGGCGGCTATTGGGTTGTGCGGCCGGCCGAGGGGGCGCCCCTCGCCTTGGTCTATCAGGGGGCGGTGGCCCCGGAAGCGCTTGCCGCGTTCGAGATCGTGCGCGAGGACGTGCCGGGCGTTGGGCTGCTCGCGGTCACGAGCTGCGACCGGTTGCACGCGGGCTGGCTGGACGCAGCGCGCGCGCGCCGCGCCGGCGAGCACGGGGCGACGGCGCATGTCGAGCGGCTGCTTTCACCGCTGGCGCCGGGGGCGGCGCTGGTGACAGTCATCGACGGGCATCCGGCCGCGCATTCCTGGCTGGGCGGCGTGCGCGGGCAGCGCGTCGTGCCGCTGGGCGTGGACCGGTTCGGTCAGAGCGGCGATCTGCCGGCGCTGTTCGCCGAGTATGGCATCGATGTCGACGCGATCGTGGATGCCTGCGCGCAGGCGTTGCTGGAGTAGCGTCGCTGTCCCGGACGAGCCTGTCCGAGGCGGCGCTGTTCGGCGTGCGCGCCGCCACCGCCGCCATGCTGGCGCTGCTGGTCGCGTTCAGCCTGCAACTGGATGATCCGGGATGGGCCGGGACGTCGGCGCTGATCGTGGCGCAGCCGATTCTTGGGGCTACTTTGCGAAAAGGCGTGCTGCGGCTGATCGGCACGTTCATCGGCGCCGGGGCCGGCGTCGCGCTGTTTTCGTGCTTCCCGCAGGACCGGGTTGGATTCTTCCTCGGCCTGGCGGGCTGGGCGGCGCTGTGCAGTGCCGCCGCGACATTGCTGGGAGACGTCGTGGCCTACGCGCCGTTGCTGGCGGGATATACCTGCGCGATCGTGGCTATAGCGGCGGTGAGCAACCCGCCGGACGTGTTCCTGCTGGCGGTGGCGCGGGGTGCCTGCATCGTGATCGGCATCGTCTCGACGTCGCTGGTGTTCGCGCTGACCGACCGGGGGCGTCAGCGTGGCGTGCTGGCGCGGCTGATCGAGACGGCGTCGGGCGAGGCCGTTGCCGGTCTGCTGTCCGCTCTGCGCGATCCGGCGCCGGATTTGCAAGCCGGGCAGACCGCGCGGCGGACGCTCGTCGCCCGCGTCGCGGCGCTGGACGCGGTGGTCGATCAGGCCGTGGGCGAGAACCTGGATCTGCGCGCCCGCGCGGGTGTGCTGCGGCGGGCGATCGTCGGGTTACTGGTCATTCTGTCGAGCTGGCGCGGCGTCGAGCAGTTTCGCCGCCGCACGCCGGATGGCGCGACCGCCGCGATCGCAGAACGACTTCTGCATGAGGCGGTCGGGGGCGAAAGCACGGCGGATGCGCTGCGGGCGGCGGCGGCGCGGATTGACGCCGAAAATGCGCCTGATGTGTCGCGGCGATTGCTTCTGGATCGGGCGGTTCACGCGGTCGAGGGACTGGCCGACGTTCGCTCCGGGCTCGATCTGTTGCGGACCCCACTTCATGCGCAGAGTGTCAGGGGTCTGCCGCCGACGCGGCTGCGCGATCCCGCGAGCGCGGCAGTGAACGCTCTGCGCAGCTTCGTCACCGTGATGGCGGCCGTCCTCATCTGGAACGCGACCGGGTGGGCGTCCGGCTCGACGTTCGTGACCTTCGCAACCGTCATCGTGTTGCTGTTCGGCATCAAGGGCGAGGGCGCCTACAGCGGCGCGGTGACGATGGCGGTGGGCGTCGCCATGGGTCTTGTCATCGCGACGGTGGTGAAATTCGCGGCCATGCCCTGGGCGCAAGGGCAGGGGTTCGATGGATTCGGCGGCTTTTGCATCCTGCTGGGTGGCCCGGTGGCGGTGCTCGGCACGATTGGAGCAGCGCTGCCGGCCGGCCGGCCGGGGTCGGTCATCGCGTTGACGGCGATGGCGCTCTTTCTGGCGCTTCTGTCGCCGACCAACGAGATTGCCTATGACTTCGCGGGCTTCATGGATAGCGGGCTGGCGATCCTGGCCGGCTCGACGTTGGGAGCGGCGGCGCATCGCGTCATGCCGGCCTTGCCCCGCCGGGTGCGGGTATCGCTGCTGCTGGCCGCGACACGGCGAGATCTTCGGCGCATTGCCGATTGCGCGTGGACGCCGGACGACGAGGCGTGGGAGGCACGGCAATACGCCCGCTCCGCGGCCATGCCGCCCGATGCGTCGTTGCTGGACCACGGGCGACTGCTGGCGGCACTCGCGATCGGGCGGGAATTGCTTCGCCGCCGGGCGCGACCCGACATGGACGAGGTGCGCGGCCGCGCGTCGGATCAGCAAATCGAGGCGGCCGTGGCGTCGCACCCGGATTATTTCGGTGGGCTGGGCCTGGTCGGACGTTGATATGTCGTTCCTGAACTTCGAGCTGTTCGGCGTCTACGTGGCGCCCATGGCTTTCCTGTTCCTCGCCTGCGCGGCGCTGTGGTGGTTGGTGCGGCATCTGCTGGACGCGCTCGGGCTCGTGCCGCTGATCTGGCATCCGGCGCTGTTCTTCGCGGCGTTCTATGTGACGATGGCGAGCGGGGCCGTGCTGTTCCTGTTGCATCGGCCTCTGTTTCTCTGGAATTTGTTCGGAATGAATCCGTGAGCCGGGTCTGGGCGGTGCTGCGCGTGCTGCTGACCGCGGCGCTCGCGGTGGTCGCGTGCGTGGCCGCGGCGCGTGCCTATAACGCGTACACGACGCAACCGACGACGCGCGACGGGCGGGTGCGGGCCTATGTCGTGACTGTGGCGCCCGAGACGCACGGGCGCGTGGTGGCGGTGAACGTTGTCGACAACGCCTATGTGCATCGTGGCGACGTGCTGTTCGCGATCGAGGAGGCGGATGCGCGGCTCGCGCTGGCCACCGCGCGGGCGAAGCTGGAGAGCGCGCAGGCCGACGAGGCGTACAAGCGTTCGCTCGCGGCGCGGCGAGCGAAGCTGACGGATTTGTCGATCTCCGCCGAGGCGCAGCAGCAGACGCAGTCCGAGGCGGCGGTGGCCGCGGCGGCGGTGGCGCAGGCAACGAGCGACGTGAACAAGGCGGAGCTCGATCTGTCGCGCACCCAGGTGCGGGCGCCGGTCGAGGGGTGGGTGACCAACCTGTCGTTGCAGCAGGGCGATTACGCGACGGCGGGGGAGCGGGCGCTGTCGGTGATCGACGCGCATTCGTTCTGGGTCGATGCGTATATGGAGGAGACGGCGATCCCCCGCCTGCGCGAAGGCGACCCCGCGCTGATCCAGTTGATGGGCGAGCCGAGGATGCTGCGGGGCCATGTGCAGAGCGTCGCGCGGGGCATCGTCAACACCGACGCGGCGCCGGGGTCGAACGGGCTGGCGACGGTGAACCCGGTGTTCACGTGGGTCCGGCTGGCGCAGCGCGTGCCGGTGCGGATCGGACTCGAAGAGGTGCCGGAGGGGGTAAGGCTGGTTGCCGGGACCACGGCGGCGGTTCAGGTTTTGCCGGGGGAGGGGAGGTAGGGATGTTCAGGCGGTTTTCGCAAGCCGGGGATCGTAGAGCCACTTTCTGACTTTCTCGGCCGATATGCGTCGGCTGTCCCTGTGCAGCGGGTTAATGAGCACGTTGCACTCCTCAGGCACGATGATGGAGGGCACCCGAAGCAGCGCCGAATCCGCCGCGCGCAACCACTCCGTGCCGAAGCGCAGGCTCGCCCGGCCGGACGGCTCGGCATCCCAGCCGACCGGAAGAGTGGATGGAGCCGCCGTCCGTGCCGACGCCCACACATCGTCCGGAACCGTGATCGCAACGAGATAGCGGTTTTGCGGCAGGCCGCCGACGTTCAAGTGGACAAGCGTCTCCAGGCCAGCCAGGGCACGGCTCTCCGCCGCGTAGACGACGGCATCGCCTGGCGTGTTCCAGCGGCCACCCGACGCCTCCGCTCCCTTGCCCGAAAGATCGTCTGCCTCATAGGATTTCGTATCTGTGGCGATGCGCCAGACAATACGGCTCAACCATAGGCTCCGCCCTGGATCCGCGCGAGCATGGTCGACACCAGTTCCACACCCTCCATCGTGTCCAGCATGTCGATCGGCCGAACGCGGCCCAGGGCCGGCAACGGCTCCGTCAGCCAGCGGGCCAACCAAGCCCCGGCGTCGAACCCCTCGGCGTCGCCACCATCCTCGACGATGGCTTCCACTTGGCCCAGCAACCTGGCGACGCCCAGGACGCGCTCGCTCTCGTCGGGTGACAGCGAGTCGCCCTGTTTCACCTTCTTGTTGACCGTGGCCGTGGACAGGTTCAACGCCTTCAGGGCCGCGCCCTGTCCAATGGCCAGATCCGCAAAGAGCCGCTTGGCCGCGGCCGCCGGAATGCCGCGACGGATCATTTCGATCCGCTCAATTGGCATAGCCCGATAGATGGCGACATAGGGCGGTAGCATCGACCCTACCCTGACGTCCCTGCGGCTCCCGCTTTCGGCGGAGAGGCTAGCGCCGCGAGCGGAGACCCCGGACGATGGCAATGGCTCGCGAACACCCATAAGGGTAACTCCTTTGAGCATTCAATATGCTCCGTAGAGCAGGCTTGATCAAGCGCCGAGCCTACCGCGTCAGCAAAGTGGGCGGCCGTCTCTCGGCGGACGGGCGTGGCCGTCGGCTACGTCCTTGAATACTGCAAGTATCGACGGCTTGCGTGTCAGACTATTTGCGTGGGCAGCGGCTTCCGAGGATTGTTCCGCTCAGGCTCCTGCAAGTGACTCCTGACGGGAAGAAGAATTTCCATGCTGGCCTTCAATTTTGTTGTTGACAGTTGTGCCTAACCGTCCTGAGTTACGGATTGGCTGTGACTTCTAAGGGACAACGTGGCACCGTCGCAGTCGCCCCGACGACATGTAATCCCGCCGTCGACGTGTTTGCTCCAGTTAGGAAGTTGATATGGCCATAGAAATGTTTGGTAACTCTGCCATCGCATTCCATCCGTTTACAGATGCAGGCAGGCCAGATTGCTTGCACCTGTCATCGTAAATGCATCCGGATGGTCTAAGATCCACGCCGACGCGACCATAGACGCAGACCACTGTTGCCGTCGCCGGTCGTTCGCGCCAATGAAATGTAGTCTGACGGGGATGCTTGTGATTTGAGACTTCATGGCGTTCGGCATCCGAGAGGAAGAGCGCATCGAGAAGGACGGCCTCGGCAAACGCTCCATTTCCGCCGTGAGTCAGAGTCGCTCGCTCTTTTGTATGCGTTGGCGTAAACTTGGAGCAATTTATGCTTGACTTGCGTGCTGGCAAAGGCGCCGTCGGGCGCGCCGCTCACATTTGGCCCACGGATGACTGCCGCATCGCTAGTCCAAAGCGTGGTTTTGCGAAACAACGCGATATCGTCGGTCACCAGCATATTGAGAATGGTAAGGGTCGGTGGCGGCGTGGCAGAAGCTGCCGGCGCGGATCGGTCAGTTACCCCCCCCCCCCGCTGCGCAAGCTACGCCTCCCCAAGCGAGGACAGCGGTTGCGATCAAGATAGGCAGACGACGGTTCAATGGCATCGGCAGTGCTCCCATTATTTCATGTCGTTCGGGCGACGAGACCTTTATAGCCTAAACGTGACCGTTCCGTCACGATCTCATTGACACCCATCTGTCCGCAGCTGTTTAGCATTGGGTACGCAAAGACCCTCACCCCGGCCCTCTCCCGGAGGGAGAGGGAGAAGGCAGTGCGGGCGCATGCCCTGAAATCCGTGGACAAGCTTTGCATTGATATTCGGCTCACATGAGGCCATAAGCAGTATCAGGTGAGACGTCCTGTAAGGCCGACGATGGTTGCGAGTGCGCTTTCCGCCATGCTGGGGCTTGCAGAAGCTCGAGGGGCCGATGTAATGCCCGACGTCCCTGATGAGCGCCGTCGAGGGTGGACTTCCGCTGGCCGCGTTGGACCGCCTGGCCAACACGTTGGCGCCCGGTGACGGGGGCTTTGCGTTCCGTCTAGTCTCGCGCGCCACGCTGGCGCGGCGCAGGAAGGCGTTGGCGACGGCGCGAAATACCGTGGCGGCCCGACTTTCGGCCGATGAGGGCGCTCGCGTGGCAAGGTTGGCGAGTGTCTGGGCGCTGGCGCGGGACGTCTGGGGCAGCGATGAGGCGGCGCGTGATTTCCTGTTCCGGCCGCATCCGATGTTGGAGGATCGCGCACCGGTCGACGTGGTGCTGGCCAACGAGTTCGGCCGACCACTGGTCGAGGGCATCCTGGGTCGGCTGCAATACGGCTCGGCGGTGTGACGGGGCAGGTCCTGGACCGAGTCCTCACCGCCTATCGCATCGGCGATCCGAACGGCGCTTATCCGATCTTCGACGCCACCGGCTCGAAACTCTTTCCGGGGCGCTGGAACACGCCCGGTAGCCCGATGATCTACGCCTCCGAGCACTATTCCACATGCATGCTGGAGAAACTGGCCCACGGGAATGGCCGAATGCCGCCGAACCAACATTTCGTCGAGATCACTGTCCCGAATGGCTCGACCTATGAAGTCGTGTCGACGGCGCAACTGCCCGATTGGGCGGACGAGGCGGCGACGGCGGCGAAGGCGTTCGGCGAGGCTTGGCAGCGGGCGCGGCGATCATTGCTCCTGCTTGCGCCCAGCGTGGTGGCGCGAATGGAACGCAACGTGCTGCTCAATCCGGAGCACCCCGAGTTTCCTCGCGTCACTCATGGGCTCCATCAGCCGGTCTGGTGGGATGGGCGATTGTTCCGATAAGCGGCGCTGACCCTCTCCCCGGCCCTCTCACGTCCAACCACGGGAGAGGGGGCGTCGGCGCACTGACAGCGGGACAATGCCCCGTCTCCCGCACTCGCGGGGGAGGGCCGGAGAGAGGGTGGCGCGAAACCCGCGCTACCGCCCCTTCCACACCGGCGCCCGCTTCTCCGCGAACGCGCGCGGTCCTTCGAGTTGGTCCTCGCTGCCATACAGCGTCGCCACGGTGGGAAAGCCGGCTGCGGCGATGCGGGCCAGGGCGGGACGGAACGGCATCGTCTCGGACTCCCGCAGCACTTCCTTGATGGCGGCGAACACCAGCGGCGGACCGGCGGCGAGGGTGGCGGCAATCTCGCCCGCGCGGACGTCGAGCCTGTCCTGCTCCACGAGTTCGCCGACCAGACCCCAGCGCGCGGCCTCCGCCGCCTCCATCCAGCGGCCGGTGAACAGCATGTCCATCGCGACATGATACGGAATGCGCTTCGGCAGTTTCAGCGTCGCGGCGTCGGCCAGCGTGCCGGCCTTGATCTCCGGCAGGCTGAACCGTGCCCGCGTCCCGGCCACGATCAGGTCCGCCGACAGCGCCAGCTCGAACCCGCCGCCCACGCAGAGCCCGCCCACCGCGGCGATGACAGGCTTATTGAGGTCCGGCAGCATTTGTAGCCCGCCGAAGCCGCCGATGCCGTAATCCGCGTCTGGCGCCTCGCCGCCGGACGCGGCCACGAGATCCCACCCGGCGCAGAAGAACTTCTCGTTGCCGCTGCGCACCACAGCCACGCGCAGGTCGGGATCGTCGCGGAACGACGCGAACGCCTCGCCCATGGCGCGCGAGGTGGCGGTGTCGATCGCGTTGGCCTTGCCGCGATGTAGGGTCAGCGTGAACACGCCTAGCTCGCGCGTGATGGTGAACGCGTCGGTCATGCAACCTCCGTGAGCCGGATCAGCGCGTCGGTGGCGACCGCGCGATCCGGCGTGACGATCAGCGGATTGATGTCCAGTTCCACAAGCCGATCAAGATGCGCGAGCGCGAAGGACTGGATCGCCAGGATGGCGTCGATCGCGGCGGACACGTCGCCGGCAGGGCGGCCGCGGTATCCGGCCAGGAGGGCGGCGACCTTCAATCCGGTGATGGCGCGAGCGATCTCGTCGCGCGCGGCAGGCAGCATGAGGATCGCGCGGTCGCCGATCAACTCCGCCAATACGCCGCCACTTCCGATCAGCAGGTATGGGCCGAGCACCGCATCGCGCGCTACGCCGACGATGATCTCCGCGATCCCATGAACCATCTCCTCGACCAGGAGGCCGCTGCCGAGCGGTTCGAGTTCCCGCGCGGCCCGCGCCACCGAAGCCGCGTCCGCGAGTCCGAGGCGGACGGCGTGGCACTCGGTCTTGTGAGCGATGCCCAGCGCCTTGACCACGGCGGGATAGGAGGGCGCCGCGACATCCGAAGCCGCGCTCGTCGCATGGCCAACCGGGATCGGCACGCCGTACCGCGCCAGCAGACCCTTCGCTTCGGCCTCGTCGAGCGTGCGCACCGTTCCTGATGGCGGTGCCACGGATGCATGCATCGGCGAGGCTGGCTCTATCTGCGCCGCAACAGCGATCGCCGCCAGCGCTTCGTCGATCCCGTAGAGCGGTGCGATGCCCTGTCCCATCAGGGCGACGGCCCGCGCCTCCGACAGGCATTCCGGCAGGGTGGCGACGATCGCGGCGCGGCCTCCGGTCGCGGCGCAGGCGTCCGCGAGTGCGTCCGCGGCGGCGACCCAATCGGTCTCAATGCAGCGAGATTCTCGCGGGAAATCGAGGATGAGGACGGAAAGCGCGAAGCCTGCTCGCATCACGGCCGTAAACGTGGCCGCCAGCGCCTCGCGGTTCGCCCAGTGGAACGTGTGGTAATCGAACGGATTTGACACGGTCACGAGCGCCGGGACAGTGGCGGCGACGGCCTCGCGCTGCGCTTGCGTGAAGGCGCGCAGCCGAACCGTCGTGTGTTCGGCACGGTCGGCGATGAGCGCCGCCTCGCCGCCCGAACAACTGAGCGAGACGATTTCGGCGCTCTCCAGCCGGCCATGCACATGCAACAGCTTTAGCGTTTCCAGCAGTGCCGGCAGGGTATGGACACGGCCGACGCCCAAGCGGCGGAAGAACGCATCGGCGACGGCATCGGCGCCAGCAAGACTCGCAGTGTGGCTGATGGTGATTGCAGCCCCCGCAGCGGAGGTTCCCGTCTTGACGACGACGATCGGCACGCGCGAGGCCGACGCCGCCCGGGCGAAGGCGGCGGGGTCGTCGAAGCCCTCAATATGTAGGCCGATCGCGGTGACGCGCGGATCGGCGGCCAGTGCCTCGATCATGTGCGACAGGCCGACGGCCGCCTGGTTGCCGAGGGTGGCGAGATAGGCGATCGGCAGGCCACGACGCTGCATCGTCAGGTTGCAGCCGATGTTGCCGGATTGCGTGACGATGGCGACGCCGCGTTCGACGCGCTCGCCGCCGTGCTGATCCGGCCAGAGGGCCACGCCGTCGAGGTAGTTCAGCAGGCCGTAGCAGTTCGGGCCGAGGAGCGGCATGTCGCCCGCCGCCTCGACGAGACGTTGTTGCAGCGTCTCGCCCGCTTTGTCGGTCTCGGCGAAACCCGAGGCGTAGCAGACCACTCCCCCGGCGCCGCGCAAGGCAAGGTTCGCCACGATGTCGATGCAGGCATGACGATTGACGGCGAGGAACACTGCGTCGGGTCCGTCGGGCAGCGCGTCGGGACTGGCGAAGGTCGAACGACTTTCGATCTCGGACCGGAGTGGATGAACCGGCCAAATTTGGCCCGTGAACCCGAGACGGTCGTTCTGGCGGATCACCTCGGCGGCCGGCTTGCCGCCGATGACCGCGATGGTTTTCGGCCGTAGAAGGCGAGCGAGATCCATCAGCCGCCGAGCGGACGCAGCAGTTCCCGCGCGATGATGTGGCGCTGGATTTCGCTGGTGCCGTCCCAGATGCGTTCCACCCGCGCGTCGCGCCAGAACCGCTCCAGCGGCAGGTCGCTCATCAGACCCATGCCACCATGGATCTGAATCGCGCGGTCCGTCACGCGCGCGAGCATCTCGGATGCATAGAGTTTTGCCTGGGCGATCTCGCGGTTGGCGGGCAGGCCCTGGTCCAAACGCCATGCCGCGGCGAGCGTGAGGAAATCCGCCGCGTCGATTTCCGTGGCACTGTCGGCGAGTTGGAAGCCGACGCCTTGGAACTTGCCAATCGTCTGGCCGAACTGCTGGCGCTCGGCCGCATAGGCGAGTGCCAGGTCGAAGGCCCGGCGGGCGCGGCCGACGCACATCGCGGCGACCGTGATGCGGGTGGCGAACAGCCAGGTGTTGGCGACCTCGAATCCGGCCCCCTCCTCGCCGAGGATCTGCTGGCGCGGCAGGCGGCATTCGTCGAACGAAAGGATGCAATTGTGGTAGCCGCGATGGCTGACGCTGTCGTAGCCGGGGCGAACCTCGAAGCCCGGCGTGCCGCGATCGACCAGGAAGCAGGTGATCCGCTTGCGGCCGGCGGACTCCTCGCCAGTGGCGATGAAGACGATGACGAAATCGGCAACGTCGGCGTGGCTGATGAAATGTTTCGTACCGTTCACGACGAAGTCGGAGCCGTCCGCCCGCGCGTGGCATTTCATCCCGCGCACGTCAGAGCCGGCGTCGGGCTCCGTCATCGCCAGTGCATCGTGCCGCTCGCCGCGCGCACAGGGGAGAAGATAGCGTTCGCGCTGCTCGGCGTCGCAGGCGCAGAGGATGTTCGACGGTCTTCCCCACCAGTGGTTCAGTGCCATTGAGGTGCGGCCGAGTTCACGCTCTAGCAGCGCGAAGTCGAGCATCGAGAGGCCGCCGCCGCCGTACTCCTCGGGAATGTTCGGCGCATAGAAACCGAGATCGATGACCTTGCGCTGAATGTCTAGGCCGATCTCGCGGGGCAGCGCGCCCGTGCGTTCGACTTCGGCTTCCAGTGGATACAGCTCTCGCTCGACGAAGTCGCGGACCGTCGAGACGATCAGGTCCTGTTCTTCGGACAGGCCGAAGTTCATGCGCGTGCGCCGATGGCGCGACCGGCCTCCGACGGGCGGGGTTTGCCGGCGTCTGCCGCGGCGAGCGGGCGCAATCTCGCCAGCACCTCGGGTAAGGCGGGCACAACGCGTTTCGTTGCCATGTCGACATGTAGCAGCATCTGTTCGGCGGTGGCGGCGATCATGCCGTCGGCGTCGCGGATAAGGGTGTGGAAGATGTGAAGGCGCTTGTCGTCCACGGCGAGGATTTGCAGAGTCACGTGGATCGCGTCGCCGTGGCGCAACTCGCCACGATGCATGATGTGCGTCTCGGCCGTGAAATAGCTGTGGCCGGATGCGACATATGCGGGGTCGGCGCCAATCGCGGCGAGCAAATTGTCGCTGGCGTTCGAGAACACTTGAAGGTAGCGGCTTTCATTCATGTGGCCGTTATAGTCGATCCAACCCGGCTCGACTCGACCGCGCCAGCTTGCCTCGTCGTTGGTGGCTGGCGCGGCCACAGCAAGAGCGGCCTCGTGCTTCGCGAGTGTCTCGCCTGCCGCGAAATCCTGCACCTTCAGAGCCTGCAACACGCCGATCAGACAGTCGTCGCGCAGGCGTTCCCATTCGCGGATGCCACGATGCCCGGCCTGGTCGTCGGATTGCGCGACGATCTTCTCCACCAGCGCATCGTCGAGTTCCGGCACGTCCATCAGCTTGGTCCAAGGCCATTTCAGGCTCGGGCCGAACTGCGCGAGGAAATGCCGCATGCCCGGCTCGCCGCCCGCGATTCGATAGATGAGGAAGGTGCCCATGAAGGACCAGCGCAGGCCAGGCCCGAAACGCACCGCGTCGTCTATCTCCTCGGTGGTCGCGACGCCGTCGTGGATGAGCCACAGTGCCTCCCGCCAGACCGCTTCCATCAGCCGGTCGGCAATGAACCCGTCGATCTCCTTGCGTACCTGAAGCGGGCGCATGCCGATCGAGGCGTAGAAGGCGGCGGCGTCTGTCTTTGTCACGGCGGTGGTCTTCGCGCCGCCGACGATCTCGACCAGAGGCATCAGATAGACCGGATTGAACGGGTGGCCGACGACGAAGCGTTCTGGATGGGCGAGGCCGGATTGCAGTTTCGTGGGCAGCAGGCCGCTGGTCGAGCTGCCGATGATCACGTCCGGCCGCATCACCTTCTCGGCCTGAGCGAGGAGTACGATTTTCAGCTCTTCCCGTTCTGGCAGGCTTTCTTGCACGAAGTCAGCGGGCTCGGCGGCTTCCTCGACGGTGCGGACGATGCGCCATTTCCCAGGCTCGGGCAGCGTCGCGGCGCTGAGTCGGGTCCAGGCGCGGCGCGCGTTGGCCATGACCTCGTTGGTCTTGCGCTCGGCCTCCGGGTCGGTGTCGCAGATGACGGCGTCGATACCGTGCAGGACGGCGCGGGCTGCCCAGGCGGCGCCGATGACGCCGCCGCCCAGCAGTCCGATCGTGCGGATCGGGCTCACGGGCGGGCTTTCAGGCTGAGTTTCTCGCGCACCGCCTGCGGACCAAGAATGCGGGCGCCCATCGCGGTAAGGATAGTGGCCGCGCGCTCGACCAGCGCGCCATTGGTCGCAAGCACGCCGCGCGAGAGATACAGGTTGTCTTCCAGGCCGACGCGGACGTTGCCGCCGGCCAGTGCGGCTTGCGCGACGAAGGGAAGCTGCATGCGGCCGATCGAGAAAGCGCTGAACACCGCCCCGGGCGGCAGGGCATGGACCATGGATTGCAACGTCAGCGGATCGTCCGGCGCGCCGTACGGGATGCCCATGCAGAGCTGGATCAGCACCGGGTCGTCGAGCAGGCCCTCGCGCAGCAGATCTTTGACCATCACCAGGTGGCCGCTGTCGAAGACTTCCAGTTCCGGGCGCACGCCGAGCGACTGCACCCGCCTCGCCATGGCGCGGAGGACGTCGGGCGTGTTGACCATGACATAGTCGCCGCCGGCGACGAAGTTCATGCTGCCGCAATCGAGCGTGCAGATTTCCGGGAGCAGGTCGGCGACGTGGACCAGGCGTTCCGTCGCGCCGGCCATGTCGGTGCCGGCGGCGTTGGGTGGTAAGGGCTGCTCGACGCTGCCGAACACGAGATCTCCACCCATGCCGGCGGTCAGGTTCAGCACGACGTCCACGCCGCTGTCGCGCACTCGCGCCACGACTTCACGATAAAGAGCCGTGTCGCGGCTGCCGCGCCCGGTGGCCGTGTCGCGGACGTGAATGTGGGCGATGGCAGCGCCCGCGCTCGCCGCCTCGATCGCGGCGTCGGCGATCTGCTCGGGGGTGACGGGGACCTTGTCGGAGCGTCCGGTACTGTCGCCCGCGCCAGTGACCGCGCAGGTGATGAACACGTCGTAGTTCACGCAGAACCTCCCGCTTCGTGAGGCAAGACTATCCAAGCGCGCGGCGTCTGCCCAGGCACCGATCGACGTGTCGTGCTTGCCTTTGCCGCCAATTGGCAGTATGTGTTGTGGCGAATGGCGGTGCTAGGAGACTTGGATGTCGGCTTATGCTCTCGCGGAGGCCATGGCCCCGTTGGTCACGCCGGGTCTGGCAGATGTGGCGATCCGCCAACGGCTGTCCGGGTCAGCTATTGAGGGAAGCGTTCGGCTCGCTGAATTGTGGGGCCTGAGCAGCGGCGAGATTTGTGCTCTCCTGGGCGCGGTCTCCGAGAGAACCTGGTTTCGCATGAAGAAGGGCCAGTGGCCGGGGGCGCTGTCGCAGGATGAGCTGACACGGGTCAGCGGCCTGATCGGAATCTTCAAGGGATTGCGATTGCTGTTCTCGTTGCCGCTGGCCGATCAATGGGTGCGGTTGCCGAACCAGAACGCGCTGTTCGGGGGCCGCCGACCTTTGGACGTGATGATCGAGGGCGGTATCCCGGCGATCCTTGAGGTCCGGCGTCTGGTCGATGGGTTGCGGGGCGGTCTTTGATCCCTCCCGTCGCGGACATCGCCCAGCGTGGCACGGTCCGGCTGATCACCACCGGACGCCTGAAGGAGGCGGTCCTCAAGGCACTTGCCAGCACGGACCGCGCGTTCGACGATTTGGCGGAGCTTGAGGGGGCGACCAGTCGCCGCCTGATGGCGCAGCGGACGGGCCTTGCGGATTTACGGCCCGGGGAACTGGTGTTCGGCAAGGCCGGCCATACGCTGATAAATGCCGCGTTCGCCCACACACGCCCTGGCGGGAACCGGTTCAACGATGAGGGGCGTGGCGCGTGGTACTGCGCCTTCGCGTGCGAGACGGCGTTGGCCGAGGTGAGCTATCACCTGACCCGGGCGCTGGCGGATGTTGGCAGGTTCGACAACATCACCGACTACAGCGAGTTGTTCGCGGATTTCATCGGGCCATTCCACGATCTGCGGCGGGTCGGTCCGGCACCGCCCTGTCTCGATCCCGATCCGGCGGTCGGATATCCGGCCGGGCAGGCACTCGCGCGACAGCTGCGCGAGGCGGGTGGCGTGGGGGTTGTCTACCCCTCGGTGCGGCACACGACCGGAACGTGCCTGGTCGCCTTCCATCCCGCCTCGGTTCAGAACGTGCGCCAAGGCGCCGTATGGCGGCTGCAATGGCGGGGCGCGCCGGAGCCGGTCATGAGCTGTCTCTCGACCACATAATTCAGGCCAGTTCGCTCAAATACCAGCCGATCCAGCGGTTCTCCGTATTCTCCATTGGCGACAGCGGGCCGGGCTCGAAGAACGTGCTCGCGACGCCGCGGGCATTGTGTTCGATGATGCGCTTGTCGGCCTCGGACGTGACACGCCACAGCCAGGTCAGGCGATCGAGGTCAAAGTCGCGACCGGCTTCGGCATCGCCGCGCACCAGCCAGATCAGCTCCATCGCGCTGCGGCCGACGCCGAGCGGCCAGAAGCGATAGATCACGCCGTGATCGGGGTAAGCGAGCATGAAGCTGACGCCGCCGAGATGAATCGAGGTCGCACCGCCGTCGTACGCGGTGAACTGGCCCATAAGTGGTGCAATCCCGCGTCCGTCATCGCTGCCGCTCTCGACTCCGTCATATAAAGCGTAACGGAAGCACCGGAACGCCTCGCCGCCATCGTCGCAATGGAAGTGGTTGAGCGTCGCAACCTCAATGCCGAGCGAGGCAGTGCGCGCCTCCATAGCCGCGTTCAGTTTCTCGATGCGCGGCGCGGGCTGTTCCAGCGCGTGCGTGCGGCTATATTCGGGGTGGCTGGGCGCACAGTGGTAGCATTCAACGTAATTTTCGACGGATAGCTTCCAGTTCGCTTCCATCACGTAGGTTTCACGGTGGGCGACGCGGGCATCGCCCCAGCCGTAGCGGCCGAGCGAGGCGGCGAGTGTGCGGGCCACGTGGTCGAACGCGAGCGGGGCGAGCCCAAGCAGTGGTGCGAACGATATGAAGATGAGACCTTGCTCCACCCGCAGCGCGAGGCGGCGCAGGCCGTGGGCCGATTTGTCGAATGTCTCCGGCATGTGCCGCGCCGCCGCGAGCGACCCGTCCAGGTCGTAGGTCCAGGCGTGATAGGGGCAAATGAAGTATCGGGTGTTACCGGTGGCCTCGGCGCAGACCTCCGAGCCGCGATGCCGGCAGGAGTTCAGCAGGGCGTGCAACCGGCCGGCGCTGTCGCGAGAGATGATGACCTCGTCGCGATCGACGCGGACGGTGAAAAAGTCGCCGGGGTTTGGCGCCTGAGTGGCGTGACCGGCGACGAGCCAGTGACGATGCAGGATGCGGGCGAGATCGCGGGCGTAGATTGCGCGATCATCGTAGAAGGCCCGCGGCAGACCGTGGTCGGTGCGGCGCGAGGCGATCAGGGCAGTGACCGCCGCGTCGGTGGCGGTGGCCGAGGCGTGGTCGAGTGCGGCCGACATCGGAAACTCCCGCGGACTGAGCACCTATAGACTATCCCTGGAGAGGCGCGCCGCGCCACACTGCGCGCGGCGATGTATAGGAGAGAGGCATGTCTGTCACGGCGCTGCGGCGGCCTGGCGATGCGGTTGAGTGGCAGGCGCGAGTCGATCTTGCGGCGGCGTTTCGGCTGGCCGCGTTGCACGACTGGCACGAGGCGGTCGCCAACCATTTCAGCCTGGCGATTGGCGACGCCGGCACGCGATTTTTGATGAATCCGCGCTGGATGCATTTCTCCCGGGTCCGGGCGAGCGACCTCCTGCTCCTCGATGCAGATGATCCCGCCACGATGCAGCGCGAGGATGCGCCCGATCCGTCGGCATGGTGCATCCATGGGCGCATTCATGCCCTGTTGCCCGAGGCGCGTTGCGTCCTGCATGCCCACCCGCCATACGGCACCGCGCTGTCGTGCCTCGCAGACCCGACCATCCCGCCGATCGATCAGGTATCGGCGCGGTTCTTTCGCCGGGTCACGATCGATAAGGGGTTCGACGGCATCGCCGACCGGATCGACGAGGGCGAGCGGATCGCCCGCGCGTTGGGGTCTCACCGGCGGCTCATGATGGGCAATCACGGCGTTTTGGTAGTGGCGCCCACCGTCGCCGAAGCGTTCGACGATTTGTTCCATCTGGAGAGAGCGGCGCGAACAGTGGTCACCGCTTACTCGACGGGCCGGCCGCTGGCCGTGCTGCCCGACGCGGTGGCCGAGGCCACTGCCGTCGGCTGGGAGGCCTACACCGAAGCCGCGCATGTGCACTTCGCCGAAATGTGCCGGGTGCTTCAACGACGCGGTGAGGACTACGCGACTTGAGCTTCGGCCTGGCCGATCTGGCCAGATCGCGACCCCTTGCCGCGCCCACGCCGGGTGCCCGGATGTTCGCCGTTCGGTCTCCATTGGGCTAAGCCTCACGCGGCGAGGCGCGCGACAGCCTCACCGCAGTTCGCAAGAGCAACTGGCGGTCATCGGGCGTTAGCGTGCGATAGAGACGGAGCAGCGCCAGCGCGTCGGGCGTGTCCACCCGATCTTCGGCCGTGTCGCCGCTGACCAAATGACCGACCGAGATGCCCAGAACCGAAGCGATACGGGCGAGGTTGCCGCGTATTTGTCCGGCCCGATCCGTCTCCCACTGGGCAACCGCGCTGCGGCTCACGCCGATCGCTCGTGCGAGGTCGGCTTGCGTCATGCCCCGTGCCAACCGGGCGGCACGAATTCTCTCGCCGGTAGCGTTCGCCAGGGGCTGCTGTTGCTCCATCTCCTCAGTTAGCTTGACTAACAGCGTTCGCGCAATTCCGATTGACGGGGAATGTTAGTTATACTAACTTGCAGGAATGCATCGGAGACGGCTCATGGTCAGTGCGAGGGTGTTGTCGGCGTGGCTGCGCGAGACGGTTCGGCCGCCTTTGGCGCCGGGTCATCCAATCGCATGGGGTGTCCTGACCGAGGGCACGCTTCTCGCTGGCTCGGATTGGCCGGGTTGGCGAAGCACACGCGAGCGGGTCACCGAGGAGGCGCGGTGATGGTGCGCTCTCGGGATCTGGCCGACTATGTCGTGGCGCGCCTCGAGGAAGCTGGGCGCACACTGTATTGCCTGCCGCGCGGCGGCGACGGGCCGCGACTGCGTGTGGCGCAACTGGATTTCGTCCGCAGCGCGGCCGAAGTAGCGCTCGGCGATCCGGCGGCGCGCATTCGCCTGCCAATACCGGGATCGTCGAAAATCGACGCCATGGACGAAGCCTATCGCTGGCTTGGTCTCATCCCGCAGGACAATTATGTCCTACGCCGGATCGTCGGTGCCCGGTCGTTGGTCAATCCGCTCACAGACCGGCACATGTTTTCCTGGCGCAAGCTGGGTGCGATGCTGGGTGCTGACCACCGAGCGGTGCCGCGTTGGCACGCTGAGGGCATCGGCCACATCGTGGCCGCGCTGTCGCGGGACGTCAGCCTGCGTGACGCAGCGTGAGGTTGTAACGGTAGGGGCCAGCCAGTGGATGCCGGCCGGGTGCCAAGGGTGCGATGCCGTGGAATGTCATGCGGGATGGACCGCCGAACACCACGACATCGCCGCCGCGAAGCGCATGACGTCGGGCCGGATTGCTCCGAAGCTGTCCGCCGAACAGGAAGATCGCCGGCAATCCTAGCGAGAACGAGACGATCGGATGGGCGAGGCGACGCTCATTATGGTCCTGGTGCAGCGAGAGCCTCGATCCCGACTCGTAGCGGTTCACGAGGCAGGCGTCGGGCTCCGGATAAGCAAAGCCCGCCTCCTCGGCGGCCCGGGTTGCGAGGCGAATCACAAGCTCAGGGATCGGCGGCCAGTGCGCGCCGCTGAGCGGATCGTGCGGTTCATAGCGGTAGCCGCGCCGGTCGCTGACCCACCCTTGCGACCCAGCGTTTGTCATCGCCACTGACATCACATGTCCGCCGGGCGTGACGAGGTGGCGGAACGGCGCGGCCCTCGAGATCGCCCGCACGCACTCAAGGAGTTCCGCCTCCGAGGAGAGGGCGAAGCCGCGCAGCAAAATCGCGCCGGGCCCGAGAGGTTCGGTCGCCGCCTCGGGCCACAGCGTGGTTTGCATCAGCCCCCCGCCTCGCGGCGCAACAACTCGCGTTTGCGAGCCACGCCCCAGCGATAGCCGGTCAGTGTCCCGTTAGAGCCGACCACGCGATGACAGGGGATCGCGACCGCGAGGCGATTGGCAGCGCACGCCGAGGCAACGGCGCGCACCGCCGTGGGCCGGCCAATCCGCCGAGCGACGGCTGCGTAAGTCTCGGTCTTTCCAGCCGGTATGTCGCGCAAAGCCTCCCACACGCGCCGCTGGAACGCGGTGCCGCGGATGTCGAGCGGTAACACCGCGGGCGCGGCCCCCGGCTGGTCGATCATCGCGACGATGTCCGAGACCGTCCCGCCGAGCTCCGCGTCAGGCCCGGAGATTGCCGCATTCGGGAAGCGGCATGCGAGTTCGGCCGCAAGCGTGTCCGGGTCGTCTCCTAGCAGAATGCAACATACGCCTCGGGTGCTGTTCGCGACCAAGACGGTCCCGAGCGCGCAGGCGGCGCTCGCATAGGAGATCGCCTCGCCGCGCCCGCCTGCCCGCCATGCCGTCGGGGTCATGCCGAGCATCGCGTCCGCAGCCTCGTAGAAGCGCCCCGAGGAATTGAACCCCGCATCGTAAAGTGTCGACGTCACCGCCCGACCTGACGAGAGACTGGCTTGCACCCGGCGCAGTCGCTGCATGTCGGCGTAGGCTTTTGGCGTGACACCGCTGATCACACGGAACAGCCGGTGAAAGTAATGCGGGCTGAGGCCGGCGTTCGCCGCCAACTCGGCAAGTGCCGGGGGCGTCTCTGCCTCGTCTATGAGCCGGCAGGCGCGCGCCACGATCGCGGCCTCGCGCTCGGCGCGCGGCGGCAGTTCGGGGCGGCACCGTTTGCAAGGGCGGAACCCGGCGGCGATCGCGGAGGCCAGATCGAAGTGGAATGCGACATTGCGACGCAGCGCCTGCCGCGCCGTGCAGGATGGGCGGCAGACAACACCAGTGGTCGCCACGGAAATGAAGAACCAGCGGTCGGCCGCGGGATCGCGGCGGCGGACCGCATCCCAACGCGCCTCGTCGGTTGCAAAGGGGTTGGGGATGATCTGGGTCAGGGCAGTCATCGGGGATTCTCCTGGCGCTCTATGCGGCGAGGATGCCGGACCTGCGGGACTGATTCACTCCGTCGCTTGACATGCTATTCGAGACGCACCGTGCCGGAGAGATAGGTGACCAACCGACCGCCGACCGCCGTGATTCGCTCCACCGAGATTCTCGCCCGCACCAGCTTTTCGACGCTGAGCCGAAGCGTGGTCGATTATCGGCGGCGAGACGGCAGCCACCAGGAATTCGTTCGCGAAGTCTACGACCATGGCGACGGGGCGGCCATCCTGCTGCACGATCCATCGCGTGGCCGCGTTCTGCTGATCAGGCAATGGCGGTTCGGTGCCTTCGTGAATCCGCCGCCTGGGTTCGATCGGGAGGGTGCCAGCCGACTCATCGAGACGCCTGCCGGCCTCCTTGACGGTCGCGGTCCCGCCGAAGCGATCCGGGCCGAGGCGATGGAGGAGGTCGGCGTTCGCGTCAGTGACCCGGTGCATGTCATGGACTGTTACATGAGCCCAGGCAGCGTCACCGAGCGGGTCAGCCTGTTTCTCGCGACCTATACGGACGGCGACCGCGTGGGTCCGGGCGGCGGGCTTCCCAGCGAGGGGGAGGATATCGAAATCCTCGAGCCCACGCTTGACGAGGCGGTGGCCATGATAGCTGCCGGCGCGATCGTCGACGCAAAGACCATTATCTTGCTACTGCACCTGCGCTTATTCGGAGCGTCTGCCGGCGAGACGGAATGATCGAACTCGAGCCCCGTTCGGGGCGCGTCGGGCAACTCACGATCGAGCGAGATCCGATAGGCGACACGTCCGCGTGTGAATTGCGGCCAGCCCCGGACGCTATGGCGTCCACTCATCGATTCTGTCAGTCAACGCGATAACTCGAGGTGAGCGCCGCAAGATGGTCGTCCATAGTTACAACGGCTCGAGCCGAACGGTAGCAACGCCCATCGCCAGCATCCCGAGTTGCGACGCAGCGGCTCGGCTGAGATCGATGATCCGCCGCCGCGTGCCCGGGCGATCAGTGATGCGCACCACAACGCTCGGACCGCCGCTGTTGACGAGGCTGACACGGACGAGGCTGCCCAGCGGTAGTGACACATGAGCGGCTGTCAGCTTGTCTTGTTCATACCGTGTCCCGTCGCTCATGCGCCTGCCCTGCCAGCGTGCGCCGCCATACCAGCTCGCAAGGCCGACCTGGCCCATCGGTGGGGAGCTGTGAAGCGGCCGGCCCTGTGTATCGCGTGGCGTGTCATAGGCGAGGCCATCGTCTACTGACGCCACGATAGCCGGGGGAGCGTCACGGCGGGCAGGACGGTAAGAGACCGATACCCCGTGACCTCGGTTCCGCCGCTGACTGATGTGAGTCGGTCGCTCGCGACCCGCGTGTCCGGCCTGGCTGGCGCTTTTTCGGGTCAGTGACGCTGCATTCGCCGCGCCATCCCCGCCAGCAAATCCGGACACGAGCACTGGTCCGGCCAACATTAGCGCAAGAGTCGCCCGTGCGATCATGTGCCCTCTTTCACTTGTTGCCACCGATGGTGGATGACCGTTGGTCGTGTGGCATTGACCAGGACAGTACCTCTGCCCCGTTCACGTGGCCAGGCTGGGAGTAGAACCACGTCGAGAGAGAAGATCAACCCCCCCCGGCTCCTACGGGCATCTGCAATGGCTGGTCGTCGCGACAGCGGGGCCGTCCGATACATGCCTGCGGCGGTGCAACAAATAGACTGTTCTGTCGCCTCGATTGCACCAGAAATCGTGGCGTGATTGTGGCGACAGTTCTCCGATGGATTTGGATTGGGAAGCCAGCGCCTTCATCCCGCAACTCTTTCCGGCCGCGCTCCGAACTTGAGAGGGTCAGGAAAAAAAGACTGGCGAGAGGATTTTTTTCTTGACCAACGTGACCAGTCTAGAGTAGATATTTAGCTATGATGGGGCGTGAAGCGGACGGGAGCGAGGCTCCTTCGCCCGCGCCGCACGTGCCGAGCCTATCAGTGTGGGCGGCTAGCGTACTGTCACCGATGCGGCCGGCACGCCACCATGAGCTGCTGCTGTCGGCGCTGAACGACCTCGCTGAGGGCGCTTGCGACCGCCTCATGGTGCTCATGCCGCCCGGCAGCGCCAAAAGCACTTATTGCAGCGTCGTGCTGCCGCCGTGGTGGCTGCTCCGGCATCCGGGGCATAGTATCATCGCCGCCGGACATACCGAGGCGCTTGCCCACCATTTCGGACGGCGTGCCCGGGCGATGCTGGCCGAACACGCCAGTGAGCATGGTCTACGTCTCGCGCGGGATGATCGCGCCGCCGGGCGATGGCGCACGGACCTTGGCGGAGAGTATTTCGCCGCGGGGGTGCGCGGACCGATCATTGGCCGTCGCGCTGACCTGATCCTCATCGACGACCCGGTGAAGAGCCACGCCGAGGCCGACAGCGCGCTGCTACGCGAGGGGCTGTGGAACTGGTTCCAGTCCGACCTCCTCACGCGCCTCAAGCCGGGTGGCCGGATCGTTCTCGTGATGACGCGATGGCATGAGGACGACCTCGCCGGGCGGTTGCTAGCGGCGGGCGATGATTGGCGGACACTGCGGCTGCCGGCGCTAGCCGAGGCGGACGATCCCCTCGGCCGGATGCCTGGAGATGCGCTTTGGCCCGACTGGGAAGGGCTCGAAGCGCTAGAGCGCAAGCGCCGTGCGGTCGGCGAACGGATCTGGGCGGCGCTGTTTCAGCAAAAGCCGCGCCATGACACGGAGACCCTATTTCGAGTCGATGAGATTACCGCGGTGGATGAGCCGCCGCACACGACCCGAGTCGTGCGGGCCTGGGACTTGGCCGCGACCGAGGCGACGCATGGCCGCGATCCCGATTGGACCGTCGGTGTCAAATTGGCGCGCGTCGAGGGCGGCGGGCTTTGCGTGTTGGATGTCGTTCGCTTGCGTGGCGGCCCGCTTGCGGTGGAACGCGCGATCCGTGCCGCCGCAGAGCTTGATGGGCCAGGCGTTCAAATCGGTCTGCCCCAAGACCCAGGCCAGGCGGGCAAACTGCAGATTGCATACTTTATCGAGCGACTTGCCGGATGGCGAGTGGTGGCGAGCCCAGAAACGGGCAGCAAGCTACTGCGGGCCGGACCGGTCAGTGCTCAGGTCGAGGCGGGCTTGATGGCCATGGTGCGAGCGCCCTGGAACGCCGCGTTCACGGGCGAACTGCGCGACTTTCCGCACGGCGCGAAGGACGATCAGGTCGACGCGCTGTCGAGAGCCTTTGCGATGCTGACCAAGGGTGCCGCAAGCCGCCTACTCCGCCTGGATGTGATGACGCGATAACGCGGCGTCTGCCGCTTTCTTCCACTCGGAAGGCAGTCAATGTTCGGAACGATTTGCGCACAGATCGGCAGCGACGCCGACTACGACGACCGCGTACGCCGCCTCGACATCCTGCAGCGTGTGCTCGATGGTCGACTCTATGACGTGCTGCCTTACCAGTTCCACGACGAACGTGGGCCGGGAGGCGAATACATTCCGCTACGGCACCGGCAGCCGAGCGTCCGCTATCCGCTGGCGCGGATCGTCGTTGACGACTCCATCTCCCTGTTGTTCGGCGACGGACACTTCCCAACAATCGACTCACCTGACGCGGCGGTGCGCGAGACACTTGCCGACATAGCGCAGGAGGCTGCACTCAACGCCGTCATGCTCGACGCTGCACGGGGGGGCAGTGTCGGCAGCGCGGCAATCCTGCTGCGAGTGCTGCGGGGTCGAATCTTTCTCACCACGCTGGACACGAAGTTTCTCACGCCCGTTTGGGATCCGCAGGAGCCGGATCGGCTGTTGCGCGTGACCGAACGATATAAGGTTGCCGGCCGCGTACTCGCGGCGCGCGGCTACGGCGATTGCGATCCGGCCGGACAATATTGGTTTGCGCGCGCCTGGGATGCCGACGCGGAATCCTGGTACATGCCCTTGCCTATCGGAAGTGGCGACACGCCTGTCATCGATACCGTGCGGAGCGTCCGCCATGGCCTGGGTTTCGTCCCGCTGGTCTGGATCCGGAATCTGCCCGGCGGCGACGAGATAGATGGCGCCTGCACCTTCTCCAGCGCGATCGAAACAAGCATCGAGATCGACTACCAGCTGAGCCAAGCTGGGCGTGGGCTGAAGTACTCCTCCGATCCAATGCTGCTGATCCGTGAGCCGGCCGCACCTGACGGTACAATCATTCGGGGCGGTGGCAACGCGCTGGTGGTTGGCGCGGACGGCGACGCAAAGTTGCTGGAAATAGGCGGTACGGCGGCCGGTGCGGTCATCGAATACGTCCGTACGCTGCGCGAATACGCTCTCGAGGGAATGCATGGCAACCGCGCGAGTGCCGATCGACTGAGTGCTGCGCAGAGCGGACGCGCACTAGAGTTGATGAACCAGGGTCTCGTATGGCTCGCGGACCGGATGCGCGTCAGTTACGGCGCGGCGATGCTGCAACTTGCGGCGATGACAGTGAGCGCGTCGAACACGCTTGAGCTGAAGGTCAAAGGCCGGCCGTTACGGCCGCTCGACCGCATGGCGCGGCTGACGCTGACCTGGCCGCGCTGGACGGCGCCCAACGCCGAGGACCGCTCGCGTGACGCGCAAACCCTGCAGACGCTGACCGGCGCAGCGCTGTTGAGCCGTGAGACCGCGATCAAGTCGGTCGCCGATGTCTACGGCATCGCTAACGTACCCACTGAAATCGCCCGGATCGAACGACAGGAGAGCGCATGACCGACGAGGAGACGCAGGATGGCGATCGCGTCGCCGCCCTGGAACGCCGGCTAGTCGAGATGGAGGAGGCGCATCGTGGCGCACTGCTTCGCGCCGGTCTGCGCGCCGAGGCCGTGCGTGCCGGCATGGTCGACCTCGATGGACTCAAGCTCGTCGACGCGGCTTCGGTCTCGCTTGATGGCGCGGGCGAAGTTGTCGGTGCGTCCGCGCTGATGGCCAATCTGCGACGGGCAAAGCCGTGGCTGTTTGGGCTTCACGGCGGCGCAACCTCGACGTCGACCGCGACAGCCCCGCCCGCCCAGGCGCCGCAACCTCGGCGCGCGACGGACATGACGCACGACGAGTGGCAGGCGGCGCGCGCCGAGCTGCTGCGCCGGCTCTGACACGAAGGGACAGGAGACAGCAACATGGCCATCACGAATTTTCCGCCGAGCCTGCAGGCGCTCATTCAGCAGGGTTTCCTCGAGCGCGAGTTCCAGCATGCGTTGACCTCACGGCTGGGCTATCGCGCGGTCGCGGATCGCGAAAAGTTCGCGGTCGGGATCGGCGAGACGCTGACCAAAACACGAGCCGGGCTGAAGCCCGCGGTGACCACGCCTCTCGGCGCATCGACCAACACCAATCTCGACAATGGACTTGCGCCCACCGGCTATTCGATCGAGCAATTTACTATCAGCATGAACCACTATGCGGCGACGACGGATCTGAATATCGTCACGAGCCGGGTGGGGATTGCCGACCAGTTCTTGCTCAATGCTGCGATCAACGGCGAGCAGGCGGCCCGCAGCCTCGACGAGTTGGCGCGCAACGCGCTGTTCGCCAGCTATTTCGGCGGCAACACGCGCGTTCGCACGGCCCTCGCGTCACCCGCCCCGAACATTGCGGTCGACGACATACGCGGCTTTCAACAGGTGTTCGTGAATGGCGTGCAGGTCAACGTCGGTGCCGGAAATCCGTTGGCGGTCACGATCGGCAGCAATGCATACACCGTGGTCAACGTCACGGCCGATGCCTCGAACAGTTCTGGCGCGCCGGGTGGCGTGAGCGGTGTGTTGACCCTATCCGGTAACGTAACAGTCTCTGACGGGGCCTTGAACAGCACGGTCTTCGCCACGACCGGGAGCGCGATCGTTCGGCCTGGCAATCGTAGCAATACCGCCCAATTGACCGCGGCCGACACGCTGACCATGGGCGCGCTGCTGAACGCGGTGGCAATCTTGCGGCAGAACGCTGTGCCGGAGATCGATGGCGCGTTCAACTGCTACTTGGATCCGATCAGCGCGCGTCAGCTGTTCGCCGACGGCGATTTCCGGCAGCTCTTCACCGGCGCGACGAGCGCCAACCAGGTGTTCAAGCGCGGCATGGTCAACGACTTCCTCGGCCTGCGATTCATTCCGACGACCGAGGCGTATGTGCAGACGCTTCCGGGGAACAACAACGCGGTCGTGCGTCGCCCGATCGTCTGCGGCAAGGGTGCGCTGATCGAGGGAGACTTTGCTGGCATGATCTCGGAGCACATCCGACCTGCGGACAGCATCGTCAACGTGATCGACGAAGTGGTGATGGTCACGCGTGAGCCGATCGACCGGCTGCAGCAGATTATCGCCCAGAGCTGGTATTGGATCGGCGGGTTCTGTGCGCCGAGTGACGTGACGACCAATCCGACGACCATCACGACCGCGACGAACGCAGCGTTCAAGCGCGCGGTGATGCTCGAGCACTTCGGCTGAGTTCTGCCGGGACACTTGCTGCAACCCTGGAGGTCGGAACATGGCATTCACCGAGGCGGAGCGGACGGATGTCCGTAGGCATTGCGGCTATCCCGCCTACGGAATCGGTGCGTCCGGCTTCCAGGGCTGGCGATTCTTCCAAGCCTACGGTTTGCTCGAATATCGGCTGACCAACCTGGCGCCCAGCGAGGAGGCCGTGACACGCGGGTATCTGGCGCAACTCGCGGCATTGGAACTGGAGATCCCGGCGACCGGGACGCGGCTCGACACGGCAGAGGCGGCCGTATGGACACGCAATCCTGAGGAATTGCGCGAGCGGACACGATTGTTCGATGATTGGCGTCGCCGCCTGTGCTCGTTTTTGGGCGTGCCGTTCGGCCCAGCGCTCTGCGACGGCCAACTCTCGGTCATTGTCTGATGCGGCCGGGCGCGATCGACGATATCGTGAGGCGGGCCAACGGATCAGCCGCGCGCATGGTGGGCCAGCCTTTCGTGCTGCACCGCCCGCAAGGTTCGATCTCCCCAGTCCGCTCTGGCACCGCCCGCATGCGGATGCCGGCCCTATTTGTTCCGCAGAAGGCAGGGCTGCCAAGCCACGGGCACCCGGCGTTCGAGGCGATTGTGGACAGTGCATACACTCACGTCGGCGATTACCTTGTCGGCGCGGCCGCGACGTATCTCGTGGTCAGCAAGCGGCCGCTCGAGCCACTGATATGCGTCCGGACGACGCGAACGCTGAGTTTCTCACGCCTGGTCAGCCAGCCCGCAGGCGGAGCCGGGACGTACGGCGGCTTCGCGAGGACGTCGACTGATAGAGTGCTGACCAATTGGCCAGCCAGCGTGATCGAGGCCGGCACATCCGCAGTCCGCGCTGGGCTTCCCACGGACCTGCTCGTTGGCGGCTGGAGTGTGTTGCTGGCCCTCACGTCCCCTATCGTACTCCAGACGGGCGATCTTATGACGGACGATCTCGGCCGCGCGGGGGTGGTTGCGGCGGCTGAGTTGTCGGAACACGGGTGGCGGCTGCTCGTGCGGCAGGCGGCAACCTGATGGCCGATCAGAGCGATGTGGAGCAGAGCCTAGCGGCCGCCATCGCCCGCCTGCTCTACCCTGGTGGTGCTTCTGTGACCGGGATGGGAGCGAGCGCTGTGGGGCCGCCTGCGCGCGTCTATCGCGGCTGGCCCGACGATGTCGCGCTTGCCCGTGATCTTGCGGCCGGGACCCTGAACGTGACGGTTGCGGCCGACGCGGCCAACCAGACGACGACCACACGCTATTCAAACGAATGGTTACCGACCGAGATCCTTGAGCCAACCCTGTCGGGCGCGGTGTTCGGCAACACGGCGGTGTTTGCTGGCGACGCCGGTCCGGGGCAGATCGCAGGGTTGCTGGTTGATGGCTTCGCCGCCGTCCATCGCACGGTGATCGGCGACACGCCGGTCACCGTCGCGTTGGCAATTGCGACCGGGCTCGCGTCGCGCAACGCCATGGCGAGCGGCGCGTCGGTGCTGGTGCTCGGAGCGCGCCGCATGAAGGCGCGCGTGGTTGCCGATCAGCCCGGCGTGCGCGAGACCCGACGACAACGGGTGGTCTTTCGCGTCGTCTGCTGGTGCCCCGACCCCGCCAGCCGCGACACGCTTGCTTCTCTGATTGATTCGCAGTTGTCCGACATCGCGTTTCTCGACCTTCCGGACGGGCTCGCCGGACGGCTGCGCATTGTGGCATCCACGCCCACAGACCGGGCGCAAACGGCTGGTCTGTATCGCCGCGACTTACTCTACAGTGTAGAATACGCAACGACGATCCGTCTCGATCTGCCGACGTTGCTGTTTGGAAACGCACGGGTGGCGGCCGGCGCGAGCGTGATCGCAACCAACCTGTCCTAGGCGGAGAACCCATGGAGACGAAACTGGTGGTGGTGCGGCCGTTCGCGGGCCGCGCCCGCGGCGACGTGATCACCGATCCCGAGGAGGCCGGCCGCGTGCTGGCCGGTGAGCAGGCGGACAGCGTGGTGCGTGTGCTGACAAAGCCGGCAAAGGAGAGCTGACATGCCGATCGTGCAGCAAGGTAGCATCAACACTACCGCTCTGGTCGTCCCCGATCTGTATGTGCAGATCGTCCCACCGCAGACGCTGCTGCTCAATGGTGTTCCGACGAACGTCGTGGGCGTCGTCGGCACCGCGACCTGGGGGCCGGTGAACCAGCCGGTCATTGTCGCCACCATGGCGGATTATGCCCGCACGTTCGGATCGATCACCGCGCGTCGTTTCGATATGGGCACACATGTGGCCACAGCGGTCCAGCAGGGCGCCAGCAGTTTCCGCTGTGTCCGGGTTAGCGACGGCACCGACACGGCGGCCAGCCTGACGTTGACCGGCACGACCTTCAGCCTGACCGCGCTCTATTCCGGCAGTCTTGGGAGCCAGATCTCGGTCGCGCTTGGCACCGGTAGCCGCGCAGGGTCGTGGCGGCTGACGATTGGTCTCCCCGGCCAGCCGCCGGAAGTCTATGACAACATCAGCGGATCCGGCTCTGCGTTCTGGACTACACTCGCCCGCGCGGTCAATCTCGGCCAAGGTCCACAGCGCGGGCCCAGCCAGCTTGTCGTCGCGAACGCAGGGACGACGACCGCCGCACCGGCGGTGCTGACGGCGAGTTTCGCCAGCGGCACGCCCGGCACAGATGGGGCCTCCGGCGTAGTGGCGGCCACGCTGATCGGCAGCGACGTGGTGCCACGGACCGGAATGTACGCGCTGCGCAGCCAGGGGTGCAGTATCGGCGTAGTGGCCGATAGCGACGATCCGACGCAGTGGACGGTGCAGGCACAATTCGGTCTGTCCGAAGGTCTCTACATGATACTCACCGGCCCTGCCGGTGACACGATCGCCAACGCCGTCGCCGTCAAGGGTCAGGCCGGGCTGGACACCTACGCGACCAAGCTGATGTTTGGTGACTGGCTATGGTGGAACGACCAAGTCAATTCGACAACACGGCTGGTCAGCCCGCAGGGCTTCGTGGCGGGTCGGCTCGCCAATCTTTCTCCCGAGCAAAGCAGCCTCAACAAGCCACTGTATGGTGTTGTCGGTTCGCAGAAATCAGGCGTCCCGGGCAGCGGGCAAGCGACCACATTTTCCAGCGCGGAGCTCGCCGTCCTATTGCAGGCCGGGATCGACGTGATCGCCAACCCACAGCCTGCCGGCCGATTTTGGGGCGTGCGTGGCGGCCACAATGCGAGCAGCAATGCCGCTGTCAACGGTGATAACTACACGCGGCTGACAAACTATATTGCTGCAACGCTGGCCGCCGGCATGGGTCAGTATGTCGGGCAGGTCATCAACGCGACGCTGTTTCGCCGCATCCGGGCGACGCAGATGTCGTTCCTGCAGGCCATGCTGGGCCAGGGACTTCTCGGCAGCACGGACGGCCGCCTGCCGTTCACCGTGGTATGCGACCAGAGCAATAACCCGCCCGCCCGAACGGCGCTCGGCTACGTCCAGTCCGACGCGCAGATCCAATACCAGGCCATCAATGAGCGCTTCATCGTCAACATGGAGGGCGGCCAGACCGTTCAGGTGCAGGTGCAGACTCTGCCCGGCGCCTCCGGCGCGCTGTCACCGTAAGGAGGGCTGCAATGGCCAGCAACAGTTTTTCTCTCGGACGTGACTGTCAGCTTGTCGTGGTCGGCCCGTTTGGGCGGGTCGACCTCGCGCACGTAACGGGGTTCGAGACGCGGCAGGTGACGCACCCGGTGCGGGTCGACCGTATCGACGGCGTTCGGATGGCGGCCGAGTTGCCGAAGGGCTGGGACGGGGTCTTCGAGCTCGAACGCGGCTCGCCAGTTGCCGAGGACTTCATCGTCCAACTTGAGTCGTCATACTACAATGGCAACGCCATCGTCGCCTCGACGTTGTACCAATACGTCAGCGAGACAGACGGCAGCACCAGCACGTATCAGTTCGACAGTGTGGTGTTCCGGCTTGCCCATTCCGGCGCCTGGCGCGGCGATTCCAGCGTCAAGCAGCGGCTGGAATTCCACGCCTCCCGCCGCAAGCGGGTCTAGGGATGGACACTCCAAGTTCACGGCTCATCGCCGCGGCTCAGGTGGCGAGCGACGTGCGCGACGCCGAGGGGCGTAAGTTGTCGATTCGGCGCATGGGTGCGCTCGATCGTCTACGACTGTTCAAGGCGGCGGGTCCGCAGCTCGCCGCCAACCCGGCGTGGATGGGCATGGCGGCAGTGGCGTGCAGCGTCGTGTCAATAGACGACGTCCCGGTGCCCGCCCCCGTCTCGGAGCCTCATGTCGAGGCGCTGGTCTCGCGTCTGGGTGAGAGTGGGATTGCCGCCGTAGCGGCCGCGCTCGCCGCGAGCGTGCCGGTGCAGGCCGACGTAAAAAACTGATCCGGCACCCCGATCTGGTCGATTGCCTATTCCTGGTCCGGAACGGGGTGCCATTCGACGTGGCGTTCAGCCTGCCGCCGGACGAGCGGACCGCCTGGGTCGTTGCGCTCGGTACAATGGATGGCGGCCGGTTCGACTTCACCACCCAACGCTGGGAGGACGCAGCATGAGCGCGAGCGTGTCCGATCCGACGGGGTTATCGGCTTCCGAAGTGGCTTCGGTCGGTGCCGCCATGCTGCTCGCGGACTTGCACGAGGCCGTGGCGGAGGCGGGTGCCCAGCTCGCGGCCCTTGCCGGGGCGGTGGCGACGTCCATGCCCGAGCCTTTCGTGCCGCTGTCGTTACCGTTGCCGTCTAACACGCCGCAGGAAGCCGGTCCGGGCGTTGAACCAATTGGATCAACGGCGGAGCCAGCGTCGCCCGCACGGAACGGCGACGAGGCGGTCGTCGCAGCAATCGAGCCGGTGACGCCGCCCGCGCCGTTGATGCAGCCCGTGGCGGCGTCGTCCGCGCCAACTGCCCTAGCGGAGGGGGCAGGGGACACCGTGGGCGCGCCGCTTGCACTCGCGCCAGCGCCGATCGAAGCGCCGGCGCGCGCGGCCGTCACCCTTGCCCAAATGGCCCCGGCCACCTCCATCGAGGTAGGCCGGTCGATACCATCGCCCACGATTTCGACACCATCTCGCCTTCCTCCCAAGGCGGAGACGGAGCGTTCCTCGATCGGTGCCAGCGCGCAACCGCTCTACCTGTTCAGTCCGGTCATCGCATCGGCTGGGACCGGCTCGTCCTTTCCACCGTCGATCCCCACTCCGGTCCGAGACATCGAGCCGGCCACTGAAGTATCTCCGATGGCTCCGGAGCGGCCGCGCGCATTGGCGCAGACGCCCCCGCCCCCGAATGCCGCATCCGCGCTAGCTCCCTCCGCACCGCCGAACTCCCGCACCGGCGGCAGCGCGCTGCGTGAGTGGCGGGAGGCACGTGCCGACAACGCGGGCGCCGCGTCCTTTAGCGCGCCGATGAGTGCGGCTCCGCCGGCTCGCCAAACGTCCGGGCCGACGGGGGGCGACGTGTTTCTCGACGGCGTGCGGGTCGGACGCTGGCTTTCGGACACGCTTGCCCGCGAGGCCGGTGGACCGGCCAACGGCGGAGCCGGCTTTGATCCACGTCTCGGCCCCACTTGGCCGGGCGCGCTGCAAGGGAATAGCCAATGACCGCGCTGACGCTCGGCCCGATCACCTTCGAAGCGTTTGAGATACCGGCCCGCATCGACTTTGGCGGCGGCCAGCGGTTGTGTCTTCACAATCTGCCGGGCGGCGTGCGCGTGGTTGACGTGATGGGCGGCGAGGACGCGCCGATACTTTGGTCCGGCGTTTTTACTGGCCCCAACGCTGGCGAGCGCGTCCGCCAACTGGATCTGCTGCGCTCGGTGGGCGAACCGCTGCTCCTCATCTGGGACGAGTTTGTCTTTGAAGTCGTTGTCGCCGCGTTCGAGGTCCGCTTCGAGCAGCCGAATTGGATCCCTTACCGTATCGTATGCGTGACGTTGTCGGACCTGTCCTCGCCACAGCTTCTGGCGTTATCGTTAGGAGCCGAACTCGGCGCGGACATCGCCACGGCTGCCGGCTACTCGGGCCTCGATCTGCAAGCCGCGAGTCTGGCTCTGACGGCGCCCGGCGCGGCCACACTCGGCGGTGTCGCCTACGGCCAATCGGGCGTGGCGCTTGCGCAGGCTGCCGCGCAGGCCATCGCGTTGCGCGACGCTGGGGGCATTGCGCTTGAGCAGGCACGCGACGTGCCACAGGCCGCCGCGGCGGCCGGACAGATGGCGAACGGTGCCGCCGCGACTGGTTACCTGCAGCGGGCGCAAGGCAATCTGGCGCGGGCCGGGAGCTAAGCGATGCGCACCATCACGGTGGCCGGCGGTGACCTGTTCCATCTCGCCGCCGAGTATCTGGGCGACGCAACGCAGTGGAATCGCATTGCCCAACTGAATGGGCTGTCCGATCCAATGCTGTCCGGGCTGGTCACGTTGCTGATCCCGGATGTGGACGCCTCGGCGGGAGGCGGCATTGCCCATCAGTGAGCTGCGTGCGCCAAGCCTGCTCGTCTTGGCCGACGACGCGCCGGTGCGCGGTGCCTTCGCGGCCCAGGTCAGCAGTACGAACCATTTCGGTGCCGACCGATTTCGGATCAGCGTGGCTGTGAATGCTGATCCCCGCATGGGGGCAGGCTTTTGGGCGGCCGCAGCCGATGTTGGGATCATCGTGCAGGCCTCGGTCGGCGGCCAAGCCGCCACGCTGATCGATGGCTTGGTCGACCACCTAGACCTCGATCCTGTTCAGGGCATCGTTCGGCTCGAGGGTCGCGATCGAACCTCGTTGCTCATTGAGGCGCGAACGCAAGAGACGTTCGCAAATCGGACGGCGAGCGAGATCGCGACGATTCTTGCCGAACGGCACGGCCTGGCGCCGGACGTGACTCCGACCACCACGCCGGTCGGGCGCTACTGGCAGCTGGAACATGATCGCGTGACTCTCAATCAATTCAGTCGCGCGACCACCGAGTGGGATTTGCTCATCGGGCTGGCCGGACGCGAGGGCTTCGATGTGTGGATCACCGGTAGCACGCTGCACTTCCATCCGCCCGGCGGCGTCGCCACCGTCGGTACGATTCTGCGCCCGGTTTGGACACCGTCCGGGCCGCCCACGGTGACCGACCTTCGTCTGGAGCGGGCGTTGACGCTCGCGCGCGACATCGAGGTTGTGGTGAAGAGCTGGAACAGCCGCATGGGCCGCAGCTTCGAGCAGACGGCTCGGGCCAGCCGCAACGGCCGCCGGATCGGCCGCGTCCAGCGCTACGTTTACATCGTTCCGGATCTGTCGCCTGATGGGGCACTACAACTCGCGCAGCAGCGCCTGCACGACCTGACACGTCATGAACGGGTCGTGGTGGCCGACATGCCTGGCGACGTAACCCTCAATCCGCGGCAACGGGTACGCGTCGAGGGTACTGCGAGCGCATTCGATCAGGAGTATTTTGTCGACTCGATCGACCGTTGTCTCGATCCGCGCGGCTTCTGGCAGACGGTCCGAGCGCGCAATATCTCCCCTGGCGTGGAGGTGCGGTGATGCAGCGTTTCCTCAATGCGATGAAGGCTCAGGCGGCGGCACTTGATCAGGCCGCGGGACAGCCGCGCTTCGGTATCGTCACCAGCGTCGATCCGGAACGTGCGGCGGCGCGCGTTGCGCTGCAGCCGGAGGGCGTCGTAACTGGCTGGCTGCCGATCCTCAGCCCGTGGGTGGGGGCGGGCTGGGGCATGACATGTCCGCCCGCGCCGGGCGATCAGGTGTTCGTTCTGGCGCAGGAGGGGCAGAGCGAGAGCGGCGTCATCGTCGGCCGCGCCTGGAGCGACCAGGCCCGCGCAGTAGCGGCTCCGGCCGGCGAATTGTGGCTGGTCCATGCCAGCGGAAGTTCCGTCAAGTTGCTGAACGACGGGTCGATCCGGCTGCAGGGCGACGTTTTCGTGCGCGGCGACCTGCGGGTCGAGGGCGATGTGTTCGATCGCAGCGGAAGCATCGACCGCCTACGTCGGGTCTACAACATCCATGACCATGGTGGCGTGCAGAACGGCGACGGCGTGACCACGCGTCCGCTGCAATCCGACGCGGAGTAGGCCATGGCGGACTTGGCACATCAATTTGGCTCCGATCTCGTGCTTGGCCCGACGGGTGACCTGGCCGTAGTCGAAGGCACGGCGCTTGGTCAGCAGCGTGTGCTACGTCGCCTTTTGACCAATCCCCGAGACTATATCTGGCAACTTCGCTATGGGGCCGGTCTCGCCCGTTTTGTCGGGCAGCCTGCCGCCGCAGCGCGCATCGGTGGCGTGATCCGCGCGCAGATGCGACGCGAAGCGGCGGTGGCGCGCACGCCCGAACCGATGGTCGACGTCCAAGCCGGCCGGGCCGGCGAGGTCTACGTTTCCGTTCGCTATGCCGATGCGATCAGCGGTGCCACCCAGGTGCTGAGCTTCCAGCTCGGAGAATCGTGATGCTGCTGCCGCTGCAGACTTTCACCACCCTGGTCGGCAACGCGGTTGCCGCCGTTCAGGGGTCGGCGCGTCAGCTGCTTGACCTCTCGGTCGGTAGCACCCTGCGTGCCGTTCTGGAGGCCAACGCAAGTCTGGCGCTGTGGCTGCAATGGCTGATTGTGCAGGTGCTGCAAATGACCCGTGCCTCGACGAGCACAGGTGCCGATCTGGACAGCTGGGTGGGCGACTTTTCACTATTCCGGCTGCCAGCGGTGGCGGCGACGGGACGCGTGACGTTAGCCCGCTTCGTGGCAGTGGCACCCGCGAACCTTGCGCCCGGCGTCACGGTGCGGACCGCCGACGGTGCGCAAAGCTTCGTGGTGACGATCGAGACGACCCATCCCGCGTGGCGTGCCGCAAGCAGCACCTACCTTTTGGCGGCCGGCGTGGCCGCCATCGACCTGCCGGTGCGAGCTGCCACGGCCGGATCGGCCGGCAACGTGCAGCCGGGCGCGATCACGTTGATCGCAGCGGCAGTTCCCGGGATTGACACGGTGAGCAATGCTGCTCCCCTTGGGGGCGGCGTGGACGCCGAAAGCGACGAGGCGCTGCGCGGCCGCTTTCAATTGTTCCTGCAAACGCTCTCGCGGGCCACGCCGCTCGCGATCGGAGCGGCCGTGCAGTCCACCCGCCAAGGTCTGACCTGGACATTGAGCGAGAATGTGGCGGCCGACGGTAGTCCTCGTCCAGGCAACTTTATCGTCACCGTCGACGACGGTACGGGCCACCCCTCGGAGGAGGTGCTAAGGGGGGCAGCCGTGGCGATTGAGGCCACACGGCCCGTCGGCACGAGCTTTGCGGTGAGGCCGCCGGGAACGGTTCCGATCTCAGTCGAGATGGCGGTCGCGGTGGCCAACACAGCCGCACATGCAACAGTCGCAGGCAACGTCGCCCGCGCGCTCACGAACTATGTGGATGGATTGGCGGTCGGCGCCGTGCTGTCGGCGTCACGATTGGTGCAGGTGGCCTACAACGCCGATCCCAACGTGGCAAACGTCACCGGAGTCGCAGTCAACGGCGCGCTGGACGACGTGGCTCCGGGACAGGCGAACGTCGTGAAACTCACCAGCGTCCAGGTGAATTGATATGATCGGCGATCAGGCCGACATGCTGCGACGGTTGCGCACGGCGCTGCCGGCGCGGTGGTTCCCTGATGTGGCGCCGCTACTCGACGGGTTGCTGTCGGGCCTCGCGCACGTCGGGGCCTCGACCTTCGCCCTCGTGCAGTATGCGAAGCGTCAGGCACGGATCGCCACGGCGACTGATCTGTGGCTCGATCTTATAGCGAATGATTGCTTTGGGAGCCGCGTGCAGCGTCGCGCCGGCGAAACCGATGAGCCGTTCCGGGCGCGCATTCGGCGAGAGTTGTTGCGGCCGCGCGCAACCCGTCAAGCGCTGGCGGCTCAGGTTCGCGATCTTACCGGGTTCGCGCCGTGGGTGTTCGAACCGTCGCGGCCCGCCGATACCGGCGCTTGGAACGGTCCTGCGGGATATGGCGTGGCCGGGGGATGGGGCAGCCTTGACCTGCCGTTCCAGGTGCTCGTCGTCGCACGGCGGCCGCTCGGCGGCGGCATTCCCGACCTGCCGGGATACGGGGCGGGCGGCTATCGATTGGCCGGAGCTTACGCAAGCCTCGACATGCTGGGCGGCGTGACCGACGCCGACATCCTGGCCACCATCGCCGCTGTCATGCCGGCCGCGGGGACCGCCTGGACGCGCATTACCGCCTAAGGGCGGCGCGTCCCGTGTGCGTCCTCTGCCGGTCGCCCCACTCGCCCGAGGGAGTTCCTTCATGGACCGGACCATCGTCTATCCTGGCAGCATTCCGCTCGACACCGATCTGCTGTCGACCAACCGCAACGTCATGGTGGCGCTCGGCGCGCTGGCGGCTGCCACGATCGGGCCGGGTCCAGTGGTCGACGGCCTGTCGGTACAGCCGGCCGGGGGCCTCAATGTCACGGTCGGTCCTGGCAGTTTCATCACGTACGGGCCAGTGGATCAGGGTGCATATGGCTCGCTAGCGGCCGATGTGGGCGACGGCCTCGTCAAAATGGGCATAAATATCGCACCGGTGACACTGCCACTCAGTGCGCCGACCGCCGCTGGCACGGTCGTGACGTTCCTGGTGCAAGCGACTTATCAGGAACTCGATATCAATCCGATCGTGCTGCCATATTACAATGCCGCAAATCCTTCGCAGCCGTTCATGGGCGCCGCCAACAACGGTCTGGCGCAGCCGACTTTGAGGTCCCAGAAAGTGGCACTGCAGGCCAAGGCCGGTGCCGCGGGGCCGGCTGGCGCGAACCAGGTGCCGACGCCCGACCCTGGATGGCTCGGCCTCGCCACGGTAACGATCGCCAACGGTCAGACCACGGTCACGTCGGCCAATCTCGCGCCATTCCTCCAGCCGAGCGTCCTAAAATTTAAGCTGCCTAACATGCGGCCGGGCGTATCGCAGGCGCAGGTGTTCAGCGCGAGCGGGACCTTCACCATCCCGCAGGGTGTACCCAGGCTCTTCGTCACCGTTATCGGCGGCGGTGGAGCGGGCGGCCTGCACGCCACACTGTCCAGCGGCGGCGGCGGGCAGGGGGGCACGGCGCGCGGTTGGTTGTACGGCTTGCCGGTGGGTAACAGCGTCGCGGTGACTGTCGGCGGCGGCGGTTTTGCGCCGACATCGCCGGGCAACGGTGGCGCCGGCGGCACGAGCAGTTTTGGCCCATACGTCAGCGCAACCGGTGGCCAGGGCGGCTTTGGCGGGAGCGCAAACATCGTCATGGCCGGTGGGCTGGGTGGTCGCGGCCTCGGCGGCGACATCCGGGAGGGCGGCAGTACGGGCACCGATGCGATCCCGATCGCCGCGCGCGGGGGCGACGGCGGCGGCAACGGCAATGGCCGGGGTACTAGCGGATACGTCGTCGGAAGTTCCGGCATCGCGCCCGGGGCAGGCGGCGGCGGCGGAGGTTGCAGCGCACCGAGTGGGGCGGGCCTTGGCGCGCGGGGCGGCAACGGCGCCGCCGGCATTGTGATCGTGGAGTTTTGAGCCATGAAGACTTACGCACGCCTCGACGGGCCGATGGTGGCCGAGCTTTTTGCCACCGACGCCGATCTCGCCACGCTGTTTAACCCGGCGTTGGTCTGGGTTGACGTGACCGCCACGCCGGCCGTGCAGGTTGGCTGGGTGCAGCAATCGGGCGGCGGGTTCGTCGCCCCGGTGGCGGGACCGGTTCCCGACGGTGCCGGCGTTGCCGTCGTAAGTTTTGCAAATCTGCAGGCGCAGCTTTCTGCATTACAGGCCGTGCTGACCGCGCTCACCAATGCCGCGGGCGGCGGTGGTGGCGGTGATTGAGATGATCCCTTCTCAAAATTCGGAGACGCCTGCATGAGCGGATCAAACGCCTCGGCGCCGTCGCGAATCTGGCAGCCCAGCAGCGCGCGGCGCGTGATCCTCGACGGCTTCCTGCCGACCCCGCGTGGCACCGTCCCTGCGGCGCCCACCCTGTTCGCGTGGCCCGCCAAGGATCCTGGCGATACGTTGGACTACGAACTCGACATCTCACAGGCGCTGGCAGGTAACGACACCGACTCCGTGGCAAACGTGGCGGTCGTCGTATCGCCGGCGGACACTCTTGTCGTGGGACCTGCTGCGGGCGATGGGCCGAGTGCCGTCCTTTGGCTGTCGGGTGGCGAGGCCGGGACGACCTACGCCGTTCAGGTAACGCTGACGACGGTCACCGGCCGCGTCATTTCGCGCACTGTGCTGTTGCCCGTGCAGGCGCTTGCGCCATCGACGGTTCCGCCGCCGAGTTTGTCTGGCCTGACCGCGCTGTCAGGCGTGTCGATCACCAACGAAGCAGGCGAGCCGATCCTGATCAGCGCCTGATCGTTATCGTCAATACATCGACACGTCGCGGCCCTTCTGGAGGCAACCATGCCGACCATCACGCAACTGCCGCCCGCCGCCAGCGTGGATCCCGCCGACCGGTTGTTGCTGGACAAGGGCGGTGACAGTCTGTCGATGACGACTGCGCTGCTGTTGCAGGGCACTCAGCCGCGCCTCGCGCTCGCGTCCGGTTCCCTGTTGGGCCGGGTCAGTGGCGGCACCGGCGGGCCGGAGCCAATTCGGCTTGGGTCGGGCCTGCGCCTGCAGAACGGCAGCCTGCAGGTCGACCCGTCAGTTATCGGCGATGGCGGCGGTGGCCAGACCGGCGGCGGGTCGCTCGCGGGTGCCGACGTCTCGGCCAGCGTCCTGAAAGCCACCGGCACGCCGACTTCGCGCACGCTCGCCCAGCGCGCCGCCGAGCGGCTCAATCTGCTCGATTTCGGCGCCGATCCGAGCGGCGCGGCAGACTGCGGGTCCGCGTTCGCGGCGGCGATGGCAAGCGTGCAGACCGGCGGCACCGCCAGGGTGTTTGTGCCGCGCGGCGTCTATCGCCTGGGCGGGATTGTGGAGCAGCCCGCTGGTCTCACGATCACAGTCGAGTTCGATGACGGCGCTCTCCTCGCGGGGCCCGGCTATCTTGCGGTCGACCGGGTCGAGAGCCATCAGGGCGCGTTCCGGATTTCTCAGGTCTCGGACGGGTTCGCCGGATTCGCGTCGAGCGTTGGCAACGCGGCAAACCTCCCGTTCGACTACCAGATTATGAAGAATACGCCGACCAACTCGGCATCCGCTCGGGTCGCGTGGGCGCGCAACTATCAAAACCTGAACCGTTACAACAGGTATAATTCCGGCATCGACTTCGCAGAACAGAATATTTATTCTTGGGCCAGGCTGGTCGACAACACCTCGGGCTGGGGCCATTGGGAAGTCGTCACGGGCGCTACCTATGACGAGGATACCGCCGCGAGGGCCCGGCTCAGCGCGTCGGCGGAACACTCCGAGTTCGACGTGGTCAACAACGGCCCCGAACACGGCTGGACGCATCGATCCGGGATTGGCACGCTCGTGCAGGGCATGTCGATGGACCCGTGGGGTCAGAACGGCCTGTATGGCGGCAGCATTCTTTACGCCTACGGGACAGTTGGCGGTTTCGACGGCGAGGCGGGCGGCGTCAACCACCGCTGGATCAACTATCCGGCCGCGCACAGCGTCGGCAATCCGCCCGCCGTACGACGCAACGGCGTGATTTCCATAGGCCTTGACCTGACCGCCAAGGCCACCGCGAGCCTGAGCGGCGCGGGTGTGGCGGCGATTTCCGTCATTGCGGGCGGCGGCGCATACACAAACGTGCCGACAGTGGTGCTCACGGGTGGTGGCGGCTCCGGGGCGGTAGCGGTGGCCACGGTCGTGGGGGGGGCCGTCGTTCGTGTCAGCATCGCCTCTCCCGGTGCTGGCTACACCACGCCGCCGACCGTGTCGTTTGTGGGTGGCGGCGTATCGGCCGCAGGCACGACGAGCGTTACCCTCAACGCCGACGGCGCGCATGGCGACCTTAATAGCGTGGCCGCGGCGATCCGCGCGGCCGCCATTCCGATGGTCTCGGCCGCCGTCACAACGTGGGGCGGCGCCGTCTCCCGTCTTGTGATATTCGGCCTGGCACCCGGCGACGTTGGCACGCTGACGCTGGGCGGCAGCGCGCTTGGCGATCTCGGTATCGCCGCAGGCAGCGTCGCCACGCCACGAGATGACACCGCCATCGCGTTCGGCGCGCGCTCCGGCGTGGCGGCTGGCGACAGCTTCACGCTGAACGGCTACTCGGTGACCGTCGGTGGCACCGGGATGCCGGCCGATATCGCGGCCGCCGTCAATGCGCTGGGGCAGCCTGGGCTGGCAGGGGATGTCACGGCTGACGGCCGGCTCGTGTTGACGGCGTGGCTGCCACAGCAGCCCTGCGGGCTCGTGCTCGCGCAGGCGTCTGGCGCCACCGTCCTTGGAAAGCTTGCAATCTCGCCCGGCGTGATCTTGCCGCCCACGCCGCCAAAAGCCTTCGCGACAGCGGCTGGAGAGGTGGGGGCCAACGCATGCAATCCCGGCGACGCAATTCGTCTCAGCGCCACGGATTTGGCCGGAACCAACTATGGGCCGGTGACGGCAGTGGTAGGTGGTACGGGCAGCGTGGCCGATGTCGTCGTCGCATTGCGCGCGGCGCTGCAAGGAGCTGGGTTCCTCAGCAACGGGTTGGCGTCCCTGACCAGCGCGCCCAGCGTGGTCGCGATCTATCTCCACAATAGCGGGCCAACCGCCGGTCTAGTGATCCGCAACACGGCCGGTGGCACGCTGACGCTGGCCAACGCGGCTGGCACGCCGCTCGATACACTTGGGCTTGTCACAGGCACCTATCAGCCTGGCGGTTATTCGCCGGGCTCCCAGACCGTCTTCCACGCGGCTCCCAACTCCGTGGCGCCGCAAGGGCGCGGCATGTTCATCGGCGGCAGCACGGTGCCCGATCCGACAGTCTGGCCGCATGCACCGATGGAGGCGCGGGGCAGTTTCGCGCATGGCCTTCGCACCGATCGCGCGAGCTTCGGCGACGGCTGCGCCCTGCTGCTGGGGAGCGGTCAGGCGATCGGCTGGGGCGTCGCTGGTCCCGCGCTGTCGGTCGCGGCTGGGCGGCTTGTCAGCACCGCCCCGGCGAGCCTGCCCGGGTTGATGCTGACCGCCCTGCCGACCAGTCCCGCGGGGCTGCCGAGCGGATCGGTTTGGAACAATGGCGGCGTCCTTTCGATCGCCTGAAGGAGCATGCGCATGAAGCGTTCCGTGGTTCTCGCAGTGCTCGCCCTTGCCAGTGGCGGGGTAGCCCGCGCCCAGGGCCTGCCCGCGCCGCAATTCGCGACGCCTGCCGCGAACGATTCGTCGTCGCGCGCCGCGACGACCGCATGGGTGCGCTCGCTCGGTTTGCTTTCGGCGACGGGCGACTTGTCGCAGGCAACCGCTCGGCCAAGCGGCGCTCTCACCTCGCGCACGCTGGCTGCCCGCGCGGCCGACGTGTTCAACGTGCTCGACTACGGCGCGGTCGCTGATGGCAGCACCGATATCGGCCCGGCGCTGAACGCGATCGCCGCCAAGCTCGGGAGTGCGGCGACCTCCAATGTCATCTACTTTCCAAATGGCGTGTATCGGCTTGCCAGCGCGGTGACCTTCGCCGGAACTGCGCCGATCCTTGTCGGTCAGGGGTTTTCTCAAGGACCTGGCGCGGTGGGCACCGGCACGTGGATCAAGATCGACCAGACCGGTTTCACGCCGATCACCTTCTCCGGCACCAACGCGCGCGGCGCCAAAGTGCGTGATCTCGCCTTCTATCAAACCCACCCAGCACCGGCCGTCGGCTGGGCACCGACACCGTACGACTACGTGTTCCGGGTGCAGGACGCTTTGGGCGAGGTAACGTTCGACAACGTGCTTTTCGCGGGCGTCAATCGCGGCATCTATGCCGACAATTCCGGACGCCTCCATATCAAGGACGTTCAGGGACAGTTTTACACGACCGGTATCGAGATCGACGACTGCTACGACATTCCGCGGATCGGCCGGCTTCATGCCTGGACATTCGCGACCAGCGCGCCATCCGTCGTCGCTTACCAAGAGGCCAATGCCGATGCAGTGCTGATGCGTCGGGCGGACGGGATCTTCGTCGGAGACCTTTTCGTGCTCGGTATGTATTCCGCTCTGCGGCTGAGCAACGGCGCGAACGGTGTCACAACCAAGGCTTATGTCAGCAACCTGTATGCGGACTTCGTCAACCATGGTCTGCTCGTCGACGGTCCGGGATCGGATATCCAGATCGCCAATATGACGAGTCAGAACAATGACCAGACCAATTCGGGAACGACGTTGCCGAGCGGCCACGCGATTTGGATCAACACGACGAATGCCACCGTCCAGGTCGGCAATCTGTTTTCCAAGCTGACAGCTGGGCCGGCCGTCCAAGTCGACGGCTCCGGCAACCGCGTGAACGTCTCCAACCTGCGCGCCAACACGTTCGGCACTCCCGGCGCGGGCACCCCAGCCGTGTTTGTGGCTGACAGCGGCGGCGCGGCAAGCAACCAGGTCTACGTTGGAAACAAGGAGCAGCTCCAGGGCGTGTCGCCACTGGTGCTGTTCAACACCGCGACGAACGGCGGCCGCCAACGCTTTGTTATGATGAACGACGTGGGTGGTGGAAATCAGAACGAGGCCCGCGGCTACAGCGCGACACCTGGGGCTGCGCCGCAACTCGCGGCGATTGGCGGCGACACCAACATCGACCTGTATCTCAACGGCAAGGGCAGTTCGGGCGTGCGGCTGCAATCGTCCGGTCAAACGGTGCTGCGCGCCGACAATCTAAACGGCAGCACCAATGCCTTTCTGTTGCGTGGCGGCGCCGGCACGATGAACTGGATCGCCGAGGGAGGCGACGCCAACATCGATGTAAACGTCGCGCCGAAGGGGCCGGCAGGTGGTGTGCGGCTGCAGTCCAATGGCAGCACGGTGCTGCGGGTCGACAACGCCAACACGGTCGCGAATGATCTGTTGGTGCGGGCAAGCACCGCGGCGCTCAACCTCATCGCGGAGGGGGGCGACAGCAATATCGACGTGGTGCTGTCGCCGAAAGGCGGCGCCGGCGGGGTCCGGCTGCAGGCGAACGGCGGCACCGTCTTGCGGGTGGACAATCCCGGGCCGGGCACCTCCGACCTTCTCGTGCGCGCGGGGAACGGTACGGTGGCGCTGACTGTCGAGGATCCTGGCACGACGGCGAATCTGGTGCTGAACCCAAAAGGTTCAGCAGGCCTTGTCTCGACCGGTAACTGTCCGGCTCAGTCAGACAACAGCAACAATCTTGCCTGCACGAGCTGGGTCAAAAGCTGGGTGTTGGCGCAAGGCTACGGCGCGGGCGGCGGCGGGATCACGGCGTTGACTGGCGACGTGGTCGCGAGTGGGAGCGGCTCGGTCACCACCACGCTCGCCAATGTCGGAACCGCGGGCAGCTACGCGAAGGTCACGACGGACACGAAAGGCCGAGTGGTGGCGGGCGGTCCTCTTAGCGGTGCCGATATCACAACCGCACTGGGCTTCGCCCCGTTGGCGGTCGGACCCGGCGTCAACACCGTCACCGTCACTGGGGCCGCAAGCGGCGCGGCTCCAAAGATCGCCGCGAGCGGTGGCGACACATCCGTGGATCTGCTCGTCGCCGCAGCAGGGACCGGCGGCAGCACGCGTCTGCTGGCCAATGGGGGAACCGTGCTTCGCGTTGACAATCCCGGGTCGGGCGACAGCGGACTACTGCTCCGTTCTGGAACCGGAGTCGTGTCCCTGACGGTGGAGAGTGGCTCGTCCACGGGAAGTCTGTCGCTCGTTCCCAAAAGCGGTGGGACGATCGCCGCGCCGACCATGGCGCCAATTGACAATTCGACCGCGGTGGCCACCACCGCCTATGTGAAGTCGCAAGGCTACGCGCTCGCCGCCTCGCCGGTTCTGACCGGAGCGGTGGCCGTGCCAACGCCGTCCAGCGCGAGCAATGGCGACGTCGCCGCCAGCACCGCTTTTGTGCGCGCGCTTCTGCCATGCGTGCAACCCCGTACGGGCCGCGCCTACACGACACCGTTCGGGACAAGTTCGACCACCCCGCTGACCAACACGTCCACTGTCCAGTCGACATATGCGGTACCGATCATCGTTTGCGGGAGCCCGCAGGTTAGCGGCCTTGCCTTTGAGATCACGACCGCTGTTGCCACCGCTTTTTCGGCCCGTCTCGCGCTCTACGCCGATGCTGGCGGCCAGCCTGTCGGCGCTCCACTCGCCGACACAGGAACGATGTCGATCGCGGCCAACGCCACCGGTGCCCAGCTCGGAACGATTAGCGGGGGGCAAGTGCTGAATCCGGGAGTCTATTGGATCACGATTCAGACGAGCTACCTCGCCACGCCTGCCACGGTACGCTCAATTTCGGCGAGCGGCATCGGGGGCGTCGCCCAGGCCCTTGGCTACTCATTGGCGGCCGGAGCGGCCACCGCGGCCGGGTCCTCGATTTACAAGAGCGGCACGTTTGGCCCTCCGCCCAGCCCATTTGGCACGCCCACCGGCTATACCACGAACAACATCCCGCTGGTCTGGGTGCAGTTCTAACTCGCTGCGCGAACCGGACGCCCGCGTCGGGAGACACTGGATCGGACCGTTCGCGCACTCCTGCTTTTCCACCGCCGTCACAGGGGACGCCCATGCCTGACGAACTTGCACCACTGTCGTTCTACGAGCGCATCGCCCGGTTGGAGGAGCGTATGGGCAGCCTCATCGGCCTCCTCGATGAAATCCGCCGCGATCAGCGGGAGCTGGCCGATACGGTCGCGAGGGCATCAGGCGGCATGCGCATGTTGGTGCTCATGGGTGGGCTCGCGGGGCTAGCCGGGGCCTTGCATGCGCTGTCCGGTTGGGCCGCGACCCTCGTGGGGAAGGTGCCCAGCGCTCCGGGTTGAGTGCCGTCGCGCGGCCTTCGGGCGGCGCGCGATCTGCCCCCCAATCCTCAAGATGGAGCCGTGACGTGCTGCATGTCGTCACCGCCTACGCCAACCCGCTCCGCAGCCAAAATCGGGCCGCACTACACCGTCGTTTCGTGTCGCATATGTTGGACAGCGGCGTGGAATTGACCGTCGTCGAATGCGCCTTCGGCAACCTCCCATTCGAGATGGCCGACGATCGGGTACGTCACATACCGGTGCGTGCGCGGGCGCTGAGTTGGGTTAAGGAGAGCCTGCTGAACATCGGCATCGCCCGGCTTCCGCCCGACTGGCGCTATGTCGCCTGGATCGACGACGATCTGATGTTTCGCCGCTCCGACTGGGTCGACGCGACGCTTCATGCGCTCAATCTGCACGACATCGTTCAGCCCTGGTGCGACTGCTACGATCTCGGTCCAAACGGCGAGCATCTCGCGACACATCGCAGTTTTGCGCGGCAGATGCGAGATGGCTGTTCCCTTCGTCCGGGATATGCCGCCTTCGCTCACCCCGGGTATGCGTGGGCAGCGACGCGGCAGGCTTTGGATTGGGTGGGCGGTCTGATCGACACTGCTGCTCTCGGTGCAGCGGATCACCACATGGCGATGGCCCTCGCCGGCCAGTGGCAACTCAGCGTGCCGGGTGACATGACTGCCGGCTATATTGATCCGATACGGCGCTGGCAGGAGAGGGCGATGCAACATATGTCCGAGCGACTCGGCGTGGTCGCGGGTACGATCGAGCATGGCTGGCACGGACCGAAAAAGCGGCGACGCTACGTCGAGCGTTGGGACGTGCTACGTCGGCATCGGTTTGACCCCTCCAGCGACCTCAAACGCAACACGACCGGGGTATTGGAATTGGCCGGAAACAAGCCGCGGCTTGCTTTCGATATGGCGAGTTATTTCCGCGCACGCGACGAAGACTGCAACGATCTCACTGGGGAGACATGAGTCCGGTGGCTGGAAGCACCGAGTCGCGTGGGCGTCGTGCACGCTTATCATCCGGGTTCCGATCACTTTTGCGTGATAACTCCGTCGAGGGGTACGGCGTGCGCTGGCTTCGTATCGAGGACCGGTTTGGAAAGTTGAGCGGTCAGCGCCGGTGCGCGGTGGGCTATCGACATGGGTGTTACAGGCAGCGTGGTCGGTTCGCTGCAATGATCTCGAAACACGGGACATGGGCGCGTCTCGCGGGCCTCGATGCCGCGACTTTCCCAGATTTCCGCCAAACATGGACGCGTCACGACCTTCCGGAAGCCCAACGAAACTGTTGCAGACGCGGCACGGTGAGAACGGCTCGGCACTCCCTCGCGGAGCGCCCCTGCCGCATCTTCCGATCGACGTGGCCAGCTAGTCTTAGACATAGTTATAGATCGTAAATCCGTATCGTTCGGGATTCTCTTGCCGTCGGGGGCGCGACTCAGTAACGTTACAGGATTGAGCAAACACGTATGGGTCTCATATGCTCGATCACATCTGGAACGGAGTTTCGAAATGGCCGTAACACCTGCCGCCAATCGTCTACCCGCCGTGATGCGCGATACAATCGTCGGACTGGTACGGCGAGATGGAGCTGACCTGTCTGCTCGGCAACTCAGCGTTCTGCTAATCTGTTTTCTCGAGGAGGGGCCGCACACGGTGCGCGGTCTCGCGGAGAGACTCAATGTTGCAAAGCCCGCGATCACTCGGGCGCTCGACCGCCTGGAGCAGTTTGATCTGGTAAGGCGCGCTGCCGATCCGCGCGACCGTCGGAGCGTGCTGGTCAGCCGGACTGCGCCTGGCGCTGCATATGTCGCCTATTTGCGCAGCCTGATGCAGGCAGCGGCCAAGGTGCATGGAGCCGATCTGAAGGCACCGCCAGGACGGATTGCTGCGGCTTCTTAAGCCACTTTCGAGGCTGGCGGTGCCGTCCATGGCGCCGCCAGCCTCGCGCAACCACAGATGGCCCTGAACGTTTGGAGGACGGGAGGAACCGTCATGCCGAACGATGTGGACTATAATCCGCTAGACCCGACTGCCGACGTTGATCAGCGTATTCGCGAGCGCGCCTACCATCTCTGGCAGTCCGAGGGATGCCTCGACGGCCGAGATCAAGAGTATTGGGAGCGTGCCCGCGAGCTGGAGGCGATAAGAGATAGCGGTGGTGCCGGGCTGCTTCCGGTCGACACCGGGAGCCACGCCGACGAAGCTGCCATTCAAGGTAATCTTGGTGAGTTTCCTGATCGGTTGTCGGATCAGGGTGAACGACGCGCGACTCCTATGACCCGCGCTGACCTTCGCCGCAACGATGCCGCCGCTTCCTGAAACCCGGAGCTGAGTTTAGCGTCTTTGTCTGTCGGGATGTCCTGCGACACGGCAGGAGCCAACGGGAGGATAGGGCGATGGACGAGGATCGGCTAACCGGGGCCGCGACCGACTTCAAAGGACAGATGAAGGAGGGCATAGGGAGTATGACCGGCGACGCGAAGCTGCGGGCGGAGGGCAAGGCTGAGCAACTCAGTGGTGCCGCCGAGCGGACAATCGGTCAGGCTCGAGACGCTGCACGCGACATGGCTGATGCGGTACAGGATAGGGCCTCGACAATCGGTGAGTACCTTGATGACACCATCCAAGAGAGGCCCCTAACGGCTCTTTTGGCCGCCGCTGGGGTCGGATACATCCTCAGCCTCCTCGTGCATCGGCGCTAAGCGAACATCAAGCGTGGGAGGCGGCGTCTACGCCGCCTCCCAACTCCTAAAGCGCAGCGAGGATCGCCTCCGCTCGGCTTACATCAAAATCGCCCGGGTGCTCGACAGCTAGATGAGTGACCTTCCCGCTTTCGGCGATCAAGGCAAACCGCTGGCTCCGTATCCCAAGCCCCCTCCCCACCAGATCAAGCTCCAGGCCAAGCGCCTTCGTGAATTGCGCGGAGCCGTCTGCGAGCATCACAATTTGATTGTCGATCCCCTGCTCCTTTGCCCACGCCGTCATCACGAAGACATCGTTGACCGCAAGGCATGCGATGACGTCGACGCCCTTTTCGCGAAGCGCAGCGGCGTTCGTCACGAACCCTGGAAGATGCTTGGCGCTGCAGGTGGGGGTGAAGGCACCCGGCACTGCAAACAGCACTACTTTTTTGTCCTTGAACAGTTCGTCCGTCGAGATTTCTCGTGGCCCCTCCGATGCGGCGGTCATCAGTTTCATGGACGGCAGGGTATCGCCAACTTTGATTGTGCTCATTCGGTGCTCGCTTGCCATATGAATTGGAACCAGACGCCAGCTCCCCGCCTCATCGACGAGGGCCCACGGGACATGGGCGGGGCGGCGGCGGGGTTCCTAGCCGACGCGACGTCGGCTGTCACGCTTGCGCCGCTTCGCCGTCCGGCCAATTGTTGAAGAGCGATGACCGAGCAAGACGAAGCAGGCGGATTCCTCACCGGGCAGCTTCTCCTGGCGATGCCGCACCTCACGGAGCCGCCATTCGCGCACGCCGTCATCTATGTGTGCGCACACACCAACCGTGGGGCGATCGGCATCGTGGTCAACCACCCCCTCGAGGAGCCAAGCTTCGAGGATCTGCTCCGTCAACTGGAAATCGACCCAGCCCCTCCAACCCGTTCGATCCGACTGTGCTCGGGTGGACCGGTGGAACATGCTCGCGGCTTTGTACTCCACACGAGCGATTGGATCGCTGACGGCAGTCTCCGCGTGGATGGGCGTTTGGCGTTGACTGCAAGCCTCGACATCCTCAAGGCGATCGCCGCTGGTGACGGGCCGCGCGACGGCCTACTGGCACTTGGCTACGCAGGCTGGGGGCCTGGCCAACTCGACGATGAGATGCGCGCCAACGCGTGGCTGTCCGTGCCGGTCGAAGATGTCGAACTCGTCCTCGGCCACGATTTCGGCACGAAGTGGCATCGCGCGATGGCGTATTTGCGTGTCAATCCCGCGCTGTTGTCGGGCGCTGCCGGGAACGCCTGACCCTACCAGCGCAGCTCGTCAATCGTGAAGGCCGGGGCAAGACCAGCCTCAGCAGCTTCTCGCTGGGCGGACTCCGCTCCGAGATTCGTGTGGATGCCGCTCAGCGCCCAGCAGGCAGAGATGCCGAATGCGGCGGCTCCAGCGATATCGGTGCGCAGCGAGTCGCCGATCGCAAGCAGGGCCACGGCAGGGCGGTCGATTCGCCGTAGGGCAAGGCGGTAGATTTCGGGATACGGCTTGCCGATCCATCGAACCGAGCCGCCATTCTCCTCGTACCACGCAGCCAGTGCTCCGGCGCAGATGACACGGGTCGCCCCACGCAGCACCTCGAGGTCGGGGTTCGCGCACAGCATCGGGAGTCTGAATCTGAGGCTTGCTTGCAGGTCCGGAAGAAAGGGCTCGATACGGGTTGGATCGCGCCTGTCGTCCGGGCCGGTATTGAGCAGCAGGTCGGCGTCGCCAGGCGAGCCGACAAGGCGAATGTCGCGGTCCTCGATGATGCTCAAGTCTCGAGACGGGCCAATATGAAGCACTCGAAGTCCGCGCGCTTCGGCGAGCGCCTCCCATGCGGCCTCGCCGGAGGTGAGAAGGTCCGAATAGAGGTCAGGCCCAATCCCCATGGCCGCGAGCCCCGCAGCGGCGGCATGTGACCGGCGGGGCGCGTTCGACAGCAGCAATACGGGATTGCCCGTCTCTCGCAATCGACGAAGGCATTCGACGGCCCGCGGATATGGCTCTACTCCGTCATGAACGACGCCCCACAAGTCGACGATGAATCCGTCATAGCCAGCGGCGATGGCGGCCAATCCGTCGAGGTGGCGCATCCTAAAACCCGCTTCCGATCGCCGTCTCGACATCTGCGAGGCGAGCGCGGTCCAGCTCCCGTAGCAGCTCGAGCTTAAGACGCGGCAACAGGGCCGGACCCTGCAACGCGAGCGCGGTGTAAAGCTGTACCGCGCTCGCGCCAGCTCGAAGCTTCTCCAGCACGTCCCCCCCTGACGCGATACCGCCCACGCCGATCAACGCAAGCCTGCCGCGTGCCAGACCGGCGACCAGACGTAGCATCTCGGTTGCTCGCCGTTTCAATGGCGCGCCAGAAAGCCCCCCGGCCTGAAAAGCATGTCGGCTGAGCAGTGTCGGCGGGCGAGCGGTCGTCGTGTTGCTGACGATTAGCCCAGCAGCGCCCCCATCGATACATGCGGCAACGATGCCGGGCAGCGAAGTGTCGTCGAGATCGGGCGCCAGCTTCACAAAAAGGGGCGGCGGCGTCATGCTGCGATGGATGGCGTCGAGAATCTGCGTCAGATGGCGCGGTGCCTGAAGGTCCCGCAGCCCCGGCGTGTTGGGCGAGGAGACGTTGATCGCGACATACGCGGCATGACCAGCGATCGCTCGGATCAGCGCCGGATAGTCCCGTATGGGATCGCCGCCGTCCTTGTTAAGGCCGATATTGGCCCCCACGGGCGTGGCCATGCGCGTGCGTTGCAGGTTGCGGCGAAACGCTTCGATCCCGTCGTTGTTAAACCCCATGCGATTAATGACTGCCGCGTCCTCTGCCATACGAAACAGTCGAGGGCGAGGATTGCCGGGCTGCGGTTGGACGGTGACCGTTCCGGCCTCCACGAACCCGAACCCCATCCGCCCCAGGCCGCGTAGCGCCACGGCGTTCTTGTCGAAACCGGCCGCGAGACCGATTGGGTTGGTCATCCGCACGCCCACCAGGTGAGTGATCAGTCGACCATCATCAGGGCCGGGTCGCGAGCCAGCCCCCAGGCGAACGGCCTGAAGTGCGACGGTATGAGCCAATTCAGGATCGGCCCATCTGGCCAGGGCGGAAAGCGTTGTCATCGGACCGGTCACCACGAACCCGCAGCGTCAAGGATTGCCATTACGATAAATCGCCTCACCCCACTAAATAGTCTGACAGAAGTTTCGTAGAGAGACATGGGCTCACAACGCGGATCCCAGAGGGTTGAAGAATCATCGGGTAGTCGGATCGCCGGCACTGCTTTTGAGGACGAGCGCTTGTTTGATCATCCTTATCTTGAGACGTGCTGTCGTTCAGCGTTGCATCGGTTGCTGCTCTGCGGTGCCTTGGGCCGCCCACCTGCCCTGAAGGATGGCGCGTGTCTCGTCCGACTTGCGACGCTCGGACTGGCTCGAGAACGCGAGGATCGTCGCTTCGAGATCACCGACGAGGGCCGCCGCCGACACGAGGTGTTGGTGACCCCCGTCCGGCGACCGTTGGCCTAGCTTAGCGCCTGCATGCGCACCCGGCCATCAGCCGGGTTTGCGAACAAGACCCGCCCACCGTCCGGGGCCGAGACCAGCATCATGTCCCCCTGTGCCAACAGATCGCTCGCCTCGTCGAAAAAGTCTGCCGCGCACGCATCCGCGATGCGGCTCTCGGCGCGATAGTGCCAGAGTGTGAAGCCTTGGGCGTATGCCAGGACCGATAGGTTTCGGGCGACGAACATGGTGTTCTCCAATGCGATGCTTCAAATCGTCTCGCTGCGATCGACGACGATGCCGCGTACTCGCAGCGACCATTCCAGCCGGTCCAATGCCTCCCGCCATACCCTCGCGTCGGCGCGTTGGGCGGGTCGAAAAATATCTGGCGCGATGCCACGCTCTCCCCAGCGGCGCAGCACGCGGGCGTGCTCCAAATCGATCCGCCGTTGGCGGTAGAGGCGGTCGAGACAGCGCAGGACGTCGTCCGGCATTGCCGGTCGCGGCGGCCCGGATCCGTCGACGCCACGCGGCGAGCGCTCCCGCCGCGCGACCAGGGCGGCCATAGTCCAGAACCACGCCTCTTGGGCATCACGGAACGGTTCTGGCCGAGCGGCCGGCGGTCGAGTCTTGAAAGGCCGGTCGAGACATCGAGTGGCGACAATAGGTGCCATGGAACCTCCAATCCGCGTCCGGCAGAACATAATAGGAACATTAACCCAACACGCCCGGGTACGCAAGCAGTTTCCGACAAAAATCCTATTCCCATGACGCTTTGCATTCGGCACAGTGTGGCTCTCGCGCATTTCTGCGCGAGTCGGCCGGGGGGCCGCGTGAAGCACGAGGATGTCTGGCGGGCGCTCGATACGCTCGCGGCGGAACATGGCCTGTCGACATCGGGTCTGGCCAAGAGGGCCGGCCTGGACGCCACCACGTTCAATCCGTCAAAGCGACGCATGCCGGATGGGCGGGCGCGCTGGCCGAGCACCGAAAGCCTCGCCAAAGTGCTGGATGCCACCGGCGCGTCGCTCGACGCGTTCACCGCGCTGGTCGGCGGTGCGCGTGCTCTTCCTCATGCTTCGCCGGGACGCGGCATGCCGTCCGCAGCACCGGTGTCTCGCCGCGTGCCGCTGATCGGCCTTGCGCAGGCCGGTGCCGAGGGATTTTTCGACGACGGAGGCTATCCAGTTGGCGGCAGCTGGGACGAGGTAGGGCTGCCGGATGTGCCGGACCCCAACGCCTATGCCCTGGAGATAAGCGGTGACAGCATGGAGCCCGTCTTTCGCGACGGCGACATGGTCATTGTCTCGCCGGGCGCCCCGGTGCGTCGGGGCGACCGTGTGGTGGTACGCACCCGCGACGGGGAGGTCATGGCCAAGGAGTTGACCCGCCGCTCGGCCCGCCGCGTCGAGTTGCTGAGCCTGAACCCGGCCTTCCCAAGCTACACATTCGAACTTGGGGAATTGGCTTGGATGCACCGCATCTTGTGGTCCAGCCAGTGACTAGCTGACCGTCTCCCGTATCGCTTCGCTGAAGCGGTCGACGATGTCGTCAATGTCCTCACGCCGCGCGACGTAGGGCGGGGCGATCAGGATATGGTCGCCCGCCCGGCCCTCGACGGTCCCGCCCATTGGATAGACTGCAAGCCCTCGAGCAAATGCTGCGTCGCCTACTGCGGCGTGCAACCGGCGCGATGTGTCGAAAGGCGCCTTTGTCTCGCGGTCCGCGACGAGTTCGACCGCCCAAAACAGGCCCCGTCCGCGGATGTCGCCAACGTGGGCGTGCTGCCCGAGCGCAGTGCGGAGGCCATGACCAAGACGCTCGCCCAATTCGGCGACCCGCGCGACGAGACCGTCGTCGGCAATGACGCGCTGCACCGCGAGCGCGGCGGCGCAAGCCACCGGGTGGGCCTGATAGGTATGGCCGTGAACGAACGCCCCACTGCCGTGGAGCAGGGCGTCCACGATCCGACTGGAGACCAGCAACCCGCCGATCGGCTGATACCCCCCGGCCAGTCCCTTCGCGACCATTTGGATGTCGGGCGCCACGCCCTCCTGCTCCCAGGCGTGCATCGTCCCCGTTCTGCCGACGCCGCACATCACCTCGTCGAGGATCAGCAGCACGCCGTGGCGGTCACACACCTCTCGGACCGCCGCGAAATAGCCGGCGACGGGCGTCACGCAGCCGGTCGTGGCTCCGACCACCGTTTCGGCCAGGAAGGCCGCGACCCGACCTCGGCCCGCATGTTCAAACGCCGTATCCAGTTCGGCGACGAGCCGCGAGACGTATTCTGTATCGCTCTCGCCCTGACGTTGCCCCCGATAGGCGAAGCACGGTGACACGTGGTCGAACGGCGTACCGAGAAGCGGCTCATACGGCGCCCGCCGGGCGCGGTTGCCGCTCGCGGCCAGCGCGCCCAGCGTATTGCCATGGTAGCTTTGGTGGCGGGCGACGAATCGTACTCGCTCGGGCTCTCCGATCTCCAGAAAGTATTGGCGCGCGAGCTTCAGTGCCGCCTCGGTGGCCTCGCTGCCAGAGGACACGAAAAATGCATGACTTAGTCCGGCGCGTCCGGCCGGCGTTGCGTTGCCTGTCAAGATTTCCGCGAGAGCCTCGGCCGCTTCGGTCGTGAAGAGGCCGGTATGGGCGTAAGCGATCGCTTCGGCTTGCCGCGCCATGGCGTCGGTAACCCGACGATCGCCGTGGCCAATGCACGCAACCGCAGCGCCGCCCGCGCCATCGATGATCTCGCGACCATCCCGGGTGTAGAGAAAAATGCCCTGACCGCGCGCCACGCCGACCGGCGCCTCGGCCAAGCTGCGGTGGAGCAGTCGGCTCATGAGCCAGATGGTCATGCATTCTTGACACACCGGCAACCCGCCGGTAGCACCCCGCCTCAATGACGTCCGATCGGGAAGAACCGAGTGGCGGCAAAGGTTCCTTCGAGGATCGGTTGCGCGCGGCGCGTTCTCGACAGGGCTTGGACAAGACTGATGCCGTGCTGAAGGCGGGCTTGAGCGAGCCGTCGGCGATGGCAATCGGCCTTCGGGTCGGGGTTGAATTGGTGTCCGCGATGGTTGTCGCGGTCGCAATTGGCTGGGCGTTGGACCATTGGTTGCACACCTCCCCAGCATTGCTGGTGGTGTTCGTGCTGCTAGGCGGCGCGGCCGGGGTGGCGAATGTGTGGCGGCTCATGGGGCCCAAAGCCCCAAGGCCGTAGAAGGTTTGGGCGGCAAGGGGAACGACGTGGCGGCGGAAGGCGGATCGATCGACGCGCTAGGGCAGTTTAAGCTGCACACTGCCCTTGGGCCGTTCGGCGCCTCGGTGAACTTCACCCAGTCCAACCTGATGATGGTCTTCGCCGGCGGATTGATCCTGGCACTTATCTACTATGGGGCGCGGCCACGGGCGATCGTTCCAGGCCGGCTTCAAGCAGCAGCCGAACTGGCCTATGATTTTGTCGAACGAATGTGCCTCGACCAGATCGGGGCGGAGGGCAAACGTTTTTTTCCGTTTGTATTTACCCTTTTTATGTTTGTACTCTTCGGCAATATCCTTGGGCTCTTCCCGTTCAGCTTCACTTACACAAGTCATATCGCGGTAACGGCAACGCTCGCGATCGCCGTCATCATCCTTGTGACCGTGGTCGCGCTACGCATCCACGGCCTGCACTTCTTCAGTTACTTTTTTCCGGCAGGCGCACCGGTGCTTCTCGCGCCTCTTATCATCCCGGTTGAGATCATCTCCTATCTGTCTCGCCCGGTGAGTCTTTCGATCCGACTGTTCGCCAACATGGTCGCCGGTCATGTGATGTTCGAGGTGTTTGCGAGCTTTGTCGTCATGCTCGCGGGTATCGGCGCGCTGGGCGTATTGGGCGCTATCGGTCCATTGGCGCTGAACGTGGTGCTTGTCGGATTCGAGCTGTTGGTGGCCTGCCTGCAGGCCTACGTCTTCGCCATCCTGACCTGCATCTACCTGCACGACGCCGTGCATCTGCACTGAGGCGTTTACGGCATTCCTACTTCCCCGACATACGAGAAGGACTGACATCATGGACGTGGCCGCCGCGAAAGCCATCGGAGCCGGTATCGCCGTCATCGCCCTGGCCGGCGTCGGCATCGGCATCGGCAACATCTTCTCCTCGCTGGTCAACAGCGTGGCCCGTAACCCGTCGGCCCGCGACCAGGTGTTTGGCCTTGGCATTCTCGGATTCGCGCTGACGGAGGCGGTCGCGCTGTTCGCCCTGCTGATCGCGTTCTTGATCCTCTTCACCTGATCCCGCCGATGCGTCGCCTTGCAGTCGCCGCCGGGGCCCTGCTGGCCGCGGCCGCCTCGGCCCATGCCGAGGGGATGCCGCAGCTCGATTTCGGCAGCCCCCTGATGCTAGCTCAGGTCGTTTGGGCGACGATCATCTTTGTGGGGCTTTATCTGCTTCTCGGCCACTGGGCGCTGCCGCAGCTCGGGTCCGTCCTCCGCGTGCGGGCGGATACGATCGCTGCGGATTTGGACGCAGCGCGTGCTGCCAAGGCGCAAGCGGACGCAGCGGTGGCCGAGATGACCACCGCGACGCGCGACGCTCAGGCTCGCGCTCAGTCGGAGATAAACGACGCGATCGCCTCAGCACGCTCACGGCAGGCTGAACAGGCGGCGACCCTGGGCGCAGAACTCGACCGGCAACTCGCCGAGGCTGAGCAGCGGATCGGGCAAGCGCGACTGGCGGCGATGGGTGCGTTGCGCGAGGTGGCTGGCGACGCTGCAGGCGCTTTGGTTTCCCGCTTGACCGGCCGCACGCCGGACCCTGCGAGCCTCGATCGCGCCGTGTCCGCCGCGCTGGCCGCGCGCGCCTAGGCCGGCAGGAAAGTCCATGGAAGAGCACCACAACTTCTTCGCCGACCCTCGCACGTGGGTCGGCGTCGCTTTCGTAATCTTTTTCGTTATCTTCGGGCGTACGATCCGCAGAGCGCTTTTCGCCATGCTCGACAAGCGCGCCGAAACGGTCCGGGCCGAACTCGCCGAGGCCACCCGACTGCGCAGAGAGGCCGAGGCGATGCTGGCCGACGCCACGGCCCGCCGCGAGGCGGCGATGACCGAGGCCAAGCGCGTGCTGGAAAGCGCCAAGGCTGAGGCGGCCCGAGTCGCCCAAACGACAGCCGACGAAACGCGCGCAGCCGCCGCCCGCCGAGAGCGTATGGCGCTGCAGCGTATCGCCGCCGCCGAGAAGCAGGCTGTGACTGAGGTGCGCCTGGCCGCTGCGGATGTCGCCGCAACCGCCGCTGCGCGGCTGATACGCGATGAATTCGGAGCCGACGCTGATCGCACACTGGTAGATCACGCGATCGCTGGCGTGCCTTCGGCGCTCACGCGACGGGCGGTATAGCGTAGCGGAGGTCTACGATGCGCCGCACGGCGTAAGTCGATGACGTTACGAATCCGTATGTCCGGTCGTGCTGGTTAGCTTGTCCATCCAAGCGAGTAATACCCCCGAGCAGACGAACCCCAGGTGGATCGCCAGCTTCCAGCCGATCGTCGCTTGATCGAACCGCGTGATGTCGGTGAACGTCTTCAGCAGGTCGATCGCCGAAATTGCGACAATCGAACTCAGCAACTTCAGTTTCAGCTTCCCGAAATCGATATGCTGCATCCAATCCGGCCGGTCCTCGTGGTCGTCGAAGCCGATGCGGGACACGAAGTTCTCGTAGCCGGCGAAAGTCACCATCAGAATTAGGTTACCTGCCAACGACAGGTCGATCAGGTTGAGCACGACCTGAATGAGGTCGGCCTCCTTCAGCTCCAGCACGTGGGGCAGGGTGTGCAAAGTCTCCTGCACGATCTTCGCGGACACCAGGCCAAGCATGACGATGAGCGCGATGTAGCCGGGCACCATGAGCCAGCGGCCGTGAAACAGCACATGTTCCACACCGCGCTCGATCCGCTTCGGCATCAGCGGGGTCCCCGCTTGCGATTGGTCGACAGCTCCTCTGGCGTCAGCAGAAAGCCGACAAAGATGCTGTAGGCGGCAGCCGATTTTGCTTTTGTAACAGGCAAAATCAGATTGATATCGGAGCTTGTCGGGAGTGTCTGATTGGCGTTTACGGCAAACTCGGCAGTCAGAGCATAGTCCTGCTTGTCCAGCACGCGATCGCCCTCCGTGACGGCCACAAAATACGGCAACATGATCTTGCGATCCGTGGCCGCAGGCCCGCGTTGCGCCGCCATCGCGATCCTCAACGTCGCCCCCACTTTGCCCGGTTCCTCCGTGCGGCACTTCGCGGGGATCGCGGTGATTCGGGCGTCCACTATAAGGTCGGTGATATCCTGACCGCCCGGGCCATAGCGCGTCAGATCGGCTGCATCCGGCAGGATGGCCAGCGACGGACAGGCCGGGGGAAAGCGCACGTCCGACGAGCAGCCAGGAATGCCAAGCATTCCCGCCAGCAGAATGGTGACGATCAGGCGAGAAGGGCATCTACGTCGCATAAAGGACTCCGGTCGGCATTGTCGCAGTGTGCGTGCCGCCGCCCGGCGCGACAACGCCCCTGTCCAACCTGTCGCCGGCCGGTTAGTGAGCGAGATCAAAGGAGCCAGCTGCCGTATCCATGGCCGTCTACACCGAAGTGCCCGACGACGCCCTGCGCGCTTTCCTCGCAGACTATCCGATCGGTGCGTTGATTGCCTGCAAGGGCATCGCCGAAGGTGTCGAGAACAGTAATTTCATGCTGCGCACGACCCAAGGCGACTTCATTCTGACCTTGTACGAGAAGCGGGTCGAGATCGCCGAGCTGCCGTATTTCCTTGGTCTGATGGAGCATTTGTCGGAGCGCGGAATCGTCTGCCCCCGCCCTGTCCCAGGCAACGATGGGTCAAGCTTGCGCCGATTGTGCGGCCGAGCCGCCGCCATCACCACGTTCCTGCCGGGCGTCTGGCCGCGCGACGTGCGGGTTGAACATTGCGCTGAGCTCGGCACCGCGCTTGCCGCCCTGCACCTCGCTGGTGATGGATATTCACCGCGCCGCACCAACGCGCTCGGCCCGCCCGGATGGGGTCCGTTGCTTGCTCGCAGCCGCGCGCACCCGGCCGCCGGTCAACTCCAGACGGGTCTCGTAGATGAACTCGGCAACGCCCTGGCCAGCGTCTTGGCCGCGTGGCCGGCGCCTGGGCTGCCGACCGGGCACATCCACGCGGATTTGTTTCCTGACAACGTATTCTTCCTCGACGACCGTCTGTCAGGGCTGATCGACTTTTATTTCGCCGCCACGGATTTGCTCGCCTATGATCTGGCGGTTTGCGTCAATGCCTGGTGCTTCGACGCGGCCCGCCGACTCGACCTCGGGCGGGTTGCGGCGCTGCTCCACAGCTACGATCGTGCCCGTCCACTTGGATCGCCCGAACGATCGGCGCTGCCGGCGCTGTGCGCGGGCGCGGCTCTTCGATTCAGCTTGACGCGTCTGTATGACTGGCTGGCCACGCCGACCGGCGCGCTGGTCACGCGAAAGGACCCGATGGACTACGTAGCCAGGTTGCGGGTGTTCCAGACAACGGGTGACGCGGTCCTAGCTCATGTCTGACCCGGTCGAGATCTGGACGGATGGTGGCTGCAAGCCCAATCCGGGGCCAGGCGGGTGGGGCGCGATCCTGCGCTTTCGTGACGCCGAGCGGGAGCTGTCCGGTGCGGAGCCGGCGACCACTAACAACCGAATGGAACTGACGGCGGCCGCTGCCGCACTGGAAGCCCTCAGCCGTCCGTGCAAGGTGGCGTTGCACACCGACAGTGAATACGTCCGCAACGGCATCACCCGTTGGCGGGAAGGTTGGGTCCGCCGCAACTGGCGGACGGCAGGCGGCGATCCGGTCGCCAATATGGACTTGTGGCGTCGCCTCCTCGCCGCTGCCGCGCCGCACGACATCGAGTGGAAATGGGTTCGCGGCCACGCCGGCGACATTATGAATGAACGCGCCGATAGGCTCGCGACCGCGGCGCGCACGGCTGCGGCCTGATTCTGCCTTCACACCATGAATCTATCGTGACACCCGACCGGTGTCATCATGACAAGATGTTTAGTTGCGCGGTTATCGCGCCCTCTGCGCCAGCCCTCGCGGGCCACTGACCGGTCAGAAAAGGCCGGCAGCACCAAAGAGGAAAGCAGCATGCGCAGGATAACATTGCTGGCGGGTATTTCCGCGATCGCCTTCGCCATCACGGTGGCGCCCGTCCGGGCGGACGAGGACGACCATCCGACCGCGTTGCGGGCGCCAGCAGGCAATCTGCCGACGAGCCGGCACGTCGCGGTGGATGGCTTCGACGCCGCCGTGTTGCCGAACGGACGGATCGTGACGCCTCTCGGCTCGGAGGTCGCGGTCGGCGCACCGAAGCCGTTCGGCATGGCCGTCTCTCCGGACGGGCGGACCATCGCCACCGTGAATAGCGGTGAAGGTCCCTTCTCGGTCACGCTCATCAAGGCCGACCCGAGCGGCAAGTCGCCGAGCGTCACGGTAATACCGGTCAACGCCTCGTTCTTAGGGGTCATGTTCTCGCCGGATGGTGAGCGGTTTTACGCATCGGGGGGTGAAAACGGCAATATCTGGATTGGCGATGTCGCCAGTGCAAAGATCATCGGAACGGTCAATCTGAACGGCAAGACGCACCCGACCGGTGGGATCTCGGCCGCGAACGGGCCGGCGACCGGCTTCAAGGGCGCTTTCCCCGGCCATCTGGCGATCAGCCGAAACGGCCGCAGCCTCTATGTCACCGACCAAGGTTCATTCTCGGTCTTCTGGATCGATACCGTGGCGATCAAGACCGGGCTCAATCCGGACGGTGGTCTGACCGAGCCGGACAACTTCGCGGCCGTCGTCGGCAGCGTGAAGGTCGGCCGCTATCCGTTCGGCCTCGGCCTCTCGGCCGATAGCCAGACCGCCTATGTCACCAATGTTGGTTTGTTCCAGTATTCGAGCCTCGCGCCGGCGCATCCGACTGGCGACCCGAACGTGGACTTCCCGCTCTGCTACCCCGGCACGGCGTATCCGGATCAATCGGCTGACGACCGGACTGTCCGGATCACCAAGGTCAACCCGCGCCACCTGCCGGCCTCGCTGCGCGATCCCGCGGGCGGCATCCGCTGCGGCTATATCGCCGCGGACCGCACGCTGACCGTGCCGGGCCTCGGCAGTCCGAACGCGCCGGACTCGTCGTCGGTCTACACGGTCGACGTCTCCAATCCGCGGCAGATGGTGGTCGCGGCCCGCGTCGGCGCCGGCCCCCGCGTCGGCGACGTGGTCGATCAGATCGCCACCTATGGCGGCAGCCACCCCAACGCCGTGGTGGCCGGCCGCGCTTACGTCTACGTCGCCAACGGCAACGATGATACCATCTCGGTGTTGAGCCTTGACGGCAAGAAGGAACTGCGGCGCATCAGCCTCGCAGTGCTCGAGGGCTATGAACGGCGGGTCAAAGGCGCGCAGCCGGTGGCGCTCGCGCTGACGTCCGACCAGAAGGTCCTCTATGTCGCCGAGGCCGGCCTGAACGCGATCGCGGTGGTTTATCTTGAGGGCGACGGCGGCCGACTGGCTGGCATGATCCCGACCGGCTGGTGGCCAGCGGCCGTGGCGCTTGCCAATGACGGCCACACGCTGTTCGTCGCGAACGCCAACGGCCGAGGCGCGGGGCCGAACAACACCTCGCCGCCGGACAATCTCGGCAGCTCCGGCAGCAGCACGATCGGCACCGTCAACGTGATGAGTGTGCCGTCGCCCAGCGAGCTTCGCGAGCTCACGGCGCGAGTGATGCGCAACAACGGGCTGATTGCGACGGCCGCTTCGGAAGCCGCGAACCCGATCCCCGCGAAGCCGGGCCGCGCCAGCCAGCAGATCAAGCACGTGATCTTCATCAACAAGGAGAACGCGACGTTCGATCTGCTGCTCGGCGATATCGACAAGACCCGTCGCGGAGTGAAGGTCAACGGCGAGCCGTCCTACGCTCTGCCGGCCGGCGCGGCACCCAACCATCACGAAATCGCGCTGCAGTTCGCGTTCAGCGACAATTTCTATCTCGAGCCGTCAGTATCCTCGGACGGGCACCGCTGGCTGACCGATACCTACACCACGGAGTTCGAGCAGACCCATTGGCCGGCATCGTACGGCGGCAAGCGCAACGACGCCGGCGATGACCAGGAGATCGCGCAGAAATACCCCGGCCGCCTCGGCTTCACGGACGCGAACGGCTCGCCCGACCCGAACGATTACAACCTGCATGGCAGCATCTTCGAGCATTTGGCCCGTCACAAGCAGCGCTTCGTGGTGTTCGGCAACGGGTTCGAGTTCGCCGAGGTCGACGAGGGCGGCGGTCAGGAGCCAACCGGAATCCGCAACCACGTCAACGTTCCGATGGAAGGCGTTGTCCGCGCCAACGCCGACCACCTGTTCCCGGAATACAACACGCATATTCCGGACGCGCCGCTGCCCGAGGACATCAGCCGCTTCAACCGGTTCGACCGCTTCAAGCAAGTGTTCCGCTCGCAATACGTCGACCACAGCGGCACAGTCTGCAAGATGCCGAGCTACGTCGATCTGTATTACCCGAACGACCACACCGGCGGCGCGCATGACATCAACCCGAACGGGCCGGCCTGGTCAGCAGTGCGCTATTTCCAGGACAACGACTCAGCGCTCGGGCTCACGCTCGACCTGATTTCGCACAGTCCCTGCTGGAAGGACACCGTGATCTTCGCGGTGGAGGACGATGCGCAAAACGGCAACGATCACGTCGACGGCAGCCGCTCGCTATTTTTGGCCGCCGGCCCTTGGGTGAAGCGGCAGTTCCTGGCGAGAGGCCACTACAGCCTGTCGTCAATCTTCAAAACCGTGAACCTGATCCTCGGCATTCCGCCGCTGAACCAGTACGACGCGGCGGCAACCGACCTGCGCGAGATCTTTACAATGGTCCCCAACTACAAGCCGTATAACTATGTTCCCTTAAACTTTGCGACGGTAAACGCGGCGCGGTGGTCGGAGCTGACTACTGGCGTCGATTTCAGCCGGCCCGACACCGATAACGCCGCGCTGCAGCGCGCGATTCAGATCTCCGAGGGGATCGCGGGCACGATGCCCGGCTCGAAGCCCGGCAAGGAGAAGGACCACAAGTAGTCCAGCGTATCGCCTAGCCGGACTGCCTCAGCGTCCGGCCGATCACCGAGGCCGCGCGACGGCGCGCGGCCTCGGCTTCCGTCCGAAAGACGGCTACGCCCGGCGCTACTGCGACCTGGAAGGCGTCAAACGCGGCGGGCGAGAAGTCGGGAGACCTGCTTGGCCACCCCGCCGAATGAAACCATTCCTCGACGCCGAGCCTCGCCATGAGATCGCCGGTCTTCGGCTGCGCCAAACCATGCACCGCGCAGCCGCAGGCCAGCCCGGCGATTACACCATGAAAGCGTGACGACACCACAAACCGCGCCCGCCGACACAACGCCAGCAGTTCGCCCCACTCCGTGACGAAACGGACAGCCTGGCCCGCCAGGGCCGACCGGTCCGCGGCCGGCTCCAGTGCGGCCACGACCACCGCAGCGCCGGCGGCGCGGGCCAACCCCAGCAGCCCGTCAAGTGCGGCTCGGTCGGCGGGACCATTCGGCACGCGGGGGATGAGGACGGCGTCGAGGTCGCGCTCGCCTTGCGGCCACGGTGGCTGGCGCATCGCCTCGGCCAGGACCGGGTCTGGGAACCAGCTTGTATCCGGCCGGACAAGGCGCGCTGCTGCCAGCGTTTCCTGATCGCGTACGCCCACAAATGCGGCATGCCGCAGCAACAGATCGTACGCCTCGCGCCATCCTTGCGTGGTGAGCGCCTCGGCGCTGCCACCCACTCCGAGCAGCGCGAAGGGGAGGTTGCGCCCAATGAACCACTCCGCCCAGCGCCGTTCATGCAGCGGGAAGTGCGGCGCGCCGAAGAGGCCCCCGCCACCGATGACCACGAGATCCGCGCCGCCGCCGTCGCCAGGCCCGCCGCGTGGCCTGATATGCTCGGGCCGCATCAGTGCGTCCGGCCGCAGGATCTCGATCCCCTCGGCGGCGTAGGGGGCAAGGCGCTCCCAACTGCATGCGGCGAAAGAAGGCGCGACGCCCAACGGCGCCATGCTGCGTAGCAGGCTGGCCAAGGCCGCAGCCTGAGCCATGTCGCCCACGTTTCCGTTGCCATACGCTCCGAACAGGACCACTCGCGCGCCGGCCGCGTCCGGGGCCGTGGCCGGCCCATCCAGCGCCAGGTCGCCTCGCGTCAGCAGCCGGCGCTGCCGTTCGGAAAACTCGTCGGACTCCATGAGGACGGCGAGGAAATCGGGGAGCGTGAGTCCGAGCCCGAGATAGTGGGCGACAACGTCCTCGTTCTCCGGCGGTCGCCGAAGCATGAGTTGGAACCCGAGGCCTACCCCGGCCGCGTCGAGCGGCGGCCTGTCCAGCATCAGCCGCGGATTGAAAGGGCTGCAATAGCCGTTGCCGTCGCGTCACGCGCTTTCCGCGCCGCGTCCGCCGCGCGTTCCTGCTGGATTGCCAGTTCCTGTAGGCTCGTCTCGGCCGAATCCAGCTGTCGGAGAAGCCTTGCATGGAGCGGATCGCTTGCAGGCACGGCGGCCAGATTGTCACGCAGTCGCTGCTCGTCGGCGACGATCGTCTCGCGTCGCGCTGCGATCCGATCGCGCTCGGCGGTCTGCGCTGTCTCCTCGCGCCGTAACGCTGCGACACGCGCGATCGCCGAGTGCGCCTCGGTGGACAAGACGGAGAGGTCGCGCAGCCGGAGGATCGCGTCCGAATCGTCGGTCAGCGCGATATCCTCATGCACCAAGCGATCGGCCGTGGCCGTCACCACGCCATGCCCGCCGGCCGGCAGAGCCGCACGCAGCCGCCATTGGTTTGCCGTCTGCTCCACGAGCGTGGCGCCGGCCACCTCGAGACGAGCGCCATCGATGCGCGGCAGGTCGAGCAGCAGCGCCTTCGCATCTCTCCCGACGCTGCCCAGTTCCACCTTGGTCGTGGTGCGTTGAATCCGCGTGAGGCGCGCAACGCCGCCGGCTATGCCGAGACTGCTGACGTCGCGGGTCATGGTTTGGTCCCAGCGCGCGGTGATCGCCGCATCCTCCGCGAAGGTTAGCAGTCGCGTCTCGCCCGGCGGCAGCGGCGACAGCAACGCATCGCCAGCGAAACCCTCCGGATCGAATGTGGCGACCGCTCCGCCGGGCAGTGCGCCGCCTGTCGCGTTTGTCAGCCGGACCGCTGCGCGCGGGTGGACCTCGCCGAAGGCCAGCAAGGCGAGCGACTCCGCTTGCGTCTCGATATCGAGAAATGGCATCGACGCCGTCTGGCCGACCGGCAGCGTTACCGGCGTTGGAAGCTCGAAGGTGGTGGCCGCGACCGCCTCGACCATGGTGGCGCCCGCCGCAGGCGCGGCGAAATCGCGGTCCGGGCGCGGGGTCGTCTTCATCCGGCCGAGCCGCATATCCGGTGGTGGGGCGGGGGAGACGACTGGCGCGGAGGCGGCCATCGGCGCAACCGCCGCCTCTTCAACGCGCGGCGCGAGACGACCCTGCCCGCCCACCGGTATCTCGGGCCGCTCGACCAGCGCCGGCTCGTAGACGTCCTGGCGGAACGTCACGGGATTGCCTGTGCGCAGTGCGACGGCGACCTGATTCCAATCGTTCGCGGACGCGTTCTCGAAGACCGCCCACCCCTGCAGCCGCGCGGTCGTCCCGCCCATCACCGGCAAGGCCAGGCGATAGGTTGCTTTCCACAGAGGTGCGGCCGTGACGACCGCGATCCGCACCACCGTTCCCGCGCCCCCCTGCAGTTGCAGCGTGAGGTTCGTTCGATCCCCGGATGCCTGTCCCCGCAACGCGGCCAAGGCTTCGTCCAGACGCGCCCGCAACACCGGATCGCCGACCAGCACTGCACCGGAGTCCTCCAACACGAATTGCCGCAGTCCGGCCTCGGTCATGACGCTGACGCGGGTGCGCTCCAGCCCATCGCGGGCGCCTGCCGACGGTTCGTGATCGCGGAGCGCACCGAGCAGGCGGCCGTGCAGGACGATTTCGCGGCCGGAGGCGTCGCGCACCTCCACGGGCACGCCCCGCAAAGCATTCATCAAGGCGAACGGCTCGGCGAGGGCGGACGCCGGAAACGGCAATGCCTCGAAAGCTGCGGCGGCGCTATCGGGACCTGGGAGGCGTAGACCTGATATTCGGGAGGCACCGCCCAGAACCGTCAGCGACTTCAACACGTCCGACACGTCGCCGCGCCGGATACTGAGCACGACCTCGCCGGTTGCGTCGGCTGCGGCCTCATATTCGAATGTGCCGACACCGCCGAGCGTCAGAACAGCACGTCGCAGCGTCATCTCCACGGCCTCGCCACGTCCGGCGATCAGCACCAGGCCGGCCACGATCGGCCAACTGAACCGCATCCGCACTATCTTTCGCATCATGAGCGGGTTCGACCTTACCTCGTCGCGGGCGCGCCATGCTACGTCTCTGCGATGGCAGCGCACGACCATCATGACCATGGACACGCCCACTCGATCGGCGCTGGACACGCGCATGGTCCGGCGGGCTTCGGCCGGGCTTTCGCGATCGGCGCCGTCGCCAATGGGGCGTTCGTTGCGGCACAGGTTACCGCCGGCCTGGTCGCTCATTCCAACGCGCTCATCGCGGACGCCGTGCACAACCTCGGTGACGTGCTGGGGCTCTTGTTGTCTTGGGCGGCCGCTTGGGCGGGCGGGCGTGCTCCCTCGACACGCCGGACCTATGGCTGGGGCCGGGTATCGATCCTCGCGGCGCTTGCCAACGCGATGATCCTACTGGTGGGCGTCGGCGCAATTGGGCTTGCGGCAATCCGTCGCTTCGCGGAACCCGCGGCGGTACAAGGCGGACTGGTCATGGTCGTGGCTGCGATCGGAATCGTCGTGAACGCCGGCACTGCCTTCCTGTTTGCGCGCGGCCGGTCCGATCTGAACGTTCGCGCGGCTTTCCTCCACCTCGCATCCGACGCGCTCGTATCGCTCGGCGTGGTCATCGCGGGCGGCTTCATCCTGCTGACCGGAGTGACGTGGATTGACCCATTGGCCAGCCTCGTCATCGCTGCCGTCATCCTGGTCGGGACCTGGAGCACGCTGACGCAAGCCGCGAATCTCGCGGTGGACGCGGTGCCGTCCGGCATGTCCGTCACTGACGTCCGTCGCTGCCTTTCTGGTTTTCCAGGGGTGCTGGAGGTCCACGATCTGCATGTGTGGGCGCTCTCGACAACGCAAACCGCGCTCACCGCGCATGTCGTGACCTCGAATGCGTCGCCCGGACTCATTGGCGCCGCGTGCAATGAATTGCGTGCCCGGTTCGGCATCGATCACGTGACCCTTCAGCTTGAGGACGAGGCGATGGCCGGTTCGTGCGCGTTGCGCTCCGAGCGTGTAATTTGACGTGTTGTTGCAGCGAGGCCACGCCCCGTGCGGATATGCGACACACCCATATAGCGTCCGAGTTAGGACTTGCGGTAGAACGGAGCCTGCCCGTAACACTTGGGCTGCGACGAGACATCGACGTTAGCACACGAGGCGGCCGTTGACGGCGGGCTGACGGTGCCGGACGGCATGGCTGCCGTCGCAGCCACAACACAAGGACATGTCCGCAATGTCTCATCTTTCACGCCGCACCCTGTTCCAGGTCTCCGCCGGCGCGGCTCTGCTTCCGGCGATGGGCGTGCTGCGCAGCGCGTCGGCCCAGGGCATGGTCGTTCAGGACGTGATGACCGACGCCTATTCGTATTTCGCGTCGAATGCACAGTTCACCACCTGGGTCCGGCTGATCGCCGCCGGCGGCCTGGAGGGCGGCGCTCGCGGTGCAACGCAGTTCACCGTGTTCGCGCCGACGGACGATGCACTCGACAAGTACCCGCAGGTTGCCGAGCTGCTGAGCTACCAGACGCAGGTCGGGCCGCGCAGCAACAACATCTTCCCGGACACCTCGAAGATCGTGAAGCTGGTCCGCAGCCACGTCGTCCTCGGCAAGCATTTCCCGAAGGACGCCGAGAAGAACAAGGGTGTCATGACGGTCAACAGCCTTGCTGGCACGCCGATCACGGTCGACACCACCAAGACCCCGGTCACGGTGACCTGGCAAAGCGCGGTGACGGGACAAGCGCTGACCGCCGGACTGACCGGCAGCCCGGTCAACACGTTCAACGCGGTGATCTACCCGGTCGACGCGATCTTCGCCGCCAGCATGGGCTGATCCCGTTCGTCTGGAGTTTGAGACGATGGCCCGCGGCGACGCGGGCCATTTTCTTTGCCTGACGATGGCCTCCGCGGAAGGCCGCTACGGCGTGGCCGTCGCCCCGAACCCGAGAAATCCCATTTGCGGCACGGGTCGAGCAGGAACGCTGGCGTAGCTCATCGCCAGCGTAGCAGCTGCCGCAGCGTTCGCCGTCTCCGGCTGCGAACGTCCGCTGTTGCTTCGCGTCGCCCGATTGCCGCTCGACTGGACCACGAAGCCGGGGCGGCGGGCTGGTGCGTTTGCCCGGGCGACCGGCGAGGCCGCCTGGGGCGGGCCGCTTACCGTGGCCTGGCTCCGGAGTGACAGCAGAAGGAAGGTGATGTCATTACGCGAGAGATCGACCGATAGCTCGAGCGGCGTCATGCCGAGCACATTGCGACCATTGAAGTCGGCTCCGCGGTTCAGTGAGTCGCGGGCCAATGCCATATCACCGCGATTAATTGCATCGAACAAAGCTTCGGTGGGTGGCACGTCGAGTTCGGGCCGCCGTTGTGCGGCGGTGTCTCGCGACTGGGCGCCCGGGATGCCGGGCGGCGCTGCCTGGCGCTTAGGCGACGCGGGCGCGTCGTTTTGAACGGTCGGATGGAAGCCGTTCGACGCGATACCGCCTCCTGAACTCACGTTTTGGGCGGCTGCCGGGATGCCCGCCAGCAAGGGAATGACCGCAGCAAAACGACAAATGTGACGCATGGCGGGATCCTAGGCGATGGGGTTCAAGTCTGACCGGGCGGATTCAACCACATCACACCCAAGTTCAGGTAGGCTGCGTAGCATGTCCAAAGCAGATAGGGCAGCATAAGCCACGCGGCGCGAGGCCGGACCCTGGCGAAGTTGACTATGGTCGCAGTGATCACGCCGAGCATGGGCAAAATGACCGCAAGACCTAGCGCGGGACTGCGCAAACCGAAGAATACCGGCACCCAGGCGGCGTTCAACAGAAGCTGCCAGCCCCAAAGACGCAGCCCGCGCGCCGCGAGGACACGCTGCACGGTCCCGCGGCGCCCATGTTGCCAAATCAGCCAGGCCGCGACACCGATCATGACATAAAGGACCGACCAGACCGGGCCAAAGATCCGCTCGTCCGGCACACCCGGCGGCAAGTTCAGACTGTGATACCAACCACGTAGCGCGCCGCCTCCAATCCCGGCACCAACCGCACCGGCCAGCAGCGGCAGCCCAACGAAACCGATCGCGGCGAGCCAAACGCCGCCGCCGCCTCGTCCATCGTCGCCTTCCGGCCGATCATGATGCTCGCTCTCGACGAAGGCACGTTCTCCCTCAGCCATCCTCACGCTAAACCGACTCGCGCCACCACGCGAACCCAACCGCGCCAAGAAGAAACGCCAGCGCTAGCCAATCCGGCACCAAAGGAATGGTCGCGATCGAAGATGTGACGTGCGCGCCGCGTGTCGGCAGACCGATCCAGTCGCGTCCAGTTGCAGCCCTTCCCGAGCCCACCATCCGCAGAGCCGGGACATCAATCGCATCGCCCCGCTCGCCCGCCAACCAATGCACGCCGCCGCCGCTGGTCGCCACGAGGTCTGACACCGCTGTCGCATCGGCACGCAGATCCTCGATCTCACGAGGGTTGACCGTGGTCGCGGCGGCATAGGCGCTGCGCTGGCCATCGGTGACCTGCCAGACGCCGGGACTCGCCGCGGCCATCGCGCCCGTGGCGGTCCCGGAGGTGGGATCCTCCTTGACCGCCATGGCGTGGCGCTCGCCGGAGGGATCGATCACCGTCACCTCGACGGGCGGATTTGCGGACAGGCTGCGGCGGGTGACCACCAATCGCGCGTCCTCGCCGCCCGCGGCCGTGCCGGGATCGATCCGGGCCTCGAGCGCGTTTTCCTCCAGATCGGGCTGCTTCATGAGCCAGTGGGCGATCCGACGCATGAGCTCAGCTTGTGGGCCACCGCCGTCATGGCCGCGCGCCCATAGCCAAATCTGGTCGGACAGTAGCAAGGCGACCCTACCGGTGCCGATCCGATCGAGCAGCAGAAGCGGCGCACCGCCCTGGCTGCCATCCGGCGCGCTCATCAGCACCTGACCCGAGATGTCCGTCGCGGCGATCCGCCGATACCAGCGGCCCCAGGTCGGGGCGGCATCGGGCCGCCATCCGGGCAATTGCGCCGTCACCGGGTGGCGCGCGCCGATCGCCGTCACCGCCGGCCGGAATGGTCCGGCCACCGCCTCGTCGGACCCCGATTGGTCGTCGCCTTCGCCGCTCGGCTCCCGGCTCGGGTGGGCTGGAAGCACGGCCCGCAATGGCGTCCCGTCGAGGCTGCCGCCGCCTGCGAACTCCGGCCCGACACTCACCAGCAATCCACCGCCCTGACGGACGTACTCCGCGATATTCCTCATATATGGCATCGGCAAGATGCCGCGGTTCTGAAACCGGTCGAGGATGATCAGGTCGAAATCCCGCACCTTCTGTTGGAACAGTTCGCGCGTCGGGAATGCGATCAACGCCAGTTCGTTGAGCGGGGTAAGGTCATCTTTCTCGGGGGGGCGTAGGATGGTGAAATGGATCAGGTCAACCGATGGGTCGGCCTTTAGGAGCCGACGCCACATTCGCTCGCCCACATGCGGCTCGCCTGACACCAGCAGAACGCGAAGCCGATCCCGCACCCCGGTTACCTGGACAACGGCACGGTTGTTCAGCGTCGAGATCTCGCCGGGCAGCGCCTCGGCGGTCAGCTCGACCACGCTCGGCCCCTCATGGGTGATCGGCAGCTCAATCGCCGTGGGCTCACCGACCGGCACCATCTGCTCGCGCGGCGTCTCGCCGTCGCGGCGCAGGGTGACTCGGGCCATCGCAGCGCCGCGGGGTTTCAGGCCGAGATCATCGACGGCGATGCGCAAGCTGACCGATTTGCCGACTACGCCATAACCCGGAGCCTCGATCAGCCGCAGCCGGCGATCCGTCTCGCCCGCACGGCCGGCGAGCAACAGATGCAGCGGGACGCCAGCGGGCAACGACAGCGCGGATGGCTTGTCGTGGGCCTGACCGTCGGTCAGAGCGATAACCCCCGCCAGTCGCTCGCGCGGCACTTCAGCCAGCGCCCGGTCGATTGCGCCGAACAGCTTGGTGCCGGCTTGCCCACCCGGCGGGACCGTCATCGTTCGCACTTCCAGCCCGGAAAGCGCCGCCGCCTTCGCCTGCAACGCGGCGACGGTACTGCGCGCGAGGGCGGGGCGGTCACCCACGGCCATCGACTCGCTCTGATCGACGACCAGAAGCGCGATGTCGGCAAGCGGCGTTCGCCGTTCCTCGACGAGGGTAGGGCCACAGAGCCACGCCAACACCATCGCCATCGCGACGGCGCGCCAGCCGGTGCCGCGAGCACGCCGTCGCGTCGCCAGGGCGAGCGCCACAATCGCAATTGCGGCAAGCAGGCCAAGCACCCACAGCGGCAGCACAGGCTCGAACCGCAGCCCGGCCGCGACCTGCACAGCCCCCATAGAAGCGTTCACTGGCCGAGCCGCTGCAACAGGGCGGGCACATGGACCTGGTCACCCTTGTAGTTGCCAGTTAGCGAATACATAACCAGATTGACACCGAAGCGATAAGCGAAGACGCGCTGGCGCTCGCCGCCTGGAAGTGTGGCGAACGGATGCTGCCCGTCGGCGTTCACCGCCCAGGCGGCCGCCCAATCATGCGCTCCAATGATCAGCGGGCTCACGCTATCGTTGCTACGGTCGATATCCCGAGCGATCCACACGGTGTCGCCCTCGTAGCGGCCCGGGAAGTCCGACAGCAGATAGAACGACCGCGCCAGCACATGCGTGCTGGTCAGCGCGGCCAGCGGCGGGGCGGCCAGCGCGACGGCTCCGGCGTTCGCGTCGGTCGAGAGCCGCCGCAACACGTCGCGGCCGCCGCTGCCCATCCCGGCCCCGCTGCCGCCATCCCGTGTGTCGATCAGCAAGACGCCGCCGCCGGCCATGTAGGCGTTCAAAGCGACGATCATCGTCTGCGTCGGCGCTAGCGCATCGGCGCTGATGGGCCAATAGATTAGCGGATAGAAACTCAAGTCGTCGCGTCCCGGTTCCACCGAAGCGGGCGCCGCTAGATGCGAGGCCGTGCGGTCGTTGACGTAGTTGGACAGTCCGGCAAGACCCGCCCGTGCCACGGAGTCGACCGCCTCGTCGCTGGTCCGCACATATGCGAGCCGTGTGGCAAGAGCAGCGTCGTAGGGCTCGTCTGCCCGCGCGGTGCTGAAAATCCCGCAGGAAAGCAGAAGCGCCAGGGACGCTGTCGTTGCGGCCGTGCCCAGAAGCCCGCGCAATCGAAGCGAGCCCAGAAGGTCGACCACCAGCAAAAGGGCCGCGAGCGCCACGAGCAGCGGCCCGAGCGGGCGAGGCGGCGCGGCTTCGCGCAGCGCCTCGACGCGCGCGCCCTCGATCGCCGGCGCGGCAACCGGGTCGCCCAAGCCTTGCGACAGGTTGAGCACCCGGCGCCCGCCGTCCGGGCCATACAGGCCAGGGGGATGGGCGGGGCTGGCCACTGTCGTCGCCCAGGCGGATGCGGCGATCGGACGCGCGGCCGGCGTCGGCTGCGTCCACTCGCCGAAGCCGTCCAAAAGCCGGATCGGCGTGAGGTCGCCGCCGGCGGTCGCCTCGGTGTTCACGCCGGCTGACAAGGCGAGCAGCCGCCGAAGCATATCCACGAACAGGCCTGAAAGCGGCAGGCTCGACCAGTCCGCGTTGGCCGTCACATGGAACAAAACGACACGGCCCGCGCCGAATGGCCGCTGGGTCACCAGTGGCGTGCCGTCCGTGAGCCTCGCCCAGGTGGCACCCCCAAGATCGGCTGAAGGATCCGACAGCACCTGGCGCGAGACGGCGACATCGCCGCCTCCCCCGTCTGGCGCAGTTGGCCTGCCGCTTTCGGTGAGACCGGCGAATGGCGAGGCGGGCGGGAACGGTGCCAGCGTCGCCGGTTTTCCCCACGACATGCTGCCACCGATCTGTCGTTCCGACGGCAGCAGCGTGACTGGCAACAGCGGATCGGGCTGCCCGTCCACCGCCGCTTGCGCGATCTCCGGCCCCGCGAACCGGATCAGCGTGCCGCCCCGCTCCACCCACCCGCGCAGCGTTTCCGCCTCGGTGCCCGGCGCAATGGAGTGATCGGCCGCCAACAGGATCGAGAGCGGCCGTGACAAGAGCATGTTCAGGCCGCCTTCCCGCCACTCGGCATACGGCGACAGCGCCCGCCGCAGGAAGAACGCCGATCCGGTGAGCGGCGCGTCGGCGTTCGCTCCCTCGGCGAGCAGCAGCCCGACCGGCCGCCGCCGTTCCACCTCATCCAGCAGAAACGTCCCGGCGGCCGACGCGATCGCGCCGCCCTCCGCCGCGTCGAGGCGCAGCCGATCGACCCGATTGCGAAGCTCGGTCGGCAGGGTGAGGGTGGCGACACCGCTGTTGGCACCGCCCGGCACGTTCACCAGACCGCGCGCCAGCACCCGCCCATCCGCTGCCTCGGCCCGTACGCCAAACGACGTGGGGGTCGGGCCGCCCGCCCGCGCCACGCGCACGAGCCAGCCCTCCGGCGCCGCCGAGGCGCTCAGCACGGCGGCTGACCCGGGCGACGCGCTTACGACCCGGAGGGATTTGGCTGCGCCCAGCGCATCGGCGAACGCGGTCCAGCCCGTGCCGTGGCGCAGGCCGTCCGAGATATACGCGATTGAGCCGGGCCGGGTCGCCAGTCCGGACAGGAGTTGTCCCGCGGCCGCACGATCGGGCGTCCAGGGAAACGGCCGCAGGGTCGGCAGCACCGCGCGCAGTTCGGCCGCCGTCATCGGCCCGAACACGCGCGGCCCCGCGCCATCGGCGGCACTCGCGGTGGTCAGCAACAGCGCGGGTCGTTCCATCCGCTGCGCCTCGGCGACCAGCCGGTCGGCCGCGGCGAGGCGCAGCGGCCAGTCGGCGGCCGATGCGAACCCGTCATCGAGAACGATCGTCAAGGTTCCAATGCCCGCCGGTACCGCGCGCTTTCCCAGGATCGGGCCGGCCAGTCCGAAGACCAGCAGTGCCGCGGCGGCGAGACGCAACAGCAGCAGCCATGGCGGCGTGCGCGCCGGAGTCTGCTCGGCGGGCAGTTCGAGGAGCAGGCGAACGGACGGGAAATCTTGCCGTCGCGGGGCTGGCGGCGTCACCCGAAGCAGCCACCACAGGGCCGGAAGTGCAAGGAGCCCGAGCAGCAGCCAGGGCGCTGCGAAGATCATCGCGTCGCCACCCGCCAGGGCGAAAGAGCGAGATGAAGCGCCAGCAGCGCCGTCTGGGGCGGTTGATCCGTGCGGTGCAGCCGCCAGCCAAACCCGGCGGCCCGGCACAGTTCCAACAGCCGGTCCTGATGCGCCGCGAGGCGTGAGCGATAGGTGTCGCGCACGGTCTCCACGCGCCCGATCACCGCGACTGGCCCGCCGCCGCGTGTCTCCGCGAAGCGCACCCGCCCGGCATAGGGCAGCTCGACCTCGGCGGGATCGAGCACCTGAACTAGTTCGCCACGGACCGGCACGGAGGCGAAAGCCGACAGCAGAAGCTGGGTTTTCTCGACCGGTTGCAGCCAGTCGCCGAACAACACGACGTTGGCGTATCGCGGCACACCCGACGCGCTGGCCGACAGGTTCGATCCGCCGAGGGTTTCGGCAAGCCGGTGTAGCCCGGCACGGCCGGTGAACGGGGTGCCCGGCCGTCCTAGCAGCCTGACCTGTTCACCGCCCCGCAGCAGCAGCGCTGCCAGTGCCACCAGGAGCAGCCGCGCCCGCTCCGCCTTGGTCGGGAGGCCAGGCTCGCTGCGCCACTCCATCCCGGGATCCGAGTCATGCCAGAGGGCGACCGTCTGCGCGGCCTCCCACTCAGTCTGGCGGACATATGCGCGGCCGGACCGCGCGGATTGCCGCCAGTCGATGCGTGAGGCCGGCTCGCCGGCGAGCAGAGGACGAAATTGCCAGAAACTGTCGCCCTGGCCTGGCCGGCGGCGGCCATGGACGCCCTGTGCGACGGTGGCGGCAACCCGTTCGGCCGCCACCAGCAACGGCGGCAGATGGGCACCGGCGGAAGCGGCACGGGCAACTTCGATATCAGCCCGGGTTTGCGTCACCCGAGACGTTCGATCAGCCGCTCGACGATCCCCTCGATCGTCTGGCCGTCGGCGCGGGCCGCGAACGTCAGCGCCATGCGGTGGCGCAGCACGGCGGGTGCAAGGGCCGCAATATCGTCCAGGCTGGGCGACAGCCGGCCATCGAGCACCGCCCGGGCGCGGCTCGCGAGCATGAGCGCCTGCGACGCGCGAGGCCCGGGACCCCAGGCGACGCCGGTGCGCACCGCCTCGTCCGTGGAGGTTTCGGGCCGCGCGTCGCGCACCAAGGTCAGGATCGCGTCGACGATGGTGTCGCCCACCGGGACCCGGCGGACCATCTGCTGCGCCGCCAGCAATCCGGCCGCCGACAATGCGGGCGACGCCACGACCTTGTCGGCTCCGGTGGTCGCCAAAAGCATCTGTCGCTCCTCGGCGAGCGCCGGGTAGCCGATGCGCACTTCCAAAAGAAACCGGTCGAGCTGCGCCTCCGGCAGCGGATAGGTGCCTTCCTGCTCGATCGGGTTCTGCGTCGCGAGCACCTGGAATGGACGCGGTAGCGGGTGGTCGGTCCCGGCCACCGCGACCCGGCCCTCCTGCATCGCCTGCAGCAGCGCGGATTGGGTGCGCGGACTCGCGCGGTTGATCTCGTCGGCCATCAACAGCTGGCAGAACACCGGCCCTGGGATGAACCGGAACCCGCGCCGTCCGTCCGCCGCCTCGTCGAGCACCTCGCTGCCCAGGATGTCGGCCGGCATCAGGTCGGGGGTGAACTGCACCCGCTTGCTCGCCAGCCCGAGGACGACCGCCAACGTCTCGACCAGGCTCGATTTGCCGAGGCCCGGCACGCCGACCAGCAGCACATGGCCGCCCGCAAGCAGCGCCGTCAGCGTCTGCTCGACCACCTCGGTCTGGCCGACGATCACGCGGCCCACCTGCTGGCGGACCTCCGACAGTCGGGCGGCCAGGGCGTCGAGGTCGGCGATCAGATCGTGCGATGAATCCATGAACATCCCGTGCGGGTTGCTCGCCGCGGCGCGTCGGCCGAGCGAGAAGTCGTATGAGACGACAGCCAATCCGGTCGGCCCGCTTCTTCCGGGCGTTGATGCTACCTATATCGGGTGTCTCGAAGGAAGGCCTACGCCGCTGCGGAAACAATCGGCCGGAGACGGTGACGTGAACCATATCGTGACATCGCCACGCGCCCCGGATGGTGGGCTAGCGACCGAGTGCGGGAGCGGGCCTTTGCCCGAGCTCGGCCGGCCGCCATCCTCGTTGCGCCCGTCGCGCCGCCCGGCGGTGGATTGCGGCCACCTGCCGTTCGTCATCCAGCGCGACGGGGGTTGGCTTTATCGGGGCAGCCCGATCGGCCGCAAGGAGCTCGTTTGCCTCTTTTCCTCCGTGCTTAAGCGCGCCGAGGATGGGGAGTTTTGGCTGGAGACGCCGGTCGAGCGGGGCCGGATCGAGGTGGAGGATGCCCCGTTCACCGCCGTCGAGTTGGATTGGATCGGCTGTGGCCGTGACCAGCGACTCACGTTCCGGACCAATGTCGATCAGCTTGTGACCGCCGACGCCGAGCACCCGATCCGCGTGGCTCACGACCTCCTGACGTGCCGCCCAACGCCCTATCTGCGGGTGCGAGAGGGGGCGGGTCGCTGGCCGATCGAGGCGCGTATTTGTCGGGCCGTCTACTATGAACTGGTGGCGCTGGCCGAACCGGGCCAGGTGCATGGCATCGACGTGCTTGGCGTCTGGAGCTGTGGCTGCTTCTTCCCGCTGGGCGAACTCGAGGGCGATTGACGCATCCGGCGTTCTCCGTCTCGGAGTTTCGGGCACGGCTGACCAGGGCAGGGGCGGCGCGTGGGATCGAGGGCGATGACGCGGACCTTCTTGGCCCCGGTCCATTCGTGCCCGCGGCGGTGCTCGTGCCGTTCGTGCTGGGGCCATCCCCGGCGGTCGTTCTGACCCGCCGCGGCGCGAGCCTCAGTTCGCATGCGGGCCAGGTCAGCTTCCCAGGTGGCCGGATCGACCCGGGCGATGCCAACGTCGAGGCAGCCGCACTGCGCGAGGCGGAGGAGGAAATCGGCCTGGACCCGGCACAGGTCGAGGTGGTTGGGCGGCTGCGCGACTACGTAACCGTGTCCGGCTTTCGCGTGACCCCCGTGCTTGCGTTGTTGCCGGAGGGCGTTGGGTTCGACGAACTCGGTCTGCGCGCTGCGCCGGATGAGGTCGACGACGTCTTCGCGCTGCCGCTCGCCGTGCTGCTCGACCCGGCCGCGCCGCGCCGCGAAACTTCAATGTTCCGCGGTCGGGCACGGGAATTCTGGGTCTGGCCGCATCCGCGTCATTTCATCTGGGGGGCGACGGCGGCGATCCTTGTCAACCTCGCTGCTGAGTTGCGGGCCGGGACGGCGCCATGCTCCGACTGACCGAGATCCTGCTGTTCCTGGCGCCGTTCGGACTTTTTGCGCTGTGGTGGTTTGCCGGGCGCCGAATGGGGATTGTGGCGTGGCCGGCGCTTGCCGTCGCGGTGGTGCTTGGTGGGATGCTGATCGCGTTCGGCCTCCGACGCGCCATGCCCCCCGCCGCCCGCTACGTCCCCGCGCACTTGGAGGGCGGCCGGATCGTCGACGGCCACGCGCAGTGAGCCTGCCGCCCGAACTGTCCGAGCCGCGATTGCTGCGGCTTTGGGAGGTATTGCCAGAGGCGCGAGTGGTCGGCGGTGCCGTCCGCGATTTTTTCGCGGGTCTCCCGATCGCCGACATCGACCTTGCGACGCCCCGCACGCCCGGCGAGGTGGGCCGAGCTCTGGAAGCGGCCGGCGTCCGGATGATCCCGACCGGACTGGCGCATGGCACCATCACCGCGTTGGTGGAGGATCGGCCGTTCGAGGTGACGACCCTTCGCCGCGACATCGAGACCGACGGGCGCCACGCGGTCGTGGCTTTCACGGACGACTGGCAGGCCGATGCGGCGCGCCGAGATTTCACCTTTAACGCGATGTCCATTGACCGCGATGGGGCGCTGTTTGATTTCTTCGATGGCAGGTCAGACCTTGGCGCGGGTCGCGTCCGCTTTGTGGGCGATGCCGCGACTCGTATCGGCGAGGACTTCTTGCGGGTGCTCCGGTTCTTCCGTTTCTTCGCGCGCTATGGCCGGGAGAAACCAGAGCCGGCCACGGCCGAGGCGCTTCGCGCCGCGTCGACCGCGCTGTGGCGTCTGTCGGCCGAGCGTCTGTGGTCCGAGCTTCGCAAGACTCTCTCTGTTCTCGAACCGATCGGCGCGATCCGGCTGATGCGCGACCTCGGCGTGCTAGAAGCCGTCGTCCCCGGTCTGCGGTCGTTGCATCGGTTTGAGCGGCTGGTCGCGGCAGACGCGCCAGCCGATCCGCTGCTTCGCCTCGCGGCGCTTTCGTCAGCCGATCCCGGTGCCCTCGCGGAGCGCTACCGGATGTCATCGGCCGACGCGGATCGGCTGCATGCGCTGCGCGGCGACGCGCCCGCCGAGCAGGCGGGTGATCTCGCGTTGCGGCAGGCGCTGATCGACGTCGGCAAGTCGCATCTGATTGGCCGCACGTGGCTCGACGGCCGTGGCGACACCTTGCGCCGGCGCATCGAGGCGATGCCCGATCTCGTCTTCCCGGTTCAGGGCCGCGATCTCCTTGAACTCGGGATGAGTCCCGGACCGGCGATGGGCCGGCGCCTCGCCCAACTGCGCGCCTGCTGGCGGGACGGCGGCGGTGTCGCGACACGGGAGGAATTGCTGGGGCAACTGGCGCCTCCACCGGGCGGCTGATATGGCCCGGGCATGGATGCAGGGATCCCGGCCCAGCCGGAGGACGACACCAGACGCCTGATTGTCCGGCTGTGGCGCGAGCATGTCCGCCTCTACCAAACCCGCCTGACCGGGATCGTCGTCCTGACCATCGTCATGGCCGGCACGCAGGCGCTGTATCCCGTGCTGATCGACCGGGCGATCGACATGTTCGAGCACCGCGACGCACGCATCCTCTACCAGGTGCCGCTGCTCGTGCTCGCGGTCACGTCCGTCAAGGCCGTGACCCAATACTTCCAGACCGTGCTCGTGCAGCAGATGGTGCTGCTGACCATCCGCGGCCTGCAGGAGCGGATGTTTGCCCATCTGGTGCGCAGCGACCTCGCTCAGATCGAGCGGGAGCCGCCCGCCTCGCTTGCCGCCCGGTTCACCACTGATGCGGCGATCATCCGCGAGGCGATGACCCGCGCGGTCGGCGGCCTCGCCGATTCCGTGACGATCGTCGGCCTCGTCGCCTCGATGATCTATCTCGACTGGGAGCTGAGCCTGATTGCCGCCGCGCTCTATCCGCTCGCGGCCCTGCCGATCCAGCGCATCGGCAAGCGGATCCGGCGCAACTCCGGCGGCATGCAGGAGCGGATGGGCGAGGCGGCTTCGCTGCTGACCGAGAGCTTCTCGCAGGCGCGCACCGTGCGCGCCTGGAGGATGGAGGCGCACGAATCCGCCCGGGCCGCCGCCGCCTTCGGCCGCCTCTATCGCGCGCTGATGGCGATGAACCGCAGCCGCGCCCGCATCGACCCGCTGCTGGAGGTGCTCGGGGGTGCTGCGGTCGCCGCCGTGCTGGGCTTTGCCGGGTGGCGCGCGTCGCAGGGCGGCACCACGCTCGGCAATTTCACGGGTTTCGTCACCGCCCTGCTGATCGCGGCCCGGCCGCTTCGGGCGCTCGGCAGCCTGAACGCGGCGGTCCAGGAAGGGCTGGCCGGACTGGTCCGGGTCTTCGCGGTGGTCGATCAGCCGCCGGGCATCTTCGAGGCCGCGGACGCGGGTCCGCTCCCCTCGGGGCCGGGACGGGTCGAGTTCGACCAGGTCGGCTTCGACTATCCGGACGGCCGGGTCGGCATCGAGTCGCTGTCCTTCGTCGCCGAGCCGGGCCTGACTGTGGCGCTGGTCGGCCCGTCCGGCGCCGGCAAATCCACGGCCCTCTCGCTGATACCGCGCCTGCACGACGCGACCGGCGGCACGCTGCGTGTCGACGGCGCGGACGTGCGCGCCGTCACGCTCTCCAGCCTGCGCGGCGCGATCGCCTATGTCGGCCAGGACACGCTGCTGTTCGACGACACGATCGCCGCCAACATCCGCCTCGGCCGCCCCGAAGCCACCGACGCGGAGGTCGAGGACGCGGCCGCGGCGGCGGCGGCGCATCGCTTCATCACGACGCTCCCGGAAGGCTACGCGACCCGCGTCGGCCCGGGCGGCCAGCGCCTGTCGGGCGGCCAGCGCCAGCGCGTGACTCTCGCCCGCGCCCTCTTGGCGCGGTCTCGCATCCTGTTGCTGGATGAGGCGACCAGCGCGCTCGACGCCGAGAGCGAGGCCGCGGTGCAGCAGGCGCTGGCTGTCCTGCGGCGCGGTCGAACGACGATCGTCGTCGCGCATCGGTTGTCCACCGTTCGCGACGCGGACCTCGTGGTGGTGATGGAAGCCGGTCGAGCCGTCGAGCAGGGCACTCATGCGGTCCTGCTGGCGCGCGACGGCCTCTATGCGAGGCTTGTTAGGACCCAGACCTTCACCCCGGAGACCCTTGCTACGGAACTTATGTGAAAAGAAACTCGAACGAATAGAATGGACCCGCATTCATGCGTGACACTTATTTACGTCACGCACTCCCGGCCGGTTCCGCAGCGTGCGGCACTGCACCATCTGCCGTCCAATCCTCAGGCGATATCGGTCGTCGGGACCCTACGGAGGCATGAAAATGCGCACTTCCATTTTGACCGCCTTGGCTCTTGCGGCTCTCGTTGCCGGCTCCTCAGTCGTCCGGGCGGACGAGTTTGCCGGCCAGCAGCAGGCCAATGCCGGCGCGAACACGTATCTCGACCAACAGGCCAAGAATTCGGGCCTGTCCGACCCGACCGCGCCGAATAGCATCCGTAGCCACGGCAACCGCTGACTGCGCTGGGTTGATCAAGTGGTCGATGAGACAGGGGGCCGGAGCGATCCGGCCCCCTTCGCATATGCAGCATGATGCTGCAACGCGCTCCATCGTCGCGCGTTAAAGAGGCGGACGGACGTTCGGAACATCGAGCCTCGGAGCACCGTGGAAATGCCCTATGACCACTCCGAGTCGCGCGCCGATGCCCGTCCTTCGGAGAACCTAGAAAAGCGCCATTCGGACGATTTACGGAGCGGGTCAGCGCGCGACGAAGCAAAACAGCACGAGGCCGAGCGTGCGCGGCAGCGGCGCAAGCCATGGGTCATTGGCGCGCTGGTTTTGCTGGCGATTTTTGCGATCGGCGGCGGCGTCGTGTGGTGGCTCGCCAACAAGGACCTCGTGAGCACGGACGACGCTTATATGGACGGCCGCGCGATCACCGTGGCCGCCAAGGTCGCCGGCTATGCGACCTCGCTCGACGTCGGGGACAATCAGCGTGTCAAGGCGGGCGACGTGCTGGTGCAGATCGATCCCCGCGACTATGTGGCCGCCCGCGACGAGGTGCGGGGACAATTGCTCGCTGCTCAGGGTCGGCTTGATTCGGCGCGCGCCGGACTGGAATTGGCCCGCGTGACCTATCCCGCGCGCCTGGCCGCGGCCGAGGCGCAGCAGGCTTCCGCGCAGGCGACGCTGACTCGCGCGCAGGCCGACTATAAGCGCCAAACGAGCGTCTCGCCCGCCGCCACGACACGAGAGAACGTGGATCAGGCGACGGCCGGGCAGCGTCAGGCGGCGGCGGGCGTCGCGCAGGCGGCCGCTACGGTGAGAGAGGCCCAGCCAATCGAGCAACAGGTGGCGCAGGCTATCGCCCAGGTGAAACAACTCGAGGGGGAGGTCGCCCAGCAGCGGGCGCGGCTGGACCAGGCCGAACTCAACCTTGCCTACACCACCGTTCGCGCGCCTCAGGACGGCTGGGTCACCAAGCGCAATGTCGAGCGTGGCAATTACCTGACGGCCGGTGCCTCGATCATGTCCCTGGTCAGCCCTGAAGTTTGGGTGACGGCCAACTTCAAGGAAAGTCAGCTCGACGGCATGCGGGCAGGGCAGAAGGTCGATGTGACGGTGGACGCCTATCCCGATCTCAAGCTTTCGGGCCATGTCGACAGCGTGCAGTTGGGCTCCGGCGCCCGCTTCACTGCCTTCCCGCCAGAAAACGCGACCGGCAACTTCGTCAAGATTGTCCAGCGCGTGCCTGTGAAGATCGTGATCGACCGCGGGCTCGATCCGATGCTGCCGTTGCCGCTCGGGCTCTCCGTGGTCCCGACCGTCGCGATCCACTGAGCCGCGTCAGGTGAGCGACTCGAACCCGACCTGGAAGCCCAAGTCCAATCCCTGGCTCATCGCAATGGTGGTGACGCTCGCGGCTTTCATGGAGGTGCTGGACACCACCATCATCAACGTGGCCCTCCCGCACATCGCCGGCAGCATGAGCGCGTCCAACAACGAAAGCACATGGACGCTGACTGCCTATCTCGTCGCCAACGGCATCGTGCTGCCGATCAGCGGGTGGCTGGGCCGCGTGTTCGGACGCAAGCAGTATTTTCTCATTTGCATCGCGATGTTCACGGTCTGCAGCTTGTTGTGCGGTCTGGCCACCGAACTTTGGCAGCTCATCCTGTTCCGCCTTCTGCAGGGATTCTTCGGCGGCGGCCTGCAACCGACGCAGCAATCCATCATCCTCGACACGTTCGAGCCAGCCAAGCGCGGTGCGGCGTTTTCCGTCACCGCGGTCGCAATCGTGGTTGCGCCCGTGCTCGGGCCGACCTTGGGGGGCCTCATTACCGATCACGCAAGCTGGCGCTGGATCTTCTTCATCAACATCCCGGTCGGCATTTTTGCCTTTTTCGCGGTGACCGCCCTGGTCGAGGATCCGCCTTGGGCTGGTCGGGGCAGCAAGTCGATCGATGTCATCGGCCTTGGGCTGATCGCGATCGGCCTTGGCGCGCTTCAGGTCGTGATGGACAAGGGCGAGGACGAGGATTGGTTTGGTTCGCCATTCATTGTCTCGACGGCGATCATCGCGGGGTGCGGGATTTGCGGGGCGGTCGGTTGGCTGCTGGTGGCCAGGCGTCCCGTCGTCGATCTGCTGATTTTCAAGGATCGCAATTTCGCGGTTGGGTGCCTGCTGACCTGCGCCTGTTTTGGCGTGCTGTATTCGTCGGCCGTGGTGATCCCGCAACTGGCGCAGACAGTCCTCGGCTATACCGCGACATGGTCAGGCTTCATTTTGTCCCCCGGCGCTTTGTTGTTGCTGCCGGTGATCCCGTTGACGCAACGGTTTATCATGCCGCATGTGCAGACGCGATTTGTGATCGTGGCCGGGTTCGTGATCCTCGGCTGTTCTCTCGTGTTTTCGAACCACCTCACGCCCGACATCAACTTCGGCACGCTCGCGTTGATGCGTGCGACGCAGACGGTCGGCCTCGCATTCCTCTTCGTGCCGATTCAGACGATCGCATTTTCGACCCTGCCGCGCGAGAAGAATGCCGATGCAGCGGCACTCAACACGATGTTCCGAAACGTATTCGGCTCGATTGGCATATCGCTCGCCACCGCCCTGGTGACTGAACGAACGCAGGTCCGCACCGCTCACTTGGCGACCCATCTGACACCATTCGATCAAGGATATGTCGAGACCGTCGCGCGACACACGCGGCAGCTGGTGGCGATGGGCCACGGGCAGGCCGATGCCGCGACCCGGGCGGTCGGAGTGGTCTACACTACGTTGCGGACGCAGGCGGAGATCCTGGCGTACTGCGACGTCTTCCTGTTTTGCGCGATCCTGGCCTTTGCCGCGGCTCCGGTCGCGCTGCTGTTCCAGGGCGTCAGAGTGAAATCCGAGGCTGGGCCTACGCACTGATCGCCGCGCGGGACGCCACCGGCCATCAGGGCCACCGCGCCTCGGGCGGAAGGCTCATGAGGATGGCCTCGACATTGCCGCCGGTCTTGAGCCCGAACAGCGTGCCGCGGTCATGGATCAGGTTGAATTCGACATATCGCCCGCGACGCACTAATTGATGGTCGCGCTCAGCGTCCGTCCACGGCTCGCCGAGGCGTCGCCGGACGATCGCCGGATAGGCGTCGAGGAAAGCGAGGCCCACGTCCCGCACGAACGAAAACGTGTTGTCGGCGTCGCCCTCCAGATGGTCGAAGAAAATGCCGCCCAGCCCACGCGGCTCGCCCCGATGCGGCAGAAAGAAGTAGCGGTCGCACCATGCCTTGAACCGGTCGTAGTAGGCGGCGTCGTGCCGGTCGCAGGCGGCGCGCAGCGCGGCATGGAACGTTGCCGCGTCCTCGATCGCCTCGGGCGCCTCGTGGACCATGGGCGTCAGATCCCCGCCGCCGCCGAACCAGCCTTTCGTCGTGATCAGCATACGGGTATTGAAGTGCACGGCCGGCACGCGCGGACTTGCCATGTGGGCGACCAGGCTGATGCCGCTCGCCCAGAAGCGCGGATCTTCGCTCGCCCCGGGGATCTGTGCCCGAAATTCCGGGCTGAACACGCCCTGGACGGTGGAAACGTTCACGCCGACCTTCTCGAAGATCGTCCCGCGCATCAGGCTAATGACACCACCACCACCGTCGCTGCCGTCCTCCGTCGGCCGCGACCATCCCGTGCGGGAGAACCGCGCGGCACTGCCTGCCTCCGTCTCGATGGCCTCGAAAGCCGCGCAGACCCGGTCGCGAAACTCCTCGAACCAGTCGCGGGCTGGCTGCTTTAGCGCGATGTGGGCTGGCGGCGAGGCTTGCGACATTTGCGGTCAGCCTATCTACCGGTGCAGGGGCGGTGACAAGCGCCACCCCTGATCATGTTGCAGGGGCGAAGACGCCGCCTTATACGCCAAGAACCCGACCCCAAAATCGGGTTCCAACCCGTCTCGAGGGGATCAGACGACGATGTCGGCCACCGCGCACGCACCCCAAGGGTCTATCGACCACGGACCAGCCGACTCCGGCAAGCGCGACTTCCTTCAGCTGATCGGCGTTTCTGCAGCCGGCATAGGGATCGGTGCCATCGTCTGGCCGCTGATCGACAGCATGAACCCGTCGGCCGACGTGCTGGCTCTGTCCTCGGTCGAGGTGGAGATCGGAGCTATCCCTGCCGGCCAAGGCGTCACGTTTCAGTGGCGCGGCAAACCGGTGTTCGTCCGACATCGCACGCCGGAGGAGGTGAAGGCCGATCAGGCGGTGCCGATGAGCGCGCTGATCGATCCCGTACCCGACAGCGCCCGTGTCAAGGCGGGTCACGACCCCTGGGTCGTCATGGTCGGGATTTGCACGCATCTCGGCTGCATTCCCCTCGGCAACAAGACGACCGATCCGCGCGGCGAGTTCGGCGGCTATTTTTGCCCTTGCCACGGCAGCCAGTATGACGCGGCCGGCCGCGTCCGGCACGGGCCTGCGCCGTTGAACCTGCCGTTGCCGCCGTACGAATTCGTCTCCGACACCAAAGTGAAGATCGGCTGAGGGCACACACATGGCCGCACTAGGACTGCACAAGAGCGACGTCGCCAACCCGGTGCTGAATTGGATCGACCAGCGACTGCCGCTGATCACCATGATGCAGAAAGAGTATGGCGTCTTCCCGACGCCGAAGAATTTCAATTACTTCTGGAACTTCGGCGCCTTGGCGATGATCAACCTCATGGTCATGATCGCGACAGGCGTGTTCCTGGCGATGAACTATACGCCGCACGCCAGCATGGCCTTCGATAGCGTCGAGCGGATCATGCGCGACGTCAACTTCGGCTGGATGTTGCGCTACGCCCACGCCAACGGCGCGTCGATGTTCTTTATCGTCGTGTATATCCATATGTTTCGCGGCATGTATTACGGCTCCTACAAGGCGCCGCGCGAACTGCTGTGGATCATCGGCGTGGTTCTGTTCCTGTTGATGATGGCGACCGCCTTCATGGGCTACGTGCTGCCGTGGGGACAGATGTCCTATTGGGGCGCCACCGTGATCACCAACCTATTCTCGGCAATTCCCGTGGTCGGCGACAGCATCGTCACGTGGTTGTGGGGCGGCTTCTCCGTCGAGAACCCGACGCTCAATCGGTTTTTCAGCCTCCACTATCTGCTCCCCTTCGTGATCACCGGCGTGGTGTTCCTCCATGTCGTGGCGCTCCATGTCACCGGATCGAACAACCCTTTGGGCATCGACGTGAAGGGGCCGGCCGACACCCTGCCGTTCCACCCGTACTACACGATCAAGGATTCGGTCGGGATGTGCGTGTATTTTCTGGTGTTCGCGGTGCTGGTGTTCTTCGCGCCGAACTATCTCGGCCATCCGGACAACTACATTCAGGCCAACCCCCTGCAGACACCAGCCAGCATCGTGCCGGAGTGGTACTTCCTGCCGTTCTACGCGATCCTACGGTCCGTCCCGTCCAAGCTGGGCGGGGTCATGCTGATGTTTGGCGCGATCGCGGTGCTGTTCATCCTGCCGTGGCTGGACACGAGCCCGGTCCGGAGCGCGCGTTTCCGCCCGATCTACAGCAAGTTGATGCTGGTTCTCGTGGCTGACGTCGTCATGCTGGGGTTCGTCGGTGCCCACCATCCGGAGGGCATCTGGATCCCGATGGGGCAGTTCGGAACCGCCTGGTATTTCCTGCATTTCCTCGTCTTGTTGCCGGTTCTCGGCAAGGTCGAGCGGACGCTGCCGCTGCCGGAGAGCATCAGCCGGCCGGTGATCCATGCCGGCGGCGGCCCGCTGCCTGCCGGCGCGACGGCCAAGCCGATGGAGAAGTCGTGATGCGTCGTCTTGCCGCGTTGGGCCTGACGCTACTGCTCGCTTCTCCGGCTCTGGCCGCAGAAGGTGAAGCGGAGTTGCCTCGCGAGGAGTGGAGCTTCGCGGGTATCTTCGGAACGTTCGACCGGGCGTCCGCGCAGCGCGGCTTCCAGGTATACAAGGAGGTATGCTCGAACTGCCACTCCATGCGGTTGGCCTATTACCGCAATCTGGAGGGGATCGGCATTCCAGCCCCGGACGTGAAGGTGATCGCGTCGTCAGTGCAGGTTCCGACCCTGAGCGATGACGGACAACCGGCCGAGCGCCCGGGCCTCCCGTCGGACCATTTTCGTTCGCCGTTCCCGAACGACCGGGCAGCGAGGGCGGCCAACAACGGCGCGCTGCCGCCCGACTTCTCGGTCATCGTAAAGGCGCGGGAGGGCGGTGCCGACTACGTTCATGCCCTGCTGAATGGCTATGGAGAGCCTCCTGCAGACCTCAAGATCGGCCAGGGGCTCTATTACAACAAATGGTTCCCTGGTCATCAAATCGCGATGCCCCAGCCGCTGCAGGATGACCAGGTCACCTACACCGATGGAACGAAGGCGACGGTCGAGCAGATGTCCCATGACGTCGCGACATTCCTGACCTTCATTGCCAACCCGGAGATGGAGAACCGCAAGCGCAACGGCGTGAAGATCGTGATCTTCCTGGCGCTGCTGACCTGCGTGACCTATGCGGTCAAGCGTAAGGTATGGGCGGACGTCCACTAACGGCCGGCGTGAGATGACGAATACCATACAGCCGGTGATCGGCCTCGTCGGCGGCTCGGGCCTGTACGACATCCCAGGTCTGCAAGACACCGCTTGGCGGCATGTGGCGACGCCCTGGGGCGAACCATCGGACGAGCTGCTGGAAGGGACGCTCGGGGGGGTGCGCGTGGTGTTCCTTCCCCGGCATGGGCGCGGCCACAGATTCGCGCCTTCCGACGTGCCATACCGCGCCAACATCGACGCCCTCAAGCGGGCGGGTGTGACGGACATCATTTCACTCTCTGCGGTCGGCAGCCTCAAGGAAGAGTTGCCGCCGGGTCACTTCGTGGTCGTCGACCAGTTCATCGACCGCAGCTTCGCCCGCGCCAAGAGTTTCTTCACGGCCGGCTGCGTGGCGCATGTATCGGTCGCCGATCCTGTCTGTTCGCGCCTGGGCGACGCACTCGAAACGTCCTGCCGAGCTCTTGGGCTGCCGGTGACGCGCGGCGGCACCTACCTCGTGATGGAAGGCCCGCAATTCTCCTCGCGCGCCGAAAGCCTGCTGTATCGGAGCTGGGGGTGCAGCGTGATCGGCATGACGAACATGCCAGAGGCGAAACTCGCTCGCGAGGCGGAAATCAACTACGCGACCGTCGCGATGGTGACCGACTACGACTGCTGGCACGACAGCCATGGCCACGTCACCGTCGATATGGTCGTGAAGGTGCTGCTGGCGAATGCGGACAAGGCGCGCCAGCTGGTCGCCCATGTCGTCCCCGTGGTCGGTGCCCCGCGCGGCCTGTGTCCGGCCGGATGCGAACGAGCACTCGATCACGCGCTCATCACCGCACCGGCAGCGCGTGATCCTTCGCTCGTCGCGAAACTCGACGCGGTCGCGGCGCGCGTTCTGCAGTAGTTACCGCGGCTCTGGCCTAAAACCGCTCGGACCACGGTCGCGCGTCCATCTCGTGCGTCCAGGCGGAACGAGGCTGAGCGTGCAGGTGGAGATACAGATCGGCTAAGGCCTGCGGCTCCAGCAGCGCGTCCGGGCCACGCTCCCCGAGCAGATGCTCGTAGCGCTCGGAGCGGATCTGACCGTCGACGATGACATGGGCGACATGGATCCCCTCCGGCCCCAGCTCGCGCGCCATGCTTTGCGCGACCGCCCGCAACGCGAATTTCGGTGACGCGAGGTTCATGAACTTGCCGCCGCCGCGCAGCGAGGCGGTCGCCCCGGTGAACAGGATCGTGCCGCGCGCCCGCGGCAGCATCGTCCGTGCGGCTGCTTGGCCAACCAGGAACCCGGCGAACGCGCCGACCCGCCAGCATGCCTCGAAATCGGCCGGCGTGATGTCGCGCACGCCACCCGGCCGATACGCGCCGGCATTGAACACCGCGGCCGCCACCGGCCCCAGATCCGATTCCGCGCGGGCGAAAGCCGTGGCGACGTCCGCCGGCTGGGTCACGTCGCACACCATCGGCACCAGGTGATCCGGGTCTGCAGCCGCCTGGCGAGCCAGCCGCGCTTTGTCGCGCGCCAGCATGGCTACCTTGTATCCAGCCCGCGCGAATGTGCGGGCGAGCGCATCGCCCAGGCCAGGGCCGCAGCCGGCGATCACGACGCTTTCCACCCTCATCTCCTCAGAACACATGAAGCCGCTGAAACAAGTCGAGCAGCACGAGGTTCACGTTGAACTTGAATGCGTCGGTATTCCGCACTGTGGCCACAACGCGATCCATCGGCCATAGCTCGAAGGCCACGACCTCGTCGTCGCCCGGCACCGGAGTGAAATCATCTGGCAGGATGACGTCGTAACAGATCAGCCGGTCCCGCCGCAGCCCCTCGGCGCGCTGCATGGCGTAGCCAATACGCGCGACCTCGCGCGCCCGATGCAGCATCGCCCGGGGCAGGCAGGCCTCTTCCGCGGCTTCCTTCAGCAGCGTTGCCCAGGGCGACATCCCGGCAGGCACGCCGCCGGCCACGATGTGGTCGAGCTTGTTGGGATCGAGCGCCTTGTCCGGCGCACGCCGTCCCACCCAGAGCCACCACCCATCCGCCCGCCTGACCAGTCCGTTCAGATGCACACCAAGCGACAACAGTCCGAACGCCGGCAAGGCGCCGCGGTCGATGGTTGCCAAAGGCACAGCGGTCTCCGACAGGCGGACATCGAACGCCTCTCCCCGCCAGCGGAATTTGCCCGCGTCCGCCAGCTGGCGCGCGACCCCCGGCAGCTCGCCAGCGGCGTCGGCGCGCAGTACGACACTCCCGGCCTCGACGGAAAACCCCGGGCACCCAGCGAGTTCATGAGCGAGCCCGACGGCGACCCAGCCAACCCGGGCAGCGCCGATCCGAAACGGCATCAGCGAGCCGGGCGGTCGCGCGGTGTTGCACGCGGCGACGTGCCGCCACAATCGTGGGTCAGCGGCCATATCCCGACCTGTCGTTGTTCACGACTGGCCAATTGGGGGGTGCGCCGCGGCTTTGCAGCGGGCCACCCCCATGCCACATGAAGGCGATGTCAGATCAGCCCGCCGCCGCCCACGCTCCCGAGCGGTCGGGTCTTCGCACCATCATGGCCCTTCTGCCGTATCTCTGGCCGAAGGGCGAAACCGCGTCGCACGTCCGTGTGCTCCTGGCCGTGGCGTGTCTCGTCGTGGCGAAGATCGCGACCGTCTACATCCCCATCGTCTACTCGCAGGCAGTCGACGCCCTCGCCCCGAAAGGTGCCGCCGCGCTCACCGCCATCCCGGTCGCGCTGATCGGGGCCTACGCCCTGCTGCGGATTGCCTCGGCCGCCTTCGCCGAATTGCGTGACGCGGTGTTCGCGGCCGTCCAGCAGCGCACCGTCCGCCGGGTCGGCCGCGAGACGTTCGAGCATCTGCATCGGCTCAGCCTGCGCTTCCATCTCGACCGTCATACCGGCGCGTTGTCTCGGGCCATCGAACGTGGCGCGGGCGGCATCGAGAGTGTCTTGCGGCTCGCCGTCTTCAATATCCTCCCAACGCTGTTCGAGGTGCTGCTCGTCACCGCGATCCTGTGGAGCCTGTTCGACTGGCGGTACGCGGCGCTGACCTTTCTCGCGGTGTTCATCTATATCGCGTTCACCCTGATCTTCACGGACTGGCGGGTACGGTTCCGCCGCGCGATGAACGAGATCGACACGGAGGCGCGCGGCAAGGCGGTCGACAGCCTACTGAACTATGAGACCGTCAAATACTTCGGCAATGAAGGCCACGAATCCCGCCGCTTCGACAACGCGCTTGCCCGCTATGAGAAGGCGGCCGTCAAGAGCCAGGTCACGCTAAACATGCTGAACATCGGCCAGGCGGTGATTATCGCGGCTGGCCTTGGCCTGGTCATGCTGATGGCGGCGCAAGGCGTGCGCGACGGGAGCATGACAGTCGGCAAGTTCGTGCTGGTGAACACCTACTTGATGCAGCTCTATCAGCCGCTCAACTTCCTGGGTTTCGTCTACCGCGAGATCAAACAGGGGCTCGTGGACATGGAGCAGATGTTCAGCCTTCTGCGGGTCGACTCCGACGTGGTGGACCGGCCGGATGCGGCGAAGCTGGCCGCCCCGCGCGGCGAGATCGCGTTCGAGGATGTGCGCTTCGGCTATCGGCCTGACCGCGAGATTCTGCATGGCGTATCTTTCAGGATTCCGGCGGGCGGGTCGCTGGCGATCGTGGGGCCGACCGGGGCCGGCAAGAGCACGATCAGCCGTCTGCTGTTCCGCTTCTACGACGTGGGTGCCGGCCGGGTGTCCATCGACGGGCAAGATGTCCGCACGTTGACCCAGGACAGCGTGCGGGCCGCGATGGGCGTCGTGCCTCAGGACACCGTGCTGTTCAACGACACCATTCGATACAACATCGCATATGGCCGACCGGGTGCCTCGCAGGCGGAGATCGAGGACGCGGCGCGCACCGCGCAGGTGCATGATTTCGTCATGCGGCTGCCGGACCGATACGATACCATGGTCGGCGAGCGCGGATTGAAATTGTCGGGCGGCGAGAAGCAGCGCGTGGCAATCGCGCGGACCATCCTCAAGAACCCGCCGATCCTCATTTTGGATGAAGCGACGAGCGCTCTCGACAGCCATACCGAACAGGATATCCAGCAGGCGCTGCGCGTGATCTCCCGCCACCGTACGACGCTGACCATCGCTCACCGTCTATCGACGGTGGTCGACGCCGACGAGATCATCGTGCTGAACGACGGCTTCATCGCCGAGCGCGGCAGCCACGCCGAGCTTCTCGCGCGCGACGGGCTGTATGCGCGGATGTGGGCGATGCAGGCCGAGCAACCCGACAAGGTCGCCGAGGAAATGGCGATATGAGCGAACCGCCGCCGCCCCTGAATCATGCCGGCGCGGTCGTCGACAAGGCCATCGAGCATCTGATCGCGCAGAATGTCGATGGCGTATCGATCGCGTCCGCCTTGCTTGGGGCGGCCCTTTCGATGCTTTCGCGCAGCCTCGACGATGCGAGCGTCGTGCGGGTGCTGGAACAGGCAATCGGCAGCGTCAGGCGCGGCGACCTCCGTCCGCGCGAAGAGACTGTTTGAGATTTCGCGATAGCGACGACTTTGTGTCCGTGAGCACCGGACGCGAAGAAAATCGCGTCGACTGGCCGGCACAATAAAATTGTCAAAGGGTCTCTGAGCATGTCGCCGGCTCGGGTCGTGCTTTGGCTCGTAGTGGGCACGACGGCTTTGCGGGTTGTGCTGGCTGCCGGCACGGGTCTGGGTATCGACGAGAGCTATATGGTGGCCGCCGGCCGAACGTTGCAGCTCAGCTACTTCGACCACCCGCCGCTGTCCTGGTGGCTGTCCCGGTTGGCCGCGATGGCGGCCGGCAGCGAGGCGGCGGTCGTCGTGCGGGCGCCATTCATCGCGCTGTTCGCCGGTTCGACCTGGCTGATGTTTTCATGTACGCGACGCCTGTTCGACGACCGCGCGGGGATGTGGGCCGCGGTCGGGCTGAACCTGTCGCCAGTCTTCTCGGTCACGAGCGCAACTTGGGTCCTGCCGGACGGGCCGTTGATTTTCTCGTTGCTGGGGGCGGGATACTTTCTGGTTCGGGCATTGGGGGCAACGCCCTCAGCTGAGTCGCGAGTCCGATTCCGAACGCAGGCCCCCCAGTCGACACGCGATCGTGGGAGCGAGGGCCTCGCCTCCTGGCTTTCCTGGTCTCTCGCCGGCCTGTCCGCGGGCCTCGCGCTGCTGTCGAAATACTCGGCCGTCCTCGTCCTCGCCGGGGCCTTCGCCTACCTTCTGACGCAACCCGCGCACCGGGTCTGGCTGCGTCGTCCGCACCCCTACGTCGCGGCGCTGATCGCCGCAGCCTGCTGCGCCCCGATCCTGATCTGGAACATCCAGCACGATTTCGCGTCGTTCGCGTTCCAGGGCGGTCGTGCGGCCAGCACGAAACTCCAACCTTTCGGGCCGCTCGCCACGCTGGGCGGCGAGGCGCTGTTCGTCGGCCCCTGGATCTGGCTGCCGATGATGCTCGCCTGGATCGCGGCACTCCGGGCCGGTCCCGCCGCGTGGCGGACCTGGCTGCCTTCGTGCCTTGGCGCGGGCCCGGTGATCCTGTTCGTCATGGTGTCGTTCTGGGCGCGTCATGTGCTGTTCCATTGGGCCGCGCCCGGATACCTGATGCTGTTCCCGCTGCTTGGGACGTGGGCGGCGCGCGGGTCCTCGCACTGGATGGCGCGGGGGACGCGCCTAGCGGCGGCCTTGCTCCTGTCGGGCGGTGTCGTGCTGCTGGTCGAGGCGCGAGTGAATTTGCTCGATCCGTTCGGAGTGGATCCGGGATTTCAGGCGACCGACTGGACGGAGCTGCGCGGCCAGCTCGAGACGCGCGGGTTGCTGCACCGGCCGAACACGGTGTTTGCGGCGACCAACTGGGCCGATGCTGGCAAGCTCGGCTATGGGCTCGCTCGCGACGCCCAGGTGGTCGTTCTCAACGCCGACGCGCGGCAGTATCTGTTCTTGCCGGGGCTCCCGGAAGCGAGCGAACTGCTGGTGATCGGGCCGCGGGTGACGGCCGAAGGTTTGCGAGGGATGTTCGCGGACGTCGAGGCATTGCCGCCGTTGCGGTTGCGCTCTGTCGAAATCCCGATCTTCCTGGCGCGGCCCTCATCGCGTCAGGGTGAGGGCTCGGCTGGCGACCGCTAGAGTTTTGGAAACCGCGCCATCGCTTCGATGTCGTTGAGGTCCAGGTGTTCGCGCACGTAGCTGCGCGACGCGTCGCGCGGCGGCTGCCAATCCCACGAAGTACGCGCCCCATGGCGCAGGGCGGCGGCGGCAAACGTTCGACGACGCTGACTGGTCAAGACCGCTTCACGGATGCGGGGAAGATCCCAGCGCGCCGTGTCGGGACGCAGCGACGCGTCGCCCTGGTCGGCATCGCCCGCGCAAATCACCAGCGACCGGCCGCCACGCCGGACCATGACCATGGGCGCCACGACCCCTTCGGCGAAATATTCCCCGAACACCTCGTCATGGCCGCCGGTGCCGGACAGATGCGGCACGAGGCTGCGACCGTCGATCGGCCCTGGCAGCTCCGTCTCGTCGCCGGCCAGTGCCCTCAATGTCGGAAGCAGATCGACCAGCGAGACCGCATCCGCGACGCGCCGCGGCGCGAAACGTCGTGGCGCATGCACGATCAGCGGCACCCGTGCCGCCTCGGGTCGGAAGGACATCTTGAACCAGAGCCCGTGCTCACCGAGGAACTCGCCGTGGTCGGACGTCACGACGACCACCGTGTCGTCGTCGAGTCGTGCGGCGCGCAACGTCTCCAAGATATCGGCGAACTGATCGTCGACGAACGAAACCGCGCCCAGATATGCGCGGCGGGCGCGATGCACCTGATCCGCCGCCGGCGTTCGCTGGCCGAGTCCGATGACATGCGCCAGTCGTCGCGAATGCGGATCAACGGACACGGTCGGCGACGCGACGGCCGGCACATCGGCGTCGGAATGCCGGGTCCACCATGGTTCCGGAATGGTGAACGGGTCGTGCGGATGGCTGAGCGAGACGACCATGCAGAAGGGTCGCGCATCATTGCCGCGCGTGATGTCGAACAGGTGGCGGCGCGCCGCGAAGACGGCTTCCTCGTCGAAGTCGATCTGGTTGGTGCGCACGCAAGGACCGGCCTGGGTCACGCTGTCCATCGTGTGATACCATTCCGGTCGCTCATCGGGTCGCGACCAGTCGGGCGTCCAGCCGAGGGCGGCCGGATAGATATCGGTGGTCAGTCGCTCCTCGAACCCGTGCAACTGATCCGGCCCGACGAAATGCATTTTCCCCGACAGCACGGTTCGGTAGCCGCTCGCGCGCAGATGATGCGCAAAGGTCGGGATGCTGGCCGGGAAGTCGGCGGCGTTGTCGAATGCTCCGGTGCGCGATGGCAGCAGTCCCGTCATCATCGCCGTGCGCGACGGGGTGCAGAGCGGGCTGTTGCACCAGGCGTCGTCGAACACGATGCCCCGGGCCGCCAGCGCGTCGATCGTCGGCGTGCGCGCCGGTCCGCCATGGCAGCCCAGCACACGCGGGGCGAGCTGGTCCGCCATCAGGATCAAGATGTTTGGTTGTCGCGGGGCGGCACTCACGCCCCGGCCGGCACGCCGCTCGTGGTGGAGTATTCGAAATGCAGTGCGGCACCCGGCCGGGCGAGTGGGTGGATGGCGTGCGCCGCCATGGCCGCCTCCGAGAAGCCCTGGAGGATCAATTTCAACTTGCCCGGATAGGTCGCGACGTCGCCGATCGCAAACACGCCCGGCACGTTCGTCTCGCAGGTGGCCGGTGTGACCGCGACGTGGTGGCGTTCCAGATCGAGGCCCCAAGCGGCGATCGGGCCTAAATCCATCGACAACCCGAAGAACGCCAGAAGCACGTCCGCCGGGAGATCCCGCGCGGTGCCGTCGAGGTCCGCCACTCGCACCGACTCGAGCTTGCCGGTCTCACCCTCGAGGCCGGCGAGCTGATAGGGCACGATCATTTCGACGTCCCCCGCAGCGGCCGCGGCCGAAAGTTGCGCTGTGGTCTCGGGCGCGGCGCGGAACTTTTCGCGTCGATGCACCACTGCGATGGATTTCGCGACGCCGCGCAGCGCCAGCGCCCAGTCGACGGCCGAGTCGCCGCCGCCCGCGATGACCACGCGCTTGCCGCGCAACTCATCGCGTCGCCGAACGCAATAGCGCACCGCGCCGCTCGCCTCGAACGCCTCCAGGCCGGCGAGCGGCGGGCGGTTCGGGCCGAACGCGCCGGCACCGGCCGCGATCACCACCGCCTTCGTGCGTACAATGTCGCCGCGATCGGTGACCAGCGTGAAGGCGCCCGCCTCGCCCTCCAGCCGGTCAACCCGGCGACCCAGCAAGCGCGGCACGGCGAACGGCGCGATCTGCTCCTCGAGCCGTCCGACCAGGTCGCCGGCGGCGATCGTCGGATGCGCCGGGATGTCGAAGATCGGCTTTTCCGGATACAGCGCGGTGCATTGGCCGCCGACCTCGGCGAGCGCGTCGATCAGCACCGAGGACAGCCGCAGCATTCCCAACTCGAACGCCGCGAACAGGCCGACCGGACCCGCGCCGATGATCGCCGCGTCGATGTCGATGACGGAATGGAAACCGTTGTCGTGGCTCATGGCCGCATGCTACCCCGCCCGGATGGCGCTGTCCTCAGACCCGGAATGCATGGCAGTCCTGGATCTGTCCAGCGAAGTCGCGACGCAGGCGGTCGGCGCGGGACTGGCGCGGCTGCTGCGGCGGGGCGATGCGGTCCTGCTGACCGGAGAGATCGGCGCCGGCAAGACGACGTTGGTGCGCGCATTGCTCCGGGCGGCCACGGGCGATACGGCACTCGACGTGCCGAGCCCGACCTTCACGCTCGTTCAGAGCTACGATCTTCCCGGAGGCGAGGTCGCGCATCACTACGATCTCTGGCGTCTGTCCGGGCCTGAGGGGCTGATCGAACTGGGTTGGGAGGACTCCGTGCGCGACATCGTTCTGGTCGAGTGGCCCGAGCGGCTTGGAGCGTTACGGCCGGTGGGGGCTCTGGCGATCGACCTAGCCGTCACGGCCGACGAGACGCGGCGCGTCACATTCGCCGGCTGGCCGGATCGTCTCCCGGCGCTTCTCGCATGACGCCGCGCGCCGCGATGATACTGGCCGCCGGCCTCGGGACGCGAATGCGGCCGCTGACGGAATCGCTGGCCAAGCCTTTGCTGCCGCTGGGCGGCAAGCCGTTGCTGGACCACGCGCTCGACCGGCTGGCCGCATGCGGCGTGGAGCGGGTCGTCGTCAACGCCCATTGGCGGGCCGAGCGAGTGGCTTCCCACCTCGCCGCTAGGACGCCGCCGCCGGAGATCGTGGTGCGCGAGGAGGCGGCACTGCTCGACACCGGTGGGAGCGTCGCGGCGGCGCTGTCCGATCTGGGTCCGGAGCCGTTCTTCGTGGTCAACGGCGATGCGTTCTGGCTGGACGGGCCGACGCCGGCGCTCGAGCGGGTGGCCGAGGCCTGGGATCACGGGCTGGACGCGGTCCTCCTGGTGCAGCGGAGTTGCGCGGTCCACGCCGAAGTCGGCGACGGCGATTTCGCGATCGACCCATGGGGCGCGGCCCGCCGGCCGGCCGAGCAGGAGATCGTGCCCTATGTCTACGCCGGCATTCAATTGCTGGCACCGAGGCTGTTCGCGGGATCCCCCGAGGGGCCCTTCAGCATGAACAGGCTCTGGGATCAGGCGATCGCGGCGGGGCGGCTGGTGGCCGTCGTGCATGACGGACTGTGGTTCCATCTCTCGACTCCGCCCGACCTCGCCGACGCCGAGGCGCAGCTGCACGAGGGCACCACGAGCGGCACGCGATGAAACTCTCCCCGCGGCTGGCGCAAATCCCGCCCGGGTTGCCATTCTTGGACACCCTGGCGCGACGATGGCTCGACACCCATTCGGCCGATCCGGCGGCCGGGATGATTCTGCTGCCGACCCGCCGTGCGGCGCGGGCCTTGGCCGATGCGTTCCTGCATGTCTCCGGCGGCCGGCCGATGCTGCTGCCGCGCATCACGGCGCTCGGCGCGCTCGACGAGACGCCGCTCGCGCTCGCCGGCGCTCTGGAGTTGCCGCCAGCGGTACCGGAGGCCGAGCGCTGCGCGGTCCTCGCGAAACTGGTGATGGCGGCCCAGGGCGTCCCGGCCGAGCGCGGCTGGGCGCTCGCGCGGGAGCTCGCCGCCCTGATGGACGAGGCGGAACGTGAAGAGGTCGACCTGCCGACCGCGCTGCGCCGTGCGGTCTCCGAGGACCATGCGGCGCATTGGGAGATCACGCGAAAATTCCTCGCCATCGCGACCGAGGCGTTCCCGGCCTGGCTCGCCGATCAAGGATTGATGAACCCCACCGCACGGCAGGTGGCGCTGCTGCGGGCGCAGGCGGCCTCGTGGTCACACGCACCGCCCGCCGAGCCGGTCTGGGCGGCGGGGTTTTCGGGGGGGGCACCCGCGATGGCCGCCCTGCTGCGGGTCATCGCGCATGTGCCGGGCGGGCTCGTGGTGCTGCCCTGGGTCGACGCGGTGGACCGGCCGGAAGAGACGCATCCGCTCGCTGGCACTTTGTGCCTCCTCGCCGCCATGGAGGTCCGGGCCGAGGAGATCGAAGCCTGGGGCGAGCCGTCCCCTCGGGCCCGCCTGTTCGGCACGGCATTGCTTCCGGCGCGTGCGGTGTCCGCATGGCGGGCCGCGCCGCCGCCAGTGCCCGACGGGTTGTCTCGTCTGACGCCGGCCGACTCGCAGGAGGAGGCGGCGGCGATCGCCCTCGTGCTGCGGAGCGCGATCGAGACGCCGGGCGCGCGCGCCGCACTGGTCACGCCGGACCGGGCGCTCGCGGTGCGGGTTTCGGCGGAACTGCTGCGCTGGGGCATCGTGGCCGACGACAGCGCAGGCGAGAGTCTGGCCGCGACGCCACCGGCCACGCTGCTGCGCCTGCTGGCCGAGACGGTGGCGAGCGACCTTGCGCCGATCCCGCTGCTCGGCCTGCTGAAACATCCGCTGGCGGCGCTTGGCATGCCGCCGGCCGCATGCCGCGAGGCGACGCGCGACCTGGAACTGGCGGCGCTGCGGGGTGCGCGTCCGCCGCCCGGCATCACCGGGCTGCGGCGGGCCTGCCAAGCACATCCCGACAGCGACCCGTTCGTCGAACGGCTACGGGACTGCCTCGCGCCGCTGCTCCGGATCGTGCCGCCGCGCGCCTACTCGCCCGCGGAGATGCTGACGGCGCTGATCCGCGCCGGCGAGGCGGTCGCCGCATCCGACGCGGAGAGCGGCGATGCGCGGCTCTGGGCTGGCGAAGAGGGCGAGGCGCTGGCGAGTGTGCTGGCCGATTGCCTCGCCGCCCTGCCGCATCTGCCCGATCAGCCGCGCGACGTGCTGCCCGGGCTGTTGGACGCCGTGCTGGACGGCGCGGTCGTCCGCTCCCGGCGCGCGCTGCGGGGACGAGAGGGGGCAGAGCATTCCGCCGTGTCGATCTGGGGCCTGCTCGAAGCGCGGCTGCAATCGGCCGATGTGATCGTGCTGGGAGGACTTGCGGAATCGGTCTGGCCGCCGGCCACGGACCCGGGTCCGTGGATGAGCCGGCAGATGCGCCGCGACGCGGGACTGCCGAGCGGCGATGCGGCGATCGGCCAGACCGCGCATGACTTCGTCACGATCGCATGCGCGGCCCCGGTCGCCGTCCTGTCCTGCCCGGTGCGGCGCGAGGGCGCGCCGGCCGTGCCGTCGCGCTGGCTGGCGCGGCTGGACGCGCTGCTCGCCGGGCACGCGATGTCGGTGCAGGCCCATCCGGCGGTGTCCTGGGCTCGGGCGCTCGATCTGCCGGCAGACGGCAAGGGCGTGCCGGTCGAAGCGCCGCATCCGACACCGTCGGCCGTCCTGCGGCCGCGAGACTACAGCGTGAGCGAGATCGAGCGGCTGATCTGTGATCCGTACGCGATCTACGCGCGCCGAATCCTCAAGTTGGTTCCGCTTGATCCGATCGAACAGGAGACCGACGCGCTCGACATCGGCAACGTCGTGCATGCCGCGATCGACGACTTTCTGAAAAGGGTTGGCGCGACATGGCCGGCCGATGCGGGACGCCGTCTGCAACAGTCCATGGAACTCGCGGCGGTTGATGCGGGATTGCGGCCGGCGCTGGCCGCGTGGTGGGCGCCACGCCTCATACGGATCGCGGATTGGATCGTCGCCGAGGAGACGATACGGCGGGAGGGCGGCGGTCCCGCCAGACTCGCGGCAGAGCGTCCGGGCGTCTGGGATGTCGGCCGCTTCCGGCTGAAGGCGCGCGCGGATCGGCTGGAGCTGCGGGCGGACGGGACGCTTGCGATCCTCGACTACAAGACCGGGGTCGTGCCCAGCCACAAGGGGGTGCGAGACGGCACCGCGCCGCAACTGCCGCTCGAGGCGGCGATGGCCGACGCGGGCGCGTTCGGCGGCGAATTCCGCGCGCCGCTGGGCGAACTGACCTACTGGAAGCTGAGCGGCGGCAAGAAGGCCGGCGAGACGCGGACGGTGAAGCCCGAGGATCTCGCGGGCATCGCCGCCGAGGCGACCGAGCGGGTGACGGCTCTGCTCGAGGGGTTTGCCCATCCCGACCGGGCCTATCCGCATTGCCCGCATCCGGGTCGCATCGCGCGCTTTCCCCACTATGCGCAACTCGCGCGCGCCCTGGAGCTGGCGGCGGCGGACGACGGCGAGGGCGAGTGATGGACGTGCCTTCGGCCCGGAGCCGTGCCACCGACGGCCAGCGGGAGGCGGCGGACCCGCGTGTCTCCGCCTTCGTCAGCGCGTCCGCGGGCTCGGGCAAGACCAAGCTGCTGACCGACCGGCTGTTGCGCCTGCTGCTGGAGGGCGCCGATCCCAGGCGCATTCTGTGCCTCACCTACACCAAGGCGGCGGCGGCCGAGATGGCGCTGCGGCTGCGCGCCGCGCTCGCGACATTCGCGACCGGCAGCGACGCCGAGCTGTCCGAGGCGCTGGGTCGCCTGGGCCTGGCGGGCACGGCGGCCGAGCGGGGCCGGGCACGGGAATTGTTCGCGCGCGTGCTCGACCTGCCGGGCGGCATGCGGATCGAGACGATCCATGCGTTCTGTCAGTCGCTGCTGCGCCGGTTTCCGCTCGAGGCCGATGTCTCGCCACATTTTCGGCTCCTTGCCGACGCCGACGCGACCGCCGCGTTGCAGGACGCGCAGGAGACGGTCCTTTCGGACGTCGATGTCGGGACTACCCCGTCAGCGCGGCGGATGGCGGAACGGGACGCGATCGCGCTGGTCGCAGGCACGGTCGATCTCGGGGCGTTCTTCAAGCTGGCGCGTACGCTCGCCGATGACCGGGACCGGCTCGGTGCTCTGCTCCGACGCGATTCCTTCGAGGTGGCGGGTGCCATTCGCGAGGCGCTCGGCGCGACGCGCGACGAGGCGGCCATTCTCGATGAGGCGGTCGCCCAGGTGGACGAGGCGGAGCTGGTCGCCGCCCTGCGAACGATCGCGGCGCGCAGCACGGCCAAGAAGGCGGTCGCTGACGCTTTGACGCGCCTCGACTTTCTCGCCGAACCACCGGCGCGGCGACGGTCCAACTGGGCGAGATACGCCAGGACGTTTCTCACCGAGGAAGGCGAGGCACGGGCGCTATCAACCCTGACCGGGCCGAAACTGCTGAAGGACAGGCCGGATGTCGGCAGCGCCATGGGCGAGGAACTTGGCCGCGTACTGGCGGTGTTGGAGAGCCAGAAAGCGTGGCGGGCGGCGCGGCTATCCGCGGCCTTGCTGGCTCTCGCTTTGCCCATGGCAAAGCGGTACGCCCGCGGAAAGGCGGGGACAGCGCGGCTGGACTACGGCGACCTGATCGACGGCACGACGGGACTGCTCGCCGATCCCGGGGCGGCCTGGGTCTTGCACAAGCTGGACGGTGGGCTCGACCATCTGCTGCTCGACGAGGTGCAGGACACATCGCCCGCGCAATGGGCGATCGCCGGGGCGCTGGTCCGGGAGTTCTTCTCTGGCGAGGGCGCGCGCGACACGACGCGCACCGTGTTCGCGGTGGGCGACCGGAAGCAGTCGATTTTCTCATTCCAGGGCGCTGAGCCGGCCGCCTTCGATCTTTGGCGGGAGCGCCTGCGTGGACTGGCCGTGGGGGCCGGGCAGCATTGGCGCGACGTGGGACTCGACGTCTCGTTCCGTTCGACCGTGCCAGTGCTGGCAATGGTCGACGCTGTGTTCGCCGATCCGCTGGCCGCCAAGGGCGTCGTCGAGCATGGCGTGCTGCGCCACGAGTCCGACCGGGTCGGGCAGGCGGGATCGGTCGAGTTGTGGCCGCTGGAGCCGCGTTTACCGAAGACGCCGCCGCCCGTCTGGGATGCGCCGCATCGTCGCGAGAGCGCCAAAGGCGCGCCGCAGCGCCTGGCGGAGTCCGTCGCGGACTGGATTCTTGGCGCGGTCTCCGGCGGCGTGGAACTGCCGAGTCGTGGCCGCGCGGCCCGACCGGGCGACGTCCTGGTGCTGGTGCGCCGCCGCGACGATCTGGTGCGGGCGATCGTGCGGGCGCTGAAGCACAAGGGCGTGCCGGTCGCCGGTCTCGATCGCATGACGCTGACGACGCAGGCGGCGGTGGCCGACCTGCTGGCCCTGTGCGACGCGCTGCTGCTGCCGCGCGACGATCTGGCCGTCGCCTGCGTGCTGACCAGTCCACTGGGCGGCCTCGATGACGACGACCTTATCGCCCTCGCGCCACGGCGGGACGGATCGCTTTGGGACGAATTGCGCCGTCGCGCCGCGGAGCGTCCGCGCTGGGCCGAGGCGTGGAGCATGCTGTCCGCGCTGTTCGCCCGCGTCGATTTCAGCAGCCCGCACGCGCTGCTGTCGGAGGCCCTCGGACCGCTGCGGGGCCGCGCGAAACTGCTGGCGCGACTGGGGCCCGAGGCGGCCGAGCCGATCGACGAACTGCTCGCCGCGGCGCATGCCTATGGGCACGACCATCCACCCTCGCTGCAGGGGTTCGTCCATTGGCTTCGGCGGTCGGCCGCCGAGGTCAAACGTCAGCCCGAGGCCGCGGGCGGTCTGGTGCGGCTGATGACTGTGCATGGGGCGAAAGGGCTACAGGCACCCATCGTCATCCTGCCGGACACCACGGCGGTGCCCCCAGCGCATGATTCCCTGTTGTGGGCCGGGCAGGCCGGGGCGGAGGTGCCGATCTGGGCGCCGGGCGACGAGTGGCGCAGCCGCGCGGTCGAGGCGCTCCGCGAGGCCGCGGGCATTCGGGCGGCGGAGGAGCACAACCGCCTTCTGTATGTCGCGCTGACACGGGCCGAGGATCGCCTGATCGTCTGTGGCTACGAGACGCACCACAAGCTTCGGGAGGAGTGCTGGTATCGCGTCGTCGCGCGCGGGTTTCTCGCGCTCGAATCCGAGCGGGTCGAGACGACGACGGGGACGCTGCTGCGGCACTCGTCGCCGCAGACGGCGGATCCCGACCGACCCGACGCGCGAGTCACGACCGAGCGCACGATGGCGCTCCCGATCTGGGCTGGCACGGCTCCGGATTGGCGGCCCGCGCCGCCGCCCAATTCGGACTCCTCGCCGCTGCGGCTGGCCCCGAGCCGTCCGGCCGGGGTCGAACTGGGCGTCGTGCCGGCCTCCGCCTCGCCGCTGGCGCGGACCGCGCGGTTCGAGCGCGGGCGGCTGCTGCATGGATTGCTGCAACACCTTCCCGATTTGCCGCAGGCGGCCCGGATCGACGCCGCGCGACGATTCCTGGCGCGTGCCGGTCTGCCTGAGGCCGAACAAGAGGCGACGCTCTCCGAATTGCTGGCGGTGCTGGCCAACCCGGCGCTGGCCGAGGCCTTCGGTCCAGGCAGCCGCGCCGAGGTCCCTTTGACCGGGCTCGTCGCGGGGCAGGTGGTGGGCGGGCTGGTCGACCGGCTGGCCGTGCGGCCGGATGTCGTGCTGGTCGTCGACTACAAGACCAATCGCCGTCCGCCGGATGCGGTGGCACGCACACCGGTCGCTTACTTGCGGCAGATGGCGGCGTATCGAGCCGTGGTGGCCGCAGTCTATCCGGGGCGGCTCATTCGCTGCGTGCTGGTCTGGACGGTGGGGCCCGTCGTCATGGACGTGCCGCCCGCGTTGCTGGACCGGTTTGCGCCCGGCGCGGGACCGGTGGCTTGATCGCCGTTACGGGTCGCCCAGATCCGTCATCAACGTTTCATCGGAGACCATGTACATGAGCGAGAACACCAAGCCGGTCAGCGACGCGACCTTCGCGAGCGATGTGCTGGAGGCGCAAGGTCCTGTGCTGGTCGATTTCTGGGCGGAGTGGTGCGGTCCCTGCAAGGCGATCGCGCCCGCGTTGGAGGAGATCGCCGGCGAGTATGCCGGCCGTCTGACGATCGCCAAGGTCAACATCGACCACAATCCCAAGACTCCGAACGACTACAACGTCCGTGGCATTCCGACGCTGGTGATGTTCAAGGATGGCAAGCCGGTCAGCACCAAGGTCGGCGCGGCTCCCAAGAGCGCGCTGCGGGACTGGATCGCCGCCGCGATGTGACGGCGAGGGTCACATTCAGCCTGGCCGGCCCTGCATAGGGGGCAGGGCGGACGTGCTCCGGTGAGTCCGCTCTGATGCGGTCATGGCCGAGGTGGCCACGTCAAGCCCCGGCCACTGCGCGTTTATCGGAATATCGGCGTCTCAAATGCGATCGCCCTCCCCGTGTGGATTGCGCTGCAATTGAGACCGACCGGGTTGGGGTCCAGCGTCCCGCGGCATCCGGATTTCGAGCGCCGTTCACGACCACGCATGTTTTTCATTTCGACATTGCAACAATATGGACGTGCGGAGGTGAGCGCTTCCAGCCAGTGGGCGAAAAGGTTCTCGGCCGGGAAGCAGGCCGGTCCCCGGCGCGATGCCAGGGTTGGCGACGGCCCCTAGGTCGGGCTAGCACCAAGGTCAATCTTGTGCGCCCCACCGACGCCTGCGTGGAAGGCGGCGGTGGGGCAGTGTCTGCGGGAGCGGCCTGGAAGGCCCTAGGACCGTAGGCCGCCGCGGCGCGGCCAAGTCCGGGTCGTCCGGAACGCCTGGCGGCGGGCAGAGGTGACGCAAAATCCGGTAGGGGCGCGGGCCGGGTGGTGTCGGGTTGAGCCAAACCGGGCTTCTTGGATTGCGCCACCACAGCGCCAAATTGTTTCACCAAGTGGCGGAGGTAGGGTCGGATCAGCCAGAGGACCAGTGGCGCGAGGCCCCATCGTCCGACCGCAGCGGCGGCGACGTCCTGCATCAGTCCTTCGATGATGAGGGCGAATCGTGCCGTGAGGTCGGGGGGAGGCTCGATGGAGGTGAGTGTAACGGTCACGAGTGGGTATATGACACGGAGAGCATGGGTTGCAAAGAAGAATCTGACGATGGGTATATCACGCACCGAGAACTCCCGGACCTTCACCCCTTGCCCTTCCGCCCGAGCGCGGCCCGCGCGCAACGGGGGAGGGTGAGGGTCGCGCCGCTCCGAGAGCCCCTCAGTAGGTCGCCCGTCCCCCGGAACAGTCGAACACCGCCCCGGTGCTGAACGACGCCTCGGGAGAGGCCAGCCAGCAGATCAGGCTCGCGATCTCATCCACCGTGCCGAAGCGACCGATCGGGATCTTGCTCAGCATGAAGTCGATATGCTGCTGCGTCATTTGGTCGAAGATCGGCGTGCGGACCGCGGCCGGGGTGACGCAGTTCACCCGGATCTCGGTCTTGGCCAGTTCCTTGCCGATCGACTTGGTCAGGCCGATGACCGCCGCCTTGCTGGCGGAGTAGGCGGGGGCGTTGGGATTGCCCTCCTTGCCGGCGATCGAGGCGATGTTGACGATCCGGCCATAGCCGCCGCGCAGCATGTGCGGCACGACGGCGCGATTGCAGTAGAAGATGCCGTTGACGTTGACGTCCATCACGCGCCGCCACGCATCGACCGGATACTCCCAGGTCGTGGTGTTCGGCCCGGTGATGCCGGCGCTGGCGACCAGGATGTCCAGCCCCCCGAGTGCCGCCACGGTCGCGTCGGCCGCCGCCTGCACCGCGTCGGCGTCGGCCAGATCCAGCGCATCGCGATGCGCGGCATCGGCTTTCGCGAGCCCCACCGCGTCGGCGTCCCAGATCGCGACCTTCGCCCCCTCCCGCGCGAGGCGGGCGGCCACCGCCGCGCCAATCCCGGAGACACCGCCGGTGACCACCGCCACCCGGCCCGCAAAACGCCCATCGTCGCTCATGAAATCTCCTTGCACCACCAGCCGATCTTGCGATGGCTTCCTACCCCTTCCTCGGCGAATGCCGAGGATTCGCGCCGTTCGCGCTTGCAACGACATGACAGGCGTGGGTTGTCGGCCGTAGCCCGTGCTTGCGCGTCCTTGGGCGGCCGTCCTGATCGACGCCTGGGCCGACCAAGGTGGCATGTGGACAGAACGATCAGTTGCCTCGCTTCAGCGAGACCGGGACATACCGCGTCAGGGGATGACCCGAACACCCTTCCAGAACGCCACGCGGTCGCGGATCTCCGCGGCGGCCGGTTTGGGGTCGGGGTAGTACCACACCGCGTCCGCGTTGGTCTTCCCGTCGACCGCCAGCGAGTAATAGTGCGCCGTGCCCTTCCACGGGCAGACACTGGTATGCGTCGACTCCTGCACGAGATCGCGGCGCAGCGCGGCGGCGGGGAAGTAGGCGTTGCCCTCCACCGTCACGATGTCCTCGCTCTCGGCGATCGTGGCTCCATTCCAGGTCGCTTTCATGGCATCCCCTCCCTGTTTCGCAGCAGCGCGTCGATCACCAGCGCCACGCCGCCCACCCCGTTGATCATGATCTGCACGCCGACGCACAACAACAGGAAGGCCGACAAGCGTGAGATGATACGTTGGGCGGAGACCGACAAAAGCCTCGCGAGCCGGTCGGCCGACCAATACGTGGCCCAAATCAGCAGCCCCATCAGCAGGGCGGCAAGGCTCACGCCGCCATAGAACAGCAGCCGGTTCGCCCACGGGCCGGGGCGCTCCGCGCCCAGGGCGATGGCCACCGAGATGGTGCCCGGCCCGGTGGTCAGCGGCATCGTGAGCGGAAAGAACGCGCGGTCCATGACCGCACGGTCGGTGTCGCTCGCCTGCTCCTGCTTGCGGCTCTCCTTGCGCTCCGGCTGCAGCAGGAGTTCGAGAGCAGTGGAAATGATGACGATACCGCCGGCGACGCGCAGCGCCTCGATCGACACGCCGAAAAAATTCAGGATGGCCGCGCCGAACCACAGCGCGCCGAGCATGATGCTGGTTGAGTAGACCGCGACCCGGCCGGCGATGAGAACCCGCTCCGCACGGGTGAGGTCGCGGACCATCGCCTCGAAGATGAAGGCGATGGCGAACGGGTTCACGATGGAGAACAGCGCCGGGAAGGCGAGCAGAAAGGCGGCGAGCGTTCTCAAGTCGCGGGTCGCGACCTAAAGCTTGTAACGATAGACGATGAAGCCGGAATTCTCCGCGATCTTGTCGTACAGCGTCCGCGCGGTCGCGTTCGTCTCGTGCGTCAACCAATACATCCTGTCGGCGCCGTCCATCCGCGCGGCCCCGGCCACGGCCTCGATCAGCGCGCGGGCGACGCCGCGACCGCGCGCCGCCTCATCAGTGAACAGATCCTGGAGATAGCATGTGGGCGCGGCCGACCAGCCGTGTTCGTGATACAGATAATGCGTGAGGCCGATCATCCGCCCCTGTTCGTCGCGGGCGGCGAAGCCGTGCATGCGCCCGTCATGTAGCCGGCCCCAGGTGTGGTCGTATTGCGCGGCCGACAATTCCGTTTTGTAGAATGCCAGATATTGCCGCCAGAGATCGGCCCAGCGAGGGAAATCGGCCGCCTCGAAGCGCGTGATCGTCGTCATCATCATCTCCCCCGGCATGATCCTTTCGATCATGCCTCACCCGACCCAAGATCGCTCCCGCCTTGCGCGTCGGCCCGCAGTACCACGCCGGCCAGATATAGGCTGCCGCAGATCAGCACCCGCCCCGGCGGCGCGCCAGACCCCGCGATCCGGCGGAGCGCGTCGGCCACCGTGGGACCAGGCCGGGCGCGGCCGCCGGACGCGGCCACGATCGCCTCGGGCACGACGGCCAGATGCTGACCCGGCTCGGCGACCGCCCAGACGGTCCGCGCATGCGGCAGCAACGGCGCGAGAAAACTCGCCGGGTCCTTTGTCTGTTTCATGCCAATAATGAGATCGGTGGGCCGGTCGCGCCATGTCGAAAGGTGCCTGGCCAGGACCGAGGCCGCGCCCTCGTTGTGGCCGCCGTCCAGCCAAAGCTGCCAACCCTCCGGCAGTGTCGCGGCCAGGGCACCCGACAGGCGTTGCAGCCGCGCGGGCCATTGCGCGGTGGTAAGGCCGCGCCGGAGCGCCGCGTCCGGCAGCACGAGGGAGGCCGCGCGCAGGCTGGCCACCGCGATCCCGGCGTTGTCGTGCTGATGCTCGCCGAGCAACGACGGGCGCGGGAGGTCGAGCGAGCCGGACGCATCGGCGAAGCGCAGGCCGTCGACGACCGGCGCGATGGACCAGTCGCGGTCGCGCGCCAGAAGCCGCGCGCCGACCGCGTCGGCCCTCGCCTGCAACACCGCGAGGACTTCCGGCCGCTGCGATCCGGTGACGCCGACCGTGCCGGGCTTGAGGATGCCGGCCTTCTCGCCGGCGATCTGTTCGATCGTGTCGCCGAGGAATTCCCGGTGGTCGATCGAAATGGATGTGATGGCGCAGGCGGCCGGTGGGGGGATGACGTTGGTGGCATCCCCGCGGCCGCCCAGCCCGACCTCCAGCACGCACAGATCGGCCGGCGTGCCGGCGAACAGGACGAAGGTCGCCGCGGTCATCAACTCGAACACGGTGATCGGCGCGCCGTCGTTGACCGTTTCGATCGCCTCCAGCGTGGCGGCCAGCGCGTCCTCGGTGACCAGTTCGCCGGCAATGCGGATGCGTTCGTTGAACGACACCAGATGCGGCGAGGTGAACACATGCGCGGTCATGCCGGACGCCTCGGCCATGGCGCGCAGGAACGCGCAGGTGCTGCCCTTGCCGTTGGTGCCGGCGACGTGGACGACCGGCGGCAGCCGGCGCTCGGGATGATCGAGCCGGGCCAACAGCGCCCGCAACCGATCGAGCGTGAGGTCGATGAGGCGCGGATGCAGCCCGTGCAGCCGGGCGACCAGGCTGTCGAACCGGCCGCCCGGCGGCATGTCGTTCATCGGGACCTAGGTCGGTTCGACTTCGGCAAGTTCCGGCTCTGCCGGCAGCGGATCGACGATCGGCTTCGGGTCGCGCGCGATCAGGATGTCGATGATGCGCGCGAGCGTGGCCGCCAGCTCGGTCCGCTTGACCACGAGGTCGAGGATGCCGTGCTCATGCAAATATTCGGCGCGCTGGAATCCCTCCGGCAATTTCTCGCGCACCGTCTGTTCGATGACGCGGGCCCCCGCGAAGCCGATCAGCGCGCCGGGCTCCGCGATCTGGATGTCGCCCAGCATCGCGAAGCTCGCGGTGACACCGCCGGTCGTGGGATCGCACAGCACGGTGACGAAAGGCAGGTTCGCCTGCTTGACCATGCGTGCGGCGATGATCGAGCGCGGCATCTGCATGAGGCTGATGGCACCCTCCTGCATCCGCGCCCCGCCCGAGGCGGTGAAGACGATCAGCGGCGCCTCTTGCAGAACGGCGAGCTTGGCGGCCGCGACCAGGCCCTCGCCGACGGCGGCGCCCATCGAGCCGGCCATGAAGTCAAAATCCATGATCGCGACGACCGCCTTGTGGCCGCCGATCATTCCGTGCGCGACGGTGATGGCGTCGTCGGCGTGCGTCTTGTCGCGATAGGTCTTGAGCCGGTCGGTGTATTTCTGGCTGTCGCGGAAGCGTAGCGGGTCGACCGGCACCTTGCCGAGTTCGATGCGGGTGTGGGCGGCCTCGTCGAACGTCCAGGCCAGGCGCTCGGCGACCTTCGGGCGGAGATGGAAGCCGCAATGGGTGCAGACCTTGCGGTTTCGTTCCAGTTCGGTGTGGAACAGCATCTGCTGGCACGACGGGCACTGCACCCAGAGATTCTCGGGGACGTCGCGGCGGCCCAGCAGGGTGCGGATGCGCGGGCGCACATATTCGGTGATCCAGCTCATGCGGAGGTCCTCAGGCCGGGACGCGGGCGTGGCGGACCGCGTCGGCCAGCGCGCGAACCTGGGCGAGGACCGCGGGAACCGTCGCCGCCGTGGCGCGGCCGCGATCCAGGGTGCCGGCGAGCGTTTCGATCAGTGCCGAGGCGACGACGGCGGCATCGGCGAGCTGCACCGCCTCTGCCGCCTGGGCCGGGCTGCGCACGCCGAAACCGATGGCGATCGGCAGGGCGGTGGCGGCGCGCACGCGCGGGATGGCGGCGCGCAAGTCGGCGAAACTGGCGCTGCGCGTGCCGGTGATGCCGGTGATGGAGACGTAATAGACGAAGCCGGAGCTGCCGTTCAGCACCTTTGGCAACCGCGTGTCGTCGGTGGTGGGGGCCACCAGGCGGATCACGTCGAGGCCGTGCGCGCCGGCGTGGGGCAGCAGCAGGTCGGCTTCCTCGCTGGGGAGGTCCACGACGATCAGCCCGTCCACGCCGGCGGCCGCCGCGTCGGCGCAGAATCTTTCTTCCCCATAGGAGGAGACGGGGTTGAGGTAGCCCATCAGCACGATCGGGGTGTCGCGATCGAGTTCGCGAAACGTCGCGACCATGGCGAGCGTGCCGGCCAGCGTGGCACCGGCGGCGAGGCCGCGCTGTCCGGCCGCCTGGATGATCGGCCCGTCGGCCATCGGATCGGTGAACGGCATCCCGATTTCGATCAGGTCCGCCCCGGCGTCCGCCATGCCGGCCAAGAGTGCGGCCGAGGTGGCGAGATCCGGGTCGTACGCTTCGAGGAACGGGATCAGCGCGCCGCGTCCTTCGTGGCGAAGAGTGGCGAAGCGGGCGGCGATACGGCTCACAACGTCACCCCGAGCGCCTCGGCCACGGTGAAAATGTCCTTGTCGCCGCGGCCGCACAGATTCATCAGGATGATCGCGCCGGCCGGCATGGCGGGCGCGATCTTCGCCACATGGGCGATCGCGTGTGCCGGCTCCAGCGCCGGAATGATTCCCTCGGTGCGGGTGCAGAGCTGGAACGCGGAAAGCGCCTCGTCGTCGGTCGCCGAGACGTATTCGACGCGAGAAATGTCGTGCAGCCAGGAGTGCTCCGGACCGATGCCGGGGTAGTCCAGGCCCGCGGAAATGGAATGCGCCTCGGTGATCTGGCCGTCGTCGTCCTGCAGCAAATAGGTGCGGTTGCCATGCAGCACGCCAGGGCGGCCGCGCGAGAGGCTGGCCGCGGTCTTGCCGCTGTCGAGCCCGTGGCCCGCCGCCTCGACCCCGATCAGCCGCACCGAGGCATCGTCGAGGAACGGGTGGAACAGGCCCATCGCGTTGGAGCCGCCACCGATGCAGGCGACCGCCACGTCGGGCAGCCGGCCTTCCGCCTCGTGGAGCTGGGCTTTGGCTTCCTCGCCGATGACGCTTTGGAAATCTCGGACCATCATGGGGTACGGGTGCGGGCCGGCGACGGTGCCGATCAGGTAGTAAGTGTCCGACACGTTGGCGACCCAATAGCGCAGCGCCTCGTTCATCGCGTCCTTGAGCGTGCCAGCCCCGGCGGTGACCGCGCGGACCTCGGCACCCAGAAGCTTCATGCGGAACACGTTGGGCTTCTGCCGCTCGACGTCGGTGGCGCCCATGAAGATCGTGCACGGCAGGCCGAACAGCGCGCAGACGGTGGCGGTGGCGACCCCGTGCTGACCGGCCCCGGTCTCGGCGATGATGCGGGTCTTGTTCATGCGGCGGGCGAGCAGGATCTGGCCCATGCAGGAGTTGATCTTGTGCGCGCCGGTATGGTTCAGCTCGTCGCGCTTGAAGTAGACCTTCGCGCCCCCGAGTTCGCGGGTCAGCCGCTCGGCGAACCACAGCGGGCTGGGCCGGCCGACGTAGTCCTTCAGATATCGGTCGAGTTCGGGCTGGAAGGCGGGGTCGGCCTGGGCGGCGCGGTAGGCGGCCTCGACCTCCAGCACCAGCGGCATGAGCGTCTCCGCCACGAACCGCCCGCCGAACGTGCCGAACCGGCCTCGCTCGTCGGGGCCCTGACGCAGGGTGTTGGGGCGAGGGATAGGTGCGTTCAAGACGGGCCTCCGGACAAGCGCCGAGGTGTAGCGCAGGGGCGGGGCGGGGCCAACACGGGGGGCGTCAACCGGCGTTGTCGAGTGGGCGACTGTGGACGCTCGGGTAGGGGTTTCGCCGATATCTGCATGTCAGGAGCCATCTTGCGCGCAGACGTCTGGAATTTGCGGGGGGAGACGAGGTCGTCGCGGCGCGCGCCGAGAGTGCTTCTTCAAAATAACCCAACGCCGTTCGTGTGCGCCTGCCCGCCGCCGGTCAGGTCGATGGCGGCACGGAGCCTGGGGCCGATAAGGGTCGACGGCGTCACCTCCAATCCAGGGCAGATCACCTGGACCACGGGGATGCCGAAGCTCGGCTGGGTCAGGTCGACCGCGTAGAGGTCGAGGCGGCGGTCGGCGAGCCGTTCGACGATGATCCGCAGCGCGCGTTCAGGGTGGGTCTCGGTCTCGTCACCCATCGCGGCCGGTGCGACGGGACGCAGCAGGGGGCAGCGATGGCCGTCGAGTTCCTCGGATCGGCGCAGGTGCGCCCGGTCCGCAGGCCCGAGTGAGGCCACGCCGAGATGGGCGCGCTTGTGCGTCGCGAGGCGGGCCGCGAGTTCCATCTGGCAGAGCTCGAGCACCGCCGCCCGCGCCGCCGCGGACCGGGTCATGCGCGCGGCCACTCCGAACGCGACGCCGGCACCGTCTGGACGGCAGGACACCGCGACCACGCAAGGAATGTTCAGATCCGAGGTGATGTCGAGGAGCCAGGTGGACCGAGCGCTGGCACCCTGGCGAAGCCGGCTCAGAGTATCGGCGGCCGCGTGCCCCGCGGGATCGTCGTGCGGGATCGCCCGGGGCGGCATCCCGCCGCGCCACCACAGGCAGGCGGCGTCGCGCTCGATCGTCTCGAGCGCGCCATGCAGCGCCGCCGCCGCGAGTGTCGGGCCGGCGGCACATCCGAGGCTCAGCGGATACGGTGGCGGCGCGGCCCCCTCGCGCCGCAAGCACAGGTCCGCCGGCACGGGCACCGGTCGAGAGGTGGCGAGATGGCAGCCGTCAACCCACCACAGACAGGCCGACGGTTCGAGCCGATGCGTGAGCCGGATGGCGTGGGCACCCCCCGGCAGCCGCATCTGCGCCTCGCGGCTCGTCTCGACGACCGCCACCTGGCCGGACGGGAACTGCGAGAGGTATTCGACGCCCTCGCCGACGCAGCCCGAGAACGCCGCGGCTTCGGTCAGACCGACACCGCAGACGCCCGCCTCCGGCCCGCCGTGTCGCGGCCGCACACGTGCGCCGAACACCGCAAGACCCGGTGCGTCCGGGGCGTCGAGCCTGAAGAGGGACTCGAAATGCGATGCGGCGGCCAGCAGGCGGTCGCGGTCGCGCCGTGCCGCCAGGTCGGCGTGAGGCATCCCACTCCAGCCCAGCAAATCCAGCAGGATCCGCGCGTCGGGATCGCCGGCGATCGTGGCGCTTGGCCGTTCGGCCTCGAGAGCCTGCATGGTGACCTCGCAATGGCTGCGAGTATCAGATGGCACGTCCGGTCGACCGATGCGACCGCCGAAGAAACGGGAATCACGTTTCGCTCACGCTCGTCGTGTGAATGTCACCCCGCCGCAAACGAGCTGAGAGAGAAGAACATGGCTATCCATGGGGGCGGCTTTGCCTCGCAACCGCAGCGCCGCCCGATCGCCGTTCGTTGCACCGGCTCGGTGGGCAACAGCCCGCCCGGGCCGCAAACCCCCCTGACCGGACCGACGCGCCCCGCCGGCGTCTGCCCGGCGATCGAGGATGGAGCTGGATTTCGGCATTTCCTGCGGCCGCCGGAGGACCATGAGCGGTGCCGTTTCTTCCTCGATCCAAAGCAGCCGGTGCCGGGGTCGCAGGTTCGCGGAACGCTGAGCCGCCTCGTGAAACACATGCGATCGGCCCCTCTGGGCGGCGATCATGGTCGCGACAATCCGGACATTCCCTCCGGATATACCTACCTGCTGCAATTCGTGGCGCATGACCTGGTGCAGAGTTCGGTCGCGCTATCGACGGATCAGCGGTTCGGGTCGGGCGTGCGAAATCTGCGGCGTTCATTGTTGCAACTCGACACACTTTATGGCGGCGGCCCGATGGTCACGCCGCTCATCTACGCGATCGACGAGCCGACGCAGCAAACCCGCACTCGATTCCGGATCGGGCGGATGCGTGGCGACGGGGCGGCCCAGGATGGCCAGATCGCCAGCGGACCGCGTCGCGACATCGCCCGTGCGCAGGGCGAGGGACCCGGCGGCGAAGCCCTAGCCGGCGCGTCGGAGGCGCTCGTCGCCGACCGTCGCAATGACGATCAGGCGATCGTTTCCCAGCTGACAGTCGTCTTCAAGTTCCTCCACAATGCGATCCTGATGCTTCTGCCGCCTCCGCCGCCCAACGATCCCTTCCCGGAGAGCACCGCCACCCGCCGTTTCCTCTGCGCCCGCGAGGCCACGACCCTCATCTACCGCCGGGTGATCCGTCACGACCTGCTTCGCCGCCTCCTGCAACCCTCGATCTTCGAACGTTACCGGAGCGGCACCGGTCCGTTCCTCGACCCGGGTGACGAGGGAATGCCGCTCGAATTCTCCCATGCCGCATTTCGGATCGGACACGCGATGATACGCGATGGCTATGTGTTCAATCGTGCCAATGCGGCAGGAACGTCGCTGGAAGCGGTTCTGACGCGCTCCTCCGGCCGAGCGCCACAGGATATGCCGCTCGATCGGAGCTGGATCGTGCAATGGTCGGGCTTTTTCGACCTGGGCACCGTTCCAGCCAATCTGAGCCAGCGTATCGCTCCCCTCTACAGCAGCGGTTTGTCGAGCGAGGAGATATTTCCCCATGTCGACGAGACTCAGGAACTCGGTCTGGCCTACCGCGACCTCATCAGCGCCGCAGCGTCGGGACTTTGGTCGGTGGGCAGTCTCATCGATGCGATCAGGCTTGCGGCTGCGGACGCGCTCGACGGCGCGCCGCTGCTCACCGACGCCGATGCGCGCCACGATGCCGTGGCACAATGGCTGGCCGCGTCGATCCACGGTCCAATCCTCTCCCCCAGCCAGGCGGCCGCACTCGCGGCTGATCCGCCCCTGGCGTTCTTCATCCCGTTCGAGGCAGCACAGCAAGCCGCTGGAACCCGACTCGGCACGCTCGGATCGCTGATCGTGGCGGAGGTCATGTTCCGGGCACTCGGCCCCGACCCGCAAGGGACGCTGTTCGAAAACCTCGTGACGCTGTCCAGGACGCATCTCAACGAGGCGTTCACGAAGGCGGTGCCCGACATCCTGGATATGTCGAGCCTGATCAAGTTCGTGGCCGACGAAGCCGGGCTGACGCAAGCGTCACCGGCCTTCGTCTGACCGCGGATACGTTCCATAACCTGACAAGGAGAAGCGTGATGTCTGAGACCCTTCCGATCGCCCGTATCGAGATCAAAAACTTCCAGCGCTGGGGCCGGCTGGTCAAGACCTGGTCCACCGGTGTCAACCACATCGGCGACAACGAAAACTATCCAGTGCCCACCACGATCGCCGAGTTCAAGCGCCAGTTGACGCTTGCCGGCGCCGAAGCCACCGTTCCGGACGGCTACGAGACGATTCAGGTTGTGCAGGGCGATCTCAAAAACCTGTGCATCCGACTGCCGCCGAAAGTCATGATCGAAGCCGCCGAGCACGAACTGGCAACCGATCCGGCCGGCTATCCTCTGCCGTGGTTCTACAGTCAATTTGCTTTCGAGGGGAAGGAGCCGAAAGTCGTGGACAAGATGCATTTCCACGACATGCGCATCGGCGACTATACGATCAGCAACTGCCGCTGACCGGTCGCTACCAGTCGTTGTGGCGAATTCCGGCGTCGGGGATTCCGGCGCCGGTCACGCCTACCCGTAGTCTCTCCCAGTTCGCGGCATCGCGGATCGGGTAGAGATGCAGCAGCCAGCGGCCGATCGCCGCTTCGTTGGGCGCCATCGCGCCGAACCAACGCTGGCGGGTGCCCACGATGAAACGTGCCGCGTCAACCCGTGCCTCGTCGAGGCGGCCGAGATGAAACAGTGATGCCGCGCGCCACGCCGGCATGGTGCGGATCACGTCCTGCGTACGATCCGTGGCGTCGATCGTGCCTTCGTAGTCGCCGGCCAGGAACAGGATGCTGACATGATAGGCCCAATGCGCCGTCGTCGGCGACAGCGACATCTCAAGCGACTGCCGGGCGAGATCCAGGGCGCGGTCGAGTTCGCCGTAGAAGGCGTTGAACAGCGCGGTCGACATCAGTGTCCAGGAATCGTTGGGATTTAGACCGGCCGCCAGTTCCATATGAATCGCCGCCTGCGGAAACAGTTTCGCCATGGCGTAGCTCCATCCCAAACAGAGCTGGGCCCGCGAATCCGTCGGATCCACCTCGACGGCGCGGCGGGCGATGTCCAGCGTTCCGGTGGCCTTGCGCGCGTCACGAAAAATGCCCGGGTGTGCGATATGAATGGAATTGTTCATTTCGGCCTGGCTGCTGAAGGCCAGCGAGAAATTCGGTGCCTCGGCCGCGGCCTCGGCGAAGAGCTGTCCGGCGCGGCTCCACACATCGGGATCGAAACGGGCCAGCATCGCCTGACCGCGCAGCCATTTGTCGTAAACCGTCAGCGACACGTCGGGTTCGTGCGACAGCCGGGCGAGCCGCTCTGCCGAGAGCTGCACGTTGAGTGTCATCGCGATGCGGCGGACGACGCGTTGCTGCACCTCGAACCAGCCGTTCAGGGCCAGCTCGAACCGCTCGCTCCAGATATACAGGCCGGTGTCCACCTCCCGCAGCGTGAGCGCGAGGTAGACGATGCTGCCAAGTTGGCCGGCCGCGGCGGCCAACTGATACCGGCCGGAGACGTCGGCCCGCGCGACCCGGGGGGTGGCCTCTCCTGGGTGTCCTTCGAGTACAAACCATTCCCGAAAGCGCACGAGGCAGGCGATGAGATTGCGCCGAAAGCCGTCCACGAGATGGACGCGCGCCGAATCGATGCTTTGCAGGACGAACGACTCCACCGTCAGCGCGACCTTCGTGGGCCGCGCGGGTGCCGGGGCAGCGGCGCGCGTGTCGGTCGCGGACGAGGGCTCGAACAATCCCATCTTGATCCGCGCCGCCAAGTCCTGGGTCGCCAGCGACGGCTCGGAATCGTATTCGTCTCCGAGCAGTCGCCACAGCGTATCGTAGGCGCGGACCGCCCCCGCCAGGTCGCCGTCTTCGGCGCGGCCGCGCATCACGCACCGGCACGCCTCCTCGTGCGTCGGATCTATGCCCAGCAGCGCCTCGCAGATGCGCCGCCGCGCCCCGGACGCGACATCCGGGCGACGTAGCCCGTCCTCCAACTGGCGCAGGATCGAATCATGGATCATCTGCCGTTGCGCGCGGGCCCACTGGGCGAACGCCGGGTCCGCGTCCACGAGATCCTGCAGGAAGGAGTCCATGATGTTACGCTGAGCGAGGAGCTCGTGGTGCACCTCGCCGTCCACGCCGTGACGCAGGACCGCATTCACATCAACAACGACCGTTCGGCTGTCGAGCGCCAGGGTTTCGCGCGGAGTGGCAAGGCCCTTGTAGCCCGCCGCCGACAGTCCGTCGCGCAACTCGCGCAAGGTCTGACGCAGGGAGGCGCGTGCCTTGTCCTCGGACGACTCGCTCCAGAGCAGGCCAACAAGACGCTCGCGGGTCTCTCGGCCGCTCTTGCTGAGCGCCAGATAGGCCAGGACGGCGCGCGCCTTCCGGCTCCTCAGGTTGACGGACACGCCACCCACCGTCGCGTGCAGCGGGCCGAGCACGCTGATCATCAGAACGGCGTCCGCCCCGGTCTCCTGCGACGCCGCGGCGAGGGCCATGGTGGCCCCGATGGCGGAGAGGGCGGTGCCCCGCATGACTATCGCGGCGTTCTTGCCGACGAGGGACGGCCTCGGGGGGTGCCAATTCGACACGACAGCGACACAGATCGTCGAATCGGCGCGCGAATGCCACCGCCGCACAAGGCCGGCAGATCGCTCGCGAAGTCCGCGGTGCCCAACGTCGCTGTCATTTCTTTCCCGCCAGGGACCTGGCTATCACGACTCTTTGCCTTGGGTAAAGGATCGACTTCGGATGGACACGACGGCGGTCCGAACCGCGCGCGTGTTCGGTATGATCGCGGCAGGCCGAGGTTGGCGGCGGGTCGGGCGTGGGCCATTCTGCGTCGTGACCTTCCTCCTGTCGAAGCTCTTGTGGGCCATCCTCCGGCCCGGCTCGCTGCTGCTGCTCCTCGCCTGGGCCGGGCTGTGCCTCGCGTGGCTGTCGCGCCGCCGCCTCGGGCATGCGCTGATCGCTCTAGGTCTGAGCGGATACCTCGCCATCCTGATCCTGCCGATCGATCAGTGGCTGCTCGCCCCGCTGGAAGAGCGGTTCCAAAAGCCCGATCCGGCACCCGCCCACGTCGACGGAATCATCGTCCTCGGCGGCGTGATCGACAGCGCGATCAGCGCCGATCGCGGCGCGCCGGCGCTGAGCGCGTCGGCCGAGCGGATCACCGACGCGGTCATTCTCGCGAAACGCTACCCCGACGCGAAAATCGTCTTTACTGGCGGCAACGGCGACCTCATGCCGATCGCGCCCACCGAGGCGGATTACGCGAAAACCCTGCTGGTGGCCCTCGGCGTCGATTCGGGGCGCATCACCCTGGAGGGGGCGTCGCGAAATACGGTCGAGAACGCGGTATTCACCCGCGACCTCGTCCATCCCCAGCCGGGCCAGACCTGGCTTCTGGTCACATCGGCCAGCCATATGCCGCGTTCGGTGGGCATCTTTCGCCAGGTAGGTTGGCCCGTGGTGGCGTGGCCGGTCGGCTACAAATCCGGCCACTCGATGGAGGTGCAATACACGCGGCAATTCGGCGACAAGATTGCACAGCTGGAGTGGGCGGTGCATGAGTGGGTGGGACTGCTTGCATACCGGCTGCTTGGCCGCACGGACGCTCTGTTTCCGGCGCCGTAACTACCCATCGAAGCCGCTCAAATAGCCGGCAAAACCCCCAGCATCGTCTCGGCCGGGCCCGACCCGGCGAGCCTGCCGAGCACTCCGGCGGCGATCGCGACGCTTGGGGTGACCGGGTCAAGGCTGATCATCACGATATGGCGATGGATCGAGGCCTGCCGTCGCCCTGAAGGCGTACGAGATCGCGGCGGTGGAAGCGTGGAACAGGAGGTATCGGGTGGGGGTAAGGCGGTCGGGTGGCGTCTCGCGGTTCGATGCGAAAGCTCTACCCCCACCCCAGCCCTCCCCGTTGTGGGGAGGGACCGGGTGGGGGTCGACGCATCGAAAAACTACCCCCTCGTCTTCACCGCGTAGGCCGCCACCCGCTCACCCAGCAGCCGCGCCGTTTCCAGATCGCCCGCGTTCGGAAATTCGTCGGGGCTGCTGTCGGATGGGGAGACCGAAAGCGCGCCCGCAAAACCGCCGACGTAGTTCACGTCGCCGTGCTTGGCCGCTTTGGTGTTGGCGGGCATCAGGCCGATGCCGATCCATATCATGCTTTGTTGCATCGCCAGCGTCACGAAATAGCCGATCGTGTTGAACTTGTCGCCGTTCATCGTGGCCGAGTTGGTGAATCCGGCCCCAATCTTGTCCTTCCACGCCTGCCCGAACCAAGGCTTGCTGCTGGCATCGGCGAATTTCTTGAATTGCCAAGATGGGCCGCCCATGTACGTGGGCGAGCCGAAAATGATTGCGTCAGCCGCCGCCAGCGTGTCCCACGCCGCCTCGGGAAGATCGCCCTCCGCGCTGATCGTAAGCGTTTCGCACTGCGCGCCGGAGACGCCCGCCGCGCCCTTGTGCACCGCTTCGGCCTGCTTGGCCGTGTGTCGTAGCCGGAATGATAGACGATCGCGATTTTCGCCATGAACGACTCCTGATGATGTTGACTGAGGCTTACGGCACGCGGCGGGGCAGCGACATTCACGCGTCACTTATATACCTCATGCCGCGCGTCCGAACGGATCCTTGGTCATACAGGCGGTGCGGTGGCCTGGGCCCGAGCCAGCGCCGCCTGCGCCGCCGCCAGTCGCGCCACCGGCACGCGATAGGGTGAGCAGGACACATAGTCGAGCCCGGCCTCTTCGCAGAACGTGATGCTGGCTGGGTCGCCGCCATGCTCGCCGCAGATGCCGAGCTTCAGCTCGGGTTTCGTCGATCGTCCTTTTTCCGAGGCGAGGCGGATCATCGCGCCGACGCCCTCGATGTCGAGCGACACGAACGGGTCCTTTGGCAGCACGCCCAACTCGACGTAGCGCGGCAGGAACTTTCCGGCGTCGTCACGTGACAGCCCGAACACCGTCTGGGTCAGGTCGTTGGTGCCGAAGCTGAAGAAATCGGCGACCTCGGCGATGCGGTCGGCGGTGATCGCCGCGCGCGGCAGCTCGATCATCGTGCCGACGATGTATTCGATGCGGTGGCCCTTTTCCTTGAAGACCGCTTCGGCGGTGCGCTCGACCTGCTCGCGGGTGATCTCCAGCTCGCGGCGCATGCCGACGAGGGGGATCATGATTTCCGGCACCGGCGCCTCTCCCGTCTCGGCCGCGGCTTCCAGTGCGCCCTCGAAGATCGCGCGTGCCTGCATTTCGTAGATCTCCGGGTAGGTGACGCCGAGGCGGCAGCCACGATGGCCGAGCATCGGATTGGCCTCGGACAGTTCCGCCAGCCGCGCGCGCATCGCGGCGACATCTGTACCCAGGGCGGCGGCGACCTCGACCAGTTCGGCCTCGGCGTGCGGCAGGAACTCGTGCAGAGGCGGATCGAGCAGGCGGATGGTCACCGGCAATCCCGCCATGATGCGGAACAGGTCGACGAAATCCTGGCGCTGGAACGGCAGCAGCAGAGCCAGCGCGGTGCGGCGGCCGGCCTCGTCGTTGGCCATGATCATCTGCCGCACCGCGCCGATGCGTTCCGGCTCGAAGAACATATGCTCGGTGCGGCACAGGCCGATCCCTTCCGCGCCGAATTTCCGAGCCGTTTCGGCGTCGAGCGGGGTTTCCGCATTGGTCCGCACCTTAAGGCGGCGCATGCCGTCGGCCCAGCCGATCAGGGTCGCGAAATGTCCGCTCAGCGCCGGCTCGACCATCGCGACATGGCCCACGAACACTTCCCCGGTCGAGCCGTCGAGCGTGATCGGCTCGCCCGCTCGCACGGTGCGTCCGCCGGCTGACAGGGTCTGGGCACCGTAGTCCACCGCGATGCCGCCCGCGCCGGCGACGCAGGGGCGGCCCATGCCGCGCGCGACCACCGCGGCGTGGCTCGTCATGCCGCCGCGGGTGGTCAGAATGCCGCGCGCGGCGTGCATGCCGTGGATGTCCTCGGGCGAGGTCTCGATGCGCACGAGGATGACCGCCTCGCCCTTGGCCGCGCGCGCCTCCGCCTCGTCGGGGCTGAACACGACGGCACCGGCCGCCGCGCCCGGCGAGGCGGGCAGGCCCTTGCTAATGAGCGTGCGGGGGGCTTTCGGGTCGAGCATCGGGTGCAGCAGCTGATCCAGGGCGGCGGGGCTGACGCGCTTGACCGCTTCCTCGCGATCGATCAGTCCGTCGTCGGCCATTTCGACGGCGATGCGCACGCTGGCCGCCGCCGTGCGCTTACCGCTGCGCGTCTGCAGCATGTAGAGCTTGTTCTGCTGGACGGTGAATTCGATGTCCTGCATGTCGCGGTAGTGGCGTTCGAGCGTCTCGCGCACCCGCACCAGATCGGCGTAGGCGCTGGGCAGCGCCTGTTCCATGCTGACTTCACCGTCCTTGGCGCGCAGGCTCGACAACGGCTGCGGCGTGCGGATGCCGGCGACCACGTCCTCGCCCTGCGCGTTGACCAGGAACTCGCCGTAGAAGATGTTCTCGCCGGTCGACGGGTCGCGGGTGAAGCAGACGCCGGTCGCGCAATCCTGGCCCATGTTGCCAAACACCATTGCCTGGACGTTGACGGCGGTGCCCCAGTCGGCGGGAATGTCGTGCAGCCGGCGATAGGTGTTGGCGCGCGGATTCATCCAGCTTCCGAACACCGCGCCGATGGCGCCCCACAGCTGTTCGCGCGGCGTCGTCGGGAAGGGCGAGCCGGTTTCGGATTGCACCATGTCCTTGTAGCCGTCGACGACGCGGCGCCAGTGATCGGCGGTCAGCTGCGTGTCCTCGATGGCGTCCGCGTCCATCTTGACGTGCTCGATGATCTCCTCGAACCGGTGGTGGTCGACGCCGAGCACGACCGAGCCATACATCTGGATAAACCTGCGATACGAGTCCCAGGCAAAACGGGGATCGCCGGAGGCGGTGGCGAGACCTTCGACGGTCGCGTCGTTGAGGCCGAGATTGAGCACGGTGTCCATCATGCCGGGCATGGAGACGCGGGCACCGGAACGGACCGAGACCAGCAGCGGTTTCACGTGATCGCCGAATTTGAGGCCGACCGAGTTTTCGATGCGGGCGAGGGCGGCGTCGACGGCGGCGGCGAGGTCGTCGGGATATTTGCGGTCGTTCTTGTAGTAGGCGGTGCAGACTTCGGTGGTGATGGTGAATCCGGGAGGAACCGGCAGGCCGATCGTTGCCATTTCCGCAAGGTTGGCCCCTTTGCCGCCGAGTAGGTCGCGCAAGCCAGCGCCGCCCTCGTTGTGGTCGGCCCCGAAGCTGTAGACCCATTGCGTCATGGTATTTCCCTCAGCCTTCGATTTTGGAAAAGTCGGCGACTTGGTTCATCGTCGAGACGACAGCATTGAGCAGGCGCAGGCGATTCTTCCGCAGATCTCTATCCGGATTGTTGACGGAGACCCTGTCAAAAAAAATGTCTAGTGGCCCTCGCAGACCGGAAATATCGCCGAGTGCCGATGCGTAGTCGGTCCCGTCCTGACCGTTTGTGAGTGGGCGTATGTCTTCCAAGAATTTCGCGAGGTAGCGCTCGGCGTCATCCACAAATTGGGCCGAGTCATACGGGCCGTCGTGGGGACCATCCTTGGCGTTCTCAATCTTCAGGATGCCAAAGGCTCGGGTATATCCTGCAAGGGTGTGAATGCCCATCGGATCCGTTGCGAAATCACGTAGCAAAGCCACCTTCCTGCGCAAATCGTCGATACGATCTTCTTCTCCCGAGAACGCTGCTGCCAGTACATCATGACGTTCGCCGTTCGTGCGCCAGAGCACTCGCAGTCTCTCACGGAGAAAATGAAGGAGGTCGGGTATGAGGTGAGTAGTTGCTGCCTTCTGCAAAAGCCACAGAAGCGATGTTCGAGATGCATTAAATTCGACTAGACGTAAGGTGCCGAGGGCTGCCCGGCGCAGCGCAAATGGATCACCCGAGCCAGATGGCCGCTCGCCGATCGCGAAAAGCTGCGAGAGTTGGTCGAGCTTGTCCGCCAGGGCGACCGAGACCGTTACGCGCGCATTTGGGACGGTGTCGTCCGGACCTCGTGGTGCATAGTGATGCCGGATCGCGTCGGCGACGGCCGGGTCCTCGCCGTCATGGGAGGCGTAATAGCTTCCCATGACACCCTGCAATTCGGGGAACTCTCCGACCATTCCGGTCGTTAGATCCGCCTTACAGAGAAGTCCTGCGCGTCGACTCTGTTCAACGCTTGCGCCGAGCAATGGCGCAATCTCGCCCGCGATCCGTTCCAGCCGCAGCGCCCGTTCGTATTGCGTGCCGATCTTCGCGTGGAACGTCACCGATTTCAGATCCTCGACACGGCTCGCCAGCGTGCGCGTGCGGTCGAGGTCCCAGAAATGTCGCGCATCGGAAAACCGCGCGCGCAGCACACGCTCGTTGCCGGCGACGATCGCCGCCCCGCCGTCATCCGCCTCGATATTCGCCGCGAAAGCGAACCATGGCACCGCGTTCCCGTCCGCGTCCCGCACCGCGAAATAGCGCTGGTTCACGCGCATCGACACCTGCATCACCTCGGGCGGCAGGTCCATGTACGCTTCGTCGATCCGGCCCAGCAGCGGCACGGGCCATTCGACGAGGCCCGCGACCTCGTCAAGAAGTCCGGGATCCGGAACGACATCCAGCCCGCGCGCCGCCGCGGCCTCGACCACACCGTCCCAGACGCGGCGGCGGCGCTCGGCCGCATCGACGATCACCCGCCGCGCCAGCAATCCCTCGCGCCATTCCGCCTCCGACGCGACCGCGAACGCCCCGGGCGAGAGGAAGCGGTGCCCCTCGGTTAGGTTCGATGCAACGAGCCCATGCCCGTCATCGTCGCGCTCCCGCAGATCGAAAGGCACCACCGCGCCGTCGAGGATGCACAGAATCCGCCGCAGCGGCCGCACCCAGACGAACCGGCTGGTCCCGCCCCAACGCATCGATTTCGGCCACGGGAACCGCCGCAACAGCCCCGGCAGTTCCGCGGCAATCAACGCGGCCGCGTCCACGCCCGCGACCTCGCGATCCAGCACCCAAAATTCGCCCTCCTGTCGCAGATCCTCGCGGGTCGCCGCATGCTTGCGCAGGAACCCGGCCAACGCCTGCTCGGGCGCGCTCACCCGCGGCCCGCGCTCGCTGCTGCGGCTCGCCGCCACGCCTGCGTTCACCGTCGCGGCGAGCGCGATCCGGCGCGGACCCGCGTACGTTCGCACACCGGTCGGTGCGACGGGGGCAAGCGCGTCCGTGATCAGACGCGCGAGGTCTTCTGCTCCCCGGGCTTGCATGCGCGCGGGGATTTCCTCGGAGAAAAGTTCGAGAAGCAGGTCGGGCATGTCAGCGCTTTGCAGTCGGTGACCGACCCGAGGAAGGAAGGTCCTCTCCCGCCACCCACGCCTCGCACGCGCCCTTCGCCAGCGTCCGCACCCGGCCGATATAGGCGGCCCGCTCGGTCACGCTGATGACGCCCCTCGCGTCCAGCAAATTGAACAGATGGCTCGCCTTGATGCACTGATCGTAAGCTGGCTGCGCCAGACCCCGCGCCAGCAGCGCCGCGCACTCGACCTCGGCGTCGGCGAAATGCCGCTGCAGGATCCCCACGTCCGCCGCCTCGAAGTTATAAGCGCTGTAGTCCTCCTCGGCGCGCAGGAAGACGTCGCCATAACTCACCCCCGCGCCATTGAAGTCGAGATCGTACACCCGCTCCACGTCCTGCACGTACATGGCCAAACGCTCCAGCCCGTAGGTCATCTCGAAGCTCGGCGTGACCACCGGGATGCCTCCGACCTGCTGGAAATAGGTGAACTGACCGACCTCCATCCCGTCACACCACACCTCCCACCCGAGGCCCCAGGCGCCCAGGGTCGGGCTCTCCCAATCGTCCTCGACGAAGCGGAAATCGTGCCGCAGCGGGTCGAGCCCGATGGCCCGATAGCTGTCGAGCAGAAGCGCCTGCGCCTCGGCGGGCGAGGGCTTCATGATGACCTGATATTGATAGTAATGCTGCAGTCGATTCGGGCTCTGGCCATACCGCCCGTCGCCCGGCCGCCGGCTCGGCTGCACATAGGCCGCCCGCCAAGGTTTCGGTCCGAGCGCCCGAAGCGTCGTCGCCGGGTGGAACGTGCCGGCCCCCATCTCGACATCATAGGGCTGCAGGATGACGCAGCCCTGGCCGGCCCAGAAGCGATGCAGCCGCAGGATCAGCTCCTGAAACGAGACCGTCGAATTGTCTGCCATATGCGAATGGAGCCGCCGTGAGTGCGGCGCACCATACGGACGTGTAATCCCGCCAACAAGCGGGCGCGCCTTGAACGCTTTCGCCGATCGGGCCACTTCCGTGATGTCCCAGCATCCCAGAGGAATGCAATGACCAACGAGGAACGCGACCTGATCACTCGGTTCATCGAGCGGGTGGGCGGACCGGCCGCGTCGGGCGCGCCCGCGGGCTTTGCCAGTGTGCCGACCACGACCGGCCAGAACCTGCCCCCGATCGACCGCGACGCCGACGCGCTGCTCGCGGAGTTGTTCCAGAAACACCCCGAGGCGCGCTATCGCATCACTCAGGTCGCGGTGGTGCAGGAGCAGGCACTTGCTCAGGCCTCGCAGCGGATCGCCGCACTGCAGGCGGAATTGCAGCGGGTGCAGCAGGCCGCGATGTCCGGCGGCGGGGACTCGCGCTGGGGTCAGCCGGAGCAGCCCGCACCCTCGCGCGGCCTGTTTGGCGGCCTGTTCGGCGGTGGCCCGTCGCGACAGGCTCCGCCGGCCTACGCGCCTCCTCCACCCCCGCAATACGCGCAGCCGCAGTACGCGCCGCAGGCCGGTCAGTTTCAGCCGCAGGGTCATGGATTCCTGGGCGGCGCGCTTCAGACTGCGGCCGGCGTGGCCGGCGGCGTGCTCGCGGCCAACGCCTTGACCAGCCTGTTTTCGGGTGGCGGGCACGGTGGCGGGATGTTCGGAAGCAGTGCGTCGGCGGCCGAGCCTGGCTACCTGCCAGGCTCCGAGGCCGCGAGCAGCCCGTGGGCTGCCGACCCGACCACGGCCGCGGCCGACCCATTCGACCAGGGCGGCCTGGCCAAGGACGCGCCGGCCGCCGACTCGTATGCTGATAACTCGGCCTGGGCGCCGGCCTCTGATCCGGGCCAGGACAGCGGCTGGCAGGATGCCTCAAGCGCCGACAGCGGCTGGGACGGCGGCGGCGACAGCGGCTGGACGGACTCGAGCAGCGACGCCTGAGGTCTACGCGGCCGGTTCCGGCAGCTTCATCCAAGCGGGCAGCAGCGGTGTGACCGACACTCCGTTGCTGGCCATTGGTCGGTCCAGCGCGTCGATCCGCAACAACGCGAGCGCCCGCCGCCCGGCGACCGAGCGTATCGCGCCGACCTCCTGCCCGCCGCTGGTGACGATGGCCCCGGGCGTGGCATCACCGTCGACGGCGACCGGCGACAGGCGACGCTTGACCAGCCCGCGATACTTCGTACGTGCCGTCAGCTCCTGGCCCATGTAGCAGCCTTTGCTCCACGACACGCCGCCCAGCTCGTCGAAACCGGCCTCCAGCAGCACGCTTTTTTCCGCCTCCATGTCCCGGGAGCCGTCCGGCAGGCCGAGCGCGATACGATGGGAATCCCACTCGGCCACCGTCGCATTCGACGGCAAGTCGAGGGCGGACAGGATGCGCCACCCGGCCTGCGGCAGTCTCGGATCGGCCGCGATCACGCCCTTGGACACAGAAGGCGGGCCGTTCCACGCCGTGTAGACCCGCCACCCATCCGAGGCGTCCCGCAGCACGGCCGCCGCACGCAGCCGATATCGGCCGAGCCGCTGCACCAGCATTCCGGCTTGCGCCCGCTCGCAGTCCAGCAGCAGCCGCTCGTCGTCGGCGAAGACGAAAAAATCGGCGAGCCATTTGCCTTGCGGGGTGAGGAGTGCCGCCCAGACGGCGCGGCCCGTCGCAGCCTGCTCGACGTCGTTGCTGACCAGGCCCTGCAGGAAGGCCACGCGATCGACGCCGGTGATCTCGACCACGCCGCGCGCGGGCAGAAGCGTCATTTTCGTCATGGACGGGAGATTGTCCCGCGGCCCTGCGGTCGCAAGACAGTTCGTCGGCCCGGTGCTATCGACTCAGGCATGTGCGGCATCGCCGGCCTGCTGGCCGCCCCCGAGTCTCCCGCGATCGAGCCCGACATTCTTGCGCGGTTGTCCGCGGCTCTTGCGCATCGCGGGCCGGACGGGTCGGGCCACCACACGATCGGTCGCGCCGCGCTGATCCACGCGCGTTTGGCCATCATCGACCTGGCTGGTGGGGATCAACCGCTGTTTGCCGGCCCCGCGGCGTTGGTGGGCAACGGCGAGGTCTATAATTATCGCGAGTTGTATCCGCAATTGCGCGGCGTGGTGTGCGCCACCGCCAGCGACAACGAGCCGCCGCTGCATCTGTGGCGGCAGGAGGGCGTGGACTACGCAACACGATTGCGGGGCATGTACGCGCTGGCGATCCATGACCGGGCCGCCCGCACCTTGACGCTCACGCGCGATCCGTTCGGCATCAAGCCGCTGTATGTCGCGGAGGGCGGGTTCGGCCTGGCCTTCGCGTCGGAGCCGCAGGCGCTGCTGGCGGCCGGCCTGGTGACGCGCGGCTTGCGCGAGGCGGCGCGCGACGAGCTCCTGCAGATGCAGTTCACCACCGGCGCGGAGACAATCTTCCCCGGTATCCGCCGCGTGCTGCCGGGCGAGACCCTCACGTGTTCCGAAGGCCGGGTGATCGGTCACGCCGTCGAGGCGGCGTTGCCGGAAGGCGGGCCCGAGGAGATCGACGAGGCCACGGCTCTCGCGCGGCTCGATCGGGCGCTGAACGAAAGCGTCGAGCTGCATCAGCGCAGCGATGTTCCCTACGCGATGTTCCTGTCGGGGGGCGTCGACAGCGCTTCGATCCTGACGGTGATGGCGCGGCTGAACGACCGGCCGGTGCTCGCCTTCACCGCCGGCTTCGACGTGCCCGGTGCGGCGGACGAGCGCGAGGCGGCGTCCAGTGTCGCGAAGGCGCTCGGCGCGCGGCACGAGAGTCTGTCGGTGACCGAGGCGATGACCTGGTCCGTCCTGCCGCGAATCGTGGCCGCGATGGATGATCCCGCAGCGGATTTCGCGATCATCCCGACGTGGTTTCTGGCCCGGCGCGCGCGCGAGGAGGTCAAGGTCGTCTTGAGCGGCGAGGGCGGCGACGAAATTCTCGGGGGCTATGGTCGATACCGCAACGCGATGCGGCCATGGTGGCGGGGCGGGCGGGCGATGCGCGCGCGGGGGACCTTCGATCGCGTGGACGTCCTGCGCGTCCGTCCGATGGCGTGGCGTGACGGGCTTGCCGCCGCCGAGGCGCGCGCAGCGCAGCCAGGCCGCACGCGACTGGCCACCGCGCAAGCGACGGACATCGCGGATTGGCTGCCGAACGATCTGTTGACGAAGCTCGACCGCTGCCTGATGGCTCATGGTGTGGAAGGCCGCACCCCGTTCCTGGATCGCGGCATGGCGGCCGCCACGTTCCGTCTTCCGGATGCGCTCAAGGTGCGCCGCGGGATGGGCAAGTATCTGCTCCGGCGCTGGCTGGAGGGGGCATGTCCGGCGGCACGGCCGTTCGCGCCGAAGCAGGGTTTCACGGTCCCGGTCGGCGCGTGGATCGAGAACCAAGGCGCGCGGCTGGGGGGGTTGGTGGCCGCGCAGCCCGGCATCGCCGAGATCGCGGAGAAGTCCCGGGTCGTCGCGCTGTTTCGTAGTGCCAACGGCCGGCATCGCGACATGGCGGCGTGGTCGCTGCTGTTCTATGCGCTGTGGCACCGTACGCATGTGTTGGGGCTGCCGCCTGACGGCGACGTGTTCGACGCCCTGGCCGCCCGATGACCCGGCATTTTGAGCTAATCGTGCGAGGTGGCGTTTGCGTGCTGCCCTGGGGCGAGGCGGAGGCCGACCTGGGCGTGAACGACGGACGGATTGCCGCGATCGGCGCGTTGGGCGGCGACTCCGCCGAGGCCGTGGTCGACGCGCGTGGCTTGAGGGTTCTGCCAGGGCTTATCGATCCGCACGTGCATTTTCGCGATTCAGGTGTACCCGGGGCAGCGCCGGAGGCGGTCGAAACGCTGGAGACCGGCACGCGTGGCGCGGTGCTCGGCGGTATCACCTGTGTCTTCGACATGCCCAACACGACGCCCGCGCTGACCGACGCGGCGGCGCTGGCCGTCAAGCAGGCTCATGTCGCACGGGTCGCGTGGTGTGATGTCGGTTTGTACGTCGGCGCCAGCATCGGTAACGCCGCGGAGCTGGCGGCGCTCGAGCTTGGCGATGGCGTCTGCGCCGTAAAGGTGTTCGCGGGGAGTTCGACGGGCGACTTGCTGGTCGCCGATGACGCTTCGCTGGAGCGGGTGATGCGTGCCGGGCGTCGGCGTATCGCCTATCACAGCGAGGACGAGGACCGGCTGCAGGCTCGCAGGACCATGTTCCGGCACGGCGAGCCTTACGGACGACACGCCGAGTGGCGTGACGTGGAGTGCGCATTCCTTGGCACGCGCCGCATCGTCGCGCTGGCCCGGCGGACCGATCGGCCGGCGCACATTCTGCACGTCTCGACCGCGGAGGAATTGGCGTGGCTCGCCGATCACCGTGACCTCGTGAGCGTGGAAGTGCTGGTCAATCACCTGACGCAGTCGGCTCCCGACGCCTACGACCGGCTCGGGGCGTACGCGGTGATGAACCCGCCGATCCGCGACGCGCGGCACGTGGCGGCGGCGTGGGCGGCGGTTCGCGATGGCCGTGTCGACACTCTCGGTTCAGACCACGCGCCGCACGCCCGCGAGGCGAAGTCCCGTCCGTGGCCCGACACCGCCGCGGGACTGACCGGGGTGCAGACGATGCTGCCGATCATGCTCGATCACGTCGCGGCGGGTCGGCTCACATTGGCCCGTTTGGTCGACCTCATGGCGGCGGGTCCGGCGCGCGTCTACGGGCTGGTGGGGAAGGGGCGGCTGGTCGTCGGGGCGGATGCCGACTTGACGCTGGTCGATCTGGCGATGCGCCGCAGCATCGAGGCGTCCTGGCTCGCCTCGCCTTGCGGCTGGTCGCCGTTCGAGGGCGTCGCGTGCACGGGTTGGCCCACGGTGACCGTGGTGCGCGGGATCGTCGTGGCGCGGGACGGGGCCGTGGTCGGCGTGCCGAGCGGACGGCTGGCGGCGTTCAGATCCTAGACGTCAGTACTTCCGCATCAGCGCGACCAGCCGCCCCTGCAGCTTCACTCGATCGGCCGGGAAAATCTGCGGTTCATAGCGGGCGTTGGCGGGTTCCAGCGCGACCGAGTTGCCACCGCGACGGCGGAGGCGTTTGAGCGTCACCTCGTTATCGTCGATCACCGCGACAACGATCTGGCCATTCTCCGCGACCTCGCCTTTGCGAATGATGACGGTGTCGCCGTCCAGGATGCCGGCGTCCTCCATCGAATCACCGGCGACCTTAAGCGCGAAATGGTCCCCGCCCGCGACCAGCGCCACCGGCACCTCGATTGTGGCATCGTCGCGGAGCGCCTCGATCGGCAAGCCGGCGGCTATGCGGCCATACATGGGCAGTTCGACCGCGCCGACCTCGTGGGCGGTTCGGACCGCCGGCAAGCGCGCCGAGAAATCACCGCGAATGACATTCGGGGCGAAGGCCGTCGGAGCCGGTGATGCTGGCTCGATCTGCCGCGTCGGCGCGTCCTGGCCAGGGAGCCGGACGACATGCAGTGCCCGCGCACGGTGGTGCCGCCGCTCCAGGAAGCCGCGCTCTTCTAGGGCGGAAATGAGACGATGAATCCCTGATTTGGACTTGAGGCCCAGCGCTGTCTTCATCTCCTCGAAACTTGGGGAAAAGCCGGTCTCGCGCAGATGCTCGTCGATGAACATCAGCAATTCGTGCTGCTTGCGGGTGAGCATCGACCGACTCCCAAGCCTATTTGGAACAAAATAGAAACTTCTTGGCGTTCTAGATAGGTTCCCGTGGCTGCGTCAAGTCCAACATGATGTCGGGCACTCCCCTCGACCTTTCCCCGGTCTGGCAATTGGCGGGTGCCGGGACCAAGCAGGTCAAATCTTCCGCTGATGCGCGCTCGACGCCATGGTGGTGGCCGCGGCCGTGATGGTCGCCTCGCACCGCCAGCCGTACAGTGTCGCGCGGATATACCTGATCGTCTGCGCCAGGCAGGCGGCGTTGCGCGCCAGCCGCCGCGCGGATCGGGACAGTCTGCGGCGAGCTCGACGCAGGCGGCCGTGCGGTGCTTCGGTGGAGACCCTACGCGCTGGCGGTACGCGCACCACACGCGCCGTAGGATAGCGCGCAACCCTGGTCGTCGTGCCACGCGCGGCGCTTGTTCGCCTCGTGGCTTTCACCACCTATGCCCGACGTGTATTCGAATAACCAGCAATCGGGCGCGGGAAATGGATTTTCACTCGACGGCATCTGACGTCGCGGCCGATGCCGAAAGTAGGTTCCACGGCATGGACGGTGAGGCGGCGCTCGGTCTCGCCTTAAATGACGTATTTCCACGTCGCGTTGCCGTGCTTTCATCCTTTGGCGCAGATTCCGCTCTGCTGCTGGCGATGGTCGCCGAGATTGATCCCTCCGTGCCCGTCCTCTTCCTCGACACTGGCCGGCACTTTCCTGAAACCCTCGCCTATCGCCACGCCCTCGCCGAGCGCCTCGGGTTGACGGATATCCGAGACATTCGGCCCGATCCAATCGAAGCGGCGGCCGAGGACCCTGACGGCGATCTGTGGCTCGCAGCGGATGCGTGCTGCGCGTTGCGAAAATCCCGCCCCCTCGCGCGCGCGCTTCTCCCGTTTGCGGCCTGGGTGACCGGGCGCCGACGGGATCAGGCCAGCACCCGCGCGGCGCTGCCGGTGGTCGAGCGGGATGGGCCGCGCTTCAAGATCAATCCGCTAGCCGGCTGGGACACCGCCCGAGTCGCCGCGGAGGTCCGCCGCCGCGACCTGCCGCGCCATCCGCTGACCACGCGCGGCTATCTGTCCATCGGCTGCGCGCCTTGCACCGTGCCCGTGGGCGACGGTGCCGATCCCCGCAGCGGCCGATGGGCCGGACGCGGCAAGGTCGAATGCGGTATTCATCGTCCCATCGAGCACGAAGCGAGAGCATGACCGACCTGGACCAGCTGGAGAATCAGAGCGTCTACATCCTGCGCGAGGCCTTTGCGCGGCTGAAACCGCTCGCGATGCTGTGGTCGCTCGGCAAGGATTCCAATGTTCTGCTGTGGCTTGCGCGGAAGGCGTTTCTTGGCCGCGTGCCGTTTCCAGCCGTGCATGTCGACACGGGCCGGAAATTTCCGGAGATGTATGCGTTTCGTGAGCGTTATTCGGTCGAGTGGGGCCTTGATCTCGTGGTTGGCGAGTGTCCGCCGCTGGAGTCGATCGACCCGAGCCTGCCGCCAGCCGCCCGCTCGGCGGCGCGAAAGACGGCGGGCCTTGCCGACGTGATCGCGCGGCGCGGTTTCGCCGGCGTCATTACCGGCATTCGACGCGACGAACAGGCGACTCGCGCCAAGGAGCGGGTGTTCAGCCCGCGCGGGGCGGACCATCGCTGGGACGTACGCAACCAGCCGCCGGAGTTCTGGGACCAGTTCACCGCGCCGCTCGGCATCGGTGGCGAGGGCGCCCATGTCCGCGTCCACCCGCTGCTGGCATGGCGCGAGATTGACGTGTGGCGGTATATCGAGCGCGAGGGCATTCCGGTCGTGCCGCTGTATTTCTCGCGCGGCGGAATGCGGTATCGCTCGCTCGGCGACAAGGACATCACGTCGCCGGTGCCGAGCGACGCGGCGACGATTGCCGAGGTGATCGAGGAATTGCGTGGCACGACCTCGTCGGAACGGGCGGGACGGGCGATGGACAATGAAACCGAGGACGCTTTCGAGCGGCTGCGCGTCGCGGGATATCTGTGATGGAAGGCAGCATCGGACCGATCGGGCCGCGCGACGCGCCGACGCCGATCGTCATCGTCGGCCATGTCGACCACGGCAAGTCCACGCTGATCGGTCGGCTGCTGCACGACACCGGCAACCTTCCGGACGGCCGCTTGCAGGCCGCCGAGCTGTCGAGCGCGCGGCGTGGTCTGAAGATCGAATGGTCCTTTCTTCTGGATAGTCTCCAGGCGGAGCGCGACCAGGGCGTGACGATCGACAGTACGCGGCTGCCGTTCGCGCTGAATGGCCGCCCTTTCGTCATCGTGGATGCGCCCGGGCATCGGCAGTTCCTGCGAAACATGGTCACCGGCGCGGCTGACGCCGCGGCCGCGGTGCTGGTGGTGGACGCGACCGAAGGCGCGCAAGAGCAGACGCGGCGGCACGCCATGCTGCTGCGGCTGATCGGCGTGCAGCACGTCATCGTGCTGTTGAACAAGGCCGATCTGCTTGAGTTCGACCAGGGCCGGATCGAGGCCGCGTCGCGCGCGGTGACCTCTCTGCTGCACCGCCTTGGGATCACCCCGGTCGTGGCCATCCCGGCAAGCGCCCGGCACGGCGACAACGTCGCCGAACGCTCGGCGCTCACTGGCTGGTATGGCGGCCCGACATTGGCCGAGGCGCTGGCCTCCGTCCCGCCGCTCGCCTCGCTGGCCGACGGGCCGCTTCGCCTGCCGGTCCAGGATGTTTATCGCCATGACGATCGCCGGTTCGTGGTCGGGCGGATCGAGGGCGGACGCGTGCGGATCGGCGATACGGTGGCGATCGGCGGACAGGGTGTGGCGACGGTCGCCGGCATCGCGGCGTGGCCGCAGGCCCACGCGGTCGAAGCGTTCGCCGGTCAGTCGGTGGCGTTGGAGTTACGGCCCGATACGGTCGTCGCGCGTGGTGACCTGTTGCACGATCCGGCACAGCCGCCGCTGCGCGCGGCCCGCATCGCCGCCCGACTGTTCTGGCTGCGACAGGAGCCGCTGCGGGTCGGCGAGGCGCTGAAGTTGCGCATCGCCACCGCCGAGCATGCGGTGACCGTGGTGGCCATCCGCTCGGTCGTTCGCATCGAGGATCTGACGGAGGAGGCGGCCGACCACGTCCCACCCGAGGGCTTCGCGGAGATCGTGCTCGCGGCGCCGGAGACCTTGCCGTTCGATGCCTTCGCGCCCGGCGGTCGCGGCGGCCGCGGCGTTCTCGTCGATCGTTGGCAGCAGATCGTGGGCGGCGCGCCCTTGCTCGGCCCCGCCCCGCTAACCGACGCGGATCGCGCGGTCTTTCCTGTCGACAGCGGCATTTCGGCATTCGATCGCGCGGCCCGCCGTGGCCATGAGGGCGGAGTCTTCTGGCTGACCGGGCTGCCCGGCGCGGGCAAGAGCACGATTGCCCGCGCCGCGGAGACATCTCTTTTTCAGTGCGGCATCGACGTGGCGGTGCTCGACGGCGACACGCTACGGGCCAGGTTGTCGGCCGATTTGGGCTTCTCCGAGACCGACCGCGCGGAGGCGGTGCGTCGCGCCGCCGCCGTGGCCCGGATCATGGCCGATGCGGGCCTTGTCGTGCTGGTGGCGATGATCGCGCCGCGCGCATCGGACCGGACGCTCGCGCGCGAGGTGGTGGGCCAGGTGTTTCGCGAGGTCTACGTTGCGGCGGACGTGGAGACCTGCGAGGCGCGCGATCCCAAGGGGCTCTATGCGGCCGCCCGAGCCGGGAGGATCGCCAACTTCACGGGCGTCGGTGCGCCATACGATGTGCCGGCGGCTGCGGACCTCGTGCTCGACACGACGGTGGGAAGTGCCGCGGCGGCGGCGGCGATGTTGACGCGGTTCGTGGAGACCGAGGTGGCGCTGCCGCCGGCTGTCATCTAACCCTCGGACTTGCACACAAGAAAATCGTGAATTAGCGTCAGCACCATCGCCGTTTGTGATTCTACAGACAACCGAAGGAACGCTTCATGCGCCTCCTGCTCGTCCTGGCTTTGCTGAGCGCGGCCGGTCCGGCTCTCGCGCAGTCGACGCTGCTGAACGTTTCCTATGATCCGACCCGCGAGTTGTACGCTGACTACAACAAGGTCTTCTCGGCTTACTGGAAGGAGCGCATGGGCGACGATCTGGAGATCCGGGCCTCTCACGGCGGCTCGGGCGCCCAGGCGCGGGCAGTGATCGACGGACTGGATGCCGATGTGGTGACCCTCGCGCTACAGCCCGACATCGACGCGATCGTCGAGCGCAGCCACCGGATCGGCGCGAACTGGCGCGAGCGGCTGTTCAACAACGCGGTGCCGTATACGTCGACGATCGTGTTCCTGGTGCGCAAGGGCAATCCCAAGGGCATCCAGGACTGGGCCGACCTGATCAAGCCGGGCGTACAGGTCATCACGCCAAACCCGAAGACGTCGGGCGGCGCGCGCTGGAACTACCTCGCGGCCTGGGGTGCGGCCGCCAAGGCCGGCACCGATCCCCGCGCGTTCGTGACCGAGTTGTTCAAGCACGTACCGATCCTCGACAGCGGCGCGCGCGGTGCGACGATCACGTTCACGAAGCGTGAGCAGGGCGACGTACTGATCGCCTGGGAAGACGACGCGCAGCTCGCGGTGGAGCAGCTCGATCCGGGCAGCGTCGAGATCGTCATGCCGAAGGTCAGCATCCGTGCAGAGCCGGTCGTCGCGGTGGTGGACGAGGTGGTCGATCGGCACGGCACGCGCGCGATCGCGGAAGCTTATCTGAAGTACATGTTCACGCCTGACGGGCAGGAGATCGTTGCGCGCCATCACTATCGGCCAATCAATGTGACCGTCGCCGCGAAATACGCCGACAAGTTCCCGGCATTGCCGTTGTTCACGGTCGACGAGCAGTTCGGCGGCTGGAAGAAGGCGCAGGCCGAGCATTTCGCCGACGGCGGCATCTTCGACCAGATCTATCAGCCGGCGAAGTAGGCGCGCGGTTGGGCGGAGAGCAACGCTGAGCGCGCCTCTGCCAGGATTTCGGCTGACCTTCTCGGTGGCCGCGCTCTGGCTCGTGATGATCGTGGTGATCCCGCTGGCGGGCCTGTTCGGGCGCGCGGCGACGATCGGCGTGCCGGAGGCCTGGGCGCTGTTCGCCAATCCGCGCACCCTCGCCGCTTTCCGTGTCAGTTTCGGGTGCGCGGCGATCGCGGCGATACTGAACGCGCCGCTGGGATTGCTGCTCGCCTGGGTGCTGACACGGTACGATTTCCCGGGGCGGCGCGTCATCGACGCGCTGATCGATCTGCCGTTCGCGCTGCCGACGGCGGTGGCGGGCATCGCGCTCACGGCGCTTTACGTCAACAACGGCTGGCTTGGCGGGCCGCTCGCGGCGATGGGCATCAAGGTCGCTTTCACGCCGGTCGGCATCACCGTGGCGCTCGCCTTCATCGGTCTGCCGTTCGTGGTGCGCAGCGTGCAGCCGGTGCTCGCGGCGGCCGACCGCTCGGCGGAGGAGGCGGCGCTCACGCTCGGTGCCTCATCCTGGGCGATCTTTCGCCGCGTCGTGCTGCCGCCGCTGTGTCCGGCAATCCTGAGCGGCGTCGCGCTCGCGCTGGCGCGTGGGGTTGGCGAGTACGGGTCGGTTATCTTCATCGCCGGCAACCGGCCCGGCGTGTCGGAGATCCTGCCGCTGCTGATCGTCACCAAGCTGGAGCAGTACGACTACAGGGGCGCCGCGGCGCTGGGCGCGGCCATGCTGGTGGTCTCGTTCGTGCTGCTTCTGGCAATCCGCGCGAGCGGCGGGCGGACGGGCGTTGCGTAGCGCGGCCCCCCGTGACAACGGCATCGGCGAGGGCAGGCTGCTGCGCTGGAGTCTCGTGGCCGTGGCGGTCGCGGTGTTCGGCCTGATGCTGGCGCTGCCGCTCGCGATCGTGTTCACCGAGGCGCTTTCGCACGGCGCGGGGGCGTTCGTCGCGGCGATCAGCACGCCGGATGCGCGTGCGGCGATCCGTCTGACCGTCCTGGTGGCGGCGATCGTCGTCCCGCTCAACACCGTGTTCGGGTTCGCTGCCGCCTGGTGCGTCACGCGCTACCGGTTTTCGGGCCGGCGCCTCATTGTAACGATCACGGAACTTCCATTCTCCGTCTCGCCAGTCGTCTCGGGCCTGTTGTTCGTGCTGCTGTTCGGCCGCCAGGGCTGGTTGGGCCCCCTGCTGTCGGCGCAGGGCGTGCAGATCATCTTCGCCCTGCCTGGCATCGTGCTGGCCACGGTGTTCGTCACCCTGCCATTCGTCGCCATGCAACTCATTCCGCTGATGAACGCGCAGGGCATTCAGGAAGAGGAGGCGGCGCTGACGTTGGGTGCCGGATTCGTCGACATGATCCGCCGCGTGACCCTGCCGCGCGCGCGCTGGGCCCTGCTGTCCGGCGTGCTGTTGTGCAATGCCCGCGCGATGGGCGAATTCGGCGCGGTCTCCGTCGTATCCGGGCATATTCGGGGCCTCACGAACACCGTGCCGTTGCACATCGAGATCCTGTATAACGAGTATGATCTGGTGGGAGCCTTCGCGATGGCCGCCCTGCTGGCATTGATGGCCCTGCTCACGCTGGCGCTGCGCTCCGCTCTGGAATTCGAGCATCGCCGCGCGGTGGCGCGCGGGACGGCGGCGACGCTGGTCGTCGCGTCGTGATCGACGTCCGTGGAGTCTCCAAAGGCTTCGGCGCCACCAGCGCGTTGCGCGGCGTCAGCCTGCACGTGCCGCGCGGACGGCTCGTGGCGCTGCAAGGCGTGTCCGGCTCTGGCAAGACGACGCTGCTGCGGATCATCGCCGGGCTGGAGTGGCCCGACGAGGGGACCGTCGAGCTGGATGGGCGGATGGCCGGGCATCTGCCGCCCGGCAAACGCGACATCGGGTTCGTCTTCCAGAACTACGCCCTGTTCGAGCATATGTCCGTCTTCGAGAACGTGGCGTTCGGTTTGCGCGTGCGGCGGCCGTGCCCGCCCGAGCCGGAGTTGCGCGCCCGAGTCGACGCGCTATTGACCCGACTAGGGTTGGCCGGCCTCGGTCCCCGCCGCCCCATGCAGCTGTCCGGAGGGCAGCGTCAGCGTGTCGCCCTGGCGCGGTCGCTGGCGGTCAGGCCCAGCGTGCTGTTGCTCGACGAGCCGTTCAACGCGCTCGACGAGACCACCCGGCGGGAGTTGTGGGGCTGGCTGAAGCTGCTGCAGGTCGATCTCGCGCTGACCATCGTTCTCGTGACGCATGATCGTTCCGAGGCTGACGCGCTGGCCGACGACACCGTCTATCTGGAGGCCGGCCGGATCATCGGCCAGTCCGCCGACGCGGCTGGCGCGCAGGGTTGGGATTTCTCGGGCGAGCCGCAGGCCCAGGCGGTCTGGCCGCAAATCGTACCGGGGTGAGTGTCGATCGCCTTCATGCGATCGCCAGCCCACCGAGCGCGAGACCGAGTAGCAACCCGCCGACCGTTCGTGCCCTGGCCGTTCGCCACGGATGGACCAGGCTTGCCGGCCGCCCATCGTCGGCGCGCATCGCGTGACCTCTCCAGGTCACGCCATGGCCCCCGAAGCTCGCGGCGATCTCGATCACCGACAGAAGGTCGCGCAGCGGCAAAAGCCAGGCCGAAACCGCGGCAACCGGGGCACCGACCTTTCCGGCGAGGGCGATATCGACACCGCGAGCGGCGAGCGCCCGCACGCCCACGCAAAGCCCAAGCAGCGCCCACGACCAAGTGGCGAAGCCCGAGGCGATCCATGCAAGCAGCGCCCAAGCGATCGGATATTGTAGCGCCGAGGCCGCATAGGCCACCGGCTCCAAGGCGCCGATCGTCCGCGCCCAGCGCAATTCATGCGACCACAAGTCCCGCAGCCGGCGCTCCTGCACCGCGGTGACCGGCACCGTGTCCGCAAGCGCCACCGACAGGCCGAGGCCGCGCACCAATTGGCCCAGAACGTTGTCGTCGGCCAGGTGTGGTGACAGCGCCTGCAGCCCGCCGACCCGGAGCAGCGTCTCGCGTGTGAGTGCCATCGTACTGCCGAGACAATCCTGCCGACCGAGCACTCGCGACAGGAGCGCGCCAGGGAGGAACGTATGCGTCAGGTGCGTGGCCCCGAGCCGTGCCGCCAGACCTGAAACCACCGGCCGACCGACATAGACGGTCGTCACAAGCCCGACTCCGGGTTCATCGAGGGCGGCCTGGACGCGGCGCAGATAGTCGGGGGCCACGTGCAGGTCGCTGTCCGCGAACACCAGAGTGTCGTGCCGCGCATACGGCAGCATGTTCAGCAAATTGGCGATCTTGCGGTTCATGCCGTGCGGTGTCGCGTCGACGACCACGTCCACCTCTAAGTCGGGGAAACGGTGCCGCAGGCGCGCGACCACGGCAAGCGCCGCATCGTTCGCGTCATGGACCCCGAAGACGATCTGGACGCGGGGGTGGTCCTGCCGGCAGAACGAGGCCAGCGCATCCTCCAGGTCCGGCTCCGGCCCGCACAATGGTTTCAGGACAGTGATGGGGTGCGGCGCGACCCCCGCCGCTTCGGCGCGACACCCGAAGCGCCACGTCGCCACGCATCCCGCGACGACCGATGCGACCCCCGGCACCGCGAACGCCGCGAAAATAAGCGCGCCGGCATCGATCGGCGCCATCGCTCAGTGATCCGCTATGATGGGTGGGTGTCCGGCCATTTTTGGCCCTCTGCTGATGCGAGGCTCCCCGTGCCGGGAACACGCCGCGATTCGCGAACCGCGTCAAGGGTTCCGTGGTTCGGCCATGCGCTGTGCGGCGGCGCAGCATGGGCTAACATCGCCCTGTTTCCGCCGGAGGTCCGCAATGCCGAACGCCCCTTTGCACCCGATCGTCGCCGAGGTGACCGCGCGCATCGTCGCCCGCAGCCGGTCCAGCCGCGACGCCTACCTCGCGCGCATCGAGGCGGCGGCACGGCATGGCCGCAAGCGTGGGCAGCTCGGCTGCGCCAATCAGGCGCATGCCTTCGCCGCCTGTTCGCCGGGCGACAAGCACAGCCTGACGCATACCCATGCGCCGAATCTCGCGATCGTGACGGCATACAACGATATGCTCTCCGCGCATCAGCCGTTCGAGACCTATCCGGAGCTGATCCGCGAGACGGCGCGCCGTGCGGGTGCCACGGCCCAGGTGGCCGGCGGCGTCCCCGCGATGTGCGACGGGGTGACGCAGGGCGAGGCCGGGATGGAGCTTTCGCTGTTCTCCCGCGACGTGATCGCCATGGCCACCGCCGTCGCTCTGTCCCACCAGGTCTTTGACGCAGCGTTGTATCTTGGCGTGTGCGACAAGATCGTCCCCGGGTTGGTGATCGGAGCCTTGTCGTTCGGCCATCTGCCAGCCGTGTTCGTCCCGGCCGGGCCGATGACCTCCGGCCTGCCGAACGACGAGAAGGCGCGGGTGCGGCAGGCCTATGCCGAGGGGCTCGCCGACCGCACCGCGCTGCTTGCCGCCGAAATGACGTCGTATCACGGTCCCGGCACCTGCACGTTCTATGGCACCGCCAACACCAATCAGATGCTGATGGAGGTGATGGGTCTGCATCTGCCGGGGAGCAGCTTCGTCAATCCCGGCACCCCGCTGCGCCACGCGTTGACGATCGAGGCAACGAGGCGGGCCTTGGCGATCACCGCGTTGGGCAACCAGTACGCGCCGGTCGGACGTGTGTTGGACGAACGCGCCTTCGTCAACGGAGTGGTCGGGCTGCATGCCACGGGTGGCTCGACCAACCTGACGATCCATCTTCCCGCAATGGCCGCGGCCGCCGGGATCGTGTTGACCTGGGACGATTTCGCCGACCTCGCGGCGGTCGTGCCACTCCTTGCCCGGGTCTATCCGAACGGCCAGGCCGACGTGAACCATTTTCACGCCGCCGGCGGGATGGCCGTGATGATGCGCGAGTTGCTCAACGCCGGGCTGTTGCATCCGGACGTGCGCACGATCTGCGGCGTCGGACTGGACGCGTATCTCGCGGAGCCGGCGCTCTCGGCCGATGGCGCTCTGTCGTGGCGACCCGGACCCGAGGCCAGTCTCGATACCGCAATCCTGCGGGGTGCCGCCGAGCCGTTCCAGGCGACCGGCGGACTGCGCGTGCTGGACGGACCGCTTGGCCGCGCGGTCATCAAAACCTCGGCCGTGAAGCCGGACCGGCACGTGATCGAGGCGCCGGCCGCCGTGTTCGACACGCAGGAGGCGATGCAGGCGGCGTTCCGCGCCGGTGAGCTGAACCGCGACGTGGTCTGCGTCGTGCGGTTCCAGGGACCGCGGGCTAACGGGATGCCGGAACTGCACAAGCTCATGCCGCCGCTCGGCGTGCTGCAGGACCGTGGGCATCGGGTGGCGCTGGTCACCGATGGGCGGCTGTCGGGCGCGTCCGGCAAGGTGCCGGCGGCAATCCACGTGACGCCGGAGGCCGCCGAGGGCGGGCCGCTCGCGCGGCTGCGCGACGGCGACGTGGTGCGCCTCGATGCGCCGGCGGGTCTTCTTTCGCTGCCTTTGGCGAATGCCGAGTGGGAGGCGCGCGAGGTCGCGCGACACGATCCGGAGTTGAGCGAGACCGGGGTAGGACGGGAGCTGTTCGCGCTGCTGCGCCGGAGCGCCGGTCCCGCCGAGGCGGGCGCAAGCGCGTTCGCGACACATCTGGTATAGGATTGTGCAGGCGTGATTTGGGGCGCTGAGGCGACCGCATTCTCAATATGGTTTCGTGATATTTCCGTGACGATGTGGCGGGCTTTACAAACGCAAGACGTTAAACGGCCGCAATGGCAGTTTTTCAACTTTTGTCATGTAATTTCCGTGAGATACCATTCATCAATCGACCGTTGCCGGGGGCGAATGCAGTTGACGGCCGCGCTTTCGATGCGCTACGCAACCATGGCGAGCGAGTTTAAGCAGGAGCGCGGATTATGGCGGACAATGCGACGATCGGCGTGAACCTGGGAGGCGTCATCACGACCTCCGGTGCCGTAAACAGCGCGGTCCTGCAGTCATTGGCCGACTTCATCGTCGCCCAAGGCTACACGTTCCAGACTCTGCCGAAGTCTGCGCTGCCGGCGCCGCCGAACGTCTTCGTCACTCTGGCGGACGATCCGGCGATCGCGCTCGACAGCAATAGCCCTGGCATCAACACGGGCGGGTTCGATTCCACGATCACTGGTGGCGGCCCGAACACTGCCATCATCGGACAGGGCGGCAATCTCGACTACAGTGGCGGCGCCGGCCATATCTTTGCGTCCAACGGAACGGGCCTGATTGCCGACTCGGCCGCGGCGGCCACGATCACCGCGGTCGACGGGACATACAACGTCTCGGGCACCGGCGCGGACGACTATACTTTGGGCGGTGTCGCGGCGTCGGTGGCCGCGTCGTCGGGCGGCTCCAGCCGCGCGGTATTGCAGGGCGGCGTCGTCTACACGGCGGGGACGTCGGACACGATCACCGCGACGGCTGGCGTGTCGACCGTGTTCGGCACGACTGGCGACGTCTACAACGGCCAGGCCGCGACTGTGTATTTCGTGGGCGTCGGCTCGACGAACACGGTTTTTGGCGGCGCGGGCGCCGACACGGTGTACGGCAACGGTTCGGTGTTCGTCGGTGGGTCGGGAAACAAGATCTTCGCCGGCAGCGGGAGCACGTCGTCGGCGGTCTATGCGGGGTCGGGCGCGGCGACGATCCAGGCTGGCGCGGCCGGCGATCTCATCTACATCCAGAACAGTCAGAGCCGGATCGTCAGCGGCGGTGGCCACGATACAATCTGGGGCAGCGAGAGCGGGACGATCGCACCGACAATTTTCGGCGTGAACAACAGCTACGAACTCCTTGTCTCCGGCATGACCGGCGCGCTCGCGATCGGTCTTGGCAACAACACCACGCTTGACGGCGCGAACACCTCAGGCGGCCTCAACTTCTTCGCCAATCCGGAATACGGCAACCAGACGTTCATCGGCTCCGCCGCCGGTCCAGACAATTTCTATATCGGCTATCAGACGGTGGGCGACTCCCTCATCACGATCTCGAACTGGCAGTCGGGCGACACGCTCAATCTCAGTGCCTTTGGCGCCGCGGATCAGGCGACGGCGGCAGCGGCGCTCACGGGGGGCGGGTCGGGTCTGTTCAAGCTTAGCGATGGCACAACGGTCGCGTTCAATGGCTACCATCCGACCACGCAGAATGGCGGGTTCTTCACATAGCGTCCGCGACTTGAGCATTGTCGCGGCCGAAAGGCTGTTATTGACTGATATGGCCTCGCCATCGTTGGCGAGGCCATTTTAGTTCTGCTGGACTGCCGTTCCTGGCCGTGCCTACGATCCGGCCGCTGCCTGGGCCCTCGCGATGCGCGCCTGCACCACCTCGCCCCCGGTGCGTCGATCGGACACGGGTATTACCAGTTCGGCTGCGATTCGTCCGGGATTGCGGGACAGCAGCAGAACGCGGTCGGCAATCGCGGCCGCGTCGGCCGCGTCGTGAGTGACCAGCAGGATCGCCGTGGGCCGGGTTCTCCAGGCCGTCAGGACTACGTCGCGTGCTCGTATTGCCATGCCCGGGTCGAGCGAGACGAACGGCTCATCGAGCAGCAATACGTCCGGCTCAATCGCCAAGGCGCGCACGATCGCCGCTCGGCGAGCCATGCCCAGCGACAATTTTGCGGGAAACGCATCAAGTGCCGCCGATAGTCCCATGTCATCCATCAGCGTTTCGGCATGCTCCATGAGGCCGTCGCGTGGCAGAACAAGGCGCAGATTCTGCCGCACCGTCCGCCATGGCAGCAGCAGCGGCTGCTGGAACACCGTGCCGATCCGTGGCGTCACCCCGTCGCGCCACACCGTCTCCCCCTCGAAATCATGCTCCAGACCGGCGGCGATCCGCAGCAAAGTCGTCTTGCCGCAGCCCGATGGGCCAAGCAGGGCCACCACCTCGCCCGGCCGCAAAGTGAGCGTCACGTCGAGCAGTACCGGCGGCGCATCGGGCGCGAACGCCTTGCGGCGAACAGACACCCGCAACAGGTCGCCGCTCATCGCCGCCACCGCGACACCGCGCGCTCCATCGGCTGCAACGCGATCCACTCGATCGCTTGGACGGCGATCAGAAGCGCCAGAGTGTCGGCGAGGATGGCCGTCACGTCGAATAGCTGGAAATCGATCTGGAGACGAAATCCAATTCCGTTGCTGCGCCCGAGCAGCTCGGCGACCAGCACGATCTTCCAGACGACGGCGAGACCAGACCGGGCGGCGGCGACGAAATAGGGTCCGAGTTGCGGCGCCACGACGTGGCGCAACATGACCCAGCGCGATAGCCGGAAGCCACGCGCCATCTCCGTGAACGCGGGATCGAGCGCCCGCGCCCCCTCGCGCAAGGTGACGGCGGTGCCGGGCAATTTGTTCAACGCGACGGCGGCCACGGTGGCGATCTCAGTCAAGCCGAGCCACACGAACAGCAGCACGATCACCACGAGCGCGGGCAGGTTCAGGAGCAGCGTCACCAAGCTGTCGAAGGCCATGTCGATGCGACGCGACATGCCCATCGCGATGCCGAGGGCCGAACCCACGACCATCGCGAGGGCGAAGGCGGCAAGTACGCGCAGCAGCGTGATGCCCAGATCCGCGGCGAGCGTTCCCTGAAGTCCGTCGATCAGGGCCTCGATCACACGCGACAGCGGAGGCAGCAGCCGGCTGCCGGACAATATCCCGGCCGTCTCCCATGCCGCCGCCAGGACGAGGATCGGGATCAGGCGCTGCAGGACGGCACGCGAGGCGGCGGTGTTCAGGGGGAGGCCGACCAGAATGTCCCGGCCGGCAGGGCCGCCGCCGATCCAACCAGCGCCTTGCCCCCGACCGATGCGAGGACGCCATAGAGCCGCGCTACCGCCGCGCGCATCGCCGTGTCGAACGGCCCCGGAATGCCGGCCCGGTAGGCGTCGCGCAATGCATTCAATTCCGCCGGGCCGGACGCGCCGGCGGTCTTGGCCAGCACATCCCATTCAGCGTCTGACTCCGCGAGCAGGGTCTGCGCCCGGGCCCCGGCCGCAAGGAACGCCGCGACCATCTCGCGATGCGCCTCCGCCCACGCCTCGGAGAACACGTAGCCGGTGACCGGAACGCGCTCTCCGATGCCGAGGCCGGCGATCGCCTCCTGCATCGAGAACACCCGGGCCATGCCAGCGGCCTGTAGGCGCGCCGCCTCCGGCCAGTAAGTGAGGACCGCATCGAGCCGCCCCTGCCGCAATTGCTCCGACAGGAGCGGGGGGGCGGCGAAACTGTGGTCGGTGGTCTGGTCGAGATCGATCGCGTGCTTCTGCGTGGCGTAGGCGCGCAGGATCAGCCAGCTCTTGTCGAGCGGCGTGCCGGCCACGCCGAGCCGCGCACCACGAAGGTCGGCGACAGAACGGATCTTTCCCACGGGCGGGGCCATCAGCGCGCCGACCGCGGCCGAGAACGGCGAGAGGGTCCAGTCCTGCCCGGCAGCGCGCAGGCGCGACACCCACAGCCAGTCCTGCACGATCATGTCGACGCTGCCAGCCTGCAGCGCGGTCTGCGTGGCCTGCGAGGTGGCCAGACTCACTGGCTCTATCACGATGCCAGGGGCGAGGCCGTGGCGCGCGATGACGTCCAGTTCCCATGCCGCGGTGCCAAAGCGCAGCACGCCGATGCGCAGCGTGTCGGCGGCGCGGGCGTGACGGGCCGATGCCGCGATGAGGCATGCCACAACAGCGGTGCGGCGGGACAGCAGGGGGCGACTTGCGGGCGTCGTCTGTGTCATGAACAAAACTCCGTCGCCAATGCGCCCGCGACAGCGACCTGAGTCAATCCGCTGGGGCTCCAGTCTGTCATCTCAAGGATGTTTCACGTCACGGTCATGATGCGCGCAAACCGGGCTTATAGGGTACTGGCATGATCGGCGCTGGCGTGAAGATGGCCTTGCTGTCGGCGCTGCTGTTCGGCGCGAGCACACCTGTGGCGAAGCTGCTCCTCGGGACGATCGATCCGTGGTTGCTGGCGGGCCTTCTGTATCTCGGCGCGGGTGTCGGGCTGGCCGTCGGCCGAGGGCTTCTCGGGTCGCGGAGCGAAGCGTCGCTGGGTCGTCCAGATCTGCCGTGGCTGCTGGCGGTGATCGCGACCGGCGGCGTGCTCGGGCCGCTTCTGCTCATGCTGGGGCTCGCGAGCAGCGACGCGGCGGGCGCCTCGCTTCTCCTCAATGTCGAGGGGCTGGCGACGATGGGCATCGCATGGGTGGTCTTTCGCGAAAACGTGGACCGCCGCCTACTGCTCGGCGCACTGGCGATCCTGGCCGGCGCGGCCATTTTGTCCTGGCGCGGCACCGCATCGTTCCACTGGGGAGCGGTGCTCATCGTCGGCGCCTGCGTCTGCTGGGGGATCGACAACAATCTCACGCGAAAGCTTTCGGCGTCCGACCCGGTGCAGATCGCGATGCTGAAGGGGCTCGCGGCGGGGCCGGTCAATCTGCTCCTGGCGCTCTGGAATGGTGCCGAGTTTCCATCGCCGGCCGCCGTCGCCGCGGCCGGCGGGGTAGGCTTTCTCGGCTACGGTGTCAGCCTCGTGCTGTTCGTGGTCGGCCTGCGCCATCTGGGGGCGGCGCGAACCGGCGCATACTTCGCGATCGCCCCGTTCGTCGGAGCGGCCGTGGCGGTTGCCTTGTTGCACGAGCCGGTCACCTGGACGCTCGGGCTGGCTGGCGCGCTGATGGGCTGGGGGCTATGGCTGCACGTGTCGGAGCGTCACGAGCACGATCACGCGCACGAGCCGCTTGGTCACACTCATCGCCATCGTCACGACTCGCATCATCGCCATGCGCACGGGGACGCCGATCCGCCGGGCGAGCCGCATGCGCATTTCCATGTGCACGCGCCCATGCGGCACCGTCATCCGCACTATCCCGATCTGCATCACCGGCACGGCCATTCGCATGCCGCGTGAAGATCTACCTAGTTTTCGCAGGGCTTTTTCGAATCGTGCAATCGCCGAGCCGGCTTGCGCACAGGCCGAGTGACGGTGGAAGATGCCGCCCGCGGTGTGAAGTCGGCCATGCGACAGTGAGGCGACTATGAAATGGTTCGTAACGGCTACGACGATATTCGTCGCGGCGACGCCAACTCTTGCCGAGAAGAAGATGCTTTTTTGGAACGAAACGGCGCACACGATGTCGGGCGTCTATCTCGCGCCGATGGGCACGGATGCGTTCGGCCCGAACCAGACCGCGAACGACGACAACGGGACCGTCGAGTCGGACGAGCGTTTGCCGATCACGGGCGTGAACCCCGGCCGCTATGACGTGAAGCTCGTCGACACGAGGGGCCGCACCTGCGTGGCGCGAAACATCGAGGTGAGCGGGACCGGCAAGGTCGCTTTCGCGATCGGCGAAAAGCAGCTCGACGACTGCAGGTGAGCCCGCGCACTTGAGCATCCACCTCCGACTCCTGACGCTCCTGCTGGCGACACTGCTGCCAGGCGTCGCGGCATCGAGCGCAGAGGCGCCGAGCGTCACCGTTTCGATTCTCTATCTCGGGTTTACCCCGCCGCGCACGCTGCCCTCGACGACGTTGCTGCCGCCTGCGCCGTCCGAGGAGGGCGTGCAGGGCGCCAGGCTGGCGCTCGCGGAGGAAACGGCGACGGGAAAGTTTCTCGGCGTCGCCTACGACATGCAGGAGGCGCTGCGTTCCGACGAGGCCGACTTGCTCGAAGCCGCGCGGTCCGCGGTCGCCACGGGACGCCGAGTATTGGTGACCGATGTGCCAGGCCCGATGCTGTTGCGGCTGGCCGATCTGCCGGAATTGAAGGACGCGCTGCTGCTGGACGTGGCAACCAGCGACGACTCGCTGCGCGGGCCGGACTGCCGGCGCAATGTGCTGCATGTGGCGCCCAGCCGGGCGATGCTGGCCGACGCGCTGATGCAATATCTGGTGACGAAGGAGTGGCGACGGGTCTTGCTGCTGATCGGCCAGACGCCGCCCGACAAGCTGTATGCCGAAGCGCTGCGGCAATCGGCGAAGAAGTTTCAGATTAGGATTGCCGACGAGCGGCAATGGACGTTCAAGCCCGGCGGTCAGCAAGCCGATACTGGGCACTATCAGATGAACTCTCAGGTCTCCGACGTGACGGCGGGCGTGACGTATGACGTATTGGTCGCCGCCGACGAGGCGCGCAATTTCGCCGATTTTTTGGCTTATCGCACACGCGAGGCGCGGCCGGTGGCCGGCAGCGCCGGGCTGGTCGCGTCCGCCTGGGCACCGCTGTTCGACGAGTATGCCGGCGCGCAATTGCAGATCCGCTTCCGCAACCGCGCGAAGCGGCCGATGACCTCGCTCGACTACGATGCCTGGGCCGCGGTGCGTGCCGTCGGCGAGGCGGCGGTGCGCGGGAAAAGCGCCGAGCCGGCGGCGCTCGCTGCCTTCTTGCGCGGGCCGGAATTGCAGATTGCCGGCTATAAGGGCGCGCCGATGTCATTCCGACCCTGGGACGGACAGCTGCGCCAGCCGATCCTGCTGACCGCCGATGGCGGCCCGCTGGTGGCGATCTCGCCGCAGCCCGGCTATCTGCACCAATTCAACATCCTCGACACGCTGGGCTTCGACCGGCCGGAGAGCACATGCAAATTCTGATCGTCGCGGCCGTTTCGGCCGTGCTGCTGGCTGCCGCTCCCGCCTGGGCTTTTCGACTTCTGGTGTCCAACGAAAAGGACAACACGATCACCGTGGTCGACGGGGAGACCCTGAAGATCGTGGCCAGCGTCCCGGTCGGCGCGCGGCCGCGCGGCATCGTGCTGTCGAAGGACAACAAGACGCTCTACGTCTGTACCAGCGACGCCGACCATATCGAGGTGCTTGATTTGGCGACGCTCAAGGTGACCGGCACGCTGCCAAGCAACCCCGATCCTGAATTTTTTGCCATCAGCAACGACGGCAAGCGGCTGTATATCGCTAACGAAAATGATGCTGCGGTGTCAGTGCTCGATCTCGCGACGCGGCAGATTGCCGAGCAGGTCCCGGTGGGCGTGGAGCCGGAAGGAGTGGCCGTCAGCCCCGACGACAAGACGCTGGTGGTCACGTCGGAGACCACAAGCGTCGCGCACTTCATCGACCTCGCACGCAAGGAGGTCGTCGCCAACGTGCTGGTCCCCAGCCGGCCGCGCTTTGTCCTGTTCACGCCGGATGGCAAGCGGGTGTGGGTCTCCTCCGAGGTCGGTGGCGCGGTCTCGGTCATCGACGCTGTGACACATGAAATCGTCAAGCAGATCAAGTTCGACGTCCAGGGCGTTCTGCCGGACCAGATCCAGCCGGTCGGCCTGGACATCACAAGCGACGGCAAGCTCGCCTTCGTGGCGCTCGGTCCGGCCAACCGGATTGCCGTCGTTGACGCCCAGACATTCGAGGTGAAGAAGTATCTGCTGGTGGGTCAACGTGTCTGGCATGCTGCCTTGTCGCCGGACGACAAAACTCTCTACACCGCCAATGGGATCAGCAATGATATGTCAGTGATCGATGTGGCGAGGCTGAAGGTTCTGAAGTCCGTGCCCGTCGGTCAGCTCCCCTGGGGGATCGTGGTTGCACCTTGACCGATGTGGCACTCGAGATTGACGGTCTCGGCCACGCGCTCGGCAAGCGAACGGTCCTAGACGGCGTCTCCCTGGCCATCGCGCCAGGGGATTTCTGTGTCCTGCTGGGGTTGAACGGGGCGGGCAAGACAACGCTCTTCGCCTTGGTCACCCGTCTGTATCACCCAAGTCAGGGTCGAATCGCGGTGTTCGGCCGCGACATGCGCCGCGAACCCCTCGCGGCACTGGCCCGGATGGGCGTCGTCTTCCAGCAATCCACGCTCGATCTCGACCTGACGGTGGCCCAGAACCTCGAATACCACGCGGCGCTGCATGGCCTGCCCGGCGCAGTGGCCAATCCGCGCATTGCGACCGAACTGGAGCGGGTCGGCCTCGCGGCACGGCGGGGCGAAAAAGTGCGGCAGTTGTCCGGCGGCCAGCGGCGGCGGGTCGAGGTCGCGCGGGCGCTCGTGCACGCGCCGTCGTTGCTGCTGCTGGATGAGCCGACCGTGGGTCTCGATATCGAGAGCCGGCGCTTCCTGCTGGCGCACGTCCGGACGCTTTGCCGGGAACAGGGGTTGGGCGTGCTGTGGGCGACGCACCTGATCGACGAGGTCGGGCCGGAGGCGCGCGTGGTCGTGCTGCACAAGGGCCGGGTGCTGGCCAGTGGCAGGCAGTCCGAGGTGATCGGACAGGCCGGCGCCGACGACCTGGCTGGCGCGTTCGACCGGCTGACCAAGGCGGCCGCGTGACCACGGCTGCCTACTTGCGGTGCCTGTGGGGCATCGTGCGGCGGGAGGGGTTGCGATGGTTGCAGCAGCGCGGCCGTTTCGTCTCCGCCCTGGTGCGGCCGCTGGTCTGGCTGGTGATCTTCGCCGCAGGGTTTCATTTCGTATTGGGCGTCTCGATCATTCCGCCCTATGAGACGTATATACCTTACGAGGTGTATATCGCGCCGGGGCTGGTCGGCATGATCCAACTGTTCAACGGCATGCAGAGTTCGCTGTCGATGGTCTACGACCGCGAGATGGGCAGCATGCGAACGCTTATGGTCAGTCCGTTCCCCCGCTGGTTCCTCCTCGGTTGCAAATTGCTGGCTGGCGTCTGCGTGTCGATCGTGCAGGCCTATATCTTCCTCGGCATCGCCTGGTTCTGGGAGATCGATCCGCCGCCACTCGGCTACCTATACGTCTTGCCGGCGCTGCTGCTGTCAGGGCTGATGCTGGGTGCGCTGGGCCTCGTGCTGTCGAGCTTCATCAAGCAGCTCGAGAATTTCGCGGGCGTGATGAATTTCGTGATCTTCCCGATGTTCTTCACCTCTTCGGCCTTGTATCCGCTGTGGCGGGTGCGCGAGGCGAGCCTGTCGGTGTGGTGGGCCAGCCAGATCAACCCGTTCACCCATGCCGTCGAGCTGATCCGCTTTGCGCTCTACGGCGAGTTCGCGGCGCTCTCGGCTTTGGTCGTTTTGGCCTATCTCGCGGTGTTCATGGCGCTGGCGATCATCGGCTACGACCCTGGCAAGGGGCTGCTGGAGCGGCGCGCCGGGCCGGGGTAAGGGCCGGTCACATCCGCCCTATGCTCCGATCCGAGCCTCGCCCAGCCCAGCAAACCGCACAGCGACTTGCTGCCCGGCTCGCGCCGGTGTCTTGCCGGTCCAGGACCCGCACGTCACGAATTGACCCGCGCGCAGCCCGCCGGCCCAGACCGCGCCCTCATTGGCCAGCCACCGCACCAGCCGGATCATGTCCCCGGCGGGGTTGCCAACGCGCTCCAGCGTCTCTCCGTCCACCGCCTGCGTGACGGTCATCGTTTCGAACACAAATCCCTGCCAGTCGGCCACGCCCTCTCCCCATACAAATCCGCCATGCATCAGGCTGTCCGCCAAATGGCTCCAGCGATCCACCATCGCCGGATCGGCATAGCGGGATTCGAGCCACTCGATCGCCGGATGTGCGGCGGCCAATGCCGCGATCACCTCCTCGCGAGAATACGGAGCGGCACGGGGCGGCAGATCTTGATCGAGCCGGAACGCGACCTCCGCCTCAATCGCGAAGCCCGCAGGTCCCAGCATACCCGGACTCGGGGCAATCCCGCTTGCCGGCATCGGCGCGCAGTTCACCGGCGCGTCAGGACCGGTCGCGCCGACTTTCCAGCCGCCAATCGGGCCCAGCCCGGCCGCGACTTCGCGCTGGATGGCGTAGGCGCCGGCCGCATTCGCCGGACGCAGAGCTTCCGGGAGCAGACCCAACCGCGCTGCCGGATCACGAGCGCGCATCAGGCAATCGGCGGCGGAATGAGCGGGATCCACGGGCGCTCCGGTCTGGTTGTGCAGTCTGGACGGGAACGAGAATCTGGCACAGAAGGCGGCCATGCGCATCCACCGCTTCTGGGCCGGCCTGCCGGAGACGGCGCGCGGCGGGATCGTCGCACTCGGCAATTTCGACGGCGTGCATCTCGGCCATGCCCATCTGCTGCGCGCGGCGCATGCCGCCAGGCCCGACGCGGCGCTGTGCCTGCTGACCTTCGAGCCGCATCCGCGCGAGTTCTTCCGCCCGGAGGATCCTCCCTTCCGTCTGACGCTGGCGCCCGAGCGGGCGGCGCAGCTCGCGGGCCTCGGCGTCGCGGAGCTGTTCCAGTTGCCGTTCGACGCGGCGTTCAGCACGCTGCCGGCGGAGCGGTTCGTCTCCGAGGTGCTGCATGAGGGGCTCGGCGCGCGCCACCTGGTCTGCGGCCCTGATTTCGCGTTCGGCCATCGACGGGGCGGGGATGTGGCGCTGCTGTCGGCGCGGGCCGAGGCGCTGGGCATCGGCATGACCATCGTGCCGCAATTGCCGGACGAGCAGGGGCCGGTGTCCTCCACCCGCATCCGCCGGCTGCTGCAGGACGGCTATCCGGAGCGGGCGGCGGTCTTGCTGGGACGGCCTTGGTCGATCAGCGGCCTGGTGGCGCATGGCGACAAGCGCGGCCGCACGCTCGGATTCCCGACCGCCAACGTGGCGCTCGGGGCGCATCTGGAGCCGGCGCGCGGCGTCTATGCGGTGCGTGTCTCGACCGAGGCAGGTGGCGATTATCCAGGTGTTGCGAACATCGGACGCCGACCCACGGTCAATGCGGGGCTGGAGACCCGCCTGGAGGTTCATGTGTTCGATTTTTCCGGCGATCTTTATGGGACCGAGCTGTCGGTGTCGCTGATCGGATATCTCCGCACGGAGCGAAAATTCGACGGGATCGAGGCGCTGCGGTCGCAGATCGCCGCCGACGCACTGCAGGCACGCGCGCTGCTTGACCCGCCCGCCGGCCTCTCCCCATAGCATGCGGCGATGAGCGACTCACCCGGCCAGTATCGCGACACGGTCTTCCTGCCGCGCACCAGTTTTCCCATGCGCGGCGACTTGCCGAAGCGTGAACCGGCCATGCTGACGCGCTGGGCGGATTTAGGCTTATGGGAGAAGCTGCGCGCGAGCCGGCGGGGCAAGACGAAATTCATTCTGCATGACGGGCCGCCCTACGCGAACGGCCATCTGCATATCGGACACGCGCTGAATAAGATCCTGAAAGACGTGGTCAATCGCGGGCGGCATATGGCGGGCTACGACGCCGAATACATCCCCGGCTGGGACTGCCACGGCCTGCCGATCGAGTGGAAGATCGAGGAAGAGTACCGCAAGACCGGCCGCGATAAGGATGCGGTGCCCATCCTCCAGTTCCGCAAGGAGTGCAGGGAGTATGCGGCGCACTGGATGGCGGTGCAGGCCGAGGAGTTCTACCGGCTCGGCGTGATGGGCGATTATTTCGGTCGCTACGCCACGATGGATTTCGCCTCCGAGGCGGTGATCGCCGGAGAGATAGGCAAGTTCCTGATGAATGGATCGCTCTATCGCGGGCTACGGCCGGTGATGTGGAGCCCGGTCGAGAAGACCGCGTTAGCCGAGGCTGAGGTCGAATACCACGACCATACGTCGACGACGGTGTTCGTGCGCTTTCCAGTGATCCTCTCCCCGGCCCTCTCCCGAAGTCGGGAGAGGGAGCAGGACGGCGCTGCCTCTTCCTCTCTCTCGCTAGCGGGAGAGGGTCGGGGGGAGGGTGTCGCCAGCGTTATCATCTGGACCACGACGCCCTGGACCATCCCCGGGAATCGCGCGATCGCATATGGCGAGGCGATCGACTACGCCCTTGTCCGCGTCGACAGCGTGGCCGACGGCTCGCTGGCGCGGCAAGGCGAGACGCTGCTCACCGCCCTTGCACTGCTTCCGGAGCTCGCGAAGGCCGCCGGCATCGCCACCCACCACGTCCTCCGCGTCCAGCCGGGTCGTGCGCTGGAGGGCACGATCTGCGCCCACCCGCTGCGCGGCCACGGTTACGATTTCGACGTGCCGCTGCTGGCGGCCGATTACGTGACCGACGATCAGGGCACCGGCTTCGTCCACACCGCGCCGGCGCATGGCGAGGACGATTTCTACCTCGGCCAGAAACACGGGCTCCCGGTCCCCGACGCGGTCGCGGAGGACGGCACCTTTCGCAACTGGGTGCCGCTGTTCGCGGGCACGCATGTCTACAAGGCGGCCGATCCGGTCAGCGCCGCGCTGACGGAGGTCGGAGGGCTGCTGGCGCGCGGAAAGCTGGTACACAGCTACCCGCATTCCTGGCGGTCCAAGGCTCCGCTGATCACGCGCGCCACGCCGCAATGGTTCATCCGCATGGACGGGCCCGAGCGCATCCGCGAACGCGCCCTGGCGGCGATCGAGGCGACGGATTTCGTCCCCGATAAAGGGCGCAACCGCATCGGCAGCATGGTCGCCGGCCGCCCCGACTGGTGCATCAGCCGCCAGCGGAGCTGGGGCGTGCCGATCCCGGTCTTCGTCGAGCGCGCCAGCGGCGAGCCGCTCCGCGACCCCGACGTGCTCGCGCGCATCGACGCGGCGTTCCGCGAGGAGGGGGCGGATGCCTGGTACTCCTCGCCGCCGGCGCGCTTCCTCGGCAACGAGCGGGATCCTGAGGCCTACGAACAGGTCTTCGACATCGTCGACGTGTGGTTCGAGAGCGGCAGCACGCACGCCTTCGCGCTGGAGGCGCGCGGCCTGCCCTGGCCGGCCGACCTGTATCTGGAAGGGTCGGACCAGCATCGCGGCTGGTTCCAGTCGAGCCTGCTGGAGTCGGTGGGCACGCGGGGCGCAGCACCGTTCAAGGCGATCCTGACGCATGGGTTCACGCTCGATGAACAGGGCCGCAAGATGTCCAAGTCGCTGGGCAACGTCGTGGCGCCGCAGGAGATCAGCGACAAGTATGGCGCGGACATCTTGCGGCTGTGGGTGATGAACACCGACACCACAGAGGATCAGCGCCTAGGTCCGGAGGTGCTGAGACAGACGGCCGAGCTGTATCGTCGCATCCGCAACACGCTCCGCTGGCTGCTCGGCGCGCTGGACGGGTTCGAGCCGGTGGAGATGGTGCCGCATACTGCGCTGCCGGAGTTGGAGCGTTGGGTGCTGCACCGGCTGGCGGAGCTGGACGCCATGCTGCGCCGGGCGGTGGCGACGCATGACTGGTCGGGCGTCTATGCCGCGATCCATACGTTCTGCGCCGCCGACCTCTCGGCGTTCTATTTCGACATCCGCAAGGACTCGCTGTATTGTGACCGGCCCGACCATCCGACGCGGCGGGCAGCGCGGACCGTGCTGGATCATCTGCACAGGTGCCTTACGACGTGGCTTGCGCCGGTCCTGGTGTTCACGGCGGAGGAGGCCTGGGTCGCCCGGTTCGGCGAGGGGACCAGCGTGCATCTGCAGGAGTTCGCGGACATTCCGGCGGCGTGGCGGGACGAGGCGTTGGCGATCAATTGGAAAGCTATCAAGTCAGCGCGCGAGCTTGTTAACGGTAGTCTGGAGCAAGATAGAAAGCATGGGATAATTGGAAGTTCTCTGGGGGCAACAGTAGCATTGGGCGAAAAGTATCGACCACTCTTGTCACCGCAAGAATGGGCTCAGGTCCTAATTGTGTCGGAAGTTGAATTTCCTGAAGGCATGCGGGACGTGATCGTTGTCTCCAAAGCTCCAGGCGAGAAATGCGAACGCTGCTGGCGCGTGCTGCCGGAGGTGGGATCGCAGCGCGGCCATCCGACGCTGTGCATCCGCTGCACCGACGCGGTGGAGAGCGGCCTGTTCGCCCGCGCGGCGGCATGAGGCAGCGACTGGCCGGTTGGGGCCTGCTCGCCGCGGCGCTCGTTCTGGCGGCCGACCAGGCCAGCAAGTGGTGGGTGCTGGAGCGACTGAACCTCCCCGATCTCGGCACGGTTGCGGTGCTGCCGGTGCTGAACCTCACGATGGTGTGGAACCGCGGCGTCACGTTCGGGCTGCTGAACGGTCTGGGCGCGGCCGCGCACTGGGTGCTGGCGGTTGTGGCGTTGCTGGTCGTGGCGGCACTCGCGGTATGGCTGTGGCGGGCCGAGCGGCTGCTGGTGGCCCTGGCGCTGGGTGCGGTCGCGGGCGGGGCGGTGGGCAACGTGCTCGACCGGATCCGGTTCGGGGCGGTCGTGGACTTCATCCACGCGCACGCCTTCGGCTGGTCGTGGTACGTGTTCAACGTGGCGGATGCCGCTATCGTATGCGGGGTCGCGACGCTGATGCTCGATGGTCTGCGCGGGCGGATTTCCGCGACGGATCCGCTTGCGGCGCGCGGCACGCCGCGTTAGGAAATGTCAACCATGCGCACCAGAACGCTCCTTGTTCCATTGGCCGCCGCCACCCTGCTCGCCGGATGCAGCGGTGACGATCTCTCCCGCACCTTCGGCGTGACGCGCGACGTTCCGGATGAGTTCGTCGTCACCACGCGCGCGCCCCTTTCGATGCCGCCGAATTTCCAGCTGGTGCCGCCCCGTCCAGGCGCACCTCGTCCGCAGGAACAGACGGCGAGCGAAGGTGCCGAGTCGGCGCTCGCACCGCAGACCGCGCTGAACGCGATCGAGGGTGAGGGCAGCCAGGGGCAGTCCGCCCTTATCACCGCCGCTGGTGGCCCGGCCCCGGCCAACACGCGCCAGAAGATCAACCAGGAAGCGGCGCTCGACGCGCCGAGCCAGGGTCTGACCGAGAAGCTGATGTTCTGGCGCAAGGCTCCGCCACCGGGCGTGGTCGTCGACCCGGTCAAGGAGGCGCAGCGCATCCGCCAGAACGCGGCGCTGGGACAGAGCGTGGAGACCGGCGACACCCCGATCATCCAGCGCAAGACGAACAGTGGCGGGTTGCTGGGCGGAATTCTGTAGCGGCGATCATTCGCGTCCGCCGTCCTCGCGGTCCAATATCCGTGGTATAACCCGGTATGAGCGCCTCTGTCCGGCTGCCAATGGAAATGACGTCGAAGGAATTCCTGGAATGGGATCCGGATGACGGCCGGCCTTGGCAGTTGATCGACGGTGAACCCGTCGCGATGGCTCCGACGAAGACCACGCACAGCCGGATCGAGGGCAATCTCAGCTTCCTCATCACAGCGCATCTGCGGGCACAGGATGGGCCGTGCGATCTCTTGGTCTCGCCGGGCATCATCCCGCGCGCCGATGCGCGGCACAACGTGCGGATCCCTGACCTGGCGGTCACTTGCACGCCGGCCGGCGCCGAGGAGGAGGCCACCCTCGACGAGCCGATCCTGATCGTCGAGATCCTCTCGCCCATCAACCAGGCCGAGACATGGTCGAATGTCTGGACCTTTACGACGATTCCCACTGTCCGGGAAATCCTGGTCGTGCGTTCCGCACGCCAGGGCGTCGCCCTACTCCGCAGACTGGCGGACGGAACCTGGCCCGCGGAACGCAGCGAGGTCGATAGCGGGACGATTACTCTGGAGAGTATCGGTCTGACGATGTCGCTTGACGAAATCTACCGTCGCACGCGTCTCGCCCGCGGGGTTCCCGGCCGCTAAGCTGGCGTCACCAAACGTTTCGAGCAGGAGCGACACGCATGGCTGACGCAATGATCTCGGCGCGCGAAGCGGCCTGGGCACGCGTGATGGAATTTGGACAGCGCCCCGAAGCCGCGGCGATCCGCCCGCTGTTTGACGCAGACCCACACCGGGCGCACGCCCGGACCCTGCATCTGGGCGACCTCACACTCGATTTTTCCAAGAACTCGATCGACGACGAGGCGCTCGACGCGCTGCTGGCGCTGGCGGATGCCGCTGATCTGGACGGGTTCAGGACGCGACTGTTCGCCGGCGAGGTGGTCAACCCGACCGAGGGGCGGGCGGCGATGCACATGGCGCTGCGGGCACCTGCATCGGCCCACATGAAGGCGGCGCTGCCGGGCGGAATCGACGACGCCGCCAAGCTGGTCGCCGACGAACTGGCGCATATGCGGGATTTCGTGGCGAAAGTGCATGACGGCAGCCTGCGGGGCGCGACCGGGCAGACCTTCGATGCGGTGGTCAATATCGGCATTGGTGGCTCCGATCTCGGGCCGCGCATGGCGGTGCAGGCGCTGACCAGCGTCGGCGGCGGCAAGATGCACGCCTATTTCCTGTCCAATGTCGACGGCCATGCGTGGGCCGCGATGTCGCGGGACCTCGATCCGGCGCGGACCCTCGTGCTGGTGGCGTCCAAGACGTTCACGACCCTGGAGACGCTGACCAACGCCCGCTTGGTGCGCGAGTGGCTGGTGGCCAGCCTCGGCGAGGCCGCGGTCGGCGCGCATTTCGCGGCCCTGTCGACCAATCGCAAAGCCGTGGAGGCGTTCGGGATCAGCGCCGAGAGAATGTTCGGTTTTCGTGATTGGGTGGGCGGACGCTATTCGCTGTGGTCGGCGATCGGCCTGTCCATCGCGCTCGCTGCCGGCTGGGAGGATTTCGCGGCCATGCTGGCCGGTGGGCATGCCATGGACGTGCATTTTCAAACCGCCGCGCATCGCCACAATCTGCCGGTCATGCTCGCGCTGACCGGTCTTTGGCATATCGACGTGCTAGGGCTGCGCACCCATTGCGTGCTGGCCTATGACAATCGGCTGGGCCGCTTCCCGGCCTATCTCCAGCAACTCGAGATGGAGAGCAATGGCAAGTCCACGCTGCTTGACGGCGGGCCGGTGGCGCGCCCGACCTGTCCGGTGGTGTTTGGCGAGCCGGGCACCGACGCGCAGCACAGCTTCATGCAGCTGGTGCATCAGGGCACGCAGTCGGTGCCGGTGGATTTCCTGATCGCCGCGGTGCCCGACCACCATCACGCGGAATCGCACCGTATCCTGGCGGCCAACGCCTTCGCCCAGGCGGAAGCGCTGCTGCGCGGCAAGACCCATGACGAGGTGGTCGCCGAGATGACCGCCAAGGGCGTGCCGGCGGCCGAGATCGCTCATGTCGCGCCGCACCGGGTCTTCTCGGGTAACCGGCCCAGCAACACGATCCTGTTTCAGCGGCTGAATGCCTTCACGTTGGGCCGGCTAATCGCATTGTACGAACATAAGGTGGCGGTCCAGGGCTGCCTGTGGGGCATCGACAGCTATGACCAGTGGGGCGTCGAACTCGGCAAGGTGCTGGCCGGCGGCATCATTCCCGCGCTCGAACCGAATGGGCCGGAGGGCGCGCACGACGCCTCGACGCTCAGTCTGATCGCCCGCTTCCACGAGTTGCGGAGCGAAGGTGCGTCCCCTCTCGGCTGATATGACTCGACCGCGCATCCGGCTGCTGCCGGAGCGAGTGGTCAACCGTATCGCCGCCGGCGAAGTGATCGAGCGCCCGGCGGCGGCGTTGCGCGAGCTGGTCGAGAACGCGCTCGATGCGGGGGCAGGCCGCATCGCGGTAAGGCTCCGCGACGGCGGCATCGAGCTTATCGAGGTCGTCGACGACGGTGTTGGCATGGACTCCGACGAGCTGGCGCTGTGCGTGCTGCGCCACGCCACATCCAAGCTCGACGCCGACGATCTGGTGCGGATCCGGACCCTTGGTTTCCGTGGCGAGGCGCTGCCCAGCATTGGTGCCGCAGCGCGCCTGTCCATCACGTCGCGCCCGGCGTCGGCGGCGAATGCGTGGATGATCCGGGTCGAGGGCGGGGCGGTGGGCGAGCCCGCGCCGGCCTCCGGACCGTCCGGCACCTGTGTAATAGTCGCCGATCTGTTCTACGCGACACCCGCCCGTCGCAAATTTCTCAAATCGCCGCGCGCCGAGGGCGACGCGAGCGAGGCGGCGGTGCGGCGGCTCGCTCTGGCCGCGCCGGGCGTGGCGATGCGGCTTGAGGCGGATGGTCGCGTGATCTTCGACCTGCCGCCGCAGGACTCCGCGTCCCGCGTGGCCGCGTTGTTGGGGCAGGAGGCGGCCGCCGTGCTGCTGGCGGTGACGGGCGAGCGTGACGGCATGGAGCTGTCTGGTTTTGCCTGCGCACCGACCCACACGCGGGCGAGCGCCGTGGCGCAAACCCTGGTGGTCAATGGCCGCCCGGTCGCCGACCCGCTGCTGCGCACGGCCGTCCGGGTCGCCTACCGTGACGTGGTGCCGTTCGGGCGGCATCCGGTAGTGGCGCTGTTCCTGTCGGTCCCGGCCGAGGCGTTGGATGTCAACGTGCATCCGGCCAAAGCCGAGGTGCGGTTCGCCTCGCCGGAATCGGCACGCGGTCTGGTGATCGGCAGCCTCGGCCGGGCGCTTTCGGGCGGCGCGGGTCCCGCCTTGGCGAGCTTTTCGCCGCGTCGTCCAGCTTTGCGCCTGGTGCCGCCGCCTTCGTCGGCCGGGTTCGCCGAGGCCGCGTTGCCGCTGGTCGCCCCACCGACCGCCCGCTCGGTGACGCCCGCCGTGGCTGCACCTGAGCATCCGCTCGGCGCGGCGGTCGCGCAGGTGCTCGACACCTACGTCATCGCGGTGGCGGCCGATGGCGGCCTCGTGCTGGTCGATCAGCACGCGGCGCATGAGCGGCTGACCCATGAGGCCATCCGCGACCAGATGTTTGCCGGCGGCGTCGCCTCGCAGCCGCTGCTGCTGCCGTCCGTGGTGGAGTTGCCGTCCGGCGACGCGGCGCGGCTGGTGGCGCGGGCCGGCGAACTGGCACGCCTCGGTCTGCTGATCGAAGGGTTCGGTGCCGGCGCGGTGCTGGTGCGCGCATTGCCGGCCGCGCTTGGAGCCCCGGATCCCGCGCCGCTGCTGCGCGATCTGGCCGACGAGCTTTCGGACATGGACGAGGCGACCGCGCTGGAGGCGCGGCTCGACGCGGTGATCGCGCGTCTGGCGTGTCACGGCAGCATCCGCGCCGGCCGCCGTCTCGGCCGCGAGGAGATGGACGCCCTGCTGCGCCGCATGGAAGCGACGCCTCGGGCGGCGACCTGCAGTCACGGGCGGCCGACGGTACTGAAACTCTCGCGCGCGGAGATCGAGCGGCTGTTCGGGCGTTGACGCCGCGAGTCGACTGGGCACGCCAGGGTCGTCATGTTCCGAGTCACCCAGATTACGATCCGGCTCGCAGCATGCTTCTGGCGAGCCCCACCGAGTTGCTTGAGGTCCATGCCGGCAACGGTACTCCGGCCAGCGCCGTTCTTCGGGGCGAACCAGGTTTTCGCGAGCGGTTCGATACCCGAGGCGCGGTCATCGGAATCTATCGGGACCCCCATACCGGCGAAGCAGCGCCCACCACCCCGTTGCCTCATTTCACTATTCCCGTCGCGGCGCCCATATCGTGCCTGCTCGCCCAAACTCGGGAGATTGACGTGGACGAACATGGCAGGTGCTCCTCTGGTCCAGACGCCCACCCGACGCAGGCGTTCATTGACGCTTCGGTGCGACGGGCGATCCGAGGCCAACTTCCACGCGACATGGAATTCGTGGCGGCGAGGCTGGACGCACCCTCGCGGACGCTGCTGCTGCGTTTTGAGACCGCCCGAGCGATGACCGAGGACGAGAGAGACGCGCTGGGTGGGATCGAGACGGAGATCGCCGCCGATATGCCCGACGAGGTCGAGGTCAAGACGGAAATTGTGCTGCCGGTCGCGGCCCTTCGCGGACAGGCCCCGCGGCGCCTGTCCGCCTGACGAGCGAGCGGGCAGCGCTCGGCCCGCTCATGTCACCATCCACAAATCATCCTGGCCTCGCCGCAGCGTTGCGGCATGATGCGGGGATGCAGCGTTTCTCCGCCCTCGCCCTCGCGCGCCAGGCCTTGTCCGGCCATTCCGGCTGGACCCCGCACTGGCGGTCGCCGGAGCCGCAAGCCGCGTACGACGTGGTCATCGTCGGCGGCGGTGGACACGGTCTCGGCACGGCGTACTACCTGGCGAAAGAGCACGGGATCAAACGGATCGCGGTGCTGGAGAAGGGGTGGATCGGCGGCGGCAACACCGGGCGGAACACCACGATCATCCGCTCCAACTACCTGTTCGGCGAGAGCGCGGCCCTCTACGACCACAGCGTCACGCTGTGGGAAGGCTTGTCGCAGGCGCTGAACTACAACGTCATGTTCAGCCAGCGCGGCGTGTTGATGCTGGCTCACACAGTCCACGACGTGCAGGTCGCCCAGCGCCACATCCACGCCAACCGCGCCGCCGGAGTGGACAACGAATGGCTGAGCGCCGAACAGGCAAAGGCGTTCTGCCCGGCGCTGAACATCTCGCCCGGCATGCGCTACCCGGTGCTCGGCGCGGCCCTTCAACGGCGCGGCGGCACCGCGCGGCACGACGCGGTCGCCTGGGGCTTCGCGCGGGCCGCCGATGCGATGGGCGTGGACATCATCGAGAATTGCGAGGTCACCGGCATCACCCGAGGCCGGACCGGCGGCGTCGAGGCGGTGGAGACCACGCGCGGCCGGATCGCCGCGAAGAAGATCGGCGTGGTCGCGGCCGGCAACACCTCGGTCGTCATGTCCATGGCCGGCGTGCGGCTGCCACTGGAAAGCTACCCGCTGCAGGCGCTGGTCAGCGAGCCTATCAAGCCGCTCATTCCCTGCGTCATCATGTCCAACACGATCCATGCCTATATCAGCCAGTCCGACAAGGGCGAGCTGGTGATCGGCGCCGGGACGGACGCCTACACGTCCTACACGCAGCGTGGCGGGCTGCATGTCACGACGCACACGCTCGATGCGATCTGCGAGCTGTTCCCGATGACCCGTCGCCTCAGGATGCTGCGCAACTGGGGCGGCATCGTCGATGTCACGCCCGACCGCTCACCGATCCTGGCGCGCACCCAGGTGCCCGGCCTGTATGTCAATTGCGGCTGGGGCACCGGCGGCTTCAAGGCCACGCCCGGCTCGGCCAATCTGTTCGCCCACACCATCGCCCACGACGCGCCACACCGGATCAATGCCCCGTTCTCATTGGAACGGTTTCGCGACGGCATGATGATCGACGAGGCCGCCGCCGCCGCCGTCGCGCATTGAGGTCGTCATGCTCCTGATCCCGTGCCCGTATTGCGGCGAACGGCCCGAGTTGGAGTTCGCCTATGGCGGACAGGCGCATGTCGCCCGCCCGATCGAGCCCGGCCTGCTGTCCGATGACGAGTGGGCCGTGTATCTGGTGTTCCGCGACAACACGAAGGGTCTGCATTCCGAACGATGGCGGCACGCGCATGGTTGCGGGCGCTTTTTCAACGCGGTACGCGACACCACGACCGACGAGATTTTCGTCACCTACGAGGTCGATGCTCCACGGCCCAACGTCGCCCCCGGAACACGGCGGGCGGCATGATGCGCACTTCATCCGGCGGCCGGATCGACCGCGCGCGCAACCTGCGGTTCAGTTTCGATGGACGCGCGTATAGCGGTTTTGCCGGCGACACATTGGCGTCGGCGCTGCTTGCCAGCGGCGTGCATCTGATGGGCCGGTCATTCAAGTACCACCGCCCGCGCGGCGTGCTTGCCGCGGGCTCCGACGAGCCGAACGCTCTCGTCATGGTGTCCCGAGACGCGGCTCGCGTGACCCCGAATTTGCGCGCCACCCAGGTTGAGTTATACGACGGGCTGGTCGCCGAGAGCCAGAACCGCTGGCCGTCGCTGCGGTTCGATGCGGCGGCGATCAACGATGTCGCCTCGCCACTTCTGCCAGCCGGATTCTACTACAAGACGTTCATGTGGCCCCGATCCTGGTGGGACCGCGTCTACGAGCCTCGCATCCGGGCGATGGCGGGTCTGGGACGTGCGCCGACTTTGCCGGATCCGGACCGTTACGCACAGCGATATGCCCATTCCGACGTCTTGGTGGTCGGAGCGGGTCCTGCGGGGCTGGCGGCCGCGCTGGTCGCCGCCGACTCTGGCGCGCGCGTCATCCTGTGCGACGAGCAGCCGGAACTCGGAGGTTCGTTGCTCGCCGAGACGGAGGCACGGATCGATGGGGAGCCGTCCGCCGAATGGCTGGCCGCCGCTCTTGCGACATTGTCGAAGCATTCGTGCGTGACGTTGCTGCCGCGCACCACCGCGTTCGGATTTTTCCCGCACGGGATGATCGGTCTGGCGCAGCGGTTGACCGACCACCTCGCCTCGCCCGACCTCGCACTGCCACGAGAGAAACTGTGGCAAGTGCGCGCACGGGAGGTGGTGATCGCGGCCGGCGCGCACGAGCGGCCATTGGTATTCTCCGGCAACGATCGCCCGGGTATCCTGCTCGCCGACGCGGTGCGCACCTATGCCACGCGCTACGGCGTGCTGTGCGGCAAGCGCGCCGTCGTGGTCGCCGCGCATGATGGCGCGTATCGCTCGGCGATCGAGTTGCACCGCGCGGGCGTGGTGGTGGCGGCCATCGCCGATCCGCGTGAGGCACCGTCCGGCGAGGCGATTGACGCCGCTCGCGGTCTCGGTCTGCGTATTCTGGCTGGCACGACAGTCCTTGGCACTGGCGGGCGGCTGCGTGTCGCATCGATCGACCTCGCGCCCGTCGCCGGTGGGCCGCCGGAGCGCGTGCCGTGCGACGTCGTCGCCATGTCGGGGGGCTGGACGCCGAGCATCCATCTGTTCTCGCAGTCGCGCGGAAAGATGCGATGGGACGCGGAGATCGGCGCGTTCGTTCCCAACCTGTCGGTCGAACGTGAACGCTCGGCCGGGGCCTGTCGCGGCGTGTTCGGGCTGGCGGCCGCCCTCGCGGATGGCGCGGCGGCTGGCGAGGCAGCCGCGAAGGCCAGCGGCCATGGTGCAACGTCGCGGCGCTTTTCGGCGCAGGCCATGCGCGCAGCCGCCGCTGGATTCAGGGGCACCATGCCACGCACGCAAGGACGAGCGTTCGTCGATTTTCAGAACGATGTGACCGCGAAGGACATTGTGCTGGCCACGCGCGAGGGATTTCGCTCGATCGAGCATATCAAGCGCTACACCACGACGGGAATGGCGACGGATCAGGGCAAGACCAGCAATGTCAATACGCTGGCGATCGTTGCGGCCGAACTCGGCCGGACGCCGCCGGAGATTGGCCTGACCACGTTCCGCATGCCGTATACGCCGGTGACGTTCGGCACGCTGGCCGGCGCGTCGCGCGGCGATCTGTTCGACCCCGTGCGCACCACGCCGATGCACGGGGATGCGGTCGCGCGCGGCGCGGTGTTCGAGGATGTCGGGCTATGGAAGCGTGCCCGATATTTTCCGCGCGACCGCGAGGACATGCACGCGGCGGTCGCGCGCGAGTGTCTGGCTGTGCGGACCGGTGTCGGCATGTTTGACGCCTCGACCTTGGGAAAGATCGAAGTGGTCGGCCCGGATGCGGCGGAGTTCTTGAACCGCATGTATATCAATGCCTGGACGAAGCTTGGAGTTGGACGCTGCCGCTACGGCGTGCTGCTGCGCGAGGACGGGTTCGTGCTCGATGACGGGGTGATCGGCCGGCTCGCGGCGGACCGGTTCCATGTCACCACCACGACCGGAGGAGCCCCGCGCGTGCTCGCGCTCATGGAAGATTTTCTGCAGACCGAGTGGCGGGAGCTGGATGTCTGGCTGACCTCCACCACGGAGCAGTACGCGACGATCGCGGTGCAGGGGCCGCGCGCCCGTGAGGTGCTGGCACCGCTCGTCGATGTCGACATCTCCGCCGCGGCGCTGCCGCATATGGCGTTGACGCGCGGCCATATTGCCGGCGCGCCGCTGCTGTTGTTCCGCGTCAGTTTCACGGGCGAACTTGGGTTCGAGCTGAATGTTCCCGCCGGACACGGGCTGGCGGTGTGGCGGGCCATCGCCGCCGCGGACGGCATCACGCCGTACGGCACAGAAGCGATGCATGTGCTGCGGGCCGAGAAGGGCTACGTCATCGTGGGGCAGGAGACGGACGGTACCGCCACGCCGGACGATGCCGGCTTGTCGGGAATGATCGGGAAGCAAAAACTCGATTTCGTCGGCCGCCGATCACTGACCCGTTCGGCGCTGAAGGCCGCCGCGCGCAAGCAACTGGTCGGGTTGCTGACCGAGGATCCGCATACCGTGCTGGAGGAAGGGGCGCAGGTCGTACTGACCGAGGCACCGATCGGGCATGTGACGTCGGCCTATTTCAGCGCTGTCCTGGGGCATTCGATCGCGCTGGCCATGGTCGAGGACGGGCGCGCGCGCATGGGCGAGTCACTGCGCGTACCGATGCCGGGCGGCGCGGTTACGGTGCGGGTCGCCGCCCCAGTGTTTTATGATCCGAAAGGAGCGCGGCTCGATGCGTGACGCGCCTCCGTCGGCGCGGTTGGTGCTGCGCGCGCGGCCGGCGGCGCAGGTGGCCGCATCCGGCAAATTGGGCCTTTCGTTGCCGGTTGTCGCGTGCCGTTCGGCGGCGCGAGGTGACGTAGCGGCGCTGTGGCTCGGCCCGGACGAATGGCTGGTGCTCGCCCCAGACGCGGACGGACCCGCGCTTGCGGCGGCCTTGGAGACAGCGATGGCGGGGGCGCCGCACAGCCTGGTCGATGTCGGCCATCGGCAGTTGGGATTGATGCTGGACGGGCCGCATGCGGCCGAAATGTTGAACGCCGGATGTCCGCTCGACCTGGATATCTTCGCTTTTCCGATTGGCATGTGTACGCGTACGATCTTCGCCAAGGCGGAGATCGTGCTTTGGCGTATCGATACCTATACGTGGCGAATCGAGGTGTGGCGAAGCTTTGCCACGTATGTACGAGGGTTGTTGGACGAAGCGGGCCGGGAGTTCGCGGGCACCGCCTGAAGCAACAAAAAATGTAAATCTAGTCGTAATGACCGTCGATCTGGCGGTCGACGGCGTGCGCTGACGTCACGATCGACACACCATCCCCCGTCGGCGATGGCCTACCCGTATCATATCCGGGCCCCCACCGAGACACGTCATATGTGCGCACCGGTAAGGCTAGGACGACTGTCGCTGCGTCGTCTCCCACGCCGCCGCTTGCCATACAGGCGCGTTCGACGCGGCCATCACCGAGCGGCCTAGGATCAAGTCAGAAGCCTTTTCGCCGATCATGATGGTCGGCGCGTTGAGATTGCCCGTCGTGACGCGCGGCATGATCGAACTGTCGGCCACATGAAGACCGTCCACGCCGATCACGCGCGTCGTCGGATCGACCACCGCCAGCGGATCGTCGGCCGCACCCATCCGACAGGTGCCGCACGGATGGTAGGCGCTCTCCAGCTTCGCTCGCAGGAAGTCGTCGATGATCGCATCGTCGTCGCTTTCGGGCGGCTGGATTGTTTCGCCGCGATACGGCGCGAAGGCCGGTTGCGCGAAGATCTCGCGGGTCAGGCGCACGCATTCGCGAAACTCCGTCCAGTCGTCCGGATGCGACATGTAGTTGAACAGGATGCGCGGCTTCTCTCGCGGATCGGGCGAGGCCAGCCGGACCCACCCGCGGCTCTTGCTGCGCATCGATCCGACATGTGCCTGATAGCCGTGCCCGTCGGCCAGCGACTTGCCGTCATAGGTCACCGCAAGCGGCAGGAAATGGTACTGAATGTCGGGATAGCGCACGCCGGCGCGGCTGCGGATGAAACCGCAGCTCTCGAAATGATTGGTCGCCCCCAGCCCATCGCGACGCAGCAGCCAGCGTGCGCCGATCGCCGCCTTCGCGAGCGGGTTCATCACCGAATACAGCGACACCGGCTGAGTCGCCCGCACCTGATAGTAGAATTCGAGATGATCCTGCAGGTTCTCGCCGACGCCAGCCCGGTCGGCGACCACCGCGATGCCCTGCGCGCGCAACTCCGCCGCCGGCCCGATCCCCGATAGCTTCAGCAATTGTGGCGAGTTGATCGGCCCTCCGGCGAGCACGACGGCGCGCTTCGCGGTCACGGCGTGCTCGACGCCGTCGCTGACGTATTGGAGTCCCCTCGCGCGCCGCCCATCGAAGATGACCGCGGTGGCCAGCGCGTGCGTGGCGATATGCAGGTTCGGCCGTTTCATGGCGGGACGCAGATAGGCGTTGGCGGCGGACCAACGGCGGCCATCGCGCACCGTCATGTCCATACGCCCAAACCCTTCCTGGCGTTCGCCGTTATAGTCCTCGGTCAGCGCGTAGCCCGCTTGCTGTGCCGCCAGCAGCCACGCCGCGTGCAGCGGGTTTTTCAGGGTGCCGTATCTCGTCGCCAGTGGCCCGTCGTCGCCGCGGTATTCGTCCCCGCCCTCCTGCCGTGTCTCGGCGCGACGGAAATATGGCAGGACGTGGCGAAACGCCCAGCCGGTGGCGCCGAGTTCCTCCCAGTCGTCAAAGTCGAACGGATTGCCGCGCACATAGACCAGGCCGTTGATCGAGGACGACCCGCCCAGCACCCGGCCGCGCGGCGTGTGCAGCCGGCGGCCGCCCAAATGCGGCTCCGGCTCCGTGTCATAGGACCACGTATATTTTGGCATGTTCATGGGAATCGACAGCGCGCTCGGCATTTGGATGAAAACGGAGCGGTCGCTGCCGCCGGCTTCGATCACCACGACCGTCGCGCCGTCGGCGCTGAGCCGATCGGCCATCACGCAGCCGGCCGAGCCCGCGCCGACGATCACGAAATCCGCCGTGTCGGGCGCGCTCATGCCAGACGGCGGCCGACGAAGTCGGCGACCATGGCGCGGGCCATGATGCTGTCGGCCTCCTGAAAGTTCGATAGTGCGGCGCGCAGCCAGACGCCGTCGATCAATGCCGCAATCGTCGCCGCCACCCGCGCCACGTCGGATTCCGGCAGCAGAGGCCGCAGCGCGTGGCGCAGGTTTGAAAGAATGCGACCCTGATAGACCACCTGGACGCGTCGCAACCCATGGACGTGCGGGACCTGTCCCCAGAATGCGAGCCACGCCGCCGCCGTGCGGCGGTTGAATTCCTCCGAGGCCAGATTGGCGTCTATCACGGCCATCAACCGCTCATGCGCGGAAGTCGCGGCGCGCAGTCGTTTCGCGGCGCTCCGGGCGACCCGTCGTGACAGCGCTCGGAATGCGGCGGCCAGCAGCCGATCCTTGTCACCGAAGTAATGCGCCACGAGGCCCGGTGAGACGCCGGCCCGCGCGCCGATACGTGCCAGGGTCGTGCCGACGTACCCAAACTCCGCCAGCGCGTCGATCGTCGTCTCGATCAACTGCCACCGCCGATCCTCCGCCTCGACGCGGACCGCTTCGCTTGTCGTCCGCATCGGATTTTCCTTGTGCTGATTGAACATTCAATTAAGGTTTTATCCGCGTCAAGATATGATGTCGTCGTCCGTAACGAACAGGGGTCTTCCATGTCTTTGAAATCCGCGGCCGCCGCGACGATGTGCGCGGCGCTGTTGTGTGGTCAGGCCGTCGCCGCCGAGCCTGCCGCCTGCAAGACCGTGAAGCTGTCGGACATCGGCTGGACCGACGTCACCGCCACCACCGCGCTCGCCGGGCTGCTGCTGGAGGATCTCGGCTACACACCCAAAATCACCGTGCTATCCGTTCCGGTGACATTCGAGTCTATGCGGAACAAGGACATCGACGTTTTTCTCGGCAACTGGATGCCCTCGATGGAGGCGGATATCAAGCCGTTCCACGACGACAAGTCAGTCGAAACCCTGCGTGCCAATCTGGAAGGGGCCAAGTATACGCTGGCTGTTCCCGCGTATCTGTATGACCAGGGTCTGCGCGACTTCGCCGACATTCAGAAATTCGCCGGCCCGCTTGGCGCTAAAATCTATGGAATCGAACCGGGTAACGACGGCAACCGGCACGTCCTCGACCTGATCAAGGCAGGCGAGTTCGGCCTTGGCAAGTTCGAGCTGGTCGAGAGCAGCGAGCAGGGTATGCTGGCCGAGGTCGAGCGGGCCGTGCGTGACAAGAAACCGATCGTGTTCTTGGGCTGGGAGCCGCATCCAATGAACGGCTTATATCCGATGAAGTACCTGACCGGAGGCGATAGTAGTTTCGGTCCGAACTACGGTGGGGCCACGGTGTTCACGACGGTGCGCGCTGGCTACGTCAGAGAGTGTCCGAATGTCGGGAAACTGGTCGCGAACATGACGTTCACGCTGCCCGCTGAAAACCAGATGATGACGTCGATCATGGTCAAGCAGATGGATCCCGAAAAGGCCGTCGCCGCATGGCTCAAGGACAATCCGGGCGCGCTGACGACGTGGCTCGACGGCGTCACAACGTTCGACGGCAAGCCGGCGCTCGGCGTGGTGCAGCAAAAGCTCGGGAGCTGAGCGATGGAGGCGCTCCAGGCGTTGATCACGGATCACAAGATCCCGATTGGCGCCTGGATCGCCTCGTGCATCGAATGGCTCAAGGGCAACGGACGCGGCGTATTCGATGCGATATCCGTTTCCATCCGATTTGTGGTCGATGGCACGACCGATCTGCTGACCGCGGTGCCCGCGCCGCTGCTGGTGCTGATCCTGGCGCTTGCGACCTATGCGCTGCGACGGTCCTGGGGCCTCGCGATGTTCGTGGGCCTGGCCCTGTTGTTTATCATGAACCAGGGCTATTGGACGGCGACATTGCAAACGCTGTCGCTGGTGCTCTTTTCCACGCTGACGGCCTGCGTCATCGGCATCCCGCTTGGCATCGCGAGCGCGCACCGGCCTTGGCTGCATCATGCGATGCGGCCAGTGCTCGATCTGATGCAGACGTTGCCGACCTTCGTCTATCTTATTCCCACTCTGGTGCTGTTCGGGTTGGGCGTCGTGCCCGGCCTCATTTCGACGGTGATTTTCGCGCTGCCGGCACCGATCCGCCTGACCCATCTCGGCATCGCCTCGGTGCCGTTGCCGCTGCGCGAGGCGGGCGATGCGTTCGGGGCCACGCGTCTGCAGCGGCTGTTCAAGATTGAGTTGCCCTGTGCGCGCGCTACAATTATCGCCGGGATCACGCAGTGCATCATGCTGAGCCTGTCGATGGTGGTCATTGCCGCGTTGGTCGGCGCGGGCGGCCTCGGAGTGCCGGTGGTGCGAGCGCTCAACACGGTACGCGTCGGGATGGGGTTCGAGGCGGGGATCGCGATCGTGCTGCTGGCCATCGTGCTCGATCGGGTCAGCCGTCCGTCAGAGGTCGCACGTTGACGCCCGCCGTCGCGTTCGAGGATGTCGACATCTTGTTCGGCCCGCGCCGGGGAATTGCCGATGCGTTGGCGTTGTTGGATGCCGGTGGAAGCCGGGCCGAGATCCAGGCCAAGACCGGGGTTGTGGTCGGCGTCGCTGGCGCGTCGCTCTCGGTGGCTCCCGGAGAGATCTGCGTGCTGATGGGGCTGTCAGGCTCGGGCAAGTCCACGCTGATGCGCGCGGCCAACGGTCTTGCCTCCGCCACGCGTGGGCGGGTGTGGGTGGCGGACGGGGCGGATCGGGTCGACGTCGCGGCCTGTACCGCCGCCGCGTTGCGGCGCGTGCGGCGCGAACGGATCGCCATGGTATTCCAGCAATTCGCCCTGCTGCCCTGGAGGACAGTGCGCGAGAACGTGGCGTTCGGCCTGGAACTGCGCGGCATGGATGCGACGCAACGCCATCGCATCGTCGACGAAAAACTGGCCCTGGTCGGGCTCGATCAATGGGCCGACCGATACGCCTCCGAGTTATCGGGGGGCATGCAGCAGCGGGTCGGTCTTGCGCGAGCGTTCGCGACGGACGCGGACGTGCTGCTGATGGACGAGCCGTTCTCGGCGCTGGATCCGCTCATTCGCGGTAAATTGCAGGACGAGTTGCTGGCGCTGCAAGCGACGGTACGCAAAACGATCCTGTTCGTCAGCCACGATCTTGACGAGGCGCTGAAACTCGGAGGCCGCATCGCGATCATGGAGGGCGGGCGGATCGTTCAGCAGGGTGCGCCCGAGGACATCGTGCTGCGTCCGGCGGACGCGTATGTCGCGGAGTTCGTGCGCCACATGAATCCGCTGGACGCGCTGAAGGGGTCTGCCGTCATGCGCGACGGGACGGTTTCGGCCGGCCCGATTCTGCCGGACAGCGCGAGCCTGCGCGAGATCGTCGCGGCGCGGCAATCCAGCGGGCAGCCGGTGCGATTGACGCGCGATGGCGCTGTGGTCGGCGTCGTGGGCGACGAGGATATTCTGCGGGCGCTGACCGGGGTGGATCGGGCGCTCGTAACAGTGTGAGCCGTCTGGGAAGGGGCGGCCGACAGTCTCAAGCTCGTCTCAGTCGGCGGCTCAGTTGCGACAGCAACGCCGCTCCCAGCCCATCCGGTCTATCCAACACCACGGAATCCGAAAAAATCCGATCGACTGGATGGCCGATCCCGATCGCCGACAGCTCCGTGTCGGCCCCGATGCGCGCCACCACGTCGCGAACGTGTCGCTCGAGATACAGCGAATCGTTTGCGTCGAGTGTTGCCCGGTCGCTCGGTGCCCCATCGCTGATGACGACGAGCAACCGCCGCCGCTCCGGCCGCGCGCGCAGCCGTGACACGGCCCAGAGCAGCGCCTCGCCATCGACGTTCTCGCGCAGCAACCCGTCCCGCAGCATGAGCGCGATCGAATTCCGCGCGAGCCGATAGGGTCTCCCGGCCGGCTTGTAGACGATATGCAGCAGATCACAGATCCGCCCCGGATGCGGCGGCCGGCCGGCCGCCGCCCAGCGTTTCGCCGTCTCGCCGCCCTTCCAGCCACGCGTCGTGAATCCCAGGATTTCGACGGGAATGCCGCATCGTTCAAGCGCCTGCGCGGCCAGATCCGCCGCCATCGCGGCCAGCGCGATCGGCCGTCCGCGCATGGAGCCGGAGTTGTCGATGAGCAACGTCACGACGGTGTCGCGCGAAGGGGCCAGACGCTCCCGCTTGAACGAAAGGGCTGTTCCCGGTGCGGTCACGACGCGATCCAGCCGCGACGTGTCGAGCAAACCTTCGTCCTGATCGAAACTCCAAGCGATCGGCCGCTCGGCGAGCAATTGCCGCTGCAGCCGATGCGCCAGCCGCGCGAGCGCGGTGCGAACCTCCGTCATCGACGCATCGAGTCGCCTCCGCAACGAGAACAGTTCTTCGGCTGACGCCATGTCGCTCGCGTCGATGGTCAGATCGAATTCGGTGCTGAACCGGCGATATCCTGAGGCGGCCTCGCGCGCCATGCCGGCGTTCTCGGCGCGCCCTGCTTCCTCCTCGCCACCCGCCTCGTGGCCGTCCGTTTCCTCGCCCGCTATGGCGGGCACCGCCGTCGCAGGTCCGCGCCGTTCCGGCCCAGGCGCGCGATCACTTTCATCCCATTGCATCGCGGCGAACATGGCGCGGATCGCGTCACTTGCGGCTTCGGCGTAAGCGGTCTGATCCGCGAGATGCGGCCGCAATGAGTCCATTGCCGTCCCGAACCGGGCGCGCGCAAAACGATGCCACATCTCCATCGCGCCGGAATCCAACAGCGGTTCACCGCGACCCAGCAGCGCGTCGAGCGCAAGCATCGGCAGCGCTTCGACCAGAGGCACCTGGGCGGCCAGGTGCGAGCGCAGCAGCCCGAGATTTTCGAGCCGCCGCGCCATGCTCGCGCCGAGGTTGCCGAGAATGCCCGGCATGGCGCGCACGCCCAGCGCCTGCTGTCGCGCCCGCTCCAGCACATCGAACAAAGCTCGCGCACGAATCTCGGACGGGGCCAGGCGCGCATGCAGTGCTGGGTCATGGTGGCGAAGTCTCAATCCTGCGGCGTCGGACATGCCTCGGCAAACCGCAAAATTCTCGTCAGTCGTGAGCGGTGGCACGACCGGAGTGTCGCCTCGCGCCGGGGAGCGGGCGATCGCCCGCTGGGTCGCGCCCAACGCACGGCCTCGCTGCACGCGTTGGCGCTCCAGCAGCGCCATGCGTGACCGTTCCGCCGGCGAGGCGACGCTGTCCGGGTCGGCCCAGAGCGTCAGCCACTCGCCGCCATGCCGCACGACGCCAGAATCGTCGCGCTTGCCGATCGTGCTGCGGACGGGTGTGGCCATCAGCCCACCAAAGCGTGGGCGATCTCGCTCGCCGCGCGCTGCAGCACCGGGAGGTAGTCGCCTTGCATGCGCTCGACCGACACGCGGTTGGCATGCGCGCTCACGTTCATCGCCGCGACCACGCGGCCACTCTTGCCCCGCAGCGGCACGGCGATGGAGCGCAGGCCCTCCTCCAGCTCCTGGTCGACCAACGACCAACCCTGCTGGCGGACTTCGCACAGGATCTCCCAGAGGCGAGCGCGGTCGGTCACTGTGCACGCGGTGTAGCCGCGGTGCGGGCAGGTCATCACACGCTCGCGCGCCTTGTCCGGCGGCAGGCAGGAAAGCAGGACGCGACCGAGCGCTGTCGCCACCGCCGGCAGCCTCGCCCCGAGGTTCAGCGACACCGACATGACCCGCCGCGTCGGCACGCGCGCCACATAGACGATCTCGCAGCCTTCGATCACGCATGCGGAACAGCTCTCGTCCAATTCGCTGCTCACCGCCTCCATGTGTGGCATCGCCGCGTCCCAGATGTTCACCGACGACAGATACGCGAACCCCAAATCGAGGATGCGCGGCGCCAGACGGAACTTCCGGCCGTCGGTGCACACGTAGCCCAGCGTTTCCAGCGTCAGCAGGAACCGCCGCGCCGCCGCCCGGCTGAGTTTCGTGCGAGCCGCCACTTCGGTCAGCGTCATCTCGGGGGCGTCGCGCGAGAAGGCGCGGATGACGTCAAGCCCCCGGGCGAGGGAGTTCACGAAATCGGGGCGGCTCTCGGCTGGCTCGATGGTCATGTGCGCATGGCGGACGTTCCGTGCGAAACTGCGCTTGACTCGCCGGCGTGGCAAGGCTTCAATGTGCGCCAGAAGAACTGAAGTTCGCACAGCGAACTGGCGACGTACCGTCGCAGCGGGGAGTCCATGCAGGATTACATCACTGAGTTCGGCTCGATCGACAGCTACCGCAAAGGCGGCGTTCAGGTTGTCAACGACGATCCCCGCAACTACGTCTTCTCAAACGTTTTCGAAGTGGCGGCGATGTCGAAGCCGTGGGAACGCGTGGTCGTCGGCAAGAACTTTGAATACGTCATCGAAGTCATCCGCGCAGACGGGACGTCGCCCTGGTATACCTGCGCGCATGATGAGTTCGCGCTCAGCATGGACGGACAGGTCGAGGTCCATCTGTTGAAGCTGGATGATCCGGACAGCCATGTCGATCCGGAAAGCGAGGGCGCGCATCTGATCGCCGAGGACATGCCGGCGGGGCGTAAGATGGGGCGGCTTGTGCTCGGGCGCGGGCACATGGGAATCCTGCCGGTCGGTAGCGCATATCGCTTCATGAGCGCGATGCCGTGCGCATTGCTGATCCAAACCATTCTCGGGCCGGTCAGCGTCGAGAAATGGGCGGAGATCTGCCAGAAGTAATCGCGGGGTCCCGAAAGATCGTCATGCCCGGGCTCGACCCGGGGCATCTCACGCCCCGAGATGGCCGGGTCAAGCTCGGCCACGACGACATCACGATAGTTCGTTAGCAGGAGCAGGCTGATGGCGATGGTCGAGGAAGCGGTCCACGGGACCGTGGTGAACCCCAAGAACCTCCCGATTAACCGCGTGCTCTCCGCGTTGCCGGCGGACAATTTCACTGGCTATCGGAGTTTCCGGGCCGGCAGCTTCGAGTTCTCGCGTGACGAGTATTTCGCGCACATTCGCACCGAGCATATCCGCCACCAGATGCCCGTCGATGCCTTCCTGCGCGCGCTGATGCGCGATGTGGCGTGGGGCTTCTTCTACGGCACGGTGAATTTCGACGGCGTGCTCGGCACCACCAATTATTACGGCGAGGTCGAGCTGTTTCTCGGCGCGATGAACGAGACGTATACCCGGGCAGGGCGCGACATCACCGAGCGGTTCAAGTCCGACGAATTGATGGTGATTTTCAAGCAGATGATCGGCGACTGGACCAACCAGGGCTACGATCCGTTCGCCGCCCCCATGGAGACCGGCACGCCCTGGGGGTCCAAGGATGGCGACAACGATCCTGCTGTGACGCGCAAGCGCGTGACGGCACGGCGCATGGTCGGCCTGCCGGGCGACACGCCGTTGCGCTCCGACGAAAGCGGCTATCCAATCAACCGCATGTTCGCCGACGTGACGCAGGACCAGCCGACCGTCGAGATCGAGCCCGGGTTCGAGCACGAGGTGGGGGCGTTCAATCTGTTTGCGTATCTGTCTCGCTCCGATGTGACCTGGAACCCGTCGGTGTGCTCGGTGGTGCGGGAAAGCCTGTTCTGCCCGACGTCGGAGGAATTCACGCTGCCGGTCGAACATGGCAACGATCGCTGCGAGTGGTTCCTTCAGCTGTCCGACGAGATCGTCTGGAAGACGAAGAACCGCGACACCGGGGCGGATCGCGCCGTCGTGGTGCAGCGGGCGGGCGACATTTCGTGCATGCCGGCGGACGTGCGACATCAGGGCTTCTCCACAAAGCGGTCGATGCTGCTGGTGTGGGAGAACGGGTCGCCGAAAATCCCCGACCTCATTCGTGACGGGCTGGCGCCCACGGTCGCGGTCGAATTCTAGTGCTCGACGATGTCGCTGACCGGCTGTTTATCGGCGGCGAATGGGTCGACAGCCTTGCCGGTGGGCGCCTGGAAGTCCTGAACCCATTCGACAACTCGGCGCTCGCGGAAGTCTCCGAGGCCCGTGAGGCCGATGTCGACCGGGCGGTCGAAGCGGCCGGCGCCGCGTTCCCCGCCTGGGCACGGCTGGCGGCGCACGAGCGCGGGCGGCTGTTGCTGAAACTCGCCGACCGGATCGAGGCGGAGGCTGAAAGCCTCGCCCGGCTCGAAGCACTGGACACCGGCCATCCGATCCGCGACTGCCTGGCCCTCGACGTGCCGAGGACGGCGCTATGTTATCGCTACTTCGGCGGCATGGCGGACAAGTTCGAGGGCAGCGTCGTGCCGGTCGATGCGGGGTTCCTGAACTACGTGACGAAGGAGCCGATCGGCGTGGTCGGCCAGATCGTGCCGTGGAATTTTCCACTCATGTTCACCAGCTGGAAGATGGCGCCGGCGCTCGCGGCCGGCAACACGATCGTCCTGAAGCCGACCGAGATCGCGCCGCTGTCGACCCTGCGGATCGCCGCTCTTATGAAGGAGGCCGGCTTCCCACCGGGCGTGGTCAACATTGTGCCGGGCTATGGCCAGACGGCCGGCCAACGACTGGCGGAGCACCCGCACGTGGGCAAGATCGCGTTCACGGGTTCGACCGCGACCGGGCGGGCCATCGTGCGGGCCAGTGCCGGCAACCTTAAAAAGGTGCAGCTGGAGCTGGGCGGAAAAGGCCCGAACATCGTCTTCGCCGACGCCAACCTGCCGGCGGCGATTGGTGGGTCCGCCTTCGCGATCTTTCACAATCAGGGGCAAGCCTGCATCGCCGGTTCTCGATTGATCCTGCATGAAAGCATCGCGGACGCGTTCCTCGACAAATTCGTGCCGCTGGCAAAGTCCATCCGGCTCGGCAATCCCATCGACATGACAACCGAGATGGGACCGTTGACGTCGCGCGTGCATCAGGCGCGCGTGCTGGACTATTGCGACGTGGCCCGCGCGCAGCACGGGGAGATCCTGACCGGGGGTCAGGTGCCGGAGGACGAAGCTCTCCGACATGGCTGCTTTGTCGAGCCGACCGTGGTGCGCGCGAAGGCAACCGATCGCGTCTGTCAGGAAGAGGTGTTCGGCCCGTTTGTGTCCGTCGTGACGTTTCGCGACGATGAGGAGGCACTGACGATCGCCAACGGCAGCGATTACGGCCTCGGCGCCGGGTTCTGGACGCAGGATCTGACCCGGGCGCACCGGCTGGCGCGCGATATCGAGGCCGGCATGGTGTGGATCAACAGCTATAAGCGGGTGCATCCTGGCTCGCCGTTCGGCGGCGTGGGGCAATCCGGCTACGGACGTGAAATGGGCTTCGACGCGATGCGCGAATACACCACCAGCAAGTCCGTGTGGGTGAACGTGGACGCGAAACTGCCGCCGTTCTATGCGCGATGAGACCTCCCGTTTCGTCTATGAGGCGCTGCCATCGCGCGTGATCTTTGGCGCGGGAAGCCTCGGGAGCGTCGGGGTCGAGATAGAACGATTGGGATCGACAAAGGCGCTTGTGCTGACCACCCCGAACCAACATGCGCTCGGCGAGCGTGTGGCCGCTTTGTTGGGTGACCGCGCCGCGGGCATCTACCCATTGGCCGTGATGCACGTGCCGATCGCCGTAGCTGAAGCCGCGCGCGCGGAAGCTGCGCGCCTCGGCGCGGATTGCGCGGTGGCGGTCGGCGGAGGCAGCACGATCGGGTTGGGCAAAGCAATGGCGCTCACCTCGTCCATGCCGATCCTAGCGATTCCCACGACATATGCCGGATCTGAAATGACGCCGATCTGGGGGCTCACCCAGGATGGCGAGAAGAGAACGGGTCGCGATGCCCGCGTGCTGCCGCGGACCGTCATCTACGACGCGGAGCTGACGCTTAGTTTGCCGCCCGCGCTGTCCGCGACGTCGGGCATGAACGCGATCGCTCACAGCGTCGAGGCCCTCTATGCCGAGACCGCCAACCCCATCGTCTCGATGATGGCAGAAGCAAGCATTGCCGCCCTTGCCGACGCTCTGCCCCGTATCGTCGCTGATCCGACCGACCTCGCGGCGCGCGAGCGGGCGCAGTATGGATGCTGGCTTGCCGGGGTCTGTCTCGGTGCCGTTGGCATGGCGCTGCATCACAAGCTGTGTCACACGCTGGGCGGCGCGTTCGGATTGCCGCATTCCGACCTCCACACGATCGTTGTGGCGCATGCCGTCGCCTACAACCGTGACGCCGCGCCGGCGGCGATGGATCGCATCGCACGGGCGCTTGGCGTCCACGACGCCGCGACCGGTCTCTATGACCTCGCATCGAGGCTTGGCGTCCGTTTGAGCCTGTCCGAGATAGGCATGGATGCCGACGACATCGATCTTGCGGCCGACATGGCGGCACGAAACCCTTACTACAATCCGCGGCCGGTGACCCGCGACGCGATCCGCGAGTTGTTGTCGGATGCCTTTCACGGCCGCCGGCCGGCCGTCTGACATGGCCGATGGCGACGCGATCATGACGGTCGAGGACGTCTCCAAACGATACGGTGCATTGACGGTCACGGACCAACTGTCGGTGTCGGTCGCCGCCGGCGAGGCGCTGGGCGTGATCGGGCCGAACGGCGCCGGCAAGAGCACGCTGTTCAACTTGATCGCGGGCAACGTCCGACCGGACGCCGGCCGCATCCTCTTCGGCGGCGGCGACATCACGAGACTATCTCCGGCGGCGCGCTGCCGGGCCGGGATCGGCCGCAGCTACCAGATTCCGCACCCTTTCGTCGGTATGACGGTATTCGAGAACCTGCTGGTGGGCGCGACGTTCGGCGCGAACCGCCGCGAGGCGGCTGGCGCGGACGTTTGCGTCGACGTGCTGCGCCGCACCGGCCTCCTCAGGCGTGCGAACGTGCGTGCCGCGACGTTGTCGCTGCTGGAGCGTAAACGCCTGGAACTCGCGCGCGCGTTGGTGACGGACCCGAAAGTGCTGTTGCTGGACGAGATCGCTGGTGGTCTCACGCAGCAGGAGTGCCTCGCTTTGGTCGAGACGGTCCGTGATGTACATTCCACTGGCGTAGCGATCGTTTGGATCGAGCACGTCCTGCATGCCCTGAGGGCGGTCGTGCAGCGCCTCGTGGTTATCGATTTCGGTAAGAAGATCGAGGACGGTTCGCCGGACGCGGTGATGGACAGTCGGCGCGTACGAGAGATCTATCTGGGCCTGGAAACGGCGCATGCCTGAGCCGTTGCTGCTCACCCAGGGCCTGACCGCATTCTACGGCGATTTCCAGGCGCTCTATGGCATCGATCTGCGCATTGAAAAAGGCGAGACGATTGCCGTGATCGGCGCCAACGGCGCGGGCAAGACGACCTTTCTTCGCGCGCTGACCGGCCTGTTGCGCGCGAAGCCGGGACAGGTTTGGCTCGAGGGCAGAGATGTCGGCGGCGTCGCGCCCGACCGCTTGATCCGCATGGGGATCGCAATGGTTCCTGAGGGGCGGCGGTTGTTCCCGTCGCTGTCGGTCCAGGAGAATCTCCAATTGGGCGGCTACGCGCGGCGACCCGGTCCATGGTCTCTGGCACGCATCCATGCGCTGTTTCCGATCCTGCGCGAGCGCGCAAGCCAGCCGGCGACGTCGCTCTCGGGCGGGCAGCAGCAGATGGTGGCGATTGGCCGCGCGCTGATGGGCAATCCGCGCGTGTTGCTGTGCGACGAGATCAGCCTCGGTCTCGCGCCCATCGTGATTCGCGATATCTACCATGCGATGCCGGCGATCCAGGCCGAGGGCACGGCGATCCTGATCGTCGAGCAGGACATCCAGCAAGCGCTTGCCGCGGCCTCGCGCGTCTATTGCTTCCAGGAGGGCCGGGTCACGCTCGAAGGACGGGCGGGCAAGTTGTCACGCGAGGCGATCACGCGCGCGTATTTTGGAACGGCGGCCGCGTGATCGCCAATCTGCCGAACGCCGTGCTGCAGGGGGTCATGATCGGCGGCCTGTACGCCCTACTGGCGGCCGGGCTGTCGCTCATCTTTGGCGTCATGCGGCTCGTCAACATCGCCCACGGCGACATCATCGTGCTCGCCGGATACTTGGCATTCGCGGCGGTGACGCTGACCGGGATGCATCCGTTGCTGAGTCTGGCGGTCGTGCTGCCCGTCATGGCGCTGCTGGGCTACGCGCTACAGCGTCTCGTGCTCAACCGGACGCTTGGGCCGGACATCCTGCCACCGCTGCTGGTCACCTTCGGGCTTTCGGTCATCATTCAAAACGGTCTTTTGCAGGCATTTTCCGCCGACAGCCGCAAGCTGCAGGCCGGTGCGATCGAGACGATGTCGCTCGATCTACCCGGCGGCCTGTCGCTCGGCGTGGCACCGCTCGCGATGTTCGTGCTGGCGGTTCTGGTGATCGGTGCGCTGCAGTTCGTGTTCTATCGCACCGAACTGGGTCGCGCGTTCCGCGCCATTTCCGACGATCGCGACATCGCCCGGCTGATGGGCATCGATCAGGCGCACCTGTATGGCCTGGCCATGGCGCTATCGCTCGCGGTCTGTGGGTTGGCCGGCGTGCTCATGGGGATACGCGGCATCTTCGATCCCGCGATCGGACCGCCGCGTCTGCTGTTTGCGTTCGAGGCCGTCATCATTGGTGGTCTGGGCAGTCTGTGGGGCACGCTGGCAGGCGGCGTGATCCTCGGCGTGGCGCAGGGGATCGGTGCCGAGATCGATCCTGGGTGGCAGGTTCTCGCGGGCCACCTCGTGTTCCTTGCGGTCCTGGTCGCCCGGCCACAGGGCCTGTTCGTGAAAGCTCCAGCATGAGCATGGTGGCCGCGCGTCCGCGCTATCGCGTCGAACGCGCCACCCGCGCGAGCCGTGTCGGCGCGATCGTTGGCGCCGCCCTGCTGGCCACGTTGATCGCCCTGCCGTGGCTCGGCGACCGTGCGACCTTACGATTGGGCGTGGAGATGCTTGCCTACCTGACGCTCGCGCAGATGTGGAATCTCCTAGCGGGATATGCTGGTCTGGTGTCGGTGGGACAGCAGGCGTTCGTCGGCTTTGGCGGCTATGCGCTGTTCGCCATGGCCACCCTCGCCAACTTGCATCCGCTGCTGGCGGCGCCGCTGGCGGCCGTGTTGACCGGCTTGATCGCGGTTCCGACAGCCTTCGTCGTCTTTCGGCTGCGCGGCGCCTATTTCGCGATTGGAACGTGGGTCGTCGCCGAGGTCTATCGCCTCGGCTTCGCGCAAGTCTCGGTGTTGGGGGGAGGGTCGGGGAAAAGCCTCCCGGTGTCGGTTGCGCGCGCCATCTCGACCGATGCGGCCGCGCGCGATGCGGTCATCTATTGGTGCGTGCTGGCGACCGCGGTTGTCGCGATGGCCGGGGTGTACATGCTCCTGCGCGGTCGCTATGGCCTGGCACTGACCGCGATCCGCGACAGCGAGGATGCCGCGCAATCCCTGGGCGTCGACAAAGACCGGGTGAAGCTCATCGTCTATCTGTGCGTCGCCGTCGTCACCGGCCTGACCGGCGCGCTCCTGTTCCTGCAAAAGCTGCGGATCTCCCCGGACGCGGCATTCAGCGTGAACGACTGGACCGCGTTCGTCATCTTCATGACGGTCATCGGCGGCATCGGCAGGATCGAGGGGCCGATCGTGGGCGTACTGATCTTCTTCGTTATGCGCGCATTGTTCGCCGATCTCGGGGCATGGTACCTGATCCTGCTGGGCGCGGTCGCCGTCGGCGTCATGCTGTTCGCGCCGCGCGGGCTTTGGGGACTGCTGGCGGATCGCTACGGGCTTCAGCTGTTTCCCGTGCAACGGCGGCTGCGGCTGGAGCCATAGGGGGCGGGATGCGCGATTTTACCGAGGCCAACGCGACGGACGCTTTTCTTGCGCGGCTCGACAGCTGCCCGGACCCACGGCTGGGCCGGATCATCGCCGCCTTTGCCCGCCATCTGCACGGTTTTGTGCGCGAGGTGAGGCCGACGCAGGCCGAGTGGGCGGCCGCTGTCTCGTTCCTGACGCGCACCGGCCAGATTTCCGATGACAAACGCCAGGAGTTCGTTCTGCTTTCCGACGTCATGGCGGTCTCCATGCTGGTCGATGCCATCAACCACGCGAATGTGGGAGTGACGGAATCGACTGTGCTGGGGCCGTTCCATGTCGATGGCGCGCCGCATCTGCCGCTTGGCGCCAACCTCTCGCGCGACGGGCGGGGCCGGGACTGCATCGTGTCGGGCCGTGTGCTGGACGAGGATGGCGCGCCGGTCGCGGGCGCCGAGCTGGATGTGTGGCAGACGACCGAGGATGGATGGTACGACGTGCAGCAGCCTGGCGTGCAACCCGAGGGCAATCTGCGAGGGAAGTTCCTGACAGACGAAGATGGCCGGTTCTGGTTCGTGTCCGTCCGCCCCGCCAGCTATCCGATCCCGACTGACGGGCCGGTCGGCGAACTTCTCCGCGCCATCGGGCGACATCCTTACCGGCCGGCGCATATCCATTTCATCATCTCGGCGGCCGGGTTCGAGACGGTGACGACCCACATTTTCGCCGAGGGCGACCCTTACCTCGACAGCGACACGGTGTTCGGGGTGAAAAGTTCCTTGATCGAGCCGTTCGTCGAGAACGCTTCCGCCGTGGAAGCGGCACGCCATGGCGTCAACGCACCCTTCTGGGAAGTGTCACACGAATTCAGACTGGCCCGCGGGTGAGGGCGCCGCTGGAATATTGGCGGCTTCGGCCACGCGCTCCGGCGCCCGGAACCGTGCTCGGTCCGCTCGAGGGAATTTCGGAGCGGACCGGCCGCGAATATGTGTTCGGCCGAGGCAAGAGTGCGTTCAGCATGTTCGTTGTACGGCGCGGGCGGGCGGTTCGTGGCTATCTCAATCTCTGCCCGCATTTCTCCCTGCCGCTGAATTTCCGGATGGGCGAGTTTATGAACGAAGAGGCGACGCGTATTCGCTGTTCGATGCACTTCGCCGAATTCCGCTTCGAGGACGGTGTGTGCCTCGCCGGCGCCGCGGAGGGCGGCACGCTCGACTCGGTCCCTCTCGTCGTGTCCGACGATGGCATCGTGTCGATCCCGCCAGACTGAGGAGCCTCATGGCAGACCCTTGCATCATATCCGTGGCGATCACCGGCTCCGTGCCGCGAAAAAAGGACAATCCGGCTGTCCCGATCAGCATCGCCGAGCAGGTCGAAAGCACGCATGCCGCGTTCGAGGCCGGTGCCGCACTGGTTCACTTGCATGTGCGCGACGAGAACGAGAACAGCGCGTCCGACGTCTGGCGCTTCGAGCAGTTGCAGGACGGCATCCGTAGGCACTGCTCGGAGATCATCATCCAGTTCTCCACCGGCGGCCGGGGACGGGCATTGGAACAGCGCGGCGCGATGCTGGGGCTGCGGCCCGACATGGCGTCGCTGGCCACTGGATCGGTGAACTTCCCGACCATCGTGTATGAGAACCCGCCGGATTTCGTGCGCTCGCTTGCCATATCGATGCGCGACCTGCACGTGAAGCCGGAGATCGAGGTGTTCGATCTTGCCATGCTCTACAACACTGTGGATCTGGTCGCGGAGGGCCTCGTGGTGGCGCCGGTGCACGTGCAGTTTGTCTTTGGCGTGAAGCACGCGCTGCCGGCGCGGCGGGAGATCCTCGAGTTCGAGGTGGCGCAGCTGCGGCGACTTCTGCCGGCGTCCACCTGGACGGCCGCGGGGATCGGGCGGCACCAGCTCGAGGTCAATCATTGGGCTCTGGAGCTGGGTGGCCACTGCCGCACCGGGCTCGAGGACAATATCCGCTGGGACAAAGGCACGCTCGCGGCCAGCAACGCGCAGCTCGTGCGCCGGGTCGCCGATCTGTGCGCAGACTACGACCGGCCGGTCGCCACGGCCGCTCAGGCCCGCGCCATGCTCGGGCTCGGCACGGTGGCGTGAGCGAGGCGGGATTGATCGCGACGTTGCGCGCGGTCGTCGGCGATGGCGGGCTCCTTGCCGATCCCGCCGATCTCGCGCCCTACTGCGTGGATTGGCGCGGGCTGTATCATGGGGCGACCTGCGCGGTCGCGCGGCCATCGTGCGCAACAGAACTGGCGCAGATCGTGCGGATCTGCGCGGACGCGGGCGTGGCCATGGTGCCCCAGGGCGGCAATACGTCGATGGTCGGCGGTGCCACGCCGAGCGAGGACGGCCGGCAACTGGTCGTCAGCCTTACGCGCATGAACAGGGTGCGTGATGTCGATGCGCTGGACATGACGATGACGGTCGAGGCAGGCGTGACCCTGCGGGCGGCGCAGGAAGCGGCGGCGGCGGTGGGCTGCTTTCTGCCGCTGTCGATCTCGGCGGAGGGCAGTGCCCAGGTGGGCGGCGTGCTTGCCACCAATGCAGGCGGCAACAACACGCTGCGCCACGGCAACGCGCGCGACCTCGTGCTCGGGCTGGAGGCAGTCTTCCCGGACGGAGGGATCTGGGATGGTTTGCGTCGATTGCGCAAGGACAACACGGGCTACGCGCTGCGACATGTGTTGGTCGGCAGCGAAGGCACGCTCGGTTTCATCACCGCGGCCGTGCTGCGCCTCGTGCCCGCACCGCTGGAGCGAGAGGTCGCGTTATGCGCGGTGACGTCGCCCCGCGCGGCGCTCGACCTCTTCGCACGCTTCCGCCGACACGACGCCGGGGCTCTGCTGGCGTTCGAATATATGTCGCAGGCCGGCATGGATCTCGTACTCCGCCACATTCCCGGCACCTCGTTTCCGCTCGCCGCGTCCGCGCCAGCCTACGTCCTCATCGAACTCGCAGGCTCGAATGTGCGTGCCGGCTTCGAGACGGTGCTGGAGACGGCCCTCGGGGACCAGATCGTGGCAGACGCCGCGATGGCGGCTAGCGAGGCGCAGCGCGCCGCGATATGGAGGCTGCGCGAAGAACACAGCGAGGCGCAGCGGCTGGAGGGGGCGAGCGTCAAGAACGATGTCTCCGTGCCCGTCTCGCGCGTGCCGGAGTTGATCGAGCGCGCGTCCGACGCGGTCACGGCCCTCGTGGGCGGTGTGCGTCCTGTGCCGTTCGGGCATGTCGGCGATGGCAATGTGCACATGAATTTTTCTCAGCCGATAGGCGCTGATCCCACCGCGTTTCTGGCGCTTTCGGAGGCCATCATGCACGCGACCGGCGAGGTGGTCCGCGCCCTAAACGGCAGTTTTTCCGCAGAGCATGGCGTGGGCCGCCTCAAGACTGGCATGATGGTCGAATGGCGGGGCGGGCCCGAACTCGACGCGATGCGTCGGATCAAGCGCGCGCTCGATCCGCTCGGCATCATGAATCCAGGCAAGCTGCTGCCGCCGTAGCGGCCATCGGCGGGCCGTGACGAGGGCTCAATCAGCCTCCAGCAGCGCGGTGTTGCGGCCGTGCCGGCGGGTGACGGAGAACGCTTCGCTTGCCGGGGCGGGGTGGGGACGCCGGACAGGCCAAAGGCGGTCGTCGGGCCGGATAAACGCGATGCGGTCACGTGCTGCGAGTGAGTCCTCGTAGAGTCCGCGATAGTCCCGCACGGTCAACATCTCGACGTCGTCGCGATCCAGCGCCACGCCCATGTCGTGGTAGATGTCGAGATTGGAGAGATCCGGCCGCGGAGTTCTGCCCGACCTCGCCTCGGTCCACATTTCGAGGAAGAGCGATTCCAGTCGCGCCGCCAGCAGCGGCGTGTCGAACAGCACGCATTTGTCGCGACCGTCGCGCAGCTTGCGCCGCAGCGCCGCCAATCGTTCGGGCGCGTGGCCGAGGCGAACGGCACTCTCGACGTAGTCCTCGGTTGTGCGGCAGACCAGTTCAGGTGTTCCGGCGGCGGTGACCAGGCTGGCGCAGACACGGGAGGCGAAGCTGCGACCGGCGACCGTCAGGACCGGCACACCCATCCAAAGCGCATCGGAGGCCGTCGTATGGGCGCCATAGGGGGTCGTGTCGAGGAACAAATCGGCCAAGTCGTAGCGCGCGAGATGCTCGGGGTTGTTCAGACGCGGCGCGAAGATCAGACGATCCGGCGCCACTCCTTCCTGCGCTGCGCGCGAGCGCAGCCGGTCGTTGGTGGTGGCGACGCTTTCCATGAGCCAAAGCACGGCGTTCGGTACTCGCCGCAGGATGTCCATCCAGCGCCGCCAGACGTGTGGCGTGAATTTCTGCGCGCCGTTGAAGCAGCAATAAACGACGGCGTCCTCGGGCAGCCCTGCTTCGGCACGGCTGAAGACGCGGCTGGAGACGATGCGGTTGCGGTCGTTTGGCTGGTAGCACGGCAACCGTTTGACGGTCTCCGAGTAGTAGATTTCGCTGCCCGATGGGATGATGACGTCGTCGGCGATGATATAGTGATGGTCGGGGCTGCCGGTGGTGCCGGGAAAGCCAAGCCAATTGACGATCACGGGCGCTGGCCGCATCGCGAGCAGCGAGGACCGCGCGCCATGCGTGTAGCCGTTCACGTCGATCAGGATCGCGATCTCATCGTCGACGATCTTTCGGGCGGCCTCGTCGTCGGTCATCGCGGCAATGTCGGTCCAGTGCGGGGATGCGGCCCTGATGCGACCGTGCACGGAGTCTTCGACCTTATGTCCGCTGTAATAGACGAAGACTTCGACCGCGGCCGGGTCGTGCCGCTCGAACAATTCGACCATGAGAAACCCGATGGCGTGCTCGCGCAGATCGGATGAGAGGTAGCCGATGCGTAGCGGCCGACTCGCGGATTTCTCGAATGACCAATCGCGGGCACCGGGAATGTCCGTCTTTGGTCTCGCGACGTCGAATTTGGCGTATCGGGCGGCACTGGCAAGCTGTAGCAACGGATCGTCGGTGTAGGCGGCCAGGGACAGTGGCGAGATTCCGGCGAGAAGCTGTTCGCGTCCAAGCTCTCCGAACGGCTCGACGACTGGCCATTCGCATTGCCGCTGTCGGAGGCTGAGCCAGTGCTGCAGCACGTCTCGCTGATGCGGATCCAGCTCCAGACTATGTCGCAACATCGCCTCTGCGTTGGGGTCGAAGTGGGCGGATTCCAGGACGCGGCCAAGCTGCTTTAGCGCGGTGCGCTTGTGGGCGATCGTCTCGCTCGTGACAGTATGCAGGTGTTGCACCACGTGCTGCCAGGCGGTCAGCGCCGCGGCGCGGTCGCCCAGCCGTTCTTGTACGAAGCCTGCATTGATGTACGAGGGCATAAAGCCCGGGTTGAGCCGGATGGCTTCGTCGAGCGCCGCATCCGCGTCGGCGAGGTCGCCGCGGTTGCTCGCGAGGACGGCGCAATTGAACCAAATCGCATAAACCAACGGATCATCGGGATGGTGGGCGATCCAGTCGCGATAGAGCGCGAGAGCGCGATGCGCAGCACCGGTCGCACGGAGTCGGTCGGCCATGCCGATAGCCGCGAGCGCGGAGAGATCGGCGGTCTCGATCCGATCGTGCGGTGGAACAAGCAGATCATCTTTCATGCCGTCACCATCCTGGTGCGTGTTGCCGCGCGTGTCGTTTCG
>CBDFGB010000030.1:0-5579 GCA_965246915.1 Acetobacteraceae bacterium
GGAGACCAGCTCGACTTCGCCAGGCGCCTGGCTGAACTGGACGATCGACATGACCGTCTTGCCCTTGGACTGCAGATCGACACAGTGATCGTAGAAGCCGACCACGCCCTCGACGGCGCCGGCGAGCATCTCGTTCTCGGCGTCGACGCCGGCCTCCTCGTTGAGCAGGACGACGTCGAGCTCTTGTTCCTTGAAGTAGCCGAGCGCTTCGCAGAGCTTGGCGGGCAGGTAGATCTGCTTCTCGTAGCCGCCGACCATGATGGTGACCTTGGCCGGCGCGGCGCGCGCGGGCGAGGCCACGGCGAGGGCTGCGGACGCGGCGACGAAGCTGCGGCGGTCGATCATTCGGTTCCTCCCATTTCGGTCGACGTTACGCCGGAACCAGCCGGATTTGCTACAGCGCGCCGCCGCGGCGGCCGGCCATGGCGCCGAGGCGGAGGCGGAGCGCGTTGAGCTTGATAAAGCCCTGGGCGTCGAACTGGTCGTAGGCGCCCTGGTCCTCCTCGAAGGTGACGACCTTCATGGAATACAGGCTGTTCGGGCTCTCGCGGCCGACACAGGAGACGTTGCCTTTGTAAAGCTTCATCCGGACCCGGCCGCTGACGCTGTTCTGGCTCTCGTCGATCGCGGCCTGCAGCATGCGGCGCTCAGGGCTGAACCAAAAGCCATTGTAGATCAGCTCGGCATAGCGCGGCATGAGGCTGTCTTTGAGGTGGGCCGCCTCGCGGTCGAGGGTGATGGATTCGATGGCGCGGTGGGCGGGCAGCAGGATGGAGCCGCCGGGGGTTTCGTAGACGCCGCGGGACTTCATGCCGACGAAGCGGTTTTCGACGAGGTCGAGGCGGCCGATGCCGTTGGCGCGGCCGAGTTCGTTGAGCTTGGTCAGCAGCATGGCGGGGGAGAGCGCTTCGCCGTCGATGGCGACCGGGTCGCCGCGTTCGAAGTCGATGCTGACGACGGTGGCGCGGTCGGGGGCGTCTTCGGGGCGGATGGTGCGCTGGTAGACGAGTTCGGGGGCTTCGTCGGCCGGATCTTCGAGAACTTTGCCTTCGGAGGAGGAGTGCAGGAGGTTGGCGTCGACGCTGAACGGAGCTTCGCCGCGTTTGTCGCGGGCGATGGGGATTTGGTTTTGTTCGGCGAATTCGAGGAGTTTGGTGCGCGACGTGAGATCCCATTCGCGCCAGGGGGCGATGACTTTGATGTCGGGCTTGAGCGCGTAGTAGCTGAGTTCGAAACGGACCTGGTCGTTGCCCTTGCCGGTGGCGCCGTGCGCGACCGCGTCGGCGCCGACCTGTTCGGCGATCTCGATCTGGCGCTGAGCGATGAGCGGGCGGGCGATGGACGTGCCGAGGAGGTATTGCCCTTCATAGACGGTGTTGGCGCGGAACATGGGGAAGACGAAATCCCGCACGAAGGTCTCGCGCAGATCGTCGACGAAGATCTCCTTGATGCCGAACATCTCGGCCTTGCGCCGCGCGGGCTCAAGCTCCTCGCCTTGGCCGAGATCGGCAGTAAAGGTAACGACCTCGCATCGATAGGTGGTCTGCAGCCAGCGCAGGATCACGGAAGTATCGAGGCCGCCGGAATAGGCCAGGACGACTTTCTTGACGTCTTTCACGCGCATGTGGAACCGATCGACTAATGACGGTTGCGCGTAACGCAGGACGGCAAGGGCTGCAACCCGAGCAGACCGATTGAGGCCCCCGTCATTTCTCCAAGGCGCGCGCCAAGTCGGCGATCCGCGTTTGCGCTCGCAGGACGTAGAACCCTTGGCTGGCGAGATGACTGGCGAACATGCTGCTCGGGCTCGCGTCGAGCACGATAGTGGGATAGAGCGCGGCCGCTTCCTGGATCGCCTGCTGCGCTGCGTCCCAGAGTTGGCCGAGATGCCGATCGGCGATGACGGCTTGGAAGTCGGTTCGCAGCGCCCGTAGCAGCAGGGCGTGCGCGTAGATCGCGCCCTTGACTTGGTAGAACAAGTCGTCCGCGCTGCGGCTGAACACGACGGGCGAAGGCTTGGCCACGTGGTCATCGATGCTCTCGGCCTCGGCGCCCAGATCGCGCGCGAGCCGCGACAGCAGTGCGGCGAGATTGTCTGCCCTCGTGTCGAACACGGCATCGCCGGCCGAGAGCCGCTTGTTGTAGGCCAGCAACGCGTCCGCCGCCGAGCGATACTGGACCTCGCTCGGTGCAGGCAAGACCGAGCGCAAATCCAGCACCCAGACGTCGCCAGGATATTGCAGCATACCGCTCGCGCGCTGCAGGTCCGGGTCGAGCCGCGCCGCCGTTCCGAGCCGCCCGACTCGGTCGGTGAATTCGGACGTGAACCGCGACAGCGCCCAGATCACGCCGGATTGGAAATGCGCCGCATTGTCGGTGAACGCGGTCGGATAGAACCACGGGTCGTTGGGCTGCCAGCCATGCACGTCGACCTCGCGCAGCACGAGCGCCGCCACGGTATCGACGGCGGCACTCGCGTTGGGCGTGAACGCGGCGGGCGCGAAGGCCGGGTTGTCGTCGATGCGGCCCCGCACGATCGAACCGAGGCCGAACCATACCGCCGCGAGGAGCGCGACGGCAGCCAGCGCCGCCCATCGCCATCGCCATCGGCGCAGGGAAGGCGCCGGCGAGACCATCACCAAGGCCGTCATCCTAGGACAGCACCGCGCGTAGTCGCTGCAAGGCGAGTTCTTCCGACCTCGATACGGTATTGATCAGCCCGAGGATACCGCCTGCCGACTCCGCGACCCGGCGCGCGCAGCCCACCCATTTGGACGCAAGCTCCCGGCGCGCCTCGTCGTCCATCGTGAAGACGATCGCGTCGACATAGCGCTCCCACAACCGGAACAGCCCCTCCGGCGGTTCACGCAACCAAGATTCGAGCAGTTCGTAGCTCGCTCCCTGCTTGACTATGCCGATCTCGATGGCCGCCGACAGGACGGCCGCCCGCTCATTTTCATGCAACGATCCGTCTGCCCATGCGACGATGACGGTAGGCGCGAGTGAGAGCGCCACCAGCGTGTCGACTCCGACGTCAAGTTCGGCGAGGCCGACCACGGCGGCGACGTCCGACAGGCCGGTCGCGGCCTTGATCGCGGCCAGTTTGGCATCCCACTCGGCTTGCTCCTGCAGCCGGCGCCGCAGATCTTCGTCGAACGAAGAAAGCATCGCTGTTTTCAACGCGCGGTGCGCCTCTTTGCCAGGGCGCTGCTCCGTCGTCACGATCATCTGTGTCATATCACCCTCGATCCGCGTTGCCACGCACGCTGACATCCGGAGCAACCGTAAGGTCCGAAAGTCAGCGCTTCACGACCCGACATCGCAGGCCGACGCCGAGGCGCCGCGCTTCTGCCAGAGGGACCCGGATCGTTATGCCGCGGAAGTGGTTTTGTTTCAGTGCTGGTTCAAGGGCCACAAGCGGCAAGTTCCAACCCGTTGTGACTACGGAATGATCCCGCTGCTGCGAACGGAACGCAATGCTCAAGAGCTTCCGGCTCAGCTCTCCGCCACGATGGCCGTCAGCCCAAGCAACGCCGCTAGGCGGTCGAGCCGCCGCTGCACGCCGTCGCCGGCGAAGACGCCGGGGCCGGAGAGGCGCAAGACGACGCGGCCTGGGGCCAGGCTCAGCGTCGTCCCGGCCAGAAGGTCGGGAGTGCCGGCGGAGAGCGTGTAGGCAAGGCGGAGCGCGGTGCCCAAGAGTTCGGCGCGGGCGATGGCGGCGGGGTCGAGCAGGGCGAGGGCGGTGGCAAGGTAGGGCGCGTCTGGCTCGGCTTCGTAGCGGGTTGCCATGGTCAGCGCCAGGAAGGCGCGGGTGGGGTGGTCGAGGGCGCCCGTCGCGTAAAGCGTGCGCTCGAAGGTGATCTCGGCGCGGTATTCCGGGTGGTCGTGACTGCCGGTATCGGACAGCCAGCAGGCGACGTGGCGCAAGCGCGTCACCTCGGGAGGCTCGTAGGGGAACAAGGGAGCGGTCCAGCCGATGAGCGCGGGCGGCAGCGCCGGGTCGCGGCTGAGGCGGTCGGCGTCCTCGCGCGCGGCGGCCAGCAGCGGGTCAAGCTGGCGGACGGGCTCGGGGACGGATTGCAGGAACCAGCCCTCGCGGATCCCGTAGGCGCTGAACACGACCCGGCGGGCGCCGGTGGCGCGCAGCAGGCGACGCAGCACCACGCCGGCATAAGGCAGGTCCTCGGCGCGGCGGCGGGCCGCCAGCTTGGTGGACGTGACCATGTGAGCGAGATCGCGGGCGGCGTCATGGCCGATCGTGTATTGGTGGACGATGCCGAGCGGGTAGCGGACCGACTGCATGTGGACGCGCGCCAGCGCCCGCCAGGCGCCGCCGACGAGGTAGAGCGCTCGGTCGGCGCCTTCGGCGAGCCACGTCAAGCCGGCGAGATCGGCCTCGGCGAGGTCGCGCGCACGGTCGAGGTCGCCGTCGGCGCGCTCGGCCAGGCGGATGACGCCGAGGCGCATGGTGGCGGCGTGGCTGACGCCGGCCGGGCCGAGGCGGACGAGTTCGAGCGAGCCGCCGCCGATGTCGGCCAGGATGCCGTCGGCGCCGGTGATCCCGCAGGCCAGCCCGGCCGCGGAGAGGCGCGCCTCCTCTGCGCCGGTCAGGATGCGGATTTCGGCCCCCGGCATCCGGTCCTGCAGGGCGGCGACGAACTCGGCGCCGTTGCTGGCGTCGCGCACGGCCGCGGTGGCCAGGACCTCGAACGGCGCGGCGCGCATGGCACGGGCGATCACGTGATAGCGCACCATGACCTTGAGCGCTTGCGCGACACCGGCCTCGTTGAGCCGCCCGGTGGCTTGCAGGCCGCGGCCGAGGCGGAGCACGGCCTTCTCGTTGAAGATCGGCACCGGGTTGCGGCCGGTGCCTTCGTAAACGACGAGGCGGACCGAGTTGGAGCCGAGATCGACCACGGCGCAGCGCGTCGCGAACGTGCGCACCGGGGCGGGGTCGGAGGCGGCGTGCTGGTCCAACCGGCTAATCCTGGCTGACGCGGTCTTGCCGGCGGGAGACTTGCGTCGTCATCCCGGTGCCGTGCAGGGCGGAGCCGCGACCGGAGAGCGACGGGTTGGTCATGAAGTAATCGTGCGCGGAGACCTGGCGGTTGCCTGGAGCGACGCGGCGCCACACGCCATCGGCGCCGAGTTCCCACGATTGCAGGTTGTCGCGCAGGTTGACCACCATGATCTGATCCAGCACCTGGGCATGAACCGTGGCGTTGTGGATTGGAACCAGCGTCTCGACCCGCCAATCCATGTTGCGCGCCATCCAGTCGGCGCTGCTGATGTAGATGCGGGCATGGCGGCTGGGCAGGCGATGGCCGTTGCCGAAGCAGTAGATGCGGCTGTGTTCCAGGAAGCGGCCGACGATGGATTTGACGCGGATGTTCTCGGACAGGCCGGGCACGCCGGGTCGCAGGCAGCAGATGCCGCGAATCACGCAGGTGATCGAGACGCCGGCGTTGGACGCCCGGTAGAGATGGTCGATCAACGCGTCGTCGACCAGGCTGTTCATCTTGAGCCAGATCGTCGCGGGCTTGCCGGCCCGGGCCAAGGCGATCTCTGCGTCGATCAGC
>CBDFGB010000031.1:0-166571 GCA_965246915.1 Acetobacteraceae bacterium
CCGCCGGCGTCTGTTGCGCGCTATTGGGGGCGGCACTGGCGGGCCTGCCGTTTCTGCGACAAATCTGGGCCTCCGAAACAGGTCGAGGCGCGGATCTCGGGACTGCAGGGGTCGGTCAACCAGGCCGACGCGCTGCGCAAGCAGCTGATGGCGCAATCGGCCGGCAGCGACGTGATTGCCGCCGAAACAGTTTGCGACTGGGCGAGCCGCTGCAGGCGATTAGCGCGCTGACGCAGCTCATCCCGGACGATACGTTTCCTCACGGTCCTGACGCTGCACGAGCGCCAGCTCGGCATCGACGGCCAGTCCTCCTCCGCGGCGCGGCTGATCGGGCTGTTGTCGGCCGATCCGGTCATCCGCAATGCCGCCTTCGCCGCGCCGGTCACCCGGACCGAGGACGGTGCGGACATGTTTCAGTCTCAAGGCCGAGGTCCGCTCCTGATGGCCGCGCTTTCAGGCAGCCTGCCGGTCGGGCCGCGCGGCCGGGCGCTGGCCCTGCTGGTCACCGCGGGCGGAGTCCTGATCGTCTGGCTCGGCGTCGTCTCGCCACTGATCGACCTCTACAATGCCAATGCGGAGGCGCTGGCGCAGCGGCGGGCGCTGGCGGGACGGATGCAGGATCTGGCCGACGCGCTGCCGGATTTGCGGCGGCAGGTCGAGGCGAGCCAGCCCAAGGATGCCCCGGTCGCGGCCTTGCTGGAAGGGGGAAGCGACGCCGTGGCGGCCGCCACGCTGCAAGGGCTGCTGGAGACGATGTGCGCCGGCGCGGGTGCCAAGGTCACCAGCGCGGAGGCGCTGCCGGCTGAAACAGGCCGGGGCGTATCGCCGCATCGGCCTGCGGGTCAGCCTCGATGCCGGCTGGACCCAACTCACGCGCCTGTTGCGGGCAGTGCAGAAGGCGACGCCGCGGATGTTCGTCGACGATCTGCAGCTGCATGCGCAGCCGACCAACGAGAAGGTGCGAGAACTGCCGCTCGATATCACCCTTACGCTGCTCGCGTTCCGTCTGCCGGGCGGGGCGCCCGCCGCGCCGCCGGCGCCGACGCCCGACGCCGCGACGGCGGCCCAAGCGCCGCCCGATGCGCCGGTGACCGAGTCCCCGCCAACGGCCGCGGAAACGAACACCGCGCCGGAAGGGCCGCCGGTGCGGCCCCAGTCTCAGACAGGCTCGCCCCAGACGGGCTCACCCCAAAACAGCCTCGCCCGAGCCGTCCTCGCCCGAGCCGTCCTCACCCGAGCCGGCCCCCACCAGAGCAGGCGACACCCGATGGCGCGCCGCCGGCGACCGCGACGCCTGCCCTAGCACCTCCGTCCGAGCGACCATGAGACTCGCGCTGTTGCTGGCGTTCGGCCTGTCGCTTTTGTTCGCGGGGCTGTTGGCCGTGCAACTGCTGCAGCCGGGCGTGGAGGAGATCGACGCCGCGGACGCGACGGGGGTGCAGGTCGCGACTCGGGCCCGCACGCCCGCGACGGCCCCCGCGGCGGCCGCGGCGCCGGTGCTGCACGGCGACGACTGGGTGGAGACGATCCTCGCACGCCCCCTGTTCAGCCGGGACCGCCGTCCGGCCGGCGCGGCCGCCACGGTGGCGACCGGCGAGCGCGGCGCGACGCTGCCGCGATTGACCGGCATTGCCATCAGCCCGCAACTGCGCCGCGCGATCTTCGCCGGGGCGGATGGTGCCAAGTCGATCGTGGTGGAGGAGGGCGGCAGCATCGCGGGTTTCACGGTCCAGACGATCGCCCCGGGCAGTGTCCACCGTGCAGGGCCCGAGCGGCGAGCGCACCGTGGCGCTTGCGTTCGACCCGACCCCGCCCACGCCGCGGGCCGAGGGTCCGGACCCGTCGCAGAACCCGCCAGTGCCGCCGGCCTACCCGTTGCCATACCCGCAACCCGGGCAGTTTCCGCCGAACGCGTTCGGCAATGGCCGGCCGCCGCCGCAGATCGATCCGACGGGGCAGGAGCCGACGCGCCCCCCGTTCCCTCGGCCGCGCGCCGATCTCGTCCCTCGCCCGCGCGCCGATCTTGGCGTTTCCGGGTGCCGGCACGGTCGCCAGATTCAACGTGCGGAGTTCCTGACGATGCGACCTCCGCCTATCCCGCGTCCGCGCGGGATCCGCCGCGCGCGCGGTGCCCTGCTGCTGTGTGCCGTGCTGCTGGCCAGTTGCGGCATTCGCACGCCGAAGCCCGACATCGCGACCGTGCCCGTGCCGCTGCGGCAGCCGTCTGGAAATGTCGTGGCGTCCCCCGCGCGTCAACGCGGATTTGGGCGGCGTGACGGCCACGCAGCCGGCGCAAACCGTATTGGGCGTCGCGCCGGTCGGGCTGCCGCCGCCGCCCAACGTTCCGGACGGGCCTGGCGAGTACTCGCTCGATTTCGCCGACACCGACATCCGCGAGGTCGCCAATCAGATTCTCGGCCAGATGCTTCGGGTCAACTACACGATCGATCCGGCCATCCGCGGCACCGCGACTTTCCACACCGCGGCCCCCCCTTCCCCGCGCGCGTCTCCTGCCGACCTTGCAGGTCCTGCTGGGACAGAGCGCCGCTGCCCTGGTGCAGTCCGGAAACGTCTATCGCGTCGTGCCGATCGCCGAGGCCGCGGTGACCGGCACGCCCGGCGCCGACGGGGTGGCCGGCAGCCTGGTCATTCCGCTGCGCTATGCGTCGGCCGATTCGCTGGTGAAAGTTCTGCAGCCATTCGTGACCGCCAACGGGCGGCTGGTGGCGGACCCCGGCCGCAACGCCGTGCTGATCAGCGGCGAGCCGAGTGCGCGCAATTCGCTCGCCTCGCTGGTGCAGACCTTCGACGTCGACCAACTCGCCGGGCAGTCCTACGCGATGCTGCCGGTCACCTCGGGCGACGCCAAGGATTTCGCCACCGCGATGCAGGAGGCATTGCGCGGCGGCCAGAAACGGCGCGCTCGCGGGGCTCGTGCGGGTGATCCCGCTGGAGCGGCTGAGCGCGGTGCTCATCGCGGCACAGCAGCCGCGCTACATCGACGAGGTGCGCCGGGTCTATAATCTCGTGGAGCGGCAGCGGCGGTTCACGGTGCGCACCTGGCACGTGTACTACCTGCAGAACAGTCACGCCAACGATGTGGCGTATGTGCTCCAACAGGCGTTCACGCCGCGCAACGTGACCGCCCCCGCCCCCGGCAGCAACAATCAGAACGGCGGCGGCGCTGGCGGCACCGGCCGTCAGGGCGGCTTCAATCAGGGTGGTGGCGGCGGCGGCGGTCTCGGCGGTGGCGGTGGCGGCGGCGGACTGGGCGGCGGCGGCCAGGGCGGCGGGCTTGGCGGCGGCGGCGGTCTGGGCGGCGGAGGTGGTGGGCTTGGCGGCGGTGGGCAGGGCGGTGGCCTGGGCGGCGGCGGCCTCGGTGGCGGCGGACAGGGTGGCGGTCTGGGCGGCGGCGGCCTCGGTGGTGGCGGGCAAGGCGGCGGGCTCGGCGGCGGCGGCGGCGGCAACCAGGGCGGCGGCGGCGGTCAGTCGAATCCGTTGCTCGGTGGCCTGGACACCAACGGCGGCAGCGAGAACGACACCGAGACGATGCGGATCATTCCGAACGTCCAGAACAACGCCATCCTGGTCTACGCGACGCCGCAGGAGGAGACGACCATCAACTCCATGCTGCACAAGATCGATATCCTGCCGCTGCAGGTCCGAATCGACGCGACGATCGCCGAGGTGACGCTCAACGACGAGTTGCGCTACGGCACGCAGTTCTTCTTCAAGGAGGGCAGCGTCAACCAGACGCTGACCAACGCGAGCGCGGCCGCCGCCGGCAACACGATCTCCGGCACGTTCCCGGGATTCGTCTTCGCCGCCAGCAGCAAGGTCGTGAACGCGGCGATCTCCGCGCTGCAGAACGTGACGACCGTCAACGTGCTGTCCTCGCCGGAACTGCTGGTGCTCGACAATCAGCCGGCGCGGCTGCTGGTCGGGCAATTGGTGCCTTATCTGACGCAATCCTCGCAGAGCCAGATCACCAGCAACGCGCCGGTGGTGAACTCGGTCGACTATCGCCAGACAGGGGTGATCATGGAGGTGACACCCCGGGTCAACAGCGGCGGACTGGTCACGCTCGACATCTCGCAGGAGGTCAGCGAGGTCGACACCAGCGCGTCGGGCACCGACGGCATCAGCTCGCCGACCTTCAACGATCGCAGCGTGGTGAGCCGCGTGGTGGTGCAGGACGGACAGACGGTCGGCCTTGCGGGGCTGATCCAGGAGAGCCGGACCAAGGGCAATTCCGGCATACCCTGGCTCAAGGACGTGCCGATCCTCGGCCTGCTGGCCGGCACCCAGAGCAACTCACGCACTCGCACCGAACTGCTGATCCTGATCACCCCGCATGTCGTGCGCGACCAGCGCGACGCGCAGGCGCTGACCGAGGATTTGCGTTCTCAGTTGCCCAACGCGGCGCTGTTGCCGCAGCAGGTGAACACGCTGCCGCTGTCCGGTTCGCCCGACCCGAGCCAGCGGCTCCGCCAGCGGCTGTCCTTCGGGCCGTGACGCCGCCGTCCCCACCACGGTCGCGCCGGGCGGAACGGGGTTTCGCGCTGTTGATCGTGCTGTGGACCACGGCGCTGCTGGCGCTGATCGGTGCGCAGGTGACGTCGGCGGGACGTACCGAGGCGCGGCTGGCCGGCAATCTGCGCGGCTCGGCCATCGCCGAGGCGGCCGCCGACGCTGCGGTGCGCGAGGCGGCGCTTCGCCTGCTGCAATCGCCACCCGCGGTGCAGGGCGCGGGCGCCCGCTATCTGGTGCGGCTGCCGCAGGCGGCGGTCGAGGTGGTGGTCGACAGCGAGTCGCGAAAACTGCCGCTCAACACCGCGCCGCTGATGATGCTGGCCTCGCTCATCAAATTGCTCGGCGCCGACGAGCGGACCGCGATCGTGGTGGCGACCCAAATCGCCGACTGGCGCAGCCCGGCCAACTTCCCGCTGAAGAACGGGGCGAAGGGACCGCAATATAAGGCCGCCGGCCGCCTGTACGGGCCGCCCAACCGGCCGTTCCGCAGCCTCGAGGATCTGAAGATGGTGCTCAGCATGACCGAGCCGCTGCTGGCGCGTCTCGCGCCGCATCTGAGCGTCTATACCCAGTCGTCGCCCAAGCCCGCCTATGCCGATCCGGTGGTGCTCGCCGCGATGCGCGAGATGGGCGCAAACGGTGTCCAGCCGTTGAGCTTCGACGAGCCGCCGGTCTATCGCGTGACCGCGCGAGCGCAGGCCTCGGGTGGGGGCGAGTATATTCGCCGCGCGGTGATCCGGCTCAACACCGGCGCGGAGGGGGCGAACCCGACGCGGGCGCTGGACGTGCTCGCGTGGGCCGAGGGGCCGCCGGGCGTGCTGCCGGACTGATCGCTACGGATTGCAGATGAGGTCGCTGCCGGAGGCTTCCCCGGTGGCGCCGTTCGGGCCGCCGGAGCACAGGTCGACGTCGTGGTTCCGCCGCGTCGAGGGCACCCGATACATATAGGGTCGGTTCCACGGATCGAGCGGCGGCTTGTCGCCCTTGAGATAGGGGCCATTCCAATTGGAGGCCCCGCTCGGCTTCTCCAGCAGCGCCTGCAGTCCCTGCTGGGTGGTCGGGTAGCTGCCGGCGTCCAGCTTGTACAGGTCGAGCACACCGACCAGCCGCTCGATCGCCTGCTTGGCGACGTTGACCTTCGCCCCGCCCAGCAGTTGCAACGCCTTTGGTGCCACCAGGCCGATCAGCAGGCCGAGGATCGCCACGACGACGAGAATCTCCAGCAGCGTGAAGCCGGCTTGGCCACGTCGGCGGTCGCGCGCCTCCCGGATCGGGGACGACGGGGCGAGCGAGGCGGGCTTGGGGTCGCGCATGGCGTGTCTCTTTTGCAGCAAGCGGGGTCTGTATCAAGCGGTTGGCGTGACGGAGCGATGAAACCTTGCGTGTTCACGCTGGCGTGGCGCTGGCCGCCCGATTACGCTCGGGCAATGGCCGTCCCGTTCCTCGCCTGCATGGTGGCGACCGCCGCGTTCTATCACCTGCCGCCGCGGGTGCTGCCGTCGATCCAGCTGGTCGAGGGCGGCCAGGTCGGGTCGGTCAGCGCGAACACCGATGGCAGCTTCGATCTGGGGGTCATGCAGGTGAACACGCTGTGGCTCGGCCCGCTCGGCCGCGCCACCGGGCTGTCGAAGGACGAGGTGCGTCGCCGGTTGATCGGCGAGGCCTGCTTCAACATCGCGGCCAGCGGGGCGATCCTGCGGACCTATCTGAACGAGGAGCGCGGCGATCTGATGCGCGCCGTCGGCGACTACCACTCGCACACGCCGGCGCGGAACACCCGCTATCAGGCGCTGGTGCGGGGCGCCGCCGCACGGCTGTTCGGCGGGCGCTGAGCCGGCGGCGCACGGCGCAGATATCGCCCGAGCAGCAGCAGGAGGATGGCGAACACGCCGAGCGCAAGCGCCACGACCTGCCAGAGGATCAGCGCGGTGCTCTGGTCGTAGGCGAGGCTTGCCAGCGCCTGCACCCGACGCGGCCCGAGCATGGCGACGGTCAGATAGGCGCCGGTCGCGAGCGCGAACACGGTCAGCACCCCGGCCGCCGCGCCTCCCCGGCTCAGCGGTATGGCGACCCGCACAAATATCGCGGCGTGCGACATGCCGAGGCTGCGCAGCGCGCGGACGGTTCCGATCGGGGTTCGAGACATCGAGCGATACAGCGCCAGGATCATGAACGGCGCGAAAACCTGTACCATGCCGCCGAGTACCGTCAGCTCGGCGACCCAGGTCCGCTGACGGGGCAGCTGCGTCTCGATCCGCATGGCCTGCAGCACGAGGTTCACCAGTCCGAATTCGCCAAGCACGACGAGGAACCCCGTGGCGCGGGCCAGCACCCCGAGGACGAACGGGCTGATCGCGGCGAACGGGCGGGTGGTCCGTGCCTGCTCGGCGGCCAGCCGCACCGTCCACGCCATCGGCAGGCCAAGCAGGAGGCTGACCGCGGTGCAAAGGCTCGCCAGCCGCAATGTCGCGAACGCGAGACGGCGGGTCAGCGGCACGGTCAGCAGCCGGTCGGCCGCCAGCAGCACAGGCGGCAGGGCGAGCGACAGCAGGCTGGCGACCGCGAGGGCGGCCAGCAACGCGGCAGCCCAGATGGCCACCCGGCGGTTCAGGGAACGGGCCATGCGTCGGCCCAGTCCCACGCGACATGGATCTCCGTGCCGGGCTCAAGGCCCCCGTGATCGGCGACGTCGAGGATCATCCTGTTCTCGGCGGTCTGGACGGTGACCCGCGTCATCGCGCCGAGATAGTCCAGACATACGACGGTCGCCGGGAGTCCAGCGGTTGCGATGCGAACATGGTGGGGTCGCACGGCGAGGTGCGCCGGTCCCTCCGCCTGGTCGCGGTAGCGCGCTTCCATCGCGGTTTGTCCGATGCACGCGCGCAGGCTGCCCGGCGCGTCTCCAAAACCCGCCAACATAGCCGGGAGGAGGTTGCAGGGACCCGCCCAGATCGCCGCGTCGCGGTCTGTGGGTCGTTCGTAGAGGTCGTTCGGGGACGCGAACTGGACCGCCCGGCCGTCCCGAAGCAGAAGGATCCGATCGGCGCGCGCCAAAGCAAGGGTCGCGTCCTCGGTGGCCACCAGGGCGGCGGGCGTGGCAAGTCTCCGTAGCGCGTCGGGGATGGCGGGCGAGTCGTCTGGCGCTTGCTCGACCAGGAGAAGCGCGGGCGAGGCGGCGAGTGCGCGCGCCAATACAGCCAACCGGCGCTGCCCTTGTGTCAGCGTCGCGGCGTGCCGGTCCGCGATCTGTAATTGTCCGAGACGATCCAGGGCCGCGAGGGCCGCCGCGCGGGACGCGCCGGCTAGCGTGATGTTGCCCAGGATACTGATGCGATCGACCAGGCTGTCGCTCGGGGGAATGTAGGCGAGATGGCGTTGTGGCGTCGGCACGCCGGAGATGTCGCGGCCGTCGCAGACGATGCGGCCGGAAACGCGGCGTTGAAAGCCGCCGATCGCACGCAGCACGCCAGCCGCGTCTGTGCCGCAGATGAAGACGCGCTCGCCCGGATGGATCGCGAACGAAAGAGGCTCACTCGGGGACTCCCAGGCGAGCCGGTCGACCAGAAGGGCGGAGGATCGGGAGGGCATGAAGACGACGGTAACACTCTGTGCACGCCGCATCACGATCGCTTGGGCCGAACGCGCTCACGCGTTTGTCGTGTGACACGCCAGTGGGATATCGACTTATTCCAAATTAGTTACGTCGGAGATTGTGATGACAACTTATAAGTCGAGCGGCTTGACCGGGGATTGGACGTCGCCCTCAGTATGGAGCCCGGCGGGAGCGCCCGGGGCGAACGATACGGCGGCCATTCTTGCGCCGGGCGGTTACTCGATCGTCATTGGCCGAAGCGATGTCGTCGCCGTATCGACACTGACGGTCGGCGGCTACGGCGATAAGCTTACGGTTGACGGCCGCCTGTCGGCCCATTTACTGGCGTTCACCACCAGTCGTCTCACGCTGAACGGAACGATCTCGGACACTACGATTCGGAGTCCGAATAGCTATTTCTTCAATGTCGGTCCATACGGAGGAACGCTGTCCAATGTGACATACCAGGGGGTGCTCGCGGCCCCCGAGTACTCGACCCTAAACATCAAGAACGGCCTGCGTGTCACCTCGCTGCCTGACGCTGAGGGCAAGACCGGTCCTGGCCTCATTCGGATAACGTCGCGCTACGGGCTGAACTTCCTGGACAGCGAAACGCTCGACAACGTGACGATTTCGTTTCAGGGCGGCGGCCTATCCACGCAGGGTGCGACGTTGGAACTGGGTGCGGGAGTCACAATCGACGCGGCGCAAGGCGCGACACTAGTCGGCACCGGCACCATCATCAATCTCGGCAGGATCGTCGCCGATGTGGGCGGCAGCGCCAGCGGCGTCTTCGCGCCGCAATTTCGCAATCTCGGGGCGATCGAGGTGACCGCTGGATCCAGGTTCGGGTTCGGGCGGGGCGCCCTGGTCATGAACGACGGCCTGATCAGTGTCTCGTGCGGCGGCGACGTGGATCTCAGCGCGACGGACCTAGCCGGCCACGGGCGCGTTGCGGTCTCCAGCCGCAGTTCGGTACATTTGGCCGGCGTCACGAAGGATCAGGATATCTTTCTCCAGGGCACGCTCATCACGGTCGGCGTCACCGTGGTGGACCGGCATGACTATCCGAACGTCGTCTTCCATGAGTTCGACGGGCGGATCCATGGCTTCGTGTCGAGCGACCGTCTCGATCTCCGGTCATTGCCGACGACCGACGCCTCGGTCGTGGCGACGGGCGGCAAGGTCGCCGTCACCGGCTACGGAAGGCCGATTCTCCTTGACTTCGTGAAACCGACCCCGGGTCAGGCATACGGCCTGGTCTACGACGGCGGCGACGGCAGTTTCCTCATCACGGGCGAGGTGATCGACGGCGCGGCGGGGGGCCATGCGTCGATCACCAACGGACGCAGCAATGCGATCATCAACGCGCACGGATCCGAAAATACGATCAATCTTCAGATCGGCGACGGGGTGATCAACGCCGGTAGCGGCGGCGCCACCGTGACCGTCGGACCGGGCAACGCCATGGTGAACCTCGCGGGGGTCGGCAATCACGTTACGACACGATTCGGGAGCAATGCGATAGCCGGAAAGACCTCATTCAGCACGATCGAGCTTGGTCACGGCAACAGCCTGGTTCGCCTCGCTGGCAGCCATAACGCGGTTCATGTCGCGGCCGGCCTCGCTACGCGGGATACAATCAGCCTGAGCGGGGACATGAACAGCCTTCGAGGTTCGGTCTACGATGCGATCAAGATTGTCGGCAACGGGAACACGATCGAGGGGGGCTTCAGCACCGGCGTGATCACTGGCAGCCACAATAGGGTGGACGGCGGCTTCGGGCAGCTGACCGCGACCGGCGACGGCAACAGCATCAACCTGCAAAGCGGCACCGCGCAGATCGTGGGAAACGGCAATTCCGTGACACTGCAGTCGCCGGTGGCCACGGTCTCGCTGTCCGGACAGTCCAACGCCGTCTTTCTGGGGAGCCAGGCTTTCGGCTCGGTGTATGACCAGGGTGCTGGGCTGCGTGTGGTCGTGCTGTCCGGCTTTACACCCGAGATTATCTACGGCGTCGGGCGCGACCCTTCGTTCGTGCTGGATCTGGTCGGCGGAGTTGGTGGGTATGCCATGGCAGCGCAAGCCTATGCAGCCCTGCAGTCCGACGGGACAAGCAGCTTCCTGCCGCTCGGCACGCCCGCAGCGCCAAGTTCGATCGAATTGTTTGGAATCACCCCGGATCGTCTAAGCGTCGGGAATTTCGCCGTCACGTCGTCATATCATCCGGTGTGAGCGACACCATTCCGAATCGGCTTCTCAGCGGCGGGCTGCGCCTTATCCTCACGTGAGGCGAACACTTTGCGGTGCCGGATAATTATCGCAGAGTATTATGGTGTTCGACGCCGCCGCCACGCAGGGCTGTGCAAGCGACATCGAAAACATCAGCGCGGCGGCCGCAGCTGCAACGCGTTCCGGACCGGAGGGACGCTTTCATCGTGAGTGGCGGGCTGCAGACGGGGCGGGCCGGCGGTGTATGTCCATTTTGCGGGCATCGACGCGCTCTCCGGCGGCACGGCGGCCATCTCAGGCGGCGTGGCGGCCGGGCAGACGATGCAGTTCGACGGCGCGGGCGGCACGCTGGGGCTTTTCAACCTGCCGGCCTTCTCGGGGTCGATCGGCGGGTTTTCGGCGGGCGACCGCATCGACCTCGGCGGCTTCGCGTTCGACGGCGGCGAGACGTGCAGCTTCGTCGAGGCGGCGAGCAATCTGTCCGGCACGCTGACCGTGGTCGACGGGGCGAAGACGGCGACGCTGCATTTCCTCGGCAGCTATGTCGCAAACAACTTCACGCTGGCGGCGGACGGGGCCAGCAACACATTCGTGAAGCATACCTGACACACAAGGTCGTCGTGCTCCTCTCCCGCGCCCGCAAGCGGTCAAGGGAAGCAATCTTCCTCGCGGCGGGACAATGCCTTGCGCGCGGCCGGTTCGAGGAGCGATTGTGGCCGCAGCACTCCGGTGTTTCCGCAAGATCGCAAACAATACGACTGTGATGTTTACTTAGTCCGGTCCACCGCCGGCCCGTCACAAAGTTGTACGCCCGGATCGATACATCAGGGTTTGCTTAACCTCTCCCGTCGGCGTTATACAACGCCAACTTTCGGACGTGATTGACTCAGGCGCGCGCAGCTGAACCGCGCGATCTCGCGCCTGCGAAGTGTGTTCAGGGGGCCTGGCCGCACAGTGCAAAATGCGGTGACCGGGCGACCGGGTAGGGGAGAGTGACCATGGTGACCGTCTCGTCGGGACAATCCTATTACGTGTATTCGCCGACCACGGCGACCTATACGGATATTCTCTCCGGCGGCTTCGTGGAGGTCTATGCCGGGGGCGTCACCTCAGTATCGTATGTCGAGAATGGCGGGACCCTGTTCGTCGCCTCGGGCGGCAACGACTATTATTCCTATATCTACTATGGCGGATTGGGGCAGGTTGGCTCCGCTGGTGTTTCGCACAACACCACAGTCTACGCCGGCGGGCAACAAGAGGTTTATGGTTTCGGCGAGAGCTTCTATACCAACCTCTACGGCACGCAATATATCTACGACAACGGCTACACCTACAATACGTATGTCTATAGCGGCTCTGTGCAATACGTCTACAGCAATGGCGACGCCTCGACCTCCTATGTCTACGCGGGCGGTCTCGAGTATCTTTTCGCTGGCGGTCAGTCCTACGGCGGCTCCATCTTCCAGGGCGGCGTCGAGACCGTCTACGGAAGCTCGCACGACAACTTCATCTACGGCAGTGAATACGTCTACAGCGGTGGCGCTGCGCTGTGGGCGAGCGTCTACAGCGGCGGTAACCTCTATGTCTACGGCGGTTACGCCAGCGCTTACGCGGGATCGAACACGGCGATCTACAGCGGCGGGACCGAGACTTTGGCGTCAGGCGGAACCGACTCTTACACCTCGGTCTATGGCGGTGGTCGTCAGGTCGTCGACGGTCCCGGTTCAGCGTACTACACCACCGTCAGCTCGGGCGGCGTGCAATCCATCACCTCCGGCGGCGTCGGTTACTACGCCACGGTCTATGCCGGCGGATCGCAGAGCGCCGGGTCCGGCGGCCTCGCCTACGGCGGAGCGATTTACGGCAGCCAGTATGTCGGCCCGGGCGGCAGCTCCTATTACGGCTCGATCCTGTCGGGCGGGTATATCTTCAATTCCGGCGGCTTTGCCTACGGCACGAACGTCAGCTCCGGCGGCGTTCTTTACGCCTATAGTGGCGGCAACGACTCCTCCGTCTACGTCAGCAGCGGCGGCAGCGAGGTCGTCTACAGCGGCGACAATTCCAACTTCGCGACTATCTATAACGGCGGCACGCAGATCGTCTACAGCGGCGGCCTGACGTCGGCGGGATCGTTCTACGGCAGCCAGTATCTGTACGGCTCGGCCGTCTCGCCGTATATCTATTCCGGCGGCATCGAGACGGTATACTACGGTGCCGTGGCGCGCGGCGCCTCGGTGTTCAGCGCCGGGCAGCAGATCGTCAGTTCCGGCGGCATCGCCAGCGGCACCATCTTGTATTCGTTTGGTATTCAGTATGTCAACTCGGGCGGAATCGCGCGGGGCGTAATCGCCTCCGCCGGCGGCGGCCAGTACGTCTCCGGCGGCATCGCCTCCAACACGGTCGTCAGTTCCGGCGGCTACCAGTTGGTCTACCAGAACGGCCGCGACTACAACACGATCGTTTCGAGCGGCGGCATCGAGTATGTCGAGGACCCGGGCTATTCCTACTACACGCAGGTGCGCGCCGGTGGGCAGCAGCAGATCTACATCTCGGGTCAATCGATCAGCGCCTCGCTGAACGGCGCGCAGATCATCTACTCGGCCGGTATCGCGAGCTCCACCAGGGTCCTCGGCGGCGGCATTCAGACGGCCTATGACGGCGGCGTCATCCGCAATGCCCTGCTCTCCAGCGGCGGACAGCAAGTCCTGTCAATTGGCGGCGTTGCCAGCAACACGTATATTTCGAACGGCGGACGACAGACCGTCTCGTCGGGCGGCGTGGACAGCGGCGCGAAAATCCTCGGCGGCGGCAACCAGGTGATCTCCGCCGGCGGCTTCTCGGTGAACGCGGTGGTCTCCGGCGGCGGCATCCAGACGGTGCGGACCGGCGGGATCGTCAGCAACACGACGGTCTCGAGCGGCGGCAGCGAGATCGTCTCCTCGGGCGGCATCACCCGCGCCACGGTGGTCTCGGCCGGCGGGCTCGAGACGATCCTGACCGGCGGGGTGGCCAGCACCACGGCGATCTCGTCCGGCGGGCAGGAGATCGTCTCCTCCGGCGGGCGCGACTACGGCGCGCGGGTGCGGGCGGGGGGCATCCTGCGGGTCTCGGCCGGCGGGGTGGCCAGCGGCGTCATCATCAGCAGCGGCGGGCTGGAATACGTCTCCTCGGGCGGGCGCGACAGCGCCGGCCGCGCCTATGCCGGCGGCAGCCAGACGGTCTATGGCGGCGGGGTTGCCAGCGCCTTCGTGGTCAGCAGCGGCGGCGCGCAGACGATCCGCGCCGGCGGCATCGCCAGCGGGTCGGTGGCGTCGAGCGGCGGGCGGATCAACGTCTCCTCGGGCGGCACGACGCGGTATAGCGTCATCCGCACCGGCGGCTCGGAGGTGGTCTCGAGCGGCGGGGTGGCCAGCAGCACGATCATCAGCAGCGGCGGGCGCGAGTATGTCTCGGCGGGGGCGATCGACCGGTTCTCGGTGATCAGCAGCGGCGGTGCCGCGTTCATCTACTCGGCGGCGACGATCAGCGGGACGAGCATCCTGAGCGGGGCGAGCCTGTCGGTGTCCTCGGGCGGCAGCGTCGGCGGGGGCCTGACCTTGTCGGGCGGGTTCGCGAGCATCTCGGGCACCGTGGGTTCGGGTCAGACGATGCAGTTCAACGGCTCGGGCAACACGCTGGCGCTGGGCAATCTGCCGGTGTTCTCGGCAGTGATCGGGGGCTTCTCGGCGGCCGACAAGATCGATCTGATCGGCTTTGCATACAATGCCGGCGAGACGCGGTCCTTCGTGGAGGCGGCGAGCAACACCAGCGGCACGCTGACCGTGGTCGACGGGGCCAAGACCGCCAAACTCACGTTCCTGGGCAGCTACGTCACCGCCAACTTCACCCTCGCGGCCGATCCTTCCAACAACACGTATATCAAGTATACCTGAGTCACGATCGGACCGTGCGACCCTGATAGAGGCGTTCCACACCAACGTGTGGAACGCCTTTACTGATTCTGCCGTGTTTCGCGATGCCGCGAGACGCGCGTCGGCCAACGGGTGCTTCTGCCCAGGGATCGATCGAAACTATCGACCTCAAAAGTGATTTGGACATCAACCATATGAGCTCGCACGGCCTTAGTCCGTCACAAAGTTGTACGTCCGGATCGATCCATCAGGGTTTGCTTAACCATGCCGGCAGGCGGTATACAAAGTCAGCTGCGGGCGCGGAATTCGCGTCAAGTGCTGGAGGGTGCGTTCGGGGGGTCCTGACCGCACATCGCAAAATGCATGACCGGGCGCGACCGGCTGGGGAGAACGACAATGGTGACCGTCTCGGCAGGGCAAATCTACTATTTGTATAGCCCCAGTTCGCTCACTTCGACGTTCGTGCTATCGGGCGGCGAGCTCTATACGTATGCCGGCGGCGTCGCCTATTACACGTATGTCTATAGCGGCGGCGTCGATTACGTGGGCGGTCCGGTCGGCTCGAGCTATCCGACTGGCGGCCGCGAATACTACGGATCGGTCTACTACGGCGGCAGCCAGATCGTCGCGTCCGGCGGGCTCAGCTACGACGCGACCATTTTCGGGGGCGGCACTCAGACGGTCTATGCCGGCGGCGTTGCCGACTACGCCAACCTGTCCGGTGGCACCCAATACCTCTACGGCTCGGCCTATGTCACCTACGCCTACTCCGGCGGCACTCAATACGTGTATAACGGGGCTAGGGCCGACTACTCCTACATCTATTCCGGTGGCCTTGGGGTCATCTCAGCGGGCGGGCTTGCATCGGCGGGGGCCACTTATTCAGGCGGCGTCCAGTATGTCTATGGGTCGTCGACCAACAACTTCATATACGGCTCCGAATACGTCTTCAGCGGCGGTCAATCCGTATCCGCCACGGTCGCCTCGGGCGGCTATCTGTATCTGCAGAGCGGCACCAGCTACAGCGCCACGATCCTGTCCGGCGGCGTGGAGAGCATCGGCTACGGCAGCTACGACACCTACACGGCCGTCAGCTCCGGCGGCGTCCAATACGTCAATGGCCCGGGTTCGGCCTACTACGCCACCATCTATGCCGGCGGCGCGCAGAGCATCACGTCCGGTGGTCTGGCCTATGGCGGATTGATCTATGGCAGCCAGTTTGTCGGCTCAGGCGGCGTCGCGTCGAGCACGGGTATCATCTCGGGCGGCTACAGCTTCAATTCCGGCGGCACCACCTACGGTATGGCCGTCTACTCCGGTGGCACGCTCTACGCGTATGCCGGCGGGGACGACTATAACGCATATCTTTACAGCGGCGGCGCCGAATTCGTCTATTCCGGGGATATCGCTTACTACACCACGGCCTTCTCGGGCGGCACCCAGACCGTCTACTCCGGCGGCCTGGCCTCGGGCGGCACGCTTTCCGGCGGCCTGCAGTATCTCTATGGCTCGGCGACCTATACGCAGGTGTCCTCGGGCGGCGTCCAGTCGGTGACCTATAGCGGGCGAACCCTTGGCGTATCGGTCTACGGGGGCGGCCAGCAATGGGTCGACTCCGGCGGCAACGTCAACAGTACCTATCTATATGGCGTGCAATCCGTCTACTCCGGGGCCCACGCCAGCAACACGTTCGTCTACTCCGGCGCGACGCAGCTTGTGTCGGGCGGCGTCGCGTCGGGGACCGTCGTCAACTCGGGCGGTACGCAGATCGTCTATCAGGGTGGCCACGACTACAACGCCATCGTCTCCAGCGGTGGCTACCAGTATGTCGAGGACCCCGGTTACAGCGACAACGCCACGATCCGGGCCGGCGGGTTTCAGGGCGTCTACTTTTCCGGCCAGTCGACCAGCGCCTCTCTCTATGGCTCGCAGGCGCTTTATTCCGGTGGCGTCGCGAGTTCGACCCGCGTTCTCGGCGGCGGCGTGCAGACGCTGTACGACGGCGGCGTCGCGCGCGCCGCGGTGATCTCCAGCGGTGGGCAGGAGGTGGTCTCCTCCGGCGGTGTCGCCAGCAACACGATCGTCTCGTCGGGCGGCAAGCAGACCGTCTCGTCGGGCGGCGTGGACAGCGGCGCGAAAATCCTCGGCGGCGGCAACCAGGTGATCTCCGCCGGCGGCTTCTCGGTGAACGCGGTGGTCTCCGGCGGCGGCATCCAGACGGTGCGGACCGGCGGGATCGTCAGCAACACGACGGTCTCGAGCGGCGGCAGCGAGATCGTCTCCTCGGGCGGCATCACCCGCGCCACGGTGGTCTCGGCCGGCGGGCTCGAGACGATCCTGACCGGCGGGGTGGCCAGCACCACGGCGATCTCGTCCGGCGGGCAGGAGATCGTCTCCTCCGGCGGGCGCGACTACGGCGCGCGGGTGCGGGCGGGGGGCATCCTGCGGGTCTCGGCCGGCGGGGTGGCCAGCGGCGTCATCATCAGCAGCGGCGGGCTGGAATACGTCTCCTCGGGCGGGCGCGACAGCGCCGGCCGCGCCTATGCCGGCGGCAGCCAGACGGTCTATGGCGGCGGGGTTGCCAGCGCCTTCGTGGTCAGCAGCGGCGGCGCGCAGACGATCCGCGCCGGCGGCATCGCCAGCGGGTCGGTGGCGTCGAGCGGCGGGCGGATCAACGTCTCCTCGGGCGGCACGACGCGGTATAGCGTCATCCGCACCGGCGGCTCGGAGGTGGTCTCGAGCGGCGGGGTGGCCAGCAGCACGATCATCAGCAGCGGCGGGCGCGAGTATGTCTCGGCGGGGGCGATCGACCGGTTCTCGGTGATCAGCAGCGGCGGTGCCGCGTTCATCTACTCGGCGGCGACGATCAGCGGGACGAGCATCCTGAGCGGGGCGAGCCTGTCGGTGTCCTCGGGCGGCAGCGTCGGCGGGGGCCTGACCTTGTCGGGCGGGTTCGCGAGCATCTCGGGCACCGTGGGTTCGGGTCAGACGATGCAGTTCAACGGCTCGGGCAACACGCTGGCGCTGGGCAATCTGCCGGTGTTCTCTGCGGTGATCGGGGGCTTCTCGGCGGCCGACAAGATCGATCTGATCGGCTTTGCGTACAACGCCGGCGAGACGCGGTCCTTCGTGGAGGCGGCGAGCAACACCAGCGGCACGCTGACCGTGGTCGACGGGGCCAAGACCGCCAAACTCACGTTCCTGGGCAGCTACGTCACCGCCAACTTCACCCTCGCGGCCGATCCTTCCAACAACACGTATATCAAGTATACCTGAGCCGATGGCCGAATTCGCACCGTTGCTGTCCCTCGTCGGTTCCTCATCCGCGGCCCCCGGGCCGTGGATGACGCCCTCGCCCGCCGCCGTACCTGCCCCTCCTCCCGTTTCGGTGACGGAGCCGCCGAAACAGCATTTCCCGCCGCCGTCCGAGCTGCCGACGCAAATCGGCCCGCTCGGTCTGCGGTTCGACTTCAACATCGGTGGCCGCGTGGCCCTGCCGGAGACGGGCGGCCCGTGGCGCGTGCGGCTGTCGGACATCGACACCGGCAACATCCTGTACGAGACCGAGATGCCGAGCGGACTCGTCGCCACCGCGAAACGGTACTTCCTGCGGACACGGATCGAGGTGTTCGCCGGCGGCGAGAACGTGCTGACGCACGACTACGACGCGCGCGACCGGGAGGTGATGATCCAGTTTCCTGTCGGCACACTCGGCGACATCATGGGCTGGTTCCCATACGCGGTGAAGTTCCAGCGCGCGCACGGCTGCAAGCTGAGTGTCGCGATGGCCGACTGGCTGATCCCGCTCTTTGCCGGCGCGCACCCACACATCGAGTTTCTCACGCACGAGCAGGTCAAGGCCGAGCGTTATTATGCGACATACAATATCGGCCTGTTCTTCGACGACGAGCAGCACATCCACCAGCCCTGCGATTTCCGCCTCGTCGGCCTGCATCGCACCTCCGGCTACATCCTGGGCGTCGATCCGTCCGACGAGGCGCCGGCGCTGTCCTACGCCGACGATACGCGACCGATCCCCGACAAATACGTGGTGATCGCGACGCAGAGTACCACGCAGTGCAAATACTGGAACAATCCGCATGGCTGGCGCGAGGTGGTCAGGCTGCTGAAGGACGCCGGCTACCGGGTCATCTGCATCGACCGCAGCCCGGTCAACGGCGGCGGCCTGATCTGGAACCATATTCCAAATGGCGCCGAGGACGAAACGGGCGACCGGCCGTTGCAGGAGCGGGCGCGCTGGCTAAAGCACGCGGAGTTCTTCGTGGGCCTGTCGAGTGGTCTCGCATGGTTGGCCTGGGCGGCCGGCGTGCCGGTGGTGATGATCAGCGGCTTCACGCACCCGACCAACGAGTTCCCGACGCCCTATCGGGTCATCAACTACCACGCCTGCAACAGCTGCTGGAACGACGTGCGGGTGCGCTTCGACCATCAGGATTTCATGTGGTGCCCGCGCCACAAGGACACGCCGCGCCAGTTCGAATGCACGAAGCTGATCACCGCCGATCAGGTCAAGGCGACGATCCGGCGGGTTCCGGGATTTCCGCAGGAGGCGGCAGCGGCGGCCTGACTTTACGCGACTGGCCGCGAGTGCGAGTCACCGAGGGAGTGACCTCGCGGGACGGCTGAATGAAGTTCGTGGTGATCGGCGGCCTCGTGCTGCTGGCGCTTCTCGTCGTCGCCGGACTTTGGCTGTATGGGCCGGACAAGGCGCGCGCCGCGCTTGAGGCGAAATACCTCGACGCACCTGACGAGTATCGGGAGGTGGCTGGCATCCGCCTGCATGTGCGCGATAGCGGCCCGAGGGACGCGCCGGCGGTGCTCCTGCTGCACGGGTTCGGCGCCAGCCTGCAGACCTGGGATGGTTGGTCGGCGCGTCTTTCAGCAACGCACAGGGTTGTCCGGATCGATTTGCCGGGTTTCGGGCTGACCGGGCCTGATCCGACGGGTGACTACTCCGACGCACGCAGTCTGCTGATCCTGGTGGGATTGATGGACCAGCTCGGCCTGCGGCGGGCCAGCCTGATCGGCAATTCGCTCGGCGGCCGGATCGCCTGGATGTTCGCCGCGACGAACCCGGAGCGCGTCGAAAAGCTCGTGCTGATCTCGCCGGACGGGTTCGCCAGTCCGGGGATCGAATATGGCAAGTCGCCGAGCGTGCCGTGGATGGTCCGGCTGCTGCCGTACGTGCTGCCGGAGCCGATGCTGCGCGGTAGCCTGGAGCCGGCCTACGCGGATCCGAAGCGGCTGACCGATGCGACGCTGGCCCGCTACCGCGACATGATGCTGGCGCCGGGCGTTCGTCGCGCGATCATCGCGCGGATGGAGCAAGTTATGCTCGAGGATCCGGTGCCGATGCTGCGGCGGATTCGGGCACCGACACTGCTCCTGTGGGGGGAGAAGGACGCGATGATTCCGTTCAGCAATGCGGCGGATTATGTCCGCGCCATCCCGAACGTGACGCTGGCGGCCTTGCCGGGTCTCGGCCACATACCGTTCGAGGAAGCGCCGGACGAGTCGCTGGAGCCGGTGGCGAGGTTCCTTGGTGGATGATGAGATGCGTCAGTTCGTCGTCGGTCCCGTTTGCCTCCGTCCTTCCCCACCGGGGACCAAGCAAGGAGTTCGCAGTTATTCTGTGGATGAGTCACGATTGAGTCGGCGGTAGGATTTCGTATCCTCGGAACTGGCCCGCTCCCAAAACGTCGAGAAAGGATTTTCGACGACCTCTGGAGCCCTTGAACTTTTCTTGGCTTCCTCGGCACTGCCGCGAACGTGATCGTTTTCGCAAAGCGGCTTCGGTTCCGGATTGATTTGCTCTCTCCTGACTTCAATCCGCCGCCAAGCCGAGCGCCGATGTGGCCTCACCCACCCGCTCCACGTCGTCCTCGCCGAGATAGCTTCCCGAGCGGACCTCGATCAGGGTCAGCGGAATGCGGCCGGGGTTCTCCAGCCGGTGCAGGCAGCCGAGCGGCAGGTAGATGCTTTCGTTCTCGCGCACCAGCACCTGCTCCGCGTCGCGCGTCACCGCGGCCGTGCCGTGGACGACGACCCAGTGTTCCGCGCGGTTGTAGTGGCGTTGCAGCGACACCGTCTGGCCCGGCAGCACGACGATGCGCTTGACCTGAAATCGGTCGCCGTGGATCAGCGTTTCCTGAAACCCCCATGGCCGATAGGTGCGATTGTGCGCCACCGCCTCGTGGCGTTTCGCGGCGCGTAGCCGGTCGACGACGCCCTTCACCTCCTGCGTGCGGTTGCGGTGCATCGCCAGCACCGCGTCCTCCGTCACCACCACGACCACGTCCGTCAGGCCGACGACGGCGGTCACGATGCCGTCGCTGCGGGCGTAGCAGTTGGCGCTGCCCTCGAGCAGCACGTCGCCCACCGCCACGTTGCCGGCGGAATCCCTCGGGCCGAGTTCCCACAGCGCGCCCCAGCTCCCGACGTCGGACCACCCGAGATCGGCCGGCACCACGGCCGCGCGTGTGGTGCGCTCGGCCAGCGCGTAGTCGAGGCTGATGCTCGGGCAGGCGGCGAAGGCGGTCGGCGCGAGACGGATGAAGTCGAGGTCTTGCATCCGGCCGGCCACGGCGCGGCGGACCGCCCCCAGAACATCGGGCGCGTGCGTGGAGAATTCCTCGATCAGGGTGGCGGCGGTGAACACGAACATGCCGGAGTTCCAGAGATAGCCGCCTTCGGCGAGCATGGCGGCGGCCGAGGTGGCGTCGGGTTTCTCGACGAACCGGCCGAGCGCGTGGACGCCGGGCAGGCCGGGCAGCGGGTCGCCCACGGCGATGTAGCCGTAGCCGGTCTCCGGCGCGGTCGGCCGCATGCCGAAGGTGACCACCCGGCCCGCACGGGCAGCGGCAACGGCGGCCCCCAACAGATGATGCAGCCGTGGCACATCGGCGATGGCCGCGTCGGCCGGCATCATCCACAGCACCGCGTCGGGCGTCATCTCGGCGACCAGCACGGCGGCGGCCAAAATCGCCGGCGCGCTGTTGCGGCCGACCGGCTCCAGCACGATGCGTGCGTCCGCGAGCCCGGCGAGCCGCATCTGCTCGGCGACCAGGAACCGGTGCTCCTGGTTGCACACGACAACGGGTGGCGCGAAGCCGGGGCCTATGGCACGGCGCGCCGTCTCCTCGATCATCGAGCGTTCGGTCACCAAGGGCCAGAACTGCTTTGGGAAACTCTCGCGCGAGACCGGCCAGAGGCGCGTGCCGGACCCGCCCGACAGGATCACCGGGACCACCAGCGGGTCGGATTCACGAGTTAAATTTGTATCCGCATCGGTCATCATATCGGCATCTAAGCAGGTGGGAGGGTGGAACGCCACCTTTGCGATCCGTTGTGACTCGCATCACGGCTTCATCGAACGCGAACGCAACACCCGCTTTGGCGGGCGCTATCCGTTCGACCAACTCGATCGGGCCGGTCCGTTCGTCACCCAGGTCTATCCGGGCACCGGGTCCACGCCCGCCGCGCCGATTGCGACCGGCACGCTCGCGAAGACGAAATAGCCCAGCTCGTCCGCCGGGAGGACGCTATCTCGGCAGTTCCGTCTGGCCCAGCACCCACCCTTCCCATTGCCGCAGCAACGGGTCGGGCGGGATCCCGTCGGGCTGCCGGCCCGCCACCACACCGAGGACGCAAAGCAGGCCGAGCAGACTGTCGAGGCCGTCGTCCTGCCCGTTCGCACGGTCGAACCCGACTGCAAGAGCCTGCGCCAGAGCCGGCGTCGCGACCGCGTCCGCGCGCCTCAGCGCATCGGCGAGGGACGCGGCGGCGGCAGCCCGGTCCGCCTGTCGCATCTTGCTGCCGGCCAGGCGCACGCCGAGCTGCCGCATTGCTTCGGCCGGATAGGTCTCGGCGATCACCACCCCGTTGCCCGCGAGCAAAGGCAAGAAGTCACCGTCGAACGGCCAGAGGCGCGGCGCGTCAGGGCCACCGAGCGCCGGCAGCAGCAGATCGCGCCAGGCGGCAATCGCGGCCTTGCCGGTCTGGTTGGCCCCGAGCGTCCAAAACAGCGGCGCGCCGGCCGGGCGCAGCGCGGTCGCGCGGTCGCACAGCCGCGACAGGCTGGCGGCGCCCGCGAGCCCGAGCGCCATCGCGTGCGAAACCCGGGTCATGCCGGCCAGACCGCGAGCCGGATAGAACGGCCGATCGCGCGAGACCTCGGCAAGGTCGTCGCATGGCATGAAGAACGACGGCCGCGACGTCAGCGCCCGCAGGAAGCCCGGAAAATCGGCCTCGGCCGCGAGCGCCGCGTACGCACGGGGCAGGCCGATCGGGAAATCGACGCCGAGTGCGACCGGCGTGCCACCGGACGCCTCGCGCAGTCGCGCCAGCAAGTTCGCGGGCTCACCCACCGGGCACGGCGCTTCGACCACCCACCCGCCCGCGCCCCGGCGCGCGACGGTCATCCACCGCTTTGCCGGAGCGGCGCTCCAGTCCGCGTGGACCGCCAGCATCGAAGCGGCCCGGCGTTACAGGGGCTTGTGCGCGCGATCCATCAGCCGGGACAGCAGCCCGGGCTTCTTGGCGATCACCGGGGCGGCGGCTTTCGCGCGCGCGGCCTCCTCCGCCCGTTCGGTCTTTCGCTTCTGTTCCAGCCAGCGGTCCAGGCTCATGCCGGCCTTCGCGGCGCGCTTGGCCTCATAGGCACGCTGGCCCTCGCTCATCGTCTCGTGCTTGCTGTTCGCCATGGGATACCTCGCTGGCCGGTTGTGACAGTCTGGCCGTGGGGCTTCAAGCGCGAGGGCGGGGTGGCCGAGGACCGGGTCAAGGCGGGATTTTGGGTGCAGATTGCGTTGCGCCTCGGGCAGGCGGACGGCCGCTACGGCGTCGTGGTCCGTAAGGGCGACGCCGATGCGGGGGGTGTCCTGGTGGTCCTGCGCGGACGCGCCGGCGTTTCGGTGCTCAGCCAAATGCGCACCGCCGACGGCGAGGCCGCGTGGCTGCGGGCGACCGGGGCCGCTCCGGTCGACGAGGCGACGGCACTGCTTTATGTCGAGCGGCAGGTCGGCCGCGATCCCGACCTGTGGGTTCTGGAGTTCGAGAGCCCCGATCTGCTGCCGCCCTTCGAGGGCCGAATTCTCACCTGAAGGGCCGCGATGGACTATGCCTTCGGACGAAGCGGTTTCCGCCCCGCCGACCACGCCTTCGTCGGCCTGCCGGAGCCGCCAGACGGCGCGTCGTTCGCGGACCGGTTCACCGCCGATTTCGCTCCCCGTCTGGCCGCGCGACGGGAGGGATTTTCGGTGCTGTTCGACGCGCTGGCGGGCCGGCGCGGCGACATCCTGATCCTGGAGACCGGTACGCTTCGGATCGCCGACAATTGGTCGGGCGACGGCCAGAGCACGTATATGTTCGATCAGTTCACGCAGGCCGAGACCCGTGCCGGCCGGTCTGCCGCGTTCTTCTCGATCGACGTGGATCTGGAGAGCCTCGCGGTCGCCCGGCGCGCGTGCAGCCACGCCACGAACCTTATTTGCAACGACTCGGTGTTCGCGCTGCACGCGTTGGCCCGGCTGCTGCGCGGGCGGCAGGCAAGCCTTGTGTATCTCGACTCGTTCAATCTCGATCCCGACGATCCGCTGCCGAGCGCCACGCATCATATGATGGAACTGGCGGCCGCCGCGCCGCTGCTCGGGCCGGGCAGTCTGGTGGCGATCGACGACTATGCGGTAGGCGGCAAGGTCGGCGGCAAGGGCCTGCTGGTCGACAAGCACATGCAGTCGATCGACGCCGCGGTGCTGCATTGCGGCTATCAGAAAATCTGGCGGATGCCCTGACGGCCTGGCGGGGCTTCCGGCAGCGCGGCGGGCCGCCTAGGCTCCGGCCGCCCGTGGGAGAGATGCATGCGCGTGCAGGCCGCTAAGGCCCTGGCTCTCGTGCTGATCGGCGCGGCCGCCGCCCCTGGCGCGCGGGCGCAGCCGGTCGCCGGACTGTATGTCGGCGCGGGCGCTGGCTACGGCTTTCTACAGAGCCAGTCCGTTCAGTCGCCCGCCGCCGTCCTCGACAGCGCGCAATTCGGCGGCGGCATCGCCACGGTGGGCAGCGTCGGGTACGGCATCGGCAACGGGCTGCGCCTCGAACTGGAGGGCAGCTGGCGGGACAACGCGCAGAGCCACGGCGTCCCCGGCAATGGACGCGAGAGCAAGGCTGGCGTCATGCTGAACGCGCTGTTCGATTTCGACACGGGTCTTCCCGGCTTCTACCCCTATGTCGGGCTCGGCGGCGGCTATCAGTGGGCGCGCTGGTCGGCTGTCGATCTCGCGGCCACGGTGCCGGGCGCGCCCGGGCAAGGCAGCCTCACGGCGAGCGGAACCGCGGGCGAGCCGGCGTATCAGGTGATCGTCGGCGCGGCCGTGCCAATCAACGCCGTGCCGGGATTGTCGGTCACCCTCGAGTATCGCTTCCTCGGATTGGCCGGCACCCGCGACTACGCCGCCGTGGCGACCGGCCCGTCCGGGGCGGTGGCGGCCACGAGCGCGCACACGCCGGACGACGCAAACCACGCGGTCATGCTCGGCGTGCGCTACGCCTTCACGCCGCGCGAGGATTTGTCGCCGGTGTCGCGGCCGCCCTTGGCGACGCCAGCCGCCGCTCCGACACCCACCCGGACGTATCTGGTCTTCTTCGACTGGGACAGCGCGGCCCTCTCGGCGCGGGCGCGCAACATCATCGCCGAGGCGGCGCGCAATTCGGCGCGGGTCGAGCACACGCGCCTGGACGTGACCGGCCACGCCGACCGGACGGGCGGCGCGGAGTACAACCGGGTCCTGTCGCTGCGCCGGGCGCAGGCGGTGGCCGCGGAGGTCGAGCGGTGGGGCATCCCCGAACAGCAGATCGAGGTCCGGGGCGTGGGCGACGCCCAACCCCTGGTGCCGACCGGGGCGGGCGTGCGAGAGCCGCAGAACCGGCGGGTGGAAATCATCTATCGCTAGGCGTGTCCGGCCCGATGTTGTGGCGCTGCGGTCACATCAGGGTGCGAGAATATCGCACGCGGTCGGCCCTTCTGCCAGGAAGGCCGCCCGCCGGTGTTATGGTCGCTGAGAAGGAATGAGGAAGACATGATGGCGTCTCGCCGGACCCTGCTTGCCGCGACGTTCCTGGCCCTGCCGCTGGCCGCCCAGGCGCAGCCGATCAGCGGCGTCTATATCGGCGCCGGTGCCGGCTACAACTATCTGGCAAAACTCAACACCAACAGCACCGGCCCCGGCGTGCCGCCGAACCAGTTCCTCAACGGCGGGCTGAAGGGCGACGGCGGCTATGTCGGCTCGCTGGCCGTCGGCTACGGCCTCGGCAACGGCTTCCGGCTGGAGTTGCAGGGCGACTACCGTGCCGACAACCAGAACCTCTCTGGCGGCACGTTCTCCGGCGGCACGGCGAGCGTTGCCAGCTACGGCGGATATTTCAACACGCTGTTCGATTTCGACATCGGCAGTCCCGTGTTCTTTCCCTATGCCGGCGCGGGCGTCGGCTATCGTGAGATCACGCTGAACAAGTTCCGCGCGTACTTGCCGGGGCAGACGAACGGGTATCAGTCCGATGGCCAGTGGGAGGGAAGTTTCTCCGCCCAGGCCATGATCGGGCTTGGCATTGCCGTCTACGGCGTGCCTGGCCTGACGCTCACGACCGAGGCACGCTGGACCGGCACGTTCGACGAGACGACGCTGGGCGCCACGCAGAACGTCAACGGGGGCACGCCCGGCAACACCGGGATCACTTTTGGGCACCAGAACAACTATTCGTTCCTGGTCGGCGCGCGCTATGCGTTCGACGTGCCGCCGCCACCGCCGTTGCCGGCCCCCGCGCCCGTGGCCGCCCCGGCCCCCGCGCCGGCGCGATCGTATCTGGTGTTCTTCGATTGGGACCGTGCCGACTTGACCGACCGCGCGCGGGCCATCGTCGCCGAGGCGGCGGCCAACGTCGCGAAAGTCCAGGTCACCCGCATCGAGGTCAACGGGTATACTGATCTGTCCGGGACGCCCGCCTACAACCAGAAACTGTCGGTGCGCCGCGCCGAGGCAGTGGCGGCCGAACTCGTCAAGCTCGGCGTCGCCAAGGACGAGATCTTCGTGCAGGGCTTCGGTGAGAGCAATCCGCTGGTGCCGACCGCGCGCGGCGTGCGCGAGCCGCAGAACCGGCGGGTGGAGATCATCTTGAAGTAAAGCCCTACGACTCATCGAACAGCGACACCGAGCGTGCCGGCACGATGAGCGGGGCTTGTCCGTCGCGACGAACATCCTGCCAGCGGCCCTGGGGCAACGTCACCTCCCGCTCCGCCCGCCCCCGATGCAGGACGACAGCCGCCCGTCCCGCCTGGGCCGCAAACACCACCACCAGTGTCGTCGCGTCCGGCGCGTTCCAGTCCTCCGGCGTCATCGCCGCCCCATCGGCGCGGTGCCACGCGACATCGGGCGGTTCACCCGTGCCGGTCAGAAAACGGTCGTCGCGCAAAGCCGGTGTCGCGCGCCGCGCGGCGATCAGGCACCGCGTCCGCTCCAGCAACTCCGCATCGACATCCGACCAATCGAGCCAGCCGATCTCGCTGTCCTGGCAGTAAGCATTGTTGTTGCCGCATTGCGAATGCCCGAACTCGCTGCCCATCGACAGCATCGGCGTGCCGCGCGCGAACATCAGCGTGCCCAGCAACGCCGCCTGATCGGCCCGCCGCGCGGCACGGGTCACCGGGTTGTCGCTGACGCCTTCCACGCCATTGTTCCAGCTCTTGTTGTCGTCGGTCCCGTCGCGGTTGCCTTCGCCGTTCGCGTCGTTGTGCTTGCGTTCGTAGCTGACCAGATCAGCCAGCGTGAACCCGTCATGCGCGACCACGAAGTTCACCCCGCGAGACGGACGCCGATGAGCGCCCAAGAGATCCGCCGACCCCGCGAGCCGCGTCGCCAGATCGCCCAAGGAACCGTCGCCGCGCCAGAAACGCCGCACGTCGTCTCGGAAGCGGTCGTTCCACTCGCCCCAGCCGCCCGGGAATTTGCCGAGCTGATAGCCGCCCCAGCCGACATCCCACGGCTCGGCGATCAGTTTCAGGTCCCGCAGCAACGGGTCCTGCGAGATCGCGGTCAGCAACGGCGCGGCCGGATCGAACCCGCCCTCGCGGCGGCCCATGATGGTGCCCAGATCGAACCTGAAGCCGTGCACGCCGCCCAGCGTCGCCCAGGCCCGCAGCGCGTCCATCGCCAGCCGCACGCCATGCGGCCGATCGAGCGCCATTGTGTTGCCGCACCCGGTGTCGTCGACATAGCGGCCATCGTCGTGCAGCCGGTAGTACAGCGCGTTGTCCAGCCCGCGCAGCGAAAGCGTCGGACCCAGCGCGTCGCCCTCGCCGGTGTGGTTCAGCACCACATCGACGATCGTCTCGATCCCGGCATCCGCGAGTGCCGCGACCGCGCCGCGCACCTCCGGCCAGCCGCCCGGCGCGAGACGCGGATCCGGCGCGCAGAAGGCGACGGAGTTGTAGCCCCAGTAATTCGTGAGCCCGAGTGCCGCGAGGTGCCGTTCCTCCACCCACGCGGCGGGCGGCATCACCTCGACGGCGGTGACGCCCAGCGCGGTCAGGTGCGCGATCGCGGCCGGATGCGCGAGGCCCGCGAAGGTGCCGCGCAGCGCCTCGGGGATTTCCGGATGCTGCTTGGTGAAACCCCGAACGTGCAACTCATAGATGATCGTCTCGGACCATGGCGTTCCCGGCCGAGCCACCGGCGGCGGATCGCTCGATGCCACGACGATGCACCGTGGGACGAACGGCCCGCTGTCCGTCCCATCGGGGCTGTTCGGATCGTCCGCGCGATGGCCGAACATCGCCGGATGGAGCCGGCACACCCGATCGAGCGCCAGCGCATGCGGGTCGATCAGCAGTTTCGCCGGGTTGAAGCGATGGCCCTCGGCGGGAGCCCATGGGCCATGCGCGCGCAGCCCGTACAGCGCGCCGGCCTCCACGCCCGGCACGTGGCCGTGCCAGACGTCGCCGGTCCGCTCGCCGAGCGCCACCCGACGCTCGCCGCCCCGGTCGTCGAACAGGCAGAATTCCACCGCATCGGCCGAGGCGGACAACACCGCGACATCGACGCCGTCGCCGGCCGGCGCGACGCCGAGCGATTCCGGCCGGCTCATCGCCTCCCCGCCGGGGCGGCTGCGCGCATTTGCGCCTGCCGCTTCTCCTGCCGCATGATCGGGCGGCCGCGGCAATGCGGCCAATTGGAGCACGGCGGCGCGATGGCTTTGACCAAGGTTGCCTTGTTCACGAAAGAATACCCACCGCATGTCTACGGCGGCGCCGGCGTCCACGTCGAGTACCTCAGCCGCGCGCTGGCCCGCCACATCAGCGTCGAGGTGCGCTGCTTCGGCGATCAGCAGGATCCGCAGGGCAACCCGTCGGTGCGCGGCTATCCGCAGTGGGACGAAACCAGGCGCAACACCGATCCGCGCTTCGTCGGCGCGGTGGATGCCTTCGCCCGCTCACTGGCGATCGCCAAGGACCAGCTCGACGCCCAGATCGTGCATTGCCACACCTGGTACACCGACATGGCGGCGATGCTGGCGAGCCAGCTCTGGGGCGTGCCGTCCGTGCTGACGGTGCACTCGCTCGAGCCGTTGCGGCCGTGGAAGGTCGAGCAGCTCGGCCGCGCCTATCACTTGAGCGCCTGGATGGAGCGTACGGCGATCGAGGCGGCCAGCGCGGTCATCGCGGTGTCGCAGGGCACGCGCGAGGACGTGCTGCGGCTGTTCGACGTGAAGCCGGAACGGGTGCACGTCATCCACAACGGCATCGATACGGACGAGTATAAGCCGGTGGCCGAAACTGATACGCTGGTTCGCTGCGGCGTTGATCCGCAGCGCCCATATGTGCTGTTCGTCGGCCGCATCACCCGGCAGAAGGGCATCATCCACCTGGTCCGCGCGATCGCCGAGCTTGATCCGGGGCTGCAGGTGGTGCTGTGCGCGGGGGCGCCCGACACCCCCGAGATCGGGCAGGAAATGGAGCAGGGCGTGGCCGCTGCGGCGGCGCTGCGCCCCGGCGTGATCTGGGTGCGCGAGATGCTGCCGCGCGCCGACACGATCCAGCTGTACAGCCACGCCGCGGTGTTCTGCTGCCCTTCGGTCTATGAGCCGTTCGGCATCATCAACCTGGAGGCGATGGCCTGCGAGACGGCGGTCGTGGCCTCCGCCGTGGGCGGCATCCCCGAAGTCGTGGTCCCCGAGGAGACCGGCTTGCTGGTCGAGCCGGGGCTGGTGGCCGGCACATTCGACGTCGCCGATCCGGCGGCGTTCTCGAGCGCGCTCGCCTCGGCGATCAACCGGCTTGCCCGGGACCCGGATCTGGCGGCGCGGTTCGGCCGCGCCGGACGCCGACGGGCCGTGGAGACATTCAGTTGGGATTCGATCGCGCTGACCACGCTGGAATTGTATCGCGGGCTGGTCGAGGCGCGGTAATCGCCAAGGCGTCAGGTCGCCAGGCGGTCGATCATCGACTGGGTGATGAGGCAGACGCCGTTCTCGGTGCGGCGGAACCGTTTCGCGTCATCATCGGCGTTTTCGCCGACCACGAGCCCCTCCGGAATGTGCACGCCCCGGTCGACGACCACGTTGGTCAGCCGCGCCGAGCGGGCGACCTCGACCGCCGGCAACAACACGCCCCGGTCGATGGTAGAGTATGAATTGACCCGCACGCCGGTGAACAGCAACGATTGGCGCACCAGCGCGCCGGACACCACGCAGCCGCCAGACACGAGCGACGACACCGCCATGCCGCGCCGTCCGTTCTCGTCATGGATGAACTTGGCCGGCGGCGTCACTTCGCCATACGTCCAGATCGGCCAGTCCATGTCGTAGATGTCAAGACCGGGGATGAAATCGGTCAGGTCGATATTGGCCGAGTGGTAGGCATCGACGGTCCCGACATCGCGCCAGTATGGCACCTTCTCGTTCTCCGAGCGGACGCAGCTGTTGGAGAAATAATGCGCGACCGCGCGACCGGCCTCGACGAGCTTGGGGATGATGTCCTTGCCGAAATCGTGGCTGCTGTCCGGATTGGCCGCGTCGTCGCGCAGCAGCGAGAACAGTAATTTCGTGTCGAACACATAAATGCCCATGCTGGCCAGCGCGGTGTCCGGCCGACCGGGCATTGCCGGCGGATCGGCTGGCTTCTCCAGGAACGACAGGATCTTGCCGCTGTCGTCGACATGCATCACGCCGAAGCCGACCGCCTCCATGCGCGGCACCTCGATACAACCCACGGTCACGTCGGCCTGCGAGTCGACGTGTTGCTGCAGCATCTTCTCGTAGTCCATCTTGTAGATGTGATCGCCCGCGAGCACGACGATGTAGCGCGGGTCGGAGGCCTCGATGATGTCGATGTTCTGGGTAACCGCGTCGGCGGTGCCGAGATACCACATGTTCTCCGACACCCGCTGGCTGGCCGGCAGGATGTCGAAGCTCTCGTTGCGCTCGGGACGGAAGAAGCTCCAGCCACGGTTGAGGTGGCGGATCAGGCTGTGTGCCTTGTACTGGGTCGCCACCGCGATGCGGCGGATGCCGGAATTCAGCGCGTTGGACAGCGCGAAGTCGATGATCCGGCTTTTGCCGCCGAAATAGACGGCGGGCTTTGCCCGGATGTCGGTCAGTTCCATCAGCCGGCTGCCGCGGCCGCCCGCAAGCACGTAAGCCATTGCGTGGCGCGACAACGGGCCGGTCATGGTCGGTGCCGACATGGGCGTCTCCTTGGGTCTTCTTCCCTAGGTCTCAGGCTGCAAGCGCGCGGCCGCCAAGTCCACCCCGAAAATCCGCCCGCCCGGCCGCACGCGCAAAGGCGATCTTCGGCCGGCCGGAAAGCAGAACCTGCCTCCTCAAGCCTGAACCAATCCCGGCGTCGACGCGATTTGATCAATCAGCATATCAATAAAAAGTCGGGACTTCATGGGCAGAAGGCGGTTCGCCGTCAAAATGGAGATCGGGTATTTGTGAAACTCCCACTCCAGCAGGAGGCGGACGAGTGTGCCCGACTGCACGTCGCCGATTGCCAGAAACTCGTCGATCACCGCGATCCCGAGACCTTCGAGCGCAAACATGCGCGCCATTTGCATGCTGTTCGTCGCGACGGCCGCGCGGTTCGGAACTTCGATGGCGCGGCCATTGGAAGTGAGGCGCCATGAGCCGTCGTCTTCTTTGTGAACCAGATGGATTCGGCGATGCCGCGCGAGTTCGTTGGGGTCCGCCGGAGTGCCGTGTTCCTGGAGATACGAGGGTGCCGCAAATAGATGGGCCCGCAACAAGGCGAGCCTGCGCACGATCAGGTTCGAGTCGGGCAGTCGCCCGATCCGGACGGCGACGTCGAACCCTTCGGCGATGAGGTCGACCCGTCGGGGTGAAACATCGAGTTCAACCGCCACCTCAGGATATTTCCGCACATACCCCGCGATAACCGGGCCGACCAGACGAGGGCCGATCTCCGTCTCGACGGATATCCGTAGTGTCCCTTGTGGCCGCCCGAGCCGCGCCTGGATCTGCTCTCGGGCACTGCGCGCCTCTTCCACCAAGGCTTGGCAACGTCCGAAGTAGATTCGCCCGGCTTCAGTGAGTTCGACGATCCTCGTGTTCCGGCTGAGCAGCTTCGCGCCAAGCGAGGCCTCAAGTTCGGCGATGCGCCGGGACATGGTGGACGTCGGGACGCCAAGCCGCGACGCAGCTTTGGTGAAGCTCCTGTTCTCGGCCACCGCCACGAACAGGCCGATATCCCTCATGTCGTCCATCACCGTCCCATGGTTGGAATTCTGTCTTCCGGTACAGTTGGTCTATCCCGATATCTGTTAGTCGTCTAACCCGTCGCCGACGGACACAAGGACGAACAAAATGCCGAACGACGAACGATTTACTGTGGCCAGCAGCATCGTCATGCTTGTGGATCACCAGCGTATGACGATCGACTGGGTCAAGAGTCAGCCGAGGGCGACGACGATCGCCAGTTGCCGCGCCCTCACCCGGATGGCGGAGACGTACGCGATGCCGCTAGTGCTAACGACGACGATGGAGGAGACTGTCGGGCCAACCATTCCGGAGATTTCCGACCTCGCCCCGGTCGCCTTTGAACGACGTTACAAGCGCGGCGGCGCGTTGAGCTGTTGGGCCAGCACGGACCTGCGCGAGGGCGTGGAGCTACATGGCCGCAAGGACCTCATTCTCGCCGGGCTGACGACCGACATCTGTTTGTTCTGGGCCGCCGTTGACGCCCGAGCCCTCGGCTACCGGGTCATGGTCGTCGCAGATGCGTGCGGTTCGATGGCTCTCATGAACGATATGCTCACCTACGACAGGCTGCGCGGGCTTGGCGTGACGGTGACAGTCGTGAACCAGTGCATGACGGAGCTGGTCAACGATTTCGGAACGCCCGAGGGCCAGAAGGCTATGCAGATCAATCTCGAGGAGATCATTTCCAAGCTCGGCGCGTAGCAGCCGCCGCGCTTGTGGGGGGGGGTGAGGTGGCCTCGTTGCCATCTTGGGGACCATGAGGTGCCTCATGTCGGCTGCCGTGCCGGCGAGCCATGCCGGTCTGGTCCCAACGTCCTGCAAGCTCGGCTCTTGGGCTCTGGTCGACGGCGCGGCGCGCGCGTCCATCGGGCTTACCCGCTGCCCGTCTCCAAGAATCCATTGACATCCAGCATCTGTTCTTTTTCTGTATGCACCCGTGACAGCTGCACTAAGCCGCATTTGGCCGAGGCGGAGGTGAAGGCTCCGAATACGCCCGATCGCGACGTGTCGCCGTCGGTCGAGGCCGGTCCCGCTTATCCCATCCGTCGCTTTTGGGGCTTGGCGTGACCCGGGGAGACGCTTACGCTACTCGTTACGATAACGTTAAATTAGCGGCGGTACTATAACCCGATGTCCGCGGCGGGGCGCACCGCCTTAGCCACGTCATTGCGAGGCGAAGCCGTGGCAATCCAGGCGCGCGGCATGTTCGTGCGGACCGCCTAGATTGCCACGCCGCCAAGCAGCGGCGCAATGATGACGATACAGCAACGAGACGTTAGTTCTCGGGACTCGGACTCAGTGCGCCGGCTCGACCGGAACATTCCAAATCTCGCCTGCATACTCCGAAATGGTGCGGTCCGAGGAGAACCAGGCCATCCGCGCGGTGTTCAGGATGCTGGACCGCCACCATGCCGCGGGATCATGCCAGCGAGTGGCGACCTCGCGCTGGGCCGCGGCGTAGGAGTCGAAATCGGCGCTGACCAAGAAATGGTCATGATGCGTCAGCACGTCGATCAAATCGGCGAAGCGGTTCGGCTCCCCGGGCGAGAACACGCCGGAGCCGATCGCCTCCAGCACCTCCTTCAGCATCGGCGATTTCTCGATCGTCTCGGTCATGTCGACGCCGCTGGCCCGCCGCGCCAGAACCTCGTCGGCCTTGAGACCGAAGATGAAGATGTTCTCGGCGCCAACGTGTTCCAGGATCTCGACATTGGCACCGTCCAGCGTGCCGATTGTCAGCGCTCCGTTCAGCGCCAGCTTCATGTTGCCGGTGCCCGATGCCTCCAGCCCCGCGGTGCTGATCTGCTCCGACAGGTCAGCGGCCGGGACGATCGCCTCGGCGCGCGTGACGTTGTAGTTCGGCAGGAACACGACTTTCAGCGCGCCGCGCAGCGTCGGGTCGCTGTTGACGACCTTCGCCACGTCGTTGGCCAGCTTGATGATGAGTTTCGCGCGATGATAGCTGGCGGCCGCCTTGCCGGCGAAGATCTTCACGCGCGGTGCCCAGTCTCGCATCGGGCTCGCACGCATCGCATCATAGAGCGCGACGGTTTCAAGGATGTTCAGGAGCTGCCGCTTGTATTCGTGGATTCGCTTGATCTGCACATCGAACATCGCATCGGGGTCGACCGCGATGTCGAGCCGCTCGGCGATGAGCGCCGCGAGGCGGACCTTGTTTTCGCGCTTGGCGGCACGCATCCTTGCCTGCAGTCCGGTATCGTCGGCATGGCGTGCAAGATCCTGCAGGATCGATGCGTCGTCGAGCACGCGCGGCCCCAGGACATCCACGAGGATGCTCGTCAATCCCGGGTTGGCCTCCATCAGCCAGCGGCGGAACGTGATGCCGTTGGTCTTGTTGGTGATCCGGCCTGGATAGACCGTGTCGAGATCATGGAACACGGTCTTGCGCATCAGGTCACTGTGCAGGCCGGACACGCCGTTGATCTTGTGACTGCCAACGAAGGCCAGCGTGCCCATTCGCACCCGCCGCCCCGAGCCCTCGTCGATCAGCGACATGCTCGACAGCAAGTCCATGTCGGCCCGTCCGCTCGGCATCTGCGCGTTGATCTGATCGAGATGATTGAAGTTGATGAGATAGATGATCTGCATGTGGCGCGGCAGAAGCCGCTCCATCAGCGGCACCGGCCAGCTCTCCAACGCCTCGGGCAGCAAAGTGTGATTGGTGTAGCTGAATGTCGCGTTGGTGATCGTCCAGGCTTCGTCCCAAGCGACGCCGTGGTCGTCGACCAGAAGCCGCATCAACTCCGGCACGGCGATCGAAGGATGCGTGTCGTTCAGCTGGATCGCCGCCTTGTCGGCCAGGGTGCGCACGTCGCCGAACTGGCGCACATGACGTCGCAGCAAGTCCTGAAGGCTGGCCGACGAGAAGAAGAACTCCTGGCGGAGCCGCAGCTCCTGTCCGGCCGGGGTCTCGTCGCTCGGATAGAGTACCTGGCTGATCGCGTTGGCGCGGGAGCGTTCGGCCAACGCGCCGACATGGTCGCCGCGATTGAACGCATCGAGCCGCAGCGGGTCCAGCGCGCGGGCCGACCACAGCCGAAGGGTGTTGACGTGGCGGCCGCGCCAGCCGACGACGGGCGTGTCGTAGGCGATCGCCTCGACCCGTTCCGCCGGCGTCCAGACATGGCGCTTGGTGCCGTCCGGGCCGCTGATCTCCTCGACATGGCCGCCGAAACCGATCGTGTAATCGACTTCGGGGCGCTCGAATTCCCAAGGATTGCCGAACGACAGCCAGGTCTCGGGATATTCGCGCTGCCAGCCATCCTTGATGGTCTGGCGAAACAAGCCGTGATTGTAGCGGATGCCGTAGCCATAGGCGGGGATCGACAGGGTCGCCATGCTCTCCATGAAACAGGCCGCCAGCCGGCCGAGGCCGCCATTGCCGAGGGCGGCATCCGGCTCCATCGCCCGCAGCCGTTCCAGATCGACGCCAAGCTCAGACAGCGCCTGGCGCATCGTGTCGGTCAGCCCGAGATTGTTCAGCGTGTCGCCGAGCAGGCGGCCGATCAGGAATTCGAGCGACAGGTAATAGACGCGCTTGCCGCCATTGGCGTAGGCGGCGCGCGTGCTGGGCATCCAGCGCTCGACCATCTTGTCGCGGGCGGTCAGCGCGGTGGCGAGATACCAGTCGCGATCGCTTGCGACGATCGGATCCTTGCCGACAGAATATGTTAGTTTCGCGACGACCTGCCGCCGCAGGGCGGCCACGTCCTCGTCCTCCGAGGGCAGAGCGATGCGGGCGGCGGAGGTGGCGGACGAGATGGTGGCGGGCGGGCGGGCCTGGCTCATCTTGGGACGTCTCGACGGTTGCGTGTGCGAAGCGTAGCCGCCCAAATAGGCCTTGTCTGCATCCGCAACGCGGTCGACCGAGTAACTGTCACCAAGAAGGGATGGCAAGGGGCCAGCCTTGTGAGGGTCGAGAGGCGCGCTATGATGGCGGGAGGAGCAGGGTATGGCACCGCCACTTGCTATTTCATAGCGGACCGCCCCGACGGCAATTTGTCGAGGCGCAGGGACGCGGTCGGGATTTGGCCTGGCTGCGTGCACGAATTCTGGGGGGCGGTGCGTCGCATGGCGGAGACCGACGGGCAGGATGGGCTGTCGGCCCAGTTGCTTGAGCGCGTGGCCGGCGGAGATCGCGAGGCGTTCCGTCAGCTTTACGACATTCATGCGCCGCGGCTGCATGCCTTCGCGTTGCGCATCACCCGGCAGGGTCCGCTGGCCGCCGACGCGGTGCACGACGCCTTCCTGCAGGTCTGGCGCAACGCCGCACGCTTCGACGCGACGCGCGGCAACCCGGCGGCCTGGCTGTTGGGGCTGGTCCGCTACCGGGCGCTCGACATCGCCCGGCGGCGCGGGCGCGAGGTGCCCGACGACGACATGCCAGAACGCGCGGACGAGGACCCGGACCCGCTCCAGCGCCTGGTCTCGAGCCGCGACGCGGCCGCCCTGCACGCCTGCCTGCGCCAGTTGCCGGTCGAGCGGCAGAAGCTGGTGCTGCTGGCCTTCGTCGAGGGCCTGACCCACGCCGACCTCGCCGACCGGACGATGATCCCGCTCGGGACCATAAAGTCGTGGATCCGCCGCAGCCTGCAATCATTGCGGCAATGCCTGGAGGGCGCGTCGTGAGCGGCGCGACCGGCGAGGATCCGGACATCGACGCGCTGGCCGGCGAATACGTGCTCGGCGTGCTGGACGAGGCGGAGCGTCGCGACGTCCGCGTCCGCTCCCGGCGGGAGCCGGCGCTGGCCGAGGCGATCGCCGCGTGGGAGCGTCGGCTGGCGCCGCTGGCCGAGGCGGTGGCGCCGGTGCGACCGCCGCCCGCACTGTGGGACCGCATCGCCGAGGCGACGGAGGCCCTGCCGCCGGACGTGGTCGAAATGCCTCGTCCGCGTCGGCGCTGGGCGTGGCCGGCAGCGACCGCGGCCTCGCTCGCGCTGGCGGCGGGGCTTGCGGCGTTCATCGTGTTGCGGCCACCGGCCGGGCCGCCGGCCTTTGCGGTGCTGACGCCGATCAACGGCACGCCGGCCGCTTTCGTGGCGCAGGCATCGAGCGACGGCGCGGTCCTCCTCGCGTCGCTCTCGCCACAGGAGGTGCCGGGCGGCCGCGACCTGGAGTTGTGGCAATTGCCGCCGGGTGCCACCAAAGTCGCCTCGCTGGGCGTGCTGCCGAAGGGCGGACGGGTATTGCGGTTGTCCGCGCCGCCGGCGACCGGGACGCAATTCTTGGTCAGCCAGGAACCGGCGGGCGGCTCGCCGAGCGGACAGCCGACCGGGCCGGTGCTGTATCAGGGGGTGTTTTCGGGGCCGGTGTCGGGCGGGGCGACGTAGGGGGACGGCGCTCAGCCATCCCCGATATCCCGCCGGCAGAACCCACCCGCCCATCCGATGGCATCCACGCCCCGATAGGCCGCCTCGCGGGCCGCCGCGTCGCTCGGAGCGGTGGCGACCACCGTCAGGACTCGCCCGCCGGCCGCCGTGAGCACGCCGTCGCGCAACTCGGTCGCGGCGTGAAACACCATCAGGTCCCGCGCCACCTCCAGCGACGGCAGGGTGCTCGGCTGCGTCGCGCCGGGATAGCCGCGCGAGGCCAGCACGACCGCCACCGACACGTCCGACGACCAGCGCACATCGAACGCATCGAGCCCGCCATCGCAGGCGGCGCCCAGAGCCGGCAGCAGGTCGGAGCGCAGCCGCGGCAGCAGGCATTGCGCCTCCGGATCGCCGAGCCGGACGTTGAACTCGATCAGCTTGGCACCCTCGGTCGTCAGCATCAGGCCGGCGAACAGCACGCCCCGGAACGGCGTGCCACGGGCCGCCATCTCGGCCAAGGCCGGGCGGATGATCGCCTCCATCGCCGCGTCGCGCAGCGCGTCCGACCAGCCGGGCGGCGGGCTGATCGCCCCCATGCCGCCCGTGTTGGGGCCGGTGTCGCCGTCCCCCGCCCGCTTATGGTCGCGCGCCGCCCCGAGCGGGATCGCGTGCGTGCCGTCGCACAGCGCGAATAGGCTGACCTCCGGCCCGCCCAGCGCTTCCTCGATGACCACCGAGCCGCCGGCCTCGCCGAGCGTCCGCCGCTCCATGAAATCGGTGATCGCCTCCTCGGCCTCGGCGATGCTACCGGCGACCACGACACCTTTGCCGGCGGCCAGCCCGTCCGCCTTGACGACGATCGGCGCGCCCCGGCGACGGACGAACGCGCGCGCCTCGGCGGCGGACTCGAAACGCTCCCACAACGCGGTCGGGATGCCGGCGGCGTCGCAGACCTCCTTGCAGAAGCTCTTGCTGGTCTCGAGCCGCGCCGCTGCCGCCGACGGTCCGCAGCAGGCGATGCCCTCCAAGCCCAGCGCGTCGGCGAGCCCGGCGGCCAGCGGCGCTTCCGGCCCCGGCACGACCAGATCGATCGCCTCATCGCGCGCGAAGGCGACCAGGGCGGCCACGTCGGTCGCGGCGACGGGGACGTTCTCGGCGAATGCGGCGGTGCCGGGATTGCCCGGCGCGCAATACAGCTTCGTCAGCAACGGACTGGCGGCGATCGCCCAGCACAGCGCGTGTTCCCGCCCGCCGCCGCCCACCACCAGAACCCGCATCGCCGCCGCCCCCAAGTTTGGCCGACGCGCCGCTTAGCATAGGCTGCCCGCATGGACGATCCGACAGCAGCGCCCGCCAGCAACGTCCCCGAGTACTCGGTCGCGGAGCTGTCGGGGGCGGTCAAGCGCACGATCGAGGGGCGCGTTCGGTCGGCTGCGGGTGCGCGGCGAGGTGACCGAGTGCCGGCCGTATCCGTCCGGCCACATCTACCTGTCGCTGAAGGACGAGGGCGGCAAGATTGCCGCCGTCATTTGGAAGTCCACACTCGGCCGGCTCGGCCTCATGCCGGAGAACGGCGTGGAAGTGATCGCCACCGGCCGGCTGACCACCTTCGGCGAGCGATCGAGCTACCAGCTGGTCATCGAACGTCTCGAGTATGCCGGCGAGGGCGCGCTGCTCGCCCGCATCGAGATGCTGCGCAAGCGGCTGGCCGCCGAGGGCCTGTTCGACGCCCTGCGCAAACGGGTCCGGCCGTTGCTGCCGGAGGTGGTCGGCGTGGTGACGAGCGAGCGCGGCGCGGTGATTCGCGACATCGTCACGACCATCGCCCGGCGGTTCCCGCGCCGCATCGTGGTTTGGCCGGTGCCGGTCCAGGGGCTCGACGCGGCGCCTCGGATCGCGGCTGCGATCGCGGGGTTCGCCCATGTCGTGCCGCGCCCGGACGTGGTGATCGTCGCGCGCGGCGGCGGCAGCCTGGAAGATCTGATGGCGTTCAACGACGAGGCGGTGGTCCGCGCCGCCGCCGCCTGTCCGATCCCGCTGATTTCCGCGGTCGGCCACGAGACCGACACGACGCTGATCGATCATGCCGCCGACATCCGGGCGCCCACGCCCACGGCGGCGGCCGAACTCGCCGTGCCGGAGCGCCGGGCGCTGGCCGCCGATCTGGTGCAGCTCGCGGCTCGGCTGGCCGGCGCGGCGGGGCAGACGATGCAGCGCGACCGCCTGCGGCTGGAACGCACCGCGCGCGGGTTGCCCGATCTGCCGGGATTGCTCGGCACGGCGCGCCAGCGCCTCGACGACCGGTCGCACCGGATCGACCTTGCACTGCCAAACCTCGTGGTCGCGCGGCGGGCGGCGCTGGCGCGGGCCGAGCGGGGGATCCCCGACGCGCGCGCCTTGACTCGGCAGGCGCGGCAGCATGCCGAGGGGTGGGCCGCCCGACTGCCGGCGGCCCTGCCGGCGCTGCTGGCGCGGCGGCGCGACGGGCTGACGCTGGCGGCGGCGCATCTGCGCTCGGCCTTGCGGCACGCCGTCGCGACGCGGGCGGCCGAGGCGGCGCGCGTCCTGCCGCGGCTCTCGTCGGGCCTGCCGGCCGGACGGCTGCGCGAGGCGCGAGCCCGGCTCGAGGGATTCGCCGCCCGGCTGGAATCGGTCTCCCACCACGGCGTCCTGGCGCGCGGCTATGCGGCGGTGTTCGACGCGGCGGATCGGCCGGTCACCACGGCCGCCGGGGTGAAGGCGGGTGCGATGCTGCGGATCGCGTTTGCCGACGGGGACGTCGCCGCGAAGGCCGCCAAGCCCGCGCCGCCGCCGCCGCGTCAGGACTCGTTGCTGTAGTCCTCGCGCGGCCAACGGCGATGCAGCCACAGCCATTGTGCCGGATGCGCCCTCACCGAGGCCTCGAGACGGTCGTTGATCGCCTGGGTCAGCGCCGCAATGTCGGCCGTTCGATCGCCGCTGTCGGGCAGCTCCAGGGGTGGGTCGCAGACGATGCGCGCGCGCGCCGGACCCAGTCGGATCGACCGCGCGAGGATGAGCGGGCAGCGATAGCGGAGCGCGAAGACCGCCGCGGCGCTCGCCGTCATGGCCGGGCGGCCGAAGAAGCGCGCTTCGATCCCGTCATTCATTTTCTGATCCACGAGCATCGCCAGCATGCCACCGTCGCGCAGCCAGATCAGGGCGTCCTTCGCGCCTTTGGTGCCCTTGGCGAACCCCGGCGCGCCGCTGGCCCGCCGTCGCGCGGCGACGATGCGCGCGTCCACGGCGGGATTGGCGGCCGCGCGGTAGAAACTCGCGACCGGCGATCCGGCGCGGGCGGCCGCCAGCGGCAGAATCTCCCAATTGCCGAGGTGCCCGGAGACCAGGATCGCGGGCCCGCGCGGCGGGAAATGCTCGCGCCCCTGGACCTCGAAGCCGGGGCCGGCGCTCGTCTCCTCCAGGTCGGCGACATGCGGCAGCTCGGCGGCGGTGCGCCCGAGGTTGTCCCACGTGCCGCGCAGGATGTTTTCGCGCGCGCTTTCGGCGAGCTCGGGGAAGGCCAAAGCGAGGTTGCGCCGCCCGACGCGCGACACCGGCAGGCGCGGGCCGATCATGCGGGCCAGCCAGCCCCCGAGATTGGACGCACGGACCGGACCGATGGCGCGCACGAGCCGCCACGCCAGGCCGAGCAGGCTCGATTCGACGGCGTGCGTCAGACCCATCGGTCGAGCAGCCGCTCGAGCGCGTCCGGATCCTCCCAGACCAGCCGCGCCGACGCGATCTGGACCAGGCGGCGCAGGTCGGTCGGCAACCGCACCGCGTCCTTCGCCGTCGTGACCGCGCTCGCGCCCAGCCGGTCGGCCCGCTCCAGGAGCTTCAGGATGTCCGCCCGCCGGTAGGGATGATGGTCCGCGAACGGATGAGTCTCCGCGACGTCGCCCCCGGCCGCCCTCAGCCCGGCGAAGAATTTTTCCGGCCGGCCAATGCCCGCGAAGGCCACGAGCCGGCCCGCCGGCGCATCGGTCAGCAGCCGCGCCCGCAGGACCGACATCCGCCCGAGGCGTCCGGCGGCGCCATGCGCGTCGCCGCCGATCAATACGGCGGCCTGGCAGCGCGCGACCGCCGCATCGACGGGCTCACGCAGCGGGCCGGCCGGCAGCACGCGCCCGTTGCCGAACCCTGCGCCGCCGTCGATCACCAGAAGCGAGAGATCCTTGACCAGCGTCGGATTCTGCAGCCCGTCATCCATGACCAGCACATCGGCCGCATCGGCCAATGCCGCCCGTGCGCCCGCCGCGCGGTCGGCGGCCACGAAGGTGGGCGCGACCCGGGCCAGCAGCAGAGCTTCGTCGCCGACCTCGCTCGCCAAATGCCGCGAGGCGTCGACCCTGGCGACGTCGTCCCCGCGGCCGCCATGGCCACGGGTCAGGAACGCGACGCGCCGGCCCCGCGCCAGCAGACGTGCGCCGAGATCGAGCGCCACGGGCGTCTTGCCCGAGCCGCCGACACTGGCATTGCCGCAGCAGATCACCGGGATCGGCGCGCGCCATCCGCCCCGTGCGACGCGCCGCGCCGTGGCCCGTGCCGCGAGCGGCGACAGCGGCGACAGGAGCCGGGCGGCGACGCCGTCGGACTCCCAGAACGCCGGGGCGCGGATCACGCGCGCGCCCGGCCCGCGAGGTCCAGCAGCGCATCGGCGACCGCGCCGGCCAGGTCGCCTTGGCGGCCGGCAGCCCCCGCCGCCGCCGCGGCCGCCCGATCCCGACGTGCGGGATCGTCGAGCATCCCGCCGGCCCAACTCGCCAGCTCCCACGCGTCGGCCACCCGGGTGAGCCCGCCCGCGGCCTCAAGCCGTGCCACGGCCTCGGCGAAATTGTCGGTGTGCGGCCCGACCGCCACGGCGCGGCCGAGGCGCGCCGCTTCCAGCACGTTCTGGCCACCATGCGGGATGAGACTGCCGCCGACGAAGGCGATCGGGGCCAGCCGGTACAACAAGCCCAGTTCGCCGAGCGTGTCGGCGACCCAGATCCCGGACTCGCCCGGCGGATCCTCGCCGAGCGCGCGGCGGCCCACCGGGGCGGGCGCGCACAGGCTGGCGACCGCCTCGCCGCGTTCGGGATGACGGGGCACGATGATCGTCAGCAACCCGGCATGGTGGGGAAGCAATGCGGCGTGAGTGGCGAGGATCGCGATCTCCTCGCCCGGATGAGTACTCGCGGCGAGCCAGATCGGCCGTCCCGCGAGAAGGCGTTCGAGCCGGGTTCGTTCGGCTTCGTCCACGGGCAGGGTGGCGGCTGCCGTCTTGAGGTTGCCCCGCGCGGTGACCCGTCGCGCGCCCAGCGACCGCAGCCGGACCGCGTCGGCCCGCGATTGCGCGTCGACCGCGCCGAATTCGCCGAATTGCAGCCGGGCGAAACGGCGAAGCATGCGCCAGCGACGGAAACTCCGTTCCGACAGCCGCGCATTGACGAGCATCAGCGGCACCCGACGCGCGCGGGCCGCCGCCAGCAGGTTCGGCCAGATCTCGGATTCCACGAAGCCGCCGGCGTCGGGCCGCCAGTGATCGAGGAAGCGAGCGACCCAGGCGGGCACATCGAGCGGCACGAACCGGTGCAGAACGAACGTGTCCAGTCCCAGTTCGCCCAGCCGCTCGTCGAGCAGCCTGGCCGAGGTCACGGTGCCCGTGGTGAGCAGCACGCGAATGTCAGGCGCGCGCTCCGCCAGCGCGGACAGAACGGGCAGGATCGACACGGTCTCGCCGACGCTCGCGGCATGCAGCCAAACGAGCGTGCCGTCGGGCCGTGGCGAGGGGTCCACGCCGCGCCGTTCGGGCAGCCTGGACGCGATCTCGCGCCCACGCGCCGCCCGCCGGCGCAGCAAAAGGCGAAGCCCGGGACCGGCCAGGCTGGCCGCGACCGCATAGGCCGCGGCGATCACGACCCTGTCACGACGGGCAGAGCCGGTCGGCCAGGTCCGCGGCCTCGGTCAGGGCAATACCGATCGCCGCGAGCCCGGCCGCCATGTCATGCCGGGGCACCTGGATCGGCGGGAGACACACGAGCACGCCACGACCCCAGGGCAGCGGCAGAACCATGCGGTCCCAGGTGCGAAGGATTCGGCGGCGGCTGGTCTGAGCCGCGGCCGGCACGACGACGAAGCCGGTCAGCGCCGCGAGCTGGGCGACACCGGGGACCGCCACGCGCGGCGGACCACGTGGCCCGTCGGGGGTCAGCACGATGTGCCCGCCGCCACGAAGATGGGCGATCGCCTGCCGCAGCCCGGATGCCCCGCCACGGTCCTGTCCCTGTCGCATGGTCGAGCCGTGGATGACGGTCGTGCCAAAACGCCGCATCAGCCGGCCGATCAGCCGGCCGTCGGAATGCCGGCTGGCCAGCACCGCGACGGGCGGCATGTCGGCGCGCATCCGCCGCGCGTGGAGGAAAAGCGCCGGCATGAGGGCGAGCCGTTCGTGCCAGAACGCGGCAATCATCGGTGTCCCGGGATCGATATGGGGCTCCAGATGATCCCATCCATGCACGGTCCATCGTGTGGTGGCGAGCGCGAAGGCGAGATATCGGCCGGCCATCCAAGCGAGAGCCGCCTGCGACCGAGGCCCCCGCGACACGCGTTTCAGCATGACGGGCGGGTAGCATGGGCCGTGGGTCGCGGCAACGTTGCCCGGGAGGGTTCTTTAATTGCTTATTCGTAACGAAAATGCCGTGCGTCTTCGGCGGGCGTCACGCGAGTGTTGGAACGCGGGGCGGGGAGCCGACCGCCTGCTCGATCGCGTCGAGCGCCGCGTCGCTGGACGGGCCGGTGATCGTCGGGACGTCTTGCCAGGGCTTGACCCTTGCGTCCGGTGCGGCGCCGGGGTCGCGATGACCGTCGGGCGGGGAGCGTGTGATGGATTCCAGGGTCACGTCCGGGGCACGCGATGACGATCCGGACGGCTCCCGCGAGCGCTCGTGAGGGATCGATCCGGACGGGGCCTTCGCCGCGCGGGGCGGGAACAGCGAGGGCGGAAGGTCCGGCCCAGGTGCCAGCCCTAGCATCCGGCACAAGGGCCTGAGGATCCGGCCCGCCTGCGGGGAGGCCGCCATGATCGCCGCCATCTCCGGGTCGTTCGCGAGGACGTGCCGAAGCTGCGAGCCCCGCCCGACCGCGTGATAGCCCAGCCACTCGATCAGCCAGCCAAACCGGACCGGCACCCTGGGTTTCGCCGCCGGCCGCTCGGCCGCCGCCTCGGGGTGCGGTGGTCGCGGCCGGGGCGGCCGGTGGCGGAGCGGCCCGGCGGCGAGCCTTGCGGCCAGCGAGGCGAAGCGGCGAGCCACGCTGCTGAGATAGGCCGAGAGCAGGAGTGTGACCGGGATCAGCACCCAGTTCCGTGCCGCGTGCCGGGCGGCGAGATCGCGCACCCCGTCGAGGATCTGCGCCAGACGCCCGGCCACGTCGGGTGCCTCCGGCAGCGATCTGGGGACATAGTTGAAGTGCATGTTCACGACCGGGAACATCACACAATTCGTAAGAGATGTCAATTGGCCTTCGCGGTGTATGATCCGTCACCCCAGGCCCGTCGGTCTGCCTCGCAGCCCAATCCCGATTCAGGGGCCGATCAAGGGGCAGGGTGCGGGTCACTCTCGCGCGTGGGAGGGCGTCCGGGTGCGGCCGAATTCATTGTTTCTTCGTCATCGCCGGGCGTGACCCGGCCATGACGGTCTTTGAGATCAGTGCCCGCCGAAGGGCACCAAGTTCGATACGAACAGCTCCGCGCAGGCTCGCCACGAGAACCGTTCCGCATGGCGGCGGCAGGCGGCCCGGTTGCTGGCCAGCGCACGCAGGCAGGCGGCGCCCAGATCCTCATCCATCGCACCCACGTCCGCGTCGGCGTCCGCCAGCACATCCTTCGGCCCGGTCACGGGAAACGCGGCGACCGGCGTCCCGCACGCCAACGCCTCCAGCAACACCAGACCGAACGTATCGGTCCGGCTCGGGAAGACCATGACGTCAGCCCCGGCATAGGCCGCGGCCAGGGCCGCGCCACTCCGCGCGCCGGTGAACCGCACCGCCGGATATCGCCGCCGCAATTCGGCCAATTGCGGACCGTCGCCGACCACGAGCTTGCTGCCCGGCAACTCGAGATCCAAGAACGCGGCGATGTTCTTCTCGACGGCGATTCGTCCGATGTAAGCGAAGACCGGGCGGGCCAGCCCCGCATGCACATCCTCGGGCGATCCGGCGGCCGCGTCCGGCGTGAACAGGGAAAGATCGACGCCGCGAGTCCACGGCAGGATATGATCGAATCCTCGAGCGGCCAGTTCCTCGGCGAGACTGTGCGTGGCCACCATCATCCCCTGACCGGCCGCGTGGAACCGGCGCAGCCACGCATACGACCAGCCCAGCGGAACCGCCACGCGTGCCGCGAGGTATTCCGGGAAGCGGGTGTGGAACGCGGTGGTGAAGGCGCAGCCGCGCCGCAACGCCCAGCGCCGGGCGGCTATGCCGAGCGGTCCCTCGGTCGCGATATGCAACGCCTCCGGCGAATTGCGCTCGATAAGCTGCGCCATGCGTCGGCCGGGAAACAGCGCGAGCCGGATGTCCGGGTAGGTCGGCATCGCGACGGTTCGGAATTGGTCTGGCCCGATCACATCGACGCGGTGGCCGATCGTCTCCAGCTCGGAGGCCACCGTGGACAGCGTTCGGACCACGCCGTTGACTTGAGGTTGCCAGGCGTCCGAGACGATCACCACGCGCGCCGGTGGCGGCCCCAGAACGATACGAGATCGAGCTATCTCGCCGACGGCTCCCGGCGCTAGGATGTCATGCGGCGCCACCGACGATCCGTCAGGCGGTGACGGAAATTTCGGCGCGGCGCGATTGGTGGAAGCTCAGGCGATTGAGGGCCGCCCAATCGATGAGCTCCAGTCGTCCATCGGCATGCTCCACGAGCGCGGTGCAGCTTTCGACCCAGTCGCCATCGTTCAGATACAGCACGCCGCCAACCTCGCGCATCTCGGCATGGTGGATGTGGCCGCAGACGACCCCGTCCAGCCCGCGTCGCCGCGCCTCGCCGGCCAGCGCCACCTCGAACCGGTCGATCGCCTTGACCGCCTCCTTGACCTGCCGCTTCAGCCATTGCGACAGCGACCAATACGGATAGCCCAGGCGGCGGCGGACCGCGTTGAACCACGTGTTGACCGCCAACGCCACGTTGTAGGCCCAGTCGCCAAGCAGGGCGAGAAACTTCGCATAGCGCACGACGCTGTCGAATTCGTCGCCATGCATGACCAGCAGGCGGCGGCCGTCGGCGGTTTCGTGCACCGCCTCGCGCATCAGCCTGATCCCGCCGATCTCGAGGTTGAGCGGCAGCCAGCTGCGGAACATTTCGTCGTGGTTGCCGGGCACGTACGTCACCTCGGCGCCCTGCCGGGCATGGTTCAGGATCAGCCGCAGCACCTCGTCGTGGGCGGCGTCCCAATACCAGGATTTGCGCAGCCGCCAGCCGTCGATGATGTCGCCCACCAGGAACAGGCGCTCGCACTGCACGCGGCTGAGGAAATCGACGAGGAAATCGCTTCGGCAGCCGCGCGTCCCGAGATGCAGGTCGGAAATGAAAATCGTGCGGAACGAGAATTCCGGTCGGGAGGAGGTGCCCCGGTCGGCGTGTCGCGAGGCGCTGAAGGCGTTCATGAGACCATCCCGGTCAGGGTGGTGGGAGCCGCGAGCCTCAAAACTGACGCCCGCGTCATGCTGCGGCAATCTCGATGCAGCACATACGGCACGCGCCGCGTCGCGCACGTGAAGTTTGCGTGACCCAACCCCTGTTCTCAAAGCAAAATATCACGCAGACGACCCGCAAACGTCATCGAATGGAAACGTGCCGCCCCGCAGCATCGCGGGATGCGAACTCAGCTCCTCACGCATTGCTGATCGTCTTCAATCCGGCCGCCGGCGGCAGGCGGGTGCGCCGGCTGTGGCGCGTTCTGGACATCATGGCGATCACTGGCGTGCGGTTGGAGGTCGAGGAAACCCGCTTCGCCGGCCATGCCACCCTTCTCGCACGCGCCGCGGTGGTGGCGGGCCACGACCTGGTGGTGGCGGCGGGCGGTGACGGGACGATCGCCGAAGTCGCCAATGGGCTGTCAGGGACCGCATGCCGACTCGGCGTCATCCCGCTGGGCACGGCCAACGTGCTCGCCAAGGAGCTCGGGCTGCCGTTCGATCCGCGTGCGGTCGCGGCCGCCTTGGCATTCGGGCGGACGATGGCGGTCTGGCCAGGAGTGATGCGCCACGATGGGGAGGCGGCGTCGCGGCTGTTCGTGCAGATGGTCGGCGCGGGATTCGACGCGCAGGTGGTGCATGGCATCGACCCGTCGATGAAGCGGGTGTTCGGCCGGACCGCCTATGTGCTCCAGGGTCTGCGGGAGACCGTGAGATACCGTTTCCGGCCGATACAGGTGCGCATCGACGGCGCGGAGACCGAGGCAGCCAGCGTGATCGTCAGCAAAGGCCATTTCTATGGCGGCGCCTATTGCCTCGCGGCGGGAGCCACGCCGACGGTTCCAGGGTTCGCCGTGGCGCTGTTCGATCGCGCCGGTCCATACTCGGCGATGATGTATGGTGCGGCTTTGCCGCTCAACCTCATTCACCGGATGCCGGGCTTCCGGCTGCTCCGCGGGACGTCGGTTCGGATCATGTCCGAGCGCGTCCCGGCTCAGGCGGACGGGGACGCTGCCGGGCAAGCGCCGCTCTTGTTGACCGACGCCCCGACCCCGATGCGCGTGGTGGTCGCCTAGAGCACGGCGGGCTGAAACATAGTCGCCATGCCGCGTCCGCCGCTGGAGCCCCACCCCGCCCCTCCCTCTTGGAAAGGAACTGGGTGGGGGGCTCCGCGAGGCGGTGACGCTAACGCGCCTGCTGAATGCCGGAAAGCACCCAGTTGCCGCCGATCGCTCGCATGAACGTCCATACCTCCGTCGCCTGAACCCGCTCCGTCGGATCGCCGTCGACCACCCGACCGTGCGTGTCGTACGTCACGTCGGTCATGCTGAAGCGCATCGCGACGGTCGCATACTCCCGGTTCGGCTCGCCCCACGCCTCCGAGAGGTCGCCCTGCTGGAGCTGGACGTTCTCGACCTTGTTGGTGACGCCGCGGCTGGTCTGCTCGGCAAGCTGTTCGGCGAAGTAGCTGGTCATCTCCGGCGTGGTGATCTGCCGCATCGTGCCGAGGTCGTGCGCCGACCAGGCCGATTGCACGGCCCGCAACACCCGCTCGAACGCCGCGTAGTCGGCCGGGCCGATCTCCAGCCGGCGTCCGGGGCCGCCGCCGCCGATGCCGCCACGGGCCGCCTGCGGGTCGGCGGCGCGGGCGAACATGCCGCCCCGCGCAGGGCCCGGAGCCGCGCCAGGAGCGGCGCCCGCGAAGGCCGGCTGACGGCCGGCGAAGACGCGGCGGAACAGCCAGCGGCCGATCAGCACGACGAGGCCGATCTGCAGCAGCAGGCCCAGGAATCCGCCGAACCCGTCGATGCCGCTGAACAGCCCGCCGCCGAACAGCAATCCGCCGATGCCGGCGCCGATCAGCCCGCCCATCAGGCCGGAGACGAATGGCGAGCGGCCGCCGAACCCGCCGCCCATGGCAGGGTTGGCCCCCAGCGGCGTCTGCGAGGGTGCGGCCGGTGCGGTCATCGAACGCTGCATCGGCGCCGCGGTGTAGGGCGCGGTGCTGGTCGAAGGGGGTGCCGAGTAGGTCCGCGAGCCGCGGCTGCCGAACGAGCCGCCGCCGCCCGCCCGCGCGAACGCGAGCGCCGGAGCGAGGGCGATGAGGGTGGCAAGAGCGAGGGCTGCAAACACGCCGGGACGGTGCATGGCTCCAACTTCCTATGGACTAGCGCTATATGGGCGTTCGGATGCCGAAAATCACGCCCCGTGCCCGGCACGGCGGCCAGGTCACGTCCGGGCTATCCCGGGCCTGATGGGAATCCCCTGATGCTCGTTGGGTCGCCAAAACTGCAAGTGGGCGTGCTTGGAGGTCTCATGGTCACGCGGGACGGTCAGCCGATGCCGCTGCCGCCCTCGCGAAAAACCCGGGCGCTGCTTGCCTATCTCGTCCTGACCCAGCGGCCGCAACGTCGCGAGCGGCTTTGCGAGATGTTCTGGGATGTCCCGGACGATCCCCGCGGCGCGCTGCGATGGTCGCTCAACAAACTTCGGCCCGTGGTCAATCTGGTCGGCTTCAATGTCTTGGTGGCCGATCGCGAAAGGGTGTCGTTCGAGCCGAGCGGCGTGACGGTCGATCTGCTCGACATGCGCGAGCGGTTCGAACGCGCCGACTATGGCTGGCAGCCCGGCGAACTGCGGACCGCGCTGGCCGCGATCCGTCAGCCGTTGCTGGCGGGTGTGGACTTGCCCAATCAGGATCATTTTCAGGCCTGGTTGGTCGCCGAGCGCGAGGATGCGGCCCGGCTGCATCGCAAGATGGTCGCCAGCCTGGCGCTCGACATGGCGACGCATCCCGACGAGCGCCTGACCTTCGCCCGGGAATGGTACGCCTGCGACCCGTTCAATCCGCAGGCGGCGGGCGCTCTCGCGCACGTCCTGACGGCGGTCGGCAGGATCGACGAAGCCGCCCGCCTCGTCGCCGCCTTCGGTGTCGCGATCGCCGAGGCGGGACTGCCGGCGATGCCTCCGATCCTGCCGCAGGTTCAAGACACGTCGCCGCCCTCGACCGGTCCGATCGCCGCCACCGAGCGCCAGCTTCTCAATCGACAGCGCATACGTTTCTGCAACGCTCATGACGGCGTCCGCATCGCCTATGCGACGGTCGGTCAAGGACCGCCGCTGCTGAAGGCCGCGAACTGGCTCAATCATCTGGAGCTGGATTGGGACAGTCCGGCCTGGGCGCCGCTGTTCCGCGACCTCGCGCGCGATCATTGCTTTGTCAGATATGACGAGCGTGGCAACGGATTGTCCGATTGGGACGTCGACGATCTGAGTTTCGAGGCATTCGTTCGCGATCTGGAAGCGGTGGTGGACGCAGTCGGCCTCGAACGATTCCCGCTGCTCGGCATCTCCCAGGGTTGCGCGGTCGCGATCGAGTACGCCGCCCGGCACCCGGACCGTGTCAGCCACCTGATCTTGTGGGGCGGGTATGCGGCGGGATGGCGGGTCGACGGCAACCCCGATCTGCAGGAGGAGCGCGAGGCCCACATCACGCTGGTACGGCAAGGCTGGGGCCGGGCCGAGCCCACGTATCGGCAGATCTTCTCCGCGACGTTCATGCCGAGTGCGACGGGCCAGGAACTGGACTGGTTCAACGCGTTCCAGAAACAGACCGTTTCGGCGGCCAATGCCGCGCGATTCTTGGAAATCTTCGCCGAGATCGACGTGCGCCATCGCCTGAAGCTGGTTCGTGCCCCCACCTTGGTGATGCACGCGCGCGACGATCACCGCGTTCCCGTGCGCATCGGCGGGGCCCTCGCGGCCGGCATCGAAGACGCCGAGTTCGTGGCGCTCGAGAGCTCCAACCATATCCTGCTGGGCCGCGAACCGGCGTCGGCGGAATTTGTCACCCACGTTCGCGAGTTTCTCGGCCGTGGCGTTCGCGAGCACCCGCTCAAACATTCGTGAAGCCGTTTCGACGGCGCTTTGGATCCATACCACGCTCATTACGACGCTGGCGACCACGGGTCCGGCCGATGAGGCGCTCGCGGGACATCGGTCCTGTCAGTCACATTGGAGGGACATATGCATAGAAATCTTTTCGCCGCGACAGCGATCGCCATGGCGATCGGGGCCGTGGCACCGGCCGCCGTGCGCGCCGCGTCCACGAACAATCAGCTGTTCTCGATGGTGGTCTCGCCGGGTGCGGCGAACTGTCTGCCGCAGGCGAGCGGGCGGGTCAGCCTGGTCGAAACCGTGGGCGGCCAGCGGCTGCATGTGGAGGTGTTCCATATGCCGAAGAATCTTAATTTCAACTTCTTTACGATCCAGGTGCCGAACGCGCCGTTCGGAATGGGCTGGTATCAGGGCGAGATCCTGACCGACGACAACGGCACCGGGGTGGGCGACTTCGCGGGTGTCTTCAGCCGGGAGACGTTCATCGTGGCGCCCGGCAAGGCCGTCGCGCCGGTGATCTTCCCGACCGACACCAACACCAATCCGACCACGGCGCCGATCCACACGCATCATCTCGGCCTGTGGTTCGATTCGCCGGCGGACGCCACCAAAGCCGGCTGCCCAGGTTCGAAGACGCCGTTCAACGGCACGCACGACGCCGGGATTCAGGCCCTGAACACCGCGAACTTTCCCGACCTGACCGGACCGTTGCAGAAGATCAAGTAGCCTGCCGGTTCAGCCAGCTGACGCCTCGTCAACCGCGGCCGATCGGCGGCCGTGGCACATTCCAAATAATGGAGAATGATATGTACAAGAATCTTTTCGCCGCGACCGCGATGGCCGCGGCCGTGGCGGCCGCTGCGGCACCCTCGACCGCCCGCGCCGCGTCCACCAACAATCAGCTGTTTTCGATGGTGGTCTCGCCGGGTGCCGCGACCTGTCTGCCGCAGGCGAGCGGGCGGGTCAGCCTGGTCGAGACCGTGGGCGGCCAGCGGTTGCATGTGGAAGTGTTCCATATGCCCAAGAATACGGGTTTCGACTTCTTCGTGATCCAGGTCCCGAACGCGCCGTTCGGATTGAGCTGGTATCAGGGCGACATCCAGACCGACGACAACGGCACGGGGGTCGGCGACTTCGCCGGCATCTTCAGCCGGGAGACGTTCATCGTGGCGCCCGGCAAGGCCGTCGCGCCGGTGATCTTCCCGACCGACGCCAACACCAATCCGACGACCGCGCCGGTCCACACCCATCATCTCGGCCTCTGGTTCGATTCGCCAGCTTCGGCGACCAAGGCGGGCTGCGCCGGGACGAAGACGCCGTTCAACGGTGAGCACAACGCCGGCATTCAAGTGCTGAATACGGCCAACTTCGCCGACCTCACCGGCCCACTGCAGAAGATTCAATAGCCTGCGGCCTCAGCCGGCTCAGTCACTCGGCTGTCGCGCCCCTCAGGGCCGGCGGTCGAGTAAGCCGCCCCTTGGGCGCGAACTCGAGCTGGAAGCCGCCGGACGCGACCCTGTCCCACGGGCGAGGCGGGTCGGCGGCAGGAACCGGGCCAACACGAAATCAGATCCAAGAAAGAAGAACAAGCAATGACTGTGAACGAAAGCAAATTAAACGACGTCATCGGTCGAATGCTCGGCGACCTGGGGGGCGCCTTGAGCGTGCCGCTCGTGCGCATTGGCGATCGACTGGGTCTTTACCGGGCGCTACAGGCGCACGGCCCGATGACGCCGGGCGAGCTGGCGACGACGTCGGAAATCGCCGAACGCTATGCGCGCGAGTGGCTGTCGCATCAGGCTGCCTCCGGCTATCTGGAATACGACCCCGCCAGCGGCAAATTCTCGTTGCCCCCCGAACAGGCGATGGTGTTCGCCGACGCCGACAGTCCCGTCTACATGCAAGGGGGATTTGATCTGGCGATGGCCATGATGGAGAACCAGGCGCTCGTCGAGGCCGCCTTCCGGACCGGCAAAGGCGTCGGCTGGGGCGAGCAGTCGCAGTGCCTTTTCTGTGCCGCCGGACGCTTTTTCCGCCCAGGGTATCACAACAGCCTCGTGCAGGCGTGGCTGCCGGCGCTGGACGGGGTCGTGACCAAGCTGGAAGCCGGCGCCACCGTCGCCGATGTCGGCTGCGGCCATGGATTCTCCACCGTCATGATGGCCAAGGCATTCCCGAACTCCACCTTCGTCGGGTATGATTTCCATACCGGATCGGTCGCGCAGGCCCGGCTCCATGCCGCGCAGCATGGCGTGACCGCGAACACGCGGTTCGAAATCGCCCTGGCGAGCGAGTTCCCTGGCCAGGGCCTGGACCTCGTGACGTTTTTCGACTGCCTGCACGACATGGGCGATCCGGTCGGCGCGGCACGGCACGTGCGGCAGGCCCTGAAGCCGGACGGAAGCTGGATGATCGTCGAGCCGGCGGCGGGCGACCGGCTGGAGGACAATCTCAATCCTGTCGGTCGACTGTACTATGCGGGCTCGACGATGATCTGCGTGCCGACCTCCCTTGATCAACCGGTTGGAGCGGCGCTCGGCGCCCAAGCGGGCCTGGCAAGACTATCGTCGGTGATCACCGAGGGTGGATTCGGTCACGTGCGCAAGGCCGCCGACACACCGTTCAACTTGATCCTGGAGGCCAGGCCCTGAGCAGTCGGGGCAGATGTGGCACGTCGGCCCGCCGCCACGATCGGCGGCAGGGCCGCGAGCCACGTCGGCGTTCGCGCGCTATTGCCCGGCCATGGTCATGCCTTCGACGCGAATGGTCGGAGCGTCGGTCCCCCTGCGGAACCGCAGATCGTTGGCTGGCACCAGATGGGCGAACATCTCGCGCAGATTGCCCGCGATGGTGATCTCGGCGACCGGCTCGGCGATCGCGCCGTCCCGGATCATGAACCCGGCGGCACCCCGGCTGTAATCGCCGGTCAGACCGTTCACGCCCATGCCGATCACCTCCGTCACGTAGAGGCCCAGTTTGATGTCGGCCATCAGCTCGGCCGGCGAGAGCGGACCCGGCTGCATGAACAGGTTCGACGTGGTCGGATAGGGTGCCCCACTCGTGCCGCGACCGGCGGCACCGGTGGTGCGCAGACCCAGCTGCTTGGCGCTGCGGCCGTCCAGGACCCAGGTCCGCAGCACGCCATCCTCCACCAAAGCGAGCCGGGACGTGGCCACGCCCTCGCCGTCGAACGGCCGGGACGACCGGCCGCGCACCCGGCGGGGATCGTCGACGATTTCGATGCCGGGCGGAAAGAGTCGCTCGCCCATCGAATCCTTCAGGAAACTGGTGCCGCGCGCCACCGAGGCGCCGGAGATCGCACCGGCCAGATGGCCGACGAGCGACGACGACACGCGCGGATCGAACACCACCGGCAGGCGCGCGGTCGCCGGGCGTGCGGGGTTCATCCGGGCCAGCGCCCGCTCGGCCGCCAGACGCCCCAGGGCCGCGGGATCGTCGAGATCCTCGGCATGTGTGGCCGAGGAATAGTCGTAGTCGCGCTGCATCCCGGTGCCCGCCCCGGCCACGACGGTGACCGAGACGCCGTGCCCGGTCCGCGCGTAGGTCCCGACGAAGCCTGCCGAGGTCGCCAGCACCGCGTCGGTTCGCGACCATCCAGCCGAGCCACCCTCGGAGTTGGTGATCCCGGCGATGGCCAGCGCCGAATCCTCCGCCGCCGCGGCGCGCGCGGTCAGCACCGCCACCTCCGGCTCGGCCTCGTCGACCAGGTCGAGTGCGGCCGCCTCGCCGCTGCGCCCGTCTGCGTCGGGCATGACGGAGAACGGATCCTCCGGCACCACGCGCGCCATGGCGATCGCCCGCTCGGCGATGTCGGCGAACTCGGCGGCGTTGAGGCCGGTCGTGGAGACGACGGCCGAGCGCTGGCCGACAAAGACGCGCAGGCCGAGGTCGCGCGACTCCGACCGCTCCAGATGCTCGATCTTGCCGAGCCGGCGTTGCACCGACAGATCGGTGCTGGCGACATACAACGCATCGGCCGCGTCGGCGCCGGCCGCGCGGGCCGCATCGAGAAGCTCGCCCAGCAGGCTCGCGGGATCGCTCATGCCGCCAACCGCTCGGCGATCGACGGCAGGGCCGGCACGCGGCCGGCCGGACCCATCGCGGCAAGGGTCGGGCGTGCCCGGAACAGCCTTCGCGCGGCGGCCTGTACGTCGGGGATCGTCACCGCCTCGATCTTGGCCACCGTCTCCGCGGTCGGAATGACCCGGCCGAACACCTGGATCTGCCGGGCAAGCTGCTCGCAGCGGCTGCCGGTGCTCTCGAGCGACATGAGCAGGCTGGCTTTGACCTGGGCGCGGGCGCGGGCCAGTTCCGCCTCGGTGACGTCGCGCTGTACCTTCTGCAGCTCGTCCAGCGCCACCGGCACCAGTTCGGCCGCTTCGCTCTCGCCGGTGCCAGCATAGATGCCGAACAGGCCGCCATCCATCGCGGGTGCGGTGAACGAGTAGATCGAATAGACCAATCCGCGCCGTTCCCGGATCTCCTGGAACAGCCGCGAGGACATGCCGCCGCCCAGCAGCGTGGACAACAGCATGGTCGGGTAGAAATCCGGATCCGCGTAGGCGGTCGACGGGAAGCCGAGCACGATATGGACCTGATCGAGATCGCGCTGCTCGCGGAACTCGCCGCCCGCATAGGTGCCGGCCAGCGCCACGGGGGCCGCCTCGCGCGGCAGATCGGCGAAGTGGCGCTCCACGAGTTCCACCACGTCGTCGTGGTGCAGATTGCCGGCGGCGGCGACCGTCATGTTGGATGTCGTATAGTGGCGGCGCATGTAGCCCATCAGAGCGTCGCGCGGCATGGACCGGATCCCGGCCTCGCGTCCCAGCACGGGACGGCCCATCGGCTGATCCGGATAGGCCGTCTCCTGGAAATGGTCGAACACGATGTCGTCGGGCGTGTCGTTGGCTTGCCCGATCTCCTGCAGGATCACGCCGCGCTCGCGCTCCAACTCGTCGGGGTCGAAGGTGCTGTGGCACAGGATGTCGCCGATGATGTCGGCTCCGAGCGCCAGATCCTCCTTGAGCAGCTTGACGTAGAACGCGGTCTGCTCGCGGGCGGTATAGGCGTTGATGTGGCCGCCCACCGCTTCCACCGCCTCGGCGATCTGCGCGGCGGTGCGTGCCTCGGTGCCCTTGAAGGCCATGTGCTCGAGGAAATGCGAGGCACCGTTCTCGGCCTCGGTCTCGTGGCGGGTGCCGCTCGCGACATACGCGCCGAACGAGACGGTCTCCACCCGGTCCATCCGTTCGGTGACGACCGTCAGGCCGGAGGGCAGGGTGCTGGTGCGGATCATGCGGCGTTCCTCAGGACGAAGGCGCGGACCCGATCCTCGATGGCGGCGAGGTCGGCCGGCGCGCGGGAAAATGTCTCGTCGCGGTCATATAGGTCGGCGAGGTGCCGGGGCAGAGGGGGGGCGGCGCCGGTCGCCGCCCGCATCGCGTCGGGAAATTTCGCCGGATGCGCGGTGGCCGCGGCGATCATCGGGATTTTTGGCAGCGCGTGCGTACGGGCGGCTGCCAGCCCGATGGCGCTGTGTGGGTCGGCAAGATAGCCGGCGTCATCATGAAGGCGGCGGATTTCCGCCAGCGTGCCAGCATCGTCGAGCCGGAACCCATGAAACAGCTTTCCGGCCGCGCGCCACGGTCCCTCGGGCACGTCCATGCGGCCGGTCGCGCGAAACTCGAGTATCGTGCGGGCCGTGGCGGTCGGATCGCGGCCGAGCAGCTCGAACAGCAGACGCTCGAAATTCGAGCTGACGGCGATGTCCATGCTGGGCGACAGGCTCGGCTCGACGGGACGCAAGCTCATGTCGCGTGCGTCGAAGAAGCGGGCCAAGATGTCGTTGCGGTTGCTCGCGACGACCAGACGCTCGATCGGCAGGCCCATGCGCCGCGCGGCCCAGGCGGCCAGGACGTTGCCGAAATTGCCGGTGGGCACCGAGAACGCCACCGGGCGGTCGGGCGCCCCGAGCGCCAGGGCCGCGTAGGCGTAGTACGGGATCTGGGCAGCAATACGGGCCCAGTTGATCGAGTTGACCGCCGACAGCCGCATCGCCTCTCGGAATGGCAGATCGGCGAACATGGCCTTGACCAGATCCTGGCAATCGTCGAACGAGCCGTCGACGGCGATGTTGGCGACGTTGCCGGCGCGCACGGTCGTCATCTGCCGCCGCTGCACCTCGCTGGTGCGACCGTCGGGGTGCAGGATCACGATGTCGATGCCCGGCCGGTCGGCGCAGGCGTCGATCGCCGCCGAACCCGTGTCACCGGAGGTGGCGCCCACGATGGTCACCCGCTCGCCACGCGCGCCCAGCACATGGGCGAACAGCCGGCCGAGCACTTGCAGCGCGAAATCCTTGAACGCCAGGGTCGGGCCGTGGAACAGCTCCAGCGACCAGAGATTTTCGTCGAGCTGCACCAGCGGCGCGGTGGCGGGATGGGCGAAGCGGGCGTAGGCGTCGCGGCACATCGGCGCGAGGTCGAGGCCGGGCGCGAACGGCGCGATCAGCCTTGCCGCGAGTTCCGGGTAGGGCAGGCCGCGCAGCGCCCGCCACTCGGCGGCCGACAGTTCCGGCCAGGTTTCCGGGACGAACAGGCCGCCGTCCTCGGCGAGGCCGGCGAGCAGCACGCCCTGAAAATCGCGCGCGGGCGCCTCCCCGCGAGTAGAGATGTAGCGCATCGGCGGGAACAGGCACGCCGGCGCGGCGGGGTCAATGGCGGGTGAGGAGGCGCAGCACCAAGCACAGGCGGCAACTTGCCCTGTTGACTACATTGCCCGCGATGGACGCAGCGCCGCGATCAGGCGATCGCGTGCCCGTCGATCCGCCCGAGACAGCGGCGGCCCGGCAGGCCCGCATCGCGTGGGAGGCCGCTGACCCAGCCTGGATCGGGGCCGACGGCCTGGTGCCGGCTGGAAGCGATGTGGGCGCTATCGAGCGACTGCGGGAATTCCCTTGCCTCTATCTCGTCGTGGACCATCCGGGCGCGCGCAGAATGCCTGGTCCGGGCGGTGGGCGGGCGTTCTACGAAATCAAGCCCGACACCGGCCGCAACGACGACGCCGGAGATGTTGTCATGCTGCGGGTCTACAGGCTCAGCGTCGACACGCTCTTATCAAAGCCGAAGCATGACCACGTTAACAATCGGCTGGGCGCGCGATGTCTGGGCTGCGATCCGGAGCCTTTCGAACGGCCGACTCTTTCTTAAGTTCGCGGGGCATGGGGAGCGCGAAGAGCTGGCGGGCAGCGCGCACGACGCCGAGGTGTTTGGCAAACTCGCGGCGGTCAGGCGGAGCTAAGATCCGGAAAATGGCTCCCGCCTCAATCAGAGCGTTGCGCCGGCCTGAACGCCGCGAAACCATTTGGGCTATGGTTCAACGGTCACCGTGATCGCGACGCGGGTGGCTTCCGGCGTGCCAGGCGTGCTGATGCGGAAACGGTCGGTGCCGGTGAAGCCGCGATCGGGCTGATAGACGAACACCACCTGGTTGAACTCGGTGGCAATGTCGACCTTGCCGTGCGATGGCGGCGTCACCAGCGTGGTGCCGCTGGCGCTCAAATCGTTCCACGCATAGGCATCGGCGCACGGCTCGCTGTTTGTTCTGACTATGAATCGAGCTTGCAGATCCGACCCGATGTAGACGCGGGTGCTGAGGGGCTGGTAGCCGCAGGTCATCATGCCGTTGGCGAGTTTCCGCTTGGCCGCAGGCTGCCCGGACGCGCAGCCGGTCGCCGCGAGCGCCATCGCGAACCCGGCGGCTTTCGTGATCGACATCGCACCCACCCCGTCATGATTTCGTTTATGATGAATAGCAGCATGGCGAGGAGCACGAAACGCACTTTCGCCGGCCGGCGAACCATGGCCTCCTGCCAGCATGCAGCGAGGCCAACGACGCGGTGCCATCCTGGGCCTGCTCGCGCTGGCGCTCGCGCGCTGCGGGATCGACGACAGGCTCGCGGACTCCAGCGGCGCGTGTGGCGAGCGTCCGGCGGAGCCCGGTCCCGACGGCTGTGCCCTGATCTGTCGAGCGAGCGTGCCGGTCAATTTCGTCGAGAATTCACCTCAAATCGTCGTATCGATGGATGGTCAGCCCATAAACCTGACCGTCGATACGGGCGCGCACAGAAGCTCGATTACCGCTGCGACCGCTGCCGCGCTGGGGCTGCCGCCGTCTCGCCCGGCGAGCGGCGAGGTGGGGGGGATCGGCGGGTCGCAGCCGCGACGAGTCACCGATATCGACGAGCTTTCGTTCGGCACCGTGAGGACAGGCGCACGCTCGGTGGACGTCCTCGTGTTCGGCGCCGGCCACAGGTCCGCCGGCGTGCTAGGCACCGACGTTCTTTCAAGATACGAGGTCGAACTCGATTTTCCCCACGGCAGACTGCAACTCTACGAAGGTCGGGCCTGCCCCGGCAGGCCGCCAGGCTGGCGTGCCGATGGGATGGTGGTGCCATTCGGCTCCACCATCCGTGGCCTGCCGTCGCTGGAGGTGCGACTCGACGGCGTCGCCGTGGAGGCCGTCCTCGATACCGGGGCCAACAAGAGTGCGATCAGCGGCGCGCTTGCCGATCGGGTTGGCTTGCCCAAGGCACAACGCGCGAATGCTCGCTCCGCCAATGCCGACGGCACAGGCCCGCGAACCCTCCGCGTCACGATGCACCGGTTCGACAGCCTGGAGGTTGGCGCGGACCGCCTCCACGACTTCGAGGCTGCCGTTTTCGACGGGCAACTCGCCTCGGTCGATATGGCCCTGGGCGGGGAGTATCTGCGGCAGCGGAAAGTCTGGATTTCGTATAGCCGCCGCGAGGTCCGCATCACCTCCGACTGGTAGGCCGGCTCAATCGGCGGCGGCGGCAATCCGGCTGGGGTTGCGGCGTTCGGCCACCGCGTCGCCGAACGCCTCGAACAGGCGGCGGGACAGCGCATCCGTCTCGAAATCGTATTCCGGATGCCATTGCACGCCCACCGCGAAGCCGGGGGCGGTGGCGACGCGGATCGCCTCGATCGTGCCATCCGGGGCATGCGCCTCGGCCACCATGCCGGGGGCAAGGCGGTCGATTCCCTGATTGTGCAGCGAGTTGACCGCGACCTCCCGCGCGCCTGCGAGGCGGTGCAGCCAGCTGCCGGCGACGAAGCGTACCGCGTGCGCCTTGCCGACGCGCACGCCGTGGTTGCCCTGATAGGGCGTCGAGTGGTCGATCCGCCCGGGAAGATCCTGTAGCCATTGGTGCAATGTGCCGCCGAACGCGACATTCATTTCCTGCAGGCCACGGCAGATCGCCAGCACGGGCAGCCCGGCCGCGACGGCGGCTCGGATGAGCGGCAGGGTGACCGCGTCGCGCGATGCATCCTCCGGCGTGCCCTCGGGGTGCGCCGGTCCGCCATACAGGCAGGGCTGTACGTTGGAGCGGCTGCCGGTCAGGATCAGCCCGTCCAGGCGTGCGACCAAGGTCGCGACATCCGCTCGGTCGCCATTCGCCGCGAGCAGAACAGGAACCGCGCCAACCACCTGATCCGTGGCGCGGATGTAAGTGTCTGACGCGGCGTGGTTCGGCGTGCCGAACGGCCCGAACGCCTTGGAGCAGCACGAAATCCCGACGAGCGCTTTCATGACACCATCATGATGGGCGAGTCTGGCGACAATATGAAGCGTTTTCCGCCGCAGCGCAGCATCGTCGACACAGCGCGTCACTTGTAGGTGCGATTCGCCTCGCTCGGCATGAATTTGGGATCGACGAAGTAGAACATCTGTGGATCGAACGTGCCGCCCAGTTGCACGTCGTAGAGGCTGACCCGGGTCTCCTGACGTTGCGAATCGACCACCGCCCATTGCCGCAGCACGAGCGGATTGTCGTTGAACACGAGGGTCAGCGTCCCGTCGCCCGGCGAGGCCGTGCGCTGCACGGTGACGGCGAGCAAGCCGGGCTGCCGGTCGACGTTGACGACCGTCACGTCGCCGGACAGCGTCAGATTGTCCGCGAGAAGCAGGCCGAGCGGAGTCGAGCTGAGCGGAATGTTGGTCGTCTGATTGAGCTGGCGGTCATAGAAGACGAACAAGCCACCGCCGGCGACCAGGAGCAGCGGCGTCGGCGGGTCATACTGAAACCGCATTCGCCCCGGTCGTTCCATCCAGGCCAGGCCGCGCGACACGCCACCGTCCGGTGCGACCTGGAGGAACCGCGCCTTCAGGGTTTTGAGGGCGTTGAGGTAGGCGCTGACCCGGGCAAGGTCGGCCCGGTCCTCCGGCGTCAGTGTGGCAGGGGCGGGTGCCGCCGCGCCGGTCAGGGCGGCGGCGGCGGAAAGCAGAAGATCGCGACGGGTCATGGCGGGGATGTCGCGGCCCGAGCAGCGGGGGTCAAGATACGCCGCTCATTGGGCCCGACCCGCCTCTGGGACGACCGGAACGCATCTTTCAGCGCGTGGCGACGCTCACGGCCGCGCCGGCCATCACGATGCCGGTTCCACGGTTGAGCCTGCGGATCGCTCGTGGCGACGCGACCAGACGTCGCGTCCGCACCGCAGCCACCGCATACGATGTCAATACGAGCGACAGGATCACGACGATCAAAGCGGCGATCTCGACAAACCCGGCCAGCGACAGCGTGTCGAGATGGACCACCGTGGGCAGGAGAGCGAGGAAGAAAACGATGACCTTCGGGTTGCTCAGCGTGAGCGCCAGCCCGGCGACGAACAGGCGGCCACCGCCCTCGGGCGGAACACCGTGAGCGCGTTCCATGCCGTCAACCGGCGACGTCCAAAGCTTCCAAGCAAGAAAGAGTAAGTAAGCAGCGCCAAGATACTTGATAGCCAGGAACAAGCCGACAAAGGCTTGCGCCAGCACCGCCAAACCGGTCGCAGCGATGCTGAACCAGATCAAATCACCGATCACGAACCCTGCAATAAAGCCAGGCAAGCCGCGTGTGCCCCTGGCCAGAACCCTGGCCACCAAAGCCGCGATGCCTGGTCCTGGAGATGCCGCCGCCATCATGTAAGCGGCGGAGAATATGAGCAGTCCGGAGATTGTCATGGGCGCACCATGGAAGGGTTGTCGCAGCATCCTGGAGGCACCCGTGACAGTCAAACCACGGGCCGTCGCTCACGACCCGGATCAGTCGTTCGCCTTCCCGGAAAGGAGCTTGCGGCCGATCCAAGACTTGCGTTCGCGCCGTGGGGAAAGTCACGCGCGTGAGCAAGTTTCGCCGAATAAGGGAAGGGCGGGCCCCGTCGCGTGGCCGGGCGTGTCGGCCGCGCTCAGGCGTCCCGGAACCGCACCATGCGCGCGCGACGCTCGTCCCACAGGTCGTAACCATAGGACCGCAGCGCTTGCCAGAACGACATCCGCGTCGCCGTGGCCGTCAGTTCCGGCATTGCGTGACAGCATTCCGACAAGCGGTAGTTCGGGATGCGCGGTGCCAGGTGATGCAGATGATGAAAGCCGATATTGCCCGTGAACCAGTTCAGCACCCTCGGCAACGCCAGATAGGAACTGCCGTGCACCGAAGCGTCCAGTGCGTTCCACGCGCCCTGTCGGGCCCACAGTGAGTCCTCGAACTTGTGCTGCACGGAGAACAGCCATACGCCGATGATCGCCGCCACGACGATGATCGGGAGTTGCACGACCACCACCTGCCAGACGCCGAGCAACAGCATCAGCGTGCCGATGACGACCGTCACGGCGATATTGGTCGCGTAAACGCTGCGCCTCTCGCGCCGCCACGCCCGCGGCGTGTCGAACGGAATGCGATACAGCACGAGGAACACCAGGGGCGGGACCAGCACCTGCGCGATCAGTGGATGCCGCGTGAAGCGATACAGGCGCTGCCGGGCCGGCGAGAGCGCCTTGTATTCCGCGACGGTGAGGCAGCTCGAATAGATGTCCGCGCCGCCGTCGCGCTTGTCGAGATTGTTCCAGATCGCGTGATGCTGCGCGTGCTGCCGGCGCCAGTTCGCAAACGGCGTCATCGTGAAGATGCTGCACGCCCAGCCCATGATCTCGTTGCCGCGGCGCGAGCGGAAGAACGATCCGTGCCCGCAATCGTGCTGGATGATGAACAGCCGGACGACCAGGCCGGCGGCCGGGATCGCCAGCGCCAGGGTCAGCCAGATCGACACCATGAGGCTGAAATACATCGCCACCACGAGCGCGAGATACGGCAGCAGCGTGGCGGCGACCTGGCCCAGGCTGCGTCGCAGGACGGGCTGGAACCGGGCGAGCATTGCCTGCTCCTGCCGGTGCGAGGCCCGGTCATCCTTGGTCGTCGTCGCCTCTAGCGGGCTGGTCATCTGTAACATGCGACGAAATGTCCCCCGGAACTGTCCGACATATGGGGTAACGCGGGCGAACCGCCGAGGGGCCGGATCACGTATTTGCGGCCAGCATCGGCCCAAGGGACCGGCCGGCAAAGAGGTGGACATGAAAGTGCGGCACCTCCTGCCCGGCGAGATGCCCGACATTGGCGAGGATCCGGTAGCCGCCCGCTTCGAGACCGAGTTGCCTTGCCACCGCCCCGACCGCACGGAAGAACCCGGCGACGTCCGCGTCCCCGGCCTTGGCCGTAAAATCGGCGAGCGAGACATAGGCACCGCGCGGAATGACGAGGATGTGCAACGGCGCGAGCGGCGCGATGTCGTGGAACGCGATCGCGAATTCGTCTTCGTATACACGCTTGCTCGGAATCTCGTCGCGCAGGATTCGCGCGAAGATGTTGGCTTCGTCGTAGTCGCCTATCCCGCTGACCGGCACGCACGCCCTCCTTGCCTAGGGAATTTTCTTGGTCCTGACGCGGTAGATCACGCGGCGCGTCCGGGCCGCCTTCTCCGCCAGACCGGAGACCCCCTCGCGCCGCTCCAGTTCCGCCCAGACCTCGTGCGGCGCCACGCCGGCCCCCACCCACAACACCATCAGGTGGTACAAGACGTCCGCGCTCTCGCCCACCAGCGCTTCGTGATTGCCGGCCACCGCCTCGATGAGGCACTCGACCGCTTCCTCGCCGAATTTCTGCGCCACTTTCGGCATGCCGCGCGACAGCAGTCGCGCAGAGTGGCTGAGCGACGGCGAGGCGTCACGCCGGCTCTCCACCACGGTAAAGAGGCGATCGAGCACGGCGCAGGTCGGGCGAGCGCCGCGGTCCTGCTCCGGCGAGACGGCTTTTCGGGCGGTTTTCTTGGCCATCTCAGGCCGCCGCGGCGCGTGGCTGGCGCACCGGCAGCCCCGCCGCCGCCAGCGCCACCTTGACCTCGGCGATCGAGAAGCGGCCGAAATGGAAGACGCTGGCGGCCAGCAGGCCGGTGGCCCCGGCCCGCGCGCCGGCCACGAAGTGATCGAGCCGGCCGACGCCGCCCGAGGCGATGACCGGCACGCGCACCGCGGCGCAGACCGCGCCCAGCAATTCGGTGTCGAAGCCCTCTCCGGTCCCGTCGCGATCCATGCTGGTCAGCAGGATTTCCCCAGCCCCGTGTCCGGCCACGTCCCGGCACCAGGCGACGGCGTCGATCCCGGTGTCGCGCCGGCCGCCATGGGTGAAGACCCGCCAGCCGGACCCGACGCGCTTGGCGTCGACCGCGACCACCACGCACTGGCTGCCGAATTTCCGCGCGGCCTCCGCGACCAAATCGGGGCGGGCCACGGCGGCGGAGTTGATGCTGCATTTGTCGGCGCCCGCCAGAAGCAGGGCGCGCATGTCACCGACCGAGCGGACGCCGCCACCCACCGTCAGCGGCAGGAACACCCGCGCCGCCGTCCGCGCCACGACGTCGAGCATCGTGTCGCGGTTCTCGTGACTTGCCGTGATGTCCAGAAAGGTGAGTTCGTCCGCGCCTGCCGCGTCGTATAATGCCGCTTGCTCAACCGGATCCCCGGCGTCGCGCAGCGCCACGAAATTCACGCCCTTGACGACCCGTCCGTCTTTCACGTCGAGACACGGGATCACCCGCAGTTTCAACAACCCAGATACCCTTCGGCTTCGGACGGCTGGCCCCGAAGGCTCTTAGGGCGCATCCGAGAACCGAACGCAACCCCGCATGATCACGTGCCTTGTGATACCGGACTACAACACGTTACGAGCGGGCGGGAACGTTGATGATGATGCGCCCCGGTTGCGGCGGCTGCCCGATCTCGTAGCCCAGAGTTCCGGCCCGGGCGGCGGTCGTCGCGACAATCAGGAGAACCGCTTCGCGCGGCGTCCGCCACTGCTCAATCCTAGAGCACCGCCATCGCTCGCGCCACATCGAGCTTGCCGTCATACAGCGCGCGACCCACGATCACGCCCTCGACATGGCCGGTCGCATCCGCCCGCGCTTTCAACGCCACCAGATCGGCGAGCGACCCGACGCCGCCGGACGCGATGACCGGCGTGGAGACCCGCGCCGCGACATCGAACGTGGCGTCCAGCGCTAGCCCACCGAGCATCCCGTCGCGCGCGATGTCGGTCAAGACGATCGCAGCGGCCCCTGCGTCCTCGAAAAGCAGGGCGAGGTCCAGCGCGGACAGGCTCGAGTTTGCGGCCCAGCCCTCGATCGCGACACGTCCGTCCCGGGCGTCGATGCCGACCGCGATCCGCCCCGGATGGGCGCGGCACGCGGCGCGCACCAGATCAGGATCGCGTGCCGCGATGCTGCCCAGGATCACCCGGCGCACGCCGGCCTCCAGCCAGCCCTCGATCGCCAGCCGGTCACGGATGCCGCCGCCGAGCTGTACCGGCACCGTCGCCGCCGAAAGGATCGCTCGCACGGCGTCGCCGTTGACCGAATGGCCGGCGAACGCGCCGTTGAGGTCGACGACATGCAGCCAGCGGCACCCCGCGCCCTGCCACGCCCGCGCTTGGGCGGCCGGGTCGGTCGCGTAGACCGTGGCGGTCGCCATGTCGCCGCGGCGCAATCGCACGCACGCCCCGTCCTTGAGGTCGATCGCCGGATAAAGCGTGAGCGCGGGCATCAGCCGATCCGGCCGTGCGGCTGCAATGGCTTGTAGTAGAAGATGCCCCGCACCGTGCGCCCGCCGACCCGCGCATACGCCGGATGGATGCCCCAGCGGATGAATCCGAGGCTTTCATACAGCGCGATCGCCGCCTCCTGCGTCTCGCGCACGTCGAGATTCAGCGCGTGGTAGCCGAGCGCTCGGGCGGCTTCTTCCACGCGGATGGTCATCATCCGCGCAAGGCCGTGGCTGCGGGCGTAGGGGGCGACGAAGCTCGAGGTCAGCGTCGCGGCGAAGGCCTGCGCCTCGTTGTTGCGCGACGGGCGGATCAGTTGCGCGAAGCCGACCAGCACGCCGTCGAGCCGGGCGACGAACAGGTCGCGCCCAGGCACCAGCAGCAGGCCGCGAAAATACGCCTCGAGCGCCGCCCGGCCCGGCGGGTTGACCCAGCCAAAACCGCCGCCGTCGATGATCGCCGCACTCGCCGCCTCGCACAGGGCCGCGAGGTCGTCGTCGCTGAATTCCGTGACCCGCTCGACGCCGGTTATGGCCGAGGCGGCTTGCGCTTCGCTCATGGGGTCCAGCGCAGAAAATTCTCCAGGATGCGCAAGCCCGTCTCCTGGCTCTTCTCCACGTGGAATTGCGTCCCGGCGACGTTGCCTTCGGCGACAAACGCCACGACCGGCCCGCCATACTCGGTGCGTGCCAGGCATTGCCGCTCGCTGCCGCCTCGCAGCGCGTAGCTGTGGACGAAATACGCGTGATCGCCCGGCATAAGCCCGTCGAGGAGCGGATGGCCCGGCTCGAACCGGAGCTCGTTCCAGCCCATGTGGGGCAGCCGCAGCCCGTCGGCTTCCAGCGCGGCCACCTCGCCGTCGATCCAGCCGAACCCGGACGTCGTCTCGTGCTCCAGGCCGCGTTCGGCGAGGAGCTGCATGCCCACGCAGATGCCAAGGAGGGGGCGGCCCGATCGCGCGGTCTCGGCCACCGCGTCCCGCAAACCGTCAATCGCCCCCAGCCCGCGCGCGCAATCGGCGAACGCGCCCTGGCCCGGCAGCACGACGCGGTCGGCGGCCGCCACCGCGTCGGGGTCGGCGGTTACCGTCACCGTCGCGGGCAGGCCGGCGCGGTCGGCTGCCAGCGCGAGCGCGCGGGCGGCCGAGGCGAGGTTGCCGCTGCCGTAGTCGACGACGGCGACCTTCATCGCATCGCCTCGGTAAAGGCGGCGCGCATCAGGTCGGGTCGTCGCTCCAGCAGCCGTGCCAGGGCCGCGTCCTCGTCGTGCGCGGCGACGATGTCGGTCAGCAGGTAGCCGCGACGATCCAGCGTCCAGCGACACAGATCGCGGCCGAACACCCCGATTGCGACCATCAGGGCGGCGTTCAAGATGGCGCCCCATGGCCAGGGCAGCAGCCACAGCGCCAACGAAAGGGCGGCCGCCAGCAAGGCGGTGTCCCACACCCTGTGCGCCAACAACCAAAGCGGGCCGAACAGCAGCGCGGTCCAGGAAAACCCCTCCCGCACCAGCAACGGCGCGCCCCGTGGCCCAGTATGCGCGGTCCAGACCCTCATAGCGCCCCCTTGGTCGAAGGGATCGCGCCGGCGGCGCGGTCATCGATCTCCGTCGCCTGTCGCAACGCGCGGGCGACGGATTTGAAGCAGGCTTCGGCGACATGATGCGCATTGCGGCCGGCCCGCTGCGTCAGATGCAGATTGAACAGTCCGCTGAAGGCGAGTGCCCGGAAGAATTCCTCGAACAACTCGGTGTCCATCTCGCCGAGCTTCGGCGCGCCGAAGGCGACGGTCCACCCGAGATAGGCACGGCCGGACAGGTCCACCGCCGCCTCGACGAGCGCGTCGTCCATCGGCACGACGGCGTCGCCGAAGCGGCGGATGCCCCGCTTGTCGCCCAGCGCGCGCGCGAGCGCCTGGCCGAGGACGATCCCGACATCTTCGGTCGTGTGATGAAAGTCGACATGCCGGTCGCCGGTGGCGCGCACTGTCAGGTCGAACATCCCGTGCCGGGCGAATCCGGTCAGCATGTGGTCGAGAAAGCCGATGCCGGTCGCGATGTCGGCGGTTCCGGCGCCGTCCAGGTCCAGCGTCAGGGTGATGTCGGTCTCGGCGGTGGCGCGGGCCACGGTGGCGATGCGGGGCATCGGCGGAGCCTTTAGACGAAGCCCGGACAATCGACCAGGGGAGGCCGCCGACCCCCGATCCTTGCGGGGGCAGGGCGCGCGCGCCATTTGGGTGGCCCATGCAACAGACATCTTCACATGATCCCGTCGGCTGGCACGGCACGACGATTCTCTGTGTCCGCAAGGGCGGCGCGGTCGCGATGGCCGGCGACGGCCAGGTCACGCTCGGCCAGACCGTCGTCAAAGGCAACGCGAGAAAAGTCCGCCGGATCGGCTCGGGCGGCACGGTCCTCGCGGGCTTCGCCGGCGCCACCGCCGACGCCTTCACCTTGCTAGAGCGGCTCGAGGCCAAGCTCGAACGGTTTCCCGACCAGCTCGAACGCGCCTGCGTCGAACTGGCGAAGGACTGGCGCACCGATCGCTATCTTCGCCGTCTGGAGGCGATGATGGCGGTGGCCGACCGCGGCCGCAGTTTCACGCTGACCGGCAACGGCGACGTCCTGGAGCCCGAGGACGGCGTCATCGCCATCGGCAGCGGCGGCAATTTCGCGCTGGCCGCCGCCCGCGCGCTGATGGACGTGCCGGATCTGTCGGCGGAAGAGACCGCCCGGCGGGCGATGCGTATCGCGGGCGACATCTGCGTCTATACCAACCATTCCGTGATCGTCGAGACGATCTCGTAAGGATTCAATGATGGAAGTCCCGACCTACTCGCCGCGGGAGATCGTGAGCGAGCTCGACCGTTTCATCGTGGGCCAGGGCGACGCCAAGCGCGCCGTGGCGATTGCCATGCGCAATCGCTGGCGGCGGCAGCGTCTGCCGGAGGGCCTGCGCGACGAGGTCGTGCCGAAGAATATCCTGATGATCGGCCCGACGGGCTGCGGCAAGACGGAGATCGCCCGCAGGCTCGCCAAGCTCGCGCAGGCGCCGTTCCTCAAGGTGGAGGCGACCAAGTTCACCGAGGTCGGTTATGTCGGACGAGACGTGGAGAGCATCGCCCGCGATCTGGTCGAGGTCAGCCTCAACATGCTGCGCGAGTCCAGCCGCAAGGACGTGCAGGCCAAGGCGGAGACCAATGCCGAGGAACGCTTGGTCACGGCACTGACTGGGGAGCAGGCGGCGGCCGACACCCGCGGCAAATTCCGCCGCATGCTGCGCGGCGGCGAGCTCGAGGACCGCGAGATCGAGCTTCAGGTCGAGGCGACGCCGCAAAACCCGATCGGCCAGATGGACATGCCGGGGATGCCGCCCGGCCAGGTCATCAACCTGGGCGAGATGATGAAGGGGATGTTCGGCCGCGGCCAGATGCAGTCCCGCAAGATGACGGTGGCGGCCGCCCGCGCCGCGCTGGAGCGCGAGGAGGCGGACAAGCTGCTGGACAACGACCGCATCACGCGCGAGGCGGTGGCGCATGCCGAGAACAACGGCATCGTCTTCATCGACGAGATCGACAAGGTCTGCGCGCGCAGCAGCGAGGGTGGGTTTCGTGGCGGCGACGTGAGTCGCGAGGGCGTGCAGCGCGACCTGCTGCCGCTGATCGAGGGCACGACGGTGACCACGAAATACGGACCGATCAAGACCGACCACATCCTGTTCATCGCCTCCGGCGCGTTCCATCTGGCCAAACCCGCCGACCTGCTGCCGGAGCTGCAAGGCCGCCTGCCGATCCGCGTCGAGCTGGCGCCGCTGTCGCGCGCCGATCTGCGCCGGATCCTCACCGAGCCGGAACACTCGCTGGTGAAGCAGTATGCGGCGTTGCTGGACACCGAGCGGGTGGCGTTGAAATTCACCGACGACGCGATCGACGCGCTGTCCGATCTGGCGGCCGACATCAACGACCGCGTGGAGAATATCGGCGCGCGGCGGCTGGCGACCGTGCTGGAGAAGCTGCTCGAGGAGATCAGCTTTACCGCCAGCGACCGGGGCGGCGAGGCGATCACCGTCGATGCGGCCTATGTCCGCGAGAAGGTGGCACCACTGGCGACGCAGGGGGATCTGAGCCGGTTTATCCTGTAGCGCTCCGCTGGTCTCCTGAGTTATAACAACGGTATCAACTTAGGAGGCCATCATGGAGCTGAAATTGCGGGCCATCGGTAACTCCGTCGGGGTCGTGCTGCCAAGGGAGGTATTGGGCCGACTGAAAGTGTCCGAGGGCGATGTGGTCCAGGTCATCGAGACCAAGGACGGTGTGCTGCTGACATCGCTGGATCCGAAAGTGACCGAGCAGCTGCGAATTGGCCGCGACATCATGCGGCGTTATCGCAACACCCTGCGCGCGCTTGCTCAGTGAACGAGCCTATTTGGGTCGAGCGTCTGTCGCTGGAACTGCTGCACGCGGAAAGCATCGCGGATCACGGTGGGTTGGCCGGCCTGCGAGACGAGGGCCTTCTGGAGGGGGCACTGACCCGCGCGGTCAATCGCCACTTCTATGAAGGTGTAACCGATATCTTCGTGCTGGCCGCCACCTATGCCGCCGCGATCGCGGGGAACCACCCATTCTTCGACGGCAACAAACGCGCTGCGTTCATCGGCGCGCTCCTTTTTGCGGAGCAAAACGGCCATCGGATCGTCGTCGATGAGGCGGAAGCCGCCGCTGCGACATTGGCCTTGGCTGCTGGCGGGATGACGGAAGCGTCGTTCGCGGAATGGCTGAGAAGTAAAGGTCAGCAAACTTGACTGACCCGTTCTATCAGCCTGAAGACGCCGCCGCCGCCGACGCGATCGCCGCGATCAGCGACGAGCTGGAGGTGTTCGACGACTGGATGGACCGCTATCAGTTCATCATCGAACTTGGCCGCAAGCTGCCGCCCTATCCGGACGGTTGGGCCGACGACGCGCATCAGGTGCCGGGCTGCCAGAGCCGGGTGTGGCTTTCGCATGAGCTGCGCGCCGGAAAATTGTTTTTCGCGGGCGCGTCCGACGCGGCGATCGTCTCCGGCCTCGTCGCGATGCTGCTGCGGGTCTACTCGGGGCGGCCACCCGCAGAGGTCCTGGCGACCGAAGCGACGTTCCTGAAGGACCTTGGGTTGATCGAGGCGCTCTCGACCAATCGGGGAAATGGAGTCGCCGCCATGGCGCGGAGGATCCGGGACACGGCGGCGAGTCTTGTCAGTTAGGCGACGTCGATAAGCGTCGTCTCGCGCCTCGGCGCGCCGATCCCACCGCCGAGCCAGCCGGCAAGCGCGCCCAGCACCAAAACCAGAGCGCCGAACAGGCCGGCGGCCGCGATGCCCTTGCGGGCCGTTTCGGCGGCCTGCTGTGCCTGCTGTTTGGCTTGATCCACCGTCTGTTTGTATTGCGTCTCGAGTTGCGTCAGCCGGCCGCGAGCCTCGTCCGGGCTCACGTTGGCGGCTTTCGCGAGGCTTGCCACGGCGCGGTCGCGAGCCGCGTTGGCCGCATTCTGGTCGCCATTCAAGGCGGTCTTCACGTAGCTCACGACATCGTCCTGCACCGACTGCGCGTCGTCCGGCTTGATCAACCGGCGGACCTGCGCCTGCAGTGCATCGCCGTCGGCCGCCTGCGCCGCGCCACCAACCGCTGAAGCCGCCGCACGCCCGGCCCCACCGATCGTCGAACCAAGGGCCGAGAACGTGCCGCCGACGATGTTGCCCACCGCCGAGGTCAGGAGGACGAAGACGACGAGCGTCGCGGTCGCCCATGTCACGAAGCCGTGCCAGCGCGCGGTGTTGGCGCTGCCGGCGCCGCAGAGCCGGCCGGAGACGATGCCGCCGACGAAGGCCGCGATGATGGCAGAGGCGATCCACCAAATCCCGGCGGTCATCGAGATGCCCGAGGCGGAAGGGTTGTCGGCTGTGTTCGCGGCATCGAGCGACGCGGCGCCGATCCCGAGGCCGAGGATGTTCAACAGGATTTGCATGACCAACGCGGCCACGACGCCGGCCAGGATCGCCCCCCAGGAGACGCGATTCAGAAGATGCGTGCGCCGTTCGTCGGCAACGACGCCGCCTCGTGCGGGATAGGCCGTATCGGAATAGGTTGGTGCGATAGACATTGGAGTACGCTCCTTATCAAGAGCGTTGAACGCCCGCGTCGGGGATTGGTTTGTCGTCCGGAAACGTTCGCGCCGCGGCCACGAACGCTTCTATCAAGGCGGGGTCCTTGACACCCGGCGAGCGCTCGACGCCCGATGAGACATCGACCGCCGGCGCGGAGCTCGCGGCGATGGCCGCGCCGACGTTCGCGGGCGTCAGTCCGCCAGCGAGCACCCATGGACCAGGCGCTGACCAGCCGGAGAGAATCGACCATTGGAGCGGTGTTGCGTTCCCGCCCGGACGAGTGGCACCCGGCGGTGGCTTGGCCTCGATCAGCAGGGCGTCGGCGTGGTCCATGGTGGCCGGCAGTTCGCCGCGCGACGAGATGCCGACGGCGCGCCAGACCGGCAGTCCGAACCGCAGACGCATCGTGGCCACGAGGGCGGGGGAGGCATAGATCTGTAGGATGTCGAGGCCGACCGACTCGAGCGCCGCCGAGATATCGGCCTCGGTCGGATGCACGAACAGGCCGACCCGAAGCGGCTCGCGTCCGGCGCGGCGGGACAGTCGTGCGGCTTCGGTGGGCGTCACGAAGCGGGGCGAGGGGGGGAAAAAGACGAAGCCCAGCCAGTCGGCCCGGGCCTCGACGACCGCATCGAATGCCGCCTCGCTGTTAATGCCGCAGATTTTAATTTGGGTCAAAATTTCGTATTCGGACCGGGATGGCGGCGACGTCCAGGAGTTCCGCCGTGATCGCCGCCGCCGCGGCGGCGGGATCGGGCGAGGCGATGATCGGCCGGCCGACGACCACAAAATCCGCCCCGGCGCGCGCCGCCTCGGCCGGTGTCGCGGTGCGCGCCTGATCGTCGGTCGGCCAGCCCTCGGGGCGAACGCCGGGCACCATCAGGGTCGGGGCCGCACCCAGCGCGTCGCGGATCACGTCGATCTCCTGCGCACTGCACACAATACCGTCCGCGCCGGCCGCCATCGCGGTGCGTGCGAGCCGCACGACGTGGTCGCGCGCCGTGCTCGCCACGCCAGCCTGCGCGAGATCGGCCTGAGTCAAACTGGTCAGAACCGTAACCGCGAGTAGCAGAGGTCGCCCGGTGCCGGCGGCCTCCGCGCGGGCGCGTGCGGCAGCGATCATGGCGGCGCCGCCGGCGGCATGCAGCGTCACAAAACGTGGTCGCAAGGCCAGCGCCGCCCCCATCGCGCCGGCCACGGTCGCCGGAATGTCGTGCCATTTCAGATCGAGAAACAGGCCTTCGCCGATCGCCGCCACGCCTGCCGGCCCATGGGCCGAGAAGAACTCCAGCCCCAGCTTCAGCGTGGCGCAATGCGGCCGTAACGCGATCGCAAGCGCCTTTGCTCGATCGAGACAAGCGGTATCGATTGCCGCGATCAGTCCCGTCATATCATGCCGGATGCGGGCGTGCGGCCTACCGCTCGACGATCGCCAGCGTCCGGGCGCTGCTCTCGCGCATCGCGCTTTCGCGCATCGCCGCCCGCTCCCGCTCGAGCCGCAGGCTCGCGACCTGACCCTCGAGCAGCTTGACGGTATGCTCGGCCCGTCGAGCCCGCATCCTGGCACCAAGCAAGCTGGTCCACAGCACAAGAGCGCCAAGGAAGAACGCCACGGCCGCCGCCACGAGCACGGCGAGCGAGATCGGCACCTCGATGGACAGGTCGGTCGGCCAAAGGCCTAGCCGCACCGGACCCGGATTGCTCAGCGCGAACAACGCGAAGATGAGCAGGATCGGCAACGCGATCAAAAGCCTCAGCATCACGCCCTCGCCTGGTTGCTTCGCGCAGCCTTAGCGGGTGCGCCGACCGTCGTCACCCCATTGACGCGCTCACGCAGCTCCTTGCCGGCCTTGAAAAACGGCACGGCCTTCTCGTCGACCGGCACGGCCGCTCCGGTCCGGGGGTTGCGGCCGGTCCGCGCGTCCCGACGCTTTACCGTGAACGCCCCGAAGCCGCGCAACTCCACTCGCTCGCCTCGCGCCAGCGCGGCGGTGATCTCGTTGAAGATCGTGCCGACGATCACCTCGATATCGCGACCCAGCAAGTGCGGGTTGGCGGCCGACAGATCGGCGATGAGTTCCGACTTCGTCATGGCGTGTCCAAAATCGGCCGGGTTTCCTTAACCTATGTCAAGGCTGCCAGACCGCCCACGCCCCGTCAAGGCTAACGTATTGTGGAAAAAGGCTTTTCAGCGAGCTCTCAAGAATCGACCCCAGGCTCGCTCCGGCCAGCCGCTCGGCGAGGTCGCGCGGCGGTCGCACATCCTCGATCGGCAGGTCGGCTGCCACCTGCCGATTGGCGGCGAGCCATGCCCGTGCCTGGGTTTCGCCGCCGATCTCGTCGATCAGTCCGAGCCCCAGCGCCTGCCGTCCGGTGTAGGCGCGGCCATCGGCCAGCGGTCGGACCTGTTCCGCGGTCATGTGCCGCCCTTCGGCCACCATGGCAACGAATTGCTCGTAGAGGTCGGTCACGAGCCCTTGCAGCACCGTGCGACCTTGCTCGGTCAGAGGTCGTGTCAGGCTCGGCTGATCTTTCAGCGGCCCTGACGTGATGGAAGTTGCATCAATTCCCAGTTTGCCGAGTAGCCCCGAGATCTCCCCGGTTTGCAGTATGACGCCGATCGATCCGGTCAGCGTGGCCTCGCTCGCGAACACCCGGGCCGCGGGCATCGCGATCATGTATCCGGCCGAGGCGGCGGTCCCACCCATGACAGCAACCACCGGCTTTTTCGACGCGACCCGCACCAGTGCGTCGTGCAAAGCCTCGCCGCCGGAAACGCTGCCGCCGGGGCTGTCGATCGCGACCAAGACGGCGCGTACCGATGAGTTGGTTGCTAGATCGTCAACTCGCTCGATCAGTTTGCGATCGGACGTGATGATGCCCGAGACGCTCAGGCGTGCCACATGGGCATGGGGCAGGCCCGGTCCGGCACGGCCGGCCCAGGCGCCCACGCTGAGGGCGACCGCGGCGATCGCGACCAACCGCCAGACCGTCAGCCGCCGCTTCAGGCGTCTTCGGTCCAGCAGCAGATCGGTCTCGACGCTCATGATGGGTTCGGACTAGCCGCCGCCCTGCTGGTTGCGGCGGCGGATCGCCGCGCCGAGAATGTCGCCCAGCGACGCGCCGCTGTCGGACGTGCCGAACTCGGCGATCGCCTGCTTGTCCTCGGTCGTCTCCTTGCCCTTGATCGACAGCGACAGTTTGCGGGCGGCCCGGTCGATGGCCACGACCTGCGCATCGACTTTCTCGCCGACCGCGAACCGGTCAGGCCGCTGGTCGGACTTGTCGCGCGACAATTCGGCGCGGCGGATGAAGCCGGTCAGCACCTCGTCGACCTTCACCTCGATGCCGTTGGACTGCACCGCGGTCACGACGCAGGTCACGACGTCGCCCTTGTGCACCCGGTCCAGCACGGTGGCCGCCGGATCGTCCTGCATCTGCTTGATGCCGAGGCTGATGCGCTCCTTCTCGACATCGATATCGAGCACCTTAGCCTTCACCACCTGGCCTTTTTCGTATTTGGCCATGGCGAGCTCGCCGGCCTCGTCCCAGGATAGGTCGGACATGTGGATCATGCCGTCGATGTCTGGGCCGATGCCGATGAACAGGCCGAATTCGGTAATGTTGCGGATTTCGCCCTCGACGACCGAGCCGACCGGCGAGTCGTCCTGGAACTGCTCCCAGGGGTTGCGCTGAACCTGCTTGAGGCCCAGTGAAATCCGCCGCTTGCCGCTGTCGACGTCGAGCACCATGACGTCGACTTCCTGGCTGGTCGCGACGATCTTGCCCGGATGGACGTTCTTCTTCGTCCACGACATCTCGCTGACATGCACCAGACCCTCGACCCCCGGCTCCAGCTCCACGAAGGCGCCGTAGTCGGTGATGTTGGTCACGCGGCCCGTGTATTTGGCGCCCGGCGGGTATTTCGCCGCCACACCTTCCCAGGGGTCGGATTCCAACTGCTTCATGCCGAGGCTGATGCGCTGCGTCTCGCTGTTGAAGCGGATGACCTGCACCTTCACGGCCTGGCCGATCTGCAACGCTTCGGACGGATGGTTGATCCGGCGCCATGCGATATCGGTGACGTGCAGCAGGCCGTCGACGCCGCCGAGATCCACGAACGCGCCGTAGTCGGTGATGTTCTTGACCACGCCGTCGAGGATCATGCCCTCCTTCAGGCCCTGGATCAGCTCGCTGCGCTGCTCGGCGCGGGTCTCTTCCAGCACGGCGCGGCGCGAGACGACGATGTTGCCGCGCGCCCGGTCCATTTTCAAAATCTGGAACGGCTGCGGGGTGCCCATGAGCGGCCCGACGTCGCGGACCGGGCGGATATCGACCTGGCTGCCGGGCAGGAAGGCCACCGCGCCGCCGAGATCGACGGTAAAGCCGCCCTTGACCCGGCCATAGATGGTGCCGTTGACCCGTGTCTGCGCCTCGAACGCGCGCTCCAGGTTGGTCCAGGCCTCCTCGCGGCGGGCTTTCTCTCGCGACAGGACGATGCTGCCGTCGCGATCCTCGTAGCGCTCCACGTACAGCTCGACGTGATCGCCGGGCTTGACCTCCGGCGGCGCGCCGGGAAGAGCGAACTCCTTGAGAGCGACCCGGCCCTCGCTCTTGAGGCCGACATCGACGATGGCGAATTCGTCGGTCAGGCGGACGACGCGGCCGGTGACGACGGAGCCTTCGAAGCCGGAATCGACGCCTAGGGTCTCGTCGAGCAAGGAGGCGAAATCCTCCATGCCGCGTGCGGAGGGAGCGTAAGCGACAGCTGCGGATGCCATGAGGCGGTATGTGTCCTTGGTGGCGCGGCCCAAAGGGGCGTTGCAGTGAGCGCGCGGCCGGTCGCGGGATACGCCGGCTAGCACGACTGGCCCGCACCGCAGGGGTGCAGGCTTGATTGCATATTACGGGGGGGGGGTATCAGGCGATCGGGGCGGCGAGTCAAGCATGACGCACGTTTGCCAACCCCCGCCGCTGTGCTGAACTACGGGCTTGTGTCGGCGGGAGACCTTTCGTGAAATCGCATGCCCGCGTGGTGGTCATCGGCGGCGGGGCGGTCGGCTGCTCCATTCTCTACCACCTGACCGAGGCCGGTTGGACCGACGCCGTCCTGCTGGAGCGCGACGAGCTGACCGCCGGATCCACCTGGCACGCCGCCGGGCTGCTGCCGCTGTTTAACATGTCCTACGCGACTGGGCAGATGCACCGGTATTCCATCGACCTCTACACACGGCTGCAGGCCGAGTGGGAGCGCGATGTCGGGTTCCGCCGCGTCGGCAACCTGCGCATGGCCCGGACGCGCGAGCGGATGGAGGAGTACCAGACCTACGCCACGACGGCTGACTCGATCGGCATCCCGTACGAGTGGCTGACGCCGGCCGCCATTAAGGGCCGCTTTCCGCTGGTCAACGTCGAGGGCCTGCAGGGCGCGCTGTTCCATCCGACCGACGGCTACATCAATCCCGCGGACATCACGATGCTGCTGGCCGACGCGGCGAGGCGCAACGGGGCCGTGATCCACCGGCAGACCGACGTCTCGGCCATCACGCGCCTGCCGTCCGGCGAATGGCGCGTCACCACGGCCCAGGGCGAAATCACCTGCGAGGTGGTGGTCAGCGCCACCGGCAACCACGCCCGCCGCACCGCCGCGATGGTGGGATTGCAGATCCCCGCCGTGCCGGTCGAACACCAGTATATCGTCACCGACGAGATCCCGGAGATCGTCGCCTGGCGCGCCGCCGGCAACCCGGAGCATCCGGTGCTGCGTGATCCGGATGCGCAATGGTACATGCGCGAGGAGCGGGGCGGCCTCATCCTCGGTCCGTATGAGAAGGGCGCGCCGGCCTGGGCCGTGCACGGCGTTCCGGACCATTTCCGTGCCGACCTGCTGCCGCCCGATCTGGAACGGCTGGAATGGCATATCGAGGAGGCGTTCCATCGCATGCCGTGCTTCGCGAACGGCGGCGTCAAGACCGTCTACAACGGCCCGATCGCCTACACGCCCGACGGCAACCCCCTTGTGGGCCGCGCACCCGGGCGGGAGAACTTCTATTTCGCTGAGGGGTTCTCGTTCGGCATCACGGCGGCCGGCGGGGCCGGGAAATACCTGACGCAGATCATCACGGCGGGCGAAGCGGAGATCGATACGTTGGCGCTCGATCCGCGCCGATTCGGCGACTACGCGACGTTGCCGTATGCCGTAAAGAAAAATGAGGAGGCGTACGACCACGTCTTCCTGCTGCATTTTCCGGACGAGGAACGCCCCGCCGCGCGGCCGCTGCGCACCGCGCCGTCCTACGACCGGCTGCGCGCCCGAGGAGCCGTGTTCGGCCAACGTTTCGGCTGGGAGCGGCCGAATTTCTACGGCCCGGCCGACGACCCTTCGTTCAGGGAGACATGGTCGTTCCGTCGCGGCAACTGGTGGCCGTATGTCCGCGCCGAGGCCCAGGCCATCCGTGACAATGTCGGGCTGATCGAGGCGTCGACGTTCGCGAAATATCGCGCGAGCGGGCCGGGGGCGGCGGCCTGGCTTGACGGGCTCGTGGCCAACCGGCTGCCGCAGAGGGACGGACGCATACAGTTGACCCACGCCCTGACGCCGGGCGGTTGCGTGCGCAGCGAGTTCACCATCCTGCGCGAGGCGGAGGCCAGCTTCTACATCGTCGGCGCGGGCGCTGCCGAATCATACGACTGGGATTTCCTGTCGCGGGCGCTGCCTTCCGACCGATCGGTGCAGCTCGAGAAACTCATCAACCAGATCGGGGTGTTCGTCGTCGCCGGGCCGAACGCCCGTGCGGTGCTGAGCGGTGTCGTCGATCGCCTCGACCTGTCGAACACGGGATTTCCCTGGCTCACCGCGAGGGACGCGACGGTCGGCATGGCGCCGGTGCGGCTGATGCGGGTGAACTACGTCGGGGAACTCGGCTGGGAGATCCACCATCCGATTGAATATCACAACCATATCTTCGACGTTCTGGAGAAGGCGGGTCGGGCGAGCGACATGAAGCTCGTCGGCATCCGCGCGATGAACTGGCTGCGGCTGGAAAAGAGCTATCGCGGCTGGGGCACGGAACTGTCCAAGGAGGCGACAGCGTTCGAGAGCGGGCTGGAGCGCTTCGTTCGGCTCGACAAGGGCTGCGATTTCACGGGTCGCGCGGCGCTGGCCGAGAAAAAGCCGTTGCGCTGGAAACTCGCGACGTTGCTGATCGACGGGCCGGACGACGCGGATCCTTGGGGCGTCGAGTCCGTTTGGTCCAACGGCAGCGTGGTGGGACGCGCCACCGGCGGTGGATTTTCCGTGCACTTCGACCGCCAGATCGCGATGGCCTTCGTGCGGCCGGAATTCTCCGGGGTGGGCACGGCGCTGACGATCAAGATGTTGGATCGGCATTTTCCGGCCGAGGTCGTGGTCGACAGCCCCTATGACCCGGACAACGCGCGGGCGAGGCAGGACGCGAACTGATTTTTCTGTCTGTCGTCTCCGTGCTTACATACTCCCTCGCCCTCACCGCCGCCGCGCTCGTCATCGAGGCCGTGATCGGCTATCCGCCGTTCGTCCTGCGCGCGATCGGCCATCCCGTAATTTGGATCGGCGCGATGATCGGCAGACTCGATCGCGTGCTGAACCGGGACCAGGACCCGGAGCAGACGCGCCTCGTCGCGGGCGTGGCGTCAATCGCGGCCATCGTGTTCGTTGCCGGGGGCGCGGGATGGTTGCTGCAACTGCTGCTGCCGGGCGCGGTCTTGGCGATCCTCGCCAGCGCGTTGCTCGCCCAGCGCAGCCTGTTCGCGCATGTTCGCGACGTCGAGATCGCAATGCGTCGCGACGGCGTTGCCGGCGGACGAGTGGCGGTCGCACGTATCGTCGGACGCGACCCCGCGGCGCTTGACGCGGCCGGCATCTCCCGCGCGGCGATCGAGAGTCTTGCCGAGAACTTTTCGGACGGCGTGGTGGCGCCCGCGCTGTGGTGCGCGCTCGGCGGGCTGCCGGGGATGGCCATCTACAAGGCGGTCAATACCGCGGACAGCATGATCGGCCATCGCTCGACGCGGCATGCGGCGTTTGGGTGGGCATCGGCCCGGCTCGACGACGTTATCAATCTCCCGGCGTCGCGACTGTCGGCGGTATGGATCGTCGCCGCCTCCCTGCTCCATCCGGACGCCAACGCGGCCCGGGCGTGGCACACGACGTTGCGGGATGCCGGACACCATCGGTCGCCGAACGCCGGATGGCCCGAAGCGGCGATGGCGGGCGCGCTGGGCCTGCGGCTGGCCGGGCCACGCGTTTACGGCGGCGCGAACATCGACGATGCCTGGATGGGCGACGGGCGCGCGGAATGCGGACCGGCCGACATCGCCCGCGCGCTGTCGCTGTATCGTACTGCCTGCGCGCTGCAGATCATCGCGTTCGTGGTGCTGGCGGTCAGCCTGCTCGTCTGAACAGCGCGTCGACATCCATGTGCGCCTCCAGGTGCGCCGCGAGCGCATCGAGCACCGTGTCGATGCGCGCGTCGAAGTTCTCGATCCGCGCCCGCCCGCCGAAGATTTGCAGCCATTGCCCACGCTGTGCGTCGTCGACGAACAGGCCGTGCACGTAGGTGCCGGACACCCGCCCGTCCGGTGAGGTCGCGCCGTCATCGCGCCCGTCGGAAAGCCGCAGCAGCGGGCGCGACGTGTCCGGACCCGTCGTCCGCCCCGCGTGGATCTCGTAGCCATCGAAAGGCGTGCCGTCGCGCGATGCGCCGCGCGTCCGCGTGACCCGCTTGTCCGCAAGTAGCACCGTGTCGACATCCAGCAAGCCGAGACCGGCATCGTATCCTGGAGCCCCTTCGACGCCGTCCGGATCGGCGACGGTCCCCCCGAGCATCTGGAAGCCGCCACACAGACCAAGCACGGTGCCGCCGCGCCGTCGGTGCGCCAGGATGTCGATATCCCAGCCCTCCGCCCGCAGTGCCCGCAAATCGGTCCGCGTGGCTTTCGACCCCGGCAGGATGACGAGATCGCACGCCGGGAGCGGCGCGCCGCGCGCGACCATCGTCAGCGACACATCGGGCTCCGCGGCGAGCGGATCGAGATCGTCGAAATTGGCGATGTGCGGCAGCACCGGGACGGCGATCCGGACCTTTCCGTTGCCTCGCGGTCCGGTGCCGAGATCCGAAGCGTCCTCCGCCGGCAAAAGATGCGCCTGCGGAAAAAACGGAACCAATCCGAACGCGCGCCATCCGGTATGCCGGGCGATCGCCGCCATACCGTCGGCGAACAGAGACCCATCGCCACGCATCCGGTTGACCACGAAGCCGCAGATCATTGCCGCGTCGTCAGGGTCCAAAACAGTCTTCGTACCCACAAGACTGGCGATCACCCCGCCCCGGTCGATGTCGCCGATCAGCACGACCGGCGTGTTCGTCGCGCGGGAGAACCCCATGTTGGCGATGTCGCCCGCGCGCAGATTGACCTCCGAGGCGCTGCCTGCCCCCTCGACCAGGACCAGGTCGCACTCGGCCTCCAGCTTGCGAAAGCTGTCGAGCACGAACGGCATCAGGGACGGCTTCATCGTTTGATAGTCGCGCGCGGCGGCGGTCGCGTGCACCCGGCCGCGCAACACGACCTGCGCGCCGGTCTCGCTCTGTGGTTTCAGCAGGACGGGGTTCATGTGCACGCTCGGTGCCACGCCCGCCGCGCGCGCCTGCAACGCCTGCGCGCGGCCGATCTCACCCCCGTCGGCCGCGACGGCTGCGTTGTTCGACATGTTTTGCGGCTTGAACGGCCGCACCCGAATGCCCCGACGCAAAGCCGCCCTCGCGAGCCCGGCGACCAGCAGCGATTTGCCGACGCTGGAGCCGGTGCCCTGGAACATGATCGCCGGCATCAGAACTCGATGCCCTGCTGCGCCTTCACGCCCGCCGCGAAATGATGTTTGGCGGCCGTCATCTCGGTGACCAGATCGGCCGCCTCGACCAGCGCAGGCTTCGCGTTCCGCCCGGTCACGACGACATGCATGAGCGGCGGACGTGCCGCCAACGCGGCAAGAACCTCGTCGAGGGAGAGATACTCGTAGCGCAGGGCGATGTTCAGCTCGTCCAGCACGAGCAACGACAGGTCGGGGTCGGCCAGCAGTTCGCGCGCCCGCGCCCAGGCCGCGCGACAGGCCGCGACGTCGCGCGCGCGATCCTGCGTCTCCCAGGTGAAGCCCTCGCCCATGGTGTGCCAGCGCACGAGCGGACCGAATTGTTCCAGGATGCGCCGCTCGCCGGTGTCCCATGCGCCCTTGATGAACTGCACGACCGCCGTCTTGCGTCCATATCCGATCATTCGCAGCATCAATCCGAACGCGGCGGTCGACTTGCCCTTCCCGGGACCAGTGTGGACGATGAGCAGGCCCTTCTCGGCGATCGTCTTGCCCGCAACCTCCGCATCCTGGACCGCCTTGCGCCGCGCCATCTTCTCGCGATGGCGTTCCGCGTCGCTCACGGCTTCACACTCAGGGGCAGGCCCGCGACCATCAGCACGACGCGGTTGGCCAGCGCGCCGATCAGCTGATGCAGAAGACCCGACTCGTCGCGGAATCGTCGCGCCAGTGCGTTGTCCGGCACGATGCCGAGGCCCGTCTCGTTCGACACGAGCACCGTCGGCGCGGTGCGTCGGCGCAGCGCTTCCATGAGCGTGACCGTGAGATCCTTGGCCTGCGGATCGCGCAGCATGACGTTGGTGAGCCACAGGGTCAGGCAGTCCACCAGCACCGGGGCCGCGCCCGCCGCGTCGAGCGCCACGGCGATGTCGAGCGGTGCCTCCATGGTGATCCAGCCGGCGACACGCTGCGCCCGGTGCCGTTCGATCCGCTCGCGCATTTCCTCGTCGAGGGCCTGGGCGGTCGCGACGTAGATCCATGGCGTGGGCAGCTGGGTGACCAGTGATTCGGCATAGCGGCTCTTGCCGGACCGCGCGCCGCCGAGAACGAAGGTCAGGTGGGCGTTTGACAGCAAGGGAGCGTCGGTCCTTAATCCGCACCGATGGTTCTTCCATAAGGAAGATGAAAAGGGAATGCGGTGCGGGCGGATGCCCAACGCCGCAGCTGCTCCCGCAACTGTAAGCGGAAAGCGGCCTGTCACGAGCCACTGGGGTCACCCGGGAAGGAAGACAGGGCGCGTTCGATCCGTGAGCCAGGAGACCTGCCATCGGAGATCGGACGAGGCCGGGCGGGGTGTCGCGGGCTTGTCACCGTTCGCCGGGCCCTCGGGTCCGCGCGCCGTGCATTGCACCCCGAGACGACCGTTGCCGGAGGTTCAGTGCCAGAAGTCCCACGCCCCTCGCTGCATGTCTGCGTGACGTGCCGCACCGGACCGCCGCCCGCCACGGAGGAACCCGTGCGCGCCGGGCGAGTGCTGTTCAACAATATCGCCGAGCGCGCGGGCGGGATGGTCGGGCTTCATGAAGTGGAATGCCTCGCCAACTGCGCGCGCGGCTGCAGCGCCGCGATCACCATGCCCGGCAAATGGAGCTATCTGCTGGGCGGACTCGATCCGTCACTTGCTGCGGACCTGCTCGACTACGCCGCGACCTACGCACAATCGAAAACGGGCACCGTGATGCCATCGCGTCGCGCCCCGTCGTTGCGCGACATGGTCGTGGGACGCATTCCGGCATGACGAGGATTCCGGCCACGATCATTACCGGCTTTCTCGGCGCGGGAAAGACCACGCTGGTACGGCACGTATTGGCGACTGCGGCGGGCCGGCGCATCGCCATCATCGTCAACGAGTTTGGCTCGCTGGGCATCGACGGCGACTTGTTGCGCAGTTGCGGCATCGAGGGATGCGCCGACGACGACATCGTCGAACTGTCGAATGGCTGCCTGTGCTGCACTGTCGCCGACGACTTCCTGCCGGCGATGCAGGCGCTGATCGACCGGCCGAACCCACCGGAACATATACTGATCGAGACGTCGGGGCTGGCTCTGCCAAAACCGCTGCTGAAGGCGTTCGGCTGGCCGGCTGTGCGTTCGCGCGTCACCGTCGACGGCGTGGTGACCGTGGTCGACGCGCCGGCGGCGGCGGCGGGTCGGTTCGCCGACGATCCGGACGCGGTGGCGCGCCAGCGGGCGGCGGACCCGCAACTCGATCACGACAATCCGCTCGCCGAAGTGTTCGAGGATCAGTTGCGTTCGGCGGACCTCGTATTGCTGAACAAGTCCGACCAGATCGAGGTCGAGGCGCTCGCGGCCCTGCGCGCGCAGATCGAGGCCATCATTCCGCGTGCGGTGAAGATCGCGGCGACGCGGGAGGGAGGCATTGGCCTCGACGTCCTGCTGGGCGTCGCGGCCGGCGCCGAGGACGACCTCGCGGCGCGCCCATCCTGCCACGACGCGCTCGACGACCACGAGCACGACGATTTCGACAGTTTCGTCGTGGATCTTCCCGAGCTTGATGCGATCGATTCGATCCTAGCCCGGATACGCGAGGCGACGTCGACGCACGACATCCTTCGTATCAAGGGGTTCCTTGCCCTGCGGGGCAAGCCGATGCGCGTGGTTCTGCAGGGCGTCGGGCAGCGGTTGCGGGAGAGTTTCGATCGTGCCTGGCGGCCCGGCGAAGCGCGGTGCGGGGCCTTGGTCGTGATCGGCAGGGCGGGATTGGATCAGACGGCGATCCGGACGGCGATCGCGGGATAGGCCATGCACCTTCTGGTCCAGGAGAGCCGCCGGCTGGACGAGGACGAGGCGGCCGTCGATCTCGGCCAGACACCGGCCGATATCGTGTTCCTGTCCTTCTCCGACAGCGATCTTGGCGCCGCGGCGTCCGCCTGGACGACCATGCAGCCGCGCCCGAGACTGCGGTTGGCGAACCTCGGACGACTGCGCCATCCGATGTCGGTCGATCTGTATCTCGACCGGGTCGCGAGCCGCGCGCGCTGCGTCGTCGTACGCTTGCTCGGCGGTCTGGACTATTGGCGCTACGGGGCCGAGGAATTTTCAGCACTCTGCCGGGACCAGGCAATTCCGCTGGCAATACTCGCCGGCGACGAGCGGGACGACGATGCATTGGCGGCACTTGGAACGGTGACGCCGGCCCAGCGGACCCGGTTCGATTCGTATCTGCGGCAAGGCGGCCCGACGAACCTGCGGCACGCCTTGCACTATGCCACCCATCTGGCAGGGCTCGCGGACGATCGTTTCGACGCGCCGGAGACGATCGCGGCGTGCGGCGTGCATGAAGCGGACGCCGATCCTCGCGCGGTGATCGTGTTCTATCGCGCGTATCTGCTGGCCGGCGATGTGGCACCGATCGACGCGCTCGCCGGCGCGTTGCGAGCGCGTGGCCTGCCGGTCGCGACGGTCTACGTAGCCAGCCTCAAGAATCCGGAATGTGCCGCGTTCGTCGCCGAACGGCTGCGAGCCTGGCAGCCGAGCATCGTGCTCAACGCGACGGGTTTCGCGGCCGGTCCGTCCTCGCCGTTGGAGGCGGCCGGGGCGCCGATCCTGCAGGTCGTCCTCGCCGGGTCGACGCGTGAGGCGTGGCAGACCGCGCCGCGTGGCCTTTCCCAGACCGACCTGGCGATGTGCGTGGTGCTGCCGGAACTGGACGGACATCTGCTCACCGGCGCGATCTCGTTCAAGATGCCAACCGATGCTGATGCGGAGCTGCAGTTCGCCCGCACGATCCATGCCGCGGACGCCGAGGGCATCGCGCTCGCCGCGGATCGCGCCGCGGCCTGGGCGCGTCTTGCGGGCGCGTCGCGGCACGACCGCGCGCTGGCGATCGTCCTCTCCGACTATCCCGGCGGCGGACGTCGCGGGCACGCGGTCGGCCTCGACACGTTTGCGAGCGTCGCGGGAATCGCGCAGCTGTTGCGTGACGAGGGCTACGACGTCGGTGACGCGGCCGACGTCGCGATGCTGCGGGACGCGCCGGCCACGCCATTCATGTCCGCCGCGGATTATCGGACGCGATTCGGGTCGTTGCCGGACACGTTTCGCGACACGGTCGGCGCCGCGTGGGGCGATCCGGCCGACGATGCCGACGTGCGGGACGGCTGGTTCACGATCCCGCACGTCAAATGCGGCAATGTCGTCGTCGCGATCCAGCCCGATCGCGGCGATCCCGCATCGCGCAAAACCAGCTACCACGATCCCGACTCGCCGCCGCGTCACGCGTTCGTCGCGTTCTACCTTTGGCTGCGCGACGTCCATGCGATCGTCCATCTCGGCGCGCATGGCACGCTTGAATGGCTGCCGGGAAAGTCGGTCGCGCTGTCCGAGACATGCGCGCCGCGTGCGCTGCTGGGCGCGACGCCGGTGATCTACCCGTTCATCGTCAACAATCCGGGCGAGGCGGCGGCCGCGAAACGTCGTCTCGGTGCCGCGATCGTCGGCCACCTGACCCCGCCTTTGCGCGACGCCGGGCTCTCGGGCGAGGCGGCGTCGCTGGAGCGTCTGATCGACGAATTCGCGGCGGCGGACGGACTGGATCGCCGCCGTGCCGCCACGCTACGCAAAGACATCCTCACGCTTGCCGACGAGAGCGGGCTGCTGGCCGAGAGCGGCGCGGGACCGAGCCTGTCCGAGGACGCGGCGCTGGCGCGGCTCGACGCCTATTTGTGCGACGTGAAGGAACTGCAGATTCGCGACGGGTTGCACGTGTTCGGTGCCGCGTCGCCGGGACGCGACGATCTGCTGGCCGCACTTCGCAAGGCCAGTTCTGGCGTCGAAGGCCTAGCGGGACGGCTCGACCAGTGCCCCGCCGCCGAGCGCGCCGGGCTGCTTGCCGCGCTGGATGGCACATTCGTCCCGGCCGGTCCGGCGGGCGCGCCGACGCGCGGGCGCGCCGACGTGCTACCGACCGGCCGCAATCTGTTCTCCGTCGACCCCCGCGCGATTCCGACCCGGTCGGCCGTCGCCCTGGCCGAGGCGCAGTGCGCGGAGTTCCTGCGTCGATACGTGCAGGATCACGGCGACTGGCCGCGCCGCCTCGTCGTCGATCTATGGGGGAGTGCCACCATGCGCACCGGTGGCGAGGATTTTTCGCTCGCCCTGCTGCTGCTTGGTGTGCGACCCGAGTGGGACGAAGGGTCCGGTCGCGTCGTCGGGTTCCATATCGTTCCCCTCGCGCTGCTGGACCGCCCGCGCGTCGATGTGACGTTGCGAATCTCCGGCCTGTTCCGCGACGCGTTCGAGGCGCAGACGAGATTGTTCGATAGCGCGGTCCGCGCGGTGGCGCGACGGGACGAAGCGTGCGACTGGAACACGCTGGCTGGCGCAGATAATCCCGCGCGGATTTTTGGCCCCGCCCCTGGGTGTTACGGTGCCGGCACCGAGCGGCTGCTGGCCGGCCCGGCGCGCGATGTCGGGGCGGCCTATATCGAGGGTTCTGCTTTCGCCTACGCGCAGGATGGCTGCAGGCCGGCGGCGGCAATGTTCGCCGAGCGTATTGGTACGGCGGAGGCGTTGCTGCACGTCCAGGACCACGCCGAGACGGATCTGCTCGACGGCATCGACTACGCGGCTCAGGTCGGGGGGTTCGCGGCCGCCGCCGCGCTGTTGGACAATACTCCCACGCTGTATCACGTCGACACGTCGCGCTCGGACGGCGCACGGCTGCGCACGGTCGCCGACGAGGTCGCGCGCGTCGTGCGGGGTAAGGCGGCAAATCCGGTTTGGATCGCGGGCATGATGCGCCACGGCTACAGCGGTGCCGCGGAAATCGCGCGCAACGTCGACGCGCTGTGCGGTTTCGCGGCGACGTTGCCGCAGCGGTTCGATCGGCAGTTCGACCTGATTTTTGCGGCGACCCTCGGCGATGAGCGTGTCGACCGCTTTCTGCGCGAGGCGAATCCGGACGCCCGAAATGCCATGACGTCGCGCTTCCACGAGGCACGGAAGCGTGCGCTGTGGCATCCGCGCCGCAACGATGTCGGGCAGGAGTTTTGACGTGCCGCGCGGGTGGTGCCCCGGTGTGTTCACCCCGATGGAGGCCCCGGATGGCCTGCTGGTGCGCGTGAAACCGCGGCTCAGCCGGCTCGACGCCGCCACCGCCCGTTGCATCGCGACCGAGGCGGCCGCATGCGGCAACGGCCGCATCGAGTTGACCAGCCGCGCCAACTTGCAGCTTCGCGGCCTCACGCCGGCGAGCGCCGAACGGTTCGCCCGCGCGATGATCCGGTGCGGCGCGGCCGATGCCGATCCGGCGGCGGAGCGTCGTCGCAACATCATCGTCTCACCGCTGGCCGGCGACGATCCGACGATCCGGGGCCGGCCGGAGTTGGTCGCCGGCGCGCTGGAATTGGCCCTCGCGAACGCACGCGACCTGCATCTGCCGGCGAAATTCGGCTTCGCGGTCGACGGCGGTGGCGTGCTGCCGCTTGGCGATACGGGAGCGGACATTGTGGTGACGACGCTGCCCGCCCACTCCATTCCTCCCCGCAACGCGGAGGCTGCCGATGGGTCGGGCTGCGAAGCGGACCGACCGGCATGGGGGCCGCGAATTTACATTGTCCAGATCGCGGGTGCGACAGGCGGAATCGCCTGCTCCGAGACGCGGGTGCCGCGCGTGGCGATCGACTTGGCCCGCGCGTTCGTACAACTCGGCGGTCGCCGGCGTATGCGCGATCTCGTTGAAACGAGAGGGGCCACGCTCGTATATTCCACTATCGGTATGATCCCCGACAGACCCGCCTTCTTCAGCAAGGCTATTATCTCCGCGCCACCTCCCGAGCTCACACCTGGAGCGCTGATCGCTGCCGCCGATCGCGCCGAGGCCGCGGGTGACGGGTTTCTCCGGATCACCCCTTGGCGCACGCTGCTGATCGCACGCAACAGGGCGCTCGCCGCGTGAGTGCTTATCCCTACGAGCGCGACGGTGCGGCGATCTATGCGCGCAGCTTCGCGACCATCCGTGCCGAGGCCGATCTGTCCGGCCTGACCATGGCGCAGGCGCGGGTCGCGGTCCGGATCATCCACGCCTGCGGCATGGTTGACATTTCGCGGGACATCGCCTTCACCGCCGACTTCATCGACGCCGCTCAATCGGTTTTGCAAGCTGGAATGCCGGTGTTTTGCGATTCCCGCATGGTCGCCGACGGCATCACCCGAGCCCGCCTTCCCGCGCGCAACGATGTCGTCTGCACGCTCGACGCCGTCGAAACATCCGACCTCGCGGCAAGACTTGGCACGACGCGGTCCGCCGCTGCCTTGGAGCTCTGGGGCGACCGCCTTGCCGGGGCGTTGGTCGCCATCGGCAACGCGCCGACCGCCTTGTTTCATCTGTTGGAACTGCTGGAAGCGGGTGGCAAAAGGCCGGCGGCGGTTATCGGCATGCCGGTCGGCTTCGTGGGCGCCGCGGAATCGAAGGACGCGCTGGCCGCCTACGATATTCCGTCGATCATCGTGCGCGGCCGCAGGGGCGGCAGCGCCATGGCCGCCGCGACCGTCAATGCGCTCGCCAGCGAGGCGGAGTGACCGCCGGCCGCCTTTGGACCGTCGGCGTCGGGCCCGGCGACCCCGACCTCATGACGGTGAAGGCCGCCCGCGCGATCGCCGCCGCGCCGGTCATCGCGTTCTTCGCCAAGCAGGGCCGTCCCGGACATGCCCGCACGATCGCCAGCGCCGCGATCACGCCGGGTGCCGAGGAACTGCGCCTGGAATATCCGTTCACCACCGAATTGCCCCTCGGCGATCCGCGCTACGCCTGCGAGATGGACCAGTTCTACGACGACGCGACCGCGCGTATCGCCGGCCGTCTCGATCATGGTCTGGATGTGGCGCTGTTGTGCGAGGGCGATCCTTTTTTCTACGGCTCGTCCATGTACTTGTTCGATCGCCTGGGCCGTGACTATGCGACGGAGGCAATTCCGGGCGTCACCGGCATGAGCGGCTGTTGGACGCGCGCCGGGATGCCGATGCTGCACGGCGACGATGTTCTGACCGTGTTGCCGGGCACGCTCGCGGAGGCGGACCTGACGCGGCGACTGAGCGGCTGCGACGCGGCGGTCATCATGAAGGTCGGGCGGAACTTGCCGAAAATCCGCGCCGCCCTGGGTGCCGCCGGCGCTCTCGATCGCGCCTTGTATGTCGAGCGTGGCACCATGGACGGCGAGCGTATCGAATCCCTCGCCTTGCGTGGCGATGAGGCGGCACCGTATTTCTCGCTCGTCCTCGTGCCGGGCCGGCAGCGGCCGCGATGACCGGATCGGTCTCGGTGATCGGGCTTGGGCCGGGGGCTGCCGACCTGACCGCGCCTCTGGCGACGGCGTGCCTCGACCGCGCCACGGATCTGGTCGGCTATGCAACCTATCTCGACAGGGTCCCCGCGCGTCCCGATCAACGCCGCCACGAATCAGACAATCGCGAGGAGATATCTCGCGCCCGGCATGCCCTGACGCTCGCAGCCGACGGCGCGACCGTGGCGATCGTCTCGTCGGGCGACTCCGGCGTCTTCGCGATGGCCAGCGCGGTGTTCGAGGCGATCGAGCAGGGCGAGGCGGAATGGCGGGCGCTCGACATCCGGATCGTGCCGGGGATTTCGGCGATGTTCGCCGTAGCGGCCCGCGTCGGCGCGCCGCTCGGACACGATTTCTGCGCGATCTCACTGTCCGACAATCTGAAGCCGTGGGAACTCGTGGTCCGCCGCCTACGCGCCGCCGTTGAGGCCGATTTCGTGATCGCCCTCTACAATCCGACGTCGCGTGCCCGCCCCTGGCAGCTCTCCGAGGCGTTTGCGATCCTGCGTGAAGGGTTGCCGCCGGAAACGCCAGTGGTGGTCGCCACCGCGATCAGCCGGCCGGACGAGCACGTGGCAATCACCACTCTTGCGACGGCCGATTTGGCCCGAGCTGACATGCGCACGCTGATCCTGGTCGGCTCGCGCGCGACCCGGCGGCTCGCTCGGCCTGGAGGTGAGTGGGTCTACACGCCTCGCGGGACGAGGGCCGCGTGATAGGTTCGCTCCAGCCATTGCCCGGCCGATGCCGCGTCGAGCACGGTCTGACCGCGAGGGGGCGGCGGTCGTTCGACCATGATGACCGGAACGCCGAGGTGATTCGCGGCGGCAAGTTTCGCGTAGGTCGCCGAACCGCCGGAGTTCTTGGTCACGAGAACCTGAATGCGGCGGGATCGAAGCAATTCCAGCTCGTCGCCGATCTCGAACGGGCCGCGGGCCGTGATGATTTCCGCATCGGCCGGCGCGGCGTCGCCCGGATGGTCGACGCTGCGCAGGACGTAACGGTGCACGGGGCGGGCCGCGAATTCGGCCAGGTCCTTGCGTCCGACGGTCAGCAGGACGCGGCGTGCTCGTGGTCCCAACGCGTCGGCCGCCTCCGCCATGTCGGAGACCAAAGTCCATTGATCGCCGGGTCGAAGCTGCCAGGCGGGGCGGCAGACGACCAGACGCGGCACGCCGGCCACCGCGGCGGCGATCTCGGCGCTCGCGCTGATGCGGGTGGCGAAAGGGTGGGTCGCGTCGACCAGCGACTCAACATTCTCCATCGACAAGTAGGCGGCGAGCCCGGTCGGGCCGCCGAACCCACCGATCCGCATTTTGCCAGGCGGGCGCACGGGCGCGTCGGTCACTCCCGCGAGCGACAAGGTGGCCGAGAAGCGGCCGTCGCGCGCCAGCATGCGCGCGAGCATCGAGGCTTCCGTGGTGCCGCCGAGGATCAAGGTCTTCATGGGCCGATCGGGACTGTCTCATGCAGGGTGTGAGCGAATCGTTGAGGCCGCGTGTCTGGCTGTCCATCCTGGGGATCGGCGAGGAGGGCGTCGAGAGTCTGTCGCCGGCGGCCCGCGCCCTGATACAGGGTGCCGATCGCGTGGTGGGTGGCGCACGTCACATTTCGCTCGCGAATGTATTGATCCGTGGCGAACGGACGGTCTGGCCGAGACCGATCGAGGCGGCGTTCCCCGCGATCATGGCCGAGCGACCCCGTCCGGTGGTCGTCCTCGCCTCCGGCGATCCGTTTTGCCACGGAGTCGGCAGCCATCTCGCGCGTCTGGTGCCGCCGGGCGAGATGCTGTGCATTCCCATCGCGTCGGCGTTCTCGCTTGCGTGCGCCCGGCTTGGCTGGGCACTGCAGGACGTGTCGACCATTTCGCTGTGCGGACGCGACCCGCGCACGCTGGTGCCACTGCTGCAGCCTGGACGGCGGCTGCTGGTGTTGTCGGCCGACGCCGACACCCCCGAACAAGTGGCGCAATTGTTACGTATACGGGGCGTCGGGGAGTCTCGCGTGACCGTCCTGGAGGCACTGGGCGGCCCGCGCGAGCGCGTTCGACCCTTGGCTCAGGCCGATGACATCGCGGCTCTGAACCTTCTGGCGATCGACGTCCATACAAGCGCCCACGCGAGAATCATTCCGCTCACAGCGGGGCTGCCGGACGAGGCATTCGAGAATGACGGGCAACTCACCAAGCGCGAGGTGCGGGCGGTGACCATTGCCGCGCTGGCGCCGACCCGCGGAGCGGTGCTGTGGGACATCGGCTGTGGCTCCGGCTCGGTCGGAATCGAATGGATGCTGCGCGATCCGGCCAATATCGCGATCGGCGTCGAGCGTCGGCCTGACCGGGCAATGCGCGCCGCCCGCAACGCGGCGTCCCTCGGCGTGCCGGGATTTCGTGTCGAGCAGGGCGAGGCACCCACCGCGCTGAGGGATCTGCCGACGCCTGATGCGGTGTTCATCGGCGGTGGCGCCTCCATGGCGACGATCGAGGCGGCGTGGTCGGCATTGCCACCGGGCGGTCGGCTGGTCGTCAACGCAGTGAGCGTCGAGACGGCCTGCCTGGTGTTCGAGACTCGGCGGCGCCTGGGCGGCGAGCTCACGCGGCTGTCCGTCGAGCGGCTGGACGGGATCGGCTCGATGCACGCGTTCCGTCCCGCGATGGCGGTTACGCAGTGGGCGGCGGCGAAATCTTGGGCATGATCGTGGCCGGCATCGGCTTCCGCCAAGCCTGCGATGTCGCCGATATTGTGGATATCGTCCGCGCCGCCGCAAAGCGCTCCGGCCATGCGCCGTCGAGACTGGCCGCGCCATGGTTCAAGGACTCCACCGCACTTCGCGAGGCCGCCGAAATCCTGCGATTGCCGCTCCTCCTCCTCGAGCGCGACGCGATGGAAGCCGCGCAGTCCCGCTGCCTGACCCGATCCTTTGCCGCCGAGCGGGCGGTGGGCTTGGCCTCGGTCGCGGAGGCGGCGGCGCTGGCCGGCGCCGGGGCCGAAGCGACATTGCTGCTGCCTCGCATGTCCGCACGGGGCGTCACTTGCGCGCTGGGTCGGGCGGCGTGACGATCCACTTCATCGGGGCAGGACCAGGGGCGGCGGACCTCATCACGGTGCGCGGCCGCGACATCCTCGCGCGATGCCCGGTCTGCCTGTTCGCCGGCTCGATCGTGCCCCGCGAGATGCTGGCCCATTGTCCCGCCGATGCGCGCCTGATCGACACCGCGCCGATGACGCTCGACCAGATCGAAGCGGAATGTGTCGACGCCCATGCGCGCGGTCTTGACGTGGCGCGTCTGCATTCGGGCGACTTGTCGCTCTACAGCGCGATGGCCGAGCAGTTGCGGCGGCTCGATAGGCTGGCGATTCCCTATATCCTGACGCCGGGCGTGCCGGCGTTCGCGGCGGCGGCGGCGGCGTTGCAGCGAGAGTTGACGGTGCCCCGCCTTGCCCAGAGCGTCGTCCTGACGCGCATGCCTGGCCGTGCCTCGGCCATGCCCGAGACCGAGACCTTGGCGGCGTTCGCGGCGACCGGAGCAACACTCGCGATCCATCTCGCGATCCACGCGCTGCCGAGGATCGTCGCCGAGCTGATCCCCGTGCTCGGCGACGCGTGTCCGGTCGCGGTGGTCGAGCGGGCGAGCTGGCCGGACGAACGCATCGTGCGCGGCAAGCTGGCTGACATTTCCGCGCGGCTGGACGCGGACCCGATCGAGCGCACCGCGCTGGTTTTGGTCGGGCCCGCGTTGGCCGCGACGGAGTTCTCCGAGAGCGCTTTGTATGATCCCGACTACCGCAGGCGGTTTCGCGGCGAGGCGGCGTGACCCGATCGCCCCAGAAGCGTGCCGCTGCGATCGAACACCAGGATCTCCAACTCGGTAGCGGCGGGACGAAGGGCCTGTGCCGCAACCTCGCGAGCCGTCCCGGCAATCACATCCGCGAGCGGAACTCCGGTGGATGCGGCGTGCGCGAAGGCTTCAGCGGCGGTGTTGGATTCGCGCACCAATCGCGCCAGCGCGGGATCCCCGCACAGCGCCGACAGCGCCTCCAGATCGACGACGCCTCGCCGCGCGTGCAGATCGAGGCGGCCTTGTGCCAGCTTGGTCATCTTGGCGAGTCCGCCGGCGACGGTGACGCGCTCCACGGGATGCGTGCGCAGATATTTCAGCATGCCGCCGACGAAATCGCCCATGTCGATCATTGCCATCTCCGGCAGGTCGAGCAGCGCGCGGGCGGCGGCTTCCGAGGTGGATCCGGTCGCGCCGGCCAGATGCGGCAGACCTGCGGCGCGTGCGACGTCGATGCCGCGATGAATGCTGTGGATCCACGCCGCGCAGGAATAGGGAACGACGACGCCGGTGGTGCCGAGGATCGAAAGGCCGCCGACGATGCCCAGCCGTCCATTCAGCGTGCGCTCCGCGAGCACCTCGCCGCCGGGGATCGAAATCTCGATTTCGGCATCGCCCGTGCCGCCGAACGCCGCGGCGGTCTCGGTGATGGCGGCCGCGATCATCTGGCGGGGCATGGGGTTGATCGCCGGCTCGCCGGGCGGGATCGGCAACCCGGGTCTTGTCACCGTCCCGACCCCCGGTCCGGCCTTGAACGATACGCCCGAGCCGCACAAGCGAACGGTGGCGCGGATGAGCGCGCCATGGGTGACGTCCGGATCGTCGCCGGCGTCTTTCACGACGGCCGCCATGGCGTGATCCAATCCAAGATAGGTCTCAGCCAGAGCGAATGCTGGCCGCTCGCCACGCGGGAGGATCAGGGGCACGGGATCAGGAAATTCACCGGTCAGCAGCGCCTGATATGCGGCCTTGGCCGCGGCCGTGGCACAGGCCCCGGTGGTCCAGCCCCGGCGCAGCGTGAGGTTCGGCTCCACGCCGGCAGGCATACCACGTGGACGCCGGATTGAGCGCCGACGCGGCATTGGCCGCCCTGATGCGCACGATGCCTATCCTGGAACCCGGCTCCGTCTGGCTTGCGGGCGCGGGACCGGGCGACCCGAAGCTGCTGACCCTGCTCGCGGTGGCCGGGCTGCGGCAGGCCGACGTGATTGTCCATGATGCACTGGTCGCCCCGGAAATTCTCGCCCTCGCCGGGCCTGAGGCGATGCTGATGTTCGCTGGCAAACGGGGCGGGCGGCCCTCGGCGGAGCAGGCGGATATCAGCAACACGCTGGTGGAGCTCGCGCGCGCCGGCCACCGCGTGCTGCGGCTGAAGGGCGGCGATCCCTACGTGTTTGGGCGCGGCGGCGAGGAGGCGTTGCAACTCGCGTCGAACGGCATTCCTTTCGTCGTCGTCCCGGGCCTTACCGCGGGGCTCGCCGGTCTGACAGCGGCCGGCATTCCGGCCACGATGCGTGGTGTCAACCGGGCGATCGTCCTGGCGACGGGTCATGCCGGCGAGGCCGAGGGTGAGCTGGACTGGGTGGCGATGGCCCGGCTCGGCCAGCCGATCGCGATCTATATGGCGTTGCGCACGATCGGCGGGATCGCCGCCGCGATGGTCGACGGCGGCATCGATCCGAACGTGCCGGCCGCCGTGATTTCCGGGGCGACCACGCCAAGGCAGGTCTCGGTCGTGACCACCCTCGGCGGGCTGGGGGAGGTAGTGGACGGCATGGACTCGCGGTTGCCGGCCATCGTCGTCATCGGCGGGGTGGTGAAGCTGCGGGAGATCCTGGCGTGACCGCACCTGGCCTGATCATCGGCGCGCCGCGCTCCGGCTCTGGCAAGACCACGGTGACGCTCGGCCTGCTTGCCGCGTTTCGCAGGCAAGGTCTTTTGGTCCGCGCGGCGAAGTCTGGGCCGGACTATATCGATCCGGCGTTCCACGCCGCGGCGTCAGGCATGCCGGGCGTGAACCTCGACAGCTGGGCCATGCCGCCCCTGTTGCTGGACGCCCTTTTGTCCGACGCCGCGGACGGCGCTGATCTGGTGGTCATTGAGTCCGCGATGGGCCTGTTCGACGGCGTGGATGCGCCGCCCGGCCGCTCCGGCGCGGCGTCCGACCTAGCCGCCCGTTTCGGCCTGCCGGTCCTCATGGTGTTGGATGTTTCCGGGCAGGCGCAGTCTGCCGCCGCGATCGCGCGCGGCTTCGCGATGCACGCGGCGGGTGTGCGCGTGGCCGGGATCATCTTGAACCGTGTCGGCAGCCCTCGGCATCGCGCCATGGCCGCGGACGCGATCGCGGCACTGGGTCTGCCAGTGCTCGGCGCGCTGCCGCGTGACGCGGCGATCAGCCTGCCGGAGCGGCATCTCGGCCTCGTTCAAGCGGAGGAACTGCCGGCGCTGCGAAGTCATCTCGACGCGCTAGCCGGTTTCGCCGAGGCGCACCTCGACCTCGGCGCCATCCGCGCGCTCGCGTCCTCGCCACACCTCGGCATTGGATCTCCTGAGGCTCTGCCGCCACCCGGACAGCGCATCGCTCTCGCACGCGACGCCGCGTTCAGCTTCGTCTACCCGCACGTGCTCGCATCATGGCGGCGACAAGGCGCGGAGATCGCGACCTTCTCCCCGCTCGCCGACGAGCCGCCGCCTTCGGATTGCGACGTGTGCTGGCTTCCCGGCGGCTATCCCGAACTCCACGCCGGGATGCTCGCTGATGCGAGACGATTCCGCGAGGGGCTCGTCCGGTTCGCCGCGGCTCGTCCCGTGCACGGCGAGTGCGGCGGGTTCATGGCGCTCGGCAGGCGGCTGCAGGACGCGGGCGGCGTCTGGCACCACATGGCGGGATTGTTGGGACACTCCACCAGTTTTGCCACGCGCCGGATGAACCTCGGTTACCGCGAGGCGGTCCTCCTCACGGACTCACCGATTGGCCGCGCCGGAGGCATCGTGCGCGGCCACGAATTCCATTACGCCACGGTCAAACCCGACCGCACGGCCCAGCCTCTGGTGGATCTGACGGACGGGCAGGGGCAGGCGCTGGGCGGCGCGGGCGAGCGGCGTGGCCACGTCACGGGGGCCTTCTTTCACGCCATCGCCGGAGTGCCCGCATGATCTTGCTCGACACGCTCGACGGTCTTCGTAAGGCCGTCGCTGACCTGCCGCCCGGCGACGACGAGGCGGCCGTCGCCGCCGCGCGCCGGCAGGACGGGTTGACCAAACCGCCGGGCAGTCTGGGGCAACTGGAGGCGCTGGCGATCTGGCTCGCCCGCTGGCAGGCACGCGAGGTCCCGGCCCTGGAGAACGTCCAGATCCTGGTGTTCGCCGGCAATCACGGCGTCACGGCGCGCGGCGTCTCTCCCTACCCGGCGGAGGTCACTGTCCAGATGGTCGCGAATTTCGCGGCTGGCGGGGCCGCGATCAACCAGTTGGCGCGGGCGGCGGCGGCGCATCTGCGGGTCGTGCCGCTCGATCTCGCCCGGCCGACGCTGGATTTCACCGAGGCGTCGGCGATGGACGAGCCCGACTTCCTGGCCGCCGTCCGCGCCGGGTACGACTCGGTGCCCGGCCGCTGCGACCTGTTGTGCCTGGGCGAGATGGGCATCGGCAACACCACGGCGGCGGCGGCCGTGGCCGCGGCGCTGTTCGGCGGCGGGGCGGTGCGTTGGGTTGGGCGCGGCACCGGCGTCGACGATGCCGGACTTGCGCGCAAGCAGGCGGCGGTGGAAGCCGGGCTGTCTCGTCATGCCGCCGTCCTCAACGATCCGTTGCGCGCCGCGATGGCGCTTGGCGGGCGTGAGATGGCCGCGATCCTGGGCGCCGCGCTCGCGGCACGGCACCGGAGCATCCCGGTCTTTCTCGACGGGTTCACCTGCTGCGCGGCGGTAGCACCCCTGACGCGGCTGGCGAGCGACGCACTGGACCACGCGAGGGTCGCGCACGTGTCGGCCGAATCCGGCCATCGCGCGCTGATCGAGGCCTCGAAACTCTCGGCCCTTCTCGATCTCGGGATGCGGCTGGGCGAGGCTTCCGGCGCGGCGGTCGCGGTGCAACTCGCTCGCGCAGCCGTGGCCTGCCACGCCGGCATGGCGAGTTTCGCGGAGGCGGGCGTCTCGCGTGCCTGACTGGGCGGCGCGTCGAATCGCTGAGTTCGGGCTGGCGGCCGCCCTCCTCACGCGCCTGCCGGTCGGATGGCTTGGCCCCGCCGGCGAGCCGCGCCTTGCGGTCTGGGCTTATCCGCTGGTCGGTGTCGTGGTCGGTGCAGGGGGCGCGGTCGCGCTGTGGCTCGGTCGGGCGGCGGAGTTGCCGCCGCTCGCGGCCGCCGCCTGGGCGCTCGGCGCGATGACCGTGGCCACCGGCGCGCTGCATGAGGACGGATTGGCCGATACCGCTGACGGGCTGGGCGGTGGCGGCACGTGCGCGCGAAAACTGGAAATCATGCGCGACAGCCGGATCGGGGGGTTCGGCGCGACCGCGCTGATCCTGTCTTTCGTGATCCGCGCAGGCGCGCTGGCCGCCATGACGCCGGTCGCGCTCGTCGCCGCATCCGTCGTGGCCAGGGCGGCGATGGTGGGCGTGCTCCTGCTCCCGGCCGCACGGTCCGATGGGTTGGCCGCCTCGCTCGGCCGCGTGCCGCGCGGACCTTCCGTCGTCGCATTTGGCCTCGCTGTCGCCGTCGCGTTCGTCCTGCTCCCGCCCCTCAGCGCGGCCGGCTCGATCCTAGCCGGGGCGGTCGCGGCCCTGACCGTGGCCCGGATCGCCTGGCGACAGGTCGGGGGTCATACCGGCGACATCTGCGGCGCGGCGGAGCAGGCGGCGGAGTGCCTGGTCTTCAGCGTCCTGGCCGTGCGCCTTGCGTGACGATCTCGACCGACCCGAGTGGCGGCGCGGCGGCGAGCACGTCGAGCGGTCTGCCGTGCACAAGTGCCATAAGGACCCGCAGCGGCCCGCCATGCGTGACGATGACGAGGTCGTTCGGATCGAGAACGATCTCGCGCAGCGCCGCATCGACCCTGGCGGCGAGCGCGCGCGCGGTCTCGCCGCCGCCTGGCGCGAACGTCTCGGGCTCGGCCGCCCAGCGGTCCAAATCGGCGCGCGGCACCGCGTCCCAGGCAACACCCTCCCAGGTGCCGAAATCCAGTTCCATGAGGCGGGGCTCCGTCTGCACAGGTGTCGCCAACGCCGCCCCGACGGCGTCCGCCACGATGCGGCAGCGGATCGACGGACTGGTCCAGATTCGTATCGGCCGCAGATCCAGAAGCGCTTCCACGATCGCGGTGACCGTCTGGGACGCACCCGGCGCGAGCCCGGTGTCGAGCCGCCCGTAGCAAATACCGGGGGCGATGTCCGCTTCGGGATGACGCACAAGGGCGATGCGACGCGGAGTCACGCCGGATGATCCATGGCGGCAATCTCGCCGACGCGCGGCGGTCGTTCCCAGGTGCGCTGGAACCGTTTCTGGACCTTTCCACGGGCATCAATCCTGTTCCCTATCCGGTCCCAACCCTGGACGACGGATGCTTCACCCGCCTGCCGGAGGCCGCGGACATCGCGGCCCTGGAGCGGATCGCCGCCGCGGGCTATGGCGTTGCCGATCCCGCCAGCGTCGTCGCGGCCCCCGGCACGCAGAGTTTGATCCAGCTCCTGCCCCGCCTTACTCCGCGGTCCCGTGTGGCGATCCTCGGGCCGACCTACGGCGAGCATGCGCGTTGCTGGCTGGCCGCGGGCCACGCGGTTCGCGACGTCGCGACATTGGACGAGGCGAGCGGGCACGACGTCGTCGTGGTCTGTAACCCGAACAATCCCGACGGCCGCCGGATGCCTCCGGACCGCCTGCGCGCCCTTGCCGCGAGCGCTGCGCTCCTTGTCGTCGACGAGGCGTTCGCCGATTTCGAACCCGACCTGTCGCTCGCGCCGACACTTCCGTCCGCGGGCGTCGTGGTCCTCCGCTCCTTCGGCAAAGCCTATGGGCTGGCCGGCGTGCGTCTGGGGTTCGCGCTTGCCGGGCCGGACCGGGCAGCGCGGCTGCGCGATGCGGTCGGACCCTGGGCGGTGTCCGGCTCCGCCATCGCCATCGCCGCGAAGGCACTCGCCGACCGCGACTGGCTTGCCAACGCGGCGCGTCGGCTCGTCGCCGATACAGCGCGTCTCGACCAGATCCTCATTGCGGCGGGCTTTTGCTTGGTCGGCGGCACGACCCTGTACCGCCTGATGTGGCATCGGCGTGCACCCGACATTTTCGATCGGCTCGGTCGCGCCGGCATCCTGGTCCGGCGTTTCGAGCATGACCGGGGATGGTTGCGCTTCGGAATCCCCGCGAGCACCGCCGATTTCGATCGACTCCAAGGCGTTCTCGGGCAGGCATGACCGGATCAGTATGGCGTGCCGCCTTCCCGCTCGCGGCGCAGCGCCCTCGCATACCACTCAAACTCGTCGAGGAATTTGCCGAGTGAACGAGCGGCCTTTTCGTCGTTCGGGCGGCCACCCTCGGTCAGCGCCTGGCCGATGCGCGCAATAGGAAACAGGCTCGGGATGCTCGGCATGCCGAGTTCGGCGAGCGTCATGCGCAGCTGCATCGCCGCGCGCACGCCGCCGAACGGGCCTGCCGAGTAGCTTACGATTGCCGATGGCCGCCAGAAATACTCCTCGAGAAAATGGTCGAGCAGATTTTTCAGCGCTGGAGGAATGCCGTGATTGTATTCGGCCGTCACGACGATGAAGCCGTCGGCCACGCGATACAGGCCGGCCAGCTGTTCCAGCTTTTCCGGTGCCTCGCCCTGCGGGTGTTCCTTGTACATGCGGTCCAGCAGCGGCAACTGCAGCTCGAGCGGATCAACCAACACCGGCGCGTGTCCACGCACGGCCAGCGCGTCGCGGACGAGCAGAGCGGCGCGGATCCCCAGCCGGTCGCGGCGGACCGAGCCAAGCAGGACAGGCACCGACAAGGCTTGCGTCGCGGGCAAAATTCGTCCTCCGGTCGACCTTAAATGGCGGTCATGTGACGTAACGCGGCGCGAGCCGCGACGAAACCCGCTGTAGAGATAAACAGGAGGACGGTCATGGGACGCAGAGGACTGCTGGCGGGCGGAGCGGGTGGCGCGCTGTTGCTGGGCCTTGCCTCGTTTGGCCGACAGCCGGCCCGCGCCGCCAGCGACGTGAAGTTCCCGCTTATGCGGAGCGACGAGGAGTGGCGGAAGATCCTGACGCCCGCGCAGTATCAGGTGCTGCGGCACGAGGGCACGGAGCCGCCGGAGTCCAGTGTGTTGGCGCACGAACAGCACAGCGGCTGGTATCACTGCGCCGGTTGCGCGCAGATTCTGTTTTCGTCGGCGACGAAATACGACAGCGGCACTGGCTGGCCGAGTTTCTATCAGCCGGTCGACGGCGCCGTGCAGACGTCGCAGGACGACAGGTTGTTCATGAGCCGCACCGAGGTCCACTGCAGCAACTGCGGTGGCCACCTCGGTCACGTGTTCGACGACGGCCCTCGGCCAACCGGGCTGCGCTACTGCATGAACGGCGTTGCGCTGACCTTCGCGCGCGCCTGATCGTATTCAACGGCTTTTCAGGGACAACATGACGATGAGCAAGACTCTCGCCGACCGGCTGCGGGCGCTTCGCGAAGGCGGAGCATATGCTCTGCTCGCTGTTCCCGTGGCGCTGGGGATCGCGATGACGCAGCTTCCGGCACAAGCGGAGACGCCGGCGCAGAGGCTGCCCGCGCCGGCGCTCGACATCGCCGCGAGCGACGGAATGCAGACGGCGGTCCTGGCGGGCGGCTGTTTCTGGGGTGTGCAAGGCGTGTTTCAGCATGTGAAGGGCGTCCAGAACGTCCTGTCGGGATATTCGGGCGGCACCGCGTTCAGCGCCGACTACGAGACGGTCAGCACTGGGTCGACCGACCACGCGGAGTCCGTCCAAATCGTGTTCGATCCAAAACAGGTCACCTTCGGCCAGATCCTGCAGGTGTTCTTCTCGGTTGCGCTCGACCCGACCCAGGTCGGTGGCCAGGGTCCCGATCGGGGGCCGCAATATCGTTCGGAAGTGTTCTACGCCAACGCGGAGCAGAAGAAGGTCGCCGAAGCCTATATCGCGCAGTTGGACGTGGCGCACCTGTTAAGTCAGCCGATCGCCACGCGCGTCGACCGGCTGGTCCATTTCTACACGGCTGAGGCCTACCACCAGGACTACCTGGCCCGAAATCCAGGCAAGCCCTACATCGCCTACTACGACATGCCGAAGGTCCAGAGCCTCAAGAAGCTGTTTCCCGAAACCTATGCCGAGACCCCGGTGCTGTCGCAGAAAGTCGCGTCGAAATAAACTCGACGTAAGGTCGTGCGCGGGCCGGGGCTCACGTATCGCCCCGACCCGCGGCAATCTGCCCTTTGTTGCGCTTTGTCTGCCTGCGGGCTGAGCAATACTGTTGCCTGCGATCATGGGAACGATTGACTTGTCTCTTGGCCTGCCCCTAGCGTCGGTCGACGAGACACAGGGGTGTAGAAGCATGAAGGCGCCGCTTTGGTGTTCCGCGCTTGCGGGTCTGGCCGTGCTCACGACGGCGTTCGCGACGGGGTCGGAGGCGCAGGCTGGGCCGTCGCGCGGCGGCACGTTGGTCTTCGGCCGAAATGCTGATTCGCAGTTCCTCGACCCGGTGCTGAACGACGCCAACGTCGACATCTGGATCGTGACCAATCTCAACAGCAATCTTCTGCTGCCGACCTTGGACGGTAAGGGCGTCCGGCCCGGACTCGCCACGGAGTGGGCCGCCTCGGCGGACGGCAAGACGTTCACGGTCAAGATGCGGCCCGGGATCAAGTTCGCCGATGGCAGCCCGGTGACCACCGAGGATGTCGTCTGGTCGCTGAACCGGGCGCGCGATCCGAAAGCCGGGATATGGAACTTCCTGCTCGCCTCGATCGACTCCGTCGCCGCGAAGGGCGACGACACAGTCGTCCTGTCGCTCAAGAATCCCGACCCGAGCCTGCCCGCCGCGCTGGCGACGTTCAACGCCGCCATCATGCCGAAGAAACTGTTCGAGGCCGCGAAGGGCGCGACCGACGCCGAAAAGGCGCGCAGCTTCGCCGAGCATCCGGTCGGCGCGGGTCCGTTCATGCTCGACAGTTGGCAGCTGGGCAGCCGGATGGTCCTGAAGCGCAACCCATACTACTGGGCCAAGGATGCGGAGGGCGGAAGCCTGCCGTATCTCGATGCGATCGACATGCGCATCGTGCCCGACGACGCGACCCGTATTCTACAGCTCAAGGCCGGCGAGATCGCCGCCACGGAGTTCGTACCGTACGAGCGCGTCGCCGAGCTGAAGAAAGACCCCGCACTGACGGTGGAGCTGTTCCCCTCTACACAGATCACCTACGTCCAGCTCAATGCGCGACCGAAGCTGATCGACGGGACGGACAACCCGCTGTCCAACGAAAAGGTGCGGCAGGCGCTGAACTATGCGCTGAACAAGTCCGCGATCATTCAGATCGTGACACACGGCCTCGGGACGCCGATGCGGTCCTTCGTCCCGTCCACGACCCCGCTCTATGTCGACCTCGGGCCGGCCTATCCATACGATCTCACGAAAGCCAAGGCGCTCTTGAAAGACGCCGGATACGACAAGGGTTTTCCCCTCGTAGCCTTTTCCCAGGCGGGCAAGGCGGCTGACACCTCGACGCTCGCCGCCATGCAGCAGATGTGGGCACCGCTTGGCGTGAAGCTGTCCATCCAGCAGATGGATTTGGCGACGCTGGATGCTCGTTATCACAATAAAGATTTTCAGATGCGCGCCGGTTACTGGACCAACGACATCGCCGATCCAAACGAGATTACGAACTATTTCGCCTACTATCCGAATATCGAGAACCAGTACAGCGGCTGGCAGGAGCCGCGCACCGACAAGCTATTCGAGCAGAGCCAGGTCGAGCAGGATCCCGTCAAACGCGCCTCGCAGTATAAGGAGATCCAGGAGATCTACTTGAACGCCGCGCCGATGTTTTTTCTGTACGAAAGCCCATTCGCCGCGGCGTCGCGGAAGGAGGCGAAAGGCTGGCTGCAAATTCCGCTCGGCAATTATATGTTTGAGAGCGCGTATATCGAGAAGTAAGGCGGCTCATGATCGTCCCTGTCCTCGACAAATGCCGAGGATCAACGACGTCCTCGGCGAGCGTATGACAATCGTGGGAGGTCGGCCTTGGCCGACCAGACGGGAAAGGGGGCGGTGAGCGTCCGCATCGTCAGCCGCCTGTTGCAGCTCGTCCCGACGTTCCTCCTGATCGGCGTCGTGGTGTTCGTCCTGGTTCGGCTGCTGCCGGGTGATCCCGCGAGCGTCTTGGCCGGGGCCCGAGCGACACCCGAGAATGTCGCGCGACTCAATGCGCAACTGGGGTTCGACCAGCCGATCTACGTCCAACTTCTACGCTTCTTTGGGCGCTTGCTGCAGGGCGATCTCGGCCTGTCGGTCAGCCGTCGTGTCCCCGTGATGCGGCTCGTTGGCCAGCGTCTTCCCGTCACGCTGGCGCTGGTCGCGATATCCACGGTGATCGCGGTGGCGCTCGCCGTGCCGCTCGCCTTCGTCGCGGCGATCCGGCCCAATCGGCCCGCCGACCTGATCCTGCGCGGCGCGTTTCAGGTCGGGCTGTCCGCGCCGGTCTTCTATATCGGTCTTTTGTTGCTGGGACTTCTCGGCGCGCGGCTGCGTTGGTTTCCGGTCGGCGGCATGGGCGAGGGGTTCTGGGACAATCTGTATCATCTCATCCTGCCCGCGCTCGCGCTCGCGCTCAGCCTGTCGGCGGTCCTGATGCGCAACCTGCGCAGCGCCATCATCGGGGTGCTGAGCGCCGAGTATGTTGACTTCGCACGCGCGAAAGGACTGTCGCCATGGCGCGTGATGACCGGTCACGTGCTGCGCAACGCGCTGATCTCGACCGTGGTGCTACTGGGTCTGAACATCGGCGTGCTGCTGGGCAACACGGTGATCGTCGAGACGGTGTTCGCCGTGCCCGGCCTCGGCGCGGAAATGGTCGACGCGATCTTCGCGCGTGACTATCCGGTGGTGCAGGGCCTCACGCTCGTGCTCGCCGTGATGGTGTCGCTGGTGTTCCTGATCACCGACCTCATCGAAGGCTGGCTCGATCCCAGAGCCGGCGCATGAGCGCGTCGTTGCCGGTCCCGTTCGTCGCGCGCGGCCGGGCGCCCGGGGTGTCGGCCGCTCTCGTGATCGGCCTCGTGATCACTGTGGTTTTCCTGTTCGCGGCGTTCGTTCCCGACGTTCTCGCGCCGTTCGACCCTCTCGATTTCGACTACGAGGCGCTGCTGGCACCGCCCAGCGTCGCGCATCCGTTTGGGACCGACAATTTCGGTCGCGATGTGTTCTCTCGTACGATCTGGGCGGCAAGGGTCGATTTGCAGATTGCGGTGTTCTGCACGGTGCCGCCTCTGCTGTTCGGCACCTTCGTCGGTTCGATGGTCGGCTACTATGGCGGGATTGCCGATGCCGTGTTCGGCCGTATCGTCGACGTGGTCATCACCTTTCCCTTCATCGTGCTGGTCATCGCAATTGTCGCCGTCCTTGGACCCGGCCTGGGCAACGTCTACATCGCGGTCGGCGTGGTCGGCTGGGTGTTTTACGCCCGCCTCGCGCGCGCCGAGATCATGGTGTTGCGGAAGGCTGATTTCGCCTCCGCTGGGCGAGTCATGGGCTACAGCGATTTTCGTATCATTTTCCGCCATCTGCTGCCGAACGCGCTGAACGGCATCGTCGTCTATTGGATGACGGACATGGCGCTCGACATCCTACTGGGATCGAGCCTTGGCTACCTGGGTCTCGGCGCCCAGCCACCGACCGCCGAATGGGGCGTGCTGGTCGCCGACGGCAAGAACTTCATGGAAACGGCGTGGTGGATGAGCGTCTTTCCGGGCGCTGCGATCGTGATGGCCGGCACCGGGTTCAGCCTGCTCGGTGACGGTCTGGCAGATTTGCGGGCGGTTCGCGCGTGACGGTCCTGCTGTCGGCACGAGGCCTGCGTACTCTGTTCGATGGCGTGCCGATCGTCGACGGCGTCGACCTCGATATTCGCGCAGGCGAGGTCCTCGGGCTGGTCGGCGAAAGCGGCTCCGGCAAGAGCATGACCTTGCGCTCGCTGCTGCGGCTGATCCGTCCCCCCGGCCGTGTCGAGGGAACAATCCTCTGGCGCGGCCGCGACCTCCTGGGACTTTCAGAGGCGGAAATGCGGGCGGTGCGCGGGCGGGAGATCGGGATGATCTTCCAGGAGCCGATGGTCGCACTCAATCCCGTGCTGACCGTCGGCAGCCAGATCCGCGAAAATCTACGTGCGCATACCTCGCTAGACAGGCGGGGGCGTCATAGCCGCGCGGTGGACCTTCTCGATCTCGTCGGCATTCCGGCCCCGGCTCGGCGCGCCTCCGACTACCCGCACCAATTCTCCGGTGGCATGCGGCAGCGGGCGATGATCGCGATCGCGCTCGCCTCGAGTCCGACCCTTCTGCTGGCCGACGAGCCGACCACCGCGCTGGACGTGACCATCCAGGACCAGATCCTGAAACTGCTGCTGCGGCTGCGTGAGACGCTGGGCATGGCGGTCGTTCTCGTCACCCATGATCTCGGCGTGGTGGCACAGAGCTGCGACCGGGTGGCCGTCATGTATGCGGGCCGCATCGCGGAGCGCGGGGCAGTGGCGGAGGTGTTCGCGGCCCCCGCGCATGCCTACACGCAGGGTCTTTTGCGGTCGGTGCCCGCGGCGGATCAAGCGCGGCGGATGCTGCGGCCCATCGCCGGCGCGCCGCCGCCGCCCGGGTCGTCGGCCACCTGCTGCGCCTTCGCGCCGCGCTGCCCATACGCGAGCGATGCCTGCACGATGGGTCGACCCGACCTTGTCGAGCGAGCCGGCGGCCGTGCCAGCGCCTGTGTCCACTGGGACCGATTGGCCGCGTGACCGTTTTCGCATGACGTCCGGCGCATGACGACGCGCGCTCGCCGCCCGGAACCGGTCATGATCATACAGGGTCTGACCAAGACTTTTCCGATTCGGCGTTCGTTGTCGGAACGCCTGCGCGGCGGCGGCGTGCGTCGCGTGCATGCGCTGACAGACGTTGACCTCGAGATCGCGCGCGGCGAGACGCTCGGCGTCGTCGGCGAGAGCGGGTGCGGCAAGTCCACTCTGGCGCGCTGCCTGGTGCGCTTGCACCGGGCCGATTCTGGGACGATCGACTTCCAGGGCATCGATATCGGCCGACTCCGCGGTGCGGATTTGCGCCGCTTCAATCGGCGCGTCCAAATGGTCTTTCAGGACCCGTATGGCTCGCTCAACCCCCGGATGACGGTGCGCGCGACGCTGAGCGAGGCGCTCGAGGTGCATCGCATGCGTCCGCGCCGCGACATCGAACGGCGCGTGGGCGAGTTGCTGGACATGGTCAATCTGCCCCGTTCGGCGGCCGGGCGCCGGCCGCACGAATTCTCCGGCGGGCAACGGCAGCGTATCGGTATCGCCCGGGCGCTCGCGGTCGAGCCGGAATGTCTGATTGCCGACGAGCTTGTGTCGGCACTCGACGTGTCGGTGCAGGCGCAGATGGTCAACCTGCTTCTGGAATTGCAGGAGCGGTTGCATCTGACGGTGGTGTTCATCGCCCACGACCTGCGGCTGGTGCGCCATTTGTCGCACCGGGTCGCAGTGATGTATCTCGGCAGGATCGTTGAATTGGCCGCGACCGAATCGCTTTTCGCCGCGCCGCGTCATCCGTATACCCGCGCGCTGTTGCGGGCCGCGCCCGATCTAAATCCCACCCGCCGCGACGGTGCCGAGGCGGTGCGCGGAGAGCTGCCGAGCCCGATCGACCCGCCGCGCGGTTGCGCGTTCCATCCGCGCTGCCCCGACGTCGTGGCGGCCTGTCGCACGGAGCGCCCAAACCTGTCGCTGCTGCCGGATGGACGGATGGTCGCGTGCCATGTCGCCGCCGCAGCCGATCCCGCATCACAGCGCTGAGTAATGCTGCGGCGCGAAATCGTCGTCACGACCCGGCGGGGACTTGTAGCGATTTCTTAACAGACTATCGTTTGGATAAGCCGGTGGCGCGAACACTGGCGCACGAACAAGACGACGGGAGGTTTTCCATGTCCGCTCCTTCGCTCGCGCATCGCGACGATAGCTTCGGACTCAATACAGGTGTTCAGTCGGGCCTGCTGCTCGCTGGGCGCGGTGATCGGTTGGCACGCCATCGCGGCCATGACGAGCTGGCACCGGCGCGTGGCTTCGCGATCGCGTGTTTGGTCGGCACCGCGATCTGGGTTGGAATTTTCGGAATAGTTGCAGCGACACTGCAGCTTTTCTGATTGCGACTCACACTGCCGGCATTGCGGCGTGCGGGATGATGGCGCCGCGATGCTGGACGACCCTGCCGGCGAGGCGGTGGCCAGCGCGTGCCGCGTCGACTGGCGAAAGGCCCGACGCGCGCGCTGCGATGTAGCCGGCGGCGAAGCTGTCGCCTGCCGCCGTCGTATCGACCAACGACTCGGCCGGGGCCGTGGGCACGTCGGACACGCCCTCCGTGGTCGCCACGAGGCATCCGGGAGCGGCCTGCTTGACCACGATCTCGGCTGAACCCCCACTCCTGGCCCACTCCAGGGTTGCCATTTCCGCGCGGCTGCCATGCAGTAGCATGTGATCTTCGACTCCCGCAAAGACCAGGTCGCAGCGGCGCAGCATCGCTGCGAAGGCGGCGCGCGGGCCCTCGGCATCAAGCCAGCCGCGTGGTCGGAAGTTGGTATCGAAGCTGACGCGCGTCCCGGTCGCTCGCAGCTGGTCGAGGAGGGCGAACAGACGCGCGCGATCGGGCTCGCTGAACAGCGAGAGGGTGATTCCCGAAAGATGAACCAGCCGGTGCGCCGCAAGCGCCGTTTCGATTCGGGGCAGATCCGCGTGGTCGAACAGCCGGCGGACCGGCGCACTGTCCCGCCAGTAGGAGAAGCGGCGCTCGCCCGTCGTGTCGGTCTGGATGATGTAGAGGCCAGGGAGCGCGCCGGGCGTCCGTAGCACCAGCGACGTGCCGACGCCTTCTTCCGCCCAGCCGAGCAGCATCTCCTCGCTGAACGGATCCGTACCCAGCGCGGTGACGTAGTCCACGGCGCAGCCCAGCCGGGCGAGGTAGACTGCGGTGTTCAGCGTGTCGCCGCCAAACCCGCGCGACAGCATGCCGTCCGGCAGCTGGACCAACTCGATCATGCATTCGCCGATACAGGCGATGCGGCTCATGCCACGGCCCTCCGAAACACGGCCGGGTCCCGCCCGCGCGCATGGCGCTCCGCGACCCGGCTCGCGCTGCCTTGCCAATGCGTGTTCTGCACGACGGCCTCCGTCAGCGGCGATCAGGTGGGATGGAAGAACGCATACACCTGCTGCGCGATCTTCGTGTTGATCCCCGGCGCGGCCAGCAGGTCCGACAACCCGGCCTGCTTCACGCCGCGCGCCGACCCGAAATGGTTCAGCAGCGCGCGCTTGCGGCCCGGGCCGATGCCGGGGATCTCGTCCAACTCGCTGCTGATCAGCGACTTCGACCGGCCGGCGCGGTGCGTGGTGATGGCGAAACGGTGTGCCTCGTCGCGCAATCGCTGCAGGAAATACAGTACCGGGTCGCGCGGCGGCAGCTGAAACGCCGGTCGCCCGTCCACGTGAAACCACTCCCGCCCCGCGTCGCGGTCCGGTCCTTTGGCGATGGCGACCAGAGGCAGATCGGTGACGCCCAGATCAGCAAGTACTGTTCGCGCCGCGGACAACTGTCCGGCGCCGCCGTCGATCAGCACCAGATCGGGCCAGCCGGGCGGCAGGCTGGACGGGTCGGGATTTTCCTTCAGCGCGCGGCCGAACCGACGTTCCAGCACCTCGCGCATCATGGCGAAATCATCGCCCGGTGTGATCGGCCCGCGAATGCCGAATTTACGGTAGGCCTGCCGCGTGAATCCCTCGGCACCGGCGACGATCATCACGCCATAAGCGTTGGTGCCCATGATGTGGCTGTTGTCGTAGACCTCGATCCGTTCCGGCGGCGCGCCCAACGTGAACAATTCCGCGGTGGCCGCAAGCAATTTGGCCTGTCCCGCCCCCTCGGCCAGACGGCGTTCCAGCGCCTCGCGCGCGTTGGTCTCCGCATGCGCCACGACATCGCGCTTTTCACCGCGCTTGGGCACGACGATGCTGACGCGACGGCCGCCATCCGCGCGCAAGGTCAGCGCCTCGGCCAGAAGGTCCTGTTCCGGGACTTCGTGGCTGAGCAGCAGGCAGGGCGGTGGCGGCTTGTCGTCGTAGAACTGCGCGATGAACGCCGCGAGCACCTCGGCGATCTCGGCACCCTTGGCGTGACTCGGGAAGAAGGCGCGATTGCCGTTGTTGTTGCCGCCACGCACGAAGAACACCTGGACGCAGGTCTGGCCCGCCGTCTCGTGCGCGGCGATCACGTCGGCGTCGCCGATGCTTTCCGGGTTCACCACGCCGGTTCCCTGCACATGCGTCAGCCCGCGGATGCGGTCTCGCAACGACGCGGCGCGCTCGAACTCCAGCGCCTCGGACGCCGCCTCCATTTCGGTTGCGAGCTCGCGCTGCACCGTGCCGCCTTTTCCACTCATGAAGGCGCGCGCCTGACCCACAAGCGCGGAATAATCCGCCTCGCTCACCCGCCCAACGCACGGCGCGGAGCAGCGGCGGATCTGATGCAGCAGGCACGGCCGCGTGCGACTGGCGAAAACCGTGTCGGCGCAGGACCGCAGCAGAAACACCCGCTGCATCGCCGTGACGGTCTGGTTGACCGCCCAGGCCGAGGCGAACGGGCCGTAATAGCTGCCGGGGCGGGTGCGCGCGCCGCGATGTTTCGTGATCTGCGGATAGGGATGATCCTCCGTCAGCATCAGCCACGGATAAGATTTGTCGTCGCGCAGCACGATGTTGTAGCGCGGCTTCAGCCGTTTGATGAGGTTGGCTTCCAAAAGCAGCGCCTCGGCTTCGGTGTGCGTCGTGACGATCTCCATCGACGCCGTCTCGGAGACCATGCGACGCAGCCGTTCCGGAAGCCGGCCGATCTGGGTGTACGACGTGACCCGGTTGCGGAGCACTCGCGCCTTGCCGACATAGAGTGCCTCGCCCTTGGCATCGAGCATGCGGTAGACGCCTGGGCTGCGCGGCATGGTGGCGAGCGCCGCTTCGATCACCGCGACGCCGCGGGAGGCTGGGGCCTCATCCCGACCCTCCCCACAAGGCGGAGGGAGCTGGGTTTCTGCTCCCTCCGCCTTGTGGGGAGGGTTGGGGTGGGATTCCTCCTCAACGCCCACGAAAAACCTCAACCCCCACCACGGCCCCCTCGGCCAGGATGTCGAGCTTCTCCACCCGGACCGTCACCGCCAAAACCCGCGCCTCCATCAGCACCGCCCCCGCGATGCGCTCCGCGAGTGTTTCCACCAGCCGCACATGGCCCGCCGCGACTTCTCGTTCCACCACCTGCACGACTGTTCCGTAGTCGACGACGCGCTCGACTAGATCGGCACCGACGCCGCCGGGATCGGTGACGGTGAAGTCCACGCTCACGCGAATACGCTGCGGCCCGTCATGCTCGTGCGGCATCACGCCGATGTGCGCCGGCAGCACCAGGCCACGCACGAAGACGGTCCGTGTCATTCCTCGATCACCACGCCGCCGCTGGGCGACCAGTTCAGATGCTGACCGCCGTCCAATAGGAGGACCTGCCCGGTGAACGACGGCAGCGACAGGATCGCCATTACGCCGCGTGCGATTTCCTCCGGCGAGCTTGCTTCGCGCAGCGGCACCGACCGCGCCTGCCTCATGAATTGCTCATCGCTCTGGCGCGGGCTTGGTACTGTCGGACCGGGTCCGATCCCGGCGACGCGGATGCGCGGCGCCAGCGCCAGCGCCATCGTCTGCGTCAACGCCCACAGTGCCATCTTCGACAGCGTGTACGATACGAAATGCGGTGTTGGCGACAGCACCCGCTGATCCAGCAGGTTCACCACCACGCCCCGCGCGTCGTCCGGCAGGTCGGCCGCGAAACGCTGCATCAGCACGAAGGGCGCGCGCAGGTTCGGCTCGATGTGCGCGTCCCAGCTTTCGCGTGTCACGCCAAGCATCTCGTCGCGCTCGAACACGCTGGCGTTGTTGACCAGCACGCCGATCGGCCCCAGCGCCGCCGCCGCGTCCGGCATCAGGCGCGTGACCGACGACTCGTCGCCCAGATCGGCCGCCAGCACCATTGCGCGCGCGCCGCGCTCGCGAACCATGGCGGCGGTCGCCTCCGCGTCCGCCTGGCTCGCGCGATGATGGATCGCCACGGAAAATCCCGCGTCCGCGAGCGCCAGAGTGATGGCCCGTCCGATCCGCCGCGCCGCCCCGGTCACCAGCGCGGTTCGGGGGATCCGTTCGTCGATCACAGGAGTCCGGTCACGCGCCAGATGACGTCACCCACGTCGTCGGCGACCAGCAGCGAGCGGTCCGGCCCGAGCGCCACGCCCACCGGCCGCCCGTAGGAGACCTTCTCGTCCGGCGCGAGAAACCCCGTGAGAATGTCGCGCGGCGGCCCTCCCCCCGGGCGGCCGTCCATGAACGGCACGAACACGACGCGATAGCCGCTGAGCTTGCTGCGGTTCCACGACCCGTGCTGGCCGATCGCCATGCCTTCCGGAAACCCTGGGAACGTCCCGGCCGGCAGCCAGCACAGCCCGAGCGACGCGGTATGCCCGCCCAGCGCGTAATCCGGCGTGATCGCGCTCGCCACCTGTGCCGCGTCCTGCGCCACCCGGTCGTCGACCGTCCGCCCCCAGTAGCAATAGGGCCAGCCATAGAACCCGCCATCGCGCACCGAGGTCAGGTAATCGGGCGGCGTCTCGTCTCCCAGGCCGTCGCGCTCGTTGACCACCGTCCACAGCATTCCGGTCGCCGGCTCCCACGCCATGCCGACCGGATTGCGCAAGCCTCCCGCAAAGATCCTGTTCGTCCCGGCGGCGAGGTCGAGTTCGTAGATGCAGGCGCGCCCCTCCTCGACCGCCATGCCCTCGTCGCCGATATTGGTCAGCGACCCGACGCCCACGTACAGTTTCTTCCCGTCAGCGCTCGGCAGCAGGCTGCGCGTCCAGTGGCCGCCCGGCTTGAAGCTCGCGATGTTCCGGCCCGGGCCGGTCGCCCTCCCGTCCGCGTAGTCGAAAGCGACCACGCCATCGGTGTTACCGACGTAGAAGGTGTCGCCCAGCAGCGCCATGCCGAACGGCTGGTTCAGCTTGTCGAGAAAGGTGTCGCGGATCTCCGCCACGCCGTCGCCGTCCGCGTCGCGCAGTCGGGTGATTCGGTTCGGGCTCACGCCCACCGCGGCCGCCCGCTGCATCGTCGCGAACATGGCGTATTCAAACGGGGTTTTGGCGGGGCTCGGCTCCTGCAGCGCCTCGGCCACCAGCACGTCCCCGTTCGGCATCGTCTGTATCCAGCGGGGATGTTTCAGCCCCGTCGCGAAGGCGTTGACCCTCAGCCCGGGCGCTGCCGTTGGGGTCTGGCCGAGCGTCCAACCTTTCGCGGTCGGCATTTTCAGCGTGGGGATGCTGCCTTGCGGTCGCGCCGCGGGGATGGCCGGCGCTGTGCCGACGGCCTGGGCGTGCGCGGTGTGCGTACCGTGCCGCACCAGGATGGCCGCCTCGCCGACCAGGGCGACGGCGCGGGCGAACAGAGGGGCGAGGGACATGGAGGCTCCGGGTTTTGGCGGCCGGAAGTTAGTCCCCGCCGCGTCTTTGGGGAACCGGGGAGAGGCGGAGTGGTAGGCCCTTGCCCTGGCCCGTTTCCACAGTGAGAGAGAGCAAGGCATGCTTCCTTCCCCCTCTCCCTCCGGGTTTGGGCCGCAGAGCAGACCCAAGGCCGGGGTGAGGGCCTGCCAAAACCGACATCTTCGCGACTTTCCGGTCCACACCGCCCTCGGCGAAGGCCGAGGGTCTACGCCTTGGCTCGCGGCAAGTCGTGACGAACACGGTTTTGCTGCTACAGTGTGGCGATGAATGACCATGACATCCTCGCGACGCTCCGGGAGAACGAGGCAGCCTTGCGGGCGCCCGCCGTCAGTCACGCGGCGCTGTTCGGCTCGCACGCGCGGGGCGAACAATCGGCCCGACAGCGACATCGATATCATGATCGAAGTCGATCCGGCGGCGCCGGTCGGTGTCTATGAGGATGCCGCGCTTAAAGACTATATTGCGGGGCTGTTTGACGGCTCCGTCGATGTCGTAAGACGGGCTGGGCTCAGGCCCTATGTTCGTCCTGCCGCGATGGCCGACGCGGTTTATGCCTTCTGACGTTGCGTTCACGCCCTGCGCGATATCCTGTAACATCGACCTCGCCGCTAACTTCGCGGCAGGCTGGCGGGCGTCAATCAGGTAAACAGTGCTTGTCAGCTAGCCGCAAATGCTTCCTTTCCCGCTGAAGGGGCCGAAGGGTCAGGCCAGGCGGCAGTTTCGTCTCGTCTCCACAAGCTTCATTCAATTGCGTTTGATGAATGTGGGAAGTGCTTAGGTCAGAATCCAGAATTTTTGTGTCCGTCATGGTGGTTGAAGTGAATCTTGTATCGATAAATTTGCATGTGCGTAGAACGGACCTTGTTAAGTTAGTGTAACTTAGTTTGGCGCCGGAAAAGTCAACGTAGTCGACTGTTGCATTAGCGAGCCAGGCCTCGCTGAGGTCGGCGTGGTTCAGGTCGACATGATCGAGACGCATCCGGACTAGATAGGCATTAGTAAGGGTGGCGCCGCTCAAGTCTGCGTAGCTTAGGTCAGCGGCAGCGAAGTTCGCATCGGTCAGGTCGACGTTCGCAAGTCTCACGCCCTTCAATTTCATGCCCCAGAGTTGTACGCCGGATAGGTCGGCCGCCTTTGCAAGGTCGTCTGGTCGGCGACCGATTACGGTTAACGCGGTCGCGAGCTCGATTGTTGGCTGCTCTGGAGTTATTGTGTATTCATTGGGCGTTGGCGTGCGGCCCTTCGTGCGGTCACGAACGAACGCAGTCAGAGCTTCCAGAACGGGTCGATGATACTGCGGTTCTGGGGCCTGCATCACGCCTTCTAGCGCGTAGATGCCGCCGAGAACCACCATTGTGTTCCCACTTCCCAGATCCTCAAACCCTTTTGAAATCTGCTGACTGAGTGTCAGGGCACGCGAAGCGGCCACGCTACGCTCAGATTGTCGATCCGCGGCCTCACGGCTCAGCTGGGCCTCGTGCAGGGTCTGCTGCGTCTGCGCTTGTGCCGCTGTTCGGCTGGCCTCAGCTTGGCGGGCGGTTTCGATCAAAGTCTGCTGGGTCTGCCAGTAAGCGAGGCCCGCAGTGAGGAGCACCGCCGCGCCCCCGATGAGTTGTCCAACGGTTTTACGAAAATCGTCCTCGACGTCAGCGCGGTCCTTGGCGTCCGGTATTGCGTCGCGCAGACTGTTGGCCTGCCATCGCGGCAAAAACCACCAGGCAGCGGCGGCAAAAGCTGCTATAATAACGATCCAAATCGTCAAGGACGCTGGCATGGACGTCAATCCCCCGACCAGGGGCCAGCTTCGACCAATTGGCTACGGGTCGCAATGATCGGACATTCCGCTCTGTCACCCCTCCTTACCGAATCTCCGGAACTTGACGAGATCCAGCGCGAACGTCGGCGTCTCGACGGGCAGGCGCGTGAACCCGTGGTGGAGATAAAGGGCCTCCGCCGCCGGCGAAATGGCGTGGACGATGACCAGCCGCGCCGAAACCTCCTGTGACGCGCGTACGACCCGCGCCACGACGTCGGCGAGGATGGCGCGACCGAGTCCCCGCCCATGCCACGCAAGGTCGATCGCCAGCAGCCCGAGCACGACGGCCGGAATATGTTTCGGCATGTTGCGGCGCATTGAGCCGACGGTTTCCTGCGCAAGAATCTGTCCCATGCTCAGCGCTGCGTAACCGATGATGGTCAACGTGCCGGCCGGACAGACGACATAGGTCCGGCTGGCCGCAGTTTGCAGGTTATTCCAGGCGCGCTGGCGCAGCCAATCGTCGAGCGCACGCTCCCCGGACTCGAAGGCGGCGCCGTCATGCGCCTCAGTCAGAAGGGTGGGCGGATTGAAAAGCGCCGACGACTCAGGCACGCGCCCACGGGGCGTCGCCCTGCAGCATCCGCCTCATCCCGGCCGCCTCGGCCTGCGTGATCGTGTCGGCATGGATGGTCGACTGGTCGAGCAGGATGTTCTTGGCCTCCTTAAACGCCGACGCCAGCATGAACTGCGAGCGGTTCGCGCCCACCAACTCCGCCGCCTGGTCGATGATGGCCCTGTCCCGCGTCCGAGCGCGCAGATGGATGTTGACCTCGGCCGCAGCCGTATTTTCTCTCATCTCGCTAGCCTCGCGCATCATGTTGCATTTGTCCACACAAACACAAAACGGCCTCTCAAAACATCGCCAACGGATTGACCGCCGACCCCGTCGCCCCCTGAAACCGCCACGGCGAGGCGGTGACGAAGAAACTCCATCGCCCCTCCTCGGCGCAGGCGGCGGAAAGCGCGTCCAGCTCCGCCTGGTCCAGCAAGGTGAGGCCCAGATACGGCAACGCGACCATATGCATCGGCTCGGTCCATCGCGAAAATCCCGGGATCGGAGGATGCGCGTCGCTGTCGGAATCGCTGCTCAGCACCGAAACGCGACGATCGCGCAGCCAAGGAAGGCACGCCGCATGCAGCCCGGTGCCGTGCCGATACGTATTGCGCGGTCCTGCGCCATTGCGGACGAACAGGATGTCGCCCTCGCCGACATGCACCCCGTGCAAGTGCTCCGCCGCTTCCAGATCCTCGGGCATGATCGCCGACCCCAGCGGCAGCGGACCGCCCCTGACCTCGGCGACATCCAGCAGCACGCCGCGCCCGACGATGCCGAACGCGCCCACATGCTCGATCCCCAGCCGCCGCGCCCCACTTTGCGTCACGTCGTCGACCGGATAGCCGTTGTACATTCCGTCCCGCCCCTCGGGCGTGAACAGGTGGCACAGCGCGTCGACATGGGTGACGGCGAACCCGTGGCAGGTCATGCCGAGGATGTCGAGGCACCCCGCTTCCTCCGGCAGCGCGTCGGTGTAGCGAACCATCTTGTAGTTGAAATTCCGCAGCTCCGGCGTGGTGGTTGAAAACTCCCGCCCCAGCGGCACGACCCGCCCGGTCCGGATCAGCGAGGCGGCGGCCAGCCGCGTCCGCGCCGTGATGAAGTTTAGCGTGCCAAGCTGGTCGTCCGGCCCCCAGCGCCCCCAGTTCGACAGGGAAGGGATCGCACGTTCAAGGTCCTCATCATTGAGAATCGGCGTCGGCCAGGATGGGTCCGCGGCCTGGGCCGCCGCTCCGGCTCCGGCGGCCACCGCGCCCGCGAGCAGGTCCCGGCGAAGGATGCCTGGCGGAGTGGGTTCCTTCAGGGCGCGGCTCATCGTCGGCCTCACGTCGTCCCGTTCGCGGCGGCAACGTAACGCTCTCCCGACGTCGCGCCAACCGCAGGAAATCGCACGCGGGCGCGAAGGTCCCCAAATCGTCATGACCGCCCCGGGGGCTTGACCCGGTCACCCGCGCACCTCGGTCATCGCTGTCCGTAAGAATTGATCAGGAAACCCTGCACTTTCGTCGCAAGGCCGGTGCATGCGGCGTGGCGTGGGGGGGCCGGGTCAAGCCCGGCCATGACGGAGTAAAAACGGATTTCACCAAACGCGATTCCCATGCAGGAAAGGCGCGAGGGCCGGGGTGGGGGCCGCGTCCCACTCGACCGCGCCCTACGTCCAGGCCACCCGAGAGAATTATGTTGCCTCCCGCTGTTAGTTCTGCTAACACTCACCATACATGAACCGACCCCCCACCCCCGTCATCGACGCCCAGCCAAGCCTGACCGAGTTTCTCGGCGCGGCGACGGCGGATTTGCGGGAGAGAAAGAAGGAGCGCCGCACCTCGTTGCCGAACATCGAGGATCTGCTCCTCCGCTTCCTGATGTGCCTGCAACGACTGCTGCTCAGTTTCCAGGCTGGTCAGGAACCGAGCGCTCCGGCTCCCGCGCCCGGCGTCGCATGGGCACGGCAACCAGTTCTACCTTCCCGGGACCGGATCGGACGATGGATGTGCGCTGGGGGCGGTCCCTGGTCGAATTACGATACGCCGGAATCCCAACTCGGCGCACCGCTCGCCCTCGTCAGGGACGCGCCGCCAGGACCGCTCGCCGCCCCGGCCCCCGCCAAGGAACCGGAACCGTCGCGGTCCGACCCACCCGACCCAGCGTCCTGGCGGTCCTCATTGAATCCCGCTCCGGGACGGGGCGTAGGCCTCCGCCGTCATCGCCCGCCGAGGCCCACCCGACGGCCGCCACGAAAAGCCGTCCGGACCCCCACCCAAACGCACGGCCAATTCGTTACGGTATAAGAACGAATATGAAATCCCCTACCGTCCCGGCCGGCTCAGCCGCTTGCCTCGCTTCACCTTGCTCGGGTCATACCCCCCGCCGCCCGGCCCCAACGGCTGCGGCGTGCGCTTCGTCGAATACCGCTCGGTCGCCGACGCGGCCGGCGGCGGCGGCAAGCCCAGATCCAGCGCCTCAAGCCGCTTGATCTCGTCGCGCAGCCGCGCGGCCTGCTCGAATTCCAGATCGGCCGCCGCCGCGCGCATCCGCTTCTCGAGATCGGCGATGCCCGCCTTCAAATCCTTGCCGACAAAGTTAGAGACCGATGTATCGGCCACCGGCGCCACCGTGACGTAGTCCTGCTCGAACACGCTCTGCATGACCTTGCCGATGTCGCGCCGCACCGAGACCGGGGTGATCCCATTTGCCTCGTTCCATGCGCGCTGCTTGTCGCGCCGCCGCGCCGTCTCCTCGATCGCATAGCGCAGCGATCGGGTCATCGTGTCGGCATACAAGATGACCCGCCCGTCGATGTTGCGGGCGGCGCGGCCGATGGTCTGCACCAAGGACGTCTGGCTGCGGAGAAATCCTTCTTTGTCCGCATCCAGGATCGCCACCAGCGAACACTCGGGAATGTCGAGTCCTTCGCGCAAAAGATTGATGCCGATCAGCGCGTCGAACACGCCGAGGCGCAGATCGCGGATGATCTCGATCCGCTCCAGCGTGTCGACGTCGGAATGCAAATACCGCACTTTTATTCCGTGTTCGGTCAGGTATTCCGTAAGGTTCTCGGCCATGCGCTTGGTCAGCACGGTCACCAGAACGCGCCCGCCCGCCGCCGAGGTCGCGCGGACTTCCGCAAGCAGGTCGTCGACCTGCCGCTCCACCGGCCGCACCTCCGTCACCGGATCGATCAGCCCGGTCGGGCGAATGACCTGCTCGGCGAAGGCGCCGCCGGTGCGCTCCATCTCCCACGGGCCGGGAGTGGCGGAGACGAACAGAGTCTGCGGCCGGAACCGCTCCCACTCGGCGAACTTCAGCGGCCGATTGTCGATGCACGACGGCAGGCGAAAACCGAACTCCGCGAGGATCGATTTTCGCGCGAAGTCGCCACGCTCCATGCCGCCGATCTGCGGCACCGTGACATGGCTCTCGTCGACGATCAGCAGGGCATTCTCCGGCAGATACTCGAACAGGGTCGGCGGCGGATCGCCCTTGCGGCGGCCGGAGAGATAGCGGGAGTAATTCTCGATCGACTTGCACGAGCCGGTCGTCTCGATCATTTCCAGATCGAAGGTCGTGCGCTGCTGCAGCCGCTCCGCCTCCAGCAACCTGCCGCCCGCCGTGAACTCGTCGAGCCGCTCGCGCAGTTCGATGCGGATGTCGGACACCGCCTGCGTGAGCGTCGGGCGCGGCGTGACATAGTGGCTGTTGGCATAGATCGTGATGCTCGCAAGCGTCGCGGTGACCTCGCCGGTCAGCGGGTCGAACTCGCTGATCGCCTCGATCTCGTCGCCGAACAGCGTGACCCGCCAGGCGCGGTCCTCGTAGTGGCTGGGATGGACATCGATCGTGTCGCCGCGCAGCCGGAACGTGCCGCGCTGGAACGCCGCGTCGTTGCGCCGGTATTGCAATTCCACCAGCGCGCGGGCGAGGCGATCTCGCTCGATCTTGCCGCCGACATCGAGCTTCACGACCATCTTGGCATAAGTCTCGACCGAGCCGATGCCGTAGATGCACGAGACGGACGCGACGATGATGACGTCGTTGCGGTCCAAGATGGACTGCGTGGCGGCGTGGCGCATCCGGTCGATCTGCTCGTTGATCTGGCTGTCTTTCTCGATATACGTGTCGGTCCGCGGGACATAGGCTTCCGGCTGATAGTAGTCGTAGTACGATACGAAATACTCCACCGCGTTGTCCGGGAAGAATGATTTCATCTCGCCATACAGCTGGGCGGCCAAGGTCTTGTTTGGTGCCAGGATCAGGGTGGGCCGCTGGATGGCTTCGATCACCTTAGCCATCGTGAACGTCTTGCCCGATCCGGTCACGCCGAGCAGCACCTGATCCTGCTCGCCCGCGGCGATGCCGGCCACGAGTTCGCGTATCGCCGTCGGCTGGTCGCCCGCCGGCTCGTATTCGCTTTGTACCCGCAGCGGTATGCTCGCCTGCTTCGGCGGCTGCCGGTTGGGCATGAAAAGGGCGGGCGGGGCCAGGACCTCGGACATTGGTGCAAGATAGGGGCGGCACGGCATGGCGGCCAGCTTGAAGGGTGGCCACCGCGAGCCGGCTGCCAAGATCGTGTCCGCGGCCCACGCATTCCGGGCTCTCGTAATTCCTGACACCGGGCTGGTGCCGGCCGCGACCGCGGCAGGCGTGACAATCTTTGCTTGATCGGGCCTGCCCCGCGCATTTGGCAGGGGTGCGGAAACCCTGTTATTTACCGCTCCGAGTTCCCGTAGCTCAGCCGGATAGAGCACCAGATTCCTAATCTGGGGGCCGTGGGTTCGAATCCCGCCGGGAACGCCAAAGCACGCGATGGAGGACGCAAATGCCGCTGACGGCGAGACAGGTCGACCAGTATCGCGACGATGGGTTCCTGATCGTGCCCGACCTGTTCACGCCGGCGGAGCTGCAGCCGGTCATGGACGAGATCTCGGGCCTGGTGGACGACCTCGCCCGCGATCTGCGCGACGCCGGCAAGATCACCGAGACATACGCCGACCGGAGCTTTTTTGAGCGTTTGACCTGCCTCGAACGCGACTTCAAAGGGGCGGCGGTGCTGATCCACACCCGCGGCCAGCTCGGGCCGAAACTTGCCCATCTCTGGTCGTCGCCGAAACTGCTCGACATCGTGGAACAGTTCATCGGTGCCGACATCGCCGGCCACCCGGTCTGGAACATCCGCTCCAAAACGCCGGACACCCGGCTGATGACCGTGCCGTGGCATCAGGACACCGCCTATCTCAGCGACGGGGCGGAGACGACATTGCAGCCGACCGCGTGGATCCCGTTCCTCGACGCCAACGCGATCAATGGCGGGTTGCAGGTGCTGCGGGGCGGGCACAAGCCCGCTCGCGTGGCGCGCCACCGATTGGAGAACGCGGTCGGAGACAAGAAATCCTGGTATCTCTACATCGACGAGGCGGACCTGCCGCCCGGCGATCTCGTCACCTGCGAGATGACCTTCGGCTCGGTGCTGTTCCTCAATCAGCTGATCCCCCATCGCTCGCTGGAGAACCGCTCCGACAAGGTGCGCTGGAGCGTCGATCTGCGTTGGCAGGATCCGAAACTGCCAAGCGGCGACGAGGGCGGGTCCGGCGTGATCGTTATGCGCAAGGCCAGCGATCCATCGTTCACGGTCGACTGGGATGAGTGGGCGGCCGCCCAGCGCCGCGCCTACGCGATCCAGCGCGGCTTATCGGACAAGGCGTTCGACACCACGGTGTCGGGCAAGTGGATGCAGCGTTGGCGCGAATTCGCCTAAGACTTGGCGCTACGCTCTCAGGCGGCCAGCGCCGATGGGGCGTAGAGTGACTCGAGCGGCAGCGCCGGGCCGCTGGTAATCAGCCGGTTGATCTGGCCCTGCGCAAAGCCGACGACCATCGGCGTGCGCAGGCCCGGAAGGCAGACGATGTCGTACAACTCCCGCACCGCGCCGCCGATGCGCAGCCAATGGACGAGCGCTCCGCTGCGAAGGTCGATGATTTGGATCACGCACTCCGCCGTTCGCCCTGCTTCCTTCAGCCGATCGTCGAGCGGCAAGCCGCTGAACACGTCGCTCTGGCGCGGCAGAGACAGGCCGACGAACGCAAAATCACCATGCAGCGCAAGGCCACGGGCGAAGCCAGGACAAAAGGCGATCGGCTGGAATCGGCCAGTTGTCAGCTCGATCTCGCCCAGCTCTCCCGTGCCGGCATTGCACAGGAACAGCCGGCCGTCATGCAGCCTCGGCGAATGCGGCATCGACAGTCCGGTGGTGATGATCTCGTGGCGCTCCACGTCGATGACGCAGCCGCCGCCCGCCCGTTTCTCGCGCCAGCCGCCTGGTGTGTCGGTCTGGGCAGCAACCGTGACATAACGGGGCCGGCCGTCCAGCATCGCGAGGCCGTTCAGGTGGCAGCGGTCGCCTGGCTGCAGCGCGGTGATGAAGGGCGGCCGCCAGACGGGGCGGAAGCTCGCGGTCTCATCGACCGTGGCGAGGCACGAGAACATCGTGTTGACGAAGATCGGGCGGCCGGACCCCGTGACGCCGACGTCGTGGGCGAACACGTCGCCCGTGTACCAGGACACCTGTGGCACGAAGACCGCGTCGTGGCCCTGCAACTCCTGCCCCGCTGGCACGACGTTTTCGAATCGGAGGATGTTGTTCTGACCGGCAAGGAAGAATCCGTTGCCGGCGCGCGCGATGCCGAGGCAGCGTGCGAAGGTCCGCTCGGCGACGCTGAGCCGCGTCGGGCTCGACGCGCCGACCATGAACAACTTGCCGATCTGATAGGTGGTGATGGCCACCGCGACCGCCTGCTCGTGCATCCATCCGGCCATGTCCTGCGAGGCCTCGAACGCATAGGGAGGCGCGGAATCACCGCTGCTGAGAATGTCGGAGGTCATGAGGCCGGCTACCACGGGACGCCCGCACTGCCTAGCGGCGATACTTCCGCCCCGCGCGACGCACGCCGAAGCAGCATGTCACAATTCTGCAATGTTGTTCGCCTGGATGCCATCTCGTCGTCGTGTTAAGCCTCGCCTCAGCCATCTGTTCTACCAGGTAATTGTTGCGACATGACTGTACAGCTCAAGCCGCCGCGCCGATCCCTGCTTCGTGTGGCGCTGCTGCTGGGCGCGAGCGCGAGTGCGATCGCGATCAATCAGCCGGCGTGGGCGGACGGCCCGCGCACCTTTTCCCCGGCATGGTTCGCGGCGCGCGCGGCGGCGGCGCGTTCGACCGCCGGCGCGTCCGCCTCGGCCGCGTCCGCCGCGTCGCTGCGCAATGTCGGCCAGTCGCTGGCCAACATGGGACGGGCGGCGGCCGGGATCAGAAGCGCCGCGCAGTTGCAGGCTCAGGCGAGGCTGCGCGGCAACATGGCTTCCGTGCCGGACGGCCTCCTGTCCGGCGGTCTCGTGGCCGATGCCGGCTGGCGCAACGCTCTGGCACCGGTGCAGACGGGTGCCACCGATCAGCCAACGGTGACCGTCAAGCAGACGGCGCAGCAGGCGATCCTGAACTGGCGCAGCTTCAACGTCGGCGCGCGCACCACCCTCGCGTTCGACCAAAGCGCCGGCGGGGCCAATGCGGCCGGCTGGGTGGCGGTCAACCGGGTCACCGACCCGAGCGCCAACCCGAGCCAGATTCTCGGCAGCATCACGGCGCCCGGAAAGGTGTTCATCCTTAACCGAAACGGGATCATTTTCGGCCGAACCTCGCAGGTCAGCGTGGGCGCGCTCTTGGCGGCCGCCGCGGACGTGAGCGATACCCAGCTTACGGCCAACGGGATCTACAGCGGCACCGATAGCAACGGCGTGGTCGTGCCATCGATCACCGGGGCGTCGGCGAAGGCAGGCATCCTCGTCGAACAGGGCGCGCAGATCCGCACGGCCGCCGCCACGTCGGTGCTGACCGGCGGCGGCTCGGTCATCCTGCTCGGCGGCAGCGTGCGCAACGACGGGCAGATCGAGACGCCGGCCGGCCAGACCGTGCTGGCCGCCGGCCAGGACTTCATCCTCAAGCAAGGCTACAGCGTCACCCAGAATGCCGACGGCACGCTGAGTGGAAATCGCACCTCGACCACCCTGGGCACCGAGGTCATGGTCGCCGCTGGCGTCGGGTCAGTGAGCAATAGCGGCCTGATCATGGCCACCACCGGCGATGTCTCGCTGGTCGGCCGGCACGTCGCGCAGAATGGCGTCGTGGTCTCGACCACATCGGTCAACCAGCGCGGCACGGTGCATCTGCTGACCGACACCGGCCCAGACGACGATCCTGGCAGCGTGACGCTCGGCGCGGACAGCCTCACGACCGTGCAAATCGACGGGAGTGCGGCGACCGCGTTCAACTCGCGCCGAAATGGCCTCATCGATCAATCGAACGCGAGCGCCACACTACCCGGCGCAAACCCGCTGTCGGACCGACTGGATCAGTCGCGCATCGAGATCACCACGGGTGGGCTTGCCGAGTTCGCCGGCGGGTCGCTCACGATGGCGCAGGGCGGGCGGGTGGCGATCAGCGCGGGCCGCCGCGTCTTCATCGGCGCTGGCGCGGCGATCGATACCTCCGGCGTGGTGGGCGTGACGCTTCCCGCCTCGGCCAATGCCGTCGTGGTCAACATTCAGGGATTCGAGCAGCGCGACGCGCCGGTCAACCGTGACGCTGGCAGACTGAACAGCAGCAACGTCACACTGAACGTCAACGACCTCGTGCTGATCGCGGCGGGTGCCGGCGGCTATCCCGATGACCGCTACTATACCCGTGGTGGCCTGCTCGAGGTCGGCGGCTATCTCGGGACGTCGCAGCACGGCATCGCCGAATGGGCTTCAGTGGGCGGGACGATCCAGATCGCGAGCCCCCAGGTGATCGCGCAGCCGACGTCGGTGCTGAACGTCGCCGGGGGATCGATCAACTACCAGGCCGGCAAAATCGGGGTCAGCTATCTGATCGGGCGGGACGGCCACCTGTATAATGCCTCCACGGCACCCGCCGATTTGCTCTACACTGGCGTCTATGGCGGCCAGACGCTCGATCACCCGCGCTGGGGCGTGACCGAGACATACCGCAGCGTGCTCATCGCGCCAGCGCAACGTTTCCAGACCGCTTACACGGTCGGTCGCGACGGCGGGGAGATCCTGATCCAGGCGACGACGGCGATTCTCGATGGCGAGTTGTCGGGCGGCGTGGTCACCGGACCGCGCCAAGTCGCCGCCCGCCCGTCGAACGTCACCGACAGCTATTCCGTGCCGCAATCGGCCGCCCCGCTCGGCGGCCAGCTCAAGATATCAAATCCTAACAATCTAGGGCTGGAGCAGCAGCCTTTGGCGATCGATGTCCGAATTGCGGACTCCGACGCATCGTTGGCGGGTATCCTGACCGCCGCGGACGAGGTGCCCGCGGCACGGCTCAACACGGCTTGGCTGACGCCGCGGCAGATTTCGGACTCCGGGCTCGCGAGCCTGACCATCGTCACCGCGGGCAAGGTGGCGGTGCTGAACACCGCGAGTTTCACGCCGGGCGGCACCATTTCGATCATCGCGCCGGTCGTCGACCTCGCCGGGAGCATCATCGCCCGCGCCGGCTCGGTCGTCGTGCGCGACGGGTTGACAAGTCAAGCCTTGGACGGCGGGCCACAGCAACTTCAGCTCGACGGCAAGGCGGGGGTCACGCTGCACGCCGGCGCGTCCATCGATGTGCGGGGACTGTGGGTCAACGCTCTCGCCGATCCGACCGAAGACCGCGCCGGCACGGGTTTCATCAACGGCGGATCGGTCTCGCTGATTTCGGCGCAATCAGTCGTGCTGGCGGCCGGCAGCACGATCGACGTCTCGGCCGGCGCTGCGCTGTCGCCCACCGGTGTCGCGAGCGGCGGGATGGCCGGCAGCCTGACATTGCAGGCCGACACCCCGAATCTGGGCGCGATCAGCAATCGGGTCATCCCCCTCCCGGAGGGCGTCACGGCCACGCCGATCGGAACAGTCGAGCCGGTCGTCGCGCTCACGCTCGACGGCGCGCTGCGCGGCTTCGCGGTGACCACCGGCGGCACGCTGTCGATCGGCGCGCCTTCAATCCGCGTCGGCGCTTCGGCCGAGACACCGCACGAAGGCACCCTGCTGCTCACGCCGGCCATCGCGCAACTTGGCTTCCGCACGGTGATCCTGAACGGGCACCTGGGCCTCACGGTCACCGACGGCACGACTTTGGCGGCGGCCGCCCCGACCTATCAGCTCGCCCTGGTCGACCGCTCGGTCCCGACTGGCCGCGATCCGTCAGACGCGCTGCCGCTGATGCTGCCGCCGCTCTACACGTTCGACACGCAGCGCGCCCGGATCGGGCAACGCGTCGGCACGAGCCTCGTGCTCCAATCGGCCATCCCGACCCAGGACGGCACCCTGGGAGGTCCGATCAGCATCGGTCGCGGCGCGGTTATTTCGGTCGATGCGCTGCAATCCGTGCGGCTGGAGACGACGAACGCGCAGCTGACGGTGCTCGGCACGATCTCCGCGCCGGGCGGGGCGATTTCCCTGTTGCAAAACGCGCGCGTCAAGAGCGATGCGACCGTGTCCGCCTCGCCGTTTCCGGATCGTGGCCTGTCGGTTTGGCTTGGCGAAGCAAGCCGCCTCGATGTCGCCGGGCGCGCCGTCTCGGCGCTCGACACGCAGGGCCGGACGTACAGCACCACGGTTGCGGCCAATGGCGGCTCGGTGACGATCGGCGGGTCGGGCACGCTCCCGACCGATGCCACGACCACCATCGCCTTGCCGGCCGCGGCCGCCGGGTTTGTCGCGATCCGGCCCGGCGCGGTGATCGATGCCTCGGCCGGGGCCGTGATTGTCGACGAATTGGCTGGACTGGAGCCGCGGTGCAACAAGTTGCGGCCGGGCCAGCAGCAGAGCCTTGTGCTGTTCGCGGGCAACGGCGGCACGATCGTCATCGCTTCCGCGGTCGGCGCGGCGCTGGACGGCGCGCTGGTCGCCGCCGGCGGTGGGCCACAAGCGGCGGGCGGGACGCTGGGCGTGGCGTTGCAGACTCCAGTAATCTATATCCCAACCGCGACCAGCGACGCGACGCCCCCAACGATCGACCCGGCCCTGTTGGTTCCGCGCAACCTCACGCTCAGCCAGACCGCGACGTCGGCGCTGGCAGGCCTCGTGCTTGCCCCGGGCGAGGCGATCCCGGCGGCGGCGATCGGGCAGCTGCGGATCACACCGGGCCTGGTCGCGGCCGGCGGCTTCGACAGCCTGGCACTTGCCACCAGCGACGCGTTGATCTTCGACGGGCCGGTCAGCCTTCGCATCGGACGCAAGCTGGAGGTGTCGGCCAGCGCTCTGGTCCAGACCACGAAGGGGGCGACGGTCGATCTGTCCGCGCCCTATGTCCTGCTGGGCGCGGGTCCACGTGGCGTCGTGCCACTTTACAATCCTCTCGATGCCGTGATCGGCCGCGACTTCCTGTATTCCGGCATCGTCCAGAACGCGACCCAATATGCGGGGGGCGTCGTGGCCTCCGAGACGATGGCGGGCACGCTGTCGGTTTCGGCGGATTTCCTGCGTGGGAACCTCCAACTCGGGATCACCGGAATCGCCTACGGGCCGGACGCCGAGCCGACTACAATCAATGCGCCATCTTTCTCTACGACACGCCTGTTCAGCACAGGCGATGTACGCCCTGGTAACGTCCAGACGGCCGGCGATCTGACCGTCATCGCGGCGCAGATCGTTCCGCTCGATCGCTCGGTTCGCGGCACTCTTGCGGCCGGTGGCGTGCTGCGGATCGGTCGCAGCACCGACACGATACCCGCCCCGCCGCTCGAAATCGGGGGCGCGCTCGAACTGCAGGCCCCGACCATCGAGCAGGGCGGCATCGTGCGCGCACCGTTCGGCAACCTCGTCTTCTCGGGACCTGGCGGGGGCGCCTCGGTCGCGGACATAATCGAGTTTTTGCCCGGAAGTATCACGTCTGTCAGCGCTGGCGGCGTTTCCACCCTGTTTGGTGGGACCACGGACGGCGTAAATTACCGGGTCGCCGGTGCGCTTCTGACGCCTGAGCAAGGCGCTACGACGAGTGGCCGCCCGCTCAACCAGCCGGTCATCACGGTAACGGGTCGATCCGTTTCGGTCGGCGAGCAGGCGACGCTCGATCTCAGCGGCGGCGGCAACATCCAGGGCGCTGGATTTATCACTGGTCGGGGTGGATCGACGGATACGCTGTTGAGCCCGGTACTCCGTTTCAACCCGACATCGGCGGCTGCGCCCACCTCCGGAAACGTGGTCTATGCGATCGTCGCAGACGCGCAGCCCGGTTTAGGGGCGGCACCGCCCGTCACTCAGGCCGAAAACTATGGCGGTGCCTTGCCGCTTCTCGGCCAGCAGATCGTGCTCGACCACGACGCGGCGGGCCTGAAGGCAGGGACCTACACACTATTGCCAGCCTACTACGCGCTCCTTCCGGGCGGCTACCGAGTGGAAGTGGGGTCCTCGCGGGTCACCAGCGCCGGAGCGCTCGCTTTCGCCGACGGCTCGGTGATCACCAGCGCATACACGACGATCGCCAATACCTCCGTCCGCAGCGCCATGCCGGTGCAGGTGACGTTGATTTCGGGCGGCGGGGCGCGCGCCCGCTCCACGTTTGACGAGCAGAGCCCGACCGATTTCGTCCTCGCGCAATCTCGATTGTTTGGCCAGACACGCGGTGGCATTCCCGCGGACGGCGGCCTGCTCCTGTTCCAGTATTCTGGGCGTCCTGTTACCGATCCAGTCAGCGGCGATCCAACGGTCGGGCAAGCCGCCGATCGCCCCGCATTCTCGTTCGCGGGCAAGGCGCTGTTCCAGCCGGGGCCGAACGGGATTGGCGGTGCCGCTGCGTTCGACGGCGTCTTCTTCAGCGGCGATCCACAGCCCGAATTCGAAGTCGTGGCGTCCGGCGCGACGTCCACTCCCGGGTTTCTGACGCTCGATGCGCGCGACCTGTCGGCTCTCGGCGCGCCCCGCCTCTCGATCGGCGGCTTCCTCGCGAACGGGAACACACCGACCGCCGGTCAGATCGGCGGCCCCGCAAATGTATTCCAGTCGAACGGCGCGGTCGGAGTCACGGTGCGCAACGGCGCAACGCTGAGCGCCGGCGAGGTTCTCCTGATCGGCAACGTCACGCTGGAGTCAGGCTCGGTCGTCAACACGATCGGCGCCGGCCCCGCGGCCTACGACTCGACCAATGTCGATGCCTATGTGCAAGGTGCGGCCAACGCCGTGGTCGCCGTGTCCAACGGCTATCTGCGGTTCCAGCCGGCGCAACGGGGTGGCAGCATCTCGATCGAGACTGGCGCCACCCTGTTGACCGAGGGCTCGATCGGACTCGTTACGACGGGCGCCCTGGACCTGCCCCAGGGGGTACGTTTCGGTGCACGCTACATCTCGTTCTCGACCAGCAGCGCCAATATCGGCAGCGCCGCCGCACTCGGCGCGCTGGGTGCCGCCGGCGCGCTGCCGACCGGCCTCGACCTCAGTGCGGAGGTCCTGGCGACGCTGCTTCGCGGCGATCCGACGGTCGGCGCGCCGGCGTTGCAGCGGCTGACCCTCACCGCTGCCAAGTCGGTGAATTTCCTTGGCGGCGTCACGCTCGACACGACCAATGGTGGCGCCACCGAATCGACGCTGGATCAGTTCGTGCTCAACACGCCGGCGATCTACGGCTCCGGCGTGGCAGGCGACACCGCCGTCGTCAGCGTCGGCACGCTGTATTGGAACGGCATCGAGGACAAAGCGAGCGTGCCGAGTCGCAGCCTTCTGCCGGGCGGCCCGACGGCCGGCGGACCGGGGACCGGCGGCGGGGCGCTCGATATCCGCGCGAACCGCGTCGTGTTTGGCTACGCACCGGACGATCAGCCCAACAACCAGATCACGCTGGATCGGGTGACGTTTGGCTTCGACACCGTGAAGTTCACGGCGCGTGACCGGATCGAGGGCAATAATCTCGGCTCGCTCGCGGTCTATCGCCAACAGGACGGCATCGGCTTCACCGGCATCGGAGGCACACTGAGCCTGGCCGCGCCGCTGCTGACGGGTGACTCCGGCTCGTTGCTGAGCCTCACGGCGGGCGGCGCGATCGTCCTGTCCCGGCCGACGGGGGCGGCGGCTTATGCCGGCCTGCCAGCCACGCTCGGCGCCGAAATCCATCTCACGTCGCCGTCCGTGTCGATCGACACCGCGGTGGTGCTGCCGAGCGGGCGCTTGGTCACCACCGCGAGCGGCGATATCGCGGTCGGCGCGGGGGCGCGGCTGGATGTCGCCGGACACGAGAAGACGTTTTTCGATCAGATGCGCGCCGGGCCGGGCGGGACCATCGCGCTGGAGAGCAGCGGCGGCAGCATCCGGGTCGATCCGGCCGCCGCGATCGATATCTCGGCGGTCGGCGCCAATGCCGGCAGCGTGGTCGCGACGGCCGCGTCCGGCGCGGTCGATCTCGGCGGCGCGATCGCCGGCGGCGCGACGACGGGATTCGATGGCGGAACGGTGGCGATCCGGGCCGGCGTCCTGCCCGACTTCACGGCGCTGAACACGAGGCTGAACGCGGGCGGCATTACCGGTGCGCGCAGTTTCGACATCAAGACCGGCGACGTCACGGTCGCCGACGTGATCGGGGCGGATGGATCGGCAACACCGCTGCTGAACGCGCGGACCATAAGCGTCTCGGTCGACGGCGGGGTGCTGACGGTCGACGGCCGCGTCAACGCGAGCGGCGCGCGTCCCGGCAGCATCCGCCTCGCCGGGGCGCGCGGCCTGACCCTGACGGCGCGCGCCGTGCTCGACGCGCATTCGACGGCGGCACAGGTCGACAGCTACGGTGCCCCAATCGACGCTGAGAACCGCGCGAGCGTCGTGCTGACGGCCGGCGGCCCGGCCACCGGGCCGGCCGGCACGCTGAGCATCGCGCCGAGCGTAGTGATCGACGTGAGCGCGGCACCCGGCGTCAGCTGTCTGCTCGGAACGGCCGCGTGCGGCACGGTCGAACTGAACGCGCCGCGCATCGGCGACGGCGACATCGCGATCTTCGTCCCCGGGGCGATCACCGTCAGCGGCGCGCGGTCGATCGCGGTCAACGCGACGACGCACGTGGCGCCGCCCAGCGGCACGATCGTGCAGGCCAACCTGGCTGCCAATGGCAACCCGATCGATCCGAACTTGATCGGCCTGGATCAGATCGACGCGGCCAACACGCGGTTCATCGATGCGGCACTGCCGGGCGGCGGCCTCAATGTGACGCTGGCCAGCAAGCTCGCGGGCCTGGCCGGCCCGTATGCCGACGCATTCCACCTGCGGCCGGGGGTGGAGATCGACAGCCCGCCCGCCAGCGCGCTCAATCCCGAGGGCGCGCTCTGTATCCCCGGCGATCTCGATCTGTCGGGCCTGCGTTACGCGAGTCTGAACCCTGCGACCCAGAAGACGGCCGCGTATGGCTCCGGCGAGCCCGGGACCCTGACGCTGCGCGCGGCGGGCAGTCTGGTGGTGAACGGCAGCGTCACCGATGGTTTCGCGCCGCCCGCCGACCCGACGAACGCCCGTGGCGCGACCGTGAACAACCCGTCCGGCAATGGTTGGCTGCTGTATCGGGCGACCACCGGATCGATCGCGGGACAGGATCCGTTCGGGGGCGACGTCGTACTGCCCTATTCCCTGCCGGCGCCGGTGCAACTGCGTGCCGGCACGTCGTTACTCGCGACCGAGGTGGTGCTCGGCTACGACATACCGCTGGTGGAAGCCGCAATCCGCGTGGGTCGGATCCTGCCGCAGGACGTGGTCTTGGCCGCCCCGGTCACTCTGCTGGCCGAGACGGTGGCCACCGCGCGGATCACCGCGCCCGGCGGCACCATCATCGAGAAAGGCCAGATCATTCCGGCCGGCACGACGATCGACGCCGGCGCCACGCTGGGCGCCGGCAGCCTTTTCGCGACCAACGCGGTGCAGGGTGACGGCACGATGCGGATCGCCGCGGGGGTGTGGCGCGCCGGCGGCTCGCTCGGGCTGTTCGCTGAGCCGGTGACGCTGAGCGCCACCGCGACGCTGGGCGGCGGCAGCCTGATCCCGTCGGGCGCCACGCTCGTGCTGGGCCGGGGCACGGTCAACACGAGGGCACCGGTGACGGGCGGCGTGCAGGGCCGAATCTGGGGCGCCGCGCCGCTGCTGCCCGCGGGCTCGGAGTCCTGGTCGCTGCGGCTGGTCAGCGGCGCCGATCTGGCCGCCGCGGACAGCCGCACGCTGCTGCCGAAGAGCGCGCTCGGCGACGGCGGCACTACGGTCCTCGCCGACACGCACTACACCGTCACGTTCGGACGTCGGAACAGCATCGTCGGCATCAATCCATCCTTCAGCGTGATCCGCACGGGGACCGGCGATCTCGACCTGCTGTCTGGCGGTTCGTTTACGGAATCGTCGCTGTGGGGCATCTATACCGCCGGCACGCCGTCGCCCGATCTGGGCCGCACGATAAGCGGCGGCGTCGACACGCTCGACCAGGGGCGCAACGAGTTCAACCTGGTGCGCGGTGTCACCGATGGCAGCGTATTGGGCAGGAACGGCGGCGTGTACGAGACGCTGGTCAATGCGGCGAGCGGCTACACGGCTTGGTATCCGCAGGGCGGCGGCGACGTATTGCTCGCGGCACAGGGCGACATCACGGGCGATATTCATGACGGCGCCGCTGCCATCAACAGCGACTTGGCGACCGAGAGCAACGCTGTCGTCAATTACTTGTGGCGGCAGGGCGGCGGCACGGCGGTAGATCAGCCGACAGCGTGGTGGATCAATTACGGGACCTACGTCACCAGAAACGATGTCCGCAATTCCGCCTACCCTGATCTTATCGGCTTTATCGGCGTCGGCACCTTGGGCGGCGGCAATGTCACAGTGGCATCCGGGGGTGACGTCGGTCCCGTGACGGATCGGGGCAGTGGTGGACAGACTTTTCGCAGCAGCGGCCTCGATGTGACGGTGGCCGGCAGCGGCCGAGTCGTGGATGGCCAAGTCGTGCAGACCGGCGGCGGACGCCTGTCCATCACGGCTGGCGGGGCTGTCAACCCGACTTCATACCTCCGCGACGACGAGTATGGCACTTGGACCAATCTGCGCGGCGATATCGACGTAAACGCCGGCTCGGTCGGCCAGGTCACGCTGAACTTCAACACCAACGCGAGCGATCCGAGGCGGCAGACAAATGTTGCGGAACTCGCGGCGGGGTCCGGCGGCCCCGTACTGGTGCTCGGCGACTCGGTCGCCGTGCTCAACAGCCGTCGTGATCTGGTGCTCTCTGGCGTCGGCGATCCGACCCGGCTCGTGCTCTCGCTGTCCGGCGAAGACGGGCAGGCACAGACCTGGAACACCACGCCGTTTACGTATCAGACGGCCGGCACAAGCGCGTTTTCGGAGGACAAGGGGAACACCTTCTTCTCGTTGTGGCAGCCCGGGACTGCCATCAAACTCCAAAGCTCCGGCGGCAACGTCACGCCATTCACCGTCAATACGTCCAGCACTGGCGGGAACAGTGTCAACGACGCACCCATCTCAGGGTCGGCCTATTACTTGCCTGGTAGCCTGAGCGTCACGGCGATTGCCGGAAGCGTCTACAACGCGCCGCAAATACCGAGTGACACACCGATCCCGTTTGAGTTAGCGCCATCGCCGATCGGACAGCTCGAGTTCTTTGCCGGTGATTCGATCTACAATCTGTCCAACGGGGCGCAAGCCACCGCGCGTGCATACAATATGTCCGGGGCCTCGATCGAGGCCGTCGCGTCCATCGCCCGGCCGGCGTTCAACAACGCCTCGCCGAGCCTTGCGGGTGGCACGATCACCAATGCCGATCCGAACGGTGTGCCGTCACCGTTGCTCTTCGCCTTCACCGATCGGGACACCGCGAATGGCACGCTGCACGCGGCTGATCTCGAGCCGATACGGTTCTACGCACTGGGTGGCGACATCGTTGGGCTCCAGGTCGGACAGCGCCTGACGCCGCCGAGCACGGTAGCGGGCGCTCCGATCCTCTATCGTGCCGCCAAGCCGGTCCAGGTCCGCGCCGGGCGCGATGTCGTGAGACCGGGCGTGGGCGCGGATGTGGTCGTGTCATCCCCGGACACTGCAGACTTCCAAGCATACAGCGCCTCTGGCAGCTTCATCCTGAATATCCGGCCAACCGACGTGTCCGTGTTCTCCGCGGGACGCGATATCATTTACGCCAATCTTCAGGTCGCCGGGCCCGGCTCGCTGCTCGTGCAGGCGGGGCGAAATGTCTATCAAGGCAACCAGGGGGTGCTCGAAAGCATCGGTACCGTCATCAACCCTGACCCGCAATCACGAAGTGGCGGCGCGTCGATCCTCACGCTGGTTGGCGTCGGCGCGGCGGGTCCCGATTGGACCACTCTCGGCACCCGCTATCTTGATCCCGACAACAAACTGGTGAGCGGCACGCCGCTCGGTGACGGGGCCAATGCAACCCGGGTCGCCAAGACCTACGACGCGGAGCTGCTGGACTGGCTGCGTGAGAACTATGCCTACGCGGGAACGGTCGCCGACGCGCTGGCGACGTTCCAGGCGCTGCCGGTCGAGCAGCAGGCGACATTCCTCGCACCGATCTATTTCAGCGAGTTGCGGCTCAGCGGACGCGAGTACAATGATCCCGCCAGCGTGCGAAACCGCAGCTACGCGCGCGGCCGCGCGGCGATCGCCACGCTGTTTCCAGGCGATGGCTATGATGGTGCGCTGACGCTGTTCAGTGGGACGACCACCCGGCGCACCCCAATCGGCACCGAATTGAACACGATCATCACCGACGGCGGGATCCGCACCGACCGGGGCGGCGCGGTGGTCGTCCTTGATCCCGGCGGCGGCGTCACCGTCGGCGTCACCGGCATAGCTCCGGGTTCCGACGCGGGCCTGCTGACCCAGGGGTCGGGCGATGTCGACATCTTCTCGCGCGGCAGCGTCCTGCTGGGCCAGAGCCGGGTGTTCACCACGTTCGGCGGCGGCATCACCATCTGGGCGGCGCAGGGCGACATCAACGCCGGCCGCGGGTCTAAAACCACCGTCGTCTCCGCGCCGCAACAGATTCTCTACGATGATTTCGCCACCGTTCTGCTCTCGCCCACCGTGCCGACCACCGGCGCCGGCATCGCGACACTGAACCCGATCCCGGAAGTGGCGGCCGGCGACGTCGACCTCATCGCGCCACTCGGCGTGATTGACGCGGGCGAGGCCGGCATCCGCGTCTCCGGCAACGCCAACCTCGCGGCGCTGACCATCGTCAACGCTGCCAACATCCAAGTGCAGGGCAAGACCACCGGCGTGCCGGTCGTCGCCGTGCCGAACCTCGGCGCCCTGACCGCCGCCCAGGCCGCCGCCGGCGGCGCCGAGCAAGCGGCACTCGCCACGGCGCAGAAACAGCGCAAATCCTCCGACAGCATCATCACCGTCGAGGTTCTCGGGTTCGGCCCCTGATGAGCGTCACCACCGACGAGTGCCACGAACTGTCGGCGAGCGGCTTGTTCGACGCCGCGTATTATCTGCGCGCCAACCCCGACGTCGCGGCGTCCGGCCAAGATCCGCTCGACCACTTCCTCACCGCCGGCTGGCGGGAGGCGCGCGCCCCCAATCCCTATTTCGATCTCGGCTTCTACCGCGACCACGCGCCGGAGGCGTTCGACGATCCGGCCGGACCCGCGCTGCACTATCTGCGGCGCGGCGAGGCGGCGGGCGAGCACCCGTCGCCCTGGTTCGATCCCGTGTGGTATCGTGCGCGACACGACGTGCCGCCCTTGAGAAATGCGCTGGCCGATTTCCTGACCCGTCGCCACGCCGGCGCGGTCAGTCCCCATGCGGGCTTCGACGCGGCGTTCTACCTGGGGAAATACCCGGACGTGGCCTCGGCGGCGATCGACCCGTTCCTGCATTTCCTCGAAATGGGCCGAGGCGAAGGCCGCCTGCCGCTGCCGGAGCCGGAGTTTCTGCGCCGGTGCGGATTGTTCGACGAGAATTTCTACCTCGTGCAGAACGCCGATGTACGCGAGGCAAAGCTCGATCCCGTCACGCACTTCCTGGAATCCGGATGGCGGGAGCGGCGCTACCCCAATCCGTTCTTCAACCCCGACTGGTATGCCGCCACGCAGGGCGGGCTCGCGCAGAACCCTCTTACGCACTACGCGCTCATCGGCGAGGCGGCGGGCGCTCGGCCCAGCCTGTCGTTCGATCCGACCTGGTACCGGACGACCTACGCGATACCGTCCTATCGCTCGCCGCTCGCGCACTACCTCGCGCATCGCCGGTCGCAGCGGTTTAGTCCGCTGCCGCTGTTCGACGTGGAATTCTATCTCGCCGCCTACGGCGCGAGGATCGGGCCCAATCGCGATCCCTTCGCGCATTACCTCGTCGCCGGCGGGCCGCAGGATCTCGATCCCAACCCGTTCTTCCGCACCGGTCCGTATCGCCGGCGGTACATGACCGGGGACGGGGCGGAGCGCGCGGCGTCGGCCGCCCGCGCCGAGCTGGAGAATCCGCTGCTGCATTTCGTGGCGACGTTCGTGCTGCCCGAGAAGGCACGTGGCCGCGCGGCCTGATCCGGCGTCGGGCTTCACCTTGCTGGAGGTGCTGATCGCCTTTGCCATTGCCGCGATCTGCCTCGCCGTCATCGTCGACGGATCCGTAACCGCCCTGTCCGCCGCCCGCATCGCCCGCGACACGCAGAACGCCGTCGTGCGCGCCCGCTCCCGCCTTGCGGCCCTCGACGCCGGCGGCCTGGTCGCCGGCGAGCGCCACGGGGACGACGGCGGCGGCTATGCCTGGCGCACCCGGATCGCCGAGCGGGCGAGTGGCGTCGATGCCCGCAGCGCCGCGAACCACCTGCCCGGCGCGAAGCCGGCGACGCAGACGCTGTATGACGTGGAGGTCACCGTCAGCTGGAAAAGCGGCGGCGGCCGACGCGCGGTGACGCTCGACAGCACACGGTTGGCACTGGCCGCACCGTGAGTGCGCGGGGTTTCACCCTGCTGGAGGTGGTCGTGGCGCTCGTCGTTTTGGGCGCGCTGTTCGTGAGCCTCACGCAAGGGCTTAGCCTGGAGCTCGCGTTCTGGCGCACCCAGGCCCGGCTGACCGCGCCGGAATCGGACATGGACACGGTCGATCGCGCGCTGCGCCGGCTGATCGCGCAAATGGACCCCGGCCTGTCGCTGCAGCCGCCGCTGCTGCTCGCCGAAGCGCACACGCTGGCCTTCACCACCGAATTGCCCGACGCCGCGGGGGGACTCGCCGCGCGCACCGCCGACGTGTCGCTGGGGGTGGACGCAAAGCGGCGGCTGGTGCTGCGGTGGCGGCCCCATTTCCCGGGCGGCGAGACGGCCCCGCCGCGCGAGCAGGAGCTGCTGCGCGGCGTCGATCACGTGGACTTCGCCTATTGGCGGGCCGGCGGGCCAGCGTGGGTTCCCCGCTGGACGGACGTGGAGTCGTTGCCCGCCTTGGTGCGAGTGACCATCCGCCCGGTCGGCGGCAAACGCGACTGGCCGCCGATCCTGGCGGCACCGATGCGCGAGCGTCCGCAATGAAACGCCGCGAGCGAGGCTTCGCGCTTCTTGTCGTGCTGTGGTCGCTCCCGCTGCTGACGCTGATCGGCACGCAGCTCAGCGCCGCCGGCCGGTTCGAGACGCGGCTGGCCGCCAATCTGCGCAGCGCCGCCCGCGCCGAATCGGTGGCCGACGGCGCGGTGCGTGACGCGATCTTCCGCCTGTCATCCGGTGCCTGGGCGGCCGATGGGCGGGTCCGTGAGGTGCGCGTCGGGGGCGCTCTGGCCGAGGTGCGGATCGAGGATCATGCCGGGCGGATCAACCCGAATTCCTCCTCCACCGCGCTGATGGCCGCGCTGTTGCGGCAGGTCGGCGCCGAGCCGGGCAAGCTGGTCGGCGCGATCGAGCAATGGCGCATGGAGTCCGAGGACTTGCCGGCGATCGCCGCAAGGTATCGCGCCGCCGGCCTCGCCTATGCGCCGACCGGCAAGCCGTTCCGCAGTGTCGCGGAGATGGGGCTGGTGCTCGGCATGACGCCGCGTGTGCTGGCCGCGCTGTCGCCGCATGTCTCGGTGTTCAACGAGCTGGAGCCCGACCCGCGTCTTGCCGATCCGGTGGTGATCGCGGCGTTGCGGGCCAGCGGGACGGTGACGGATCTCGCGCGCATCGGCGATCCCCGAACGCGTGTGCTGGTCGCCGCGATCGAGGCGCTGGCGGTCGATCCCGGCGGCGGCCGCTTCGTCCGCCGCGCCGTGGTGCGCATCGCCGCGGTGGACGGGAGCAACCCGAAGCCGTGGCGGGTCCTGACCTGGGAGTCGGGGGAGTAGAGGCGAGCCTCTCCCGCGGTGCGGGAGAGGGCTTTCGCGCGCCGACGGATCAGGCGGCCGCCCGCAGCTCCATTTCTGCCCTGGCGTGCAATCGTGCCCGCGCCGCTTCGACCAGCGGCCCGGCGACGACCAGCGGCGCGCAGGCGCCGTCCCAGTGCAGCGCCCAGAAATCCGGGTGCAAGGTGATCGGCCCCTCGGCGTCGGAGAAATTCGCTCGGTTGCCGGTGTCGAGATAGGATTCGACTGCCAGCCCCTCGGCCAGCACGATGTCGTGCACCGGCAACTCGATATGGAAGTAGTGCGCGCGGTCTGGCGTTTCCTGCGCGATGCCGTCGCCGCCGATCAGGTGCTGCACGGGGATCAGAGCGCCGTCGACCGCGACCGCATGATCGGGCGAGAGCAGCAGGTCGCGTGAGGGAAGGTTGTCGCCGAACGCGCCGCGACGGATGCGCACTGGAGCGACGCGGGAGGAGGCGGGATGCCGGGCGAGATCGACCTCGCGCTGGCCAATCCAGATGATCGGTGCGGTCTGGCCCGACCCGGTGAGGACGAGGTCGCCCTCGCGGAGGGATTCGACGGCGGTGTCGCCGTCAGGCGTGCGCAGGCGAGTGCCGGCGAGAAAGCAGGGGAGGGGGGCGTTAAACGGGGTGGCACCAGCTCCGACGGTGACGACGCCGCCCTGGACGATGTGCGTGCCCGCTTGCGTCCCGTCTGAAATCCAGGACTCCGTGACGCCACCCGCGTTCCTGGCGTTGAAGAAGAGCCGGTCGCCCAACACAGAGAAGTCGGAAAAGCCCGTATCGTTGCCGACATTGAGTTGGACGGCGCTACCTGAAAGTCCGGCTGCAAATAGTTTGGTGGTAACGGGTGCCGGATAGACGCCATCGTCGGCCGTGAAGAAGACGGTATTTCCGACAACCGTTTCGCTAAAGTTGACTAGGCCAGGGCTCGTGAGCGCATGAGTTCCAGAAACGGTTCCATTTGTAATATACAAAATGGTAGAGCCGTTTACGATCTCGGTAAAAACGGCACCTCCGTTGGGTCCGGAGGATACAGAGGTTACACCTGCGGCAGCAATTTGTCGCGTGCCACTGATGGTGCCGTCCGTTACAGACAGGCCGACATTGCCTGAACCATCCGCCGTCCCGAAAAACAGGTGCGAACCGCTGGTCGCCGCGGCAAAGTTTACAGCGCCCGCCCAAGAGGCCACAGCTTGTGTTCCGCCCGACGTCCCATCGCTCACAAAGAGTGATGTGGCCCCGTTGGCTAGAGTAACCTGAAAAAAAGCTTCACTATTGCCGGATGGGAGTAGCAAGGTTCCAGCAACACCGGTCAGATTAGATCCAAGGTCACCCCGCAGCTGCGACGTGCCGGCAGAAGTCCCATCTGTCACCCACAGCTGAACAAGGGCTTGATTAGGCTGGCTGAAAAACAGATGACTACCACCACCTAGATCTAAGACAGCTGCGTCTGGAACGACCTGAGCACCAGTTGTCAATTTCGTTGCGCTGGAACCGTCTGTCACCCATAACTGGGCATCACTGCCCGTAAAAAAGGCCTCTTGGCCACCCGATGCACTCTCGGTCACCGCGAATCTGTTGACGCCGGACTCCGTGCTGATCTTCTGGGTGCCGTCAGACGTCCCATCCGTCACAAAAGCATAAGAAGCGTAACTGGACCCGGTCTTAACGACTGCAGTGAACAGCGCCTGGCCATTTACCAGCGTGAGATTTGTAGGGTTATACAAATTATTGAAGGTAATCTGCTGAGTGGCTGACGCTGTCCCGTCGGTTCCGAATAAGTACGTATTAGACGAACTACTATCTTTCCGAGCAACGAACAATGCACTACTCGCGTCAATCGAAAGGATTTTTAGATTCGGTCCGTCGAACGAACTATTGCCGACTGCTACATTCTGCGATGACGAGGGATTATAGGCGTCGTATGTTCCTGTGAAGATGTCGTAGACAAGATGTGTTCCGGCGGCAGTGCCGTCTGTGAACCACAGCTCGCGACCAGAAGGGCTCCCGTCGGCGGCTATCTTTCCGTAGTTGGGACTTGTGGGGTCTGACTCGTCTGCAAGGCCGGTGCCGACAAACAAAAACCCCCCACCAAACTCGGTGAAGTAGGGATTGACGACAGTCCCACCGCTTGCGAGCGGGGAAAATGCCGACAGCGTGCTGCCTGGGTAAAAATCCACCCGTTCGGTTGCGCTCGACGTGCCATCGTCATTGACTGTCAACACCCACAACTGGGTGCCGTCCGTTCCCGTTCCCGGCACCAGATACGAAATGCTCATCCCATCCCCCGCACGTCCGACGCATTCGTAGCACTATAGCCGATCTGGCGCGGCATTGTCATATGCCCGATGTGAAGGTTGGTTGTAATCATGCAGTGTTTCATGAAGACAAAGAATTTTGGTTGAACGCGGCATTCAACTCGCCCCGCGCTACGCCAGTCAGCAACGGTCTCGCAAGCATCACAACCAACCAGGGGTGGCGGCATCGCTGCCGCCATTGGTCAACGTGCCGGAGAAAATGCCGCAGAGATCGCCGTCATTCAGGACACGGCGGTGACGCTGCCGTCATTGAACGCAACGGTGACCGGGCCGCCGAACACCGGCAATTGGATCAGCGCGCCGTTCGTCACGCCGATCCCCGGAGCGGAGTTCTACCCGCTGACCTGCGCTCGAGCGGCCAATGAAGGATACATGACGGGCCATCCCGGAGGAGGCCGGTCATGACCTTCCTCGACAAGCAGCATCCTGTCGTCCGCAAACGCAAAGGGTGGCGGCATCGCTGCCGCCACCCTCGGTTCAGGCCAGAACGACGAAGCGATCAGCGGCCGGCGTAGGTGCCGGTGGTGCCGCCCGTCTTGCAGCGGGTCTTGTTGCCGATGTCGAGGTTGTAGCCATAGGTGTTGGCCAGGAACGTGCCGTTGATGCGGGTTACGTAGTTGGCCGAGACGACGTTCGGGACCTTGACAAAGCCGCTGTTCGCAATGTCGGTCGCGAACGAGCCGTTGTTGTTGTACTGGTTCTGCAGCAGCGCCTTGATGCCGTTCGTCACGGTGGCGCTCTTGTAGCACTGGCTGACGATCAGGTTGGTGAAGCCGACGATCGGATAGCCAGCGGCCGGGTTCGGCGTGACCGGAACCCACAGGGTCGGGTTCGCGGCGGTCGCCGCCGTGCTCGGAGGAGCCGCCGAGGTCGACAGCGCCGTCGTGGTGTTGGCGACGTTCGGCAGATAGGCGGTGCCGTTGTTGCGGTTGCGCAGGCTGGCGACGCGGACGTTGGCGTTATAGTTGCCGGCGTTCGGGGCGATGCTGGTATAGTCCGGGCCGAGATAGGCGACCTGCGAGGAATTGGTGATCGTGCGGGTCACCGGCACCGTGGCGCCGGCGCTGTTGACGTAGCTGCTGTTGATCACGACCGGGTTGCCGCTGCTCGCGGCGCGAATTGCCAGGTAGTTCGCCTGCACGCCGCCATTGCCGGTGCCGGGGACGAAGTTGGCCGGAAGACTCGCGAAGTTGGCGGAGAAGTTGTTCGCGCCGACGAACGTGACGTTGGAGTTGCCCGACGCGCCGGTGGTGCAGACGCTCGCCAGGTGGTTGCTGAACAAGAAGGTCGTGCCGCTGGTGTCGCCGCGGAAGCCCACGGTGATCGGACCGGCCGGAACGCTCGCCGAGGCCGACGTCTGGTTCCAGTTGGTGAGCTTGCCGGAGAAGATGCCGCAGACGTCGTCGTCGTTCAGTGTCACGGCGGTCGCGCTGCCGTCGGTGAACGCGACGGTCACCGGCACGCCGAAGGCCGGCAGCTGGATCAGCGGGCCGTTGGTGGTGCCGAGGCCGGGGCTCGTGTTGTAGGCGCTGACCTGCGCCGAGGTCAGGATGCCGTCGCTGGCACCGTAATGCACGGTCGTGCCCGACGCGAACACCGGAGCGGGGACGGACACGACGGTCGTGCCGTTCTTGTAGGTGCCGACCGCGCCGCCGTTGAGCTGCGTGTAGTCGTTGTTCAGGAACCCAGCGGTGCCTTTGCCCGAGCCGACCGCGCCGTAGTACGATACCGGGGTCGAGGCCTTCGCGTTGGCGAAGATGAACGTGCTGTTCAGCGAGAACAGGTCGGTGAACTCGGCGAGATAGGTCGGGTACGGCAGGGTGGCGCCGCCGCCGTTGACACGGGTCTGCGCGTCAGCCTGGGTGACGCCAGCGGTCAGCAGGGCCGCCAGCGACGCCGTCGCCAGAAGCGACCGATTGGTCGGGAACATTCTTATTCTCCATGATAAACACATCCGTGTCCTGCCGTGTGAAGCAAGGTCACGGGCGGCGGTCTACCAGCCGGAGACGCCGCGGCCGGTGACAGTACGAAGAAACATTCGGGACACACCCACGCGATTGCGCATCGAAGGGACGACCCAACAAAGCGCTGGTAGTCAACCGATTCTGACAAGATTGCCATGGTTTTGATCGTGAATTTTTCATGAACTACACATTCGCGCGTGTCTCCCCCATTGCCCATCCGTCTCTGAAATGTCGCGTGACGCGAAGCCTGGTTGCTGGCTTGGATGCGGCCGCTTCGGCGGTCATGGGCCGCCGTCGGCGTTGCGTGTGTCAATGGGGAGACAGATCGTGTCGAGTTACGTCTGGAATGGAACGACGGATGACTGGACGGTGGCCGCCGACTGGACCCCGACCGGGGTGCCAGGCATCGGTGACGACGCCGCCGTCACCGCCGCGGGTACATATACTCTTGGCATTGCCGCGGGCGAGACGATCACCGTCGACGCGGTGACGCTCAATGCCGCTGACGCAACGCTGCAGGTCGACGGCACGCTGGCGGCCGGCACGCTCGAGGTCGACGCCGGCTCTGTCGTCTTGGGCGGCACCATCGCCGACACGACGATCCTCGCGAATGGCGGCACGATTGCCTACAACCTTGGCACGTTCTCGAACGTGACGTTCCAGGGCGTGCTCAGCCTGGGCGACAACGGCCTCTTGCTGGTGCAAAACGGCCTGACGGTCACCGATGCGGCGGGCACCGGTCCCGGCGAGATCGACATCACCGGCGGCGGGTCGGCCGCACTGATCTTCACCGACGCGGAGACGGTCGACAACGTCACGATCAACGTCGGCTCCGACATCGGCTTCAACGCGCTGAACGTGAACGCGAGCGGCGCCTCGCTGGTGTTCGGCGCCGGCGTCGTCATCAACTCGGTCGGCGTGAACGGGTTGCAGCTCGGCGGCGGTGCGGCGATCATCAGCAGCGGCACGATCAATGCGGGCGTGGCCGGCGGCCAGGCGTTCATCAGCTCGACCAGCTTCACCAACGCGGGCGCTTTGAACGTCACCGGCGGCCAGGTGCTGACGGTGCAGTCGCCCGATTTCGCCAACACCGGCACGGTGTTCGTGGATGTCGGCAGCGAAGTGGACTTCCAGGGCACGACCATCGCGGCGGCGCAGGCCAGCGGCGGCACGGTCGACATCGAGGGCACGGTGGACGCCGGCGGCGCGACCATCGATCTCGGACCCAACAGCGCGTTTGCCGACACCACGCTGGGCGGCACGCTGGCCAACGCGGTGATCAACAGCAACGGCGGATTGATCGCCTACAATTTCGGCACCCTGCAGGCCGATACGTTCAACGGCACCTTGGCGTTGGGTGACAACGGCATCGCCATCGTCACCGGCGGCTTGGTCGTCAACGACGCGACCGGCACCGGTCCCGGCGTGATCGACCTCACCGGCGGCGGGTCGGCGACCTTGATCATCGGCGATGACGAAACGATCGATAACGTCACGATCAACGTCGGCTCTGATACCGGATTCGACGCGTTGAACGCCAACGGCGCCAGCTTCGTGCTCGGCCCGAACGTGACGATCAACTCGGTTGGCGTGAACGGGTTGCAGCTCGGCGGCGGTGCGGCGATCACCAGCAACGGCACGATCAATGCGGGCGTGGCCGGCGGCCAGGCGTTCATCAGCTCGACCAGCTTCACCAACGCGGGCGCGCTGAACGTGACCGGCGGCCAGGTGCTGACGGTGCAGTCGCCCGATTTCGCCAACACCGGCACGGTGTTCGTGGATGTCGGCAGCGAAGTGGACTTCCAGGGCACGACCATCGCGGCGGCGCAGGCCAGCGGCGGCACGGTCGACATCGAGGGCACGGTGGACGCCGGCGGCGCGACAATCGATCTCGGACCCAACAGCGCGTTTGCCAACACCACGCTGGGCGGCACGCTGGCCAACGCGGTGATCAACAGCAACGGCGGCGCGCTCATCGCCAATTTCGGCACGCTCTCCGCCTCGACGGTGAACGGGACGCTCGATCTCGGCGACAGCGGTCTGTTGGTCGTCACTGGCGGTCTGACGGTCAACAACGCCGCCGGCACCGGTCCGGGTCTGATCGACATCACCGGCGACGGGTCGGCGGCACTGATCTTCGCCGACAGCGAAACCATCGATAACCTTACGATCAACGTCGGCTCCAACGTCGGCTTCGACGCGCTGAACGCCAATGGCCCGACCTTCGTCCTCGGCAGCAACGTCGTGGTCAACTCGGTCGGCAGCAACGGCCTGCAGCTCGGCGGCGGTGCCGCGGTCACCAATAACGGCCGCATCAACGCGGCGGTCGTGGGCGGCATCGCCGCGATCGACACCGGCACCTTCACCAATGCCGGAACGATCTCGGTGGCAGCGAGCAAGCAGGTCCTGTCGGTGACATCCGAGGACGGCACGGTCGTCAACACCGGCCTGTTGAGCGTCACCAACGGCGGCACGCTGAACGTCGTCTCGAACCTCTCGGGCGTCGGCCGGGTCGTGGTCGGCACGCGCAGCACGGCGGAGTTCGGCGCGTCGGTGGCGAAGGGGCAGGAGATCACGCTGAGCGGACTGATGGTCAACTTGATCCTCGACCAGCCGGCGAGCGTGGCCGCGAAGATCCGCGGGTTCACGTCCAGTGATCGCATCGACCTGGTGGGCGTGGCGACGATCGGCAGCACCGTGAAGGCCGCCGGTAGCAACGCGGTGGTGACGGGCGCGTCACCGACCGTGACGCTGGACCTCAGCAAGCCGCTGGCCAGCGGCAAGGGCTACGGACTCGTCTCCGACGGTCAGGGCGGCAGCTTCCTGATCACCGGCAACGTGATCAACGGCCCGAAGGGCGGTCACGCGACGATCACCGCGCCCATGGGCAATGCGTTGATTAACGCGCAAGGCTACGGCAACAAGATCACGCTCGCGTCCTGCGACGGGGTCATCAATGCCGGCACCGGCGGCGCCAAGGTCACGGTCGGCCCGGGCAACGTGGTGATCAACCTGGCCGGCTCGCTGAACCAGGTGACCACCGGCAACGGCAGCAACATCGTCAAGGGCACGACCTCGGCCAACCTGATCCGCCTCGGCCTAGGCAACGACCAGGTGAAGATCGTCGGCAGCCTCAATGCCATCAGCGTCGGCGGCGGCCTCAACACCGTCGACGTCACGGGCAATGTGAACGTGATCACCGGCGGTTACAGCGACGACACGATCACCGTCTCGGGCAAGACCAACCTGGTCACGCTCGGCGGCGGCAACGACGTGGCCAACGTCTCGGGCACGTCCAACGCCGTCTTCCTCGGCTACGGCGTCGACACCGTCGCCGATCTGGGCAAGGGCCTGAACGTCATCGCGACCAAGAGCGTCGGCAACGCGATCCTGACCAATGTCGCGTCCGACCCGTCCTTCGTCCTCGATCTGGTCGGCGGCGCCGGCGGCTACACCTCGGCGGCGAACGCCTATGCGGCGCTGCAGAGCGATGGTCACGGCGGCAGCCTCCTGGCCATCGGCCCGACCGGTTCGGTGGACTTCGCCGGCGTGCTGACCACCCAGCTGAGCGCCAAGAACTTCGCGATCGTGCCGAGCTTCCACCTCACCTGACGCCTTCCGGTTCGCCGGGTCATGCCATGCGCATGGCCCGGCGGCGCTATGCCTATGCCTCGCAGCCCTCGTCGCGCAGCAGGTCGATCACCGACTCCGCCGCCACCTCGGCGTGGGTGAACGCCTGGCCGATCCCGCGCGCGAGCACGAAATGCAGCCGGCCGTCGCGCATCTTCTTGTCGCGTCGCATCAGGCCAGACAGGCGACCGGCCGAGAAGCGCCGGTTCAGCATCGCAAGCTCCGCCGGCAGCCCGACTCCCGCGACATGCGCGATCACCCGGTCCGCGTCGGCCGACGAACAAAACCCCAGCCGCGCCGAGAGCCGGAAGGCCAGCCCCAATCCGACCGCCACCGCCTCGCCGTGCAGGATGCGGCCGTAGCCGAGATCGGCCTCCAGCGCGTGCCCGAACGTGTGGCCGAGGTTGAGCAGCGCCCGCCCGCCGGACGGCTTCGTCTCGCGCTCGTCGTCGCCGACCACCATCGCCTTGAACGCGCAGGCGCGCAGCACCGCCTCGGCCTGCGCGTCGCGGTCGCCGCCGACCACCCGCGCGCCGTTCGCCTCGCACCAGGCGAACAGGCCCGCGTCGCCGATCAACCCGGCCTTGGCGATCTCCGCGTAGCCAGCGCGCAGCTCGCGCGGCGGCAGGGTGTCCAGGGTCGCGGTGTCGGCCAGCACCATGATCGGCTGATGGAATGCGCCGACCAGGTTCTTGCCGTGCCGCGTGTTGATGCCGGTCTTGCCGCCGACCGAGCTGTCGACCTGCGCCAGCAGCGTGGTCGGTGCCTGCACGAACGGCAGGCCGCGCAGCGTGGCCGCCGCCGCGAACCCGGCCAGATCGCCCACGACGCCGCCGCCGAGCGCGATCACCGCGGTGCGGCGCTCCACCCCCGCCTCCAGCAGACCATCGACCACGCGCTCGAACGTCGCGAAGTCCTTCGATGTCTCGCCCGACCCGACGGTGATGTGCTGCGCGCCGACCCCGGTCTCCGCGAGCCCAGCCAGCAGCGTCGGCAGATGGCGCGGCGCCACCTGATCGTCGGTGACCACCACCGCGCGCGGCTGCGGCAGCACCGGGGCCAGGAGTGCTCCGGCGCGGGCCAGCACGCCCGAGCCCACGACAACGTCGTAGCCGGCGCCCAGCGCCACCGTCAGGCGGCGCGGCCGCCGCCACGCCAGCAGGGCGTCGAGCACGCGGCCGGTGGTGACCTCCTGGCTCTCGTCGCCGCAATCCACGATCACGTCCGCCTGGCCATAGACCGGGCCGCGCTGCTCCATGAGGCGGCGCAGCACGTCCTCGGGGTTGCCGTCGTTCAGCAGGGGGCGGTGGGTGCGCCCGCTGACCCGGCGCAGCAGAATCGGCAGCCGCACCCGCAGCCACACCGACACCGCCTCCGCGCGGATGGCGGCGCGCGTCTCGGGGTCCATGAACGCGCCGCCGCCAGTGGCCAGAACCACGGGCTCGCCGGCGAGCAGTCGGCGCACCACCCGCCGCTCGCCCTCGCGAAACTCCCGCTCGCCGTAACGTGCGAACAGCTCGGCGATGCTGCAGCCGGCGGCGAGCTCGATCTCGGTGTCGGTGTCGCGAAACGGCAGCCCCAACCGAGCGGCCAGGCGGCGGCCGATCGAGGTCTTGCCGGCCCCCATCAGCCCGATGAGCACGAGGCTGCGACCGGCCGCGCCCTCGGGCAACGCCACCGATTCGCGCAGGCTCGCCGCCTCGCTCATGTGTTGCGCGTCCTCATGGCCAAGGCTAGCACAGGCCGGGTCGCCGCCAAGGCGTCGCAACCCCGAGGCCTCATGCGCCGCCTGTTCTTCTTCGTCCTGCTGCTGGGCCTCGTCATCGCGGCGATCGGCGTCGTGGTGCTGGGTGCCTTCCCGCCGAGCCCGCACGTGCAGCCGGTGCAGAAAGTGCTGCCGAACGACCGGTTCGGCCAACCCAACTGAGCGCGGCCCCGCGCGCGATGGACCGCCACGTCGAGGCCTTCCTCGAGATGCTGGCGGTCGAGCGCGGGGCCGCGCGGAACACGCTGCTGGCCTATGCCGCCGACCTCGAGGCCGCGCGACTGGCGTGTGGCGGCGATCTGGCGACCGCCGACGAGGCCGCGGTGCGGGCGTTCCTCGCCGCTATGCGCGCCGGCGGCCTGTCCGCCCGGACGGCCGCGCGGCGGCTGTCGGCGCTGCGCCAGTTCTTCGGCCACCTCGTGCGCGAAGGTCTTCGCGCGGACGACCCGACCGAACGTCTTGACGCGCCGCGCCAGACCGCGCCGCTGCCGCGCTTCCTGAGCGAGACCGAGGTCGATTCCCTTCTCGCCGCCGGCACCGCGCATGGCCCGCTGCTCGGGGCGGCGCTGGAAATCCTGTATGCCACCGGACTGCGGGTGAGCGAGATGCTGTCGCTGCCGCGTGGCGCGCTGTCGGGTGATGCGCGCGTGCTGCTGATCCGCGGCAAGGGCGGGCGCGAGCGGATCGTGCCGTTGTCGGACGCGGCACGCGATGCCGCCGCCCGGCTGGTCGCCGCCACGCCGCACGGGAAGTGGCTGTTCGCCGGCCGCGGCGGCAAGCGTCCGATGACGCGGCAGGGCCTGGCGCTGCTGGTCAAGCGCGCGGCCCTCGAGGCCGGGCTCGATCCGGGGCGGGTCAGCCCGCACGTCCTGCGGCATTCCTTCGCGAGCCACATGCTCGCGCGCGGCGCCGATCTGCGCAGTCTGCAGCTCCTGCTGGGCCATGCCGACATCGCCACGACGCAGATTTACACCCATGTGCTGGCCGAGCGGCTGCAGCGCCTGGTCGAGGCGCATCACCCCCTGGCGGGCGGGGGCTGACCGGATCACGGCCCGGTGCTATGGCCCGCGCCATGCCCCACTACCTCGAATTCGAGAAGCCGATCGCCGAGCTGGAGGCGAAGATCGAGGAGCTGCGCCTCATGTCGGAGGCCGACGATCTCGGCATCTCCGACGAGATCGCCCAACTGCTCGACAAGGCGGACCAGCAGCTGCGCGCGACCTACGCCAAGCTCACGGCCTGGCAGAAGGTACAGGTGGCGCGCCACCCGGACCGGCCGCAGGCGAGCGATTTCGTCTCCGGCCTGATTTCGGACTTCGTGCCGCTGGCCGGCGATCGCGCCTTCGCCGACGACGCGGCCGTCCTGGGCGGCATGGGCCGGTTCCGCGGCCGGTCGGTGATGGTGCTGGGCACCGAGAAGGGCCGCGACACCGAAAGCCGCGTCGCGCATAATTTCGGCATGGCGCGGCCGGAAGGCTACCGCAAGGCGCGGCGGCTGATCGAACTCGCGGGACGGTTCGGGCTGCCGGTGCTGAGCTTCGTCGACACGTCGGGCGCGTTTCCGGGCATCGAGGCGGAGGCGCGCGGTCAGGCCGAGGCGATCGCCCGCTCGATCGAGGCCTGCCTCGACGCGCCGGTGCCGGTGGTCGCGACGGTGATCGGCGAGGGCGGCTCGGGCGGCGCGATCGCGCTCGCCGCCGGCGATGCCGTGCTGATGTTGGAGCATGCGGTCTATTCGGTCATCTCGCCCGAGGGCTGCGCGGCGATCCTGTGGAAGGACGCGGCGCAGGCACCGGCCGCCGCCGAGGCGATGCGGCTGACGGCGGAGGACCTGATGCGCCTGAAGCTCATCGATGCGATCGTGACCGAGCCGCTGGGCGGGGCGCATCGCGACCTCGCGGCGACCGTGGCCGCGGTGGGCGACGCGGTGGCCGCCGCGTTGGAACCTTTGCTGGGCCTGCCGGCCGAATTGTTGCGGTCGCGGCGGGCGGAAAAATTCCTGGAGATGGGACGCGAGGCGATCGCATGACCGCCGGGGGCGTCCGCACCCGCGCCGCCCGCGAGTTCCGGCATTTCCTGGCGATCGCCGGGTATCTGTATGTGTGTTTCGGGGCGCTCATCCTGCTGAAGAGCGCGGTCCTGCAGGGCCACGGTTTCGAGCCCGCGCCATGGGGTTTCGCCTTGGTGAAGGCGGCGTTGCTCGCCAAGTTCATGATGGTGGGCCAAGCGCTGGGACTCGGCCGGCGCTTCGCCGACCGGCCGCTGATCTGGGCGATCCTGCATCGCGCCGTGGTATTTCTGCTGTTGCTGGTGGCGCTGAGCGTCGCCGAGCACATTGTCGCCGGCCTGTTTCACGGTCGCGGTGTCGTCCGGTCGCTGCAGGAGATGGGCGGCGGCACGGCGTTCGAGGCGGGGGCGACGGTCTTGGTGTTGCTGCTGATCCTGCTGCCGTATTTCGCGTTTCGCGTGCTGGCGGAGGCGCTGGGCCACGACCGGCTGATGCGGATGCTGTTCGTCGAGCGGGGCGAGGCGCCGACGGCGAAGGGTCAGTCGTCATAATCCTGAAATAGTAACGTAACGGTCGTGCATCCGCCCGAAATGTCAGGCCGGTTTTAGAAATTCCGTCGGTGCGAGTGCCGCTTTCTCGGGCCAGGAGAGAGTGCCTTTGGTTCGAGATCGCAGGCTCAGGGCCTGCGATGACGGTGGGGGCGGTGGCGAGATTTCCGGCAGGTCGAGCGGCGTCGGTTCGGGGGCCTCCGGCTTTGCCGCCGGTGGCGGAAACAGCGACGGCGGCAGGTCCGGGGCGGGGGCGATGCCCATCATCCGGCAGAGCGGCCTGAAGATCCGGCCGCCCTGCGGCGAGGCCGCCAGCAATGCCGCCATCTCCGCATCCTCGGTCAGCAGATAGCGAAGCTGCGATCCTCGGCCGGCGGCATGGTAGCCGAGCCAGTCGACCACCCAGGCAAACCGGGCCGGCAGCCGGGATTTTCGCGGCGCTCGCTCGCGCGTTCGATTGGGTGGCGTGGACCGGGGCGGTCGGGTGCGGAGCGGGCCGGCCGCGAGCCGTGCGGCAAGGGCGGTGAAGCGGCGGATCACGCTGCCGAGGTAGGCGGAGAACAACAGCGTCACCGGGATCAGCGCCCAGTTCCGCCCGGCATGCAGGGCAGCGATGTCGCGCAGCCCGCCCAGCACGGTGGCCAGACGCTCCGACAGATTGGTCGGTTCGGGCACCGGGCGGGGGACGTAGTTGAAATACATATTCACGATCGGCCACATAACGCAAACCGCAAAAGATGTCAAGAATCTCGCCGAGTCCGACTCAGTCGTTCCGATGCTACAATCGGCCGACAATGGGGAGTGCGGGCCACGATGTCGCACCGGCGGGGACATTCATGACCGCGACCAGCGCCGGCACCTCCGGCATCGTCGCGGACCGCGTCTGCGCGGAGGTGGAAGGCGAGATCGTCGTTTTCCTGATCGGCATGCGCCTCAACAAGCCTTGGAAAGTCTGGAAATGGCTGCCCGTCATGCGGGCGATGCCGAGGATGCTGCGGGAACTCGCGGCGCACCCGGACCTTGGCTTGTTGCACGCGCGAGCGCATTTCGGGCCGCGCGACGTCCTGTCCGTTCAATACTGGCGGAGTGCCGCGCACCTGACCGATTTCGCCCGCGCCGCCGGCAAGACGCATCTGCCGGCCTGGCAGGCGTTCAACCGCAGTGTCGGGACCAGCGGCGACGTGGGGATCTGGCACGAAACCTATGTCGTGCCACGCGGCGCGCTGGAGGCAATTTACGTGAACATGCCGCGCCATGGTCTGGGGCTTGTGGGCACGTTGCATCCGGCCGAGGGGAAGCGGGCGTCGGCGGCGAAGCGGCTGTCCGCGATTCGCGGGTCCGAGGAGGAGGCAACCTGCGTCTAATGGGCGTGCGCGTCGTAGTTTGTTATGGGCAGAGCTGCGTCACGGGCAACATTACAAGAATAGATTTGTATAAATACTTTTCTCGCTATCTAGTAGAATGATGAGCGACCGGTCTCCGATCTACATTGATCTTATGTAAGCGAAATTTTAAGGGATTGTCCCCTTGACGCAGGTATCAAAGGCAGAGCAGCGCAAGTACTATCCATCGAGTCGTGTCAAATGTTGATTTGTAACCCATCGCTTTTTAAGCGCCGCCTTGTCGTTTAGAAAGTTTGCCACGCCACTTGTGGCGTGTTCGGTTTTCGCCTATATACTGCCCATGTTGATCGCGGCGGTCGAGCAAAAGGTTGCGGCGAAGCGTAGGCAGGTTGAGGAAGCTCAACGAGTAGCCGACGCGCTAGCGGCTGAGTTGCGTGGCATGGAGGAGATCGTCGCAACCCTGCGGGTCGACGAACTTCTGAAGACTCCCGCAAGTGACATCCTCAGTCCGCTAGAGCGGATTGGGGCGTATCCGATGAGCGGCAATGCCCGGAAGCGGGGAATAAACTCGGCTTGGCGAAAGATCATCGCAGAGGCAGCCAAGGGCTACCCCAATTCCTACAGTCTAGATGAATGGGAGGTCTTGGCTGGCCGGGTTGGCGAGAACATTAATCGCAACACGCTTCGTAGTCAGATGTCGAACTACGCAAAGGTCGGCCTAGTGGAGCGTATAAGTATTGGCCGCTTTCGAGTGACAGAGGCGGGCGCCAGAGCGGCTAAAGCAGAGTTACCTTCTGAACCAAACGAGCCGCCCGCCGAAAATCGCGGGCGGCTCTCTGAGGTCTAGGCTACCGCTGGAGCGGTTGCCTAGGGCGTGCCTACCACGGCGGTTGACTACCGCTAATCCTCCAGACCGGAGATGCATTCCGGTGAAGGGTAGGGTCTCAGTGCGTAAAGAACGCACGTTAAAAGCCTAGGGTTGAACCCCGTCGTAGGACCAGTCAATCCTGCGGCGGGGTTCCGCCCGCGACAGAGGAGGACGTGGCACTTATGAATGACTCCGTCAAGAGTCCCAGATACTTATCTCTATCGCAAGCCCAGAAGACCGGACTAGGCTCAGGACTCATTGTCCAAGCCAGAAGATAACGGTGGCGGCGATGCAGATGGCCGAGAAGAAAGTGTGAGCGCAGCGGTCGTAGCGCATGGCGATGCGCCTCCAGTCTTTGATCCGGCCGAAGGCGTTCTCGATGCGGTGGCGCTGTCCGTAAAGCGCCTTGTCATAGGGCAGCGCCACCTTTCGGCATTTGACGGGTGGAATGCACGGCGCAATCCCGCGCTCGATGAGGCCGGCGCGGAAGGCGTCACTGTCATAGCCGCGGTCGGCAAGCAGCTCTTTGGCGGGCGGCAGAGATGGCAGCAACAGGCTGGCGCCCTTATGGTCGCTCATCTGCCCCTCGGTCAGCATCAGGATGATCGGACGGCCCAGCCCGTCGCAGACGGCGTGCCGTTTGGAGTTCATCCCGCCCCGCGTCATGCCGATGCAGCGCGGAGCATCCCCTTTTTGAGCAAACTGGACGCAGTCCGGTGAGCTTTGAGGTGGGTGCTGTCGATCATCAGCCGCTCGGGCGGGTCGGGTTCGGCCGCGAGTGCTGCAAAGATGCGCTCGAAAACACCCATTCGGCTCCATCGCACGAAACGGTTGTAGAGCGTTTTGTGCGGCCCGTAACCGCTGGGCGCGTCCTTCCACCGCAGGCCGTTGCGGATCACGTAGACGATTCCGCTCAGCACGCGCCGGTCGTCCACGCGCGGGATGCCGTGCGACCGCGGGAAGAACGGCTCGATACGCCGCATCTGAGTGAGCGGCAACAGGAACAGGTCGGACATGGCTACCTCCGACCTCGCCAGAATCACACACCGCCGCGCCGGGGCAAGACATCAATGGGTCCTGAGCCTAATCCAGGCGTTTGCCGAGCAAGCGGCATCTCGGCAGCCGGGGTTTGCTGAAATTTCCGCGTTTCAAAGCGTCCTGCATTGTGCGCTTAGAGCGCCCCAATCAAAAGATCAAACATCGCATTCTCCATCGCCCGATGGTTCGGGCGATACGTGAATTCGGCGAGATAGCGGTCCATGTATTTCTGCGACATGTGAATGTGGGTTGGACGAACCGACGTTTTGAACAGCTTCCAGAAACTCTCAACGTGGTTGATATGGTGCATCACGCCCTGCCGCCAATCGTAATATGGCCACTCCTTCGCGCCGTCCTTGACAGACCCGTGCTGATAACCGTCTGGCGTGAGTAAACCGTAAGCGACAAATTCATCCGTCGAGACGAAGGAGCCGGGTTAGACGTTGTCTTTAACGAGCGCCCGAAGCGTTGCCTTCTTTGCGTTGGAAACGGCCTGAGCGCGGATGTCACCGTCGCGCTCCTTAATGCCGACAACAATCGTCTTGCCGGCCGCGCCGCGACGATGTTTGCCGGGGCGGTGGCCGCTAACGTAGGCTTCGTCAATCTCGACGTGGCCTTGCAGTAGTCCGAAGCCTTGCGCGCTTCCCATCAGGATCCGGATTTGCTGGCCCATGCGCCACGCCGTTTTATAAGTCACGCCAAGGCTGCGCTCTAGCTCCTTGCCGCTCACGCCGTGGCGGGTCGCGACAAACAGATAGATCGCGTAAAACCACGATTGCAGGGACGTGCGGCTATCCTGAAAGATCGTTCCAGCGCACGGGTAAAGATGATCGCCGCAATGGGCACAAGAGAACGCCCGCCGCTCGGCTAGACGATGGAACGTCGAGTCAACGCCGCACTTTCGGCAAACGTGCTTTATTCCAAACCGGACATCCATGACGTGCGCGAGGCACGCATCGTCGTCCGGGAACTTAGCGAAAAACTGCTTGACAGTAAGACGCCTGGCCATGGCGTGCATCCTTTCGATGCGCGAAACCTACCTCACGTTCATACCTGCGTCAAGGGGATAACCCCCAAATTTTATCGTCTCCGCTGGCGCGCGTCCGCACACTTCTTTAGGAGTAAGTCCGTAGTATTTGCCAATTGCTGATCAAAATCCGCAGATCTGTCCCAAGAGATATGCCCTACTCGCGCCGCTGAGTCGAAGACTCCAAGTGGAGCCGTTGACATTACTATGGGTATCACGTCCCCTGATCTAAACCTCTGTTTAAACTGAGTTGACTCGAATTTCGTCCAGACCCGTTTTGGATAATCTGGGCCTAATATACAAATAACGAATTGAGCATCAGAAGCGTAAATTGGCCCTAGATATTCCTCGACATCAGCTGCCAAAATTCGGTGCTGCTCATTCTTGTCATAAAACACCTCTAATTCAGCTTCCTCCAGAGCGGTGAACAGACCTTCTGCTATGTCTCGATCGACACCGGAAAACGACAAGGCAAAATCATATCTTGAAGGAAAGTCAGTCGATAAGAAGCCGACTTCGTCCGCAAGCTCTACCCATGATAAATTGCGAAGATAAAATATAAACTGAGGGTCTTGAACCACAAGTGTTCTACCAATCGGTTCGTAGTGTATAACCGCTTGAATGTCAGACGAAGAATTAACTAAATCTTCTAAAAAACCCTTCGAGATAACCTGAGAAACGCTTCCTTTTTGATCAGGATGACGATCTGCCTCTCTTTCAGTATTTATCGACCAATTTTTACTTTGACTTAGCCAATATAACAAGTGCAGATACGGTGCCCGGCCTTCTCTCCTAAGTTTAGTACCGCGAGAAAATGCTATCACAGTGCTATGAAAAGATCGTAAAAGTGACTCCATGACCTGAAATTTGACTGCCTCATAACTGACGGCGGTAATCTTGTTTGTAGAAGAGTACCACAAAAAGTTGCTCCGAATGCAAGTATGATAACATAGCATTTGTGCGATATAAAAACTACCCTCTGCAGCACTTGTTATCTCTTCCCTAATGTTAATAGTTATGTTTAGGACTAGCTCACCTTTTTGAATTAACTCTTCAACCTTATGTCGAGGATTTGCTTCAAAAGGAATCACCTCTATACGGTTGGCTAGATCTTTACCAAACGAAATTAAAGACTGACCGGCATTAGGAATTCCTAGCACTATCAGCTTGCTATCTGCTGCTCCGTCGTCAGCGAGAATCTTCATTAGATCAGCGAGTTCTCGTTTTGAGGAAATATCCAAACGATGAAAATCGTCAATGACAACGGTTCCAATTGGAAGCTGATTGGGGAGGGAGCGTATATAATCTAGATCTCTCGGTTTCCGGGCCGACAAATTGAGGACGCGCTTTGAAAGTCCAGCCTCTGCAATAGCTTTGATTACTGAAGTAGTCTTACCGATCCCCGAAGGGCCTTCGATTACGAGGCTGCGGCCCGACGTCCTGAGTGCTACGAGCAATCTTGTGTATTCAACCGGCTGCACAAACGTGTGGTCTGGAATACCCGATAAAACAAAGACGTCTTGCATTTGTATATCTGGGGCGTCGCTCAAGTTTACCTGCCTTTCACAATACTCGTAAAGGATATTAATTGCGTTTGAGACATTGACGCAGCATCGCGGCCCTTTGCGGCACGAAGTATGAGCTTAACTCCGAATCGAGCGCAAGGGCGCCGATATAAACCTCTGGGACTGTTCCTCATCGTCGCAGCCTATGAAACACTCGGAACATGACCCACGACACCCCCCTGATCTCGCTGATCGTCGTGGGCCTGGTGCTCGCGTTCATCTTCGGCTCGCTCGCCCAAAGGCTCCGCCTGTCGCCGATCGTCGGCTACCTGGTCGCGGGCGTCGCGGTCGGGCCGTTCACGCCGGGGTTCGTGGGCAACGCGCACTTCGCCTCCGAACTGGCCGAATTGGGCGTCATCCTGCTGATGTTCGGGGTGGGGCTGCATTTCTCGATCGCCGACCTGATCGCCGTGCGGCGGATCGCGCTGCCCGGCGCGATCGCGCAAATGGCGTTCGCGACCCTGCTCGGGCTGGGGCTGGCACGACTCCTCGGCTGGGATCTTTCGGCCGGCATCGTGTTCGGGCTGGCGCTGTCGGTGGCCAGCACCGTGGTCCTGCTGCGCGCCCTGGAAGGCGTGGGCATGGTCGAGACGGAGCGGGGGCGCATTGCGGTCGGCTGGCTGATCGTCGAGGATTTGGCCATGGTCCTGGCCCTGGTCATGCTGCCGGCGCTGGCCGGCGCGGGGGTCAGCGGCGGCACCGGATCGCTGGGCGGGGATCTGGCCGTCACCCTCGCGAAAGTCGCCGCGTTCGTCGCCGTGATGCTGGTGCTCGGCCGGCGGCTGGTCCCTCGCCTGCTCGACTGGGCCGCGAAGCAGGGCTCGCAGGAGCTGTTCACGCTGGCCGTGCTGGCGATCACCTTGGGCGTCGCCTACGCGGCGGCGACCTTGTTCGGAGTGTCGTTCGCGCTGGGCGCGTTCTTCGCCGGCATCACCATGGCGGAATCCCCGCTGAGCCGGCGCGCCGCACAGGACGTGCTGCCGCTGCGCGACGCCTTTGCGGTGCTGTTCTTCGTGTCGGCCGGCATGCTGTTCGACCCGGCGGTGGTCACCCACGAGCCGCTGGCCTTGTTCGCCACGCTGGCCATCGTGGTCTTGGGCAAGGCGGCCGCCGCCTTCGTGATCGTGCGCGGTTTTGGCCGCTCGGCGGCCACGGCGGGGATCATCGCGGCGAGCCTGGCGCAGATCGGCGAGTTCTCGTTCATCCTGGTGGGCCTCGGCGTTGAACTGGACGTGTTGCCGCCGACCGCGCGGGACCTGGTGATCGCCGCCGCCATCCTGTCGATCGTGATCCACCCGGCGGTGTTCGGCGTCGCGGTGCGGTTCGCGAGGACGCCCGCATGACCCTCGCGCACGAGGTGGGAGCCTGGCTCGACGCGCTGCCACTCAACCGGCGGCACTGGACGGTCTTTGCGGTGTGTTCGGTCGCCTTCCTGTTCGATGCATTCGATTTTCAGGTGATCGCGCTGGCGATGCCGTGGATCGGCCGCGAGTGGGGCCTGAACAGTGCCGCGGTCGGCTGGGTGCTGGCGGCCACGCCGGCCGGGATGCTGGCCGGGACGTTCCTGTTCGGCGTGCTGTCGGACCGCATCGGACGGCGGCCGGGATTTCAGATCACGCTCGCGATTTTTTCCGTCTTCAGCGCCGCCTGCGCCGCGGCGCAGTCTCCCGCGCAGCTCATGGTCCTGCGGTTCCTGGCCGGCGTTGGCATCGGCGGCTTCCTGCCGGTCGACACCGCCGTGATGAGCGAGTTCATGCCGGCGCGCAGCCGGGGAAAAATGCTGGCGCTGTGGGCGATCTTCTTCTCGCTCGGCAATCTGATCGCGGCGTTCGTGGGGCGCGCGGTCATTCCGGTGTACGGCTGGCGGGTGATGTTCCTGCTGTGCCTGGCGCCGGCAGCACTGATCTTCGCGGTGCGCCGCTTCGTGCCGGAGACGCCGCATTTCCTGCTCGCCCACGGCGACCTTTCGCGCGCCCGGCAGGCGGTGGCCTGGATCGGGATGGGAGCGCATTGCCCGGCGCTCGACGCGGCCAACCCGGCCTGCGTCGGCCATGTGCCGGAGACCCGGCCGAAGCTGCGGCTGTTGTTCGCGCCCGCGTTGCGGCGGCGCACCGCGGTCGCGTGGATCGCCTGGATCACCTGGAGCTTTTCGTATTTCGGGCTGCTGCTGTGGCTGCCGGCGCTGCTGGTGGTGCGCGGCGTGCCGCGCGACGAGATCTTTCTGTTCGTGGTCGGCTACACGGCGAGTGGCATCGTCGGGCGCCTGCTGGCCGCGTCGATCGTCGACCGGATCGGCCGCAAGCCGCTGATCGTCGGCGGCGGGCTGATCTCCGCGGCGCTGCTGGTCGCGTTCGGCCAGCAGAGCGAGATGTCCGCGATGATGCTGTGCGGCTTCGCGCTCGCGGTGTTCCAGGACGGCAGTCTGGGCACGGTCGCAACGTTCACCCCCGAATTGTTCCCGACCGGGCTGCGCGCCAGCGGCACCGGGGCGGCGGCCGGCGTCGGGCGGGTCGCCACGATGCTCTCGCCGCTCGCGGTCGGCGCGGTGGTGGCGCAGAGTTTCGCCGCGGTGTTCGCGATGTTCGCGGCGTCGTTCGCGATCGGCGCGGTCGCGGTGGCGGTGCTGGCGCGCGAGACGCGGGGCGTGCCGCTCGACCGGGTGGCGGCGACCCCGGAGCCGTAGCGCCCAGGCTTCAGCGCCCGGGCTTCAGCGCCCAGGCTTCAGCGCCCAGGCTTCAGCACTCGGGCTTTAGCACTCAGGCGTCCTCGCGGACCCGCGCCTCCTCGACCGCCTCGCGGCGCAGCAGGAAGCCGCGGCCGATCGACGTCTCGATCGCCTCGTCGAAGCCCAGTATCGCGAGTTTCTTGCGCAGCTTGAACAGGAACACCGGCAGCACGCGGCTGACCGGGCGCACGGCCTCGCCATAGATCGCGGTCAGGAGATCCTCGGCCGAGACGATCTCGCCGCGCGCCTGCCACAGCCGGGCGAACAGGCGGGCCTCGGCCTGGCTGAGGCTGATCGTGTCGCTGCCGCAGCGCAGCGTCTCGCCGTCGGGGTCGAGGACGAGGCCCGGACGGGGCGCGGCGGCGATGGCGACGACGGGGTCACGGTCGGACGCGCCCGGCTCGGTCAGCACGATGAGCGGCAGGCGGGCGACGTCGCGCCGCAGCCGGGCGATCGTGTCGCGCGCGCGCGGCCCCTGCGGGCTCGTGATGAGCAGGACGAGGTCGTAGCGGCTGGCGCGCAGCATGCGCACGCAGGTTTCGATGTCGGTGGCGAGGTCGGCGACGTCGCCGGCCGCGGCGAGCGCCACGGACACGGTCTGTACCGTGGTGCTGGTGAGTTTCGCGATCAGCAAACGCATCGCCGCCGTCGTCCTGTGCCGTCCCGTTCCGCTCCAGTGATGACCAAGCGGCGAGCCCGGCGCAAGTGCCAGGGTTGGGCGCGCCGGTCGGTCCCCCGATCCTAGAACGGCGACAGGATGTCGAGGATCTGCTGGCCGTAGCGCGGCTGCTGCACGTCGCTGAGCTGGCCGCGGCCGCCGTAGCTGATCCGCGCCTCGGCGAGGCGGTCGTGCAGCACGGTGTTGTTGCTGGCTATGTCGGCGGGGCGCGCGACGCCGGTCACCGTCAACACGCGCAATTCGTTGTTGACCCGCACTTCCTGACGCGCGGCCAGCACCAGGTTGCCGTTCGCGAGCACCTGGGTGACCACGGCGGCGACCCGCAAGGTCACCACTTCGTTGCGCTTGGTCTCGCCCACGCCGACCGCCTTGCCGGTTCCGGTGGTGCTGATGAGCGAGGCGGGAACGGCCCCGGGGAAGGCGGTCGGAATGTTCGTCTCCAGCCCGAACAGGTTCGGCACGCCCATGGTCTGCGCGCCGTTGCGATTGGCGTTGGTGTTGTTCTTGAAGTCGGCGGTGTCGGTGATCGACACCAGCACGGTCAGCAGGTCGCCGACCTGTGCCGCGCGCTGATCCTTCAGGAAGGCCCGGCTGCCAGGCCGCCAGAGCGCGTTGGCTTGCGGCACCAGGCTCATCGGGCTCGGCATCGGCATGCTGAGCGGCCGCCAGTTCGGATCCTTGGTCGGATCGGCGCTCGGCGTCAGCTCGGGCGGGCGGCCCACCTCGGCCAGCCGGGTGAGGTTGCCGCACCCGGCGAGCAGCGGCAGGACCAGCAGCGCCGCGAGGCCGCGGCTCATGGCGCGGCACCCGGGGGCGGGGACCGCAGCGGCAGGCTGCCGGGCTCCACCCGCACCGTTCCGGGTCCGGTGACCAGAGCGAGCAGCACGGCGCGGCTGGCGGGGTTGCGCACCGCGATCCGCTCGCCGAGCGCTCCGGGCTGCAGTGCCTCGGCGGTCGCGGTGAGCGCCACGCCGAGCCCGTCGATGGTCACCGTGACCCGCCCGCCCTTGGCGATGACCGGCGCGGGCAGGAGGTCGGCGAGCAGGACCGGCTCGCCGTCGCCCACCGCGCGGCGCAGGAGTTTGCCCTCGGCCTGGGCGGGCGCGGTCGCGGCCGGCCCGCGTAGACGCTCCAGCGGCAGTTGCGCGACCGCGACGTCGGCCGCCACCAGCGCCGTGCCGGACCGCAGCCGTCGTGTGGCGACCAGCGCCGGCGCGGTGGCGAGGACCCGCCCGGTGACGCGCAGCCGGATCGTGGCCATCGCCCGCCCGGTCACCGCGAGGCTGGCGCTGAACCGACCGCTCTCGGCCTCCCAGCCGCATTGCTCGACGCCCACGGACGCCGCGGCGTCGGGCGCGACCAGCGGCGGGGTGAAGCCGGCCAGCTCGATCTGCCCGGCGGGCGCGCCCGCTCCGGCCAGCCAGGTCCGCAGGGCCGCGATGACGCGCTCGACCGGCAGGAGCTGGCCCGGCCGCTCCAGGATGCTGCGCGCCGCCGCCGAGTCGGGATGCCACGCGACGCCGAACTGCCGGGCGATGGCGGCGAGTTGCACGGCCTCCACCACGATGCGCTCGCCCGGCCCGGGGCCGGGACCCAGCACCGTGGCGGCCGCGGCGCCGGCGTCGTCCCACAGGTCGGAGACGGCGACGGTGGGCCCGGCGAGCGTGCCGAAAGGACGCAACGTCGCGCCGGTCGCGGGCGCCGTCGCGAACAGGACCGCGAGCAGCAGGGCGATTGCGGCGTTCATCGCAGGTTGGTCAGCGTCGAGAGCATCTGATCGCCCGCCGTGATGACCTTGCTGTTCATTTCGTAGGCGCGCTGGGCGGTGATCAGGTTGCTGATCTCGGTCACCACGTTGACGTTGGACGTCTCCACGAAGCCCTGCAGCACCGAGCCGAACCCCGGCGCTCCGGGCGCGCCGGTGACCGCGGTGCCCGAGGCCGCGCTTTGCAGGTAGAGGTTGCCGCCCTGCGCATCCAACCCGGTCTCGTTGGGAAACGTCGCGAGTTCGAGCTGTCCCACGAGCTGGGTGGCGATCTGTCCGTCGATCGTCGCCTGGACCTGGCCGCCGGCGTTGATGGTGACGGTGGTGGCGTTGGCCGGCACGGTGATGCCGGGCTGCACGACCAGGCCGTCGGACGTCACGATCTGCCCTTCCGGCGAGAGCGAAAAGGCGCCGTCGCGGGTGTAGGCGGTGTCGCCGGACGCGAGCGTCACCTGGAAATAGCCGTTGCCGCGCACCGCGAGGTCGAGGCTGTTGGACGTTTGCTGCAGATTGCCCTGTTCGTTGATGCGGTAGATCGCCGCCGCCCGCACGCCGAGTCCCACCTGCGCGCCCGACGGCACGAGCGAGCCCGTGTCGGACGAGGTCGAGCCGACGCGGCGGAGATTCTGATAGATCAGGTCTTGGAACTCGGCGCGCGACCGCTTGAAACCGGTCGTCGTCATGTTGGCGATGTTGTTGGAGATCACCTCCACGTTGGTCTGTTGCGCCTGCATTCCGGTGCTGGCGATGTCGAGCGAGCGCATGGCGTGATCCTGCGGGTCGGCGGGCGGTTCAGATCGGACGCTGCGAGAGCTTGTCGATCGCGTTGCTCTGACGATCGGCCTCCGCCTGGACGTATTGTGCGACGAACTGGAATTCGCGCAGGTCGGTCATCATGCGCGAGATCTCGGCGACCGCCTGCACGTTGCTGCCCTCGACCGCGCCCTGGACGATGCGCGGCGTGGCGACCGGCGTGGTCGGCGTCTCGGCCGCGAGGCGCTGGTCGCCCTCCGCCTTCAGCCGCAACGGATCCTTGGCGGCGACGACCGCGATCGTGCCGATCTGGCCGTTCTCGCTGCTGATCGTGCCGTCGGCGGCCACGGTGACGCGCGTGTCGGCCGGCGAGAGGGTCAACGGCTGGCCGCCGCGGTCGAGCAGGGCGTCGCCGTCGTCATCGACGATGCCGCCGGTCGGCGACAGACCGAAATGACCGGCGCGCGTGAGCCGCACGCCCGCCGCGGTGCGCACGGTGAAGAAGCCGCCGGCCTCGCCGATCGCGAGGTCGAGCGGATTGCCGGTCGTGGTGATCGGGCCGGGCCGCTGGTCGCGCCAGGTCGCGTGGTCCTGCACGAACGACAGCACCCGATCACCCCGCGTCCGCCCGACGCCGGGCTCGCGCAGCAGCCAGTCGCTGAACAGCATGCGCTGGGCACGAAACCCGGCGGTGTTGACGTTGGCGACGTTGCCGGCGGTGACATCCATCGCCCGCTGCTGCGCCACGAGGCGGCTCAGCGCGATCACCGTTCCATTCTGCACGAGGAGGCTCCGTCGAAGGGACGTCGGGGCAAGCGCAATCGTCATGCCAGCCCCCGGAGCCCGGATCGCCGGACGAACCGGCCGGGACGCGGCAGATCCTGCCGATCCGCCCGCGCCCGCGCGGCAGCAAATGCCGGGTGGTTGAGACGCTGTTAACCCGGGCGAAGGAGGATCTTCGCATGCAAGACCTCCCGCCGCGCGCGACCGTCCCATGAGCAAGAGCAAGCCCGCCCCGGCGAAGCCGGACACGCCGGCCACGTCCGAGGCCGACGTGGCCACGTCGGCCAAAAAGAAAGGCAAGGGTAAGCTGCTGCTGATCGCCGTGCCGCTGCTGCTGGTGGCGATTCTTGCGGGCGGCTGGTTCAGCGGCGTGCTGCCCGGACTGCTCGGCATGGGCAGACCGGCCGAGGGCGGCGCGGCGGCGGCGCATGGCAAGCCGGACGGGAATGGCAAGGCCGAAGGGCATGGCGCGGCCGAGGGCCATGGCGGCGCGGGCGGGCATGCCGCGGGCCCCGCCGACGTCGCCGCGAACGAACCGGGCGCGCCGATCTTCACCGAGGTGCCGCTGATCGTCGCCAATCTCAACACCAGCGCCAAGCGTCCGGTTTTCGTCAAACTGACCGCCAAGCTGGAGATCGCGCGCGCTGAGGATCGCGAGGCGATCACCGCCGCGATGCCGCGCCTGCTCGACATCTTCCAGACCTATCTGCGCGAGACCCGGCCGGAGGAACTGCAGGGTGCCGCCGGCACATGGCGGCTGCGCCAGGAGCTGATCGCGCGGGCGAACATCGCGGCGAGCCCGGCGCGAGTGCTCGACGTGCTGTTCACCGAAATGCTGATCCAGTGAGCGAGACCGAGGGCGACGACGACGCGCTCGCCGCGGCCTGGGGCGCCGAGGCGGAGGGCGATGGGGACGGCACGCCCACGCGAGTCCTGAACCAGGCGGAAATCGACAGCCTGCTGGGGTTCGAGGGCGGCGCCGAGGGCGAGGACGCCCATTCCGGCATGCAGCGGATCATCAGCTCCGGCCTCGTCAGCTTCGAGCGGCTGCCGATGCTGGAGATTGTCTTCGACCGCCTGGTGCGCATCATGTCGACCAGCCTGCGCAATTTCACCTCCGACAACGTCGAGGTGGGGATCGACAACATCCTGAGCCTGCGCTTCGGCGACTACCTCAATTCCATTCCGCTGCCGGCGATGCTCGCGGTGTTCAAGGCCGACGAGTGGGACAATTACGGCCTCATGGTGGTCGACAGCGCGATGATCTACTCGATCGTCGACGTACTGCTGGGCGGCAGGCGCGGCACCGCGGCGATGCGCATCGAGGGCCGGCCGTACACGACGATCGAGCGTACGTTGGTCGAGCGGCTGATCCAGGTCGTGCTGGCGGATCTGTCGGCCAGCTTCGACCCGCTGTGTCCGGTCACGTTCCGGTTCGAGCGCCTGGAGGTCAACCCGCGTTTCGCGGCGATCAGCCGGCTGTCGAACGCCGCGGTGCTGGCGCGGTTGCGTATCGACATGGAGGATCGTGGCGGCCGGCTCGAACTTCTGTTGCCGTACGCCACGCTCGAGCCGGTGCGCGAACTGCTGCTGCAGCAGTTCATGGGCGAGAAATTCGGCCGCGACTCGATCTGGGAGACGCATCTCGCCGAGGAATTGTGGAACACCGACATCGATCTCGACGTGGTGCTCGACGAGCAGGTCATGCGGTTGTCGGACGTGCTGCGTCTGGCGCCCGGAAGCCGCATCCTGCTGGCGGCGCGTCCCGGTGGCGTGGTGCGACTGCGCTGCGGCGGTGTCGCGCTGTTCGACGGCCGGGTGGGTCAGCGCAAGGGGCGTCTCGCCGTACGGGTCGAGCGCGACGTGCCGCGCCCCCCGCAGGACCCCGAGCGGTGATCGCGAAGGCGGCATTCTGCGCCGCGACAAACGCTTCGTTCAGCAATCCAGGTCAGCATCATGGGCGGAATGGGCAATTGGCAATGGCTGCTCGATCTTCTCGTGGCGGTGCTGTTGGCGGCGACGCTGCTTCGGGCGCACCGCCTCGATCAGGCGCTGCGCGCGCTGCGTCGCGATAGCGTGGCGCTTGAGGCGCTGGTCAGCGGCTTCGATGCGACCGCGAAGCAGGCCCGCTCCGGGATCGAGACGTTACGCGACCTGTCGGACGGCTCCGCCCGCCGGGTCGAGCAGCAAGCAGCGACCGCGCTCGCCTTGCGTGATGACCTGGCTGACCTGATCGAGCGCGGCGAGCGCCTGACCGAGCGATTGGATCACGCGATGCGCGCGGTGCGCACCGCATCCGGGCGCCACGAGAGCGTGGCTCTGCCAGCCCCTTCGCAAGCCACGCCGCCGCCCGCATCGGCATTTGGGCGTGCGTCCGCGTCGGTCGGCGAAGGCTCGCGAGTGCGCAGCAAGGCCGAGCGCGATCTTCTGATGGCGCTGCAGGCCGGCCGCTGACATGACGCGCAACCCGCTTCCGCGGCCACGACTGTTGCCCGCGACCATGGCCGGGCTTGCCGTGCTGCTTGCCGTCAAGTCGGCCGGTCTGATCGGCGCGGCTTATGGCGCGGGAGACAGCCCGCCCCAGACACACGCCGCCGCGACCGCAGCGGGCCAGACGCAAGCCGCGGGCTCGGAGAGCAGGACGCAGCCGCCGTCGCATCCCGCCGCGGCGGCAGCGGCCGTGCCTTCGCCCCCGCCCGCACCCTCGCGCATGGCCGAAGCAGCCGCTCCGCCGCCGCCGACCCAGCCGCCGCCCGAGCCGCTGCCAAGTGCCGCGGAGCGTTCCCTGTTGCTCGACTTGCGCAAGCGTCGTGGCGAGCTCGATGCGCGCGCGGCTGCCCTGGACGAGCGCGAAGCGCTGGTTGCCGCCACGGAAAAGCGGATCGCGGTGCGCCTCGACGATCTCTCGTCGTTGCAGAAGCGGCTGGAGGCGCTGGAGGCGGCGCGGCGCGAGCGCGACGAGGCGAGCTGGCGCGGGCTGGTCCGCGTCTACGAGACCATGAAGCCGAAGGATGCCGCAGTGATCTTCAACGATTTGGATCCTCCCGTGCTGCTGCAGGTGGTCGACCGGATGAAGGACGGCAAGGCGGCCGCGATTCTGGCCGCCATGACGCCCGACCGTGCCCGGC
>CBDFGB010000032.1:0-58513 GCA_965246915.1 Acetobacteraceae bacterium
TTGGCCGTCGCCTCATCCATAGCGCCCTCGCCGAGCGCCTCGACCAGTTCGTCGGAGGCGAGGTCGGCCAGATCGTCGAGCGATTTCACGCCCTTTTCGCCGAGGGAGACGAGCATGGCCGGGGTGAACGCCTCCATCGACGCGACGTCGTCCGACACGCCCAGCGCGATGCGCTTGTCATTCAGCTCGCCGTCGCGCGCCACCAGATGCTGTTCGGCGCGGCGGATCAGCTCGTCGGCCACACTTTCATCAAATCCCTCGATAGACGCGAGTTCGTCACGGTCCACGAAAGCCAGCTCCTCGATCGTGTTGAAATTCTCCTGCACCAGCAGCCCGGCGATCATGTCGTCGACGTCCAGCGCCTCGACGAACAGGCCGGTCCGCCGGCGGAATTCCTCCTGCCGGCGCTCGCTTTCCTCGGCTTCGGTCAGGATGTCGATGTCCCAGCGTGTCAGCTGGCTCGCCAATCGCACGTTCTGGCCACGCCGGCCGATCGCCAGCGAGAGCTGCTCGTCGGGCACCACGACCTCGACCCGCCCGGCCTCCTCGTCCATCACGACCTTGGTCACCTCGGCGGGCGCCAGCGCGTTGACGACGAAGGTCGCGGCCTGTGGGCTCCAGGGGATGATGTCGATCTTCTCCCCCTGCAACTCCTGCACGACGGCCTGCACCCGCGAGCCGCGCATGCCGACACAGGCGCCGACCGGATCGATCGAGTTGTCGCGGCTGATCACCGCCATTTTCGCTCGGCTGCCGGGATCGCGGGAGACGGCTTTGATCTCGATGATGCCGTCGTAGATTTCCGGCACCTCTTGCGCGAACAGCTTCGCCAGGAACCCGGGATGGGTGCGGGACAGAAAAACCTGCGGCCCGCGCAGCTCGTCGCGCACGTCGTAGATATACGCGCGAACCCGGTCGCCATTGCGGAAGCTCTCGCGCGGGATCAGCTCGTCGCGGCGCAGCAGCGCCTCCGCGCGGCCGATCTCGACCATGAGGTTGCCGTATTCGGTGCGCTTGACGACACCGTTGATGACCTCGCCGACGCGGTCCTTGAACTCGTCGAACTGCTTTTTCCGTTCATACTCGCGGACCCGCTGGACGATGACCTGCTTGGCCGTCTGGGCGGCGATGCGGCCGAAGTCGATCGGCGGCAGCGGGTCGACCAGATGCTGGCCGATCTCGATGTCCGGCTTGAACTTCTTGGCGATGTGGACCGGGATCTGCGTCTCTTCGTTCTCCACGGTCTCGACCGCCTCGGTCCACCGCGACAGCCGCACGTCGCCGGTCTTGCGGTCGATGGTCGCGCGGATGTCCTTCTCGTGGCCGTATTTGGCGCGGCCGGCCTTCTGGATGGCCTGCTCCATCGCCTCGATGACTTCCTCGCGGTCGATGGATTTCTCCCGCGCGACGGCGTCGGCGACCAGCAGCAGTTCCGGGCGGTTGACGGCGGTGTCCATGGCGGGCCTCTCAGTTGGTCCGGGTGGGCGCGGAGGGGGCAGTGGCCTCGATCAGCGCGTCGGTCAGAATCAGCTTCGCGCGGCGGATGTTCTCCCACGGCATGACCAGCTCCTGCCCGTCGTCGACGCGCAGCCTGGCATGCTGATGATCGGCGCCCATGGCGATGCCGGTGGCGCGTTTGCGGCCGTCGACCGGGATCTCCAACTCGACCCGGGCCTGATGACCGGCGAACCTGTTCCAATCGCGGCGGCGGGTCAGCGGCCGGTCGATCCCTGCCGAGCTGACCTCGAGCGTCCAGGCGCCCGGCATCGGGTCGGCGACGTCGATCACCGGACCCATCGCGTGGCTGATGGCCTCGCAATCGGCCACGCCGATCAGCCCCCCATCGGCCCGGTCGGCCATGATCTGCACGGTCGGCCGATCGCGGCCCAGCACGGCCACACGCACCAGGTCATAGCCCATGGCGGTCAGCGGATCGAAAATGATCTCGGCGATACGTGCCTCGAGCCCCGTGTGGTGCGGGCGATCGTCGTGGTGCGGGCGGTCGTCCGTGGGTGTGTCCGGTTGATCCAAAACAAAAAAGGCGGCCTGTGAAGGCCACCCCCCGAAACGATGGAGAATGTTGACGAGAACGTCACATAGGACAGGACGGGTCGACGCGCAAGCCGGAAGGCCGCGGGGTCGCGCGCTGATCCGCGAGCACATTCCAGATCACGGCCACCAGAATGACACCGCCGCCGACCAAGGTCGTGGTCGGCGGCGTCTCGTCGAATGCGAGCCAGACCCAGATCGGCGCCAGCGGCGTGTCCAGCAGTCCGATCAGGGCGGCGCGCGCGGCCGGCACGCGCCGCATCCCGAGCGTGAGAAGCACCAGCCCGAGACCGAGTTGCAGGCAGCCGAACAGCCCGAGATCGATCAGCGGCAGATCGGCCATCGGCCCGGTCTTAGCGAACGGCCAGGTCACTGCCGACATCAGCCAACACGACAACCCGACCGCCGGCAGCATCGACACGCCCCGGCGCCGACGGATCAGCACCATCACCAGACCGAAGACGAGGGTCATCACCAGCGCCAGAACGTCGCCCGCGATGTGCCCTGTCCCGGCCGCTCCGCCGACCATGACGGCTGCGCCGGCCAGGGCAATCAGGCTGGCGATCAGCACCCGATAGCCTGGCCGCTCGCCGAGCAGCAGCCAGGCGAGACCCGCGGTGAGGAACGGCAGCGTCGCATAGATGATCGAGACGTCGGCCACCGTCGTAAGCCGGAACGCCGCGATGTAGAGATACGCGGCGAAGGCGCTCAGGCTGGCGACGGCCAGCCCGACCCAGCCGATGGCCCGCACGGTGGCAACAGTGCCGCGCCCATGGATCGCGATGATCAGCGCCGCGACAGTCAGACCGCCGAAGATGCCGCGCCAGAACAACAGCGTCATGACGTCGAGTGGGATCAGCCGGGTGAAATAGCCCGCGAAACTGTAGGCGACGGCCGAGCCGGCGATGAAAATCGAGCCCATGACCACTCCCTGACGGCCTCATTCTAGGGCGAGGCTCCTGACCGCGTCCTGTCAGGAGGCTGGGACCCCAGCCACCTTGCCGGTGGCTCGGCCTGCCGGTCTAATCGCCTCAAGATGCGATGCGGGAGGACACCGGATGAGCGCCCACGCCTATCCAAAGCTGCACAACGCGATGTGGCCGGGACTGGTCGGCAAGGGGCCTGACTCCGAACCGTTCATCGAACTTTCGACGATGCTGGAGATGACGGCGGCGGCCGACGTGGACGGACAGCGTTTCGAGGGCGTGGACATCTTCGCCGCCTCGCCGCACACGCCGATCGACGCGGATCGCGCGACGCTGTCGCGTCTCGCCGATGACGTGACGCGGCACGGCCTGGTCATCGGCTCGATCGTGGCACCGGTCTGGCCGCCGGTCGGCGGCGGCACCGCCATGGGCGACGCCGAGCAGCGTAGGTTGTTTCTCGAAATGGTGCGCAAGGCCTGCGTGATGGGCGGCGGGCTGCGCGACCTGGGCGTGCGGCCATACGGCGTGATTCGCATCGACAGCGCGACCGGTGTCGCCGACTGGGCGGCCGACCCGGAGGCGAACACGAGGACCATCGCCGAAACATTCCGCGAGGCCTGCGCGATCGCCGAGGATTTCGGCGAGCGCCTGGCCGCCGAAGGCGAGATCTGCTGGGGCGCGATGCATGGCTGGCGGCACATGGTCCGGTTGCTGGAGGCGGTGGACCGGCCGAAGACGCTGGGGTTTCAGGCCGACATGGCCCACACCCTGCTCTACACCCAAGGGTTCAATGCGCCCGAGGACCGTATAGTACGCAAGGACTTCGCGTGGGATCGGGCCGAACTCGACGCGGCGCTCAAGACCATGACCGACGCGCTGCGGCCTTGGACGATCGATTTCCACGTGGCGCAGAACGACGCGACAGTGCACGGCACGGGCAGTCACGACAAGACCGGCCGTCACTGCCTGCCCGATGATCCGAACGGCAAGCTCGATATCGCGCGCGACGCGGGATTCTGGATGCGCGGGCCGGACCGGGAGCCGACACGCGCCTTTCGGCACATCTGCTGGGACGGTTGCATGTTCCCCAACGCGGTGATGCACGAGCCGGAGACCTGGAACAGCATTCTTCGCGCCATGATTTCGGTGCGCGACGCGCACGGGTGGTCGGCATGAGCGGCGTGCGCGTCGGGCTGGTCGGCTGTGGCTTCATGGGCCGGGCGCACAGCAACGCGTTCCGCCAAGCCCCGGTCTTCTTCGAGCTGTCTCGCGCCCCGGCGCTGGCGGCGGTCTGCGCGCGCGGCGCGGGGGCTGCGGAAAAATTCGCGGCGCAGTGGGGCTACGAGTCGGCCGAGACGGATTGGCGGCGGCTGATCGAGCGGTCCGACATCGACTTGATCGATATCGCGACCCCGAACGATTCGCATGCCGAGATCGCCATCGCCGCGGCGCGGTCGGGCAAGATGGTGATGTGCGAGAAGCCGCTCGGCCGCAACGCGGAGGAGTCCGCGAAGATGGTCGAGGCCGTCGAGGCGGCGGGCGTGGCGAACATGGTCTGGTATAACTATCGCCGCGTACCGGCGGTGACGTTGGCCAAGGATCTCGTGGCGTCCGGGCGGCTTGGCAGGATATTTCACTACCGCGCGAAATTCCTGCAGGACTGGACGATCAGCGCCGACCTCCCGCAGGGCGGTGCCGGGCTGTGGCGGCTCGATGCGTCGGTGGCCGGCAGCGGCGTGACGGGCGATCTGCTGGCGCATTGCATCGATACCGCGATGTGGCTGAACGGCGGCATCGCCGAGGTTTCCGCCATGACCGAGACGTTCATCAAGCAACGCGCGCATCAGCTGACCGGCCAGGTCGAGCCTGTGAGCATCGACGACGCCAGCGCGTTTCTGGCGCGGTTCGACAACGGCTCACTCGGCACGTTCGAGGCGACCCGCTACGCGCGCGGCCACAAGGCCCTGTATACGCTCGAGATCAACGGCGAGCGCGGCTCGATCATGTGGGATCTTCACGATCTGCACCGGCTTTCGTGGTTCGACCATGCCGACGAGGGCGGCTTGCGCGGCTGGCGCAGCCTCCACGTCACGGACGGCGAGCATCCCTATATGAAGCGGTGGTGGGTGCCAGGGCTGCAGATCGGCTACGAGCACAGCTTCGTCCATCAGGCGGCTGATTTCTTCGCATCGCTGGGCGGCACCGAGCCGGCCGCGCCGACCTTCCGCGACGCGCTGGCGACCGATCGGGTGACGGACGCGGTACTGGCCTCGGCGCGCGGGCGGAGGTGGGAGGCGGCTGCCTAACTCGAACAGGTCACGCGATCTCGATTTGCCGGAGCAGGTGAAACGGTGGGCTCATCGTTGCGCAGGAGAACATGACAATGCCGGGAGCCCGATCCTCGATACGGCGGAACCTCATCGCGACGATGGTGGCGATTGCATTCGGCGTGGCGGCCGCACCCAGCCGCGCCGACGATGGCTACCGGGTCATTCATACGTTTAGCTCGGCACCAGGCTTCACCGGCGGCGTCAATCCGAACCGCGTGGTCGCCCATCAGACGGGTAGCAATTCGACGACATGGGCTTTGTATGGTTCGACCGGCGACGGCATCGTCTACAAGCTCACCCCGCCGGTACCGGGCAGCACGCACTGGATCGAGACGCGGCTTTACGCAAGAAAGCCAAATTCCAACATCGTGGATTTCAACGGGCCTCCCGGATTTGACTCGTCGGGAGCGATCTACACCATCAGCCGGTTCCGGTCTCACGGGAATACCTTGTCAGCTGTGTTCCGGCTGACCCCACCGGAACCTGGCCAGTATTTCTGGACGAGGACTGTCCTTGCGACGTCGACCAGTGACCAACAGGAAATTATCGTCGATCCTTCCGGTCACGTGTTCGGTCTTCTCTACAATTCCAGCATCTATGAATTGTCGCCGCCAGTTGCGGGCCAGCAGAGCTGGACGCAGACCGTGCCGTATCAGTTCGGGGCCTCGGATGGTGGCTTCGTGCGCTACTCCCTGCTTCGCGGCCCGTCGGGTGAGCTTTATGGCGCGACCGTCTATGGTGGTCATGACGACGTCGGTACGATCTTCCGCCTGTCACCGCCGACGAACTCGGGTGGGGCCTGGACGCATAAGGTGCTCTACAGTTTTCCGGTCGGTTCCAGCCTCGCGAGAGCTCCATCCTATTACGCTATCCCGCTGCAGCGCGACGCCGCAGGCAATCTGTATGGCTCGCTCGCGAGATCGACGGACAATTCCTATCCCGGGATGGTGTTTAAACTGACGCCGCCTGCCGCAGGCCCGGCCGAATGGACATTCACGACGTTGCACTTGTTCAATAAGCAGGACGGTTGCTTGTTTCCGGGGAGGGTCGACTTTCTGGACGGGTCGGGCGCCCTGTATGGTGGGACTGAATTTAGCTTTCCCCCCGGCACGGATCCGTTTTCCAACCTTCTTGGAGGCTGCATCTTCAAACTGAGCCCACCGGTCGTGGGCCAGACGGCATGGTCGTTTACGGCTTTGCATCGGTTTTCCGGTCAGGCGAACGACGCTCCCAACTTTGGACTGACCAGCGACGCGGCCGCTGTGATCTATGGCACGACCTTCTCCGGCGGCGCGACCCTGTCAGGCACGATTTTCAAGCTTTCGCCATAGGCCTTTATTTATCATGCGAGACGGATGGATATGACAAAAAGCGGCCTTTCGAGAGCACGCCAGTTCATCGCTTGCGCTGCGATGGCGGCGGCCGCGTTCAGTTTAGGCGCCGCGCCGGCCCGCGCCGATGACGGCTACCGGGTCATCCACACGTTCAGCTCGGCACCCGGCTTCACGGGCGGCGTGAACCCGAACCGGGTGGTCGCCCATCAGGCCGGCAACAATCCGGCGGCATGGGCGCTCTATGGCTCCACCGTGAATGGCGTCGTCTGCAAACTCACGCCGCCGGCGCCCGGCAGCGCGCATTGGATTGAGACGCGGCTGTATGTCTACAAGCCGCCCTCCGGTGTCGGATATCTGAAGGGGCTGCTGGCGTTTGACGGTTCGGGGGCGATCTACACGATCGCCGAGACTCGATCCCGTGGCCACGCCATCTCGCTCGTGCTCCGGCTGACGCCGCCGTCCGCCGGCCAATATTTCTGGAGCAAGACGGTCCTCGCAACGTTCCAGGACAACGGCAACGAGGAAGACCTTGTCGTTGATCCTTCCGGGCACGTGTTCGGCAGGACTGGCGACACTGTTTATGAATTGTCGCCGCCGGTCGCGAGCCAGCAGACCTGGACAAAAAAAGTACTCTATAAGTTTTCCACTGATTTCGAAATCATCTATCCGTCAGGGCGTCTGCTTCTCGGTCCTGCTGGCGAATTGTACGGTGCCACTGTCTTCGGCGGCGAGAGCAACCGTGGCACGATCTACCGCCTGTCTCCGCCGACGACGTCTGGTGGGACCTGGGTGCACACCGTGCTTTTCAGCTTCAACGGCGTCAGCGGACCTAACCAGGGGCTCCTCTCGACCGCGCTTGTGCGGGATGCGGCCGGCAACCTCTACGGGTCGCGGTCTGATGCCGAAGATCCTAGATTTCTTGGGGATGTGTTCAAACTCTCCCCGCCGGCGGCCGGTCCGGACGAATGGACATTCACGAGGCTGCACGCGTTCAGCCTCCAGGACGGCTGTACTTACCCCGGGCAGGTGGCTTTTTTGGACGGATCGGTCGCGCTATACGGCGGGACGGCATACAGTTTCCCTCCAGGTGCATTTACGTCCGAGCTTGGAGGCTGCATTTACAAGCTCACGCAACCCGTTGCGGGCCAGACGGCATGGTCGTTCACCACGATCCACCGCTATGCCAATCCGAACGGCGAGCGACCCGAGGCGGGTCTGACCCACGACGCGGCGGGCGTGATCTACGGATCGACCCGCATTGGCGGTGCGACAGCGTCGGGCACGATTTTCAAGCTGTCGCAATAGCCCGATCGGCAGACGCCGATACCCCTTGTGGGAATTCGGGGCGTATTTTGCGTTTGCGGGATATCGTCAACATGTTGTAGCAGATTTTGCAGAGACAGGAGCGAACTGATGAGTAATGCGGCGGTTGCCCATCCGGCCGGCCCGGTCGCGATCCCGGTTCGCGAGATCCTTCCCTGGGCAGTATTCGGCGGTCTCGCCTTGATGATCGCGCTGTATTTCGTGGGCGCCGAGCAGGGCGCGACATCACTGTTCAGTGGCATGTATGTGCATGAGTTCGTGCATGACGCGCGCCATTTGCTGGGCTTTCCCTGTCACTGACCCGGAGCCGCCCGATGACCAGAGACCTGCTGCTGCGCGGGATGCTCGTGGGTCTCCTGGCCGGGCTTTTGAGTTTCGGATTCCTGAAAGTCTTCGGCGTGCCGTCGATTGACCGCTCGATCGCGTTCGAAGATCGGATGGAGAGCGCGAAGGCCGCGACCAAGGCGCAGACCGAAATCGCGATGGGCATGACGCCGCTGCACCCGATGCCGGAGCCCGAACTTGTCAGCCGGTCGGCGCAAGGCGGCATTGGCTTGTTCACCGGCGTGGCGGTCTACGGCGCGGCATTGGGCGGATTGTTCTCCCTCGTCTTCGCGTTCGCACACGGCCGTCTCGGCCGATGCGGCGCGCGGACGACGGCGGCGCTTTTGTCGGCCGCGGGGTTCATCGCGCTTTATGTCGTTCCGAATGCCAAGTATCCGGCGAACCCGCCAGCCGTCACCGATCCGGAGACGATCGGGGTCCGAACCGCGCTGTATTTTTTCATGATCGCGCTGTCCGTCTTCGCGATGGTTGCTTCGGTCGTCCTTCGCCAGCGCTTGGTCGCGCGGCATGGCGCATGGAACGCGGGGCTGCTCGCTTCGGCGGCGTATCTGGTGGTGATGGCGATCGCCGGTCTCGCGTTGCCTGGCGCGGGCGAGATACCGGCGGCATTTCCCGCCGCCGTCCTGTGGGACTTTCGCCTCGCTTCGTTCGGGTCCCAGCTGATCCTGTGGGCGACGCTCGGATTGGGCTTCGGTGCGCTCGCCGAGCGGTTGCTGGACGGCCGCCGGCCGTGGCGGTTTGAGACGGCCTAACACGCGATTTCGCGACGTCCAAACGTGATGACGCGGTTGCGGCTGCTGTGTCATGCCTCCACCGATGCGGTCCGGTCATCCTTTTTTCCTGCCGACGAGCCGCTCGATGAGCATGCGCGGACAACACTGGCGCGGTGTCCGCACGGCCTCGCGCATGCCGACCGATACCTGACGAGCCCGGCGCTGCGGGCGCGTCAGACGGCGGATGCCCTTGGGCTGACCGCGACGGTCGATCCATTGTTGCGTGACTGTGACTATGGCCGTTGGGCGGGCCGGTCGCTTGACGACGTCCTCGCCGGCGAGCCCGTTGCATTTTCCGAATGGCGGCGGGATGCCGCGTCGGCTCCCCATGGCGGTGAATCGCTGTGCCGCCTGATCGCCCGCGCGGGCGCGTGGTTGGACGGCGTGGCCGAGGCGCCGGGACAGGTCGTCGCGGTGACCCACGCCGCTTTCATCCGCGCGGTCATCGTCCACGCGATCGACGCGCTTCCCCGGTCCTTCTGGCGGATTGACGTGGCCCCTTTGTCGCTGACGAAACTCAGTTCCGGCAAGGGTCACTGGACCGTCGCCTCGATCGGCGTGATGCGAACCGACGGGGCGTGATGCAGAGCGCTCTAGCGATGCTTGCCCGCATTCGGAACGTTCTTGGTGGCCGGAGGCTGACGCAGGCCACAGCGGCGCCCGCGGCAGAATCGCGTCCGCGCCGCATCATCAGCCTTTCGATGGTGAAGAACGAGCAGGACATCATCGAGCCGTTCATCCGACACCACGCTCGTCTCGTCGATTGCATGGTCATCCTCGACAACGCTTCGGTGGATGACACACGTCGCATCATGATCGACTGCGCGCGCGAATTGAGCAACGTCGTCGTCGCGGATACCGAGACGTCGGATTTCGCCCAGTCCGAACGGACAACGCGCCTTCTGAAATACTGCCAGACAGCGTTTTTCGCGGATTTCATACTCCTACTCGATGCCGACGAGTTTGTCGCGAGCCCGGATCGGGCGACTTTGCTTTCGGCACTGGAAGCAATCCCGAGTCCCGGTGTCGGCTTGTTGCCCTGGTCGACGTTCGTCTTGACGCCCGGCGACATTGCAACCGCTCACCTCGATCCGCCCCGCTCGATTCGACAGCGCCGGGCGGTGGAACGGCCGCTGTTCCGCAAGGCCGTTTTGCGACTGGACGGAGCCTATCGCTCCGATCTCGTCGTGTGGGACGGCAATCATGGCGTCATCTCCATCGGCGGCGAGGCACTGCCAAGCATTGATCTGAACGAGCTCGCCTTGATGCATTTTCCAGTCCGCAGTTTCAACCAGTTCGCCGGAAAGGCCGTCGTTGGCTGGCTGGCCTGTATCGTCCGTGATCCAACATCCATAGAACTGAACTTGAACTTTCAGCGCCGCGAGTCGTTTGGGCGCCTCATGGCGGCCGGCGGGAAGGTCAGCGACGCCGAATTGTGCGAGGCATCATTGCGCTACGCCCAACGGCTCGACGAGATCGATTGGACCGCCGACGTGATCGCGGCCGACCCCGCGATCGAGTATGTTCGGCGTCACTCCGACGGCCGATTTGTCGACCCGCTGGTGGCCATCTCCCGGTCCTGGGAGCATTCGCTGGTCGGGCACCGGCCGAACGAAACGTCGTTCGACGCCACCCAGCGCGGGGACGATGTCCTCGTGGACGCAGCACCTTTCCGTTTTTTAGCAGAAACGCTCCGTCCCGTGTCGGTGCTCGACGTCGGCTGCGGCGCCGGCGCATACGTGGCGCTCTTCCGGCGTCTTGGGGCGTCTCGCGTGCTTGGTGTCGCCGACACGGCGGCGAGCGCGACCGTCCTCGACGGAGAAATCTGCCAAGTCCATGACCTGACGCAACCCCTGACGCTTGGCGAGATCTACGATCTCGTCATCTGCACCGAGGTTGCGGAGCATCTCCCCCCCGAGCGGGCCGCCGAGCTGCTGGACAGCATCGCTCGTCACGCTGGGCGGACGATCGTCTTCTCTGCGGCCGAGCCGGGGCAGCCGGGCAATGGCCACATCAACTGCCAGCCGATCTCGCATTGGCTGGCGCAGTGGGCCGCGCGCGGTTGGCATCCCGACCTGGTCGCGAGCCTCGGCGTGCGCGCGCTGGCGACCATGTCGTGGTTCCGGCGCAATCTCATCGTCCTGCGGCGCGACAAGTCGGATTCCGACGCAATCGCCGTTTTGACCGAGATCGGGTCAAAGCCGTTCACATGGTACGGGCAGCCCCCAGGCATCCGTCATTTCCCGTTCACCGAAGACCTGCCCCCGCCGCCCGCGGGGTATGCGCCGTCCGAGCGCGGTCTCGTCGCGTCGCCCTAAATCTTCTGCCGCGCGAGCTGCCGCTTGAGCGCCACGATGTTGTCCTGCACGCCGCGCAGCGCGGGGTCGATCGCCGCGGCGCGCTGGAACGCGGCCAGCGCCGCCTCGTCATGGTGGCGCTCGACCTCGCACAGGCCGAGGCCTGACAGCGCCCCGAAATGGCGCGGCTCCAGCGCCAGGACGCGGTCGATGTCGCGCACCGACTCGTCGTACCGGCCCATGAGGTAGTAGACGGTCGCGCGCTTGTTCCACCCCTCCGCGTAGTCGGGTGCGAGCGTGACGACCCGGTCGAACGCGCTCAGGGCGGCGTCGTGGTCCGCGCCGGCCATCGCGGCCACGCCCCGCTCGACCAAGGCTTCGACATCGGGGCGCGGCGAGTCGAGCCAAATGTGCCAGATCGCGCCCTCCAGGGCGGCGGCGCGGTCGCCGTCGGCGGTGCGCAACTGCCCGAACAGGTCGTCGAGCTTCGGATCCGTCTGGTCCGCCCGCGCCTGCGTGGCGAACCCGATTGCCCCGATCACGAGTGCGATGCGCGTCCACCGTCCGATGCGCGACGTCATGCCAACCTCCAGACGCTTGAGCCTACGACATACGGTCCGCTGCCCGGCTGGGAAGCAGCCACCCCTACACAATGCACAAAAAGTGATCCGCCGTTGCCGAAACCGTCCGGTCCGTGGCCGGAAAGTTTTGGCCCGATCCTTGCTCCCGCTCATTGCTCACGAGGAGACGGACGTGGCGGCAGCGGAGCAGGACGGATGGCGGGCGGCCGAGCGATCGAGGCGGAACCTTACGCGTTCGCGTTCGACCCGGCGCGATGCGCGCTCGTCATCATCGACATGCAGCGTGATTTCCTCGAACCGGGCGGATTCGGCGCGATGCTCGGCAACGACGTCTCGCAACTGCGGCCTGCTATCGAGCCGATCCGGCGCCTGCTCGCGGCGTGGCGCGCGGCCGGTCTGCTCGTCATCCACACGCGCGAGGGCCACCGACCGGACCTCGCGGACCTGCCGCCGGCAAAGAAGGTGCGGGGCGGGGGCGACACGACGATCGGCGACGCGGGTCCGATGGGCCGCATCCTGGTGCGCGGCGAGGCGGGCCACGATATCATCCCCGAACTGTATCCCATGGCCGGCGAGCCGGTGATCGACAAGCCGGGCAAGGGCGCTTTTTTCGCCACCGACCTGCACGCGATCCTCCAATATCATGGCATCACGCAGCTGGTGATGACCGGCGTCACGACCGAGGTTTGCGTCAACACGACGGTCCGCGAGGCCAACGATCGCGGATTCGACTGCCTCGTCGTCGACGAGTGCTGTGCCTCCTACGTCCCGGAATTCCATGCGGTCGGCTTGCGGATGATCAAGGCGCAGGGCGGCATTTTCGGCTGGGTCACCGGCGTCGACCGCGTGATCGCGGCCCTTCCGCACATCCTGAAAGGAGCCGCGTGATGAGTGCGAACCTATCCTTGCGCGGCGGCCCGAAGCTCTGGGTCCCCGGCGACTGGAACGCCCTGTTTGGTTTCGGCACGAATATCCTGGTCAACGTGCTGGTGCTGACCGGGCTGCTGCGGTTCGTGCTGAAGATGCCGGACGCGCTGGTGTTCGGCCGCATCCTGCCGGCGCTAGGCATCATGCTGTTCCTCAGCACCGGATACTATGCGTTCCTGGCGTATCGACTGGCCAAGAGGACCGGCCGGAACGATGTGTGCGCGCTGCCCTCCGGCATCAGCGTGCCGCACATGTTTGTCGTCACCTTCGTCGTCATGCTGCCGATCGGTATCGCCTCGGGCGATCCGGTGCAGGCGTGGGAGGCGGGCCTCACCTGGGTGTTCATCCAGAGTTTCGTTCTCATGGCCGGCGGATTCATCGGGCCGTATATCCGCCGCATTACGCCGCGCGCCGCCCTGCTCGGCTCGCTCGCCGGCATTTCGATCACCTTCATTTCCATGAGCCCGGCGGCGCAGATGTTCTCGACGCCGGTGATCGGCGTTGTGTGTTTCGCGGTGATCCTGGCGAGCTGGTTTGGCGGCGTGCGCTATTTCGGTGGCGTGCCGGGCGGCCTGGTCGCCATCGCGGCCGGCACCGTGATCGCCTGGGGGTCGAGCGCGCTGGGCCTCGGCTACGGCGGCCTGACGTTGGAAAAGCTGGGCGGGTCGTTCGCCAATTTCGGCTTCTCGATCCCGCTGCCGGCGATCGACCACACGTTCGGTGGCTTCAAATATCTGGGCGTGATTCTGGTCACCGCGATCCCGTTCGGCATCTACGACTTGATCGAGGCGCTGGACAATGTCGAGAGCGCCGCGGCCGCCGGCGACCCGTATCCGACGGTTCGGGTGCTCACGGCCGACGGCGTCATCAGCCTGATCGGCTGCCTGCTCGGCAATCCGTTCATCAACGCGGTCTATATCGGGCATCCGGGGTGGAAGGCGATGGGCGGGCGGATCGGCTATTCGGCGGTCACCGGCGTGGTGATCCTGGTACTGACCTGGTTCGGCATCATCTCGGTGCTGTCGGCAATCATTCCGGTGGTCGCGATCCTGCCGATCTTGCTGTACATCGGCATGCTGATCGGCAGTCAGGCGTTCCAGGAATCGCCGCACCGCCATGCGCCGGCGATCGTGCTCGCGATGCTTCCGCAGATCGCCGAATGGGGCAAGACCCAGATCGACAACGCGCTGGGCGCGGCGGGCACCAACGCCGCGGCGATCGGGATGGCAAAGCTGGGGCAGGTGGGCGTGCTGTACGCGGGGCTGGAGACGATGGGCGGCGGGGCGACGCTCGCGGGCATCATTCTGGGCGCGGTGACCGTGTTCATTATCGACCGTGAGTTGGACCGCGCCGCGGCCTTCGCGGCGGCAGGCGCGGTTCTGACGTTCTTCGGCTTTATCCACGGCGCCGGGATCGGCATCGGCCGCTCGCCGGAGGTCGCGTTCGCGTATCTCGCGGTGGCGGGGATCCTGTTCTATTGCGCGAAATACGCGACGTTCGCGCCGCACCCCGTTGAGGTCGCGCACGGAACGGCGCCGGCGGAGTAGGCCGGACGACACGTGTTGACCACCACGGCCGACGCCCCGGGGTCGCGAGCGGCTGCGATGCTAGACACAACAGATGCTGTGACGCACTTTATTCGTCCAGGCTCGGGCGATGGAGGCGGCGTTGCGCGAAAGCACGGTCATCGGTCCGGCCATCTTCTTGTCCGGTGATTCCTACCCGCGCGACGGCTACGTGGAGACGGCGCTTCGCGAACGGATCGCCTGGGCCTTTTCCGAGTGGATCGGCCAGGCCGAAGTCCTGAGCAGAACCGATGAGCCGCTGTTCTGCCATCCTGTCCCGCACCGTCTCAGCCTGCTGGATCGGGTGGCGCCGTGTGATGGGCAGGTCGTCCTGCTGGGTCGCTCGTCCGGTGCGCGGGTCGCGTCACTGCTCGCCGCCCGCCGTCGGGTGGCGGCGGTCGTCTGCCTCGGCTATCCGTTTCGCCATCCGGAGTGCCCGCCCGAGCCCGAGCGGGTGGACCATCTGGGCTCGATGCTCGCGCCGACCCTGATCCTGCAAGGCCGGGATGACCCATATGGCGGCGTGGACCTAGAGGAAATCTACACGCTGTCTCCTGCCGTGCAGGTCTCGTTCGTCAGCGGCGGCCATGAATTCCATCTCACGGCGAATGAATGGGACGATGCCGCGCGCGACGTCCTGGCGTTCTGTCGGCGTGTCGTGGCCGGAGGTGTGGTGTGTCCTGGTTCTCAGGGCAACACCGTCCGCACGATCGTTCCGTCCAGTGCCTCGTATCCCGCATAGTCGATCGCCTCATACAGCTCCGCGCGGGTCTGCATCCGCCCCAGCATCGCCTCTGTCCCGCCATCGCCGAGCAGCGACGAATACAATTCCGCTTGCGCCTTGTTGGCCACTCGAAGGGACGACACCGGCCAGATCACCATGGAGAAACCCATCGCCTCGAACTCGGCGGCGGTGAAGAACGGCGTGCGTCCGAACTCCGTCATGTTGGCGAGCAGCTTGACCCCGGGCATCGCGGCGGCGAACGCGCGGAACATCTCCGCGCTGTGCAGTGCCTCGGGAAAGATCGCGTCGGCGCCCGCTTGCATATACAACTTCGCTCGGGCCACGGCGGCATCTAGACCTTCGCTGGCCGCGGCGTCAGTGCGCGCCATGACGAACAGATGCCGACGCGCCCGCACGGCGGCGGCGATCTTCTCCGCCATTTCGCGCGCATCGACGAGCTTCTTGTCGTTCAGATGGCCGCATTTTTTCGGCAGCACCTGATCCTCGAGATGCACGGCGGCCGCCCCTGCCTCCTCGAAGCTGCGGACCATGCGCATGACGTTCAGCGCTTCGCCATAGCCGGTATCGCCGTCGACCAGCACCGGCAGGCCGGTCCGCGCCAGCTGGCGAACGAAGAAGGCGACCTCGTCGATCGTGATGATGCCGAGGTCCGGCAGCCCCATGCTGGCGGTCATCGCCGCGCCCGACAGATACAGCGCCTGAAAACCCGCTGCCCGGGCCTGCAAGGCGGCCATGCCGTTGTGCGCGCCCGGCATCCGCAGAATCCCGCCCGCCGTCAGCAATGCCCGCAGCCGATCGCCCGCCGGGATGTCCGCCTGCGCGGCGCCCTCCAGCCAAATCACCGGCCGCGCTCCGCCAGCGGCACGAAGGTCAGGTCCTCTGGGCCGATATAGTTGGCACTCGGTCGGATGATCTTTCCATCCTGGCGCTGCTCGATGACATGCGCCGCCCAGCCCGACGTGCGAGAAATGACAAAGACTGGGGTGAACATTGACACCGGCACCCCCATTGCGCTGTACGAAACGGCACTGTACCAATCCAAGTTGGCGAACATCTTCTTGGTGTCGGCCATCACCCGCTCGATCCGCTCGGCGATGCGGAACCCGCGCATGTCGCCGTTCGCCTCGGCGAGCCTTCGAGCGATCTCGCGGATCACCACGTTGCGCGGGTCGCTGGTGGTGTAGACCGGATGGCCGAAGCCGATCACCACCTCGCGCGCCTCGACACGCCTCCGGATATCCGACTCCGCCTCGTCGGGGCCCTCGTAGCGGCTCTGGACCTCAAGCGCCGCCTCGTTCGCGCCGCCATGTTTCGGCCCGCGCAGCGCGCCGATCGCCGCCGTGATGGCGGAGAACATGTCCGAACCCGTCCCCGCCACCACCCGCGCGGTGAAGGTCGAGGCGTTGAACTCGTGCTCCGCGTAGAGCACCAGCGAGGTGTGCATCGCCCGCACCCACTCGGGCGGCGGCGGACGTCCGTGCAGCAGATGGAGGAAATGGCCGCCGATGCTGTCGTCGTCGGTCTCGACCTCGATCCGCCGTCCGTTGCGCGAGAAGTGATGCCAGTACAGCAGCATCGAGCCGAAACTGGCCATCAGCCGGTCGGCCACCTCACGCGCGCCGGTGACGGAATGATCGTGCGGCTCCGGCAGCGCGCAGCCGAGCGCGGAACATGCAGTGCGCATGACGTCCATGGGATGCGTGGACGAAGGCAGCGCCTCCAGCACGGTGCGCACGCTGGTGGGGATGCCGCGCATTGCCCGCAGCCGCGTCGTGTAGGCGGCGAGCTGCGCCACGGTCGGCAGCGCGCCGTGCACAAGGAGGTAGGCGATCTCCTCGAACTCGCAGGCTTCTGCAACGTCGAGAATGTCATAGCCGCGATAGTGCAGGTCGTTGCCCGTACGACCCACTGTACAAAGCGCCGTGTTGCCGGCGACCACGCCGGACAGCGCGACCGACTTCTTCGGTTTGGCGATGGTGTCCATCAGCCGAGCTGGTCCGCGATACTGCGGGTCTGCGGCGTCACGGCATCGCCGGTGTGCCGCGTGGTTTTCGTCTCCACGAGCATCAGCCAGCACTCCTCCGTCGCGACCGGGTTGTGCATCACGCCACGCGGCACGACGTGGATGTCGCCGGGACCGAGATCGACGACCCGGCCGCCCTCGTATTCCATCCGCAACCGGCCGCGCACGATGTGGAACAGCTCGTCCTCGTCGTCGTGTTTGTGCCATGCGAGCGTCCCGAGGACTTTTGCCACCTTCACGTATTGATCGTTGACCTGCGCGATCACTCTCGGCGACCAGTGCTCGGCCACCCGCGCGAACGCCTGATCGAGGTTTGCGACCTCATCCATGGATATCCGCTCCTTCGAACAATCCGCGCCGCCCGACCGCGAGCGCGCCCTCTGGAAGTGACACGATCAGCCCGGAAAGTTCGTCGGCGCGCAGCGTCGGGAGGCGGTCGACCGCCGCGAGGAACCGGTCGATCTCCGGGCTCGCCAGCACTCCCTCGCTCAACGCGCGGAATTTCCCCACGTAATCCGGCCGCTTCCAGGGCGTGGCACCCAGCGTGTGGGCGTTGGCCACCGCCATCTCGTCGGAGATTACCGAGCCGTCGGCAAATGTCACGACGATCCGCCCGCCGAATGCCTTCTTCGCCGGGTCCGTGGAATGATATCGCTCGGTCCAGCGTGGATCCTCGACGGTGCGGATCTTCGACCACAGCCGCGTCGTGTCGGGCCGCGCGGCCCGTGTCGGCGCGTAGCTGTCGACATGGTGCCAGCTTCCGTCCTGCAGGGCGACCGCGACGATGTACATGATGGAATGATCCAGCGTCTCGCGGCTGGCGAGGGGATCGAACTTCTGCGGGTCGTTCGATCCGGTGCCGATGACGTAGTGGGTGTGGTGGCTGGTCTCGATCGACACGTCGGCCACGGTGTCCCAATCCGTCACCTCGCGGCCCATGCGGAAGGCAAGGTCGATCAGCGCCTGGCTCTGATACTCGGCCGAATGTTCTTTCGTGTAGGTATCGAGGATGGCGCGCTTGGCCTCGCCCGGCTCCGGCAGCGGGACCTGATACGCGGCGCCCTTGCCGCTCAGCAGCCAGGCGATCACCCCGTCCTCGCCCTCATAGATCGGGCTGGGCGCTCCCTCGCCGCGCATCGCCCGGTCCACCGCCTCGATCGCCAGCTTTCCGGCATGCGCGGGGGCATAGGCTTTCCACGAGCTGATCTCGCCCTTGCGGCTTTGGCGCGTGGCGGTTGTGACATGCAACGCCTGCTGCACCGCCTGGTAGATCACCTCCGGCGCGAGGCCCAGCAGCGTGCCGATGCCCGCGGCGGCGGATGGGCCGAGATGCGCCACATGGTCGATCTTGTGGGCGTGCAGGCAGATGGCGCGGACCAGATCGACTTGGATTTCATATCCTGTGGCCAGGCCGCGGAGCAGGGCCGCGCCATCGCGGCCGGTCTGCTGGGCGACCGCCAGGATTGGCGGGATGTTGTCGCCCGGGTGGCTGTATTCGGCGGCCAGGAACGTGTCGTGCCAGTCCAGTTCGCGCACCGCCGTTCCGTTCGCCCAAGCCGCCCACTCGGCGTGGACGCGGACCGCCGGATCGCAGCCGAACACCGACGCGCCGCCGGGGCGCGGGTGGGCAAGCGCCTGCGCCCGGGCCGCGCTGACCGGGCCGCGGTTGATCGCGGCCACCGCGACGGCGGCATTGTCGATGATGCGGTTGCCGATCATCTCGGCCACCTCCGGCTCGACCGGCACGGGATCGGCGGCGACCGCGGCGATCTTCCAGGCGAGCTGGTCCTCGCGCTTGAGGCGATCGGCCTCGGGGTGGACCCGAACATCGTGCAGCTTCATGGGCGCTCCTGTGCGGCCGTGTGCGCGATGCAGTATCGCCGGATAGTGTGGCTCGAGGCCACTGGCGGCCAACGGGGAGGCGATATGCGCGCGATCATCCTGGAGAAAGGCGAGACCGCGCCCGTGGCGCGGCTGGGCGAATTTCCGGACGACCAGATGATGGACGGCGACGTCACTATCCGGGTCAGCCACTCGACCATCAACTATAAGGACGGGCTCGCGATCGTGCGCGGCGCGCCGGTGGTGCGCCGCTGGCCGATGATCGCCGGCGTCGATCTGGCCGGCCGGGTCGAGTCGAGCACCGATCCGAGATGGCGGGCCGGCGACACGGTGGTGGTGAATGGCTGGGGAATGGGCGAGACCCATTTCGGCGGCTATGCCGAACGGGCCCGGGTGCCGGCGGGCTGGCCGGTGGCCCTCGGCGGCTTTTCGCCGGCCGAGGCGATGGCGATCGGCACCGCCGGCTACACCGCGATGCTGTGCCTGCTGGCCCTCGAACGTCACGGCGTGACGCCCGATGACGGACCGGCTCTGGTCACTGGGGCGGCGGGCGGCGTCGGCTCGGTCGCGGTCGCCCTGCTGGCGCGGCGCGGCTGGCGGGTCATCGCGAGCACCGGCCGGATCGCCGAGGGCGACTACCTCCGATCCCTGGGCGCCGCGGAGGTGATCGATCGCGCGGAACTGTCGCAGCCGGGCAAGCCGTTGGCCAAGGAGCGTTGGGCCGCCGCCGTCGACAGCGTCGGCAGCCACACGCTCGCCAACGTGCTGGCCGGCACGAAGGCGCATGGCGCGGTGGCGGCGTGCGGGCTGGCGCAGGGCATGGACCTGCCCGCCAGCGTCGCGCCGTTCATCCTACGCGGCGTCTCGCTGCTGGGGATCGACAGCGTCATGTGCCCACCCAAGCTGCGGGTCGAGGCGTGGGAGCGGCTGGAGGCGGGTTTGGATCGCGGGTTGCTCGCGCGGATGACGACGACGATCGGGCTCGCCGAGGTCATCGCGACCGCGCCGAAGATCCTGGCCGGTGAGGTGCGGGGCAGGGTGGTGGTCGAGGTTGATTGACCGTGATCACCGACATCGTCGCATCCACGACAACTTTGGTACGGCGGCGCTCCGCTCCGTCCGTGCGCGTCGAGCCACCCCGAACCGCCTAAGGCGGCCGGGATGCACGGGACAGTGGTGATGATCGTGGACGGACGCACGATCTTGCGTGTTTGTGCATGATCGTGCATGAAGGACGCATGAGCATAGTCTTCCCTCAGGAGCGCCTGCGAACCATTCGTGACCGCCTTTCCAGCGGCGGACGGGTCGTGGCGGCCGAACTGGCCGGCGAATTCGGCACGTCGGAGGATACGATCCGCCGCGACCTGCGCGAACTCGCGGCCGCGGGCATCTGCCGACGCGTCTACGGGGGTGCGCTGCCGCTGTCGCCGGCTTCCGGGTCACTGAGCGAGCGTCAGGGGGAAGCGGTGGGGCGCAAGGCGGCGCTGGGTCGCACCGCTGCCGCCCTCGTCAGGCCACACCAAATCGTCTTGATCGAGGCTGGCTCGACCAATCTGGCAATCGCCCGCGCCTTGCCGGACGGGATCGGCCTGACCGTCGTCACCAACGCGCCCAGTATCGCGCTCGCGCTGGAAGGGCGGGCCGCCATCGACGTGGTGCTGATCGGCGGACTCATCGACTGGCGTTCGGGCGGGGTCATCGGGGCGGCGGCCGTCGAGGCGCTGCGCGGGATGCGGGCCGATTTGTGCTTTCTCGGTGCCTGCGCCGTGGCGACCGAGGCGGGGATCGGCGCGTTTCACTGGGACGAGATCGCGTTCAAGCGGGCGATGATCGCGGCAAGCGGCGAAGTGGCGGTGGCCGCCACGACCGAGAAATTGGCGACTGCCGCCGCCTTCGCGGTCGCCGATCTTTCTGCCGTGCAACATCTCATCGTCGAGGCCGACGCGCCCCACGCGGCCCTGGTCGAACTGGCGGCTGCCGGCCCGCGACTGCATGTCGTGGAGAGCTTCGATGCGTGATGACGCTTCTGTTGGAGTGCTTGAACGGCCGGCCCGCGCCCGACTGGCCACGGCGATCGTGTTCCTCGCGAACGGCTCGGGTATCGGGTTCTGGGCCGCCAACATCCCCGGCCTGAAAGCGCGGCTCGCGCTGTCGGACGGCGCGTTGGCGTTTGCCCTTTTGGCCTTCGCCGCCGGGGCGATCGCCGCCATGCCGTCGAGTGGATTCCTGGCCGCGAGGTTCGGCACGAGGCGGGTCACGCTGGCCGCCGCCACACTGTTCGCCCTGGGCCTCGTGCTGCCGGCACAGGCTGGATCGCTGCCGCTGCTGATGGCCTGCGGCTTTGCGCTCGGCGTCGCCAACGGCCTCTGCGACGTGGCGATGAACGCGCACGCGACCCTGGTCGAGCGGCGCTGGGGCACGCCGATCATGTCCTCGTTCCATGCCGGGTTCAGCCTGGGCGGCCTGGCGGGCGCGGGCGGCGCCGGCCTGCTGCTGGGACAGGGCGTCCCCACCCCGGCGTGCCTCATGCTCGGCGCGCTTTGGGTCGGCGCGCTGGTCGCCACCGCGGCGACTGTCGGGCTGGGACGCGGCCTCGGCGCGGCCGCCGGCGCGGCGCAGGAGCCGGGTCCGGCCCTGGCGTGGCCCAGCCGCGCGCTGTTGGGCGTCGGCGTGATGGTGATGCTGGGTATGATGATCGAAGGGTCGGTCGCCGACTGGTCGGGCGTGTTCCTCATGAGCGCGGCCGGCGCCTCTGCCTCGGTCGCGACGTTGGGGTATGCCGCGCTGGCGCTCGCGATGATCGCTGGCCGCCTGGCGGGCGACCGGGTCGTGCTGGCGCTCGGCGGCCGGCGCGTGGTGCGTCTGGGTGGCCTGCTGGCGGTCGGTGGGGTCGGGCTGGCCCTGCTGGCGGCCGAGCCGTTTTTGTCCAGCATCGGCTTCGCGCTCGCCGGCCTCGGACTTGCCAACATCGTGCCGGTCGGGTTCTCGGCCGCGGGAAGCAGCCGCGGCGTCGCCCCGAGCGTCGGCGTGTCGATGGCCGCCACCCTCGGCTACGCGGGATTTCTGATCAGCCCGCCGCTGATCGGCGCGCTATCGCAACTGTTTGGCCTGCGCGAGGCGTTGCTGCTGCTGGTGCTGGCGGCCGCCGCGATTGTCGCTCTCGCGGGCAGGGTCTTGCCGCCCCGCGCCGGCGTCGTTGGCGAACATCAGGCCCGCGCCAGCCGCGCCGCCACCTGATCCGCGAGTTGCCCGAGCGCGGCACTCATCGCCGCGACCAGCGCCGGCGTGCCCGGCCCGCCCGGCGCCACCGTGATACGCAGCGTGTCGGCCACCGGGGCGCCGCTGCCGTCGTCGCGGCGGAACGCCACCTGCGCAAGCAGAACCACGCCGCCGCTCGCATCGGTATCGAAACGCTGGACGTCCAGCTCCAGCACCACATCGGCCCGCGCGGTGATGGCACCGCTGTCGGAATAGACCGCGGTGCCGGGCAGTCGCTCCACCAGATCCTCGGTGAACACCCGGCCGATCATCGTCCCCAGCGGCTCGCCCCAGCGCTCCCGGTCGCTGACCCGCAACCGGTAGTCGACCGCCGCGCGCACGATCTCCGGCCGGTCGAGGTAGCCGGCCAGTCCGACGCGCCGCAATTCGATGCTGCGCGCCGGAATTCTCGCTTGGGCTCCGGGAACGGTGGCCAGCGTATACAGGTCTGTCGGCGGCGAGGCGCATCCCGCCACGATCAACGCCAGGACAGCGCGACGGAAAATCATCGCTCGCTCGCCCGGCCGAGGCGGCCGCGCACCAGCGCCTCGGGGTGCTGATCGAGGTAGTCCGCGAGCAGCCGGATCGACCGCGCCGCATCGCTCGCCTGACCCAGCAGGCGCGCCACGTCGCGGCTGAACTGGCTGTCCGCGCCGTAGCCGGACGACAGCGACCCGGCAAGGCGGTTGGCACGGTCGGCGGTCGACAACAGGCTCGCGGTCACCTCCGGCAGCCGCTTCGTCGTGGCCGCGATCGAACCGAGCGTCTGGCGCAATTCCGGGCCGTTCACCAGCTGGCTGGTCCCGCGCAGCGTGTCGTTGAGGTTGCGGGCGATCTGCTCCAGCGGCAGCGAATCGATCTTGCCCGCGACCTGGGACAGGCTCGCGGTGATGCTGTCGAGGCCGCCCGGGGAGTTCGGGATGACCACGCCATCGGGGCCTTCATCGACCGTCGCGGGGCCGGCATTGGGGATGAAATCGAAGCCGACGACCGTCTGCCCGGTCAGCAGGCTCGCCGAGCGCAACTGTGCCCGCAATCCATGGTCGACCAGCTTGCGCGCCTCCTCCAGGGTGTTGACCGCCTGCATCTCCTCGCCGCGCAGGAAACGCTCCGGCTGCACCTCCATCTTCACCTCGACCCGGGTGACCGCCGGGCTGATGACCAGATGAATGTCGGTCACCGTCCCCACCTGGATGCCCAGGAACTCGACCGCCGAGCCGACCGACAGCCCGCGCACCGAGCCGTAGAAATACGTGACGAATTTCAGCCGCCTGTTGTAGCCGGCGGCGATCGCCGCGGCCTCGTCGGCATAGAGCGGGAACACCTCGCCGCGCGGCTTCTCCTTGTCGACCATCGCCGCGGCCGGCGTGTCGAACGCGACCCCGCCCGACAGCACCGCCTGCAGGCTTTCGAGCTGGACGTTGACCCCCTGCGCGCCGAACTGCACCGACAGGCCGGAGGCGTTCCAGAAATGCGTCTGCTTGCGGACATAGTCGTCGAACGGGCTGCGGATGAAGGCGTGCAGGATCACCGGCTGGCCGGGAGAGATCGGGTCGTAGCCGAGCACCTCGCCGACATTGGCGTCGCGGTAAAACACGGGGGCGCCGCTGCTGATCGAGCCGAGCCGGTCCGTCTTGAGCGTGAAGGTCGTGCCCGGCTCGTCGGAGCGGACGGCCGGCGGCTCCTCCAGCCCCTGGAACTCGGTCTTGCGATCCTTGCCGATAACACCGGGGTCCATCTCGATGTACGAGCCGGACAACAGCGTGTCGAGGCCGCTGACCGAGGCGCCGGTCAGCCGCGGACGGACCACCCAGAAGCGGGCGTTCTCGGTCAGGAACCGGTCGGCCTGGCGCTGCATGGCGACGCGCACCTCGACCGCCCGCAGATCCTGGGAGAGCGTCACGCCGCGCACCGTGCCGAGCTCGACCGCCTTGTGGCGGACCTTGGTCTGCCCGGCGACCAGGCCGTCGCCGCTGTTGAAGCGGATGACGATTTCATCGCCCCTCGCCTGCAGCGCCCGCCAGCCGAGCCAGCCGGCGATACAGGCCGCGACCAGCGGGATCAGCCAGACCAGGTGGAACGGCCGGCGATGGCGGGCATGGACCTCGGCCTCCGGCAGCTTCTCGCTCACCTGGCGGCGTTGTCCCGCAGCGAGGCCGCATCCCACATGAGCCGCGGATCGAAGCTCGCCGAGGCGAGCATGGTCAGGATGACGACGGCGCAGAACGACAGCACGCCCGGGCCGGGATAGACCGAGGCAACCCGGCCCAGGCGCACCAGGGCGACCAGGATCGAGATGACGAACACGTCGATCATCGACCAACGGCCGATGAATTCGATGATCCGATAGAGCTGCGTGCGTCGTCGCAGCTTCCACGCGGAGCCGCGACCGGTGGCGATCAGCATCACGACGAGACTGAGTAGCTTGAGCACGGGCACCACGACGCTCGCGAACAGCACGAGCAGAGCCAGCGGCCACATGCCGGCCTCCGCGAGCTCCACGGCGCCGCCGAGGATCGTCGAGGGATGGCCGCGGCCGAGCTGGATGAGGGTGAGCACGGGGAAGGCATTGGCCGGCACGTACAGCACGGCGGCGGCGGCGAGCAAAGCCCAGGTGCGCGAAAGGCTGTCGGGCTTGCGTCGGTGCAGCCGGCTGCCGCAGCGGACGCAGTCGCGCTCGCCGGAGGCGTTGACCAGGTTGCAGGTCGCGCACCCGATCGGCTCGCCCGCCCCGTTCCGCCCGGCCGGCAGCAGGCCGTGCTCGCGCCGGTCGATGCGCCGCCACACCGCTTCCGGATCGAGCGTGTTGTCGACGGCCGCCATCACCAGCATCAGGCCGGCCAGCGCATAGAGCGCGGTGCCGACATTGACCTGCGCAAGGTCGATCAGCTTCGTGTAGGCGACGAACATGCCGAGCATGAAGACTTCGATCATCGACCAGGGTTTCAGCCGCTCGATCCAGCGAAACAGCGGTGCCATATAGAGGCGGGCGGGCTGCCGCTCCAGATTCAGCAGCACCCAGGCCAGGCCGCCGAGCCTCAGAAGCGGGATCATGAGCGTCGTGGCGAGCACCACGACCGCCAGGATCCATTGGTCGTAGGCGGCCAATTCGCGCGGGCCGCTGACCAGCGTGGTCTGGTGTTCCTGCCCGCTGACCCGCAGATCGAGGAACGGGAACTGGGCCGCCACCCACATCAGCACGAGGCCGGTCGCGGCCAGGGCGAGGGGCCGGATCGTGGGTTCGGAGCGTCGCCGGCGCAGCACGAGGCTACAGCGCGGACAGCGCGCGACGGCGTGGGCAGGCAGCGCGGGCAGATGCTGCAGCAGCCCGCAATCATCGCATTCCCGCAGCCGCGGCGTGTGGACGAATTCCGGGCTTGGGTCGCGAGCGGCGGAGGCGGCTGGGCTTGCGGCGGCGGTCGTCACGGAACCTCGAACCTGGTGGGCGCTGACTCCACGTGCGGGTGTCGGCGGCGTTGCAGTCTGTCCGATGTAGCGTGCCGGGCGAAGCGGCGCGACTGGTTGCCCCCGGCGGGAGCCATCGGCTATAGGGCAGCTGGGCCGCGCGCCCGCCTCGCGCCTCCGCGGCGCCGACGTAGCTCAGTGGTAGAGCAGCTGATTCGTAATCAGCAGGTCGACAGTTCAATCCTGTCCGTCGGCACCATTGCAAATCAATAGGTTATGCCGAGCGTCGGATCGAAGTCGATGCACCGGTTTTTGTCCGGGGCTTCAATGGGGCTTCACTGTGGTCGCGACACCATGGGACGGATGGCTCAGCCCGTCTCGCCCACGCGTGTATTGCGCCGAAACCGCTCCCCGGGCGAGTTCTGAGTGTTCTTGCTCCGTTCCTCCGTATCCCCTACCGTCGTGGAATGAGCGATGAAGCCCCGCCACCGGATGCCGTCGTCACTGTCACGCTAGGGGACGGGCCGCCTTTGCAGCCCGCCGATCCGGCCGACGTCACTTGGACACTGGCCTTCGCGCTACAGTATCGAGGGCGCAAGCGGGTCAACACCGCCGCCGACGCGATGGCCAGGATCACCGCCGAACGGCTGGTGGAGCATCTTCGGGTGTCGGGATACGTCGTGATGAAGAAGCCGCCGCCGCCGCTGCATAGCGATGCAGGGGCCAACCGATAGAAGGATCATGTGCCGGCCGGTTCGCACGATGAAGCTGGTGCGGGCGCGCCACCCGCTCGTCTGTCTAGTCCGGCGTATATACAAACTCCAGCTTCAGCCCGTCGGGATCGGCGAAGAACACGGCGTAGTAGCCCCGTCCGCCGTTATATTTTGGATACTCGGCCGGCGGATCGGGGCGGATTGGCGCAGCCGGGCGAGGTGGTGCCGCTCAAGCTGCCGAAGCCGCGCCAGCGGCGTGCGCCGCGCATCGCTCCGTCCGAACCGGTCAACGTCCCCCTGGTCGAGCTCGCCTTCGCTGCGCTGGGCCGCTACGTCGCCCTGTCGCTGGCACATGAGGCAGCGGAAGCGGCCGGCACGCCCATGTGGGTGCGCGATCCCCCGCGCGAATGCGATGAATCGTTGAACGATGCGGCACTCGAATGGCGGGTTGACGTGGCGTCGGACAGCTTGACCCTTGCCGCGGCGGCGCTTGGCGAGGGCATGCGGATGCGGCTGGCGCGTCGGGTTCCGGCCGAGCTCCGGGCCTTCTTTAATCCGCGATGATATCCACCCCCCGCGGCGGCACCCCGGGGGTATGCTGGCCAAAGGGGTAGGGTCGGCGGGGCGGGGTTATGTAAAGCGCTAAGACGGGGAGCATTTTTCAAAGTTTCGATCGTCGGCGCCACAACGTGACGCCCCCTTAGTCGCTCGCACGTATCGCGCCGAAAATCCGTTCGCGAGTGGCAGTCCTGATATTGCTCCGGTTTGCAACCACTGATGGGCCCGATCATGACGATCCGTTCCGCGTGCGGCGCTTATGGAAAGACCTGGAACACCGTGCCTGATGGAACGTAGCCGTTAACGGGCGACTCACCGAAAGCGTCGGAGGTGAAAAGCCGACCGCTGGGGTCGCGCACAAGCGGGCCGTTCAGTCCGCCGCTGATATTGTTGCGGCTGGCGGCGATGACAATCAACGTGGTTTCGCGCCAACGGCCACCGCTACTGGCGGGCGGGTCGAGCCTGAAGATCACGCCACCAGGACCCGGCGAACGGGGGCTGGCGACATGGGCGGGCGTCGTTCCGAACAGCGGGCCGGATGGATCGAACCGGACGAGGCTGTTGGGGTTGCTCCCGTTAGTGCCTTTGAAGTCGTAAAGGTCAGTCGCTGTCCAGCCGGTCGCACCGGCGGACGGCGGCCGGAGCTCGAACACGCTACCAGAGCCGGATGAGCCACCTGCCAGTGTCACGTAGAGTTTGCCGGAAGGGTCGTACAACACGGCGTACGGGTTGGTTGGCGTTTGCCCCGCCGGACCGTGGAAGGTGTATAATACTTGGAAGTTCCATGCCGTATCACTCGGCGCAGGCGGGCTCAGGCGATAGACAGTGCCAAACCATCCGCCTGCGTTCTGGTCGCCGGTGGTTCCGTAGATTTCGCCGAACGCCCCAATCGCCAACGGTGCGTTTGTCGGATTACCCCCGCCCGCCGGAAATTTATAAAGCGTGGTCTCTTGCCAATGCGTGCCCGGTGTCGGCGGCTTCATCCGGTATAGGGAGTAGCTTGCCGGGTATTTCACTGTCGTCCCGTAGAGTATGCCAGCGGAATCGATAGCGAGATTCGGCTGAGGATGAGAACAAAACGACACGAACGCGTCATGAAAGGACCAGAAATAGCCCGAATGCGGCGGCGTTGCCTGGTAGACACCGCCGCAGTTGCTACCGTTGCTTTGCCCGGTGCCGTAGATGGCGCCTGACGCTTTGTCTACCACGATCTGCTGGTTCGAGCGACCGACCTTTGTCTGTGAGGACTTTTGGAAATTATACAGGGTGGTCTTGGTCCAGTGTGTGTCGCCCGCCGCTGGTGGAGCGAGTTTGTAAAGTAGCCCTAAGCCATTGGTGCCGCCCTCCGCTGCTTCACCATAAAGCGCCCATGTTGCGGCGTCTGAGTCCGCTTGGCGGCCGACGATTGACCCCGGATGATCCCCACCAACACTGAAATAGGGATAGTCACCTGTGAACGAATGCACATACCTAAAGTGATCGTCAGCGGAAGCTGAGCCAGCTGCCACAGCGACAGCGACAGCGGTAGCGACGATGCAAGCGTATGACAACATAAGTCGCCTCCCTTTTCCGATCTCGGATCATTTTGGGCAGGAGGGCGCAGCTTGGCAAATTACAGCTCGCCGCGAAGGCGTCCGCCGCCACTCGGTTCGCGTCCGCCCCCCTTGGTCTGGCCTTCGGCAGGTTCGTCCGGTCGCCTAGCTTCGCGCCTTGCGCCCTCTTGCTGGCCAGGGCGGCGCGGGTCCGATCCGCGATCAGGTTTCGCTCTTTCTCGGCCAGGGCGGCATACAGGTGCAGCATGAACGGGTCGGCGTCGGCCCCCAGCTCGGCCACGATGAACGGCACCCGCTGCGCCATCAACCCGGACACGAACGCCACGTCGCGGCTCAGCCGGTCCAGCTTGGCCACCAGCTGTCTGGCCGGCTGTATTGCAAGCCGTGATACGTATCGAGAAAAGAAATAAAGTCGGGCTTGCGCCCAATGCGTCCCGCTCGCGGTGGGTGGCGTCAACTTATAGATGAAGTCGTGATCGCGGTTTCCGCCGGATTGGTTCCCGCCATACAGGGCTCACGTTGCTGGGTCTGCAGTGGACTGGTGGGCCACGAGCGGGCCCAGGACATATCCGTCAGGCGGCGAGAGGAGATTGAACACATGGATGATCGTGAAGTCGTCATGCGCGCGCGGGGCTGGCTCCGCGTGAGAGGGCAACAGCGGCGAGCACGCCGAAACCCCAGAGCGACACCATGACCGATCCAATCCTCCTCGAACCTTCAACCGGTGAGCCACACCTCGCGGCGAGCGGCGCCGCTTACGGAGGCTCTCAGGATAGGCATTCCGCGTCTCATCGCGGTCAAGACCCTCTCATTCGACACATCATCACCTCGGAGATAACCCGCGGCGCCAGCGCGTGGCGTCCCGGACAGGCGATTACGATCTGTAGCCGTAATCGTGGCCATACGGCACGACGGCGCCCCCAATGCATCTGAACCGTCTCATCACGGTGATCGGCGCGCACGCGGAGGGAGAGGTCGGCCGCGTCATCACCGGCGGCGTGCTGCCGCCGCGCGGGGCCACGATGTTCGAGCGAATGGTCAACCTCGAACGCGATACCTCGTGGCTGCGCGACATGCTGCTGTTCGACCCACGCGGCGGCGTCAACGCGGCGGCCAATCTCATCACCCCGGCGATCCGCGCCGACGCCGATCTCGGCATGATCGTCATGGAATCCGACTATTTCGTGCCGATGTCAGGATCGAATCTCATCTGCACCGTGACCGTCGCGCTCGAGACCGGCATCGTCGCGATGCACGAGCCGGTAACGGTCGTCCGGGTCGACACGCCGGCCGGCCTCGTCGAGGCGGTGGCCGAATGCCGCGCGGGGAAGTGCCGGCGTGTGACCTTCCGCAACGTCGCCTCCTTTGTGATGCATCGCAACCGTAGGATCGAGGTCGCGGGTCTTGGCACGCTGCGGGTCGATGTCGCCTATGGCGGAATGATCTACTGCCTGGTGGAGGCTGCCGATATCGGCGTCTCGCTGAGCCGTGACGAGGCGCGGGAGCTGGTCGCCTTGGGCGAGCGCATCAAGGCGGCGGCCGCCGCGCAGCTGCCCGCCGCCCATCCGGAGAATCCCTTCATTCACACGATCAACATGACCGCGTTCACCGGCCCGGTCGAAACGGTCGACGGCGTCAAGACGTCGCGAAACACCGTCGTGGTCTCGCCCGGGCGCCTCGACCGCAGCCCGTGCGGCACCGGCACGTCCGCGCGCATGGCGCTGCTCCACGCGCGCGGCGAATTGCGACCGGGGGAGACATTCCGGCATGTCTCCATCCTCGACACCGTGTTCGACTGCCGGATCGTCGACCTCGCGGCGGTGGGGGCCTTGCCAGCCGTCGTGCCGGAAATTTCCGGCCGCGCCTGGCTCACCGGCATCAGCTATTATGGCGTCGATCCGGAGGATCCGTTCCCAGGGGGCTACCGGCTCGCCGACACCTGGTTCCGGAACGGCGAACCCGGCCTCGCTTGACGGGAAGTTGCTGAAGTCCAATCATCCCCGCGTCTGTCGATGGAAGGCGCGGCGTGGATCAACCGGGTGTTGAAGGCGGTCCTGGCCCGTCCCATGATCCGCTCATGGACGCACGGGTCACCCGGCTTGAAGAGGACATGCGCGATGTCCGCTCGACGCTCGGTCGGCTCGAGCCGATGATCACCCGCATCGACGCGGCCATCCCGCATCTTGCCACGAAGGCGGAGCTATTCGGCGAGCTCTCCTCGGTGCGTGGGGAGCTGTCCTCGTTCCGTGAGGATGTGCGCGGCGAGATCTCCTCGGTCCGCGAAGAACTCGCCCGCAAGCCCGGTGTCGCCGGTATGTGGGCGATGGGCGCCACCCTGGTGACCCTCGTCGTGGGTGCGATGGCCGCCGGCGCGGCCTACTTGCCGCTCATGTTTCGCGCGCCACGCCTGCCGGCGCCCTGACCAGGCGCAGGCGGCGCTTCCAGCCGGACCGTCTGGACCCCGCCGTTGGCGCACGGCTTGACGGGCAGGGCAGTCGCATCGGTGGATTCTTCTTGGCAACCCGTGCGATATGCGATATGTCTTTGGGCATGGTCGCCACCCCAACCCCCTCAGCCCCCGGACCGGGCCCTACCGTGCCAGACTTTGCGGGACCAGACTTTGCGGGACCAGACCTCGCGGGACCAGACCTCGCGGGACCCGACCTCGCGGCGCGATTCGCGCTTATCATCGAGGCGCTCCTCCAGGAGGTTGCGGCGAAGGCGGGCGGACGATGGGGCCTGGCTCCGCTGATCCTCATGTTTCTCCGACCCTACCTGCGTGGCATTGCAAAATCGTTCGGGGACGTTGTGGCCGCCCAGGCGCGGCAATCGGAACGGGCCGATGCCAGCCCGGTCGAGCCGAGGGGTCTCGCCCCCAGCCCGATCGGCCCCGGGACCATGTCGCTTCACCCTGGCCGGGCGAGGCCACGGCCCACGCCCTCCGTTCCCCGTTTAGACTCGGTGGCCCCGGACGTCCCTCTCGCCGTCGTGTCTCGAGAGTGTCGGAGCGAGGCCGGCGCGGCAAAACCGAGGCCATGGTCGGAGTTTGTGCCCATCATTGCCGGACCGCCTCAGGTCGGCGGCACTCCCGGGCCATGGCATAGTGCCACGGCTGGGCCTCCGGTCCTTGCGAGAGTGGCTTGGGCCGCCCGCGGCAAGCCGCCTCTCCGCGCGTCCATAATGTTTCGTCTTCGAAACTAAAGGCACGACCGGCCGGCCTGGTCGCCTCGGCCGCTGGAAAGCAGCCCGTTTGCGCGCTAGATCCTTGCCTCGGGCGATGGTGTTCCATGATCGCCCCAGGCCGACGGGCCGCAGGGAGGCGGAGTGAGCGAGTCCGCGTGCGTTCTGGTGACCAGGCCGGAGCCGGAGGCGCAGGACACCGCGGCGCGACTTCTCGCCATGGGATATACCCCGCTGCTGTCCCCCGCGCTGTCGATCGCCACGCTAGACCTCCGGCTGCCGCCGACCAGGCGGTGGCAGGCGCTGCTTTTGACCAGTGGCAACGCGATCCCCGCGCTGCCGGCGTGCCTGCACGCGACGCCGCTGCTCGCGGTCGGCGACGCGACGGCGGCGCGGGCGCGTGCGGCCGGGTTCTGGCGGGTCAGCAGCGCCGGGCGCGACGCCGCGGCGCTCGCGACGCTCGTGCCACTTTGTTGCGCACCCGACGAGGCGACGCTTTTGCTACCGACCGGCGCGGGGCAGGGCCTGGCGCTGGCCGCATCCTTGCGCGAACGGGGTTTTCGCGTGGTGCGGCGGATCGCTTACGCCGCCCGGCCGGTCGGCTCGCTGCGTCCGGCGGCCCGTCTCGCGCTGGCCGAGAAGCGGGTCGCCGCCGCCTTGTTCTTCTCTCCGGGCAGCGCCCGGGCTTTCGTCCGAGCCTGCCGATCCGGGACGACTTTGCAAGGCGTTAGGGCGGTCGCGATTTCCGCCGCGACGGCCGCCGCACTGGCCCCCTTGCGGTGGGGCGACATCCGTGTTGCATCGCGTCCAAACCAAGACGAGCTGCTCGCATGCCTGACCTGACGGAGACCAGCCCGCCCTCGTCGCCGGCGACCCCGTCGCCCGCGGCCTCATCGCCCACGGCCGCCGCGCCCTCGCCGCCGGATCGCGCGCCGGGGTCCGCATCGGTTACGAAGCCGGCATCGCCGAAGGCCGGGCCGACCTCGCCGCAGGCGACGCCCCCGCGTCCGCCGGAGCCGCCGCGGCCGATGCCCGCGCCTCCCCCCCCGCCACCGCCACCGCCGCCCCCGTCGAAGGTGCCGCTTGTCCTTGGGGTTATCGCGTTCCTGCTCCTGGCCGGCGTGGCCGTCTGGCAGTGGACCGAGCTCGAAGATTTGCGCGGTCAGGTTGCCGCGCAGACGGGCGACGCGGCGCAGTCGGCCAAACTGGACGCTCTGGCCGCTGATCTGCATGCGACCCAGCAGCAGGTGCAGGCGCTCGCCCAGAAGCCGGAGACCGCACCGGCCGCCGCGTCGCCGCCAGTGGACCTTGCGCCGATCGAGGCCCAGCTCAAGGCGCTCTCACAGCGTCAGCCGCCTCCGCCGGCCGATCTCGCCCCCATCGACGCGCGGATCGCGGCGCTGGAGCAGAAGCCCCTTCCGCCTCCCGTCGACCTGGCGCCGCTGGAGGCGCGGATCAAGGCGCTGGCCGATCGTCCGCCGCCGCCACCGGTTGACCTCACGCCACTCCAGACGCGGCTCGCCACGCTGGAGAACAAGCCGCCGCCCGACGATTCCGAACTGCGTGGCCGAGTCGCCGAGCTGACCAAGCAGCTCGAGGCGGTGTCCGCGAAATTCGCGTCGGCGCAGACCCAGCTCTCGGCGGCGCAGGCGCAATCGGGCGAACGTCTCGCCCGTTCCGGCAAGCTGGACGCGGCCCTGGTGGCACTCACCGCCGGCAAGCCGGTGGGCGAGATCGCCGACGCCCCCGCCGCCCTGGGCAAATTCGCGACCGCCGCGCCGCCGACCGAGGCCTCGTTGCGGCTGTCGTTCGAGGCGGCCGCGAAAGCGGCGGAATCGGCAAGCGACCCGGCCGCGGGCAGCACGGATATCGGCGACCGGATCTGGCAGCGCGTACAGACCCTGGTGACCGTCCGCCACGGCGACACGGTCGTGGTCGGACCGCCCGCCAACGTGGTCATCGCCGAGGCGCGCAAGCATCTCGTCGCCGGGGACCTCGCCGGCGCCGTGGCGGCACTGGACCGGCTAGATCCGTCGGCGGCGCGGGCGATGGCGGGCTGGCGCGCCGAGGCGCAGGCGCTGCTCGACGCGCGGACTGCCCTGGCCGGATTGGTCGCCGGCGGCGCGGCGACGCCCTGATGCGCGCCGTCCTCGGGCTGCTCATCCTGTGCGTGGCCGCCGTCGCCGTGGCGTGGTGGCTGTCCGGCGTGCCCGGCACCGTGGTCGTGACCTTCGCCAACACGACCATCGAGACGTCGACCCCGATCGCGCTTCTGGTCCTCGCCGTCGGCGTGCTGGCGATCCTCGTGGTGATCCGCCTGCTGGCCTGGATCTTCGGCATCGGCACCCGGACCGGGCGCTGGCGGCGTCGGGTGCGCCGGTCCGGCGGCGACGAGGCGGTGACGACCGCGCTGGTGGCGCTGGCCGCCGGTGACGCGCGCCGCGCCCGCGCCGAGTCGGAACGCGCGCGCAGGCTGTTGGGCGACACGCCCCAAACCCTGCTGCTCGCCGCGCAGGCCGCCCGGCTCGGTGGCGAGGAGGAGGCGGCCGCGTCCCTCTATCGCAAGCTGACCGAGCGGTCGGACGCGGCGCTGTTGGGTCATCGCGGTCTGTTGCGGCAGGCGGTCGCAAGAAAGGATTGGGTGCTCGCCGCGTCCATTGCTGGCAAGGCCGAGGCGGCGAGCCCCGGCTCGCCCTGGCTGCGCGAGGAGCGGACGTTGCTGGCCGCCCGCAGCGGCGACTGGCGTCAGGCGCTGGCACTCGCCGCCCCCGACGCGCCGCGCGCGGCCTATGCGGTCGCCGCCGCCGACACGGCCCGCACGCCCGACGAAGGGATGAGCCTCGCGCGCGGCGTATGGAAGGCCAATCGCGGTTTCGCGCCGGCCGCGCTCGCCTACGCGCGGCGGCTGCGGCAGGCGGGAAAGGAGAGCCGCGCGATCGAGGTGCTGCGCGAGACCTGGACGCGCGCGCCGCAGCCGGACCTTGCCGCCCTGGCGATCGCCAAAACCGCCGATCCGGCCGAGCGGGTGCGCCTGGCCGGACGCCTGGTGTCGGGCCGTCCTGACCATGCCGAAAGCCATCTGTTGTTGGCCCGTCTGAATCTCGATGCGGGCAACGCGGCGGTCGCCCGGCGGCATCTAGAGGCGGCCCGCAAGGGCGGGCTCGACCAGACGCGGGTCTGGATGTTGACGGCCGATCTGGAGGGCCAGGGTGCTACGCCGGGGGCCACCTCGCTCGCGCAGCAGGACGCATTGCGCCGCGCCGCCGAGGCACCGGACGACCCGCACTGGCGCTGCGAGGCGTGCGGCACGCAGCTCGCGGAATGGCACGCGGCCTGTCCGAACTGTGGCACCGCCGGCCGGGTCACCTGGGGGGTCGGCCCGCAGGCCGTGCTGCTGCCGCCGGCATGACGCGTCGGACTTTGCTGCTCGGCGCGCTGGTGGCGGCAGCTCCGGCGTTCGCCGACACCGCGCCCACCGTATCGGCGGCCTGGGCCCGGGCGACGGCGGGACAGGCGACCAATACCGCAGTCTATCTGACGGTGAGCGCCGCCGAAACCGATCGCCTCGTGGCCGCCAGCACGCCCGTCGCGTCCGAGGCGATGCTGCATGAGAACCGCACGGTCGGTGGCGTGATGCAGATGCGCATGCTGCCCTCGATCGTGGTCACCGCGGGCGAAAAAATCGTCCTCGCACCGGGCGGGCTGCATATCATGCTGACCGGTGTGAAGGCGCCGTTGACGGCCGGAGGCCATTTTCCGATGACGCTGCGGTTCGAGAAGGCCGGAGACGTCGCGGTCGAGGTGACCGTGGAGAAGGTGGGTGCCAGCGGCCCGGCGATGGCGCACGGCATGCCGGGCATGGAAATGCCGGCTAGGCCGTAGGGCGCCTCAGCGGATATCCAGCTCCACCGCATAGTCCTCGATCTTCGGAACCGCCGAGATCAGTTTGTTGGCGGCCAGGAAGTCCGCGAACCGCTCATACTTCGCGCGGTCGAGCGCCGTCGGCTCGCTCGCGAAATTCGGCAGCGTGGCGCTCCAGGCCTGCTTGTTCAACGCGTCGTCCAGATCGGCATGGTTCTTGAGGAACAACGTCCAGCTCTCGTCCGGATGCGCCTTGAGATAGGCGACGCCCTTGCGCAACGCCCGGAGGAACTTCGCGGTCTTCGGCTCGTGCGCTGCATCCTTGCGGGTGACGAGGATCAGCTCGTCATAGGACGGCACGCCATGGTCCTCGTAGTTGAAGGTGACCGGCGTGGCGCCTTTGTCTCGCAGTTCGAAGACCTCGAAATTGCGGAACACCGTGACCGCGTCGACCTGCCGCGTCAGCAGCGAGACCGAAAGGCTCGTGCCGACATTGATCATCTGCACATCGTCGAGCGTCAGGCCGGCGGTCTTCATGATGGCGGCGAGTTCGGCGATCTCGATGTCGCCGGAGCCGAAGCCGATACGCTTGCCTTTCAGGTCGGCGATCGAATGGATGCCGCTGTCCGATAGCGCCGTCAGGGTGGCGAGCGGCCGGTCGATCAGGGTGGCGACCCGCATCAACGGCAGCTTCTGGTCGATCTGCTGATAGAATTGGGGCTGATAGGTGATCGCGATGTCGGCCTGACCGGCGGCGACCAGTTTCGGCGGGATGTTGGCATCGGCCGGCGGCACGAACTCGACGTCGAGGCCCTCCTCGGCGAACGCGCCGATCTCCTGCGCCACGATCAGCGGCGCGTGCCCCGGATTGACGAACCAGTCCAGAAGGACCGTCACCTTCTCGGCGGCGATGGCCGGACGAGACGCAAGCAGAACGCCGAGCAAGACGGTGAGCAGGATGCGCATCTCGGTTTTCCCCAACACTCTCAGCCGGTCTCCGGCGCCCAGTAAATCAGCCGACGCAAGGCGAAATCCACCAGCGTCCACAGCCCCACCGTCATGCACGACAGCACCACCAGGGCGGCGAACATCGAGTCCGTCTGCATCCGCGTGTTGGCATTTAGCATGACGTAGCCGAGGCCGGACGAGGCGCCCACCCATTCGCCGATCACCGCCCCGATCGGCGCGAATGTCGTGGCGACGCGAAGTCCCGATGCGAAGGAGGGCAAGGCGGCCGGCAGCCGTACCCGCAGCAGCACGCGCCATGCGGGCGCACCCATCGTGCGGGCCAGATCCAGCCATCCCTCCGGCACGCGGCTCAAGCCGTCGAACAGGGCGGCCATGATGGGGAAGAAGATGATCACGACGGTGACGACGACCTTCGAGGCGATTCCGAAGCCGAACCACAACACGACGAGAGGCGCGAGCGCGAACACCGGCACCGACTGACTGAGCAGCAGCACGGGCAACATCCAGCGCCGCAACGGGGGCGATGATGCCATGGCCAGCGCGAACCCTGCCCCGAGAACCGTGCCGATCAGGAGACCCAGCAGCGTCTCGGTCAACGTTGTGGCGGTGGCCGTCATCAGGAGGACCCGCTGTCGCCACAAGGCGACGACGACGTTCGGCGGGGCGGGAAGAAGGAAGTCGGGCAGGTGTGCCATCACCTTGATCGCCCACCAGACGCCTACCAGTCCCGCAACCGTGGCCAGCGGTCGAAGAAGCCTCAAAACTCGGCCTGATCGTTCAACGCCCGCGCAAGGCGGGCCTGAGTCGCCAGAAGGTCGGGGTCGTCGAGCGGACGCGGCGGCGTGCCAGGCACGCTGATCGGCGCGCCCAGCCGCGCCGGCCGCCCCGCCAGGACGAGCAGGACATGCCCGAGGCGACACGCCTCTTGCGGATCGTGGGTGATCAGCAGAGTCGTGCGCCCGGCCAGCAGTTCCGCCGCCAGATCCTGCACGCGGGCGCGGGTGATGCTATCGAGCGCCGAAAACGGTTCGTCCATCAACACGATCGGCCGGTCCTCGAACAGCGTGCGGGCAATTGCGACGCGCTGGCGCATGCCGCCCGAAAGGTCCTGCGGGAGCGAATTGGCGCGCTCGGCGAGTCCGACCTTCTCCAGCAGAGCGAGCGCGCGGTCACCATCGCCGCGTTCGCCGCGCAGCCGGGCGCCAAGGGTCACATTGCCGAGCGCCGAGAGCCACGGCAGCAGAAGGTCACGTTGGCCCATGTACGCGACCCGGCCGGTCACCGCGGCGCCGTCGCTCGCGCTCACCGCCCCGATTTCCGGCGGCAGCAATCCGGCGACGATGCGCAGCAGGCTGCTCTTGCCCACGCCGCTCGGCCCCAGCAGGACCGTGCACTCGCCGCCCGCGGCGACAAGGTCGAGATCCTCGAACAGAGCGGTCCCGGCGTAGTGCAGCGTGAGGCCGGAGAGATGAAGGCCGGGGCAGAAGCGCGTCACGCGACGATCTGTGTCGCATCGCGCGGCGATCGTCCATCCGGGGCGGAGAGAGCCTTACTTTACCGCCCCAGCGGTCAGACCCTTGACGATGTATTTCTCCAGGAACACGCCGACCACCGCCAGCGGCGCGATCGCCGCCGTCGACAGTGCCGCCATCGACCACCAGTTGATTCCCTGCGAGCCGGTCTGGCTGGCCACCATCACCGGCAAGGTCTTGGCGTTCGTGCTGGTCAGCAGGGCGGCGAAGAAATACTCGTTCCAGCAGATGATGACCGACAGGATGAATGCCGCCGTCATGCCCGGCAGCGCGATCGGCAGCACGATGCGCAGGAACGTGCCCCAGATGGTGCAGCCATCAATCGACGCGGCCTGCTCCAGCTCCGGCGGGATGGTGTCGAATTGGTCGCGCATGATCCAGATCACGATCGGCAGCACCGTCAGCGTGTAGATCAGGATCAGGCCGATCCGGGTGTCGAGCAACGCCAGCTCCTTATACAGCACCAGGAACGGCATCGCGAGCACGACCGGCGGCAGGATCAGCTGCGACAGGAAGAAGAACGAGATGTCCTGGTTGCGCCAAGGCCCGAATCTGTAGGGGAAGCGGCTGAGACCGTACGCGGCGAGGGAGCCGATCATCACCGCGATCGCCGCCCCACCCAACGAGACGATCACGCTGTTCTCGAACCGCGCGAGGAATTCATCACGCACCGTGGAGGTCTCGAAGATCGTGTCCGGCGACAGGCCGAGCGACTGCCAGCCCTTCCATCGCGGTATGAAGTCGACGAACGGGATCAGATGGCCTTGCGTCACGTCGACCGCGAGCTTCATGGACGTCGTGACCGTCCAGTAGATCGGGAACAGCGAGACGAAACCCCAGAAGATGAGTGCGCCGTAGATGAGGGTCTGATTGGACACTCTTCGCGTTTTGCGGACCGCGTCATGACGCATGTTGCGTGGGTTCGTCATGCCCGGGCTTGACCCGGGCATCTCGGGGCGACGGATGCCCGGGTCAAGCCCGGGCAAGAGGGGTTCGACATCGCGGAGAGCATGGAACGACTATCCAAAACGTCGCACCCACCGCCGAGCGCCGGCCAGCAGCAACGTCACGAAGATCACGATGAGGATGAAATAGAACTGCGCGACCGCGGTGCCGTAGCCGACATTCGAGCGGTCGCGGTATTCGCGGAAGATGAAACTCGATACCGTGTCCGTGGCGCCCCCGGGGCCGCCGGCGGTGACGTTGATGACGATGTCGGCCAGCTTCAGCTCGAAGATCACGCGCAGGATCACCGCGGTGACGCTCACCGGCAGGGTCAGCGGGAAGACGATCTTTCGGAACGTCTGCCACCACGTCGCGCCGTCAACCTTGGCCGCCTCCAGCACCTCGCCCGGCAGCGCCTGCAGCCCGGCGAGCAGCAGGATCATCACGAACGGAATGGAGACCCAAGCGTCCATCGCCATGATGCTCGCCCGCGCCACCCAGGGGCTTGCAAAGAACGCCGGGTTCTCCCAGCCGAGATGCCGCGCGAGCGTCGCGGCGGGGCCGAAACGGTACTCCATCAGCGACTTGCCGATCATCCAACTGACGGCGACGGGGCTCAGCATGAACGGCAGCAGGAAGATCACCCGGAAAAACTTGCGGCCGCGAATGTTGGCATTCAGCAGCAGCGCGAGGCAAAACGCGATGACGTACTGCACGAGCACCGCCAGCACATATAGGATCATGTTGCCGAGCGCGTTCCAGACGTAGGAATCGGCCAGCAGCGCGCGGATGTTTTCAAGACCGTTGAATCGCCGTCCGGCCGTGGCGCTGAGGTTCCAGTCGGTGAGCGCGATATAAAAGCCGAACAGCGTTGGGAAGATCACGATGGCCACGGTGAACAGCACCGCCGGCAAAACGAACAGCGCGCGATGGCCTTGCTCGCCGCGGATCAGCACCTGTGCCGCACCGATCGCGACACCCCAGCCGATATAGGCGTAGAGCACCGGCCGCCAGTTCTCGAAGCCGGTCTCGGTCGCGCCGGTCTCGTAGAGGATCTGCGCGAGCAGCGTCGCACCGAGCAACAACGAGGCTGCGATGAGAAGGGCGCGACCGGCTGTAGATCTCGTCAAACGTCAAATCGCAAAAGGTCGTCATGGCCGGAGTTGATCCGGCCATCTCGTGCGGTACGAGATGCCCGGGTCAGGCCCGGGCATGACGATTTCGATGGAAACGGCACGTTTCGTCGCAGCGTCACGCGCCGAGCGAGGCCTTGTACAGCTCGATCTGCTTCGCGCGGCCGATTTTGTCGGTGATCTTCTCCCAGGCGGCGGCGATGGCGTCCGCTCCCTCCTGCGGCTTCACCTTGCCCGCGAAGATCTTGGACAACTCGTCCTCGGCGACGCTGTAGTATTGGAAGATGCCCGGGATGCGTGGCTCGATTGCCGCATTCGGGTGGTTGTACGAGCCAGATGTCGAATCCAAATACGACTTGATATACTTACGATCATACCCGGCCGCGACCCACTCCTCAACATCGAAATGACTGTTGCGGTAGCACTGGAAGCCCGACGGATACATCACCGTCCACAGCGACAGGTCCTTGCCGCCGAGATGGGCGGCGGCGCTCCATGCCGCCTTGTGCTTGAGCGTGTCGCTGTCGACGCGAGCCATGACGTACACGCCCCAGCCGAGATAGGCCATGTTCGGCGCGTGGTTCGGTCCACTCGCCAAGGTGTCCCATTTGCCGGTCTTGGCGTTGTACACGTCGTCCGAGCCGGGCAGAATGTCGAACGCGCAGACTTGGCCGATGACCGAGCTGTCGCTGGTGTTGGCGCTGTTGCCCACGTCGCCCCACCACGCCAACATCGATCCGGTTCCCGCCAGGAACTGCTGGAACGCCGCCGTGCCCGGGTCGGCGTTGAGCTGATCGGCGGGTTCGGACGGCAGCGCGTCGACCACGTCCTGAATGGCGCGCACCCAGGCCGGGTTGTTGATGCGCGGCTTCATCGTGTCCGCGTCGAACAGAAACGCGCGGTCGTCCGGATGCTTCGCGTAGGCCGTCGCCCGGCTGCCGAGGAAGTAGAACCCGAACCCGCCCCATGGCTTCGGTGAGTCAAGATATCCGTAGGCATCCTGGCCCTTGATCTTTTTGCCTTTCAAGAACTTCGTCACTTCCTGGACCTGCTGCCAGGTCTTAGGCACCGCCCACTCGCCCTTGTGGCCCTCGGCCGTCCACGCCTTCGCGAGGTCGGCATCGGCGAAGTAATCGCTGCGATAATTAAAATTGTGGCAGTCACCATCGATCGTGATGCGGTAGGTCTTGCCGCCCCAGGTGCCGACCGGCGGCTTCAGGTAACCCACATAATCCTCGACATCGATCTGCTTCTTGACCCAGTCGGGCATTTCCGACGCGAGGCCCTTGCCGCACACGTCGCCCTCGAACGGCGCGCCCATTTCCAGGATGTCGAAATCGACGGTGCCGGTCGCGATGGCCTGCTGCAGCCGCGGATTGTAGTCGGCCTGCGCAAGGTCGATCCAGGCAATCTTGGCGCCGGTATAGGCCTCCCACGGCTTGAGGAAGCCGCGGAACAGCAGGTTGTGCAGGTTCTGGTTGTTGAGACCCATGAAGGTAAGCTGCACCCCCTTGAACTCGCCCGCCGCGACGTTCTGCTTGGTGGCGCCGAGGCACATCTCGCCCACTTTCTGCCAGTCGGCGTCGGTCGGCGAGCCCTTGCCCACGCCCGGATACTGCAAAAGCTGTTTGCGGAAATCGCCGGCCGCCAGCGCCGGCGTCGGCATCGTCGCGCCGCCGCCGGCCACCCCGAGGGCGGCCAGTCCGGCAGCACCCTTCAACACGTCCCGCCGATTCGTCAGCGCACCCTTGGCGTCACCTGATGGCATCGCTTCCCTCCCGTTTCATGGTTTGATTTCTATCACCGGCACACCGTCGCCCTCACGCCCGCGTGAATCAAGCCGGGCCAGGGATGGATCGTTTGCTTTACCGCCTATCGGATCGCTCGTGTTTTGACGCCATGCCACGCGGACAGCGGAGACCCTGGAACGCATGCACGGCCCAAATTGGTTGCGCGGCCGGACTTTACGAAATTTGGTGAGATTGTAAAGCGTGCGCGGCTTCCCCTCCCGCGGGCATCGATCGAGGGAGTGTCTACAAGGCGGGGCGCCTCCCCTGGGCGTGGGGTCGCCCCCTGCGTCCATCCGCCAGATCGTCGAGGATTGGGCAGCCCGGGCGGTCGTCGCCGTCGCAGCGCTCCGCGAGGTGCCGCAGCGCGCGTCCCATCTCGGCGATCGCCCGCGCCTTCTCCTCCAGCGCATCGGCATGGGCCAGCGCCAGTCGCTTCACGTCCGCACTGGCCCTGTGCTCGTCGCCCCACAGCGCCAGCAGCTCGCGCATCTGCTCGACCGAAAATCCGAGCGTGCGCGCGCGCGAGAGGAACCGCAGTACCTCCACGTCATGCGGCGCGTAACGGCGGTATCCGGCATCCGAGCGCTCCGCCGGTCGGATCAGCCCGGCCGCCTCGTAGTAACGGATCATCTTCGCCGACACGCCGGAGGTGCGGGCGGCCTCGCCGATGTTCATCGATCGGATCTTCCCGGCCGCCACCCGCGCAGCAGCAGCGCGTTGGCCATGACCGCGACGCTGGACAGCGCCATGGCGGCACCCGCGACCACCGGGCTCAGCAGCCCGGCCGCGGCAAGCGGCAGTCCTACTGCATTGTAGGCGAACGCCCAGAATAGCCCGCCGCGAATCCTCGCGGTGGTGCGCCGCGCGATATCGAGCGCGGCCGGGACCAGCGCCGGGTCGCCGCGCAGCAGCGTCATGTCGGCCGCCGCCATCGCCGCATCCGCACCGGTCGCCATCGCGATCCCGAGATCCGCCGCCGCGAGCGCGGCTGCGTCGTTGATCCCGTCGCCGACCATCGCGACCGCCCCGTCGCGCCGCAGCTCCGCGACGATCCGCGCCTTGTCCGCCGGCAGCGCCCGCGCGTGGACCTCGTCGATGCCAAGCGCCGCCGCCGCCGCCTGGGCGGCACCCTCGTTGTCGCCCGTCAGGAGGACGACTCGCAGCCCGGAGGCCCGCAGCGCGGTGACGGCTGCCACGGCTCCGGGCTTGATCGTGTCGCCAAATCCGAGCACGGCCAGGAGCCGGCCCTCCCGCTCGGCGAGATACGACACAGTTCGCCCAGCCTCGGTCAGACGCACCGCGTGGGCGGCGAGCGGCGCGGTTTTCACGTCGCTCTCCTGCATCAGGCGAAGGTTGCCGAGCAGCAAGGCGCGCCCCTCGACCACGCCCGCCACGCCGCGCCCCGGCAGCGCGCGGAGATCGGTCGACAACGCAGGCCCGTCGCCGATCCGGGCGCGCACCGCCCGCTCCAGCGCGTGGCCGGTTCCGGACAGCGCGCCCGCCAGTCGCAGCGCCTCTGCCTCGGACGCGTCGGTCGTTGGGACGATGGCGACCAGGGTCGGCTCGCCGGTGAGTGTGCCGGTCTTGTCGAACACGACGGTTCGCAGCGCCCGCACCCGTTCCAGCGCCGTCCCGTCGCGGATGAGAATGCCGTTCCTGGCCGCGACTCCAGTGCCCACCATGATCGCCGCCGGGGTCGCGAGGCCCAGCGCGCACGGACAGGCGATGACCAGGACCGCGATCGCGTTGACGACCGCCGCCTCGACGCCCGCGCCGGCCGCAAGCCAGCCGCCGAAGGTCAGCAGCGCGAGGACGACGACGACCGGCACAAAGACCGCGCTCACCCGGTCGACCAGATGCTGCACCGGCGGCTTAGAGCCCAGGGCGTCCTCGACGAGCCGGACCATGCGGGCGAGCTGGCTTTTCGCGCCCACCGCCGTGACCTCGGCGAGCAGCAGCGCGTCGCCGTTCACGGCCCCGCCGATCAGCTTTGCCCCGGGTCGTTTGGGCGTCGGCAGAGCCTCGCCCGTCAGAAGGCTCTCGTCGGCGCTGCCCTCCCCCTCGCGAACCGTCGCGTCGGCGGCGATCCGCTCACCGGGCCGCACGACCAGCAGGTCGCCGGGCAGCAGGTCCCCGATGGGAACGTCGCGCTCGGTGGCTTTTGTCCGGATGCGGGCTGTTGCCGGGCGCAGCGCCCGCAGCGCGCGGATCGCCTCGCCCGCCTGCCGCCGGCTGCGCCCCTCCAGCCACTTGCCGAGACGCACCAGCGCGATCACCGCCGCCGAGGCCTCGAAATACAGACGCGTCCCAGACCCGGCATACATCTCCCACACGCTCAGGCCAAACGCCGCCGAGGTGCCGAGGGCGACCAGCGTGTCCATGTTGCCGGTCCCGACCCGCAACGCGCTCCAGGCACCGCGATAGAATTTCTCCCCGATCCAGAACTGGATCAGGCCGGCCAGGGCGAGCTGCGCCAGCGGCGGAAGTGCCACATCCACACCGAACGGCATCAGCGTCATGGGCAGCAACAGCGGCGCCGCCAACGCGAGCGCCAGCGCCGCTTCGATCCCGTCGCGCGACCGGGCGGTCGGCGTCGTGGTGTCCCGCTCCGGCAGGGCGACCTCATAACCCGCTCGGCCGATCGCCGCCGCGACATCTTCCCGGTTCAGGTCCGGGTCGGCGGTGATCGTGGCCCGTTCGGTCGCGAGGTTGACCGACACGTGACGGACGCCGGGTACGGCGGCAGCGGCGCGCTCCACCCGGCCGACGCAGGACGCGCAACTCATGCCGGCCACGCGGACATCGAACCGCTCGTCCGGCCCCGCAGCCGTTGGTCGCTCGACCAAACCTTGATCCATCGCGAAGCCCTCCTGGCTGCTTTTCCACCTGGGGGTTCCCATCGTGGGAAGGTCAAGGCCCGTAGGTCGATGGTCCGCTCGGCGTCAGCCCGACCCGCGCCGGGCTCGGAATCGTCGCGGCGAAATTCCGAAATAGTCGCGAAACGCCGCGTGGAAGCGGGACACCGAGCCGAATCCGGACTCGAATGCCACGGCGGAGACCGGCGCGTCGGTCGCGGCCAGCAGCGCCTCGGCCCGGTGCAGCCTCTGGCGCAGCAGATACGCGCCGATCGTCAGCCCGAACGAGCTCCGAAACAGCGTCATCGCGTAGTTCGGATGCAAGCCGGTCTTGCGCGCCACGTCGGCGACGTCGATCGGCTTCGCCGCGTGCTCCGTCATGAACCGGGCCATCGCGACCGCCTTGGCATGCGCCGTGGGCCGTGTGGCGACGCTCTGGTGGTCGCCGAGAAGGTCGCGCCAGCCGGTCAGGTCGACGCGGCGCAGCATGTGTTCGACCTCGGCGCGATCGAGTTCGACCAAGCTGCTGTCCTCGCCCGAAAGCTCCTCGTGCAGCCGCAGGAAGCGCGCCGCGTCCAACGCGAGCGGGTCGGTGGCCGCGATCACGCCGCCCGCCATGACGGCAGCGGTCAGTCGCGCGCTGAGCGGCAGGCCGAGAAAACGCTCGAACGGGACATAGATGCAGATGAAGTTCGTCCCCGGCGTAACGGCCACCGCTTGGTGCGCGGAGGCCCCCCAAAAGAACGCAAACGCGCCTGCCCCGAGACGAACCTCGCGGCCGCCGAACACGTAGGTCATGTCGCCTTCGAGCAGGAAGTTCAGTTCTATCTGACTGTGCTGGTGCGGCGCGTCCATGACCCGCACCTCCTTGAAGGCGCCCGCGCAAAAGACGTGCGACGGCACGAGGGTCGGGTCGGCGGCGACGGTCATGTCCGCTTCATCTTAGGATCGAGGAGAAAATTCGCAGGAATGGCGACGACTGTCCAGCCGATCGCGCCTAGTCTCCTGGGTCGAACGGGGCCTCTGGCGCCGCACAAGAACTTGGGGAGGACTTTTTCCATGCGCCCGATCCACAGGCTCGCCCTGGCGGCGGCACTATCGCTCGGCCTCGGCGCCACGGCCCGCGCCGGCACGATCGTGTTCAACGCCGACACATCCGACCCCAACCCGAAGGCGGCGTTCGCGGCGGCGGTGAAGAAGTTCGAGGCGGAAAACCCCGGGATCACCGTGAAGCTGAACATCTATGACCACGAGAGCTACAAGAGTTCGATCCGCAACTGGCTGACCTCCGCGCCGCCGGATGTGGCGCTGTGGTATTCGGGCGAGCGGATGCGGCAATTCGTGAAGCCCGGCCTGCTGACCGATGTCAGCGCGCTGTGGACCGACGCCGCCAAGAAGGAATTCGGTGCCAAGGCTGTTTCCAGCGTCACCGTCGATGGCAAGCAGTATGGCGTTCCGTACAGCTACTACCAGTGGGGCATCTACTATCGTGCCGATCTGTTCGAGAAGGCCGGCGTCACCACGCCGATCAAGGATTGGGCCGGTCTGCTGGACGCATGTGGCAAGCTGAAGGCGTCGGGCGTCGAGGCGATCGATCTCGGCAGCAAGGATCTTTGGCCGACCGGCGGGTGGTTCGACTACCTCAACCTCCGCCTCAATGGCTACGAGTTTCACATGCAGCTGATGGCGGGGAAAGTCAGCTGGGAAGACCCGAAGGTGCGCGAGGTGTTCGCGCACTGGAAGCAGCTTTTGGACAAGGGCTGTTTCGTAAAGAACCACACCAGCCTGTCGTGGCAGGAAAGCCAGAGCCTGCTGTATCAGGGTCGGGCGGCGATGATGCTGATCGGTAATTTCATCACGCAGGGTTTTCCGCCGGACGTTACCGACAAGATGGCGTTCATGCCGTTCCCGGAAATCGTGGCGGGCGTGGCGCGTGCCGAGGAGGCGCCGACCGAGAGCATCCATATCCCCGCCGCCGCGAAAAACAAGCCGGACGCGGAGAAATTCTTAGCGTTCATGATGCGCGCCGATGTGCAGGCCGACATCAACCGAATCGAGCACCAGTTGCCGGCCAACGTGTCGGCAGCCGTGTCGGAGGACAAGTACCTACAGGCCGGCGCGGAGCTTTTGAACAGCGCCTCGGCCACGACCCAGTTCATCGACCGCGACACCAGCGAGGACCTCGCGACCGTTGCGATGAAGGGGTTCCAGGAGTTCATGGTGAAACCGGACCGCCTCGATCAGGTGCTGGCGACGATCGAGAAGGCGCGCAAGCGGATCTATCCGGCGGGCTGATTTCTTCCACCGATGACGTCGCGCCCTCCTTCTTTCGTAATCCCCGGGCTTGACCCGGGGATCTCGCGTCCTGAGATGGCCGGGTCAAGCCCGGCCATGACGACCTGATTATGATGGGTGTGGGGGCCGCTGGGCGTCCAACCTGGTGGCGCCGCAATCAGATGGCGCTCGCCCCCGTCATCCTGCTGGCCCCCGCCGTCCTGCTGTTCGCCGTGTTCGTGCTGTATCCAATCCTCGACAGCGTGTGGCTCAGCCTGTTCGACTGGGACGGCATCGGCCTCAAGAAATTCGTCGGCGCGGCCAACTACGTCGAGCTGTTCGAGGACTCCGTGTTCTGGACCGCGCTGGTCAACAACGTGTGGTGGCTGGGGGCGTTCATGCTTGCCCCGGTGTTCGGCCTGTCGCTCGCGTTGTTCCTGAACCAGACGATCTTCGGCATGCGGTTGGTGAAATCGCTGTTCTTCTTCCCGTTCGTCATCAGCCAGGTCGTGGTCGGCCTGGTATTCGGCTGGTTCCTCAACGCCGACTTCGGGCTGGTCAACGCGGTGCTGACCGGTCTCGGATTCGCGCCGGTCGACATCCTCGGCGACGAGCGGTGGGCGACGTTCGGTGTCATGCTGGCCGGACTGTGGCCGCAGACCGCATACTGTATGATCCTGTATCTGACGGGTCTGACCGCCATCAACTCCGAGTTGATCGAGGCGGCGCGGCTGGACAACGCGAAGGGCTGGCGGATGCTGCGCCATGTCGTGCTGCCGCAGCTGCGGCCGGCGACCTTCATTGCCGTGGTCGTCTGCGTGATTGGCGCATTGCGCAGCTTCGACCTCGTCAGCATCATGACCAAGGGCGGGCCGTACGATTCCTCGTCGGTGCTGGCGTTCTACATGTATCAGCAGACGTTCTCGTCATTCCGTTACGGCTACGGTGCTGCGATCGCCACCGTGCTGTTTCTGATCATGGACGTCTATATCGCGTTCTTTCTGGTCTCCATGCTGCGGCGGGAGCGAGTGCGCTAGATGTTTCCCTCTCCGATCGCCAAAGCGAGGCCGTTGCCGCGTGCGCTGTATCAGCTGGCGGTGCCGGTCAGCCTGCTGATCTGGCTGCTGCCGCTGTTCGCCATCGCTCTGACCTCCACGCGCTCGCTCGACGATCTGTCGCGCGGCAATTACTGGGGTTGGCCCACCGATCTGCGCATCGTCGAGAACTATTCCGCCGTCTTCACGTCATCGCCGATGGGCCAGTATCTGCTCAACTCGGTGTTCATCACGTTGCCGGCCGTGGTGGGCACGCTTGCGGTGTCGACCATGGCGGGCTTCGCGCTCGCCCGGTATCGCTTTCCGGGCGCCACGGCGCTCTTCGCCCTGTTCATCGCCGGCAATTTTGTGCCGTTTCAGGTGCTGATGATCCCGGTGCGCGACCTCATGATCCATGTCGTGCCGCTGTATGACACGATATGGGCGCTCGTGTTGTTCCACATCGCGTTCCAGGCCGGGTTTTGCACCCTGTTCATGCGAAATTTCATTCGCGAGCTTCCCGAGGCGCTGGTCGAGGCCGCGCGCATTGAGGGCGTCACCGAACTCCGCATTTTTTGGCATGTCGTGCTGCCTCTCGTGCGCCCGGCGCTGGCGGCGCTCGCAGTGCTGGAGTTCACCTTCATCTGGAACGACTATTTCTGGGCGCTGGTGCTGGTGCAATCCGACAGCGCACGCCCGGTGACGGCCGGTTTGCAGGCGCTGGCCGGCCAATGGCTCGCCTCCTGGCAGTTGATGAGCGCCGGGGCGCTGATCGCGGCGGCACCCTCGGTGGTGATGTTCTTCGTCATGCAGCGGCATTTTATCGCAGGCCTGACCCTGGGCGCGGTGAAGGAGTGAGTCCCTTGCGGCTCGACGGCGACCGCACGACCTTGCTGCTGTTGCAGCGTGGCTCGGCAATGCCGGAAATCGTGCACTGGGGGGCACGGCTGCCGGAGACCGACGCGACAGGTCTGCGTGATCGCGCGCGGCCACACAATTGGATGGACGACGATATCCCGACCGCGACGTTGTGGCCGACGGTCGGCGTCGGGCTGTTCCAAACCCCGGCGCTCATCGCGCATCGCGACGGGCGGGACTTCGCTTCCGACTTCGAGGTCGTCGAGACCGCAGGCGCCATGACCTTTCATGCGGTGGACGCGGTCGCGCGACTGACGTTGACGATCGCATTGGCTCTGACCGGCGACGTGTTGACCATGCGCACGACGCTGCGCAACGACGGCGATGCGCCTCTGACCGTCGACGTGCTCGCCGCCGGTGTGTTCGTCCTGCCGCCCTGGGCGACAGACCTCACCACCTTCGGCGGTCGCTGGGGTCACGAATTCGCCGAACGCCGCATCGAGCTTCCGTCGGGGGCGCATGTCGTGGAGAACCGACGCGGCCGCACGTCGCATGATCGCTTCCCGTTGCTGATCGCGACGACGGCCGGTGCTGGCGAGGAACGGGGCGAGGCGTGGTCTGTCCATCTCGGCTGGAGCGGCAATCATCGCACCGTCGCGGAACGCCTTCCCGATGGCGCGCTGCTGATCGTCACCGGCGAGCATTTCGAGCCCGGCGAAGTCATCCTTGGGCCCGGCGGCCTGATCGAAAGTCCGACCGCGTTCGCTGCGTGGTCAGATGGCGGGCTTTCCGGGGTGTCGCGCGCCAACCACGCGCATGTTCGCGGTCATGTCCTGGACTGGCCCGAGAAAAAAGTGCGGGCGCGGCCGGTGACGTTGAACACCTGGGAAGGGACATACTTCGCGCATGACGAGCAGCGGTTGATGCGGCAGGCCACCGCCGCCGCGGCGCTTGGCATCGAGCGCTTCGTGCTCGATGATGGCTGGATGCCGGCCCGCGACGGCGACGCGGCGGGTCTCGGCGACTGGGTGGCCGATGCCGAAAAATATCCGAACGGGCTGGCCCCGCTCGCGCGGCACGTCGTCGCAGCCGGGATGGAGTTCGGGTTATGGGTCGAGCCCGAAATGGCCAATCCCGACAGCGGGGCGGTGCGTGGCGATCCGGACAGCGTGCTGTCCGTCGTCGGGCGTCCGGTGCGTACCTCGCGCAATCAGATTGTGCTGGATCTGACCCACCCCCCGGTATGGTCGCGCGTGCATGCAGCCCTCGACCGGCTACTGCGCGACCTGCCGATCGCTTATTTGAAATGGGACATGAACCGCGAGCTGGTCGCGTCGGCCGGCGAGGACGAACGCGTGGCCACGCGGGCGCAGACGCTTGCGGTCTACGCGCTGATGGACCGGCTGCGCACCGACCATCCCGCCCTGGAGATCGAGAGCTGCGCGTCCGGCGGCGGGCGCGCCGATCTCGGCGCGCTGGCGCGTACGCAACGGATCTGGACGTCGGACTGCACCGACGCGCTCGATCGGCTTTCAATCCAGCACGGCATCTCCCGCCTCCTGCCGCCGGAAATCCTGGGCGCCCACGTCTCGGCTTCACCCAATCATCAGACGCGACGGCGGCACACGCTGGCGTTTCGCGCCGCGGTGGCGCTGTTCGGGCATTTCGGCGTCGAACTGGATCCACTGACGCTCGGCGACGACGAGGCCGAGGAACTGCGGGGCTGGATCGCATTGCACAAGCGCCTCCGGCCGCTGCTGCACGCCGGGCGGCATGTGGCGCTTGATCCCCTCGACGGCCGCAGCGTGATCGGCGTGCTTGGCGACAACGCCGTATATCGAATCGTGCAGGCTGTCTCGCCGCTGAGCGCGATCGCGCCGCCGCTCCGCCTGCCCGGCCTTGACGACGCGCCGTACTGCATTGCCGCGCCCGAACCGCAGCGCTGCGACTTTCACAAGCCGTCGGCCACGCATCGGGCGCTGTTCGACGGCGGCGTGGTGTTCAACGGCCGCGCCCTCGGGCTCGCCGGTTTCGCGCCGCCGCCGCTCGTGGCGGAATCCGCCCTCATTCTGGAAGCGACGAGGCTGCCATGGCCGACGTGACCCTCCAACGCATCGTCAAGCGCTTCGGCGATTTGCGTGTCATCAAGGGCATCGATCTCGCCATCGCGCACGGCGAATTCTGCGTCTTCGTCGGGCCCTCCGGCTGCGGCAAGTCCACCTTGCTGCGGCTCATCGCGGGCCTCGAGGATATCGACGAGGGCGTGCTCTCGATCGGCGGCACCGATATGACCCGCACCCCGCCGGCCGATCGCGGCATCGCCATGGTGTTTCAGTCCTACGCTTTGTATCCGCACATGACCGTCGCGGAAAACATCAGCTTCGGTCTGCGCATGACCGGCGTCGCGAAGGACGAAATTTCCCGCCGCGTGACGAAAGCGGCCGCCCTGCTGCAACTCGACCAGCTCCTTGCCCGCCGGCCGTCGCAATTGTCCGGCGGACAGCGGCAGCGTGTCGCGATCGGGCGCGCCATCGTGCGCGAGCCCGCCGTGTTCCTTTTCGACGAGCCGCTGTCCAACCTCGACGCGGCGTTGCGCCTGCAGACCCGCGTCGAACTGCTCGATCTGCACAACCGCCTCGGCTCGACGATGATCTACGTGACGCACGATCAGGTCGAGGCGATGACCATGGCCGACAAGATCGTCGTGCTGCAGGCCGGCGCCGTCGAGCAGATCGGCTCGCCACTGGAGCTTTATCATCGGCCGCGGAACCTTTTCGTCGCCCGGTTCATCGGCTCGCCCAAGATGAACCTTCTAGCTGCGACCAGCGACGGCGCGGCCGTGAGCTTTTCCGGCATGACCGTGGCGCTATCGGGCGAGGCCCTGCCGCCCGGCCCGGTGAGGCTCGGCGTACGGCCGGAGCATCTTTCGCTCGGCGACGGTCCGACATCGTTCACCGGACGTGTGACCTTGGCCGAACATCTTGGGTCGGAGACGATCGTGCATGTCGACGCGGGCCAGAGCGAGGCGGTGCTGGTGCGCGCCGACGGGCTGGCCGCCGCCCGCATCGGCGACTCGGTCTCGGTGCGGATCGATCCTGCCACTTGCCACGTCTTCGATGCCGAAGGCCGGACGCTGCGCAACGGCTCCCTGATCTGACACGAAAGATTTCGCATGCTCGGCGTCTGCTACTACCCTGAACACTGGCCCGAAGCCTGGTGGCCCGACGACGCGCGGCGCATGCGCGAGATGGGGATTTCGTATGTACGCGTTGGCGAATTCGCCTGGAGCCGGATGGAGCCGGAACCAAGTCGGTTCGACTGGGGGTGGCTCGACCGAGCGCTCGACGTGCTGGCGGCCGAGGGGTTGCGCGTCGTGCTCTGCACGCCGACCGCCACGCCTCCGAAATGGCTGATCGATCTGCACCCGGACATCCTGCCGATCGGCGCCGACGGACGCGCGCGGGGATTCGGTTCGCGTCGGCATACGAGCTTTTCCACGCCGGCGTGGCTGGACGCGACACGACGCATCGTCACGCTCATCGCGCAACGTTACGGTGAGCATCGGGCGGTCGCCGGCTGGCAGATCGACAACGAGTTCGGCTGCCACGACACGGTGTTGTCGCACGGCCCGCACGACCTCGCGGCGTTCCAGGAATGGCTGCGCTATCGCTACCAGGATCCGGGTCGGCTGAACGAGGCCTGGGGCAATGTGTTCTGGTCGATGGAGGTGCGGAAATTCTCCGAAATCTCGTTGCCGGTCTCGGCGGTAACGGAGCTGAACCCGGCGGCGCGATTGGATTACTGGCGGTTCGCGTCGGATCAGGTCGCGAAATATGCCGCGATGCAGGCGGAGATCCTTCGCGCGCATTCGCCCGGACGTTTCGTGACGCACAATTTCATGGGACGCTTTCTAGAGTTTGACCACTGGAAGGCTGCGGAGTCGCTCGATTTCGCGACGTGGGACAGCTATCCACTGGGCTTCACCGAGCAATCGCCGTGGCCCGACGAGGAGCGGGCACCGTATATCGAAACGGGGCATCCCGATATCGCAGCGTTCCACCACGATTTGTACCGGGCCGTCGGGCGCGGCCGCTGGTGGGTGATGGAGCAGCAGCCCGGCCCGGTGAACTGGGCACCCTGGAATCCCGTTCCGAAACCCGGCCAAGTGCGACTATGGACCTGGGAGGCCTTCGCGCACGGAGCCGAGGTCGTCAGTTATTTCCGCTGGCGGCAAGCCCCCTGGGCGCAGGAGCAGATGCATGCCGGCCTGCACCGCCCCGACCGCGTCCGCTCGGTGGGCGGCGAGGAGGCGGCGATCGTGGCCACGGAACTCGCGGCGCTGGGCGATTTGCCGGAGACGGGGCGGGCGCATGTGGCGATCGTGTTCGACTACGAGGCGGCGTGGGTCACCCGCATTCAGCCACAGGGCAAGGATTTCGATTGGCTGCATCTGACGATGCGCTGGTACGAGGCCGTACGGCGGCTGGGCCTCGATGTCGACATCGTCCCGCCCGGCGCGTCGCTCGCCGGCTATCGACTGGTCCTGACACCGTGCCTGCCGATCGTCTCCGAAGCGGCTGCCACCTCGTTCGCCGAGACCGACGCCGTCTGCGTGTTCGGCCCTCGTACCGGTTCCAAGACGCGCGCCTTTTCCACGCCCCCGGAATTGCCGCCAGGTCCGCTCGCGGCGTTGCTCGGCGTGCGCGTGACCCAGGCCGCCTCACTGCGGCCGGGGCTGCTGCACGGCGTGTCAGGCGCGGGGCTTTCGGGGGCGTTCGAGCGCTGGCGGGAGTTTCTGGAGACCGACGCCGACGTATTGGCCCGCGTCGAGGACGGCGGAGCGGCCGTGGTCCGGTCCGGTTCGCGCATCTACGTCGCCGGCTGGCCGCAGCCGGCTTTGTTGGCCGGAGTGCTACGCGACGCCGTGGCGCGAGCGGGCCTCGCGACGACGGATTTGCCGCCGGGCGTTCGGCTTCGTCGCCGCGGACGGTTGCGCTTCGCGTTCAACTACGGCCCGGATCCCTGGGTGGTCCCGGTGGCTCGGGGAACAGAGTTCCTGCTCGGGGGGGCGGCCTTGCCGGCGCAGGATGTGGCGTGCTGGCGGGAGGAATAGGCAACCGAAATCGACGATCACTGTCGCACACACTAGTTTAGTATGACTTTTCCGGCGATGTAAAGAGCTTGCACGGGAGGTCAATTGCCTTTAGCGCTTGCCCTGTAGAACGTCGACGGTCTTTCAGGCTCAGTAGAGCCGTGGAACATTCGACTGTGTTCGCCGCGTTACATTGGCAAGGCGCAGCATTGTTTTTGCGCCGCTTTGACGGAGGCAGCGTTGAAAAGATCACTGTTCGCCTGGTCATTGCAGATGGACGTTCAGGCGCGTCGCCCGGCCATCCGATGGGTCATCGCGTTCTGTGGCCTATTGCTGGGCCTGGGAGTCACCCCGCAGGCACTGGCGCAATCGGCCGGGAAAGAATGGCTGACGCAGGCCGGCACGCCGCAGGGAACGCGGTTCAGCGCGCTTGCCGATATCAACACCGGCAACGTCGCGCAGCTTAAGGAGGAATTCGCCTTTTCGACCGGGGTGAAGGCGAGCCATCAGGGCGGCCCCTTGGTTGTCGGCAGCACGATCTATGTCGTCAGCCCGTTCCCGAACAAGCTGTTCGCGCTGGATCTCGCCCATGGCGGCAAGTTGCTGTGGGCCTTCGCGCCGAGCGTGGACGGATATGCGCACGGCGTGGCGTGCTGCGACACGGTCAATCGCGGCGCGGCCTATGCCGATGGCAAAATCATCTACAACGTGCTCGACGACACGACGGTGGCTGTCGATGCGCTGACCGGCAAGCAGGTGTGGCGGACGCGCCTCGGCGATCCGCGGACCGGCCAGACCCTGACAATGGCCCCGCTCGTCGTGGACAATCACGTCCTGGTGGGCAATGCTGGCGGCGAGCTCGGCATTCGCGGCTGGATCCTGGCACTGGATCTCAAGACGGGCCGTGAGGTCTGGAGGGCCTATAGCACCGGGCCCGACAGCGACGTACGGATCGGCGCTCAATTCCATCCATACTATCCGAAGGATCAAGGCACTGACCTCGGCGCTTCGACATGGCCCGCCACGCTGTGGAAGCAGGGCGGCGGCACCGTCTGGGCGTGGCTGACCTATGACCCGGAACTCAAGCTGCTGTACCATGGCACGGCCAATCCGGGCGTGTGGAACCCCGACATGCGACCGGGGGACAACAAATGGGGTTCGACGATCTTCGCGCGCAACCCTGCGACGGGTGACGCGGTCTGGGCCTATCAGGTCACGCCGCATGACGGCTGGGATTACGATGCGGTCAACGAGAGCATCGTCGCCCGGCTGAAGATCGATGGCGTGACGCGAAAAGTCGTCGTTCACTTCAACAAGAATGGGTTTGCCTATACCATCGATGCCGCGACGGGGCAGGTGCTCGTCGCGGAGAAGTTTAGCCATGTGACCTGGGCCGATCATATCGATCTGAACACAGGTCTGCCGGCGGTGGCGCCGGCGATGATGCCGCACCAGGGCGTCGTGACGAGTGGGATATGTCCATCGGCGCTCGGCGCGAAGGATTGGGAGCCGGCCGCGTATTCGCCGGACACCCATCTCTTCTACATCCCAGCGATCAATTTCTGCGAGGATCTGCAGCCGCTGAAGGCGTTGTTCATCGCCGGCACTCCTTTTCAGGGCGCGGACATCACGCTGGCGCCCGGCCCCGGCGGGAATATGGGCGAGATGATCGCGTGGGATGCCGCGACGGGCAGGCGGGCCTGGAGCGTCTCGGAACCGCTGGCTGTCTATGCGGGCGTGTTGGCGACCGCGGGAGACCTCGTGTTCTACGGAACGCTGGACCGGAAGTTCAAGGCAGTCGACGCCCGAACCGGCAAGCTGCTGTTCGAAAAAGCGCTGGAGTGCGGGGTCGTCTCGAATCCCATCAGCTTCGCGGGTCCGGACGGCAAGCAGCGGATCGCGGTTTACACGGGCGTCGGATGGCTGGCGGGCGGTCTGGCTGGCGGCACGTGCTCGGCCAAGGTCGGAGGGACCGGCTCGGCGGGAGGCGTCGTGCATGTCTTCAAGCTGCCATAGGCGCACCGAGCGTCGTTCGCCGATCGGCTGGATGCGCCCGGGCGTTCTGGCGACATCGGCGGCGGTCCTGGCGCTCATGTCGGCAGGGATGGCGTGCGCCCAGGCGGCCGATATCAGGCCGTTGCGGATCTGCGCCGATCCCGACAACCTGCCGTTCTCCAATGAGCGAGGCCAGGGCTTCGAGAACCATATCGCGCGCGTGCTGGCGCGGGAACTCGGTGCCGTCTTGAGCTACACGTGGCGGACCGAACGGCGCAGCTTCCTTCGCACGACACTCCAGGCGCATGAGTGCGACGTGGCCATGGGGTTGCCCGCGGGGCTCGAGAGGGTTTTGACGACCGAGCCCTATTATCGATCTTCGTATGTGTTCGTCGCCGCAGGCGGACCCGCACGGCGCGTGCGCTCGTTCGACGATCCGGCGTTGCGCACGCTTCGGATCGGACTGCATGCCATCGGGTCGGAAGGGGCGAATACGCCGGTCGCGGCGGCGCTGGCCGATCGAGGGATCACCGATCACCTCACGGGGTTTCCGATGTGGGACGAATCGACCGTCGCCCATCCCGCCGCCCGCGTGATCGACGCGGTCGCCAATGGAGCGATCGATGTCGCCATCGTCTGGGGCCCGTTCGGTGGCTATTTCGCCAAACGCTATGCTGGCCGCCTCGCCGTGGCGTTCGTATCGCCCGATCAGGCGCCATCGACGCGCGCTTACGCCTTCGACATCGTCATGGGCGTGCGTCGAGAGGATGCGGCGCTGCGCGATGCGTTGAACCGCGCATTGACGAAGCGCCGGGCGGAGATCCGCCGCATTCTGAGGGATTTTGCGATCCCGACCCTGCCGGAACCGACATGAGCAATCAGAGCAACCGAGGAGATGTCGTCATGCGCGCTGCGTTCCAGGCTGCGGCGACCGCGTTCCTGTTCGCCCTTTCGGCGTCACCCGGTAGTGCGGCCGATATCGTGGCCCCCACCCCACAGGCCGGGGCCAGTTCTGCCGCGCTGTCCGCGGCGGGCGAGGGGCGGCGACAGTATCTGCGGCTGAATTGTTACGGCTGTCACGGGATGCGGGCTGGCGGCGGCATGGGACCATCGATCGTCGGGGCCGAGTTGCGCGATCTCACGGAGGTGGTCAACGAGGGCGCCGATCGCGGGATGCCATCGTATCACAAATATCTGTCGGCCACGGACGTCAGCAACATCGCCGCCTACTTGCGCACGATCGGGAGCAAATCAGAGCCGAGATTCGACCACTGGTGGGAGGCCAACCCGGTTCGGTAGGTCTTGGGTGCCAGAGCCAAGTGCATCGGAGTCGACCGCTACGCGTTTGAACCTCCACCACGCCGCCACGCCAAAACGTCCCATGTTTCGATATAGTTTGCGGGTCCTATCAACTCCGGTGCTTTTGCAAGGTGAAAGGGTTGCACAGCGCCTTTGTGGCCTACCCGCGTTAGCTATGGGCGACCATGCACCGATACGAGGCGGTGCGGCGGCGGGGCCTAGACATCGACATCGTCCCGGCTTACGGCCCGCTAGGGGCCTGGCCCGCTGGCAGCGTTGCTGGGCGTTCGGGTGACGCAGTTCTCGGTTCGAAGACGGGCGTGGCGGTCGTCCGGTCCGGTTTGAGGGTCTACGTGGCCGGCTGGCCGCAGCCGGATGTTCTCGCCGCGTTGGTGCACGAGGCTGCGATGCGGGCGGGGCTCGCGGTAGTGGAATTGCCGCCGGGCGTGCGGCTGCGCCGGCGCGGAGGCTTGCGGTTTGCGTTCAACTACGGGCCGGAGCCGTGGGTCGTGCCGGTGGGGCAGGGGCGAGCTTCCTGCTGGGCGGGGCGACGCTGCGGGCGCAGGAGGTGGGGTGCTGGCGGGAGGGGTAGCGAAGTTATCAGCTTGACCTCATGCCAAACGCGGTCGCTATGGAGAAACGCAAAACCTAGCCAATGCGTTTAGGGTCTTGGCTCCTACATAGCGGTCGCCTGTTGACCGTGCGCCAGCACGCCGCGGGCTCCTTCCGGCAACTCGCTCCAAACCCGACCGTCAAGCGTCCGGCCGGTGCGCTTTTTGTTGACGCCACCCCATTGCTTGAAATGGAAAGCCACGCCTGACCGCACGCACTGATCTCGGATTGCGCGAACCCATTCCGGGTCCATCCTTCGTGCGCCCGGGCCGCTTTCACCGCCCGCAATGGCCCAATTGATCCCAGTGAGGTCGAGACGATCTAGAGGCCCCAAAAGCGGCTCCAGACTAAGAAATTTGATGGCAGCCGGGGTCCGGCGTAGGTGATCGATCCGCCAAGCGTAGTCGGCGTTCTCGACACTGACCCCCATCCACACGTTTTCCGGCCAACGAAGTTCCTTGGATTGACGCTCAAGATTTTCGGCCCGCTTAGTCAATACTTGGTAGGTGTGCTGCGGTGTCTCGACCATTACCTGAA
>CBDFGB010000033.1:0-339673 GCA_965246915.1 Acetobacteraceae bacterium
GGACCGGGTCAGCACGGCCAGCGCCGTAAGCAGAAGCCGACGGATTTCGGTGTGCAGCTGATGGCCAAGCAGAAACTCAAGGGCTACTACGGCAATATCGGCGAGAAGCAGTTTCAGAAGTACTATGCCGAGGCAGTGCGCCGCAAAGGCGACACCTCGCAGAACCTTATAGAGCTGCTGGAGCGCCGACTGGACGCGGTCATCTATCGCATGAAGTTCGCGATCACCCCGTTCGCGTCGCGCCAGTTCATCAACCACGGCCACGTGACGGTGAACGGCAAGCGCGTGAACATCCCGAGCTTCCAGGTCCGCGACGACGACGTGATCGAGGTCAAGGAGAAGTCCAAGCAACTCGCCATGGTGCTGGACGCGACGCAAAGCGCCGAGCGCGACGTCCCCGGAATACCTGGAAGTCGACCACCGGGCCATGAAGGGCCGTTTCGCGCGCGCCCCGAAGCTTTCGGACGTGCCGTATCCGGTGCAGATGGAGCCAAATCTCGTGGTCGAGTTCTACTCGCGCTGATCGGGTGGACCCGGTCCTCGTCGAGGTCACCCGCGGCGGCCGGGTCGAAAGCGCGCATCGCGGCGCGGTGGTCGTCGTCGACACGGCCGGCCGTGTCGTGTTTTCCACCGGCGACGTCGATCAAGCGGTCTACCCCCGCTCGGCGGTCAAGGCTTTGCTCGCTCTGCCGCTGGTCGAAAGCGGCGCGGCCGACCGGCTGGGCCTGATCCCGGCGGAGCTTGCCCTGGCCTGCTCGTCGCATTCCGGCGAGGCCGTTCATGTCGCTGGCGCCGCGTCGATGCTGACCAAGGCGGGACGCGACGAGACCGCTCTGGAATGCGGTGCGCACTGGCCCGGCAAGGCTGAGGCGGCGCGCGCGCTGGCCGCGTCGGGGCGGCAGCCGACCGCGTTGCACAACAACTGTTCCGGCAAGCACGCGGGATTCGTCTGCCTCGCCTGCGCGCGCGGCGACGACCCTGCCGGCTATGTGCGGCCGGATCACCCAACGATGCGCGTGGTGACGGACGCGCTGGCCCACATGACCGGCGTCGCGCTCGATGAGAGCAACGTCGCGGTCGATGGCTGTTCGATCCCGACCTACGCCATTCCGTTGCGCTCCCTAGCACTGGCCTTCGCGCGATTCGCGACCGGACAAGCGATGCCGGCCGATCGCGCGGCGGCGGCGGCGCGCCTGCGCGCGGCGGTGGCGGCGCACCCGGTGATGGTAGGTGGCACCGACAGTTTCGACACCCACCTGATGACCGCGATGGGCGAGGCGGTTTTCAGCAAGACCGGCGCGGAGGGCGTGTTCTGCGTGGCCCTGCCGGAGCTTGGCCTCGGCATGGCTCTGAAATGCGACGATGGGGCGAGCCGGGCGTCGGAGATCGCGACCGGCGTGGTGCTGTCACGCCTTCTGCCGGATCGTGACCTCGCGCCGTTCGCACGCCGGATATTACGAAACTGGAACGGTATCGCGGTTGGCGAGATCCGACCCGCCGAGGCGCTCGCATGACGGATGCGGCGACGGAGATCGCGCGCCGGCGAACCTTCGCGATCATTTCGCACCCGGACGCCGGCAAGACGACTCTGACCGAGCGGCTGCTGCGCGCCGGCGGGGCGATCCAGCTCGCTGGAAACGTCCGGGCGAAGGGCGAGCGGCGGCGCACGCGATCGGACTGGATGGGCATCGAACGCGAGCGCGGCATCTCGGTCGTCACTTCCGTGATGACATTCGAGTACGCCGATTGCGTCTTCAATCTTCTGGACACGCCGGGCCACGAGGATTTCTCCGAGGACACCTACCGCACGCTGACCGCCGTGGATGCCGCCGTGATGGTGATCGACGCGGCCAAAGGCATCGAGGCGCGGACGCGCAAACTGTTCGAGATCTGCCGGCTGCGCGATATCCCGATTCTGACGTTCATCAACAAGATGGATCGGGAGGCGCAAGACCCGTTCGCGCTGCTTGATGAAGTGAGTAGCGCGCTCGCGCTGGACACCGCGCCGGTGACCTGGCCGATCGGCCGCGCCGCGACATTCGCGGGAACGTACGACATCCGAAACCGCCGTCTCGCGACGACCAGCGATCTCGCTCAGTCTGATCCACGCATGATCGCACTCGGCGAGGAGATGGACCTGGTTCGGGGGGCGCTGCCGGAATTCGAGGTCGACGCGTTCCTGGCCGGCCATTTGACCCCGGTGTTCTTCGGCAGCGCGATCAAGGAGATCGGGGTCGCCGATCTGCTGGACGGGCTTGCGTCGTATGGCCCGAAGCCGCGCGCGCAGCCGGCGGACAAGCGGATCGTCGAGGCGAGCGAGGACAGCCTTACCGCCCTGGTCTTCAAGATCCAGGCGAACATGGATCCGAATCATCGCGATCGCATTGCGTTCGCGCGGGTGTGCTCCGGCCGGCTGGTGCGCGGTATGCGGCTGAAGCAGGTGCGGACGGGGGAAACTCATTCCGCTGCACGCGCCGCAATTCTTCTTCGCCCGCGATCGCCAGATCGCCGACGAGGCATTCGCCGGCGATGTCGTCGGCATCCCGAATCACGGCACGTTGCGCATCGGCGACACGCTGTCGGAGACCGAGGATATCAACTTCGTCGGCGTCCCGTATTTCGCGCCCGAGATCCTCCGCAGGGTCCGTCTCGACGACGCGATGAAGGCCAAGAAACTGCGGCAGGCGCTGGTGGAACTGGCCGAGGAGGGCGTGGTGCAGCTCTTTCGCCCGCAGGACGGGTCACCGCCCATGGTGGGCGTGGTCGGCACGTTGCAGCTCGACGTGTTGCAGGCGCGGCTGGCCGGCGAGTATGGCGTGGCGATCGGCTTCGAGACGCCGCCCTTCGCCCTGGCCCGCTGGGTGTCGGGTGACGCCGCCGCCGTGGGAAAGTTCGTCGCGGCGCAGCGGAGCAACATGGCCGACGACGTGGACGGCGACCCGGTCTACCTCGCCAGCAGCGCCTTTATGATGCGCCGGACTGCCGAGCTGCATCCGGGCTTGATTTTCCGCGACATCAAGGATTTCCGCGCGGAAAAGGTAGCGGCCTAGCTTCGCCCATGTGGCGTCGTAAAATCGATTTCGGGCCCGATCGGCACCACTTGACTGGGGTTCACCGTCCGCTGACTGACGTAGTAATGGCGCTTGATGTGGTCGAGGCTCACCGTCTCCGCGACGCCCGGGACGGCGTATAGATCGCGGGTGTAGCCCCAGAGATTGGGGTAGTCCCACAAGTGTCGGACGTTGCACTTGAAGTGCCCGTAATAGACGGCGTCGAACCGGACGAGTGTCGTGAACAGCCGCCAGTCTGCCTCGGTAATCCGCTCGCCGCACAGGTAGCGGCCCTTTGCGAGCCGCGCCTCGAGCTCGTCGAGCATGGCGAAAAGGCTGTGGCAGGCCGCCTCGTATGGCTCCCTGCCGCGTGGCGAAGCCGGCTTTGTAGACGCCGTTGTTCACTCGATCGTAGATCGGGGCGTTGATCGCCTCGATTTCGGCCGCCAGGTCTTCGGGGCAGAAATCCACTGCCACGTCGCCGCCCACGCCGTCGAAGGCACGGTTCAGCATGCGGATGATCTCGCTGCTTTCGTTGCTGACGATCGTTCGGCGTTCGCGATCCCAAAGGACCGGCACCGTCACCCGACCGGAATAGCCGGGTCGGGCGGCCACATAGACGTCCGACAGCGCGCTGGCGCCCAGCACCGGATCCGGGTCGTCCGAGGAAAAGACCCAGCCGCGCTCCAGCATGAGCGGATCGACCACCGTGAGGCCGATGACCCTTTCCAGCCCTTTCAGCTTGCGAAAGATCACCGTGCGGCAGGCCCATGGACAGGCGAGCGAGACATAGAGGTGATAGCGCCCCGCCTCGGCCGAATAGCCGGAACTGCCGTCGGCGGTGACGACATCGCGGAATTGCGCGTCGGTGCGCACGAACGCCCCGCCCGACTCGCCTGTGTCGTACCACACGTCGCGCCAGATCCCGTCCACCAGCAAACCCATGGCCGACCCCTCCCCCGGTTACCGCCCCAGGATAGCCGCTCGGAAGGCGATAGGCATCCTGGCGAAGCGGCTATTTCCGGTCCGGCCCGGCGTCCAGGAGCGCGAGGTTCTGCTGCGCGAGATCGGCGGTCGCGCTGTCCGGCTCCAGGCTGATCGCGCGCTCCCAGTCGCCACGCGCGCCCGCCTGATCGTCGACGCGCTGCCGCAGGATGCCGCGCTCCAGCAGCGCCTCCACATTGTCCGGATCCACCACGAGCGCCCGGTCGACATCGTTCTCCGCCAGATCCAACCGGTTCAGATGACGCTCCGCCGAGCCGCGCAGAACGAGCGCGTCGGCCCGCTTCGGGTCGATCGCCAGCGCCCGGGTAAGATCGTCCCGCGCCTCGTCGAACTGCTCCAACGCGCCAGCCACCGTCGCGTGGTCGACCAGCAGGTCGGCATCCATCGGCGACAGGGTCAGCGCCTGGGTCGCGGCTTCGTAGGCGCGCTGGGCATCGCCGGCCATCAGCCAGGCCTGATCCGCCTGGCCGAACAGTTCCGCCCGCGCCGCCTCCGGCCCGCGGCTGGAGCCGGCCAGATCCTGCAACATCTTGGCGCCCTCGGCCGGGCTCCCGAGTTCGACGCGCGCCAGGGCCAGGCAGTGCGTCGCGCCCTCGCCGCCGCCACGCGGCAGCCAGGATTCCGCGAAATCGCGGGCTCCGACCGGGTCGAGCGCGAGCATGCCGAGGCATTGTTCGTAGTCCGCCCCCTCGGCGATCCGGGGAGGGACTGGCGGGACGGGCAAGGGGCTGTCGGAGTCGGCGTCGGTGGCCGCGGTCTCGATCGGCGCGTCGCGGCGCCAGCCTTGCCATAGGCCGACCGCCGCGACGGCGAGCAGCACGAGCGCGCCGAGCGCCAGGATTCGCCTGTCCATGATGGCGCGACGATACTGCCCGCCACGCAGCACGGGCAAATCCATGGCGCATTTTCTTGTGTTCGGACTCGGCTACACCGGTGTGGCGATCGCGCGGGCGGCCCGCGAGGCCGGGTTTGCGGTCTCGGTGACCAGCCGTCAGCCGCCAGTGGACCGGCCGGGCGGACTTGAGATCATCGCCTTCGCCGAGGCCGCCGCGGCGATCGCCGCGGCGCGCTGCATCGTCTCGACCGTGCCGCCACCTGGCGACGGGGGCGAGGAGGGCGATGCGGCCGACCCAGTGCTGCAGGCTCACGCCGCGGCCATCGCAGACGCGCCCGCGTTGCGCTGGCTCGGTTATCTCTCGACGACGGGCGTGTACGGCGACCGGGGCGGAGCCTGGGTGGACGAGGACACCGCCGCGGCACCGGGACAGGCCCGCAGCGAGCGCCGGCTTGCGGCGGAGGATGGATGGCGGGGGCTGGCCGACCGGTTCGCGGTGGATCTGTTTCGCGTCGCCGGCATCTATGGCCCCGGCCGCTCGCCGCTGGGCGACGTGCGGGCCGGCCGGGCGCGGCGGATCGACAAGCCGGGCCACGCCTTCGGCCGCATCCATCGCGACGACATCGCCGCCGCCGTGGTCGCCGCCGCCGGCCAGGACCGGCCGCCCGGCGCGCGGGTGCTGCATCTGGCCGACGACGTGCCGGCCAGCCAGTCGGAGGTCGTGGCCGAGGCAGCGCGATTGCTGGGTGTCACGCCACCCGAGCCGATCGCCTACGCGGACGCGGTTGTCGGCATGAGCGAGATGGGTCGCAGTTTCTGGGCCGAGAACCGGCGCATCGCCAGCGCCAAGACCCAGGCCGCTCTCGGCCTACGCTGGCGCCACCCCAGTTTCCGCGAGGGTCTCGCCGCCATCCTCGCCGAGGAGGGCCGCCACCGTCCGGCATAGCAAGGCCAGATCCGGCGGTCGCGACAGCCGGTGGTCCCCATCCTTGATGAGCGTCACGCAGACATCGTTGCCCTCGATCCGCTCGGCCAATCGCAAGGCTGTCTCCCACGGCACGTCCGGATCGAGCTGGCCATGCAGCAGCCGGACCGGGAGGCGCAGGGGGATCGGACGGCGCAGCAACAGATGCGCGCGCCCGTCCTCGATCAACGCGCGGGTGATGCGCAGCGGCGGTCCGTAGGGGCTCGGCGTGTCGACATGGCCCAGCTCCATCAGCGCCCGGCGCTCGACCGGTGCTGCCGCCGCCCACATCAAATCCTCGGTGAAGTCCGGCGCCGCAGCGATGCCGACGATGCCCATCACGCGGTCGGGCCGGGCAAGCGCCGCCAGCAGCGCGAGCCACCCGCCCATCGAGGAGCCGACCAGGAGCAGTTTGGCCTCGCTCTGATGATCGATGATGGCCAGGGCGTCGTCCAGCCAGCGCCCGATTGTCCCGTCCTCGAACCGGCCCCCGCTCGCGCCGTGGCCGCTCGCGTCGAAGCGCAGCATGGCGCGGCCGTTCGCGGCGCACCAAGCGGCCAGCGCCTCGGACTTCTCGCCGGCCATGCTGCTGCCGAAGCCGTGCAGGAAGACAACGGTGGGGCCGACTCCCGCGAGCCTTTCGAATGCGAGATCGACGCCGTCGCCGCGATCCTGCCGTCCCTGCAGCATTGAGCCTGTCCCGTATCGTTCGCGCGGATGATATAGCACCGGGATGACACTGTCCGACCCGCCGCCGGTGATCCTTCAGGTGCTGCCGGCACTGGGCAGCGGCGGCGTGGAGCGCGGCACCGTCGAAATGGTCGCGGCGATCGCCGCGGCGGGTTGGGTCCCGATCGTGGCCAGCGCCGGCGGCCGGCTGGTGCCGGCCGTCGAGCATGCCGGCGGACGGCACGTGACGCTGCCGCTCGACAGCAAGCAGCCATGGCGGATCATTGTGAATGCGGGGCGCCTGGCGAGGCTCGTTCGGGCGCGAGGCGTCGACGTGATCCACGCCCGATCGCGCGCGCCGGCTTGGTCGGCATGGCTGGCGGCACGGCGGACCGGGACGCACTTCATGACGACCTACCATGCGCCGTATAGCGAGGATCTTCCTGGAAAGCGGGCATACAACGCGGTCATGGCGCGCGGCGAGCGGGTCATCGCCATCAGCCGCCATATCGCCGCGGTCGTCGCCGAACGGCATGGCGTGGGGCCCGACCGGCTGCGGGTCATTCCGCGCGGGGTCGATGTGCGGCAGTTCGATGCCGCGGGGGTGTCGGCCGAGCGGATGATGCGGCTGCTGTCGGCGTGGCGGCTGCCGGTCGATCAGGACATCGTCCTGCTGCCCGCCCGCCTCAGCCGCTGGAAAGGGCAAGCGGTGCTGGTCGAGGCTTTCGCTCGCATGAGCCGCCGCGATGTCGCTTGCGTGCTGGTCGGCGACGAGGCCGGCCGCCGGGCCTATGCGCGCGAGCTGGTGGGATTGGCCGAGCGACTCGGCGTCGGTGCGCGGGTGCGTCTGGTTGGCCATTGCGACGACATGCCGGCCGCGCTCGCCCTGGCCACCGTGGTGGTGAACGCCTCCACCGAGCCGGAGGGGTTTGGGCGGGTGATCGTCGAGGCGCAAGCGATGGGCCGTCTCGTGGTGGCGACCGCGCATGGCGGCGCGGCCGAGACGATCGTATCCGGCGAGACGGGTTGGCTGGTCCCGCCCGGTGACGTGGCCGCGCTGGCCGCGGTGCTTGACGGGCTGCTGGGCCTGACCCCGCTGGAGCGCGCGGCGTTCGGGGCGGGCGCCCGCGCGTCGGTGCATGCGCGGTTCACGACGCGCGCAATGCAGGAGGCGACGCTTGCGGTGTATCGGGAGGTATTGGATGCCTCGACCGAGCTGAACTAATGGGGCGGCGTGTTGGTGGCGCGCTGGCGTATGGGGGTCAATCTATCCAGTCTTTGATGCATTGGCCCGGCGCCCGTGGTGTTCGATGAGGCTGAGAGTGCTGCGATAGCCCCGTTGTTGCGTGACGGGCCGGGGATGTCACCGGCTCTGTTTTCCTAGGAGACGGCCGACATTTGCGCGACCACGATTCGCCGCCGTCCCGAGGCCGGCCAGGCGAGCTGACGCGCCTTCGACCCCTTCCGGGCGTTACGGATCGAGGAAATGCCCGTCGACGTGGCGGCTTGCCTGGACCTGGCGCGGTTCACCGGACTGAGCGCCTATGAGTCAAACGTGGTCACGCTCGACAAAAAGTTGGCGCGCGCGGCCGCGTCAATCTGAGTATGAGGCTGCGGCGCGACTGGTGGCGACTGGGGCCGCAGCCTAGATCAATACTTCGACCGAGGAGGCCGATATGACGATCGCCCGCGCGACCCAGTTCCTTAGCAACAGCGGCCCCAACGGCGGAGCGGACGCCGCGACGCCGCAATCGCGTCTGCTCGAGACCCTGAACACGTTCAAGCTCATTCCGCTGGACGATGTCGCTAAGGTCTCGGGTCTCACACCCGATGAGGCGGCGACCGCCATGACTCGTCTTCGCCAGGATGGCCGGGCCGTGGTCATCGAGCGTCGCGACGGGGGCAACCGGAAGTATCTGAGCGTCCGATAGGACCGGGCTGCCGCCCACATGCGGATGATGGCGGTCGTCGCGGTAGGTGTCGCGTTGCTCGTCGGATCTGCGTGGACTGGCTGGTCGATCGACTGGCGTGACGTTTCCGCCTATGTCCTGGCTTTCGTATTCGGAACGGCGATCGGCGCTGCAGAATTGGTGGCGCGGTATCGCGACCGGCCTGCCGCCGCGCTCGGAACCGATCCAGCAGCGATTTACATGTCGATCAACGGTGCGGCGGCGCTGGCGGCCTTCTGGTTGCTGCACACCCATCGCCTGGAGTTGCAGGTCGGCGTTTTCGGCCAGCACCAGACATTGAATGCCCTGGTGCTCGGCGGCTTCGGCGCCATGGCGCTGTTTCGCACATCGGTCTTCAACGTCCGGGTTGGAGACACCAGCGTGGCTGTGGGTCCTGCCGCCATGCTGCAGGTCATTCTTCGCGCGGCGGACCGCGAGACGGACCGGCTGCGCGCGGGACCGCGGGCGATCACCGTCGGTAAGATCATGCGAAACGTTATCTATGGGCGCGCCCGCGAGGCGCTGCCCTATCATTGCTTCGCGCTTATGCAGAACCTCACGCTTGAGGAACAGAACGGTCTCGAACAGGCGTTGGCGGTCCTCGACAAGAAGGAGTCGATGGGCGACGAAGCGAAGTCCTACAGCCTCGGGCTGCTGCTGATGAACGTGGTCGGCGAGGACGTGCTTGGTCGGGCGGTGGCCGGTCTGGGCGAGCGGATCAAGGGGCCGCCGCCCGACAAGCCGCCCGTGCTGTTCTTCGCCAAGGAATTGCGGGCCACCGACCTGCCGCCACTGCTGCAGAGTTGTCGGGCGCTGGTGGCGGTGCCGAACGATCCCGCTGTCGCCGCGGATGCCGACCTGATCGTGCCCGAGGCGACGGTGACGAAGGAAGCCGATCAGATCGTGATCGCGCTGATAAAGCTCCGCCGACGCTTTGGCCCCGAAACCGTCTCCGAGGCGATCACGAGCCTTCTGAATGGCCGGAGCCGCGAAGCCTCGGGCGACGAGCAGCAGGACGAAGGGTCGCCCCCGACCCAACCGAGCACAGGCGCCACCGCCGCGGCGAACGCCGCTTCCCCCGGGGCCGCGGATCCCGCGGGCTTCATGGCCGGCGGTCGGGACGCCGCATCGCCGCTTTGAGCGGCTTCGCGCCTATTCTCGTCATCCGCCACGGCGCGCTCGGTGATTTCGTTCTCTCGTTCGGCCCGTTCTCGGCGATCCGGTCCCACCATGCCGGCCAGCACGTGACCCTGTTGACCACCGCCCCTTTCGCGCCGCTTGCCCGTCGGTCGCCTTGGTTCGACGACGTGATCGTCGATGATCGGCCCGAATGGTGGAACGTCCCCGGCCTGCTCCATCTCCGGCGGCGGCTTTCCGGGTATTGTCGGGTCTACGATCTCCAGACCTCGCGCCGGTCCTCGACCTACTTTCGGCTCGCCGGCCGGCCCGCATGGTCGGGCGTCGCCCGCGGTGCCAGCCTCCCGCACGCCAATCCTGACCGCGACCGAATGCACACGCGGGAGCGGCAACGCGAGCAGCTCGAAATGGCCGGCATCCGGCAATTTCCTCAACCCGATCTGTCTTGGCTCGCCGCCGCTCCCCCGGACGCGCCCGACCGGTTCGCGCTTCTCGTCCCCGGCGCGGCTCCGCACCGGCCAGCGAAGCGCTGGCCCGCCGAGCGGTTCGGCCATCTCGCGCGAGTGCTGCATGAACGCGGTCTGGTCGCCGTGGTGGTCGGAAGCGCCAGCGAAAAGGCTCTCGCGCGAACAATCCTCGCCGACACTCCCGGCCTCGACCTGACCGGCCGCACGGACCTTCCGGCGTTGGGTGCGCTCGCCGCCCGGGCCGCGCTCGCGGTGGGCAACGACACCGGGCCGATGCATCTGGCCGCCGCCATGGGAGCGCCATCCCTCGTGCTGTTCTCCGCCGAAAGCGACCCCGCGCTCACCGCCCCGCGCACCCCGGACGGCGGCTGGGCCACCGTCCTGCGCGAGCCGAACCTGGCCGATCTGACGCTGGACAGGGTTGCCGCCGCCATCCCGGAAGCGCGATAGAGGCCGTCCCGTCGCCACCGAGGAATGCTCATGCCCGCGATCACGCTGCCCGATGGTTCCGTCCGCCATTTCGCGGAGCCGGTCACGGGCTTCACTATCGCGGCGGCCATCGGACCCGGCCTCGCCCGCGCCGCGCTGGCCATGAAGCTCGACGGGATTCTGGTCGACCTCGCCACGCCGATCCATCGTGATGCGGCCGTGGTGTTCGTGACCCGCAAGGACCCGGAGGCCCTCGGCCTGATCCGCCACGACGCGGCGCACGTCCTGGCCGAGGCGGTGCAGTCGCTGTTTCCCGGCACCCAGGTCACCATAGGTCCGGCGATCGAGAACGGGTTCTATTATGACTTCGCCCGCAACGCTCCGTTCACCCCGGAGGACTTCCCGGCCATCGAGGCGCGGATGCGCGAGATCATCGCCGCCAACGCGACGTTCGAGCGCCAGGTCATCGACCGCGACGAGGGCATTGCCTTCTTCGAGGCGCGCGGCGAACGGTTCAAGGCCGAGCTGATCCGCGACCTCCCGGAGACCGAGACGATCACCCTGTACAAGCAGGGCGACTGGATCGACCTATGCCGCGGCCCGCACATGCGAGGCACCGGCGATGTCGGCTCGGCCTTCAAGCTGCAGAAGGTCGCGGGCGCGTATTGGCGGGGTGACCATCGCAACCCGATGCTGAGCCGCATCTACGCCACAGCCTGGCGCGACCAGGGCGAGCTCGACGCGCATCTGCGCATGCTGGAGGAGGCTGAGAAGCGCGACCACCGGCGTATCGGGCGCGACATGGGCCTGTTCCACCTTCAGGAGGAGGCGGTCGGCAGCGTCTTCTGGCATCCGAAGGGCTGGCGGCTGTATCGCGCGGCCGAGGCCTATATCCGTCGCCGCCTTGACGCCGCCGGCTATCAGGAGGTCCGCACGCCGCAACTCGTCGACCGCTCGCTTTGGGAAGCGTCGGGCCACTGGGAGAAGTATCGCGAGCACATGTTCCTCGCTCGGGTCGACGAGGAGGACAAGACGCTCGCGCTGAAGCCGATGAACTGCCCCTGCCACGTCCAGATCTTCAAGCAGGGCGTCCGCTCGTACCGTGAACTGCCGCTGCGGATGGCGGAATTCGGCGCGTGCACCCGCTACGAGCCGTCCGGCGCGCTGCACGGGATCATGCGGGTGCGGGCTTTCACTCAGGACGACGCGCATGTGTTTTGCGAGGAGAAGGATGTCGCCGACGAGATCGCGCGCTTCGTGCCGCTGCTGGCCGGCGTCTACCGCGATTTCGGATTCCCCACCTTCCGGGTAAAGCTCGCCGATCGGCCGCCCGAGCGGGCCGGCCGGGACGCCGACTGGGACAAGGCCGAGGCGGCACTGCGGGACGGCTGCGAGGCAGCCGGAATCCCATACGAACTCAATGCTGGCGAGGGTGCCTTTTATGGTCCCAAACTGGAATTCGTGCTGCGCGACGCGATCGGCCGCGACTGGCAATGCGGCACGTTGCAGGTGGATTACGTCCTGCCCGAACGGCTCGATGCGGAATACACTGCCGAGGACGGGACGCGCCGCCGGCCGGTGATGCTCCACCGGGCGATCCTGGGCAGTTTCGAGCGGTTCCTGGGTATTCTGATCGAGCAATATGCCGGCCGCTTCCCGATGTGGCTCGCGCCGGTGCAGGTCGCGGTCGCCACCATCGTCTCCGACGCCGACGAATACGCGCTCGAGGTCGGCGACAGGTTGAGGGCCGCCGGCCTGTCGGTGGTCACCGACACCGCGTCGGAGAAGATCAACGCCAAGGTGCGCATGCATAGCGTGGCGCATGTTCCGGCGATCCTGGTGGTCGGACGTCGAGAGGCGGCGGAGCGGACGGTGGCGCTGCGGCGGTTGGGCGGCGAAGCGCAGGAGATATTGTCGCTCGATCTGGCTGTCGCACGACTTGCAGCTGAGGCCGCGCCTCCCGATCTCCGATTGACGACAGATCTGCCGGGCGAAATCGCTGCTTGAAGTTGCCGGTCAGAATCGCCGACACTCGCTGCCCTTGAACCGTATTAGGAGAGATCCATAGCCCGAGGACCAATGCCCGCGCCCCCGACCCGTGACGGGCCCCGCGTGAACGAGGACATCCGAGTCCCCCAGGTTCGGTTGATCGATCAGGATGGCGAGATGGTGGGCGTGATGAGCGCCCGTGACGCGGTGTTGCGCGCCTATGCCGTCGGCCTCGACCTTCTGGAGATCAGCCCGAATGCCGAGCCGCCGGTTTGCAAGATCGTCGATTTTGGCAAGTTCAAATACGAACAGCAAAAGAAAAAGAACGAGGCCAAGAAGAAACAGAAGGTCGTCGAGATCAAAGAGGTCAAGGTCCGACCAAATATCGACGAGAACGACTATCAGGTCAAAATGCGCGCGATGAAGTCGTTCATCGAGGAAGGCGACAAGGTCAAGGTCACGTTGCGGTTCCGCGGCCGCGAAATGGCCCACCAGGACATTGGGATCCGGGTCCTGGAACGAATTCGCACCGAGATGGAAGCGGCCACCAAGGTCGAGCAAATGCCCCGGATGGAGAATCGTCAGATGGTGATGGTGCTGTCGCCACGGTAACGGCGACGCACGACTTTCGTCGCACACTCTCCCGCTTCCGGAAGAGTGTGCGACGGGAGTGCTACCGAGCCGCCGTCCAGCCCTTGTAGTCGCCCACGTTCTCGCGGGTGACGAGATTAGACGGCAGGAGCGTCGTGACTTCCTCCGGCTTCTTGCCGCCCATGATTGCCACGCCCGCGTCGACGCCCCGGCGCGCGATCTCGAACGGATCCTGGCTGGCCGACGCCTTGATCTGCACCAGGTTCGGATCCTTCAACGCACTTTCGATGTCCGGCGCGCCGTCGACCGACGTGATGATAAAGCCGGTTCGCTGCATCTGCTTGGCGGCCAGCGCCGTGCCAATCGCCTGCGGGTCGTTGATCGTGAACACCGCGTCGATCTTCGGGAAGCGCGTCAGCAGCGATTGCGCGACCTGAAGCCCGCCGTCACGCGACCCCTTGGCATCAAGGTCCGAACTCAGCAGCTTGATGCCCGACGCCTTGGAGAGCACGCCCTTGCAGCCGTTGACCCGGTCGACCACGGCCGAGACCTGCGGGCCGTTCTGAATCACCACGTTGCCGGTGCCCTTCAGCGCGTCGACGATATACTGGCAGGCGATTTCGCCGGCCTGCACGTTGTTCGTCGTCACGATCGCGTCGGCGCCCTGCACCGCGGTGTCCACTGCGACGACCACGATGCCGGCCGCCTGCGCCTTTTTCACAGCCGGCGCGAGCGCTTTGGCGTCCAGCGGGTTGATCAGGATGAGGTCGACGCCGGAAGCGATGAAGTTGTCGATCTGCGAGAACTGCTTACCGATGTCGTATTCGGCGCCGGCGGTCAGCACCTTCACGCCCGGATTGGTCTTCTGCGCCTCGGCCGTGGCACCCTTGATCAGCGCGATGAAGAACGGGTTGCCCATCGAGCCGACCGAAATGCCGACCGACTTCAGGTCTTTCGCCGAGGCGGTGCCGGCCGCGACGCAAAGTGCCGCGCCGGCGAGCAGGATCTTTTTGAGCATGGCTGTTGCTTCCCTTGGTCATTGTTGGAGGCGCCCCCGCCGCGAGGAGTCGTTGCGGCGGGGGCACAAGCGGTAGCTAGCGCCGATCAGGTCCGGGCGGAACCCCGGAGGCGGTAGCGATCGAGCGCCACCGCGCCGATGATGACAGCGCCCTTGATGATGTACTGCCAGACATCCGACACGCCGAGGAGGATCAGGCCGTTGGTCAGCACCGCGATGATCAGTGCGCCGATCAGTGTACCCCAGATGCTGCCGATGCCGCCCACGAAGCTCGTGCCGCCGAGGATGACCGCCGCGATGGCGTCCAGCTCATAGGACTGGCCGAGCTGCAAACCGTTGGCCGCATACAGTCGGGCCGCCTGCATCACGCCGCCCACGCCCGCGAGCAGCCCCGACGCCCCATAGACGAACAACAGCACCGACCAGACCTTGATGCCCGACAGTCGCGCCGCAGCTTCGTTGCCGCCCACGGCGTAGATGTGCACGCCGAGCACCGTGCGGCGAAGGATCAGCCACGAGCCGATGATCACCAACAGGGCGATGATGATGAGCCAGGGCACGCCAAACACGTCGCCGTTGCCGATGAAGGCGAAATCCAGCGATGGGTTGAAGACGGTGGTGTCGTTGCCGAGCAGGCGGGCGAACCCGCGCACCGCGGTCAGCGACCCGAGCGTCACGATGAACGGCGGCAGCCGCAGGAAAGCGATCAGCGAGCCGTTGGCGAGGCCGATCGCCAGTCCGGTCAGTAGGGCCGTCAGGATACCGAGGTTGCCGTAGTCGATCGAGGTGATCAGCCCGACCATGGCCGAGGTGGCCAGGATCGAGCCCACCGAGAGGTCGATGCCGCCGGTGAGGATAACGAACGTCATGCCGGCCGCCAGCACCGCATTGACCGCCGCCTGCTGCGCCACGATCGAAAGGTTCTGCAGACCCAGGAACCGCTGTTCGCCGTTGAGGTAGTATTCGACGGCGGGAACCAGCAGCCCGAGGATGATGAGGATCGGCAGCATGCCGACCGCGCGGAAGATGGCGCCGAGGCGCGCCTTGCGCGCCTGGGTCCGGCTCTCTGCGGTCGGCGTGAGCGTGGTTCCGCTCATGCGGCTTTGTCCATCGACACGCCTGTTGCCAGTGCCATGATCGTCTCCTCGGTGACGGGCACGCCGGTCGTGCCGCCGACCTCGCCCATGATGTGGCCCTCGCGCATGACCACGACGCGGTCGCAGATGCCGACCACTTCCGGCAGCTCCGAGCTGATGACCAGAACCGCCAGGCCGCGCTTGGCCAGTTCGTCGATGATCCGGTAAATCTCGCTCTTGGCGCCGATGTCGACGCCGCGGGTCGGCTCGTCCAGAATCAGGACTTTCGGTTCGGTCTCCAGCAGGCGGGACAACAGGACTTTCTGCTGGTTGCCGCCTGACAGCGACCCGACCCCGATCTGCGGCCCCGCGACGCGGATCGCCATCGCCTGAATCGCCGCCACGGTGCGCTTCATGGCGCGCCGCAGGTCGAGCCAGCCAGCCGGGCCGGCATCGCGGCCGATCACCCCGAGGTTGACGTTCTCGTTGACCGTCATGTCGAGGAAAAGGCCCTGCGCCTTGCGATCCTCGGTCAGATACGCCAGGCCGTTGGCGATCGCATGGCCCGGACCGGTAAAGGCGACTTCTTGCCCCTCGAGCTTGACGATCCCGGTCACACGCCGGTCCGCGCCGAAAATGATTCGCGCCAGTTCCGTGCGCCCGGCTCCGACCAGGCCGGCTAGCCCCAGCACCTCGCCGCGGGCAAGCGTGAAGCTACAGGACTTGACGCGCCGGTTGTCGCCCACGTCGAGGACCTCCAACACCGGCGCACCTTTTACGGCGCCGTCGTTGGCCGCCTTCTTGTAAAAACTCGACAGGTCGCGGCCGACCATCATCCGGACCACCGCGTCCGGTCCGATCTCGCCGGGCTTCAGCGTGCCGACATAGGTGCCGTCACGCAGCACCGACACGCGGTCCGACAGCTCATAGACCTCGGCCATGCGGTGGCTGATGTAGATGATCGCCAGGCCATCGGCGCGCAGCCGCTTGATGAGCACGAACAGTTTCTCGGTCTCGCGCGACGACAGCGCCGTGGTTGGCTCGTCCATCACCAGTATGCGGCTTTTGGCGTGGAGGGCGCGGGCGATCTCGACCATCTGGCGCTCGGCGATCGACAGATCGGACACGATGGATCGCGGCCCGAACGCGGCGCCCAGGCCGACCAGGATATCTGCGCACCCGGCCTCCATCCCCGCCCGATCGACCATCGGACCGTTGCGCGCCTCGCGGCCGAGATAGATGTTCTCGGCCACCGTCAGGTTCGGGGCGAGCGCCAACTCCTGGTAGATGATCGCGATCCCCAGCGCCTTCGCGCCCAGCGGTCCGTCGATCGTGACGGGTTTGCCGTCGATGCGGATCTCGCCCCCGGCGTCCGCCACATACGCGCCCGAGAGGATCTTCATCAGGGTCGACTTGCCGGCGCCGTTCTCGCCCATCAGGGCGTGCACTTCTCCGGCATGGATCGTGAGCTTCACGTCCCGCAACGCCCGAACGCCGGGGAACGTCTTGGAGATGCCCTTCATTTCCAGAATCGGAGCGGACTCGACCAACGGCGCCTCCCGCGGGCTCTGACGGTGCCCGTTGCGACATATTCTTGCGCGACGCAGCCGGAAGTCAACCGTCTGGCGTGACGAGCCCGGGTCGCGGCGAAGCGAAGCAGACGTTGCGACCTCCGGCACGGACCGATAGTGTTTCGGGATGGCTGTCATCGACATTCGTCCCGCGCCGATCGCGATCATGTCGTTCAATCGGCCCGACTATTTGCGACAGGTCTTGGCCTCGCTCCGCGCGCAGCGCGACGCGCGTCTCGACGAGCGGGAGATCGTGCTGTTCCAGGACGGGGCCTGCAACGCGGCCAGCGGGATCGAACATGCTCACGAAATGGATATCGATGCCTGCGTCGCGGCGTTCGAGATGGCGTTTCCCGGCCGCCCGGTCGAGCGAAGCTCGGTCAATCTCGGCGTGGCGCTTAATTTCGAGCGCGCGGAGAGTCATGTCTTCGATCGCATGGAAGCCGACGCGGCGATTTTTCTCGAGGACGACCTCGTGCTCGAGTCTCGCTATCTGGCCACGCTGGAGAGCCTGATCGCGTTGGCGAGGCATGACCGCCGGGTCGGCTATGTCGCCGCCTATGGCCATCACTGGGTACCGCTCGAGGACCAGCGCAAGCAGCCGGCGCGCTACGTCTTGCTGGAGCACAATTGGGGATTCGCGCTGACGCGCCGCCAGTGGCTGCGCAACAAGCCGTATGTCGATGCCTATCTCTCGCTCGTGCGCGACGTGGATTACCGGATGCGGCCAAGGGGCGAGATCCACCGACTGTATCGCGGTTGGGACATGGGCTGTCCCGGCGACAGCCAGGATGTGACCAAGACGCTCGCCTGCTGTCTGACGGGCGCGGTGAAGCTCAATATCACGGCCTGCCTCGGCCGCTATATCGGCGCGCAGGGACTGCATATGAACCCCACCGAATTCGCCCGTCGCAAGTATCAGGACACCGAGACCTTCGTCGACGCGTTGCCGCCATTGCCCGCTTTGAGCGATGCCGACTACGATCGGATTTTCGCGCCACAGCGACGGTGGGCCGTCGAGAAGCCGTGCGATCTCGGCTGATGCTCAGTGGTCGCGCGGGCAAACCGTTCGCGTGTCCCCGGCCCGTGCCGACCCAAAGGACTTCGTCCTGGGGTGGGCCGCCGACGCCGGCCTGGTTCGCCTGACGCGATGGCGCGCGTCCTGCACCTGACGGCGGGCCATCCCCGCAACGACGAGATGGCGATGCTGGAGGCCAGCTCGCTGCGAAATGGGTTCTCGTTCAAGGCGCTCCCGCAGTTCTGGGGTGCCGAAAGGCTTGCCAAGATCGAGAAGCTGAGTCTCCTGCGGGCATTCATCGAATCAGGCGAGGTGGCGGCGGACCGGGTCGTACTGTTCACGGATGCCTACGATGTCCTGGTGCTCTGCCACGCCGACATCCTGGAAGAGCGCTTCCTGCGCGCGGGCGTGGACATCATGTTCAGCGCGGAGGCGAACTACTTTCCCAAGGACGGCCGGGATCCGGCGACGCGCGCATTGTTCGAAACCTTTACCTCGAAATGGCGGTATCTGAACAGCGGCTGCTATGTCGGCTACGCCTGGGCGGTCCGTGAACTTCTGCGCCACGCGATGTCCATTCAGACGGCGGACTCCTGCAGCGACCAGATGCTGACCCAGGAGTTCTTTCGGTATTGTACCGAGAGCGGGCGCGTGCGGGTTGGGCTCGACACGCTTCCGGCGTTCTTCGGCTCGCTCAACGCCAGCTACAACGATTTCGCGCTGCGCGGCGCGTATGTCTACGGGCCGGATTCCGGCTTGCCTGTCCCGGTCCTGCACTGCAACGGCGACAAGGACAATCTGCGCATATTGCGAGGCTTGTGGACGCTTGTCGACGCGCGGCCGGACTTGCGGATCCTGCAAGTCGGCGGCCAGCATGTCCGATACGATCCGGTCGCGTGCCGGTTGGCCCGTGTCGGCGGCGCGTTCGCCGATCTCGTGTTCGCGGTGTGCCACGCCAATCTACGGCTCATGTTCTTCACCGCGCGAAGCGGCTGCCTGACCTTCGCACCGAACGGCTCAGTGAAGTGCGGCCGGGCCGACGTGCGCACGTGGGAGACGTTGTGCGCGCGCGATGAGCCGCGGAGCATGCATGGGCTGGCGCTGTCGGCCTATTTCGCTGTCGAGCCGGCGATTTCGCCGTTGCCCACGCATTTCCCCGTGGCGCTGCTGCGAGATCCGGATTTCCCCGTGGTCATCGAGCACGCACGGCGTTTCGCCCGGCAGCTTGCCGAGCGGCCTGGCGTCGGAATCGTCCCCTGACGTATCGGGCACCGATCGCGATCCTCTCGTTCGATCGCCCCCAGTATCTCGAAAGCGTGCTGCGCTCGCTCGCCGCGCAACGCTCGGCGGACCTGGACCGACGCTCGATTTGGTTGTTCCAGGACGGAAGCCGCAATCCGTTCAGCGGCGTCGTGCGCGGCGATCCAGCGAAGATCGAACACAACATCCTGCTATTCCGGCACTACTTCCCGGACGGCCTGGTCCACGAGGCGGCGCAGAATCTTGGCGTCGCGTTGAATTTCGATCGCGCCGAGCGATACGCCTTCGAGGATCGCAGCGACGCGGCGTGCATCTTCCTCGAGGACGACCTCGTCCTGTCTCCTCACTACATCGCGACCCTGGATCGCATGCTCGCGCTGGCACTCGACGATCAGCGCATCGGCTACGTGTCCGCTTGCGGCGACCATCGGACGACTCTCGACCAGCAACGCCGTGATCCGGGGCGATTCATCGTGATGCAGGGCAATTGGGGGTTCGGGCTGACCCGCGCGCAGTGGTTGCGCAATCAGCCATTTGTGGACCAGTATCTCGATCTCGTGCGCGGCGTGGATTACCGGCTGCGCCGCAATCGCCCGATCTTCGATCTTTACACGCAATGGGGCATGCAGCGCGCGGTGTCGTCGCAGGACCGCATGAAAGTGATCGCCAGCTGCCTGACAGGGGGCTTGCGTCTCAACACCACGGCGTGTCTGGGCCAATACATCGGACGCAAGGGCGTGCATTGCACGGAGGCGATGTTCCTGCGCGCCGGCTACGACACGACGGTGGTCTATCCGGATGGGCCATTCCGGCTCGCCGCACTGACCGACGGCGATCACGCGCGGCTGCTCGCTGCGCAGGCGGCCAAGGTCGCGGCCGTGGCGCCGAAGCTCAGCCCAGGGCAGCCGGTCTCGTTCGGGCGCGACGGCGCGGGTGCCAAAGCCTTGCGGCACGGGTTCTACAATCCTGAAGCAGATGGCGCCTGGTCGGGCTCGACCCGATCGGAGCTGATGTTCGCGATCGACGCGGCGTCGTGGCCGTCTGCCGCGCGGCTCGATCTCGAGCTGTCGCATGCCGCGCCCGGCGGGGATCGGATGCGTGTTGTCTGTAACGACGTGCCATGTGGCGATATACACGTCGATCGCGACCCTCGTTCGGTCGGCGCGATGGTTCCACCCGAGGCGTTGCGCGGAATGACGGCGGTCACGATACGCATCGAGGGAGCGATCACCGGCCGGCGAGAGGATGGCGAGCCGCGCTCCGTGCGCATAAAAGCCCTGACGCTGCATCCGACGTAAGCGTCGCCGCAACAAAGGACACGCGTGCATGCGCCACCTTGGTCGCCGTGCTTTCGCCCTGCTCGCCGCGTCGTTCACGCTCGGGAGCCGGGTCCGGGCCGCGCCGGCGGTGCCGCGTTTCGGCATCGCCGATGTGTCCAATGACGTCAGCATCGACCTTCGCGATATCGACAAACGTCTGGCGATCTACAAGGATACTGGCTTCGGCATGGTCCGCACCGCCGCCGTCTGGTCCGAGTTCGAGAAGAAGAAGGGTGAGTGGGCACTGTCGCCCGCGCGCCAACGCTATCTCGAGGCGATCGCCAAGAGCGGGCTAAAATTGAAGCTCGAGGTGAGCGCCCTGCACAGCGCGCCGGACTGGTTCTTCGCGGAGAATCCGAACGCGCATCCGCGCAATGCCGAGGGAAGGACCGCGCGACAGCTCATCTCCGTTTGGCATCCGCAGGTGAATGCCGTTGTCGCCGAGAAGCAGGCCCGCATGATGGGCTCGCTCGGCAGCCTTGGCCTTCTTGAGCACGTCGCGACCATCGTCGCTTCGCTCGGGCCGGCCGGAGAACCTATTTTTCCGGCGCAGTGGCAGACCGAGGGCGGCGGCAAACAGAGTTTCTGGTTTTATGACGAGAACGCGGCACCGCATTTCAGGGCGGCGATGGAGCGCAAGTTTGGCGGCGATTTGAAGGCCGCGAACGAGCGTTGGAACACTGGCTTCAAGGCCTGGCGAGAGGTGGTTATCGCCGCGCCGGGCGCGTCGCGGGGGCCACGCTGGGAGGATGTGCTGATCTGGTATCGCGACAGCAAACGCGCGGTCGTCGACGCGACGCTGAGGGATATTCAGTCGCAGACCAAAGCGAAGGCGGCCGCTGGCACGCCGGTCATCATGCTGGTGCCGGGCACGCATACCAGCGACGCCGCATGGTCCGACGCGATCGCGACGGGCGATGGCGATACGTCGGTCAAGGTCATGACGGATACCGACCATCTGCTCGACCTCGCGAAGGAGACGGGCGTGTGGTTGCAGCATACCGCCGGACAAAACGAACCGGCCATCCGCTATCTGCAGGCCGGCATGAAGACGCGTGGGTTCGAGACGCCGCTGTGGGCGGAGAATGCGGGCGGCAAGCCCGCGCAGGATCCCAGCCATCTGGCGGATGTGGTCCTGAACAATCGCCTCCATGGCCTGGACTACATCGGCGGCGCGGACCTCTTCGCCGCCGACCGAATCACGCCCGGACCGGTCATGCCACTCATGAAAGCCGCCGCGGCCCGAATGCGGGAGGGGTTACGCGCGCCGTGACGCTCTCAGCCGTGCGCGGCGAGGAACGACTCCAAAAGCCCATTCACGTCAGCGGGCTTTTCGATGTGCACCATGTGGCCGGCGCCGGCGATGACGTGGCGGTCGTCCACCATTTCTGCATGTACGGCCGGTATGATCCGGTCCGCTTCGCCCCAGATCGCCCGCACCGGCACGCCGAGGCTCGCCAATCGGTCGACGAACAAACCGGCCTGTCGGCCGCCGGGAAACGCCCCGCTGGCAATCTTGCGCAGCGCCGCATCGACGCCGTCCAATCGCCTGTACTTCAGGATGTCGTCGATCATGTCGCGGCTGACGATCTCCGGCGAGGCGAATAGAGTCTCCAGCACCGGCTTCATGTCCTTTCGACGATCCGCCGTCATGAATCCGTCGAGATACGCGCCGTTGATGTCCGCCCCGAGACCCGCCGAACAGACCAGGGTCACGGAGGCTACTCGGTCGCGATGGGTCGCTGCGACCTGCAGCGCGATCGCCCCGCCCAGCGAGTGGCCGGCCAGATGCGCCCGGGTCAGCCCGAGTGCGTCCATTGCCGTGACGACCATCGCCGCGAGCGTGGCGATGTCGCCGTCGGCCACGTCTTTCGACGATCCGCCATGGCCCGGCAGGTCGATCGCGACCACGGTACGATGCTCGGCCAACGCCGGCTGATTGAACTGCCAGCTCAACAGGTCTCCGCCGAACCCGTGGATCAGCAGCAGAGGCGTCGCCGCTTGCGGTCCGTCGAGCCGCAACGCGCGCACCCGCCATCCGCCGGCGTCGTGCATTTCGGGCTCGGGCGGCGGCGGCGCGGATGCCGCGGCCTCGGCGGCGGCGCGCGCCTCCGCCACGAAGGCCGCGATTTCGGCCTCGGGGACATCGCCGTCGATGACGATACCGATCAAGCCCCCAACTGGTAGAGTTTCGCCCTCGGCGGCAATGTGCCGCAGCACGCCAGAGGCCGGGCTTTCATGCACGTTGGTGATCTTGCTGGTTTCGATCTCGACGATTTCGTCGCCGGCCGCGACCGTGCTGCCCTCGGGCTTCAGCCACGTCGCGACTTTGCCCTCGGTCATCGCCAGGCCCCATTTGGGCATGCCGACGGATTTGATCGCCTCGTTCACGACGTCGCTCATGCCGCCCGCTTCTGGCCGTGCGCCATGGTGGCCCGCACCGTGTCGATGATGCGCGCGACGCTCGGGATATAGGCGTCCTCCAGGCTCGGGCTGAACGGGACCGGCACGTGCGGCGGCGCCACCATGCGGATCGGCGCTTTCAGAGCATCGAACGCACGCTCGGCGATCAATGCCGAGATGTCGGTCGCCATGTTGCAGCGGGGGCTCGCCTCGTCGACCACCACGAGCCGCCCGGTCTCCTCGACGCTCTCGATGATCGTGTCGGCATCCAGCGGGCTCGTCGTGCGCGGATCGATCACGGTGCAGGACACGCCCTGCTTGGCCAGCGTGTCGGCGGCCTCGTTGGCAAACTTCACCATCCGGCCGAAGGCCACGATGGTGCAGTCCGTACCTTCGCGCGTCAGATTCGCTTCCCCGAAACGGATCGTATACGCCTCGTCGGGCACCTCGCCGATATCGTCGTACAGCATCTTGTGCTCGAGGAAGATAACTGGGTCGTCGTCGCGGATGGCCTGGATCATCAGGCCCTTCGCGTCATACGGACTGGATGGGATCACGACCTTCAGTCCCGGCACGTGCGTGAAGATCGGATACAGCGCCTGGCTGTGCTGGCTCGCCGCGCGGAACCCCGCCCCATACATGGTGCGGATCACCACGGGGGTGACCGCCTTGCCGCCGAACATGTAGCGAAACTTCGCCGCCTGGTTGAAAATTTGATCGAAACAGACGCCGAGGAAGTCCACGAACATCAGATCCGCGACGGGGCGCAATCCAGTCGCCGCGGCCCCGATCGCGGCTCCTATGAAGCCGCTTTCGGTGATCGGGGTGTCCAGCACCCGCTCGCGCCCGAACTCCGGCATGAGGCCCTTGGTGACGCCCAGCGGGCCACCCCAGGCGTCGTCCTCGCCGGGCGCGCCCTGACCGCCCGCCACGTCCTCGCCCATCACCACGACGCGCGGGTCGCGGCGCATTTCCTGTGCCAGCGCCTCGTTGATCGCCTGTCGGAAGGATTTCTTGCTCATGACGCCGCTCCTTCAGTACGACACGTAGACATCGGTCAGCAACTTCGCGGCCACCGGCATCGCGCCCGCCTTGGCCAGCGAGACAGACTCCTCGATCTCGGCCGCGACTTCGGCGTCCAACGCGTCGAGCTGGCTGTGCTCCAGCAATCCAGCCTCCGTCACGCGCTTGCGGAAGATCGTCAGCGGATCGCGCTCCTTGCGGGCCAACTCGATCTCGCCTTCGCCGCGATAGGTCATCGCGTCACCCTCGAAGTGGCCGAAGAAGCGGTCGAGCTTCACGTGAATGAGCGACGGTCCGCCGCCGGTACGGGCGCGCTCCACCGCGTCGCCGGCCGCCTCGTGCACGGCGAATAGGTCGCGGCCGTCGATCTGCACCGCGGGAATGCCGAATCCGTTCGCGCGGCCGACCTGCGTGCCGCAGACCGACCAGTTGCTGGCCGTGCTCTCGGCGTAGCCGTTGTCCTCGATGACGAAGATCACCGGCAGGGTCCAGGCTTTCGCGAGATTGTAGCTTTCCATCGTGGTGCCCTGGTTTGACGCCCCGTCGCCGATGAAGGCCACCGCCACGCCGCCGGTCTTCAGCGTCTTTGCGGTCAGCGCCGCGCCGCAGATCAGCGGTGGCCCTCCGCCGACGATGCCGTTGGCACCCATCATCCCCTTTTCCAGATCGGCGATGTGCATCGAGCCGCCCTTGCCGCCGCATAGGCCGTCGGCGCGGCCGAAAATCTCCGCCATCATGCCGTTCACGTCGCACCCTTTGGCGATGCAATGGCCGTGGCCGCGATGTGTGCTGGCGATCTTGTCACGGTGATCGAGGTGCATGCACATGCCGATCGCCGAGGCCTCCTCGCCGGCATACAGATGAACGAAGCCAGGGATACCGCCGGCCGAGAACTCCACGTGCACCCGTTCCTCGAAGTCACGGATGGTGCGCATCTGGCGATAGGCGGACAGAAGCTGCTCGCGGCTGAGCTGCATCGAAACCTCCCCAATGTCTTTCTCGTTGGTGCCAGCCTAAGCCAGGGATCGACGGCGCGGAAGCCCGGAGTTACACGTTTCCCGATGAGCGGATTCCGATGCGCGGGCGTCATCGGCTGGCCGGTGGCGCATTCGCGTTCGCCGCTGCTGCACGGCCATTGGCTGCGCGTCCACTGCATTTCGGGTGCCTATGTTCCGCTGCCGGTCCCCCCCGACCGGCTGGCCGAGGCGCTGCGGGGCCTCGCCGCACTCGGCTTCGCCGGGGCCAACGTCACGGTCCCGCACAAGGAGGAGGCGGCGCGGCTGGTCGACACGATCGAACCTGACGCGGCGCGGATCGGCTCGGTCAATCTCATCACCGTGCGGGCAGACGGGCGGCTGCACGGGGCGAGCACCGACGGATTTGGTTTCATGGCGAGCCTGAAGGAGGCCGATCCGTCGTTTCGCGCCGCCTCCGGCCCGGCGGTCGTATTGGGCGCGGGCGGTGCGGCCCGGGCGGTGGTGGCCGCTCTGCTTGACGCGGGGACGCCGCTGGTCCGGCTGCTCAATCGCACGCGCGACCGCGCGGAGCAGCTGGTGACGGATCTGGGCGGGCGGATCGAAGTCCTGTCGTGGGAGGCTCGGGATCGGGCCATGGACGGCGCTTCGCTGTTGGTGAACACCACAACGCTGGGCATGCGCGGACATGATGGACTTGAACTGAGCCTCGACGCGTTGCCGCGCACCGCATTGGTCAGCGATCTCGTGTATGTGCCACTGCGTACTCGGCTTCTGCACGCGGCGGCTTGCCGGGGCAATCCGGTGGCACCCGGTCTGCCGATGCTGCTGCATCAAGCGCGGCCGTCGTTCGCCGCCTGGTTCGGCGTGCTGCCGGAGGTGACGGACGATTTGCGCGCGATCGTGGAGGCCACGCTGACATGAACATCGTTCTGGGCGACGCGCCGCTCGATTTGGCGCAGATCGAGGCGCTGCTGCGCGACCGTCCCGCGCTGTCGTTCAGCGAGGCGGCGATGGAGCGGATGGCGTCCTCGCGCGCGGTGGTCGAGCGCCTGGCCGGCGGCGGCGAGGCGGTCTACGGCATCAACACCGGGTTCGGCCGGTTGGCGCAGCACCGCATCGCGTCCGACGACCTGCACACGCTGCAGCGTAACCTGATTCTGTCGCACGCCGCCGGCGTCGGCGATCCGTTGCCGGATGGCGTCGTGCGGCTGATCATCGCGCTGAAGGCCGCGAGCCTGGCGGCCGGCGCGTCCGGCGTGCGGCCGGCGCTGGCCGAGGCGCTGCTCGCGCTGCTGCGCGCCGACATCCTGCCGATCATACCGGCGCAAGGGTCGGTCGGCGCGTCGGGAGACCTCGCCCCGCTCGCCCACATGTCGCTCGCTTTGCTCGGCGAGGGCGACGTGCGGGTCGCCGGGACCATCCGTCCGGCGCGCGAGGCGCTCGCGACCGCCGGCCTCGCGCCAGTCGTGCTGGAGGCGAAGGAGGGGCTCGCCCTCATCAACGGCACGCAGGTGTCCACGGCGCTCGCGCTGTCGGGGCTGGTGGCGATCCGCCGCGCGTTCGACGCGGCCATCGTCGCGGGTGCCATGTCGGTCGAGGCAGTGCGCGGCAGCCATCGCCCGTTCGACGCCCGCATCCACGCGCTGCGCGGCCAGCCGGGACAGATCGAGGTCGCGGAGAAATTCCGGGCGCTGCTGGCTGGCAGCGCGCTGAACGAGAGCCACCAGGGGCCGCATTGCGACCGCGTCCAGGATCCCTATTCGCTGCGCTGCCAGCCGCAGGTGATGGGTGCCGTGCTCGACAGCATCCGCCACGCCGAGCGCGTCCTGGTCACCGAGGCCAACGGGGTGACCGACAATCCGCTGGTGCTGCGCGACCCGGACGACATCGTCAGCGGCGGGAATTTTCATGCCGAGCCGGTGGCGATCGCGTCGGACATCCTGGCCATCGCCGCGGCCGAGATCGGCGCGCTGTCGGAACGGCGCGTGGCCATGCTGATCGACACGTCCATCTCGGGCCTGCCACCGTTCTTGACCTCTGATCCCGGCCTGAACAGTGGTTTCATGATCGCCCACGTAACAGCCGCCGCACTCGCCAGCGAGAACAAGAGTCTTGCCCATCCCGCGAGTGTGGACAGCCTGCCGACCTCGGCCAATCAGGAGGACCATGTCAGCATGGCGACCTTCGCCGCCCGCCGGTTGACGCCGCTGGCGGCGAACGTGACGCGGATCGTGGCGATCGAGATTTTGGCGGCGGCGCAGGGGCTGGAGTTCCAGCGCCCGCTGCGCAGTTCGGAGCCGGTCGAGGCGGCGTTCGAGGCAGTCCGGGCGCGGGCTGCGTTTCGTGATGCGGACCGGCTGTTTGCGCCGGATATCGCGGCGGTGGTGGAGTTGGTCGGAGCGGGTCTTGCGTGACGAGGCGCTTATTAGCTCGTCGTCACAAACCGGTGATGAACAGCACACACTTGTTGGCTATGAAGCGTCGCGACAAGCAAAACTCAGATATGGTGGGTGCCTCGAACGTTCAGCGACCCTGGGGTGACTCTTATACTCAGGATCAAGCTCCCCTTCCTTATCAAATGTCTTTTGGAGATCTTCTTCTATGGCACGATTTTTTTGGAGTTCCATTATTTGTTCTTCCGTCGGGGTCAAAACACAGGGTTCAGACTCTTTGATCCAACCCGACCCCAGTAAGTCAACAGAAAATATAACTTTTACTTCGTACTTACGGGAAATCAGAACGTCTACAAATGTGCGCCAAGGAAACTTGTTAGCTTTGTGGCACTTATCTCCATCTGGTACACTCTGGCAATGTCTCGATCCAGTATAAAATAGCGTTTCTTGCCCAATTACTTGTCTGGATTCAATATTCTGGGCAGCTATCGATGAGAAGCCTTCCTTCTCTTTTATGCGAAACCATTCGTTAACAACGACCCTGCCGTCTAGGTGCAGGGTGTCGGCGTCGCCCGCCTTTGTTATGTGGATCTTCACATATTGGCGTCGCACAACTGCCTTCCGACCGAAGGAGTCATTAAAGATGCTGGGTGATATCGCGTCAACAGCAATGTTCGGTTGAGGATGGGCCAAATCCGTGTCTCCCCCGCACATGAATGGTCCCGGCAGATCTCTATCGACCTCCATGGCCGTTTCGCACACAAGGCTCATTCTTTGCGGCAGGAGCACTCGAACGGTGGGTGGCCAGATCCCCGCAAAGATCAACCAAAGCGCCTGAGTAACAGCCAAAATCTCGGGTGTGCCGCCCCGGGCGCAACCTCCTCGCGGATGGCTCACTGTCGTATCCCTTGTCGGCCAGCACGACCTCAGGATCGGCATCATGCTCGGCCATGAGATCGGTGAAGGCCGTGCTGTCGTGGGCCTCGCCCGGCGTCAGCAGGAGCGCGATCGCAAGACCCTCAGCGTTGGTCCGGGCATGGACTTTGGTTGAAAAGCCACCGCGCGAGCGGCCAAGAGCCTGGTTTTGATCTTGCGCCGGCGGCACAGTGGTGTGCCCGGATGACTGTGCTGTCGACCATCTGCACGGCATCGTTGCCGCCGCCCTCTGCAAGAGCTTCAAGCATCAGGTCCCATAGCCCGCCGGCCGTCCAGCGACGGTATTGCCGGTGCACCGAGTTCCAGTTGCCGAGTTCTTCCGGCAGTCTTGTTTATAAGTCGATCACGAACGAAGAACGCCCACTCTTCGTCGCTCAGAAGGCCTCGGATCACCGCTGATCTCCCGCATTGCTTCGCCGCGTCGGGGAAATCCCCCTTATGCGCTTTGTCCACGCGACCTAATCTTCACTCTTGTCTTGTTTATAAGTAACAATATTGGTCTTATTGACTGCAATCGGGACCACGATAAAGTCCTCAGGACAGTCCGGGTAACAAATGTTCTTGTGTTCTTTGCAGGGCGTGCAAGGAGCGGTGCCTGTACTGCTCTCGAATACCGCTAGCAGCGAGTCGACCATCAGCCGACACATGCCAGTGTCTACCGTGCTATTCAGGTCGCCCGATTGGATGCCCCTCAAAATCTCTGTAGTGGTACCAAGGCCGAAGAATTTAGCTGGAAAATCCCATTTCTTACTTAGCAAGTACTCAGTTGTTTTCGTGTCTCCTGCGATCACAGCAAATTCTGACCGACGCCCGTGCATAGTTGCAAAGTCGCGCAGCACGTTCTCGATCTCGGCCTCGTTACCAAAAGATGGCGCCGTTGTGGTAATATTATAACTGGTCTCTCCAAGAACCTCATTGATAGATCTCCTGTATGTCTCATCGCTGCTGATTGGAGCAAAATTAAGTAAAAGGACGTCGCTTCCGCCCGGGAGTTGTGATTTGACAGTCTCTCCTTGAATCTTGCCGATATCCGTCCAATTCAGAGACACCGTTGGTATATTAGGAATGTCATAATATGGACTGAATGCGAGGGCAATCGAATTCTGGCTCTCTCCTCGGAACGAGTCGGATAGAACGACATCAGGTGATATGGGCACGACGAGAGCGCCAGGTCCTCGCGCTCGAGAGTGGATCGACAGAAAGTCTTTAACAACTTGAGTCTGGCCAGAAGCGCTCGCGGAACGGATAAGTTTATACTTATCCTTCAGACTACCGTGCGACGGCAGGCATCTAACTATTTCTTCGCCCAACGCATTTTGGGGCAGGCTCAAAAGGACATTCTGGCATCGCGCCTCACTGGAAAACGCCAGAAACGCGATCAGTAACGTTACCGCTGCCAGCATGTAGGCGACTTCCGAACTCAGAGGTTGGCGATCAACCATCGTAGGCACCGGCGTTGCCATTCCACACTCCCTATCGTGCTGCGGCATAATCTAATAGCCTCTTCGTTGCAGTATCTTTGTTGCGCAAAGTTCTGAAGTCAAGGAGTTTCGTCGAGGGAAGGTAGCAGCATGCAGCCGCTGCTCGCGCCCGTCCGGCCGATCGGCGAAATGCGTTCACTGTTGGCAAATTGGCGCTGAGCGAAGGCAGCGAGCCCGTCGTCCTGTAGTTCACGGCATCGAGGTTTTCGGCCTGCCGATGGGGGAAGGCTGCTAAATTGGGCTAGCCGAAGCTGAGGGCGAATAGCGCGCCGCCAAGGGTGGCCCTGTGTGAAATACCGGTGGTCACGCTATCCTCGGCAGATGGCCGCGCCATCAGCTCTCTTTGCCTTCGCCGCCCTATCCCTCGGCCTGCTCGGTTGCTCGGGTATCGGGCCGTCCCGACTGGGCAACGACCACCTGCAATACGCAAGGGCGATCTCCGAGGCGCAGAAGCGCCAGATCCTGCTCAACATCGTGCGGTTGCGCTACGGCGACACGCCGACTTTCCTCACCGTCGACCAGGTCATCTCCAGCTACACGCTCGAGCAGCAGGCCGAACTCGGCCTCAACGTGTATCCAAACGTTCGCTCCGGCAACTACGCCACCGGACTCGCCGGGGCGACCTACAGCGATCACCCGACGATCACCTTCTCGCCACTGTCCGGAGAGGACCTGGCGCGCACGTCGATCCAGCCGCCGTCGCCCGCGATCCTCCTGCCGCTGGCTGACAGCGGCCTGCCGATCGACCTGCTGTTTCGCCTTGGCGTCCAATCGGTCGGCGCGTGGCGGAACACGATCGCCCTGGCCGGCCAAGAGGGCGCCGGCGCGCCCGAATTCTTCGAGCTCCTGGCCGTGATGCGCCGCCTGCAGGTACGGGGCCTCCTGACGGTTCGTTTCGAGCGCAAGAAGGACGCCAACCACGTCTTCCTGGGAATCGCCAACGACCGCGACCCCGCGTGGCAGGCGACCGCCGGGAGGGCGCGCACGCTGCTGGGCATGCCTGTCGGCAGGACCGAGGCGGAAGTGGTCTATGGCCGGGCCGCGACGGAAGTCCGGCAGATCGCGATCTTGACGCGTCCGATCATCGCCGTTCTCGGACAACTCGGCGCGGAGATCGAGGTCCCTCCCGAGGACGTGGCCGCCGGTCGCACGATACCGTCAATCTTCCCGGGAGCCGCTCCGATGGAGCCGATCATCAGGATCCACGCTGGCAAGGCGCCGCCGCAATCGGCTTACGTGGCGGTGGTCTACGGCGACGCGTGGTTCTGGATCGACAACGGCGACTTCAATTCCAAGGTTGGTTACGCCATCTTGCAGTTGCTGATCGCGTTCGTCGAAGGCAGCAACAACTCCCGCTCGCCGGTGCTGACCATTCCAGCGGGGTGATCACTGCGTCGTGCGTGAAATCTCAGCCGCGAGCACCGACGCCTCCGATGCATCGACATACCCCAGTTGCAAGGCAAAGCGCGCCGCCTCCCCCGGCGCGAGCCGCCGCACATGCCCCTTCCGACGCTCGGCCGAATAGCCTTCCGGATGGCACGTGGACGGCAGGGCGAAGGCAGCGACCTGCACGTCCGGGTCGCGCATCAGCCAGCGCACCGTGTGCGGGAATTCCGCCGGGTCATAGGCGATTGCAAACCCGTCGCCCCGCGGCCGGCGAAGCATCAGCCGCGTGCGGCCGTCCGCGCCCACGCCGAGGCCGCGCACATAGACCACCAGTTCCGGATCCAGCACGAGACCGTTCGACAGTGTTCGCGTCGACGACGGATCGGCAGCCAGCGCCAGCAGCCTCGCTTCGTACGCTGGATTGCTGGGCACATGGGCCGGGATCGCCGTCCGCACGACGATTGCTTCGGACGTGAAGGGTGCGGCCTGGATGATCTCGCCGTCCGCCACGAAGGCGAAGTTGACGTGGCACATATACATCAGGTCCATCGGCTTGCCGCCTCGGTTCTCGACCTGCATCGCGACGTCGAACAGCGTCGACTCGCGTGCCAGCGTCACCGAGGGCGTCGCGACGTAGTGGTCACCGAAGCCCCGGACATACCGATAGGACCCGCTGAGCGTGATCGTGTCCGCATCGACCACCAGCGCCGCGTTGTCCATGCCGGCGACCGCGAATTCGCCGTGCAGCGCGTGGTCGTCGTCCGGCCCCGGGCAGCCGTTGCGCAACAGGCCGCTGTGGAACGCCAGGCACCCATAGGTGTCGACGATGGTCGTGGCCTGTCGGGGCATGTCGAACTCACTCCCCATCGCCAGGTCCACACCGTCGAAGGTGGCACTCCAGACGATCTGGCCCATATACGGAAGCACGACGACCTCGCCGCGCGCGTTGCTGAGCCGCACGGCCTCGACGCCGGTCGCATAACGGAACAGCTCCGCCCGCATGCCCAGCGTTTCGACCAGCACGCTCGGTGTCTCGGAAAACATCGTGCGGGACAGCTGAACCGTTGTCATGTCGAATGCCCAAACCTGCCAATCATCCATGTGCGGAACCGCGAAATCGCCGGGTCGGCCAGATCCTCCGGATGCACCGTCAGAAAATATCCGTATCCCGTCTCCTGCACGGCATCGAACGCCGGCACGAGCCGTCCGGCCGCCATATCGGCGGCAAACAGGTGCCGGTCGAGCAGCGCGACACCCTCGCCCGACAGCGCGTATTGCGCGGCGAGGATCGAGGTGTCGAACACCAGCCCGCGCTCTATTTCGGTGGCGATCCCGGCGCTGCGGGTCAGCAACTGCCACAGCTGGTGGCGCGCCTGGCCCTCGATTTTCACATGCAGCAATTCCGTAGCGTCAAGGAACGTCGCCGGCGAAATGCCTTCGGCCCGCGCGGCCACGTCGGGATGGCACAGCGGCAGTAGACGCTCCATCCACAGCAGACTGGCCACCCGCTCGCTCGCATGCGGTTTTGCGTAGATCACTGCGGCGTCGGTGTCGCGCGTCGCGGTCCCCGTGCCGGACAAGCTCTCGATATCGAGGATCAGGTCCGGATTCTCGGCGCGGAAATCGCGCAGCAAAGGCACGGCCAGCAGGTGCGCGAAGGTCGGCGGCAACTGTACTCGCAACGTGCGCGGCTGGCCGCCGCCCTCGGTGCGGATCTCGTTCAAGGCCTGCTCGATCCGGTCGAGGCTTTTGCGCACCACCGGCAGCAGCGCCGCCCCGGCATCCGTCAGCGCGAAGGCGTGCGGGCGGCGGTCGAACAGCGGCGTGCCGAGCAGCCCCTCCAGCGCAATGACGTGGCGGCTGACGGCACTTTGCGAAACGGACAGTGCCTGTGCCGCGGCGGTGAAACTCATGTGCCGACCGACCATCTCGAAAGCGCGCAGCGCGTTGAGCGGCAGCCAGCGCCGGTCGAGCATGGTCATCACCCGATCCGCGTCGCCGCCAATCGGTCCTCGTCCAGAACGACGCCGAAACCCGGCGCGTCCGACAGCACGATCCATCCCTGCGCATCGGCGACGCAAGGTTCGGCGAGCATGTAGTCGCGTCGCGAAAAGTCCCATTCGGGGGGATCGTAGGGGAACTCCAGATATGGCGCATCCGAAAGCGCCGCCGTCAGATGCGCGTTGGCGACCAGCCCGAGCCCGTTGCCCCAGGTGTGCGGGGTGAACATCAGCCCGTGCTCCTGGGCCATCAGCGCCACGCGGCGCAGTCCGGTGATCCCGCCGACCAGCGCCGCGTCCGGCTGCAAAACGTCGAGGCACCCGTCGACGATCAGGTCGCGGAATTCGTAGAGCTCACGGGTCATCTCGCCGCCGGCCACGCGCACGTCCACCATCTCGCGCAAAGCCTTCATGCCAGCGCGATCCGCGCGAAACAGCGGCTCCTCCATCCAGAACGCCGACAGCCGCTCCAACTCGCGCGCCACCCGCACCGCGTCTTTCAGCGACCAGGGCGCGTAGGTGTCCTGCGGCAACCGCCAGCCCTGGTTGCAGTCTACCATCAATTCGAGCCTGTCGCCGACCCGCGCCCGCACCGCTTCCAGTGCCCGGATATCGTCGCGCCAGTCGCCGCGCTGGAAGCGTATCTTCAGCGCGGGGAATCCAGCCGCGAGATACTTTTCCGCCGCCTCCGCCATCGCCCCGGGATCGCGCAGCGTGCCGGACGAGGCGTAGGCGCGCACCCGGTCGGACAGGCCGCCGAGCAGTTTCCAGCAAGGCTGCCCGGTGATTTTCCCGGCCAGATCCCACAGCGCGAGGTCGAGCGGCCAGCATCGCCCATAGTGGAACGACAGGTGCGAGAGGGTGCGGTAGTGGCGCTCGATCGCCAGCGGATCGCGGCCGACGAACAGATGCTCGTGCCCGGAAAAGCCCAGCATCAGGTCGCCGGAGCCGACGCCGACCAGCCCCGTATCGGTCTCCACCCGGACGATCGTGGCATCCCAGTGGTGGCGCGGCGCGGAATCCCAGCTGGCCTGGAAGGGCGGATCGAAAGCCAGGCGGTGATGGCTGACGTCGACGGCGGCGATTTTCATGCGCTCAAACCTGCTCCAGAACCGTGCGCGCGAACACCAGCAGTGCGTCGTCCCCCACCGGACGGCGATTGGAGTCACGCATCGCGGCATTCTCCGGCCGCGCCATCTGCACCGCGAGTTGTTCCGGCGTCACGTCGAAACCCTCGTCGCCGAGCGGGATTTTCACGCCCACGCGGCGCAGCAACGCCTCAAACAAGCCGGGAAGCGCGGCAGCGTCGCGCGCTCCGCCCATTGCCTCGGCCGCCGCGCCGAAACGGCAACCGGAGGGGCCGGCGATGTTCCATGGCAGGGTGGCCAACATCGCGACACCCACCGCGCGGCCATGGTGGATCGGCCGCAGCGAGGCGAGTGCGTGGCCGATATTGTGGGCGATCGCCGTGCCCGCGTTGTCGATCCCGATGCCGGCCAGGGCGGCCGCCCACTGAATCGCCGCGCGCGCCTCCAGGTTGTCCGGACGCTCGACGGCCGCCGGCAGGAATCTTGCGGCCAGCCGGATTGCCTCGTGACAGAACAGATCGATGCAAAAGTTGGCGCGCGCGTTTGTGCTGGCTTCGATCGCATGCACCAGAACGTCGATGCCGGTCGCCGCTGTCATCGGGGTCGGCAACCCGACCGTCAGCACCGGGTCCAGGATGACCCGCGCGGGCTTCAGCTCGTCGCCCCATAGCCAGACCTTTGCTCCGCTCGCGTCCGACAGCACGGATGTTCGCGTCGTCTCCGATCCGGTGCCCGATGTCGTGGGCACGCAAATGATCGGCAGCGCGCCGGGTGGGAACGGGTTGGCGCACAGCGCGTACTGCGTCGCGGACTCAACGGCCGGGGCCACGGCGGCGGCCGCCTTGCCCGCATCCATCGCCGAGCCGCCGCCGAGCGCCACGACCACTGTCGCACGCTCCCGTCTGGCCAGGGCTGCCGCCGCGTCGACCTGCGCCACGGATGGGTCGCTCTTGATGTCGGAGAACGTGGCGATCGAAAGACCGGCGGCGCGCAACGACGTCTCCGCCTTGGCGATGATGCCGAACGCGCCGAGGCCCGGATCGGCGACCAGCAGCACGCTCCCGCCGCCGCCGAGGGCCGCCGCCAGCGCGCCCACCCGGTCGAGCGCACCCTCGCCCTGGCTGATGCCGGGCACCCGGTCGAGCGTGAATGCCATATACGCGGCCTTGTTCAGGAGAACGCCGAGTTTCGCGCAGATTCGCGAATGCTAAAAGCTCGACTCCAGCGGACGCGCGCAGCCGCTGGTTTGCGGAAGGGACGGATCTGGCACCGTTGATAGCCGACAGCACCACGGCATCCCCACATACCAAAAAACCATGCGGCAGGCTTTCGCGGGCCGGCGCATGATGGGCCATGCCGTTTCGCCTTGCCCCCATCGCCCCCGTGCTGCTCGGCGTGGCCAGCGCGCAGGCGGCCCTCGGCCTGTCGACGCCGCTCATCGCGCTGCTGCTTGTGCGGGTGGGCGGCTCGTCGGGTGCGATCGGCGTCGTCGCCTCGGCATACTATGTCGGCTTCCTGGGCGGGGCGCTGACCGCCGACCGTCTGGTGCGCCGGATCGGCCATGTCCGGACCTTCGCGGTGCTCGGCGCGGTCGCGGCCGACGCGGCCCTGGTCACCGTGTTCCTCAACGATGCGTGGATGGTCGCGGTCAGCCGCCTGCTGGTCGGCTATGCGACATCCGGGATGTTTCTGGTCGCGGAAAGCTGGCTGAACGACCGCGCCGACACGGAGACGCGCGGCCGTACCTTCGCCGCTTATCTCGTGATGTCCTGGGGGCCCGCCGCCGTGGGCCCGCTTCTGCTCAGCGCCATCGCGCCCTCGCCGATCCTGTTCGTGGTCGTCGGCCTGTTCTTCGCGACGTCGGTGCTGCCGATGGCGCTGACCACGCAGCCCAACCCGGAAGTGCGGGCGCAGGTTCGCATGGGACCGGCGACCCTGTTCCGTATCTCGCCGGTGGGTGCTGCCTGCGCTTTGGCGTCCGGACTGGTCAACAGCGCCTATTACGCGATGGTGCCGATCTATCTGGGCACGATCGGGCAGGGGGCGTCGGCGATCGGCGCGTTCACCTCGGTCGCGATGATCGCCGGTCTCGCGGTGCAGGTGCCGATCGGCATCGCCTCGGACCGGCTGGGCCGCCGGCCGGTGGCGTTGGCCACCATGCTCGTCGCGTTCGCGTCGGCCCTGGCGCTGCTCGCGGTCGGGGCGGCGCCGCTCTGGGCGCTGGCGGCGATCGGCTTCGTCTATTCCGGCGCGACCGCGCCGCTTTATGGCCTCGGTGCCAGCCAGACCAATGACCGTATGAGCCGCGGCGATTATGTCGCCGCGAGCGGTGGCTTGTTGTTCATGTGGTCGCTCGGCTCTTCGGTCAGCCCGACGCTGGCGGGCGCGGTCATGAGCGTCTCGGGGCCGCGCGGGCTTTTCGCCTATGTCATCGTCATTCTCGGGGCGGTTGCGATCTTCACCGCCGTGCGCATGCTGCAACGCGCCGAGGTGCCCCGCGACGCTCGCGGCGCGTTCGTCCCGGCGCTGGCGGCCCCGGCCCGCCATGCCGAGTTGACCGCCGGCGCCGATACGATCCCCTGACACACGGAGAGAGTTTGCGATGAAGACGACGGCGCGGGTGGCGGTGATCGGCGGCGGCGTGGTCGGCGCGTCGGTGCTGTATCATCTGACGAAGGCCGGCTGGTCCGACGTGGTGTTGCTGGAACGGAACGAGCTGACCTGCGGCTCCACCTGGCACGCGGCCGGCGGCATGCACACGCTGAACGGCGACCCCAACGTCGCGCGCCTGCAGCAATACACGATCAACCTGTACCGCGAGCTGGAGGCGCTGACCGGCCAATCCTGCGGCCTGCACATGACCGGCGGCCTCATGCTCGCCGGCGACCGGGAGCGGATGGACTGGATGCGCATGGCCGTCGCGCGCGGATCGTATCTCGGCATGGATCTGTCGATCATTTCGATCGACGAGGCGGCGCGCATGGTGCCGCTGATCGACAAGTCGCAGTTCATCGGCGCGCTCTGGGACCCGGTCGAGGGTCATGTCGACCCGTACGGCGTCACCCACGCCTACGCCAAGGCGGCGCGGATGGGCGGCGCGGAGGTCTACCTCAAGACAAAAGTAGAATCGCTGTCGCAGCGTCCCGACGGATCCTGGGACGTCGTCACCAACCAGGGCCATCTCGTCGCCGAGCACGTCGTCAATTGCGGCGGGTTGTGGGCGCGCGAGGTCGGCCGCATGGTCGGGCTCGAACTGCCGGTGCTGGCGATGGAGCACCAATATCTGATCACCGACGACATCGACGGCCTGCCGGAACAGGAACTTCCGGGCGTCATCGACTTCGACGCGGAAATCTACCTGCGGCAGGAGCGGCGGGGGATCCTGCTGGGCACGTATGAGCGCAATTGCGAGCCATGGTCGCCGAAAGTCACGCCCTGGGATTTCTCCGCCGAGTTGCTGCCCGAGAAGCTGGAACGCATCGAGACGCAGCTGGAACTCGGGTTCCGCCATTTTCCCGCCCTGGAGACCGCTGGGATCCGCAAGGTCATCAACGGCCCGTTCACCTTTGCACCCGATGGCAATCCGTTGATCGGGCCGGTGCGCGGCCTGCGGAATTTCTGGGTCGCCTGTGGCGTCATGGCCGGTTTCTCGCAGGGTGGCGGCGTCGGCTTGTCGCTCGCGAATTGGATGGTCGAGGGCGATCCCGGCGCCGACATTTGGGGCATGGACGTCGCGCGCTACGGCGACTGGACGACGCTTGCCTGGACCAACGCAAAGGTGCGTGAAAACTACGGGCGGCGGTTTCGAGTCAGTTTTCCGAACGAGGAGTTGCCAGCCGGGCGGCCATTGCGGGTCACGCCCGTCCACGATCGCCTGAAGGATCGAGGCGCGGTGTTCGGCGCGTCGTTCGGGCAGGAATATCCGTTGTGGTTCGCGCCGGAGGGCACCGAGGCGCGCGAGGAGATCACCTACCGTCGCAGCAACGCACATCGCCCGGTGGCCGCAGAATGCGCCGCCGTGCGCAACGGCGTCGGCTTGCTCGAGACCAGCGGCTACGCGAAATACGAGGTGAGCGGGGCGGGCGCGGAGGCGTTCCTGGCGAAAATGCTGGCCGGCAAGACGCCGGAGGCGGGAAGGATCGCTCTCTCGCCGATGCTGAATCCGTCTGGAAAGCTGATCGGCGATTTCACCGTCGCTCGGCTGTCGGCGGAGGACTTCCATGTGTTCGGCAGCGGCCCGGCGGAGGAATACCATCTGCGGTGGTGGCAGGCACACGCGCCGGTCGGCGGCGTCGCCGTGCGGTCGCTGCGCTCGACATTGATGGGCCTGTCCATCGCCGGTCCGCATTCTCGCGAACTTCTGGGACGGCTGGCCGAGGCGGACGTGTCCAACGCTGCGTTTCCGTTCCTCAGCTACCGCCGGATGGCGTTGGGCATGGTCCCGGCCCTGGTCGGGCGCATCAGTTTCACTGGCGATCTGGGCTACGAGATCTGGGTGACGCCGGATTTCCAGCCGGCCCTGTATGACGCCTTGCGCGTGGCGGGCGAGGATCTGGGGCTGCGCGACGTGGGCATGCGGGCGCTGAATGCGTTGCGGCTCGACAAGGCGTTCGGCACCTGGGCGCGTGAATACCGCCCGAGCTACGGCGCGGTGGAGGCGGGCTTGCACCGCTTTGTGCAGTATGGCCGCGAAGGCTTCGTGGGCCGCGACGCGGCGCTGCGGGAGCGCGACGAGGGTGGGACGCTGCGGCTGGTGACGTTGCTGGTGGACGCCGACGACGCCGACGCGGTCGGCGACGAGCCGGTGATGCAGGACGGAAAGTCGGTGGGCTGGGTCACGTCCGGCGGCTACGCCCACACCGTCGGAAAGTCGGTGGCGCTTGCCTATGTTCCGAAAGCACTGGCGGGCGCGAACGATGCGCTGGCGGTGGAGATCATCGGCCATCGGCGGCGGGCGGTGGTCGTGTCGGAAGCGCCATTCGACGCGGCGGGGGCGAGGATGCGGGGCTAAAACAGCCGCTGCGGGACCGCAAGATGTGCGCGCCGAGGCCGTCGTGTCCTTCGCATCGCGCTCCGGACCCCTCCAAATGAACGGTGCGCCCGACCGGTCGTTAACGCAGAGTGAAACTGCCTCCGCGACCTGATAACGTTTGGGCACACTCCGTGCGATGCCTCAGCCCCTCCAACGGGGAGCAAAGCAGCGCCCGCAAAGAGGCGGACGAGTGCAACCCGTCGCCGATTTCGGGCGATTTGGCGCGGTGTGCAACGCACACTGAACGTCACGGGCGCCGAGCAGAGTATGAATGGCTCGCCGTACTGGCCTCGAAGGCCGCCTGAGACTGTCAATGCGCATAACAAAATGTTTTGAGAGGGGAAGTTGATGCTTTCGTTTACTGCACTGCTGTCGCGTCCCGTCACGAGGTCGGGGCTGCTTGCGCTGCTGGGCGTCGCCGCCGTCCATTCCAGCGGCATGGCTCAAACGTCCTGGCCCATGGCCGGCGGGGACATTTCCAATGACCACGCTTGGCTCAGTCCGCCCGCGAATATCGGCCTCGCGCGGCAAATCAATCCCGCGACCGTCAAAAACCTCAAGGTCAAATGGTCGCTGGAAACATACGGCGACATTTCCGCCACGCCAACGGTCGAGGCGGGCGGCTTGTACGTGACCGATTGGGCGGGCTACCTCTACAAGGTCAACCCCACAACGGGTGCCAAGATCTGGGAATTACAGCTCTGCACCTATCGGGGCAACTGCAACACGAACTTCCAGGCGATTTCCCGCAACAGCCCGGCGATCGGCACGAACAACGTCATCGTTGGCGACGCGGTCGCTCACCCGACCGAAGCCAAATACGGCTCGCTCGTGTATGGCGTGGGCAAGTCCGACGGCAAGGTCAAATGGGCGACCGTCGTGAACAACACGAGCAAATACGGCTCGGTTCTCGGCTCCCCGGTTATCTACAACAATGTGGTTTATGTTGGCACAGCCTCCTGGGAGGAAGGTGTCACCGATAGCGATGCAACGTATCTTCCCACATTTCGCGGCAACGTGACCGCGCTGAACCCTGATACCGGTGCAATCCTGAAGCAGTTCTTCACGGTGCCCGCCGGCTATACGGGCGGCGCGCTCCCGGGCACTATGTCGATCTGGCCGGCTCAGAACGCTCTGTTGGTCGCGACAGGCAACAATTATTCCGTCCCGGCCGATGTCGCGACCTGCCTGACCGCAGCTGGCAAGGATTATGCAAAGCAGACCGCTTGTTTCAACACGAAGGGCGGGATTACCAATTATGTCGACGCGATGATCTCGCTCGATCTGAACAGCCCCACGCTCGCGCCGAAATGGGGACGGCGGCTATACGGACCCGACACTTGGACCCTTAGCTGCTGGACCCACCCGGAACGGGCGAACTGCCCCAAGCCGACGGGCGCGGACGTGGATTTCGCCCAAGGCCCCATGCTCGCCTATGTGCCGAACTTCCAAGTCGCCGACGACCATGGCGGCACAACCAACAACTACCTGCTTGGCGCGGGCCAGAAGAACAGCGTGTTCTATGGGCTCAATCCGATGAATGGCGGCGTGGTGTGGCGGCGCTTCGTCGGGACGGGCGGCATGGAATGGGGCTCGGCGGTCAACATTGCAGACCGCAACATGTTGTATTTTGCTCTGCACAATCCGCAGCGCGTGTCGCAGACCATCATCGGCAAGGGCGGAACGGCTCCGCAGACGTGGGACGGCGGTGCCTGGGGCGCGCTCGACATTCGCACCGGCGCACCGAAATGGACGGTCCCCGCGACCGGCAAGGACCTCGTCACGTCCACATCGAGCCCAGAAGCACCGGGCTGTGTGACCTTCGCAAATCGGGTCCTGTTCGCCGGGTCCTCCTCCGGGATCATGTCGGCGATCGACGCCACGACGGGCTATGTCTACTGGAACTATGCCACTGGCGGCACCGTCGTGAGCTGCCCCGCGATCTTCGACGAGCGCGTCTACTGGGGCACCGGCTACGCTCGCCACGGCCTCGGCAAGCATTTCCTTTACGCGTTTTCCGTCAACGGCGCCTGACGGACGCGCGCGCGGACGCCCCAACGGGCGTTCGCGCGTCGCCTGCCGCGGCTCAGTGAGCGGCGGCTGACAACCAGTTTTTTGGCGTCTGGACAGCGGACGCCACCATCCCCCCCCCCCCCGCAGCCGACTTGATCTGTGTCCGCCAACAACCCGTCCCCGCTCGTGCGGCCTCCGGTGGTGCGATATTCGGAACGTTTCGGTAAACTGAGAGAATAGCTCGGTTGGGCGCGGACTGTCGTCCGTCAAGAGGGTCATGCGGTCAAACTATTGTCGAGCGTTCGCGATATTGTCCGCTGCGTAGCACACCAGAATAGCGACAATCGCCTAAGAAAGTGCTAACAGCGCGCCGTCCCGTTGCGTCGAAGGCGGCTTGAGACTGTCCGCGCACGCCATGCAATGTTTTGAAGGATCATGTCGATGCTATCGTCTGCTGGTTTGTTATCATCCACCGTGACGCGGGCGGCGCTGCTTGGCGTGTTTGGCGTCGTCGCGCTCCAGCCGAGCGCACACGCTCAGGCGCCATGGCCCACGGCCGGCGGCAACATTTCCAATACGCATGCCTATTTGAGCCCGGTGGCCAATGTCGGCCTGGCCCGCCAGCTCAACCCGTCGACGGTGAAGAACCTAAAGGTCAAGTGGCAGTTCGCGACGCAAGGCGACATCTCGGCGACGCCGACCGTCGAGCCGGGCGGCCTCTATGTCCCGGATTGGGCTGGCTATCTCTACAAGATCAACCCGGTCACCGGCGCGCAGGTCTGGTCGAAAAAGGTCTGTGAATACACGTCGACGTGCTACACGGCCTACACGTCGATCTCGCGGACCGCGCCGGCGATCGCCACGAACACGATCATCATCGGCGACGCGATCGCCCACCCGAACGTTGCGAAATATGGCGCGCTGGTGATCGGCGTAAACAAGGCGACCGGCGCCAAGGCGTGGCAGACGGTCGTCAACAACACCAGCACTTACGCCTCCGTGCTTGGCTCGCCGGTGATCTACAACAACGTGGTCTATGTGGGCACCGCGTCATGGGACGAGGGCGTGGCCGGCAGCAACCCGAATTACGTGCCGACGTTCCGCGGCAACGTGACCGCGCTTGATCCGGACACGGGCGCGATCCTGCGCCAGTTCACCACCGTGCCGGCGGGCTACACGGGCGGGCCGATTCCCGGCAGCACCATGGCCATCTGGCCGGCTCAAAACGCGCTTCTTATCGCCACCGGCAACAACTATTCGGTCCCGTCCAGCGTCGCGAGTTGCGTGGGCATCGCAGGCAGCGACGTCAAGGCGCAGATCGCCTGCCTTGATCCCACGAACTACGTGAACTCGCTGCTCTCCCTTGATCTCAATACATTCAGCGTAAAGTGGGGCCGGCGTATGTCGGGCGCCGACGCCTGGGTCCTCGGCTGCCCCAATCAGCCGAACTGCCCGAAGCCCACGGGCACCGACTCCGACTTCGCGCAGGGGCCGATGCTCGCCTATGTGCCGAATTTCTCGGCGAGCGACGATCTCGGCGGCACCGCGCAGAACATGATCCTCGGCGCTGGGCAGAAGAACAGCCAGTTCTACGGGGTCAATCCGCTCAACGGCGGCCTGCTGTGGCGGCGCTATGTCGGGACGGGCGGGATGGAGTGGGGCTCCGCGGTCAATGTCGCCGATCACAATCACTTCTACTTCGCTCTGCATAACCCGCAGCGGGTGCGGCAGACCATTGTCGGCAAGGGCGGGACGAACCCGCAGAGCTGGGACGCCGGGGCGTGGGGCGCGCTCGACATTCGCACCGGCACACCGAGCTGGACCGTTCCGGTCGTCGGCCACGATCTGTTGACGCCGGCCCGCAACGCCTCCGCGCCGGGCTGCGTGACGTTCGCCAACCGGGTCCTGTTCGCCGGCGCGTCGTCCGGCGTCATGTCGGCGATCGATGCGACCACGGGCTACAATTTCTGGAACTTCGAAAGCGGCGGCACGGTCGTGAGCTGCCCCGCGATCTTCGACGAGACGGTCTACTGGGGTACCGGCTACAAGCGTTACGGCGTCGGCAAGCACATGCTCTACGCCTTCTCCGTCAACGGCGTCTGACCTCGCAGCGCGCGGGCGCCCAAGCGGCGTCCGCGCGTCATGCCGCCTCGATCGGATAATCGACCACTCGGACGCCGGCGGTGATCGCCTCCAATTCGCCGGCGATCGTGCGAATGACCGTGACCTTGCTGACACCCTGATGCAGCTGATGGAGGTAGTGGGCCATGCCCGCCTCGTCTGGTTCCTTCAGCAGGATGCGCCGGTAGAGCGCCGCCACGAACGCGGGCCCGTCGAGCCGTACCAGGTCGCTCGCGACGATGCTCTGCCCGGTCGACGCCGCCTCCGTCGCGCGGCCGATATCCGCCGTCGCGACGGCCATGACGATACCCTGCGAGAAGATCGATCCCGGCGCACGGTCCAGATGCTTGCGCCGCGTTCGATACTCGCCGGACTCGATAAAAGTGCGGCGTATGTCGTCATAGCTGCTGACCCCGCGCCGCACCGCGTCGGCGTAGTGGGCAAGCCCGTTCGGGTCCGACGGCCGGCCGAGATAGTCGCGATAGATCAGGTCGATGATCGTCTCCGCGCGAAGGCCAGCGGCGGCGGCGTCGACATAGGTCGTGCCCGCGACCCAAGCACGGGGTCCCTGCGCTTCGGCCAGGATATCCTCGACGGTCAGCGGCGCGGCCGCCGGCGGTGCTGCGGGCCAGCCGACCGGCATCTCGATGCGCTCGTCGGTCTCGCCGATGCTGAACCGCAGGCGATCCAGCGCATTGCCGTCCATCTCCGGGACGGCGAGATCGACGGTGAAGCCTGAGCTGGGCGGGACGCCATGCGTCAGCTCTCCCGGAAGGGCCAGCTCGGCGAGCGCGCTGCGCAGGATCACCGCGCGGTGCGCGACGTGCACGACGACGCGGTAGGCACCGAGGCGCGAATGGGCTGCCCAGCCGACCGCTTGGGTCCGTGTCAGCCGCAGCAGACGGCCCGGCATATCCTCAGCCGCCCACGAGCGGAAGCGCGTCGATCGCCAGCGTGATGCGCTCGTAGTTGCCGTCCCAGGTAAACCGGGACGCCCAGTCACGCCGGGCCGGCCCCGCGCCGTCGCCGCCGAGATGGTGCCGCACCAGGGCCCGCATCAGCACGCGATCGAAATCCTGCGGCGTATGCGGGTCGAAGTAATGACAGAACCCGCCGCCCACCTCGGGGATGCTGGACGAGCGGGTCGTGACGCAGGCCGTGCCAAGCGCCATCGCCTCCAGCACCGGCAAGCCGAACCCCTCGAACAGAGACGGATAGACAAGGAGTTGTGCCGTTTCGATCAGCGCGTTCTTGGCGCTCTCGGACACGAAGCCCGGAAAGAGGATGCGGCCGGTGCGGTGCGCCTCCTGCAGATCGTGGCGACGCAGCAGGCTGTCGATCGTCTCGCCCCAGCCGAAGCGGCCGAGGAAGACGAAGCGGACCCGGTGCAGGATGTCGCGGTTGCCGCGCAGGCAACTCAGCACAATGTCGATGTTTTTGCGCGGCTCGATCGTACCTAGCACGAGCACGAACGGCTCGACCGCGCGCCCGGCGAACCGGTCTATGTCCGCCGGCGGGATTGACGCGGCCAGGCGCACGGCGATCACCCGCTCGGGCGGCAGCGGTCCGAGATAGCGCAACACGTCCTGCCGGGTAGCCTCGGATACGCAGAACGTCAGGTCGTTGCTCTGGACGTCCTCCAGCAGCGACGTCGCGTGATAGTCGATCGTCTCGTGTGTGTGGAACTGCGGTGTCAGGAGAGTACTCAGATCGTGGACGATCTGGCACTCCACGTCGAAACCCCGGCGGCAGGTCTTGCGGTTGGGAAAGATCGCGACGTGTCGGCCGTGCAAATGCTCGGGGGCGGGCCGAGGCATCGCGCGCTGCAAGTACCAGGTGATGAGCTCGCCGTCGCGGCGGCGCACCAGATCCTCGACGATCGGCTTGTCCACCATGGCGCGGCCGAAGAAAAACCCGGTCTCGCGGCTGTCGTCGCCCAGCATCCGCTCGGCCAGCGCCGCCGTGACTTGCGCGACGCCGGTGTAGTTGCCTTCGCCGAGCGGGCCGATCTCCAGCAGCAGGGTCTGCTCGGCCATGGTCAGGCAGCGGGCAGCCGGGACGCGGCGTGGCGCAATCGGGCCGCGACCCTCGGCCACACGGCCGCGTGGCTGAAACGGCGGCGCACCGTCTCGACGGCGGCCTCCGCGCGGCTGCGCCGACCCGCCGGGCGCACCCGCGCCGAGCGCGCCAGAGCGTCATGGACTTGGCGCGCGCTCGCGAGATCGACTTCGAACGGCCGGCCCGCGATCCAGCCGGCCAGATCCTTGCAGGGCGCCGCCACCCGCCTCGTCTCGACGACGAAGGCATTGTCCGGGTCGATGTAGTCGGCCATCGCGGTGTTGGCGGTGGTCACCGGGACCACGCCGTGCGCCATCGCCTCCAGCAGCGGCAGGTTCTGACCCTCGGCGAGCGAGGCGCTGAGATAGAAGTCCGCGAGGCCGAACAGCGCGGCCATCTCGTCGTCGTCGAGGTAGCGGTTCATGAACACGATGTTGTCGGTGTCGAACACCGAGCCGCCGGCGAGCTTGTTCGGCACGATCTCGGCGATCACTCGCTCAAGCGAAAAGCGATCCGCCGAGGTCAGCGCCTTGACGATCAGCAGGGCGTGCGGAAACAGCGTCGCGAAATGATGGAACCCACGCAGCAGCGCGTCGAGGTTCTTGCGGAAATCCTCCGGATTGAGGATCGACAGATAGATCAGCGACGGCTCCGCGGAGGCCAAGCGAGGGGCCACGACATCCATCAGCGATCGGGCCCGGGCGGCGGCGGCGCGGGCGCGATCGGCGGCCAACAACAGGGAGTTCGCGACCAAGGGCATCACGCCCACCGCGCCGATCATCTCGAGCGCCTCGACGCGCGAGACCTGGGTCGCGGGCATCGCAATGGGTGCCGGAATGACCTCGACCCGCTCGATCCCGTGCCGCGCGAGGACGTCCCGGGTGAAGGCGCAGGGCGTCCAGATCTCGTCGCACAGCGACAGCATCCGCACCTGATTGCAAAACGGATGCTCGCCGGGATCGGTACGGTCGCGAAGTACCTCGAACTCCCAGGCGTGGCAGCAGATGTTGAACGCCGGCTTGAGCAGCCGGACTTGCTCCGTCGATCGAAAGATCAGGTGCGCCCAGGGTGTCGCGGGATCGCCGCCCGGCGTCAGCGCCGCGGTGTCGGCGTAGAACTCCGGCATGCGCAGAACCGGCAGAGGTATGCCGGCGGCGGCGAACGCGGCGGCGAACTTCGCCTCGGCGAAGCGGTAGGAGTAATGTTGCTCCCCCAGGATGCGCGGCAGGTCACCTTCGATGGCGCTCGAGCGGACGCATCGGGGAAGCTCTGCGGCTTCGGACAATACCGCTTCGGTCGGTGCGGAGACTATGTCCTTGGGGATCGTCGCCGGGGGGACGTCCGGATCGCGCGCGGTGCGTGGGCGTGAAGGGCGCGCCATTCGTCGAAATCACCCGCGAGTGAAGGGCGCTCATGCCCCTTGGCGCTCAGGCAATAGCGTCGTCGCATGCCTCGTGCAACACGGCCCTGCGCACCCCGCGCGCCGGATTTCGGCGTCAGGCGGCTTGGGCGGCCTCCGTGGCGAGAGCCGGCGGCGCGACGGACGCGGCCAGCGCCCGCGAGACCGTGTCGCGCAGAGTGGTGACCGAAGCCACGAGTTCGCCGGCATGGCGATGCACGTCGCTCGCCTGCACGCCGGTTCGGCGCACGTCCGAGGCCACCTGTTCGATGCAGCCGGCCGCCTCGCGCACCGCATCGGCGGTCTCGCCGACATCGCGCGCGATGCCGGCGGTGGCGGCACCTTGTTGCTCGACGGCCGCGGCGATCGAGGCGGCGATGCCGTCCATGCTGGCGATACGCCGCTCGATCTGCGCCATGGCCTCGGCCGCCTGATCGGTGGCGCCGCTTACCTCGGCAATGTGGTTGGCGATCTCCTCGGTCGAGCGCGCGGTCTGGGTGGCCAGCGCCTTGACCTCATTGGCCACCACGGCGAAGCCGCGGCCCGCGTCGCCGGCGCGCGCCGCTTCGATCGCCGCGTTCAACGCCAGAAGGTTCGTCCGCCCCGCAATATGCGCGATCATGCCGGCGACCGATCCGACGCGGCCCACTTGCTCGGTCAACGCCTCGAATACGCGTCGCGCGTCGTGCCCGGTCCGCACCGCGCCCGATACGATATCGGCGGAGTGGGCGACCTGTTTGGTGATCTCGTTGATCGAGGCGCTGAGCTGTTCGGAGGCAGCGGCCACCGACTGGGCGGTCTGCAGCGCGGTCTCCGTGGCTTTCGCGGCCCGTTCCGCCTCCGCCGTGGAGCGCATGGCCGCCGCCGAAATCGCCTGGGCCATTGCCGACACGTCCGCGCCGCCGCGCTGCGCTTCGCCCACCGCGAGCGCGGTCTCGGTCTCGATCGTCGTGGCCATGGCCGCCAGCGCCGCCCGCTTGGCCGCTTCGCCGCGCAGCCGCTCCGCTTCGGCGGCCTCGTCGACGAAGCGGGCGTGCCGCGCCGTATCGCGCAGCAATTCCAGCGCGCGCGCCATCTGGCCGATTTGATCCGAACGGTCGGTCAGCGGAACCGGCCGATCCAGCGCGCCGCCCGCGATCGCGCGCATCTCCTCCGCAATGTCGGACAAGGGCCGAACCGTGTGGCGCAAGCCCAGCCAGCCGATCACCGCGATGACCAACGCGGCCGTCAGGCCGACCAGCACGGCCTCATACAACAGGCGGGCGGATTCAGCGTTCAGCCCGTCCAGCGGCACGCCGACATAGAGCGCGCCCACCTGCTTGCCTTGGGGATCGCGGATCGGCTCGTAGATCGTCGCGTAAGGCCGACCGAGGATCGTATTCTGTCCGCGATAGGTCTTGCCGGCCGCCAGCGCCTCCTGCGCCGGGCCGGCCGCCAGTTGGGTGCCGACCGCGCGCGACCCGTCCGGCTTGGGCACAGTCGTCGCGATGCGAGTCGTGCCGGCGAAGATCGTCGCGGTCGCTCCGGTCACGTCGCGGACCACGTCGACCACGTCGTAGCGACCGGCGAGCGAGGTGCCGCCCAACGTAAGCGCCCCCGCCCCGTCGCTCCGAAACTCGGTTCCATAGCGGCCGAGCGCGGCCTTGAGGACGCCGAGCCCGATATCGAGCTGCTTGACCGCGCGGTCCCTCGATGCATCCGAGATGGCGTTGGCCATCCAACCGTCGACGATGGCGATGGACAGCGCCACGGCCGCGACCAGCCCGATCAGCAGGCGCGGCACAATGCCGATTCGCGCACCCATCCGCGCGAGCCGACCCGGCCCGGTCGACAATCGGGTCTGCGGTCGTGACATGGGCCTCTCCGTGACCAAGGCCGCAGACTGGACCCTACAACCTGACAAACCGTGAAAAGCGGCTCAGGGGGACCGGGCGACCCCGCGCGCCGGGTTGAGCGTCCGCCGCAGCGCGTCGGCCCGCAGGCTTGGCGAGAAACACGGGCGATCGACATATCGCCCGGCACCGCGCACGGTACGCAAATCGCCATCCGTCCACACGAGCTTGCCGCCAGCGACGGTGTGGCGGGCCAGGCCGGTCACCGTCTGGCCCTCGTAGACATTGAAGTCGACGTTCTGGTGATGGGTCGCGGCACTGATGGTGCGGCTCGCCTCGGCGTCCCACAGAACGATATCCGCGTCCGCACCCGGCGCGATCGCCCCCTTGCGCGGATGGATGTTGAAGATTTTGGCCGTGTTGGTGCTGGTCACCGCCACGAACTCGCTGGGCGTGAGCCGGCCGGTGCGCACGCCGTGATGCCACAGGATCGACATGCGGTCCTCGATGCCGCCGGTGCCGTTCGGGATCTTCGTGAAATCGTCCCGTCCGGCCGCCTTTTGCGGCGCGCAGAAGCAGCAATGATCGGTCGCCGTGGTCTGCAACGCCCCGCTCGCCAGACCGGCCCAGAGCGCCGCCTGATGATGCTTCTGGCGGAACGGCGGGCTCATCACATGGGCGGCCGCGCGCGCCCAGTCCGCGTCGCGGTAGACGCTCTCGTCGATCACCAGATGCTGTGCCAGCACCTCGCCATAGACACGCTGGCCGCGCGCGCGGGCGCGGGCGATCGCGTCGGTGGCCTCCTCGGTGGAGACGTGGACGATATAGATCGGCGCGCCGAGGATCTCGGCGATGGCGATGACCCGCTGCGCCGCCTCGCCCTCGACGGCGGGTGGGCGCGACTGCGGATGGCCCTCGGGGCCGGTGACGCCCTGGGCCAGCAATTGTTTCTGGAGATGGGCGACCGCGTCGCCGTTCTCCGCGTGGATGTTGCAGATGGCGCCGAGGTCGAGCGCCCGGCCGATCGAGTGCAGCAGCACCCCGTCATCGACCATGAGCGCGCCCTTGTAGGCCATGAAATGCTTGAAGCTGTTGATCCCGTGATCGCGCGTCAAGGTCTCCATCTCCGCCGCGACCTGCTCGGACCACCAGGTGACCGCGACATGGAAACTGAAGTCGGTCGCTGCCTTTTCGGCCTTGCGCGACCAGTCGTGCCAGGCCTCGACCAAGGATGTGCCGGGTCCGGGGATCGCGAAGTCGATGATCATTGTGGTGCCGCCAGCCGCCGCCGCCGAGGTGCCGGTGAAGAAATCCTCGGTCGCCGTGGTCCCCATGAACGGCAGTTCCATGTGCGTATGTGGATCGATGCCGCCGGGCATCACCAGAAGGCCGCCGGCGTCCAATTCGTCCGCGCCCGCGGCGTCAAGCGATGGTCCAACCCCCGCGATGCGGCCCTCGTCGCACAGGACGTCGGCGCGCATGCTGCCTTCGGCCGTGACCACCGTGCCGCCGCGGATCAGGAGCATGGGCGTCTTCCTCGATGCATGGCGGGCATCGGATCACCCGGCTCGGCGGCCGGTCAAGCACGGCCGGTCAAGCAGGGCCGGCGACCGATGAAAAACAACTCAAATCAAATAGAAAAAGCGCTCCAACAACATTCGCGTTTTCAGGATCGCCGCCCATCGCGTAAGCGGGATCTCAATGTTACGTCTTATAGCGGCGGAATGAGACAACGCCGCAAAGCAAGAAAACCGGGGAGAAGACACCATGGCCATCATCTCGAAAGCCGCCGTGGCGGGGATCGCCCTGCTGCTCGCGGCCGCGCCGCCAGCCTCGGCGCAGGAACAAGCCGCGCCGAACGGTGGCGCGGCCGGCCCGCCCGGCGTGGCGCCCGCCACGACGATTTCCGGCTCGATCGTCGCATCATACGTCTACACCAAGGCGTCCGTGGGCACCGGGGGCGCCGGACTGCGGAACCGAAGCGGCAGTTCGCTCTCGGTGAGCGACGTGACGATGCCCACCAAGGCCGCCTATGCCTACTGGGCGGTCATCAGCAACGGCACGCCGCCGTCATCGACCGCCACGATCACCGTCACGCGGCGCGTGCCGCTGCCGGAGGCGTCCGCGTTGGTCACGGGCACGGTCGTCGGCACCGGGGCCAGTCCGTGCTGGGGCGGCACGCGGACCACGGTCTATCGCGGTGTCGTGCCGATCGCCGTCGCGACCCGCAACGGCACTTATGAGGTCAGGCTGGGCAGCGGCGCGTCGGGGCTGACGACCGGCGAGGATCCCTGGAACGGCCACACGGTCTTCCCGCTGTTCGAGGGCGTCTCCTTGGTGATCGTCGGGAGCGGGACGCGTACGGTGGGCCTTTTCGACCGCGGCCTGTCGGGCAAGACCTTCGGCACCGTCGCGGGTGACGGGCTGACCTACTCGCTGCGGCTGCCGGTCGCGGCGACCAGCGCGGGGGTGGACTGGTATAATATCGGCGCGGACGGCCAGAGCGGATTGTCGTTGAGCGACACGCAGGCGTTCACCAACGAGGTCACCAAGATCAACGGCGTGACCATCGCCGGCACCGGAGGCCTCAACCTCGATAGCGACTGGAACGGCGGTGCCGCGCGGCCGCTCCCGCAATTGTGGGACAACACCGCGCACAACATTACCAAAGCAGCCAAGACCGGTACTACCAGCCTCAGCATCTCGTTCACGACAAAGACCGACTGTCTGGTCCCGGTCGCCAACGTCACCGTCGAATAGGCGCCTCAGCCACTCCCGATCAGGATGCCGGCGGCGAGCACCAGCGCGCCGCCGAGCATCACCTTGGCGGCGGCCGAAATCGGCGGGGTGTCCATGTAGCGCCACTGGATCCAGGCGATCGCCAGCAACTCGATCACCACGACGATCCCGGCCACCACCGTGGCGGTCCAGAAGTCGGGAATGAGATAGGGCAGGGTGTGCCCAATGCCGCCGGCCACCGTCATCAGGCCGCATACCAGGCCGCGCAGCCAGGGCGTGCCGCGACCCGATAGCTTGCCGTCGTCGGCCAGCGCTTCGGCAAACCCCATGCTGATCCCGGCGCCCACCGAGGCCGCGATGCCCACCACGAATGCATAGTGCGGATCACGCGTCGCGAAGGCCGCGGCGAACACCGGCGCCAGCGTGGACACCGAGCCGTCCATCAGCCCGACCAGCCCGGGCTGGATGACCTGCAGCACGAAGCGGCGCTTGGCGCTCGCATCCTCCGTCTCGCGGGCATGGCCGGGCAGCCGCTGTTCCTCGATCGTGCCGGCTGCGTTCTCGTGCGCCGCCTCGGCCTCGGCGAGGTCGCCCAGCAGTTTGCGCACGCCGGCATCGGAGCTTCGCTCCAGCGCCTGCAGGTAGAACCGGCGGGCATCCTGTTCCATCTGGCGAGCATGGTTGCGGACCGCCTCGATCCCGCGCTGGCGCACCTGCCACGGCGACAGCCGCTGCACCCAGCCGCGCACGTCCTGCCGGCGGATGAGCGGAATGTGCTCGCCGAAGCGCAGCACGAAGAGGTCGATCAACGAGCGACGATGCTCGTTCTCCTCGGCGGCCATGTCGGCGAACATCGCCGCGCTGGCTGGATAGTCGTCGCGGAGCTCGTGCGCGAAATCGGCGTAGATGCGTCCGTCCTCCTCCTCGCTGCTGATCGCCAGCGCCAGGAGGTCGCGTTCGGTGAGATCGACGAAACGCAGCATGCCGCTACGCATCTAGTCCAAGCGCCTGGCAAGTCAAGCTGATCTCGCAACGACGCGAATGACTCGCAATCGCGGATCGGCGATCGTCGGCGTCTAGCCGGGTGAGCCGACGATCTCGCCGTGCCGCTGCTCGGCCTCGGCGCAGAGGTCGGCCAGCGCGGGCGCGACCGAGTCGGCCGTGGCCAGCGATTTCGCATCCTCGCCGGGCATCGCCAGCGCGCGCAGCCGTGTCGCCACCACGCCGGGATCGAACAGATTGATCCGCAGACGGCTGGACCGGACCTCCTCGGCCCAGGCCCGTACCAGGTGCTCGCTGCCCGCCTTCGTGGCACCGTACAGCCCCCAATAGGCCGCTGGACGGGCCACGATGCGGCTTGTGACAAACACCGCACGCCCGGCGGGCGCGGCGGTCAGCAACGGCGAGGTGCTGCGGATCAGCCGCCAGGTCGCGGACAGGTTGAGGCCCACCGTCTCGTTCCAATCGCGGTCGAGGATGTGCGACACGGGTGTCAGCCGCCCGAGGGCCGCCGCGTTGCCGACTAGAATGTCGAGGCGGCCGAACCGCGCGTGCAGGCTGGGGCCGATCCTATCCACCGCCTCGCCGTCGAGCAGATCGAGCGGCAGCAGCGTCGCCGCCCCACCTGCCGCGCGGATCGCGTCGTCGACCTCCTCCAGGCCGCCCTGGGTGCGCGCGGTCAGCACGACATGCGCCCCGCGCCGCGCGAGTTCGCGCGCGGCCGCCGCCCCGATCCCGCGCGACGCGCCGGTGACCAGGGCGATCCGTCCGGCCAAGCTCACGCCAATAAACTCAACGCTCGGCGGTCACGAGCGCCTGCACTTGCACCTGTCCCCGTTCGGCGTCGGGCAGCGGGATCGGATACTCGCCGGTGAAGCAGGCGTCGCAATACGCGGGCGCGGCCGGATCGCGACCGGGCTTTCGCAAAGCCCTGTACAACCCGTCGATCGAGACGAAGGCCAGACTGTCCGCGCCGATTAGCTCGGCCATCTCGGCCACGTCGTGCCGGGCCGCCAGCAGCTTTGCCCGTTCCGGCGTGTCGATGCCGTAGAAGCAGGAATGCGTGGTCGGCGGCGAGGAGATGCGCATGTGCACCTCGGCGGCCCCCGCGGCGCGGACCATCTCGACGATCTTCTGGCTGGTGGTGCCGCGCACGATGCTGTCGTCGACCAGGATGACCCGCTTGCCTTCGATCACCGCTCGGTTGGCGCTGTGCTTCAGTCGCACGCCCAGATGGCGGATCGTGTCGGTCGGCTCGATGAAGGTGCGTCCGACATAATGGTTGCGGATGATCCCCAACTCGAACGGGATTTTCGCCTCCGCCGAGTATCCCATCGCCGAGGGCACGCCGCTGTCCGGCACCGGGACCACCACGTCGGCCTCGACCGCGCTCTCCCGCGCCAGTTCGATGCCGATTCGCTTGCGCGCGCCATAGACCGGCGTGCCCTCGACCACGCTGTCGGGTCGGGCGAAGTAGACATACTCGAACAGGCAGAAGCGGGACGGCTGCTTGGTGAACGGGCGGATGCTGCGCAGGCCCGCCGTGTCGGCGACGACGATCTCGCCCGGCTCCACGTCGCGGACGAATTCCGCGCCCACGATGTCGAGCGCGCAGGTCTCGCTGGCCATCACCCAGGCGCCGGTCGCCTCGATCCGCCCGAGGATGAGCGGCCGCACGCCGAGCGGGTCGCGGCAGCCGATCAGCGCCTCGTCGGTCAGCGCCACCAGCGAATAGGCGCCGACCACCTGTTTCAGCGCGTCGATCAGCCGATCGACGACGGTGGAATACAGGCTGATCGCGACGAGATGGATGAAGACCTCGCTGTCGGTCGACGACTGGAACAGGCAGCCGCGCCGGATCAGCGCTTTGCGCATCGCCATGGCGTTCGTCAGGTTGCCGTTATGGGCGATCGCCAGGCTGCCGAATTCGAAATCGGCGAACAGCGGCTGGACGTTGCGCAGCACCGTGTCGCCGGTGGTGGCGTAGCGGTTGTGGCCGATCGCCGAGTTGCCGGGCAGGCCCGCCATGATGCGCGGGTCGGAGAAATTGTCCCCGACCAGGCCCACGCCCTTGTGGCTGCGCAATTGCTGGCCGTCGAAGCTCGCGATGCCGGTCGCCGTCTGTCCCCGGTGCTGCAGCGCGTGCAGCGCGAGCGCCGTGACCGCGGCGGCGTCGGGACAGTTCCACACGCCGACGACCGCGCATTCCTCGTGCGGGTGGTCGTCGTCGTCGTCAGGGCTGGAAACAGACGGCGTGCTCATGGGGGGGGCGTCTCACGCCGGGCGAGCGCATGTCCGCGCGGCGGTGGCTGAAAAAAATCTTCCGCGCGGGTCTCCGCCCCGGCGGGCGGCGGCTTGATCGCCGGCCGGTAGGCCTCCGGCACCTGCGACGCGGCCCAGGCCGCGCCCTCGTAGGCGTAGGGCAGACTGCGTGCCTGGAGCAGAGGCGGCGGCCAACGGTCGGGCGGGACCACGATCGACAGCGCGATATAGGCCGCGACCACGATGGCCGCCCCGCGGGCGAGGCCGAAGACGATGCCGAGCGTGCGGTCGATGCCGCTCAGGATCGACGTGCGCACGAGGCCGCCCACCATCCCGGCCACGATGGACAGCAGGATCAGCGCCACGACGAACACCGCCGCGAAGGCGGCCAGGTCCGCGAGTTCCGGATAGCCGGAGATCATCTCGCGCGCGCGCGGTTGGCTGTAGGGGAATGCCCACCAGGCGACCAGTGCCGCGCCGATCCAGGCGCCGATGCCGAGCGCTTCGCGCACAAAGCCGCGGAGAAAAGCCAGCAGGGCGGACACCGCCACGATGGCCACGACGACAAGATCGATCCAGTTCACCGCGCCCATATAGCGGGTCGGGCGGCCGGGTTCACCTGTCGTCGCGCATAGCGGCTACTTGGCGAAGACGGGCAGGGCCTTGTCGACCTCGACCTGATTGACCCGTCCACTCTCGGCCAGCGCGCCCTCGACCGAAAACACCCACAGCATCCCGCCCTTGGGAGCCGAGTAGTAGAAGCTTGGGTCACCACCGAGGCCGGACAGGATGGCGACATACTGCTTTCCATCGAGTTCGTAGGTGATGGGTGAGGCGTTGATCCCGGATCCGGTCTGGAACGCCCAAAGCTCTTTGCCGCTCGCGGCATCCAAAGCAATGAACCGGCCCCGCTGATCGCCGGTGAACAGCACGCCGCCCTTGGTTGCGACGAGGCTGCTGAACAGCGGCAGCGGGCTCGGGTGGTCCCAAAGGACTTTTCGGCTTGCGACGTCGATCGCCTTCACGTGGCCGATCGTCTCGCCCATCCGATACATCTGGTAGTCGACGCCCATGTAGGGCTCACCAGGCTTATAGGTGAGTTTCGCTTTCTCCCACGCCGTCAATCCCATGCCCCACTGATTGACCACGACGTAGGCGATCCCCTTGTCGGGGTCGAAGGCGGGCGCGAACCAGTTCGTCCCGCCCTCCAGCCCGGGCACGATCGGTTCGATGCGCTTGCCGCCCGCCTTGGGCTTCATCGCCTCGTTGATCGAGGGCCGGCCGGTCACCGGATCCAGGCCGCTGGTCCAGTTGATTCCGTCAACCAGCGGTATCGCGTACAGAAAGCGGCCGTCCGTGCGGTCGATGGCGTAGAAGAAGCCATTGCGATTCGACACGATCGCCGCCTTCGTCGGCGTGCCGTCGATCGCTAGATCGACGAGGATCGGCGTGGCCATGCCGTCGTAGTCCCAGGCGTCGTTCGGCGTGTACTGAAAATGCCACTTGATGCGGCCGGTCTCCGGATCGACCGCCAGCATCGAGTCGGTGAACAGATTATCGCCAGGATGCAGCTCGGTGATCCAGGATCCCGGGTTGCCGGTCCCCCAATAGACGGTATTCGTCTCCGCATCGTAGCTGCCGGTCAGCCAGGTGGGCGCGCCGCCGGTCTTCCAGCTGTCGTCCTTCGGCCAGGTCTCGCTGCCCGGCTCGCCCGGCGCCGGGACGGTGTAGGTCGTCCATTGCAGCGCGCCGGTTTTTGCGTCGAACGATTTCAGGTAGCAGCGCACGCCGTATTCGCCGCCCGAGACGCCGAGGATGACGTGATCGCCCACGACCAGCGGCGGCGAGTTGGTGGTCACGCCGCTTTTCCACTCATCGATCTTTTGTTCCCACGCGACCGACCCGTCGGCGGCATGCAACGCCACGAGCTTGGCGTCGAGGCGGGTGATGTAGACGAGGTCATCCTTGATCGCGACACCCCGATGGATCGGGCCGCAGCACAGTACCGGCGCGAGCCCCTCCTCGTATTGCGGCTCGTAGCGCCACTTGATCGTGCCGCTCCGCGCATCGACCGCCAGGACGCGCGCGTAGTCCGTCGAAAAATACAGCACGCCGCCGCGCAGCAGGGGCGTCGCCTCGAGTCCGGAAAACGTACCGCCAGTGGACAGCGCCCAAACCGGCTTCAGCTGCGCGGCGTTTGCGGGCGTGATGGACGCAAGAGGGCTGAACCGCCAATTGCGATAGTCTCGCCCATACATCAGCCACTCGCCGGGATTGTCCTGGGCACGGATCAGATCCGCAGCGGACACCGGCTGGGCTCGCGCGGCGGGGCCGGCGAGGACGCAGGCGGCGACGGCTGTGCCGGCAAGCAGACGGACGATGGCGCGCATGATAGCCCCCAGGTTTGACCGCAGTGTTCCCGCTTCCCGCCGCCGCCGCAACGAGGCGATAGGGCGGGCTAGCCGGGCTGCGGTCCCACGGTGCCGGTGAACGGAGCGGCCACCGACAGCATGCCGTCGATCGGCGCGAGCGCCAGGGCGGGGAGGGGACGGGGCGCGGGGCCCGACAGCACCGCCGCTCCGCGCCGCGGGTCGTAGCGGGACATGTGACACGGGCAGAGCAGCATTCCCTGTGGGTCGATGATTTTCGCGGTACAGCCGGCATGGCTGCAGGTGGCGGCATAGGCGACGATGCCGTCCGTCGCCCGTCCCGACGTCGCGGCGTCCAGCGTCGCAGGGTCGCGCCGTATGAGCACGATCAGATTGAGCCGCGACTGATCCCGAAGCGTGCCGTCCGGCGCCGTCGGCCAGGCGAGGACGACCTCCCCATCCAATCGCACGTCGTCCGGCGCAATGGACTGACCCTTGCGATCCCCCTCGGCGAACACCAGACGGTCGCCAGCTTGCGGCCGCGCCTTGCGCGGATCGACCGGCGGTGGGGCCGCGGCCATGGCGGAGGCGGCCGCGCCGAGCAGTACGATGCGTCTGGTATGCGTCACGATTCCGCCTTTCGCCCAGGCCCAGGAAACAGCGCCAGAAGATCGCTGACATGCCCGGCCTCGGTCACCCGCAATCCTTCCGGGGCGGCGAGCGTGCGATTGCCGCGGGCGACCCGGCGCGGCAACACCGCCACCGAGAACCCGAGTTTTTGGGCCTCCTTCAGCCGCAATTCCGCCTGCGCCACCTGCCGGATTTCGCCAGAGAGTCCGATCTCGCCGAAGAACACGCAGCCCGGGTCGGTCGGCACATCGGCCGCCGCCGAGGCGATGGCGGCCGCCACCGCCAGATCGGCCGCCGGCTCGCTCACCCGCAGCCCGCCCGCGACGTTGAGCCACACGTCCGTCGCGGTCAGCCGTAGCCCGCCGCGCGACTCCAGCACGGCCAGCAGCATCGACAGCCGCGACGAATCCCAGCCGACCACGGCGCGACGCGGGCTGCCGCCGGGGTTCGGAGCCAGCAGGGCCTGCACCTCCAGCAGCACTGGGCGGCTGCCCTCGAGCCCCGCGAACACCGCGCTGCCGGCCACGTTGCCGCGCCGCTCGGCGAGGAACAGGGCCGACGGGTTGGCGACCTCGGCCAGCCCCTGCTCGGTCATCTCGAACACGCCGATCTCGTCCGTCGCTCCGAACCGGTTTTTCACGGCCCGCAGGATGCGGAACTGGTGGCCGCGGTCGCCTTCGAAGTGCAGGACAGCGTCGACCATGTGCTCCAGCACGCGCGGCCCGGCGATCGATCCGTCTTTCGTCACATGCCCGACCAGCACGAGAGCGCAGCCGCGCGATTTGGCCAAGCGGATCAGCTCGAACGCGCAGGCGCGGACCTGGCTGACGGAGCCGGGCGCGCTGTCGATGCTGTCGAGCCACATCGTCTGGATCGAGTCGATGACGACAAGGGTCGCGTCGGTCGTCTCCAGGCTCGCGGTGATGTCGCGAAGATTGATCGCGGCGGCCAAATCCATCGCGGCGTCGGTCAGCCCGAGGCGGCGGGCGCGCATCCGCACCTGTTCGACGGATTCCTCGCCGGAGACATAGGCGACCCGTCGGCCGGAGCGGGCCAGCGCCGCGGCCGCCTGCAGCAGGAGGGTGGATTTGCCGATCCCCGGATCGCCGCCGAGCAGCACCGCCGAGCCGGGCACGAGCCCGCCGCCCAGCACCCGGTCCAGTTCGGCGATCGTGGTCGGCGCGCGGGGAGGCGGTTCGGCGGTGCCGGCCAGACCGACGAAGGCGAGTTTGCGGCCGGCGGTCTTGCTCGCGTTGGGGCCGGCGACGGAGGCTTCCTCGACGATGGTGTTCCATTCGCCGCAATTCTCGCACCGCCCGGCCCATTTCGAAGTGACCGACGCACAGGATTGGCAGACGAAGCGGGGGGAGGGTTTGGCCATTCGTGACGCCGCCTAGGATCGAACCGCCGCCAACTCCGTGGCCAGATCCTCGCGTGTGTAGGGTTTGGGCAGGATCGCCACGTCGCCGGGCAGATCGCGCTCGCCCATCAGGCCCGGATAGCCGGACACCAAAAGCACCTTGATCCCCGGCCGCAGCCGCCGGGCCTCGGCGCCCAGCCGCACCCCGTCGATGCCGCCCGGCATCACCACGTCGGAAAATAGGACGTCGATCCGCTGGTCGGAGCGGAGCACCTCGAGCGCCTGGGCTCCATCGCTCGCGGTGACGGTCTCGTAGCCCAGATCGCGCAGATTGGCGACCGCGACCTCGAGGACCGCCGCCTCGTCCTCGACCACCAGAACCATTCGCCCGCGCGTCCCCGGCGGTGACGCGGCCTTCGCGCGTTTGGTCTTGCCGGTCGCATCGCCAGTCGCGCGGGGCAGCAGCAGCTCGACCGTCGTGCCCTGGCCGGGGGTCGAGGTGATGCGGGCCAAGCCGCCGGCCTGCTGGCAGAACCCGTAGACCTGCGACAGGCCGAGGCCGGTGCCGCGCCCGACCCCCTTGGTGGTGAAGAACGGCTCGAAGGCGCGGCACGCCACGGCGGGCTCCATCCCCGGCCCGTCGTCGCGGACCATGACCCGCACGTATCGGCCCGGCGGCGGCCCGGCCTGCTCGGCCGACGGTTGCGCGGCCTCCACCACGACCATGTCGGTGGCAATGCGGATCGTCCCGCCCGCCGACATCGCATCGCGCGCATTGGCCAACAGGTTGAGCACCGCGGCCTCGAGCTGGCCCGGGTCGAGGGCGGCCGGATAGGTGTCGGGGCCGAAGTCGAACACCAGGGTCACGGCCTCGGTGACCGCCTGGCCGAGCACGGGACGGAAATCGCTGAGCAGCCGATTCACGTCGACCACTTCCGGCCGCACCATCTGCCGGCGCGAGAAGGCCAGCAGCTTCGCGGTCAACTCCGAACCGCGCCTGGCCGCCGCCATGCCGGCCCCGGCGAGGCGGACGATGCGGCTGGCGGGCGGCGCGTCGCGCCCGATCATCTCGAAGTTGCCCATGATGATGGTCAGCAGGTTGTTGAAGTCGTGCGCCACGCCGCCCGTCAGCTGGCCGACCGCCTCCAGCCGCTGCGCCTGCATCAGCGCGGCCTCGGCGGTCTCGCGGCGCTGCATTTCGGCCCGCATCCGGGCCAGCGCCGCCAATTCGCTTCGGGCGCGCTGCAACGCGGTCCAGGCGATCAGCCAGAGCACGCCGGTGGTCGGAAGCCCGATCGCCAGATGCGTCGCCATCTTCTCCCGCCAGAGGCTCAGCAGCGCCTGGCGGGACCGTCCGGCCACTGCATAGGCCGGATAGCCGGGCACGTGACAGTATGTGTAGATCCAGCTCGCTTCGCTGGTCTCGCTCAGCGGGCCATCGGCGTAGACGCCGACCTCGCCGTCCGACAGCGTCGCCGCCTGGAACGGCGGATCGGCCTGCGGCTTAGGCTTTGCCGAACGCGGCCAAAGCGCCAGCACCGCGCCGTCGTCGCGTAGCAGCGACAGGATGTGGCCCTGGCCGCCCCCGGCCACGCCGCGCCCCAGCGTCTCCCAGAACTGGACGAAAAAGTCTGGCGCGACGGCGATGCTGACGACACCCCGGAACGTGCCGTCGCCATCCTGCAAGCGGTGCGCCACACCGAAGAACACCTTGCCGGTGATCCGGCTGGTTTGCACTTTGCTCAAGACGGTGGCGGCCCCGCCGGAGCGTAGCGCGGTGAAATAGTCGCGGTCGCTCATGTCGATCTGCCTTGCCACCGGGAACGCCCCGGTGGCGACCAGCACCTGGCCGCGCCGGCCGACCACAACCAGCGAATCGACCTGCGGCAGATCGCGCACGATGGACACGAGCGCCGCATGCAGTTGCGGCTCGGAGCGGCGGATGGTCTCGTCGTCCATCCCGTCCAGCCGGTCCTCGACGCGGCGGGCCACCAGCTCCTGGCTGTTCAACACCTTGGCCGCATGCTCGCGGATGATGTCGCAGACCCGGCTCGCGTCCTGCGCCATCTGCTCGTCGATCCCGTCGAGACTGACCCAGGCGTCGACGGCCAGCAGCACGGCCGGCACGGCGACGGTCGCCACGAGGAGCACTCGCAGCAGACCGACCGCACTGCCGCCGAACACGCCCATCGGTCTCCCTCGCCTCGCCGCCACAATGTCTCGTCGGGCCGGGCAAGATCAAGTTGGCGTGCGTGACCGGCATGCGCGGCAGCCCCTTCCCATCGCGTGACGGCCATGCGACATCCCGCCGCTTCGCCGGCACCCCTGGAGGCCGGCGTTTTGTCATGTCTCAGGAGCGAACCAATGGCCAGCTATACGACGATCGAGGCCGAGGGACGCGCGCGAGCCGGTAAGGGGGCGGCGCGGGCGACCCGGCGGGCAGGGAAGATCCCTGCGGTCATCTACGGCGCGCGGCAGACGCCGACGCTGATCGCGCTCGAACCCAAGCTCGTCCTGCGCGAGATTCAGCACAGCGGCTGGCGCTCGCGGCTCTATGAAATCAGGGTCGACGGCGCAGCGCCCGCGCGCGCGCTGATCCGCGACGTGCAGTTCCATCCCGTCTCCGACCGGCCGGAACACGTGGACTTCCAGCGCCTTGCGCCGGGCGAGCGCATCCGCGTCTCCGTCGCGGTGCAGTTCACCAACGACCTGACGAGCCCGGGCCTCAAGCGCGGCGGCGTGCTGAACGTGGTGCGTCACGGGGTCGAGTGCCTGTGCGACCCTGACCACGTGCCGGCGCATTTCGAGGCCGATCTCGGCAGCCTCGACATCAACGACAACGTGCGCTGGTCCGATCTGAAGGGGACCGAGGGCATTCGCCCGACGATCACCGACCGCGACTTCGTCATCGCGACAGTGGCCCCCCCGACCAAAGCCGCCGAGCCGGTGGTCGATCCGAACGCCCCCGCCGCAGCCGTCGCGGCCGCCCCCGCGAAAGGCGGCAAGGCCGCGCCCGCGAAGGCCGCCGCCCCGGCGAAGGGCGCGGCACCCGCCGCGAAGGCCGCGCCGGCGAAGGCCGCCGCAAAGAAGTAGATCGGTGCTGCTGTGGGCCGGCCTCGGCAATCCCGAGCCGGGGATGGCCAGGCAGCGGCACAATATCGGCTTCATGGCGCTCGATGCGATCGCCAGCCGCCACGGTTTCTCGCCGTGGCGGCAGCGGTTTCGTGGTCTCGTCGCGGAGGGGTCGGTCGGCGGGGCAAAGGTGCTGGGCCTGAAGCCGCTGACCTACATGAACGCGTCTGGCGAATCCGTGCAGGCGGCGGCCGCGTTCTATCGGATCGAGCCGCAGGCCATCACCGCGTTTCATGACGAACTCGATCTCGTGGCCGGGAAAATACGGGTCAAGCGGGGCGGAGGAGCGGCCGGCCACAACGGCCTGCGCAGCATGGACCGCCAGCTCGGCAGCCAGGATTACTGGCGGGTGCGACTGGGCATCGGCCATCCCGGCGACAAGGCTCGTGTTCTGGGTCATGTGCTCGGCGATTTCGCGAAGTCTGACCAAGCGTGGCTGGCGGCACTGCTGGGTGCGGTGGCCGACGCGGCACCCTTCCTCGTCTCGGGGCCGCCCGAGGCTTTCATGACGCGGGTGGCGTTGCTCACCCAGGAGACGGGCTAGATGGGATTCAATTGCGGCATCGTGGGGCTGCCGAATGTCGGCAAGAGCACACTGTTCAACGCGCTGACCGCGACCGCCGCGGCGCAGGCCGCCAACTACCCGTTCTGCACGATCGAGCCGAACGTGGGGCGGGTCGCGGTCCCCGACCCCCGGCTGGCGGTGCTGTCGGCGATCGGCAAGAGTGCCAAGATCGTACCGACCAGTCTTGAGTTCGTCGATATCGCCGGACTGGTGCGGGGCGCCTCGCGCGGCGAGGGCCTGGGCAACCAGTTCCTGGCCAATATTCGCGAGGTGGACGCGATCATCCATGTGCTGCGCTGTTTCGAGGACGGCGACATCACCCATGTCGAGGGCAGCATCGACCCGATCCGCGACGCCGAGACGGTGGAGACCGAGCTGATGCTCGCCGACCTCGACAGTTGCGAGAAGCGGCTGCCGGCGCTGCAGAAGCGCGCCAAGGGCGGCGACAAGGAGTCCATCGCGCAGGTCGCGTTGATGGAGCCGATCGTCGCGGCACTGACAGCGGGCCAGCCGGCGCGGACGGCGATCGCGCCGGGCGATGTCGAGGCGGCGAAGCGGCTGCAGCTCATGACCAGCAAACCCGTGCTGTATGTCTGCAACGTCGAGGAAGCCGCCGCCGCCGACGGCAACGCGCAATCGGCCCGCGTGTTCGAGCGCGCCAAGGCCGAGGGCGCACGGGCGGTCGTCGTCTCGGCGGCGATCGAGGCGGAGGTCAGCCAGTTGTCGGAGGGCGACCGCGCGGAGTTCCTGGAAGGGCTGGGCCTGTCGGACAGCGGCTTGGACCGGGTGATCCGGGCCGGCTACGACCTGCTCGGGCTCATCACGTATTTCACCGTCGGTCCGAAGGAGACGCGAGCCTGGACGATCGTGCGCGGCACGAAAGCCCCGCAGGCGGCGGCCGTGATCCACAACGATTTCGAACGTGGATTCATCGCCTCGGAGACGATCGCCTATGACGACTACGTGGCGGGCAAGGGCGAGGCGGGCGCGCGCGACGCGGGAAAGCTACGGATCGAGGGGCGGGACTATATCGTGCGCGACGGCGACGTCCTGGAGTTTCGCTTCAACGTGTAGCTATTTATTACGTATTCGTAATGAAATGCGCGCGCATGGCGGGACTGGCTTAGGCCCGCTTTGGAGAATTGAGTGGCGGGGCGGCCGCCCGTTCCCGGTGATCCGGCCCCATGCCGGTCTGGTCGGCCAACCCTGGGACGTCCCTCCGGGGCTCGTCCCTCGTCTCCCGTTCGGCCGCGTCATGGCCAGACCGTCCGGGCAGCAACCGCGGTCGCGAGGACCGCGAGAATGAGGTCGTCCGCCGCCGTGTTCGTGGTTTCAATTGTGGTTCGCATGTCGCGGCGTCGGCGACGCGGGGCGGGAAGAGCGACGGTGGCAGGTCTGGGCCGGGCTCTATCCCCAACATTCGGCAGAGCGGCCTGAGGATTCGCCCTGCTTGCGGCGAGGTGGCGATCAGCGCCCTTATTTCAGCGTCGTGGGCCAGCATGTGGCGAAGCTGCGACGCGTAGCCGGCCGCGTGGTAGGGCAGGAAGTCGATCAGCCAGCCGAACCATCCCGGCATCCGGCCCTTGCGGAAGCCATCCCGCGGCAACGGCGCCTCAGCAGGCCGCGGTTCAGGTTGGGCCCGGCGCCGCGCCGCCCGGGCGATCAGCCGCCCGGCGCGATAGCGCGCAGTGAGGGAGCCGAACCGCCTGAGCACGCTGCTGATGTAGGCCGAGAGGAGTACGGCGAGGGGGGCCATCACCCAGTGTCTCGCCGCGCGGATCGCTGCCGATGCCCGCAGATTCTCCAGAGTCAGCCGCAGATTGCCCATGAATTCGGTGGGCGGCTGGGACGGCTGGAGCCAGGTGGGAAAGGGCAACAACATGAACGCATATAAAACACATAACGCAAAAGATAGCAAGACATATCGCGCTCGTGTGGGGCCGCGGCCGGTCCCACGATCCTACCGGCGGCGGCGCATCGTCGCGATCCCGGCCAGGGCAATGCCGAACAGGGCTAGCGTCGTGGGCTCCGGGACCGCGGCCGCGCTCGGCAGCGTGCCGACGAAGGGATGGTTGTGCAGTTCGCCCGACCCCTTCCAGGCCTTCGCGGCGAGCGCGCCATCGATCTGATTGCCGTTGGTCACGGTGGCACCGGTCGCCAACACGGTGCCGCCGATGAGGGTGTTCAGCGCGACGGTCCCGGTCGCTTCGTAGAAGTTCCAGATGATGCGCTCGGCCCCGTTCGCGCCGCTCTGATCGTTGGCGTTGAACGAGGCGCTGTCGCCCTTCACGTTGAACACGACGGTGGACGCGTCGCCCAGATTGACGCTGAAACTCGGGATTGCCTGCAAATCGGCCGCGGTGATGTCGAATACGGCGATGCCGTTCGCGCCCGCCACGGCCTTGATGACCTCATTGTTGGCCGGACTGGGCAGGCGCGATGTGGCGGACAGCTGCGACAGGGTCTTGGACAGGGCCGTCAGTGGCGTGAAAAGATCGGCAATCATCGAGCCTGGGGCGGTGATGTATTTGCCGCCGCCATTGAAATTGATTTTAGCGCCCGCGGCACCCCCAACGTAGGCGTTGCCGCCATTGTTCACGTTGATCGGATTGCCGCTGGTGCCGCCGAACACCGTCAGCGCGCCATACTTGGAGGGCGTCGATTCGCCCGGGCGGTTGTAGACCGTGGCGCCCGAAAAATTGCCACCGATCGCCGCGGCACCCTCAATGTCGGACGGCGTCGATCCGTTCTCCAGGATCACCGCGTTGAAACTCTGCAGGATCGCCGAGGCCGTCAGCGGCCCCGCCGAGGCTGTGGCGATGGAGGCGAGAACCGCGACGGAGGCGGCCGTGGCGAGCGAGAAGGCGCGCATCGGTGGGTCCTGATGGTTGGTGGTCGCGACCCCGCGACCGTCGGCGACGATCCCGCGTGCAAGGGGAACGCTCGAGATAAGGACCGAAGATGATTGACGAGTTGTGCACGTGACGGCGGCGTACGCCTCAGAACCACGCCGCGATCAGAGCGGGTCGCCCATCGACCAGAACAATTTGCGATCCGCCACCTGCTCGCTCGCCTGGATGACCGTGCTGCACGAGCCCTCGCGGGTGCGCAGGAAGCGGTCGGCGAACGCGGCCTCCAGCGGCCGGTCGTAGTCGTCCACGAAAACATGCGTGCGCCGGTCCGCCATGCGCGAGGCCCAGTAGATCGCGACCGCACGTCCGGGCAATTGCGGCTCATAGCCGGGCGGCGCGTCCACCAGGATCACGTCCCATTCGACGTATCGTATGTCATCCGGAATGACACAACGCGCCAGCTGCTCGTCGGTCAGCGCCATGCTGGTCCGCACGGTGATGCCGAAATCCGGCATGATGCCGCACGAAATGTCGGCATGCCGCGCGCCGACGATGGCCATCCACTCCGCGCTGGTCTCCAGGAAATGGGTCATCCCGGTGGCATTCAACCGCAGCCACAGGCCGGTGTCGTGTCCGAGCCCGAACACCAGCAGGCGGCAGCCCGGCGAACGGCTCAGGATCGCGGCCCCGATCGCTTGCGCCTGGTATCGCGACAGCTGCACGCTGTTTGAGTAACTCTCGCGAAACATCTTCACGAAGCCGCGCGGCGTCTCGTCGCCCATCGGCGCGTCAGGCGGCATCGACCAGCACGACATGCAGGCGGCGCGGCCCGTGCGCGCCCAGTTCCAATACGCTCTCGATGTCGGCGGAGCGCGACGGACCCGTCACCAGCATGACGTTGCGCGGCATGAAGCCGCCGCGCTCGTCGGCGTGCTCGGCGCGCAGCAAGTCCCAGGCTTCCTCATAGGCACCGACCAGCCGCGCCGTCCTGAGGATGACGATGGCCGTGTCGGCGAGCAGGTTGAGCGTGGTCGGTCGCGCGGCGCCGCTCGGCAGCATAAGCGTGCCGGTCTCGGCGATGCCGCAATAGCCGTGCTGCACCGACACCAGATCTGTTGGTCGCGCCCGACCCTCCCGCGCTTGCAGCAACGGCCGCTCGGCCCAGGGAATGTTCCGCACTTCCGGATGCGGGGCCATGACGAACTCGCCCGGCAGGTTGTGGCCCGCGAGATACTCGGAGATCGCGCCCGGCACCTCGCTCGCCGAGGCGACATGCGTGGCTGTTGCGAATTCCCGTTCCAGATTAGCCACGAACAAGGCGACCTGCTCGGGGTGCGGGATGCGCGACCGCGCGGGGATCAGATGGCGCGGATGGGCGGCCAGCCGAGCCCGCAGGATATCCTGCGCCTCGGCTGGCAGCGCGCCTCGCCGCAGGCCACGACGGATCGAGCCGAGAACGGCCTCGCGGCTCATCTGGCGCGCTGCTCGCGGGCGTATCGGGAAAAGAACGTCTCGCCCTCCGGTGCCGGGAAATCCCGCCCGGCGGTCCATCCGGCGGCCAGCGGCAGACTTCGGAAGCGCCCCTTGCCCCGCCCGAGAAGGCCCAGTGCGAACGCGGCGACCCGCGTGGCCAGGCGATACAACCCTGGGCGACGGGCGGCAAAGGCCCAGGCACCGAGGCCGAACCGCACCGCGCCGGGCGTCAGATGGCGCTCGAACTCGCGTTCGCGCCAGTGTCGCATCATCTTCGGGAGCGGGATCTTCACCGGACACACCGCCTCGCACTTGCCGCAGAAGGTGCTGGCGTTCGGCAGATTGCCGGCTTTGTCCACGCCGATCAGCGCGGGCGTCAGCACCGAGCCCATCGGCCCCGGATACACCCAGCCATAGGCATGGCCGCCGACCGTCGCGTAGACCGGGCAATGGTTCATGCAGGCCGCGCAGCGGATGCAGCGCAGCATGTCTTGAAACTCGGTGCCCAGCATGCCGGAGCGGCCGTTGTCGACGAGGACGACGTGGTATTCCTCCGGCCCATCCAGGTCGGCCGACCGCCGCGCGCCGGTCGAGAACGTCGTGTAGACCGACATGTCCTGCCCGGTGGCCGAGCGGGCGAGGATGCGCAGCAGGCTGGTCGCGTCCTCCAACGTCGGGACCATCTTCTCGATGCTGGCCAGCGCGATGTGTACGCGCGGCAGGGTCTGGGTCAGGTCGCCGTTGCCCTCGTTGGTGACGATCACGCTGCTGCCGGTCTCGGCGATCAGGAAATTGGCGCCGGTAATGCCCACGTCCGCGGCGAGAAATTTCTCACGCAGCCGGGTGCGCGCCTCGGTGAGGATGTCGCGCCGCTCGGAGAACACGCGATCGGCCGGAAGGTCGGTGTGGGCGGCGCGAAAACTCGCCTCCCAGTCGTCGCGGTTGAGGTGGAAGGCCGGCGCGATGATGTGGCTCGGAGGCTCGTTGCGGATCTGCAGGATGTATTCACCGAGATCGGTCTCGACCGGGGTGATGCCGTGCTGTTCCAGATGCTCGTTGATGCCGCATTCCTCGCTGAGCATCGACTTGCCCTTGGTCACCGTCCGCGCGCCGGCCGCCTGACAGATCGCGAGCACGGCGGCACGGGCTTCCTCGGCGTTGGCGCACCAATGGACCCGGCCGCCGGCGCGGATCACGTTGGCCTCGAACACTTCGAGGTAGAAGTCGAGGTTCTGCAGCGTGTGGTTCTTGATGTCGCGGCCTTCGTCGCGCAGCGCCTCGAACTCCGGCAGGCGGGCCATGGCGGCGGCACGCTTCGCCGGGAAGCCGGGACGGGTCCGCACGAGGGCGCGCTGCAGGCCGGCATCGGCGATGGCGGCGGCGGCGTTCTGCTTGAAGGCGGGACTGGTGGTGAGCATGGCGACCTCCGGGTCGCGACACATTACGCACGGACGGGGCAAAGGTCAGCGGTCTACCTCACAGCAGGATCGTCGGAATGCCGAGAGCAGGCCCTGCCGCGCCCAGTCGGCGATCCAGCGTACACAGGGTCGCGCCATGGTCCGCGCAGATCGCCAAATGAAACGCGTCACCAGACCTCAGGCCAAGTACATGCTGGTCCGCGTAACGGGCGGCGGCATAAAACTGGCGCTGTTCAATCGGCAGCAGGCGGACGTCGTTCGCGCGCAGTCGCGCAAATGCGGCAAGTGCGGCGGCCCGACGGTCACCCGAGATGTCGCCAGCCCTCTCCTTGCGGGCCAGGGCCGACGAGAATTCGGTCACGACCCAAGGACTGATCGCCAGAACGTCTTCGTCGCGGTCCTCCAGCCATTCCTGCACCCGGCTCGAAGCGCTTTCCAATGTGAAGGCGGGCACCAAGAGCGACGTGTCCAGATAGAGGATCAGTAGCGCTCCTCGTCGCGCATACGGCGGATGAAGTCCGCAGATGGCTCGGATTGCATCGACATCGTACTGGTGAGCGCCCGCAATTCCGCCACATCGATCCGTTTGCCCGGAGTCTCGAGGCTCGTGATCCGGGCGACCGGCCTTCCTCGCCGCGTGATCACAACATCCTCGCCGCCGGCCGCCTGCTCGACGAGCTGGCTGAGATGCGTCTTGGCCTCCGCAAGGCTGATCGTGCTCATGGGTTCGTCCTGACCACTCCGTTGGTCACTTACACTAAGTATCCCAATTGGAGCGCGCAAGAGGGCTAAGCCTTTCCAGGCACTCGACAAATTTCTGAGTTTCTGCAGAGGGCACGTTTTATCGCCTACTCGCCACCAGATCCGCCACAACGCCCGGATCAGCCAGCGTCGACGTGTCGCCCAGAGTATCCGTCTCGTGTGCCGCGATCTTGCGCAGTATGCGGCGCATGATCTTGCCGCTGCGGGTCTTCGGCAGGCCCGGTGCCCACTGAATCGCGTCGGGCGCAGCGATCGGCCCGATTTCCTTGCGGACCCAGGCCACCAGTTCGGCCCGCAGCGCGTCGGTCGGCTCCTCGCCCATCATGAGCGTGACGTAGGCGTAGATGCCCTGGCCCTTGATATCGTGCGGGAAGCCCACGACCGCCGATTCCGCCACCTTGGGATGGGAGTCGAGCGCGCTTTCGACCTCGGCGGTGCCCATCCGGTGGCCCGAGACGTTGATCACGTCGTCGACCCGTCCGGTGATCCACCAGTAGCCGTCGGCGTCGCGCCGCGCGCCGTCGCCGGTGAAATACTTGCCGGGGAAGGTCGAGAAATAGGTCTGCACGAACCGGGCGTGGTCGCCGTAGATGGTACGCAACATGCCCGGCCACGGGGCGGCGATGCACAGCATGCCGTCCGCCGGACCCGTGAGCTCGACCCCCTCGGCGTCCACCACCACGGGCTGCACGCCGGGCAATGGCAGGGTCGCGGAGCCGGGCTTCGCCGGGATCGCGCCTGGCAGCGGGCTGATGAGGATGCCGCCCGTCTCGGTCTGCCACCAGGTGTCGACGATCGGGCACCGCGTGTCGCCGACGACGTGATAGTACCACTCCCACGCCTCGGGGTTGATCGGCTCACCAACGCTGCCGAGCAGGCGAAGGCTTGCGCGGCTGCTGCGTTTGACGGGCGCGTCGCCCTCCCGCATCAGGCTCCGCAACGCGGTGGGTGCCGTGTAGAACGTCGTGACCTTGTGCTTGTCCACCACCTGCCAGAACCTGCCGGCATCGGGATAGGTCGGGATCCCCTCGAACATGAGGCTCGTCGCGCCGTTGGCGAGCGGCCCATAGACGATGTAGCTGTGGCCGGTCACCCAGCCGACATCGGCTGTGCACCAGTACACATCGTCCGGCTGCAGATCGAACACCTTCTCATGCGTGTAGCTGGCCCAGACGAGGTATCCGCCGGTGGTGTGCAGCACGCCCTTCGGCTTGCCGGTGCTGCCCGAGGTGTAGAGCGTGAACAGCGCGTCCTCGGCGTTCATCTCCTCCGGCTCGCAGGTCGCCGGCTCCCCGGCGGTGAGGCTCGCGTAGGCGTGGTCGCGTCCCGGCTGCATCGGTATGCCGGCGCCGGTGTTGGCCACGACGATGACGGTCGCGACGTCGGGGCACTGCGCCAGCGCCAGGTCCACATTGGCCTTGAGCGGAACGCGCTTGCCGCCGCGCCGTCCTTCGTCGGCGGTGATGACGGCCCGCGCGCCGGCGTCCTGGATGCGGCCGGCGAGGCTTTCCGGCGAGAAGCCGCCAAAGACGACGGTATGGACCGCGCCGATCCGCGCGCAGGCGAGCATGGCGACCGCCGCCTCGACGATCATCGGCAGATACAGGCAGACCCGGTCGCCGCGCGCCACGCCGAGCCGCCGCAGCGCGTTCGCCAGGCGACAGACGTCCGCGTGCAACTCACGGTAGCTGACGGTTCGACTGGTGGCGGGGTCGTCGCCCTCCCAGATGATCGCGGGCTTGTCGGGCTGGGTGTCCAGGTGACGGTCCAGACACGAGACCGAGGCATTCAGCGTGCCGTCCTCGAACCACTTGATCCGCACATCGCCCGTGAAATCCCCGGAAAGGATCTTCGTGTAGGGCTTCATCCAGGCGATGCGGCGGCCGTGCTCTGCCCAGAACCCGCGCGGGTCGGCCGCGGCCCGGGCGGCATCGGCGTGGTATTGTTCGGAGGTCATGCGCGTGCGCGCCGCGATTTCCGGCCGCACCGGATAGCTGTGCTCGATCATCGTTTCCTCAGCCTCTTGGCGGCGTTATGGTGCGCCGCAGCATTGTCAACCCGCGAACCATGACTCCAACGCCAGCCCGACGCTATAGGGCGCCCACGACCGGAGAGGCACGACACACCGATGGCCATCGCTTCGACCACGCAAAAGATCTGCTTCGTCGTGGCCCCGAGCGGTCAGGCCGGCGGCGGGATGGGGCGGGTCAAGGACTACATCGTCCAGTCCGGCGGCGACCGGCTGGGGCGGGTCCGCTTCGAGGCGCTCGACACGCGCGGCTCCGGTTCGGCCGCCGGCTCGATCAGCCTCACCGCGCGGGCGGTCGGGCGGATCTGGGGCGCGGCGCGCCGGGGCGAGCTTGCGATGGTCCACGTCAATTTCGGCGATCGGGGCAGTGCGGCCCGCAAGGGCCTGGTGGTCCTGCTGGCGCGCCTGGTGGGTGCCAAGGTCGCGTTGCACCTGCATGCCGCGCACCTCACCAGCGACTACGCCCGCGCGAACGCGGTGGTGCGTTGGCTGATCCGCCAACCGTTCCGGGCCGCGACGTGCTGCATCGTCATCGGCCGGGTCTGGCACGACTGGCTGATCCGCGATCTGGGGATCGCCGCGGATCGGGTCGAGATCGTCTACAACGGTGTTCCCGTCACGCCGCTGCCGCGCCGCGAGGCCGCCGACCGTCCGGACGGCGCGCGGCGGATCCTGTTCCTGGGCAATCTGATCGAGCGCAAGGGGATTTCCGATCTGCTGCATGCGGCGGCCTCGCTGCCCGCCACGACGCCGCCGTGGCGGCTCACCGCGGCCGGCGGCGGCGACATCGAGCAGTATCGCGCGCTGGCGACCAGCCTCGGGATTGCCGACCGCGTGGAGTTCGCCGGCTGGGTCGATCAGGCGCGCGCGCGGGCGCTGCTCGCCGAGTCCGACGTGATGGCGCTGCCGTCCTACGACGAGGGACTGCCGCTGGTGATCCTCGAGGCGATGGGCATGGGCACGCCGGTGCTCTGCACGCCGGTGGGCGCGATCCCCGAGGTCTTCGAGGATGGTCGGACCGCGATGTTCGCGAGTCCCGGCGACCGGCCTGGCCTGAGCGCGGCTCTGGGACGGCTCATCAAGGACGATGCGCTACGGGCGAGCCTGGCGCGCGAGGCCGGGGCGCTGTATGCGCGCCGGTTCACCCAGCAGGCGTTCATCGCCAGCCTGTTCGACGTCTATCGCCGCAAGCTCCGCGTCGAGATCGAACCGATCGAGCAGGCACCCGCCGCCGCGGGACTGATGGTCGCGGCGGTGGCCTGAGCCTCAGTACATGTGCTGGCCGCCGTTGATCGATAGCGTCGAGCCGGTGATGAAGTCGGCGTCGTCGGCGGTGAGGAACAGTACGCCACGGGCAATGTCTTCGGCGTGACCGAGCCGGCCCACGGGAATGCGGGCGATGATCTTCTGCAGCACGTCGGGCGGCACGGCGCGGACCATCTCGGTGTCGACATAGCCAGGAGCGATCGCGTTGCAGGTGATGCCGAACCGCGCCCCCTCCTGCGCCAGCGCCTTGGTGAAGCCGTGGATCCCCGATTTCGCGGCGGCGTAGTTGACCTGGCCGTACTGGCCGGCCTGGCCGTTGATGCTGCCGATGTTGACGATGCGGCCAAACTTCGCCGCGCGCATCGCATCGAATGTCAACTTGCACAGGTTGAAGCAACTGCCGAGATTGGTGTCGATGACCGCGTCCCACATGTCGCGCGACAGCTTCGCGATCGTGGCGTCGCGGGTGATGCCCGCGTTGTTGACCAGGATCTCGACCGGCCCCTGCCCGGCGGCGATGGCGGCGACGGCCGCCGCGCAGGCGTCGAAATCGCCCGCGTCGAATTTTCGCACCACGATTCCGGTCTCGTCATGGAAGGCCTGGGCTGCGGCGTCGTTGCCGGCATAGCTGGCGACCACGGTGCGCCCGGCGGCCTGCAGGTGCCGGCTGATGGCCGCCCCGATGCCGCGCGTGCCACCCGTGACGAGGGCTACCTTGCTCATGACGTTTTCTCCCTTGGTCGAGCCTCGACCGAAAACGATAGCCGCCGTGTCGCGGCGCGTCGATGATGGCGCCCGGGCTCGCGGCGGGGCTGTTTGCCGCCGGGTTCGTCGGGGGCGCCATGAACGCGGTGGCGGGCGGCGGGTCGTTCGCGGTCTTCCCCGCGTTGGTCGCGGCCGGTCTGCCGAGCCGGATCGCCAACGCCTCGACGACGGTCGCCTTGCTGCCAGGGGGCCTGGCCAGCGTCTGGGCGTGGCGCCGCGACATCGCGTCGGTCGGGCCGGCTGGATTGTGGGCGATGGCGGCGGTCAGCTTCGCCGGCGGCGCGGCGGGTGCCGGCCTTCTTCTGGCGACGCCCGCCACGCTGTTCGATCGCGTGGTGCCCTGGCTGCTGCTGTTCGCGACCGTGCTGCTTGCCCTGGGCGACCGGCCGCGACGGGCGATGGAACGGCTCGACTGGCGGATCGGGCCGGCGGCCACGCTCGCGATTCAAGGCGTGCTGGCGGTCTATGGCGGCTATTTCGGTGGCGCTGTCGGGCTGATGATGCTGGCGGTCTGGGGCCTGGTCGCGCGGTCGCCGATGAAGACCCAGCTGCCGGCGCGCACCGTCATGGTCTGCACGGCGAATGCGGCCGCGGCGATCGGCTTTGCGGCGCTCTCGGTGGTCGCGTGGGTCCCGACCCTGGTGGTCCTCGCCGGCGGGCTGGCCGGCGGTTACGGCGGCGCGAGGCTGGTCCGCCGACTGCCGCCCCGATTGATCCGCGTCGCGGTGCTGACGGTCTGCGTCGTCACGACCGCCACGTTCTTTGTCCGCGCCTATCGCTGAGGCGATAGGTCGAACGAGCGCGTCCAGCGTTCCTCAACCAGATCGTGGCCATAGAGCGACATCGCCTCCTCGCGATCGCGGATGAAGCCGGCGCGCGCGTAGAGTTCCCGGGCGACGGTCAGCACCGAGAAGGTGAACAGGATCATCGACCGGTAGCCGGCGGCCCGTCCGAACTCCACCGCCTCGGCGACCAGCCGGCGACCGAGGCCGCGCCCGCGCGCCGCAGGGTCGACCACGAGAAAGCGGAGCTGCGCGGTCGATTCATCGCGTGGCACCACGAAGACGCTGCCGAGCCTATCGGTCCCGGCGACCGCGATCCGACACGCGCAACGATCCGCATCCCAATCCCGCGCGGCGGCCCCCAGGTCGAGCGCCACCTTCGCATCGAACGCGGGACCCCAGCCATACTCGCGCGCATAGATCTCCCCGTGGGCCGTGACGACCCAGCCGAGATCGCCCGGGCCGAGGTGCCGTCGCAGATCGATCGCGGTCGCGGCCGCTACCGCTCCAGGCACATCGCCACTCCCATGCCGCCACCGATGCACAGCGTCGCCAGACCCTTATGGGCGTCGCGCCGGCCCATTTCGTGCAGCAACGTGGTCAGGATCCGGGCACCCGAAGCGCCGATCGGATGGCCGATCGCGATCGCCCCGCCGTTGACATTGACCCGGGCCACGTCCCAGCCGAGGTCCTTGTTGACCGCGCAGGCCTGGGCCGCGAAAGCCTCGTTGGCCTCGATCAGGTCGAGGTCGTCAGGGCGCCATCCGGCACGCTCCAGCGCCTTGCGGCTGGCGGGAATGGGGCCGGTGCCCATGAGCGCCGGATCGACGCCCGCCGTGGCGAAGCTCGCGATACGGGCAAGCGGCGTGAGGCCGCGCCGCCGCGCCTCCTCAGCGGACATGACGACGAGGGCGGCTGCACCATCGTTGAGGCCGCTCGCGTTGCCAGCGGTCACCGTCCCATCCTTGGAGAAGGCAGGCCGGAGCTTGGCCATGCCCTCGGCGCTGCTGTCGTGGCGGATGTATTCGTCGTCCGCGACCACCGTGTCGCCCTTGCGCCCCTTCACGGTAACGGGCGCGATCTCGTCCTTGAACTTGCCGGCTTTCTGAGCCGCACTCGCCTTCTGCTGGCTGCCGAGCGCCAGCGCGTCCTGATCCTCGCGCGTGACCTGCGCGGCGCGCGCCACGTTCTCGGCGGTCGTCCCCATGTGATAGCCGTGGAAGGCGTCCCACAAGCCATCCTTGATCATCGTATCGGTGAGGCCGAGGTCGCCCATCTTCACGCCGGACCGCAGATGCGCCGCGTGCTGCGACTGGCTCATGCTCTCCTGCCCGCCGGCCACCACGATGGCGCTCTCGCCGGAGCGAACCTGCTGTGCCGCGAGGGCCACGGCGCGCAGTCCGGAACCGCAGACCTGGTTGATGCCGAACGCGGTGCGTCCGTCCGGCACGCCCGCGGCGCGTGCGGCCTGCCGTGCCGGATTCATGCCCTGACCGGCCGTCAGGACCTGACCGAGAATCACCTCGTCGACATCCTCCGCCTCAAGTCCGGCCCGAGCCAGGGCCGCCTGAATCGCCAGCGCCCCGAGGGCATGCGCGTGCAGGCTCGACAGCCCACCGTTGAAACTGCCGACCGGCGTTCGGGCGGCCGCGACGATGACGATGTCCATGTTCTTGTCTCTCCCGGTATGCCGCTTAGTTGGGGGCGGGTGGTGCCTGGTGCCAAGCCGAGTTGTCTCGCCTCTGCCCTACGGCGTACGCAGCCATTCGAGCAGGCTGTTCCAGAGACCGGCTTGGGCGCCGCTGCCTGTGACCATGCCAATATGGCCCGCCGCCATCGATTCCACCCGTGCGCCGGCGATGCGTCCCGCCAAGGCGCCGGCCGAGGCGGGCGGCACGATGCGGTCGCGGTCCGGGAGCGCCACGTACACCGGGCACGCCAGCGCCTCCGGGCGCACGATGGCGCCGGCCACGCGCCAGTCGTTCCGGGCCGGCGTGTTCGCGCCATACCAGCCCCCGAGACATTCGCGAGCGACCGGCGCCGCAAGCGGCACGCCATCGTTCAGCCAATCCTCCAGTGCCACGAACCGCCGGGCTCGCTCGCTGTTCGGATCCACATCGGCGAAAGCCCGGTAGCGTTCGGCGACGCCGCCGCCCTCGGCCAGCGCGAAAAGGCTCTGAAGCGCATCGACCGGAAGCGTCCCGCCGGCCAGCATCAGAGGTTCGAGCGCCGGGAGAGCGGCCCTCACCCAGGCCGCGAGGCCGTCGTTCGCGGCGTGAAAGTCCCACGGGGTGGCAAGCAGAGCGAGCCTGGTCACACGGTCCGGTCTGCGCACCGCCGCCGCGAGCGCCAGCAACCCGCCCATGCAGTAGCCGACGAGGACGACCGGGCCGCCGACCGCGGCGATGGCGCGCTCCAGCCGTCCCGCGATGTAGTCGGTCAGGGTAAAACCGCGTTCGACGGTGCCCGGCCATCCCCAGTCGAGCAGAAGCGGCCGCACTCCACGTGCCGCGAGCCATCGCATCATCGAGCGTTCATGCGTCAGATCGAGGATGTATGCGCGGTTGATGAGGCTGGGTACGAACAGGACGGCCGGCCCGTCGCCACCGAAATCGACCACTTGGCTGCCGCCTTCGCTCCAGACGGGCGGGGGCTCGGGCAGGTCGCGCGACCACGGGTGACGGCGGTAGGCCGCGATCCCGGCGATCAGCCGCGGATCGCTCGACAGCACATCAGGCGGAGTTGGCCCGACGCCCCATGCCGCGCCCGGAAAGGCTGTCCAGGCGTCGCTCCAGCTCGGTGATCCGACGCTCGATGTCCGCGTCGGATGCGCCAGCAGCAGATGCAGGAGCAGCGGACGCGGACCGCGCCGTCGCATTGGCTGCGGCGGAGTTCCCGCGCTGCGCTCGCTCATGGGCGCGAAACGCATCGTGGGCCGTGAACCATGCTTCCAGCATAGCCGCCATCGTCTCCGATGCTTCGGGATCGGCGGCGAGCGCGGCCAGCTCGCTCTGCCAGATCGTCACCCAGTCGGCCGCAAGCGCCGCCGCCGCATCGGAAGAAAAAGTCGTGTCGGGGTGCATGGGTTTTGTTTGCCGCAGTGCCGCATGATACCTTGATGACCATCATGCCGTAAGGGGAGCCGATGTCGCAGTCCACGGAGGACACCACCGGGCTGCCGGGACCATCCCGGGAGCCGGCCGCCGCCGGCAATCCACCGGTCGTGGTGAAGAAATACGCCAATCGCCGCCTGTACAATACCGAGAGTTCCAGTTACATCACGCTCGACACGCTGGCGGACATGGTCCGGCACGGCCGCGATTTCGTGGTCTACGATGCCAAGACTGCGGAGGACATCACCAGAAGCGTGCTGACGCAGATCATCGTCGAGGAAGAAAGCAAAGGCCGGGCGCTGCTGCCGACCGCCTTCCTGCGCCAGCTGATCGGCTTCTACGGCGACAGCATGCAAACGCTCGTCCCCAAATACCTCGAGCAGGCCATGGCGAGTTTTGCCCGGCAGCAGGAGAGCGTGCGGGTCGCGATGCAGAGCACAATCGGCAATTTCCTCCCGTTCGGCATCGAGGAAGTAAGCCGTCAGAACATGGCTATGATGGAACGGGCGATGACCCTGTTCTCGCCATTCTCGCATCGCGAAGGCGAGGACAAAGCGCACGAACCGACAGAAACCGCCTCGCCCCATGAGAGCGAAGTCGTCGCGCTGCGCGCCGAAGTGGAGGCGCTTCGCCATGCCCTTGCACAGCGTCGAGACACTTCGCCACCCGCGCAGCCGTCCCCGAAAGTCGGCGACAAGCCGCAGCCTTGACCGCTACGCGGCGGCTCGGCCACCTTCGGGGTCGAGCCGGTAGCCGCCGCCCTCGGTGACCAAGAGTCGGGCGTTCGACGGGTCCGGCTCGATCTTCTGCCGCAGCCGATAGATATGGGTTTCCAGCGTGTGGGTCGTGACGGCGGAGTTGTATCCCCAAACCTCGTTCAGAAGGACCTGCCGCGCGACCGGGCGCGTGCCCGCCCGGTAGAGAAACTTGAGGATCGCCGCTTCTTTTTCGGTCAAACGAATGCGGCGGTTGCGAGCCGGCTCCTGCAACAGCTTGACAGACGGACGGAACGTATAAGGACCGATCGTGAAAACCGCGTCCTCGCTGTTTTCAAAGATCCGCAGTTGCGCGCGCAGGCGCGCCAGCAATTCCCCGAGACGGAACGGTTTGGCGATGTAGTCGTTCGCGCCGGCGTTCAGCCCGCGCACCACATCGGCCTCCTCGTCGGAACCGGTCAGGATGATGATCGGCACCTTGACGCCATTGCGGCGCAACCGAGCGCAGAGATCCCGCCCGTCTCCGTCCGGGAGTCCGACGTCGAGAATGATAGCGTCGTAGCGAGAGTCGCGGGCCACCAGTAGGTTCTCGGCCGCTCCGGCGGTCGCCGCGAGGGTGGCCTCGAACTCGCCGTCGACCGCGAACTGTTCGGCCAACGTGGCGCACAGCGCATCGTCGTCATCCACGACAAGGATAGGGCGCTCACCCGCCATACCCGACTCCTTTTTCCTGCCGCCGGCCAAGCCGGGCGCTTCGACAAACTCTCACATCATGTGGAGCGTAGACAATTGTTAGTGTGCACATCGTACTCGCGACCAAACGCGTCGCGTGTGCCAATCGACCGACGTCTGAAACTATCGACACGCACTTTTTCGTGAGGCATCGCCCGACAATCCCGGCGGGACCGCCATATCCGACGCGCGGACGACACTGTTGACCGGTCGGCGCTCTCGTGAAGAAAGCCACTCAATCATGTTGACGAACTCCTTTCTGGCGGCCGATGCCGGCACGCCCGTCTCCAACCATTCCGCGACTGGTGAGTTGCGCGACCCGTGGGGCCAGCCGTCGCCTCCTGACCACTTCCGCGACGTCGCGCGGGCCATCACCGACCTCCGACGAGGCGGCGCGACCGTGGTCCGGGAGGGCGGTGCCGCCACGGCGTTCGCGGTCGTGGAGACGTTGGACCCGACCGGTCTCACTCTGCTGCGCGGCTGGTCCGCCAGCCCGCTCACGCTCGTACGGCCATTGGGCAATGGCGATGGCTCGGGCGTTCCGGCCTTCGCCACTTATTCCGTCCCGCGTGAGATGTCGGCACCGGCATGGCGCGAACTCGCCGACCCGATGGGGCCACCCCGCATCGCGAACAGCCCCATGCCGGACGCGTATGCCGCGTGCATCATGCTGGCAAAGCTCGCCGGCCTTCTGCCGATTTTGGCCGCGGCGCAGATCGGGAGCGAGGGCGTCGCGCGCGCCCGGCGTTCCGGCGCCATCGTCGTCGACGCCTCCGACATCGCCGCCATGCGGGCATCGGGCGCACGGCTGGAGCGGGTGGGCGAGGCGCGGATCCCGCTCGAGGACGCCGCCGACGGGCGCCTGGTCGCCTTCCGCAATCCCGAGTCAGGCGTCCAGCATTTGGCGATCGTCATCGGCGAACCAGAGCGGGAAGGCCAGGCCGGACGCGCCCCGCTGGTCCGCCCCCCGTTGGTCCGCCTGCATTCCGAGTGCTTCACGGGCGACGTCCTGGGCAGCCTGCGGTGCGACTGCGGCCCGCAATTGCGCGACGCGATGCGCCGGATGGCCAGCGAGGGGGCTGGCATCATCCTCTATCTCGCGCAGGAAGGCCGGGGTATCGGTTTGCTGAACAAGCTGCGCAGCTACGCGCTACAGGATCGTGGTCTGGACACGCTCGATGCGAACACGGCGCTCGGGTTCGCGCCCGATGAGCGGGATTTCGCAGTGGCCGCCACCATGCTGCGCTCGCTCGGCGTCGTGCGCGCTCGTCTGCTCACCAACAATCCCGAAAAGCTCGCCGCGCTCGCCAAGCACGGGATCGAGGTGGAGCGTGCGTCTCTGCTGGTCGCGGCCAACGGGCTGAACGACGGCTACCTGGCGACGAAAGCCGCGCGGTTCGGTCATCTGCCGGCCTGACGCGGCATGCCGATTGCTGAGCAGTCGCGTCGAGTGAGCATAGGGGCACGATGGCTTCGAATGGCGTGTGCGGCCCGCATGGCACGGATTGCCCTGGCCCGCCGGCGACATCCTCACAGGCTGTCGCCGTCCAGGACTGGAGTTTTGCTGCTGTCGTGAGTGCCGCCAATCCCCTGCAGTATTTGCCGGTCGTCGGCAGTATCTACCGTATCGCGACGGGTGACGCGGCGCCTGTCGGCATGCGGACCGGCGTCTCCGCCGTGGTCGGCGTCCTGACCGGCGGTCCGATCGGCCTGATCGGCAGCATCCTGGGCTCGCTGGTCGAGCACATGTTTCATGTCGAGGACCGAATCAGGACTGCTGTCGCCGCGGATCCCGGGCCAATTTCGGCACCGACGGCCGCCGCCGGCGGTCCGGCGACCCACGCCAAGGCCGAAGCCGACCTTGGACAAATCCCGGCAGCGGCGGGCTCGGCGCGTGTCGCCGACGCTTACCGCAGCGCGAACCTTCTGGGCGCGGTCTGAGCATGACCATTGCGACGGTGGGAGCCGGCGGGATGGTGTTTGCCGGCCGCCGGATGCGCGTCGCGCTCGGGCGTGGCGGCATCACCGAGACGAAAGTCGAGGGTGACGGCGCCACGCCCGCGGGCCTGCTTGCACTGCGCCGTGTCTTGTATCGGGCCGATCGCCTTGCCGTGCCGCCGCGCGCGATCGTGCCGCGCGAGCCGATCTCGGCGCTGGACGGGTGGTGCGACGATGCGGGCAGCAGCGACTACAATCGGCAGGTCGCGCTGCCGCATCCCGATCGCCACGAGCGGTTGTGGCGGGATGACGGGCTGTATGACGTGATCGGCGTGCTCGGATGGAATGACTCGCCGCCATCCCGGGATCGTGGCTCGGCGATCTTCCTGCACGTGGCTCGGCCGGATTTCGCGCCGACCGAAGGGTGCGTGGCGCTGCCGCTGGTCGATCTTCTGGAGATTCTACACGGCGGGCTAAGCGCTCTCGACGTCCACGCGCATTAGACGTCCAGGGCGCGGGCCTCGTCCGGCAGCATGATCGGGATGCCGTCGCGGATGGGATAAGCAAGGCCGGCCTTGCGGCTGATCAGCTCGCTTCGCGCGGCGTCATACTCGAGCGGCCCCTTGGTGACCGGGCATACCAATATGTCCAGCAAGCGCCGATCGATGGACGTCGGCACCGGCGCCGCCGACGGGATCGCCTCGTCGGTCAACTCAGCCGCCCCGGGCCGCGATCCTCGGCGTCGTCGCCGGGGCCTTTGTGAGCGTCGATACGCAGCAGAGCGAGCAGCGCCTGCGCGCGGTCGGCCGGGGTTTCGGCCTCCAGCAGCGCCTGCTTCTCGGCGGGGCTGAAGGGGCAGGCCATGGCGAGCGTCACCACCAGAGCCTCATCCTCCATCTGATTGATGGCGTCCCAATTCGCATCAAACCCACGGCCCGTGAAATACTGGCGCAGCGCCACCAGCAGCTCGGCGCGATCGAAGCCGGAACCGCCGCCATGCAGGTCCGCATCGTCGACATAGCGGTCGAGGTCGGCGCGGATACGCCGATAGCCCCGCCGCATCGGGAGTTCGTCCAGGATCACGAAACGCATGATGCCGGTAAGCGTGATGAGATAGCGGCCGTCATCCGTTTCGCTGAAACTGGACAATCGGCCGAGGCAGCCCACGCGATACAGCGAGGGGCCGCTGGTGCCAGCCGCCGCTACGGCATTGGGCTGGATCATGCCGAGCACGCGCCCGCCCGCGAGGGCATCCTCGGTCATCGCGAGATAGCGGGGCTCGAAGATGTTGAGCGGCAGCCGTCCGTGCGGCAGGAGCAGCGCGCCGGTCAGCGGGAAGATCGGAAACTCCGCCGGCAGGTCGCGCGTGCGGTGGCCCTCCGCATCCATCAGCTGAACAGCAACGCCGATAGCCGCCGGCGGGCCGCCACGGTCGCCGGATCCTCCAGACCCCACGCCTCGAAAAATTTCAGCAGTTGCAACCTCGCCGCGCCCTCATTCCAGCCGCGCTCGCGCCGGAGGATGTCGAGCAGCGCGTCGGCCGCCGCCTCGCGCCGGCCCATCGCATTCAGCGCCGTCGCCAGTTCGTAGCGCGCCTCGTGATCGTCCGGGTCCGCCGCGAGGCGCGCCTCGAACTGGCCGAGTTCGCTTTGCGCACGGCGACCTTCCTCGGCCAGCGCCAAAGCGCTGCGCGCGCCGGCGATCTCCGCATGGTCGGCGATTTTCGGCGGCACCTCGGCCAGAGCCGCGTTCGCGTCGTCCTCGCGGCCAAGCGCGATCAGCGTGCGCAGCAGACCGCCCCATGCGTCCGCATTCTCGGGCTCCTGCTCCAGGAGCGCGCTGAACAATTCGGCGGCGTCCTCGACCTGCCCCTCCTCCAGGGCGGCTCGCGCCTCGGCCAGCAGATCGGCGCTCGGCATAGTGCCGCCGCCGAGCTTCAGCAGCGCCTCGACGAAGCGCTTGACCTCGGACTCCGGCAGCGCGCCTTGGAACATGTCGGCGATTTGGCCCTGCCAGAAGGCCGCCACGGTCGGCACCGATTGCAGCGGCAACCCAACCTGGGCCAGCTGACGGACGAGCGACTGATTCTTGTCGATGTCGATCTTGACCAGCTTCACCCGCCCGGCGGCGCTGCGGACCACGCGCTCCAACGCTGGCGTGAGCGTCTTGCACGGGCCGCACCAGGTCGCCCAGAAATCGACGATGACCGGGATCGAGCGGGAGGCCTCGATGACGTCGGCCATGAACGTGGCCTGGCTGCCGTCGATGATCGAGGCATCGGGGGCCATCGGCGCGCCAGCGGCCGCCGGACGGCCGGGAAGCGGCTGCTGGGCCGGCCGCTGTCCGATCAATTGGTCCATAGGGGTCGGTCCTCGCCTCGCTGGTGGCAGGTGCGTCACAGCAATCGGCTATAGATGTTTGCGCCGATCACCGCCACAAGCACCCCCTGTCCAGCGGGGTTACGCCTCGCTCCTCGCGGCCGCCCACGGCTCCGGGGCGGCCGAGCGGCCGGGCCTCGGCCTCAGGTATGCCCGATCGCCGCCACGCCGTTATCCGAGAACAGGCGGAAGTCCGCCGAGGTATGGCCGCCGACGAGCTGCAGACCCACGGTGGTCGAGCCGTTGATCACCGTCAGCTTGTCGAGCGTCGGGCTGTAGGAAAGCGTGGCGCCGGTGTAGCCGAGGCCGGTCACCTCGATGACATTGCCGAGCGCGAAGCCCGCGATGCTGCCGCCGAAGCCCGTCGAGGCCGTGACGTAAACATTCGCTCCCGCGCCGAGGGTCACCTTGCTGCCGGACGCGACCCCGGCGCCGAATTTCAGGTTGGCGCCGGCGTCGACCGTGAACGTGCCGCTGCCGCTCACGCTTTTCAGGAAGGTCATCGTGCCCGAGCCGACCTCCACGTTTCCGGTGTTGATGGTCGCGACCGCGATCGAGCTCTCGTCGCTGCCGCCCGACTTGAAGATCTTCCCGGCATTGTTGAGCGAGGCTCCGGTCGCGTAGCCGTAGATGTCGGCATTGCCATGGATGTTGAGCGTGGCGCCCGCCGCGTTGAAGAGGCTGCTCGTGTCGGTCGCGTTGTAGCCGAGATACCAGGACCCGCTTTCGTTCAGCACGCCGGTGTTGGAGAGCCTGGCGCTGCCCTGCAGGTAGATGCCCGTCAATTGCGTCGTGCCCGCCAGCGCGATCGTGCCCGCGCCGTTGACCGAGCCGCCGTCGAGGTTCGCGATCCCCGTCAGCGACAGGGTCTGTCCGCCGAGCGCGAGCGTGCCGGCCGTCTGCGACCACCCGCCGGCATAGGCCAGCGCGCCGCCCAAGGTTACGTTGGCACCCGACAGCAGCGCGTGGGCGACATTCAGCTTGAGCAGGCTTTGGAACGTGGTGCTGCCGCCCGAGAGCTGCAGCTGTCCCGCGCCGTCGATCGTGCCGCCGAAGCTGTTGAAGCCGCCGCGGAAGTTCAGAATGCCGGAAGCGACGCTGATCGTCCCGGTGCTAGTGGTCGACGCGCTGATGTCGGACAGCCCGCCGCCGCCCGATTTCAGGATCCTGCCGGAGTTGGTGATGGACGCGCCGGTCACGCCGCTGATGTCGGAGTCGTTGGTGATCCTGAAGGTCGCCCCGGCGTAGTTGATCAGCCGCGCGGTGTCGGTGGCGGCATAGCCGACATACAGGGCTCCCGCTTGTGTGGTCGTGGCCTTGTTGGCGAAGACCGTGCTGCCGGTCAGGAAATAGCTCGAGATCTCACCGCCACCGGTGACCGAGATCGTGCCGGCGCCGGCCGACTGGCCGCCGTCGAGATTCGCGTAGCCGGACAGCGAAAGCGTCTTGCCGGCCAGCGCGAGGGTGCCGGCGGTCTGGGTGAACTCGCCGGCGTAGGCGACGCTGGCGCCGAGCGTGAGCTGGGTGCCCTGCACGAGCAGATGACCGACACTCAGCGTCACGCCCGCGGCGAGGGTGGTTGCCCCGCCGCCGATGACGAGGGTCCCGCCGCCACCGACCGTGCCGCCGATGCTGTTCGCGCCGCCGTTGAACCGCAGCGCCCCGCTGGCGATTGCGATGGTCCCGGTGTTGGTGGTCGAGACGTAGATCTGGCTCGAGCCGCCGCCCTGTTTGGCGAGGCGCCCGGCGTTGGTGAACGAGCTGCCGGCTGTCCCGTAGATGTATTGACCAGCGGCAAGCGTGTAGACACCGGCGGCCTGATTGATGAGTTTTACCGTATCCGCCGCATTGTAGCCGACATAGAGAAAGCTGGTCTGTAACAGCGTCGCGGCGTTGGACAACACGGAGCTGCCCGTCAGGTAGTAGCTCGACACCTCGGTGGCACCGGTTACCGCGATCGTGCCGGCGCCCGCGCTCGCGCCGCCGTCGAGGTTGGCGACGCCGGACAGCGTCAGCACCTTGCCGGCGAGTGAGAGCGTGCCTCCGGTCTGCTCCCAGATGCCGGCATAAGCGAGGTCGCCGCCGAGGGTGACGTTAGAACTTGATAGCAGAACGCTTCCGACGCTGAGCACGAGGCCGCCGGACAGCAGGTCGCTGCCAGAGGAGAGTTGAAGCTGCCCGCCGCCGGAGATCGTGCCGCCCAGCGTATTGGTGGCACCGGCGAACGCCAGCGCGCCGCTGGCGATGCTGATCGTGCCGGTGCTGGTCGTCCCGACCCGGATCGTCGACAGGCTGCCGCCGGATTTGACCAGCGTGCCTGCGTTGGTGAATGTCGAGCCGGCGGTGCCGTAGACCTCGCCGCCGGTCGTCAGCGCGTAGGTGCCGCCCGCCGCGTTCACCAAGGTCGCCGTATCGGCGGCATAGTAGCCGACATAAAGAAAAGAGGACTGGGCGAGGCTTCCGGTGTTGGTCAGCGTGTTGCTGCCGGTCAGGTAGTAGCCGGAAATCTCCGACGTGCCGGTCAGCGCCAGCGTGCCGGCACCGCTGGTCTGGCCGCCATCCAGGCTGACCTGTTTGGACAGGGTGAGCGTCTGGCCGGCCAGTGCAAGAGTGCCTCCGGTCTGCGTCCACTCTCGGGCATACGCGACGCTACCGCCGAGCGTCGCCGCCCCGCTTTCCAGGACGACGTGGGCGACCGAGAGGCTGACGCCCGAGACGAAGGTGCTTGCACCGCTGGCCAGATCGAGCGTCCCGCCGCCGCTGATGCTGCCGGCGAAGCTGCTGGTCGCCCCGGCGAACCGCAGCGTGCCGCTGTTGATCGCGATAGCGCTCGTGCTGCTCGTCGAGACGGCGATATTCGACAGCCCGGAGCCCGCCTTGACGATCCGCCCCGAGTTGGTGATCGACGCGCCGGCAGTCCCGTAGATGGAGGCCCCGTTGGCGATGGTGTAGGTGGCGCCGGACAGGTTGGTGAGCCGCGCGGTGTCGGTCGCGTAATAGCCGACATAAAGATAGTCGGTCTGCGTCATCTGACCGGCGTTGCGAAGGTTGGCGCTGCCGGAGAGGATGTAGCGACCGGCCGATCCGGCGCCCTGCGCGACGATCGTGCCGGCCCCGGTGACCAAGCCGCCTTCCAAATTGAGCCGCCCCGCGACCGTCAGCGTCTGGCCTCCGAGGGCCAGGGTGCCACCGGTCTGCGACCATGTGCCCGCGGTGACGAAGGATTTCTCCAGCGTCACGCTCGCGCCGCTGATGAGGACGCTTCCGACATTCAAGGTCAGGGTCGATTTCAGCGTGTCGCTGCCGGTGTAGAACTCGACCGCCGTGCCGGTCAGGGTGCTGCCCAAACTGTTGCCCGTGCCGCTCAGCCGCAACGTTCCTGCGTCGACGGCGATGGTGCCGGACGTCTGCGTCAATGTTCCGTTGATGAGCGAGCTTTCGCCCGCGAAGCGCAGCGTCGAGGCGCTTTGCGTGACGGCCGCGTAGATCGAAGCGTTGCCGAGGATGCTGAGACTGCCCCCGGTCACCGCGAGCGTGCCGGTCGAGGCATAGAGCGATTTCGCGCTGTGCGTGCCAGTGCTGTGGGTGACGGTGAAGGTGTTCGAGGTGCTGATGGTGACATCATACACCGAGGTCGGAACAATCGCGGGAGTCCAGTTGGCCGCGGTGGCCCAGTCACCGCTGGCGTTGTTCTTCCACGAAACGGATGCCATCTTATGTGTGCCCCTGACTGGCGCGCCCCCGCGCGGTTAAGGGCAGCTTAACGAAAGGCGACGCGCTCGCCAAACGTGCCAGCTCAACATTGTTGTGATTCGTGCCGGTCAGGCGTTTCGGTCGAGCGAGAGCTCATACGTGCAGGGGCCGCCGGGGGCGTAGGTCTGGCCTTCGAAATGCTTGCCCGAGAACTTTCCGGTGACATAGCCGTCACCCGCCTGCATGGTGACCGTGCCATTGGGACGGATGTAGCCGCGAAAGGCGAAGTATCTTACCTCGCCGTTGCTGACCCGGAAGTCGCGGATCGGCGGCAGCGGCTCGCAGATGTCGGAGATGTTGGTCAGAAACGTCGAGGTCCCGGAATAGACGCCGTCAAACGCGAGGTTGGGTGGCCCGGGTGGCGGTCCGGCGCAGCCGGTGGCGACAAGGAACGTCGCGGCCGTCGCGAAGCCGATGGTTTGAACCGGGCGCGCCATACGCTGTCCCTTTCCTTCGTTGCCCCGATCTATCGCGAACGGCGCTACAGCGTCGACTCCAGGCGCGGGTTGATCGGCAGTTCGGCGACCGATGCATTGTCCGGCAGGCTGAGCAGGAAACTGATCGTTCGGGCGATCACCGCCGGCTCGATCCGGCCCGGTCCGGCCACCACGCCGGGGATGCCGGCCAATAGGTCCGTATCGACGGCGCCGGGGCAGAGCGCGGTGACCCGCACCCCGTCCGCCCAGCCGGCAAATTTCGCGGCGTGGCTGAGGGCGACGAGTGCGTGCTTGGTCATCGCGTAGCCGACCGACACCGACGCGTCGCGGTAGCGCTTGCCGTCCGTCGAGGCGATGTTGACGATCCGGCCATGCCCCGCGCGGCGCAGATGCGGCAGCGCAAGGCGAATCAGCCGGAACGGTGCCTTCACGTTCACCCCCCACATCGCGTCGAGCGCGTCCTCGCCCGGCGTATCGAACGAGATTTGCCGGAGGATGCCGACGTTATTGATCAGCGCGTCGATCCTGCCGAAACGTTCGACGGTCGCCGCGATCCATGCCTCCGCACTGGTTGGATCGAGCGCTTCGAAGGCGGACCATTCGACGCCGCCGCCGCCGTCCCAGGCGGCGCGGGCGGCGGCGGCATCACGCACGCCGAGCGAGAGCATGAAGCCGTCGCGATGCAGGCGGCGGGCGATCGCCGCGCCGATGCCGCGCGCCGCGCCCGAGATCATGACCACGCGCCCCGCCGCCGGCAGTTCGTCTTCCGACACGTCAGAACAGGCCCTGATGCACGCCGCCGTCGTTGACGATGTTCTGCGCCGTCATGAACCCGGCCTGCGCGCTGCAGAGGTAGGCGACCAGATCGCCGCATTCCTTCGGATCGGCGAAGCGTCCGGCGGGGCAGGAGCGGAGCCGGTCGGCGACGATTGCTTCGTATGTCGTCCCGCCGCGCGCCGCATGTCCGTGCAGGTTCGTATGCAGCGCGTCGGTGTCGAACAGGCCGGGACAGACCGTGTTGACGGTGACGTTGTGCGGCATCAGCTCGCGCGCGATGGCGGCGACCGCGCCCGACAGAGCCAGCCGCGCGGCATGGCTGTGCGCGAAGCCCACTTGCGGAAACTTGATGAAGCTGACGGAGAGGTTGACGATCCGGCCGAATTTGCGCTCGCACATGCCGGGGCTCACGCGCTGGATCAGCCGCATGGTCGAGAGGAAGTGCACGTCCAGCCAGTGCTGCCACTCCTCGCGCGGCCAGGTCCGAAAGTCGCCTGGCACCTGTCGCACGCCGGGGTTGTTCACCAAGATGTCTGGATCCGGGCAGGCGGCGATCAGCGCGTCCTGACCGCTGTCCGTATTGAAATCGGCAGCGACGGTTTGAACGCGCACACCGGTTTCATCGCGGATCGATCGGGCGGCGGCCTCCAATTTCTCGGCGTCGCGCGCCATGATGACGACGTCCACGCCCTCCCGAGCGAGCGACACGGCGCAGGCATGGCCGAGCCCCCGGCTCGCGGCGCTGACGATCGCGGTGCGGCCGCGCAGTCCCAAATCCATGGGTCAGGCCGCGGCGGCGCGGGCGGGGAGGAGACCCAGCTCGATCAATCCGCGCCGCAGTCCGTCGTGCTCCGCACGCCTCAGTGGCTGCAGCGGCGGACGTAGCCGGCCGCCGCCGAAGCCCAGCAGATCCATCGCGGCTTTGGTGCTGGGATAGAGCGTGCGGCCGTCGGTGGTGAACAGTCGCGTCAGCTTCCAGCCGAGTTCCTGCAGCGCGCGGGCTTCGTCGAGACGGCCGGCGGCGGCGGCATGATACAGATCGAGGCCGCCGGGCAACCACATGTTCGGGAAGCAGTCGATCAGGCCGTCCGCACCGAGGCCCATGGCGGAAGCTCCGAACACCGAGGAGGGGCCGCAGAACACCCGCAAGCGTTCGCGAACGGCGATCGCGGTGCCGTAGTAGGTGTGCCAGTCGCCGGAACTCTCCTTCACCGCGACGACGGCATCGAGCGCGGCGAGCCGGCCGACCAAATCGGGCGAGAGGTTATTCACCGCGTTGCCCGGAATGTTGTACAGCACGATCGGAAGCTCCACGGCAGCGGCCACCGTCTCGTAGTGGGCGAAGATTTCGTCGTCCGTCAGTTTTACAAAATAGGGCGGCAGGATCAGCGCGCCGTCGCAGCCGGCATCGTGCGCGCGTTTCGTCAACGAAATTGCGTCCCCCGCCCGGATCGCGCCGGTGCCGGCGATCACCGCGCCGCGCCCGGCCGAAGCCTTGACGCCGAGGGCGAACAGGTGGACGCGCTCGTCCGGCTCCAGCGCCCAGAATTCGCCGGTGCAGCCGCCGACCACGATTCCTGTCGCGCCTCGGTCCAGGAGGCGCTCGATGTTGCCGATGAACAACCGCTCGTCGATCATGAGGCGGTCATCGAATGGTGTCACGACGGCCGGCATCGGTCCGGTCCAGCTGACGCTGTCGCGATTCATGGCGTGGCTCCTCGGCGTCCGCGATTGGGATATTTCAGACGACCATCTCCGGCGCAATCGCGCATCAATTCGCGTCAGCATTGAGGCGCACGCCGCTCGAGGCGTCGAAGATGTGCAGGCGGTCGGCGCGAAGCCGCAGCCGTACCGTCTCACCCGGGCGAGGGCGGAAGTCGGCATCGCCTCGGCTGACGATCTCCTGGCCCAGGAAGTCGTAGATCAGCAGGCATTCGTGGCCGGTGGGCTCGACCACGCGCACCGTTGCGGGTTCGCCGTCGTGGGCGGCCCGGATGTCCTCGGGCCGCACCCCGACCGTCACGATATCTCCCGGCGCGACATTCCTGCCAAGCAACGGTGCTGCAACGGTGAGGCCGCCCGTTCGCAGGACCGGTCCTCGCGGGCCTGCCGATACGGTCGCCTCAAAGAAATTCATCGCCGGCGTGCCGATGAAGCCTGCCACGAAGACGTTATGAGGCGCGCGATAGATGTCGTCGGGCGTGCCGTACTGCTGCACCACACCATGCGCCATCACCGCGATCCGGTCCGACATGGTCATCGCCTCCAGCTGGTCGTGCGTGACATAGACCATCGTCTTGCCGATACGCCGGTGCAGCTCGATCAGTTCTGCGCGCATATGGGCGCGCAGCTTCGCGTCGAGGTTGGACAGCGGCTCGTCCAGCAGGAACACGGCGGGATCGCGCACCAGTGCCCGTCCGAGCGCGACACGCTGCTGCTGACCGCCCGACAATTCCTTCGGCTTGCGATGCAACAGCGCGTCCAGTTGCAGCATCGCGGCCGCTTCGGCAACCTTCCTGGCCCGTTCCATACGCGGCACGCCGCGCTTGCGCAGCGGATACTCGATGTTGCCGGCGACCGTCATGTGCGGATAGAGCGCGTAACTTTGAAACACCATCGCGATATCGCGTCGGGCCGGTGGGACGTCGTTGACCACGCGCTCGCCGATCCGGATCTCGCCGCTGGTCGGCTGTTCCAGGCCCGCCAGCATGCGGAGGGTCGTGGTCTTGCCGCAGCCGGACGGGCCGAGCAGGCTGACGAACGCGCCGGATTCGATCGCCAGATCGAGGCACTCGACGGCGGTGATCGCGCCGAACGCCTTGCGCACGCGCTCGAAGGTCACGGCCGCCATCAGCCTTTCACTCCGCCGGCGCCGAAGCCGGCCGTGAGGTGCCGCTGCATCAAGGCGAAAACCACGATGACCGGCACGCTCATCATGACCGAGGCGGCCATCAGCAGCGACCATTCGACATTGAAGGACGAGACCAGCATCGTCATGACGCCGGTCGTCAGCGGCCGAGCGTGATCGTCGTTCACCAGCACCAGGGCGAACAGATATTCGTTCCAGGCAAGGATGAATGTGAACAGGGCTGTCGAGATGATGCCCGGCAAGGCCTGCGGCAGGATCACGTCGAAAAACGCGCCCATGCGGGTCGCGCCGTCGATCATTGCGGCGGCTTCGAGGTCGGGCGGGATGCCTGCCATGAACGAGCGCAGGATCCATAGCGCGAAAGGCAGGGCGAAGGTCGTGTATGCGATCATCAGGCTCGGCAATGTGTTGGCCATCCCGATCCAGACGATCAGCAGGTACAGCGGTATGACGAGGACGACGGACGGCAGCAGATAGGTGAACAGCACGAGCTGCGCCAGGCGCTCCCGCCCTGGATAGCTGAAGCGCACGAGGCTGTAGGCACCGAGCGCGGCAATCGCGACCACCACGACGGTCGTGCCCACGGCGAGGATGACGGAGTTGCGGAAATACAGCAGGAACGGAGTCTCGGTCAGCACGCGCCAGTAATGCTCCATGGTCACCGCCGAGGGGATCAGCGTCGGCGGGATGCGGAACAACTCGTCCGCCGGCTTGACCGAGGTGTCGATCATCCACAGTAGCGGGAACGTCACGACCAGGATGGCGCTCCAGGTCACGAGATTGATCGCGATGCTGCGACGCATTCTCATGGGTCCCGCCGCGCGCGGCCATACAGCGCCATGAACACCAGAAGAACCGTCAGCATGAGCACGGCGACCGCCGAAGCGCGGCCCATGTCGTTCAAAGCGAATGCCTGTTGATAGACCAGAAGCGGCAGCGTCTGGGTTGCATCGACGGGCCCGCCGCCGGTCAGCAAATACAGCAGGTCAAATTCCTTGAAATCCCAGATCGCGCGAAGGAGCACGACGATCAGCAAGACCTCCCTCAGCTGCGGCAGCGTCACGTCGACGAAGCGGGCGATCGGTCCGGCACCATCGATCCGCGCCGCCTCGTACAAGTGCGGCGGGATGGTTTGCAGCCGCGCCAGCACGGTGATGACGACGAATGGAAAGTATTTCCACGCGCCCACAACAATGACACTGGCCATGGCGTTGGGCATCATGCCGAGCCAGTCGACCGGCATGTCGACCAGGCCAGCCCGAATGATGAGGTGGTTGAGAATGCCGTAGAGATCGTTGAACAGCCAGCGCCAGATCAGCACTGCGACGACGGTTGAGACGAAGTAAGGAAACAGCACCAGAGCGCGTGCCAGAGAACGAAACACGATCGACTCGTTCAACAGCAGCGCCATGCCGATGCCGGCGACAGACTGCAGGAACAGCGTCCCGGCGGTCCAAATGACGTTGGCGCGCAGGGCGTGCCAGAACGCGACGTCGCCTAGCAGCTCAACGTAATTCGACAGGCCGACGAAATGACCCAGCAAGGTCGGAGTGTAGACCGAGAACAGGCTGAGATACAGTGTCGAGGCGAGCGGGTAGACGATCACGCCGCAGAACACGAGGATGGTGGGCGCGATCAGCATGACGCCGAGCCAGGCGTCGCGCGTGGCCAGCCGCATGGAATGCGCGGTCCGCGTCAGCCTTTGGCAATCTGCGCGATCTTCTTGGCCGTGTCGCCGACGACCGTCTTCGCGTCCTCGCCATTCAGGCAGACGCGCTGCACCATCTCGGCGATGACGTTGCTGTTGACGACCTTGCCGCCGGCCGGGTTCGGCTTGTGCGCCGGAGATTCGAAGCCGAGGTTGAATCCGCCTGCCGCGGCGCCGGCCATCAGATCGACCTCCGTCTGGTATTTCTTGATGATCGGATTGGCGAGGTAATCGGGATTGCTGGCGATCGGCTTGAGCACCGGGAGTACATGGCCGGGCGCGCCGAGCAGTTGCTTGATGTAGCCCTCGGGGTTGAACAGCGAGACGACGAATTTCTTGGTCATCGCCATGTCCTTCGCGGCATTGGGCACGAACACGCTGGGGAAGTCGTTGAAGGTCCAGGCGGCGACATCCTTGGCAATCGTGGGGTAGGTCGCGCAGGTCACGCTGTCGGCGATCGCCGGATTCTGTGCCGTCACGTTCGCCAGCACGCGCCCGGCATAGATGCCGGTGGCCGACGCGCCGGAAACGAAGGCGTTGAGGCTCTCGCCCCAACTGTAATTGGTGGCACCGGGTGGACAGACCTCGCGCATTGACTTGTACCATTCCAGCGCGTCGAGCGTGTGCCGGCTGTCGATCGCCACGTCGAGGTCCGGCGAGAACACCTGGCCGCCGGCCTGGTGGATCACCCCGATGAAAATCAGCGATGTCATGCTGTTGCGCCCGTACGGCAGCGGCGCGCCGTAGACCCCGCCGCCCTGCATCTTCTTGCAGGCGGTGCGCAACTCGTCCCAGGTGACCGGCGCGGAGGCGATCGCCGCCTTTTCCATGAGGTCGCGGCGCAACCACAGCATGTTCGCCGCCGTGTTGCCGACGCCAGTGCCGGCATAGACGCCCTTCGAGACCTCGTAGACGCGGTTCGCGCCCGCGTAGAAGTTTTGCGGCCCGAGCGCCTCAATGACATCGGTCATCGGCTCCAGCAGGCCGGCCGACCAGTAATCCTGCACCGCGAAAGAGGGAAGGTGTGTGATCACATTCGGCACCTGTCCGCTCGCGAAGGCGGCGGCGAGTTGCTGCGCGTAGCCTTCGTCCGATGTCGGCTCGAACGTCACCTTCACGCCCGGATTGGCGGCCTCGAACTGGGCGATCTGGAACATGTAGGCGGCGCGCTGGGTGGGGGCGGCCTGGGGCGACCACCACCGAAGAACCGTGCCGGACCCGGCGGCGGCCGAATCCATGAGTGTCGCGGCGGTGCCGGCGGCGAGAAGGACGCGGCGTGAGAGGACGGCGGACTGGGTCATCGACATTCCGCCCAATCTGGGCGCCCCTTGCATGGTTTGGTCGCTATGCGCACATCCGTGCGCAACTATGAGCCAGGGCGATGCGCGATGACAAGGCGACACATCGGTGTTTGTCGAACGCCGTCGATTGAACGTTTCGCGTCGCTCCGCTAGCACTCGTCGCAGTCCAAACCCGTGAAAACCATCGTGTCAGACGCCGTCGCCCCGACCTCCGACGCACGCGACTATGTCAATTCGCTGGCGCACGGCCTGGAGGTGATCCGCGCCTTCAGCCGTGCGAAGCCCAGCATGACCTTGAGCGAAGTGGCGCAGCAGACCGACCTCACCCGCGCGGCGGCGCGGCGCTTCCTGCTGACCCTGGTGCGCGAGGGTTATGCGGAAATCGTCGGGCGGCAGTTCCGGCTGAGCCCGAAAGTGCTGGAACTCGGGTATTCCGTCCTCTCGTCGATGAACGTCGCCGACGTGATCCAGCCGGTGACCAACGAATTGGCCGAGCGGATTGGCGAGAGCTGCTTTGCCGCCGTGCTGGACGGGGACTCGGTCATCTACATTGCGCGCGCATCGTCGGGCCGCATGATCGACGTGGGAATCACGATCGGCAGCCGGGTGCCGGCGCATTGCGTCTCGACTGGGAGGGTGCTGCTGGCCGGCCTGCCGGCGCTGGCCCTCGATGCCTATTTCGAGACCGCGCGGCTGCCGAAGCTGACGCCGCACACGACGACGTCGAAGGTCAAGCTGCGCGACGCGATCGAGGAGGCGCGGCGGCAGGGTTGGGCGATCGTCGATCAGGAACTGGAGATCGGATTGCGCTCCATCTCCGCGCCGGTGGTGGACCGCAAGGGCGTGGTGATCGCTGCGCTGAACGTGTGCTGTCCCGGGACGCGGGTGACGCCGGAGGACATGCGGACGCGCATTCTGACGGAGCTTCTGACCGCCGCGCAGCGGATATCACGCGCTCTGCCGGACTAAATCCGCGCGAAGCGGGCGGGGGAGAAGTCGGCGAGCGGAAGCTCTGGCGCGCGGGTCAGCATCGCGTCGGCGACCAGGCGGGCGCACAGAGGACCGAGCGTGTAGCCGGCATCGCCGGGGATCGCGACGAACAGACCGGGCGCCGCCTCGCCCAGCACGGCCCGACCGTCGACGGACGTGTTGACTCCGGCCCAGGTCCGCAACAGACGCAGACCGCCGATCGCCGGTACGATGTGCTGCGCGAGGGCCACATTGCCGAGCAGACTGGGCCGGCCCACCGTTGGGTGGTCATCGGCGATGTGGGCGGGCCAGCCGCCGCCGATCACCACCTGTCCCGCGCCCAACTGCTTGAGGGTGATCGGCCGCTCGGCGTGCTGCACGAGATGTGAAATCAGAGGCTCGGTCGCCTCGGTGATGTTCATGTGCAGCGGCTCCGCGCGGGTCCGTATCGGCACGCCGACACACGCCAGGATATCGCCCGACCCAGCGCCAGCCGCCACGACCACCTGGTCCGCCCGGAGCGCCCCGCGCAACGTCGCAAGGTCGTAGGCTCCGCCGGCCCGCGCCATACTGACAACCCGCGCCGGCACAAGCCGCGCGCCGGCTGCCCATGCCCGTGCCGAGACCGCGGCGTTGGCCAGTAGCGGGCTCAGTTTTCCTTCCGCGGCGCAGAACTCTGCGCCGACGACGGCCGCGCAGAGGTAGGGTGCCGCGCGGTCCAAGGCGGCGCGATCGAGCATTTCGACATCGAGCCCGAGCGCTTCCTCCCGCCGGCATTTTTGCGCGATGACGTCGAGCTGGTCCGTCGTTTCCGCCACCATCAGCCCGCCGGTCACGCGCAGCCCGATATCGCCCAGCCGGGCCGCCAGCGCCTGCCAGTGGCGGACCGCGAGGGGATAAAGCGGCAGATCGCGCTCCACGCCGGCCGCAAGATGCGGGTAGAGCCGGATGAACCGGCTCTGCATCTGCACATGCAGGCTGCCGGCATTGGCGGTAGTGCCCGCGTGACGGTCGTCGTCGAGGCAGACGACGTCCTCGCCTGCCTCGGCGAGGAACCACGACAAGCACAGGCCGACGATCCCGCCGCCGATCACCGCGACACCCGCCCGTTCGGGCAGCGTCGGCGTCACTCGGTCCGCGCCATGCCGATCAGGTCACCGATCCGGATGGGCCGGATCGGTGGGCGCGGGGCGAAGAAGGCGTCCTCGTCGACCGGTGGGCCGCCGCGTGCGGCGATCAATGCGGCCAGATGGGGCGCGCAGTAGCGGCCCTGGCAGCCGCCCATGCCGGCCCGCGTCAGTCGCTTGATCGCGCCGATCGAGGTCGCGCCCTCCGCCATCGCGGCGTCGAGCATGGCGCGCGTGACGCTCTCGCAGCGGCAGACGAGCGTGTCGTGCGTCGCGAGCGCCACGCTCGGGTCGACGGCTTCGAACAGGCTCCACAGGCCGCGCTGGAAGCGGCGATGACGGCGGAGCGATCGTCGCGCGCGCTTGCCTTCCGACGCGAGCGTGCGAGTCGGCGTTCGTCCCAACGAGGTGACGGCCGAGAGTCCGGCGATGACCCCCTCCGCGCGGGCCGCGTGAGCGCCGCCGAGGCCGCAGCCATCGCCCACCCCGAAGACGTGCTCGACGCTCGTTCGGCAATCGGCGTCGCGCACCGTGCGCAAGTGCCGATGACGCGGATCGTGGATTTGCGCCGCGCCGAGCGCGCGAAAGACGTCGTCGGCGGGCAAGAAGCCGTAGCCCATCGTGACGACATCGACGTCGAACGCCGGGCCGTCGCCGAGCCGCGCGCCATCCCAAGCGGCCAGACGTGCCCGCAGCCCGTCCGTTCGCGCCTCGACCGCTCGCAGACAGTGGCGATAGAGCAGCCTGATGCCTCGTCGGCGCAGCGTGGCGGCGTATTCGAACCCTTTGGCCAGCAGGCCCGGCGAGGAAAGCGCCATGTCAAACAGCGCCGTGGGATGCGTCGGGCGCGGCGCGAGTTCCGCGACGGCCACGACCTGAGCACCGGCCCGCGCCAGCTCCAACGCGACCTGCAAATTGAGCGGCCCGTTGCCGGCCACCAGAATGCGCTGTCCGGCGACCACGCCATAGCTCCGCAGCAGCGTTTGCGCGGCGCCCGTCGTCATCACGCCCGGCAGTGTCCAACCGGGCACGGGCAGTGAGCGCTCGAACGCGCCGGTCGCGACGATCAGCCGCCTCGGCCGCACCAGCCGAGGGCCATCGGGCGCGGTCAGCGCGAGTTCGAGCGGCGCGAACGCGCCCCACACGGTCGCACCGTCGAGGAAGCGCCCGCCGCTGGCGCGCGCCCGGCCGATCAGCCGCGCGCCCTCCCGAGCCTGCGTGTCGCCCGCCGTCCGGCCGGGCGTGGGCTGCTTGAAATACTGTCCGCCGGCGACGGGGCGTTCGTCGATCACCAGGACATCGAGACCGCTTTCGGCGGCAACGCAGGCCGCCGCGAGCCCGCCCGCGCCGCCGCCCAGAATGGCCAGGTCAGGCGTCTCGACCGGCAATTCCGGCGCATCCGGTGGCGCGGCCGTCCGGATGCTGAGCGGCGTCAGGGCGGGCTGGCGGCGGATGTCGTGCCGCCCCGTCACCTTGGTCATGCAGGCGCGAAGATCGGGCGTTCCGTCCACGACAACGAGGCAGTCCTGGCAGACGCCCATGCCGCAGAACATGCCGCGCAAGTCGCCGCCCGACGTGTGTCGCAGCCCCAACTCGCCGCACGCGGTCAGGCTCGCCGCGATAGTGTCGCCAATCCGGGCGGAGACGGGCCGACCCTCGAACCGTATTTCCACGGTCGTCACGCAAGCGCCGCCTTCTTCGCGCGCACCAGCGCCATCAGAACCCGGTCGCGCCAGCGGACCCGCTCGTCCCAGCGGGCGAGCGGCAGCGCGGCGCGGCGTTCGGCCTCGACACCGGCGACCAGATCGGCGGTCCAGGGATCGTCCTGCCCACGCTCGGCCCCCATGCGGGCATAGGCCGGTCCCATCCGCTCGGCGTGCGCAGCGATGCCGCCTCGGCTATTGAGGTCGGCGGTCTCGAACGGGCCGATCACCGCCCAGCGCGGACCGAGGCCCTCCGTCATGACCCGATCGAGATCGGCGGCGTTCACGACGCCATCGCGTACCAGGCAGTAAGCCTCGCGCAGCACGGCTCCCTGCAGGCGATTGAACACGAACCCCTCGATCTCGCGCCTAAGCCGGATCGGGATCATGCCAACGCCGCGCAGCAGCGTCTCGGTCCGGTCGACGACCGCAGGATCGGTGAACGACGCCGGTACGAGTTCCACGATGCGCAGGAGCGTCGGCGGATTGCCGGGATGGGCGACCAGACAGCGGGCGCAACCCGGCAGATCCGCCGCGATGGCCGATGCGGGCAGGAACGACGACGAACTGGCCAGCGGCGTGCTAGGCGGGGCCAGGCCGTCGAGTTCCGCGAACAGATCGCGTTTTAGCGACAGGCTTTCCGGCGCGCATTCCTGGACGTGGCCGCTGCCTGCCACCGCCCCCCGCAGGTCGCCGGTGACCCGGATGCGATCGCCGATCTCGCCGCCCAGTCCGGCCCGGGCGAGATCCTCGGCCCGTTGCGCGATCTCAGGGCCGATCGCGTCGCGTCGCGCTGGATCGGGATCGTAGAGGTTCACCATCCGGCCCGCCGCGGCGAAGACAATGGCCCAGGCCACCCCAACACTGCCCGCGCCGATCACCGCGACGAGTTGGGAAATTCCGGGATGCGGCAGGGTGCGTCTCCGTACGCGACGCGCCAACTTAGCCGTGCGCCGCGCCAGGCGTCCACACGCGGGAGCGTCGTTTGCGAACTTTCGTGCGCAGACGGGGCCGGCGGATTACCAGAATTCGGTGCCGGGTCCGCCCTTGAACGGCCCGGTCAGGTCGGCGGTGATCCAGCCGCCGTAAAAGCCGCCGGGCTGCGGCGTGACGCGCTCGTCACCGACGAAGCAGGCATCCATCGGACCGGCGTAGACCGCGACATGATCGCGCAGCGCCTGGTAGGGGTGCGACGGCTCGGGGTAGCCCCACGCAACGTCAGCCGCGCTGCGGCCGCCCGCCACGATCGAATAGTAGATCGCCGAGCCCTTCCATTCGCAGAAACTTCGGCGGCGCTCGGGGACCAGGATTCCGGGCCGGAACGCGGCGATCGGCAGATAGTAGGTCGGCGGATGCGTGGTCTCGAGCACCCTGAGCGCCGCGGTCGTCTCGGCGATGATCTCGCCGGCGAAGACGATCCGGATGGGCCGGGGCTCCCGCTCCAGGGCCGGCGGGCGTGGGAAATCGTGGACGTTCTTTTGCATGGACCCGCAGAAGGGCGGCCACGGCTGAAGTGCAAGGCGTCTGCTTGCCCGTTTGCTTGATTGGCGGCCGTGCCATGTTAGGGAGCACGTGATGACCGGGAGCACGCGATGATCACCATGCCCGAACTCGACCGCGACGTGTTGGCCCGCCGCACGCATATCGTGGCCGAGCTGCAGAAAATCGTGCCGGGCGAGGGGGTCATCGACAGCGAGGCCGGGCGTCGTCCGTATGAGAGCGACGGTCTGACCGCGTATCACACCCTGCCGATGGTGGTGGTGCTTCCGAGCACGACGGCGCAGGTCGTCGAGGTGATGCGCGCCTGCAAGCGGATGGGCGTGAAAATCGTGCCGCGCGGGTCGGGCACATCGCTGTCGGGCGGCGCGCTGCCGCTGGGGGACGCGGTGCTTCTAGGCATGGGAAAGTTCAACCGCATCCTCGATATCGACTTCGCCAATCGCTGCGCCGTGGTGCAGCCGGGCGTGACGAACCTTGGCATCACCGCCGCCGTCCAGCACGCCGGTTTCTACTACGCGCCCGACCCGTCCAGTCAGATCGCCTGCTCGATCGGCGGCAACGTCGCAGAGAATTCCGGCGGCGTGCATTGCCTGAAATACGGCCTGACGACGAACAATTTGCTGGGCGTCGAGCTGGTCACCATGGACGGCGAGATTCTCCGTCTCGGCGGCAAGGCGCTCGACGCTCCCGGATACGACCTCATGGGTATCGTGACCGGGTCCGAGGGGCTGCTGGGCGTGGTCACCGAAGTCACGGTCCGTCTGCTGCGCAAACCGCCCACCGCGCGCGCGGTGCTGATCGGGTTTCCCAGCAGCGAGCAGGCTGGCGAATGCGTCGCCCAGATCATCGGCACCGGCATCATCCCGGGCGGGATGGAAATGATGGATCGCCTCGCGATCAGGGCGGCCGAGGATTTCGTCCACGCCGGCTACCCGCTCGACGTCGAGGCGCTGCTCATCGTCGAACTAGACGGCTGCGCGCCGGAGGTCGACCACCTGATCGAACAGGTCGAGCGTATCGCCGGTGCCAACGGCGCGGTGTCGGCCAAGGTCAGCCGCAGCGAGGACGAGCGGAATGCGTTCTGGGCCGGTCGCAAGGCGGCGTTCGGCGCGGTCGGTCGGATTTCACCCGATTATTATTGCATGGACGGCACGATCCCGCGTCGCACCTTGCCGGTCGTGCTGGCGCGCATGCGGGAGATGTCGGAGACGCACGGGCTGCGGGTCGCCAACGTGTTCCATGCCGGCGACGGCAATCTGCATCCGCTGATCCTGTATGACGCGAACGTGCCGGGCGAGTTGGACCGCGCCGAGGCGTTCGGCTCCGACATCCTGAAGCTGTGCGTCGAGGTCGGCGGCGTGCTGACCGGCGAGCACGGCGTCGGCGTCGAGAAACGCGACCTCATGGGCGAGATGTTTTCCGAAATCGACCTCGCGCAACAGCAGCGCGTCAAATGCGCGTTCGATCCGGACGGTTTGCTCAATCCCGGAAAAGTCTTTCCGGTGCTGCATCGCTGCGCCGAGCTGGGGCGCGTGCACGTGCACCGCGGTGCCACGCGCTTCCCGGAATTGCCGCGCTTCTGATGGCGGTCTATCGCCCCGAGACAGCCGAGGATGTCGCATCGGTCGTGCGCTGGGCGGTGGCCGACGCGCAGCCTTTGGAGTTGGTGGCTGGCGGCTCCAAGCGCGGCCTGGGCCGGCCGTCGCAGGCGGAACACACGCTCGACCTGTCCGCGTTGTCGGGTATCGGCGACTACGAGCCGGCGGAACTGGTGCTGACGGCGGCTGCCGGCACGAAGCTGGCGGCGATCGAGGCGGCGCTGGCGGCGCGAGGCCAGATGCTGGCGTTCGAGCCGCCCGACTGGCGCGCCCTGCTGGGCACGGCCGATCGCGAACCGACGTTGGGCGGCACGATCTCGTGCAACCTCGCCGGCCCCCGCCGCATCAAGGCGGGAGCCGCGCGCGACCACCTTCTGGGATTTTCCGCGGTGAACGGGCGCGGAGAGATCTTCAAGGCCGGCGGCAAGGTGGTCAAGAACGTCACCGGCTACGATCTGTGCAAGCTGGTGGCGGGCGCATACGGCACGCTGGCGGCGTTGACCGAGGCGTCGATCAAAGTGCTGCCACGGCCGGAGGTGGCGCGCACCGTCGTCGTCCACGGATTGTCCGACACGGACGCGGTCGCGGCGCTGACCGAGGGCCTGAACTCGCCCCACGAAGTGTCAGGGGCCGCGCATCTGCCGGCCGACCGCGCGAACGCGGCCGTCGCGATGACACTGCTGCGGATCGAGGGTCCCGAGCCGTCGGTGGCGCATCGTATCGTCGAACTGCGGGATATGCTGGCCGACCGAGGCGAGACATCGACGCTCGACATGGCCGAAAGTGCGAGGGTGTGGCGGGCGATCGCTGACGTGACGCCGCTGGCCGAGCCGCGCGATCGGGCGGTTTGGCGCATCTCGGTGCCGCCCGCGAGCGGTCCGCTGGTCGCTGGCGCCGTCGGCCGCGCCACGGCCGCCTCGTGGTTCTACGATTGGGGCGGCGGACTCATATGGATCGCCGCCGAGGGCGCGGATGGCGGGGCGGCGGCGGTGCGTGCCGCGATCGCCTCGGTCGGCGACGGTCATGCAACGCTCGTGCGTGCGAGCGAGGGCTTGCGCGCGGCGGTCGACGTGTTCCAGCCGCTCGCCGTGCCGTTGGCGGGCTTGTCGGCGCGGGTCAAGAACGGGTTCGATCCGTGCGGAATACTGAATCCCGGTCGCTTGTACGCAGGAGTCTGAGGCGCGATGCAAACGAATTTCACCGCCGCCCAGCTCGCCGATCCCGACACGAAAGAGTCCGAGAGGATCCTGCGCACTTGCGTGCATTGCGGGTTCTGCACGGCGACGTGCCCGACCTACACGCTGCTGGGCGACGAGCTTGATAGCCCGCGCGGCCGCATATATCTCATCAAGGACATGCTGGAGAACGACCGTCCCGCCAGCGAGACGGTGGTCAAACATATCGATCGCTGCCTGTCGTGCCTGTCGTGCATGACGACCTGCCCGTCGGGCGTGAACTACATGCATCTGGTCGACCATGCGCGCGAGCATATCGAGCGCACCTATCGGCGGCCGTTGCTGGATCGGATGCTCCGCCGGGTGCTCGGGTTCGTGTTGCCACGCCCTGCGTTGTTTCGCGCGGCGGTGCGCGGCGCGCAACTGGCGCGGCCGGTCGCTCGGTTCATGCCGGCGAAACTTCGTCCGCTGTTCGCGCTGGCGCCGAAGCATTTGCCGGCCGCGTCATCCGCCGACCGGCCGCAGGTGTTTCGACCGGAGGGCAAGCGGCTACGTCGCGTGGCGCTGCTGACCGGTTGCGCGCAGCGTGTCCTCGATCCGGAGATCAACGCGGCGACGATCCGTTTGCTGACGCGGCACGGCTGCGAGGTCGTCGTGGCCCGTGGCGCCGGCTGTTGCGGCGCGCTCACGCATCATCTGGGGCAGGGCGGCCACGACTATGCGCGCAGGAACATCGATGCGTGGACGCGCGAGATCGACGACGGCGGCCTCGACGCGGTCGTGGTGAACGCGTCGGGGTGCGGCACCACGGTCAAGGACTACGGCTTCATGCTTCGCACCGATCCCGCGTATGCGGCAAAGGCCGCGCGGGTCTCGGGCCTGGCGCGCGACATCACCGAGGTCATGGCGGACATCGGATTGCGAACGCCCGCGCATCCCGTGGGATTGCGGGTCGCCTACCACGCCGCCTGTTCGTTGCAGCATGGCCAGCAGATCCGCGCGCAGCCCAAATCGCTGCTGGCCGCCGCCGGTTTCACGGTGCTGGAGGTGCCAGAGGGGCATCTCTGCTGCGGCTCGGCCGGCACCTACAACCTGTTGCAGCCGGTGATCGCGACGCAATTGCGCGACCGTAAGCTGGCCAATATAGCGCGGATCGGGCCCGAGGTGATCGCCACCGGCAATATCGGCTGCATGACACAACTCGCCTCGGCCGCCACGGTGCCGGTCGTCCACACCGCGATGCTGCTGGATTGGGCGACCGGGGGCCCGAAACCGGCGGTCATGTCGTAGGCCGGGTCCGACCGCTTTTGGCCGGTCGACCGGCGCCTCAAGGAGAATCGCGCCAAGCCGCTGAGCCCCGAGCAGGGCGGCAAGACCTTGAAGTTCGCCGAGGTTCTCAGCAGGGCGATCGCTCTGTTGGGCACCCAGCGGGAGGCGGAGGAATGGCTGGAACGGCCCGCCATCGGTCTGGATCAGCGTCGCCCGATCGACTTCCTGGCGACGTCTGTCGGCACGCGCTTGGTCGAGGACCATCTCGGCCGCGTCGAGTACGGCGTCTACACGTGACGCCGCTGCCCGCGCCGTTCGGCGGCGGCGGGCTTGTACAGTGGCGTCTCGATCAGGCAAAGTTCAGCGCGAGTTGGGACAGCGGGGAGGGGGGGCGAAAATTCGGTGGACGGTGGCATAGCGTCGGCGTGGCCGCGGTGTATTGCTCCGTCGATCCGTCAAACGCCATTCTTGAGGTCGCGGTTCATAAAGGTTTTCGTGCCTTGGACACGGAACCCCATGTTTTGACGTCGGCCACGATGGACGATTTTTCGAGTGTTCATGTCGTGATGCCGGAGTCTCTGCCCAACCCCAATTGGGCGCGTCCCGGCACGCCGGGCGACGGGCAGCGCGCCTATGGCGATGCGCTGCTCGCGCGGCACAAGTTTGTTCTGTTTCCCAACGCGGTGTCGGTCCATAGCTGGAACGCGATCTTTGTGGCGTCGGTGGCGGCGGGTGCCTACTCGGTTCGAGCGCAGGAGCGGTTCGCGCTGGATACGCGGCTGCATCCTCCAACAACATTGCTGTCAGGCTCCACTCGACGAGCTAACGAAACGCCGCGCGCCTCCAGGCTACGTTCAAGAGTTGGCTTCGACGTGGAAACGGTGCACGGCTCGCTGTTCGCTTCAGGACCGTCGTCCATCATTTCGTATCGCCCAGGCCCTGGATTTGGACGCCATTCCTGTCGAGCGGACCGCATGTAGGCAGAACGATCTCGCTCCCCAAAAGTGGTTCCTTGTTGGGCTGTGGCTGAACGGCTGTCGCAGTTTGGGGCACCCCCGCCGCTGGCCCGGCGTCTGCTGGAGTCTTTTTCGCGGTCTTGGCACTGGCGCTGCCATAGAGTGCCTTGTGTAGGTCAATTGAGGCGAGGACGGCAGCCTTTACAGCAGTCGGATTCGGCGCCTCAGACGTCTGCCCCAAAGCTTGGCTGGCCGCAGCGATCCCTACGTCAGTGCTGCACGCGCTGTGGTATTGGACCACGTCGTTCAGCGCAACGCTGAGCGGGTAGGACGAAATGCCGTAGCATTGCCGGGACGCAATGGACTGCCGTAGCGCCGACCGTTGCTTGTCTATACCGGGAATGATGACCGCGCTTGCCACGTTCGATAAGATGTCGCGATTATACTCTGCATTAATGCCGCTCGTCGCTCCCGACAGGCCCGACAGGATTTGCGATGTGCCGTTGCTGAAGACGGCTCCGACCGCCCCCAAGCCCGTCGCGAGAGACCCGAGCGAGAACGTTGCCAAAGCAGACGACTCCCGGAGATGCAGTTTGTATTGATTGCACTTGTTTGTCGAAATCGTGAGAAGAAATCCTTGAATTTCATTCCGTGAGTCACGAATTTCGTTCTGTCTTGTTTGGAGCTCGACGTCTGTCGTCGTATTTGGCTCGTAGAGTCCAATGCCAAAGCTTGAGGCGGCCTTCTCGAAGGCAAGCGGATCGCCTGACGCCGTGGACGTGTGAGCTTTGCTCCAGGAGGGAGCCGCTGACGCTATAACCTCCGAAAGTCTGGCCTGATCATAGGGTTCGCTGTAACTGCTCAGATCAAAATGACCACGCGACTCGCCGAACAAAACCCCTGCGCCTGCAGTGCTCACATTCCGCCCGGCAAGATCGCCTCGCAGGCCGCAATCCGCCAGAAAAAAGAATAGAAGCAGTCCGACCAGCCCACGCATCACGGCTCTCGCTAGCTCATGGTCTATCGTGGAACATTCCACACGACGTCCTGTAACGCAAGCCGGATAGCAACCGCTACTCAACTCAGGGCGTACAGCGAGATCGTTTGTGTCGTAGATGGCCGCAGGCGGTGCAGGCGGCTGCCTTCCGGATCGCTCGCGATAGGTGGCGCGAGGGCCTGAGGCCGCGCATGTTGCAGGTGAGATCGCCTTCGCGGGAGCCTCGGGCGTCGCTATGTCTCTCGGGGGATTTGGTCCGTCGCAAACACCCGAACCCCCGCCTTGAACGTCCCCAGCACGCGCCCCTCCAGCGCCCGCCCGTCGAACGGCGTGTTCTGCGCCCGACCAGGGAGCGCCCCAGAGACCACCTGCCAGATGCGCTCCGGATCGAACAGGCACAGATCGGCCGCGGCCCCGCGCGCCAGAGTGCCGGCCTCGCTGCCCAGCAAACGCGCCGGGCGTCCGGTCACGAGTTCGACCGCGCGGCACAGCGACAGCGCGCCGCCCTGCACCTGCGCCAGCAATAGGCCCAAGAGCGTGACCAATCCCGTCCCACCCGGCACCGCCTGCGCGAACGGCACGCGCTTGTCGTCGGCGGCGCGGGGCTGGTGGTCGCTGGCCACCGCGTCGATCGTGCCGTCCGCCAAGCCAGCCAGAACGGCGAGCCGGTCCGCCTCCGCCCGCAGCGGCGGGGACAGGCAGCAATAGGTGCGCCAGTCGCCGATCGCCGTCTCGTTCAAATCGAAATAAGGTGGCGCGGTGTCGCAGGTGACCGAGAGGCCCTCGTCCTTCGCGCGCCGAACCAAATCCACGGCCGCGCCGGTCGAAACATGGGCGAAATGGATCGCGCCGCCCGTCAACCGGGCGAGCGCGATGTCGCGGGACACCTGGATGGCCTCGGCCTCGGCCGGGATGCCGGGCAGGCCCATGCGGGTCGCCCGCTCGCCCTCTGTGGCGACCCCGCCGCGCGCAAGCGACGGCTCCTCCGGGTGCTGCACGATCATGGCACCGAAATTCTTCGCGTACAGCAGCGCCGTCCGCAGCAACCTCGCCGAAGCGATGGTCCGCCCGCCATCGGTGAATGCCACGGCGCCGGCCTCGCGCAGCAACCCGAGTTCGGCCATTTCCTCTCCCGCGCAGCCACGGGTCAGCGCGCCATACGGTAGGATCGTCACGCTGCCGGTCTCCTCGCCGCGCGAGCGCAGCAGGCGGACCAAAGCCGGCTCGTCGATCGCCGGCGTCGTGTCGGGCAGGGCGGCCAGTGTGGTGATCCCGCCGGCGGCTGCCGCCTCGGCGCAGCCCGCGACACTCTCCTTGTAGCTGCCACCGGGCTCGCCGATGCCGACGCGCATGTCGACCAGACCGGGACACAGGATCGCCCCGCCGCCGTCGATGATCCCGCAACCGTCCGGTCGGCCAAGCGCCGGGCCATGGTCAAGAATGCGGCCATCGCGCACCAGCAGCGCACCGGGCGCGTCGACACCGTTCGCGGGGTCCAGCAGGCGCACGCGCTCGATGAGCAGATCGGTCATCGTCCAGCCGGCCGCGAAAGCATATCCAGAACTGCCATGCGCACGGCGACGCCCATCTCGACCTGCTCCTGGATGACGCTGCGCGAAGAATCGTCGGCGATGGCGCTGTCGATCTCCACGCCGCGGTTCATCGGGCCGGGATGCATCACGAGTGCGGACGGCTTCGCCCAGGCAAGTTTTCGCGCATCCAGGCCGTAGAACCTGGCGTATTCGCGAGCGCTGGGGACAAAGCCCGCGGTCATCCGCTCGCGCTGCAGACGCAGCATCATGACGATGTCGGCCCCGTCCAAAGCCTGCCTCATGTCGAAGAATATTCCGGCACCGAGCCGGTCCGCCTCGGGCGGCATCAGGGTGGGCGGCCCGACCAGCCGGACGACACTGCCCATGGTCGCGAGCAGCAGTACGTTCGAGCGCGCCACCCGGCTGTGCAGAATGTCGCCGCAGATGGCGACGACCAAGCCCTCTAGCCGGCCGGTGCGGCGGCGGATGGTCAGCGCGTCGAGCAGCGCCTGCGTCGGGTGTTCGTGCGTGCCGTCGCCGGCGTTGATGACCGCCGCGTCGACCTTTCGCGCCAGCAACGCGGGCGCGCCGCTCTGGCCGTGGCGCACGACCAACAGGTCGCACTGCATCGCGTTCAGCGTGGCGGCGGTGTCGAGCAGGGTCTCGCCCTTGTTCACGCTGCTGGTCGAGATGCCCATGTTGATGACGTCCGCGCCAAGCCGTTTGCCCGCCAGCTCGAAGCTGGTCAGCGTGCGTGTGCTGTCCTCGAAGAACATGTTGATCAGGGTCCGGCCGCGCAGCCGGTCGCGCGCGGTCTTGCCCGAGCGGTTCAGCAGCGCGTAGCTTTCGGCAAGATCCAGCAGGGCCGCGATGTGCGGCTTGTGCATGCCCTCGATGCCGAGCAGGTGGCGGCTCACCCGATCGCGGCCCGGATGCGGGCGAGGACCTCGTCGCGGCCGAGCGCCACCAGGGTCGCGTCGATCGGCGGGCTGGCGATGCTGCCGGTCAGGGCGGCGCGCAGGGGTTGCGCCACGACCGCGAGTTTCTGCGACCGGCGTTCGGCGACACCGCGCAACGTCGCGTCGAGCGTGACTGGCTCGAACGCGGCCGTTGCTAGCTCCGCGGCGAGTTCGCCAAGTATCTCGCGGCCGTATTCGCCGAGCAACGCGGCCGCCTTCGGCTCCATCGGCAAAGGCGGCGTGCGCACCAGGAACGAAGACATGTCGGCGAGTTCGGCGACGGTCTTCGCGCGCTCTTTCAGGCCCGGCATGAGGGTGCGGACCCGCACCTCGGCTGTCGTGTCGACGGTCACCCCGGCCATGGTCCGCAGCCGCGCGAGCACGTCGGCGGCGAGCCGGCCGTCATCGGCGCCGCGCAGCCAGACGCCGTTGATGTGGGTCAATTTCGTGTAGTCGAACCGGCTGGCCGCGCGTCCGACGCCGTCGAGGTCGAACAGACCGATCGCCTCGTCGCGGGTCAGGATTTCGCTGTCGCCTGAGGCCCAGCCGAGGCGCAGGATGTAGTTGCACAGCGCTTCGGGCAGAAAACCCTGCTCGCGGAAGTCCAATACGCTGACCGCGCCGTGACGCTTCGACAGCTTCGCGCCGTCCGCGCCGTGGATCAGCGGGATGTGGGCGAATGCCGGCGCTTTCCAGCCCATCGCTTCGTAAACTTGGAGCTGTCGGAACGTGTTCGTGAGATGATCGTCGCCCCGGATGACATGGGTGATGTCCATGTCGTGGTCGTCGACGACGACGGCGTGCAGATAGGTCGGCGTGCCGTCGCTGCGCAGGATGATCATGTCGTCGAGTTCGGCGTTGGCGACGCGGACCTCGCCCTGCACGAGATCTGCGACCAGCGTGTGGCCGGTCTGCGGCGCGCGCAGCCGGATCACGGGCGCGACGCCGACGGGCGCGTCGCCAGGATCGCGGTCGCGCCACCGCCCATCATAACGTGGCGGCCGCTTCTCGGCGCGGGCGAGGTCGCGCGCGGCGGCGAGTTCCTCGACGGTATCGTAGGCGCGATAGGCGTGGCCGGACTCGAGCATGGCGAGCGCCACCTCGGTGTGGCGAGCCTGTCGCGTGGACTGGAACACCGGCGCATTGTCGGCGGCGAGGTCGAGCCAGTCGAGTCCCTCCAGGATGACTTGAACGGCCTGCTCGGTGCTGCGCTCGCGATCGGTGTCCTCGATGCGGAGGAGAAATTCGCCGCCGTGGTGGCGGGCGAACAGCCAGTTGAACAGGGCGGTGCGGGCACCGCCGATGTGCAGCAGGCCGGTGGGGCTGGGGGCGAAGCGGGTGCGGACGGTCATGCCGCCGGTCTAGGGGCAAACCGCTCCGCTGTTGAGGGGGGGGGCGGCCCCTGAATCACCCGCGGAGCTCGCGTTGCCGCCCTGAGGGAAGTTCGGGTCACTGCTGCCTATATCGGAGATAGCGGAGACTTTGGTCGATATCGCTACAAAACTAAATTGGTGACACCCCACAATTGCTAAAGACCTTTTCCCAGTTCACTCCATGTAAAGGGTTGTTAGGAAATGCACTCTGTTGAACTTGAGACGCAACAAATGAACCCATTGTCTGAGCTGCGGAGAGTCTTTGCAGACCGGAAGCCGCTAGGTTTTGGTCCACCTTATGAAGGTTGTTAGCCTTCTCGTTAGTGCCTCGGATGGAATCCAGCAGCAGCGTCAATTGCTGATCAGAGACATTTTTTCGAGTGTCATCGGATACAAAATTGCCTTGCTAGGGACACTCGTGCACCCGACAAATCCGATGGATAGTGCAAGCAGCAAGATTGATTGTATCACGGGTTTAAACACAAGCACGTCGACTTTGTCGGGGCCAGTTCCGAGCACTTTGAACCCCCGCGCCTTGTGCCGACCGTGTGGATGACAGGAAATCAGCGCATAATCGACGAGCTTGCGTAACTCGATGATGACCTCGCCCGCATTCGGCAGCAGCCCACCGCTTATCTCCCTGCAGTTACCGGCTCCGCCCCCAGGTCGGCCTCGATCTCCTCCAGGCTGCGGCCCTTGGTCTCCGGCACCAAGGCTGCCGTGAACACCAGAGCGGCCGCGGTCAGCACCGCGTAGATCAGGAACGTGCCGACTTGGCCGAACGCCTCGATCAGCGACAGAAAGGTCAGCGTCACGAGCAGGTTGAAGCCCCAGTTCGACACCGACGCCACACTCATCGCCCGGCCGCGCAGCGCGAGCGGAAAGATCTCCGAGATCAGCAGCCAGAACACGGGCCCTAGCCCGACCGCGAAAAACGCGACATAGGCGGCAAGCGAAGCCGCCGTCAGCCAGCCCACGCTGCCCTGCGCGCCGAACGCGAAACCGCCGGCGAGGGCCACCAGCGCGACCCCCATGCCGCCGAGGCTCCACAGCAATAGAGGGCGGCGGCCGACCCGGTCGATCAGCCAGATGGCCACGATGGTCAGGGCCACATTGACCGCCCCCACGCCGGCGGTGGCCAGGATCGAGGCGGACGCCGAGGACAGCCCGGCCGCCTGGAAAATCTGCGGCGCGAAATAGATCACCGTGTTGATGCCGGTGATCTGCTGGAACATGGCCAGCCCCATGCCGATGGTCAGCGGCATCCGCATGCGCGGCGCGAGCAGCGCCGACCAAGGCAGCAGCTTGCCTTCCTCCCGGAGATCCGAGCGCAACTCCGCCAATGCGGCATCGACATCCTCGTCGGGCCGTAGGCGGCGCAGTGCCGCCGCCGCCGCCTCGTTCCGCCCGTGACCGGCAAGCCAGCGTGGGCTTTCCGGCAGGATCAGCATGCCAAGCGCCAGAATGATGCCAGGCACGCCGCCCAGCCCCAGCATCCAACGCCAGCCGTCCGTCACCCCCGAGAGGGCGAAGCCAACCAGATAGGAGATCAGAATCCCGAGCGTGATGCAGAGCTGGTTCAGCGAGACCACGCCGCCCCGCTGCTTGGCGTGTGCGATCTCCGCCAGATAGAGCGGGCAGACCATCGAGGCGACGCCGATCGCCACGCCGACGACGACGCGACCGGCCAGCAACGTCCACAGCTCGGGTGCGATGGCCGAAATCACGCCCCCGGCGATGAAGGCCAGGGCGGTGACCAGAATCACCGGTCGCCGGCCGAACATGTCCGAAAGCGTGCCGGCCACCAGGGCACCCACCACCGCGCCGGCGAGCGCGATGCCGGCCACCAGCCCTTGCATGGCCGGGGAAAGCTGGAAGACGTCCTTGATGAAAAGCAATGCGCCCGAAATGACCCCGGTGTCGTAGCCGAACAACAGTCCGCCGAGAGCGGCGACAGCGGCAATCATGTTGGCCTTCATGGCACGTTCCCCCGGCGTCCGGTCGCCGCCGCGCCGCAGATTACCGCCCCCCTTGCGCGAGGCAATCGCCGCTGTCGCAGATCGATGGCACACGGGATAGGATCGTCTCGTGCAATCGTTATCGTTGCCTCTTGCGGCCGAGCGCGGTCGACTTGCCTCGACCTGGCGGGCCGGGCTGAGGGCGCTCGCGGCATGGGCCGAACAGCAGACGGGACGCTGGGCGCTGTGGTTGCCGGTGTGCATGACCGCGGGCGTGGTCGTCGAGCTGTCGCGCCCCGACGAGCCGCCGCGCTGGCTTGGGATCGCATTGTGCATTGCGTTCGCGTCCGCCGCCGCGGGCCTGCGGCGGCGGCGCTGGTGGCGGATGCCGCCGATCGCGGCTCTCGCCGCCTCGCTCGGCGTGCTGTCGGCGCAATGGGCGACATGGCGCGCGCCGCCGCTGCTTGACGCGCCGAGACGTGCGGTGATCGTGACCGGCACGGTCGAGACGATGGAGCGGCTGCCGCGTGGCCTGCGCGTGACGCTCGCGGCCCCGGAACTCCTCGCGGCACCAGCCACGCGCAAAGCCGGTCAGCCCGCGCCGAGCCTGCCCGGACTGGTCGCGGCCCCGGTGCCCCGCTCGGTCAGGCTGCGGCTTCGCGAGGCGGCGGACGGCGCGGTCGAGCCCAGGGCCGGCGATCGCCTCCGGGTGCGCGCGATGCTGAGCGCGCCGGCGCCTCCGTCCTATCCGGGGGGCTGGGATTTGCGACGCGACGCGTTTTTCAACGGCATCGGCGCATATGGCTTCGCGCTCGGCCCCGCCGAGCCGCTCGGGCATCCGGACGCGGGATGGCTCGCGCGTCTGCCGGAGCGAACCGCGGAGGCGATCAATCGGCGGATCGCCGCCTCCTTGCCGCCGATGCAGGCGGGCATCGCGTCGAGCCTGCTGACCGGCAGCCAGTCGGCGATTTCGCCCGAGGACCGCGCCGCGTTCCGGGATTCGGGGTTGGCGCACCTGCTGGCGGTGTCCGGCCTCAACATCGCAATCGTCATGGGAATCGTCTTCGCGGCGATCCGCCTCGGCATCGCGGCGGTGCCCTACGCGGCGCTGCGGCTGCCGGGCAAAGCGATCGCTGCCGTTGCCTCGATCTGCGTGGGCGGATTCTACATGCTGATGACTGGAGCGCAGGTGCCAATCTTGCGCAGCTTCGGCATGGCCTGCCTCGTCGTTCTCGCGGTGCTCGCGGGCCGGCGGGCCTTGTCGCTGCGGGCGCTCGCGCTCGCGCTCGCGGCGATCATGGCGGTCGCCCCGAACGAGGCGCTGGGCGTGAGCTTTCAGATGAGCTTTTCCGCCGTGCTGGCGCTCATCGCTGGCTACGAGGCGCTGCGTCCATGGCTGCGGCGGCTCGAGGGGGACGGGACATATGGCCGGCGACTGGGTCGTTTCCTCGTCGCGGCGGCGTTGACCAGCCTGCTGGCCGGCACCGCTTCGGCGCCGTATGGACAGTATCATTTCGGCCGGATTCAGATTTACTACGTGCTGTCGAACATGGTCGCCGAGCCGCTGACCGGCCTTTGGATCATGTCCTGGGGAATGCTGGCGCTGGCGCTCATGCCGTTCGGCCTGGAACATCTGGCGCTTGTTCCGATGGGTTGGGGCGAGGTCGGCCTGCTATGGATCGCTCATACCGTGGCGGCTTGGCCCGCCGCTGTGTTACCGGCACCGCCGCCGTCGCCGGTGGGGCTCGCGGCGCTTTCGCTCGGTATGGTTTGGCTCGGCATCTGGCGAGGCAGAGTCCGTCTGCTCGGCATCGTGGGCATCGTGGCCGGCCTCGCCACCTCGGCTTTCGTGCGGCCGCCGGATGTGCTGGTTTCGGCCGATGCGAGGTTGATCGGCGTGCGCACGCCGGCCGGCGTGTTCGCGGAACAGCGTTCGGGCGCCTCGCCATTCACCCGCGACGCCTGGCTCGCCGCATGGGTCGCCGAGGCGATGGACAAGTTGCCGCAGGACGGCGAGGCGGCGGCCGGCGCGATCGCCTGCGGGTCGGACGGCTGCCGCGCCCGGCTCGGCGGCGGCGAGGTGTGGATCGCGCGTAAGCCGCCGGAGGCAGCGGACTGCGCCACGGCGCTGATCGTCGCCGCTGAACCGGTGCGGCTGCGCTGCCCGGCGGGTGCTGCGATCATCGATCGGTTCAGCGTCTGGCGGCGCGGCGCGCACGCCGTGTGGCTCGATGGGCCGGGGCGAGTGCGGATCGAGACGGCTAGCGAGGCGACCGGCGCGCGGCCCTGGGCCCCGCCACCGCGTTCGGCCGGCGCGATGCCAGGGCTGCCAGTGGCGGCGAGCGAGTGAGCGAATGGGCCAAACGTCGTCGTGACGGCGTCCCCCTTAAGGCGTCACGTTCAAGGTCGCTGTCATACCTGCATTATAGTGACCCGGCTGATTGCACAGCAGCGCGTAAAGGCCGGGCGCGAGCCGCACCCGCAATTGGCCGCCCTTCCCCGGATCAAGTTCCGGTATTTCACCGACCGACGTCAGCCGAGCCTCGTCGAGTCTGTCAGACGCCGCGTCGTACGGAAGCGGCTGGGGCGTGCCCGCCAACGGCACCACCAACATTTCGTGTACGAGTGTGCTCGAGCGGTTCGCCACGCGAAAGGTGACGTCGCCCGCCTTCACGCGAAGGGTGCTGGCGATCACCGCCATACTGCCGCGTGGCGGTGTCGACGTGGTGTCCGCCAAATCGACCACGACCACTCGCCCGGTCGCCGCGATCGCGGCGAGGCCCGCGGCGACAACGGCGATCGTTACCACGGCCGTAGCAAAAATGACCGAGCGAAGGATCTGTCGCATGCTCATCTCCGTTTCGTGGTGGGGCACGGCCCGGGCCGCGTCTATCGCGGCACGGGCCGCCTCGATCAGGGGTGACCAGGAGTGCTGTGCTTGCCGCCGCCGCCACCGCCGCCAGAGCCGCCGCCGGACTTCGACCCCCCCGATTTGTCGCCGCCGCCGCCGCAATAATAGCACCCTGCGGCCTCCGCTTTGCGTGGCGAGACGGCTACCGAGGCCGTCACGGCGAAAGCAAACAGCAGAGACATCATGAGATACCGCATTCGGAAATTCCCTTGTTGTTGTATTTTGTTTGATCGTGGTGTGAGGCACTGCCCCACACGGATATGACGAACCAGGACGTAACTGTATTCCATTGGATCTTGATCGATCTCGTCCTGGATGTCGTGCGCACGGAGAGCGACGCAGCTTGCGATTATTGCGACGACGCCCGTTGCCGCCCTGGTGCTCTCCACTCAGCTTTCGAGTTGGGACGCGACGATATTGGCCAGTCGGCGTGCCGTGGGGGCATCCAGGTCGCCCACCACGAGGAACGTGTAGCCGCCTTCGCTCCACGCCGCGACGCGCAGGTCGTCGCGCTCGACGATCCGCACCGCGGCGGGGGCCTTGTTCCCGCGGACGACGCACACTGCGACCGGTGCGCCGCGGTCGCGCGTGTAGAGAAAGTCTGCCGCCGGCTCGCCGCCGATCACGAGCATGCGTCCGCCCGCGAAGCGAAGACCCGCCACGTTCAGATCCGGCACCGCCAATCGACGACCGAGACGCGCGCCGAGCCAGGCCACGAGTTCGCCCGCGCGGTCCGGTGTCAGCTCCGCCATTCGGGTCGTCTCGCGAGAAAACACCGCGTGATATTCAGCGACGTCGTCAATGACCGGGTCCGTGAACCAGTTCCGCGCGGCGAAGCCGGCGCCGAAGCAACCGGCGGCCAACACGACGCCTGCCGCGATCGCAAAGACCCGCCATTCGGGCCGTCGGCGCGAAACGATCGCGGAGCGCGAGCCCGGCGCCAGGGCATAGTTCTGTTCGCCGCAAGCGGCTCGCAGCAACATGGCGGTCTGGCGGAACATCTCGACATCGGCGCGAATCTTGAGGTCTTCCGCGATCAGGCGTTCCACCTCGGCGGCGGCGGCGGCGTCCAATTCGCCATCGACATACGCCACCAGCATCTGGTCCACGTGAATACGATCCTTCATGGCTGGACCCGGTTCAGCGGCGGCGTCAGCGGCAACACGGCGCCACCCCGCGCCACCGCCTGGGTTGCCAGCTTTTCGTGCAAATCCCGCCGGGCCCGCGCCAGCCTACTCATAATCGTGCCGATCGGAACGTCGAGCACGGTGGCCGCCTCCCGATATCCCAAGCCGTCGACGCACACGAGGGTCAGGACCGCGCGATGATCGGGCGACATCGTCCGCAAGCAATCCCGCACGCGCGCCAATTCGAGGCGATCCTCGGTGAGTGGCCGGCCGTCGGACCCCGGCACATCCTCGTGCTCCTCCAACGATTCATGCTGTCGAACCCGTCGCGCTCGTCGCTCGTCGAGCCAGAGATGGCGCATGATCCCGTATAGCCAGGCATCAAGCCGCGCCACGTCTCGCAACTGATCGACCCGCCGCAAAGCTCGCTCGCAGGCCATTTGGGCCAAGTCGTCCGCGTCCGCGACCGAACCGGTCAGGGCCAGGCCGAACCGCCGCAGGCGCGGCAGCACGCTGGCCAGGCCCGGTCGAACGTCTGCGTCCACGTGGCGCACCCCTCGCTGTCGTCGTCAGGAAGACGCCCCGGCCGACACGTCTATTCCGCGCGCGGCGCAATCGAGCCGAACAGGCCATGAGCCTCGCCAGCGATGCCGGCTGTGAAGAACAGCGTGCGCGGCGTCGACGCCGTGGCACCACCGAAGTACAGGCCCCACAACCCACGCACCCGCACGGGAGAGCCGTTCCTGCCGCGCAGGGCGTCGCGGAAACTGCCGTTCGGACGATAGGCATTGATCAGGCCATCCCCGAAGTTGCCGATCAGGATCGTGTCGCTAAGCTCGCCGAACCCGTCCGGCGCGCGCGCGATGCCCCAGGGCGAATTGAGCTGGCCGCCGGTCTGGAACCGCCTCAGCAGATGTCCATCGGTGTCGAAAATGTCCACGAGCCCGTTGCCCGGGCCGGCCACGTCGTCGTGTTTCTCGTCGTTCTGTTTGGCGTAAGTGACGAACAGATTGCCGTCGATATTGCGGATACCGAACGGCGCATAGCCGGCTGGGACGCCCGGGTCGCGGAACGTGCCGAGCAACTTCGCTCGGCCGTCGACGAAGGCGGAATCGAATACGTCGATCGTGCCGGCATGGAAATTCGTCGCATAGAGGAAAGTGCCGGCGGCCGTGACGCCGAACTCTAGCCCCTTGTAGACCGCGCCGTTCTTCGAGTTGTCCACGGCGAGGACCGCCTCTTGCGGATAGTATTGTTCGCCGGGCGCCCATGCGGAAATCGTGCCGTCCTCGGTCGCGAAGATGAACAGCGCGGGTAGCGAGGTGCCGGGGACCAGAAATCCGCGGGTCGGATTGACGATGATGCCAGTTGGCGCCGAGTGACCTGACGCGCCCCGAGGCCCCGGCACCGTAAAGACCGCAGGGATGCGATTGCCTGTTCCGTCGTAGAGGGTGGAGAGGCCCGTCCCATTGTCGCTGATCCAGAATGCGCCCCCGGGGAGGAAAGCCACGCCCCACGGATTGACCAGGTTCGCGTCGAACGTCCTGGCGAGATTCGGCACGTCGGAGACCAAGTTCGTACGCACATAAACATTCTCGCCAGCGCTCGCCGCCGATCCGGCCGTGGCGAGTACGACCGCGAGGGCAAGGCCAGAGACTATGGCTTTCATGGTCGTGTTCCTCTCCCGATGTGCGACGCCCGTTCGCGTCACTGCACCATCGACGGGTGAGACCGTGGTCTTATTCCGTTATAGCTTCGGCGTGTGCCGCGGCTGAGCCTCATCAGCCCAGCCGCAGCGGGACGAGAGCCGGCGTATTGGCTGGCGGCTATGCCTTCGTACACCGGACGTTGCGCCGAGATCAGACGGGTGCATTCACCGCATCGCCCCGCAGCGGCACGCCGGCCAACTTCAGCGCGGCCACCTCCTCGTCGGTGAAGACCCGGCTGCGGGTGAGGAAGCGCAAGCCCTCCGGCGCCTCCAGCGAGAAGCCGGAGCCGCGGCCGGGTACTACGTCGATGACTAGTTGCGTGTGTTGCCAGTATTCGAACTGCGCGGCGCCGATGTAGAACGGCGCTTCGGCGATCACGCCGAGGAATACGTCCTGCGCGCCGACGCGAAACTCGTGCAGCGGATAACACATCGGCGAACTGCCGTCGCAGCAGCCGCCCGATTGGTGGAACATGAGTTCGCCGTGCGAGGCGCGAAGTTTGGCTATCACCGCCGCGGCGGCGGCGGTGACGGCGACACGGTCGACCATTAAGGCTACCTCCTGCAACACGTCATGACCGGGCTGGACCCGGTCACCCACGCGGTATGTTTACCGCCAGCCTGGCACGCTGGAACAGAAGGGTATCCAACATGCGAAGGCGGTGACGGCCGCGAGGCGTGGGTGGCCGGGGCAAGCCCGGCCATGACGAGCTGAGAACGAATGACGCGTCCTCAGAAGAACCCGAGCGCCTTGGGGCTGTAGCTGACAAGCATGTTTTTCGTGTTCTGATAGTGGCCCAGCATCATCTTGTGGTTCTCGCGGCCGATACCGGACTGCTTGTAGCCGCCGAACGCCGCGTGCGCCGGATACGCATGGTAGCAGTTCGTCCAGACCCGCCCGGCCTGGATCGCGCGGCCGAAACGATAGGCTTGGTTGCCATCGCGCGACCAAACGCCAGCGCCCAGGCCATACAAAGTGTCATTGGCGATCGACAGCGCCTCATCGTCGTCCTTGAACCGCGTCACCGAGACGACTGGCCCAAAAATCTCCTCCTGGAACACCCGCATCTTGTTGTGGCCTTCCAGGACCGTCGGCTGCACGTAGTAGCCGCCCTCGAGATCGCCGCCGAGATGCGCGCGCTCGCCGCCGATCAGCGCTTTCGCGCCCTCCTGCCGCCCGATGTCGAAATATGACAGGATTTTCTCGAGCTGATCGTTCGACGCCTGCGCGCCGATCATCGTGGCGTGGTCAAGCGGGTTGCCCTGCACGATCTTGCCGACCCGGGCGATCGCGCGCTCCATGAAGCGGTCGTAGATGCTCTCATGCACCAGCGCCCGGCTGGGGCAGGTGCAGACCTCGCCCTGGTTCAGCGCGAACATGGTGAAGCCCTCAAGCGCCTTGTCGAGGAAATCGTCGTCCTCGGCCATGACGTCCTTGAAGAAGATGTTCGGCGACTTGCCGCCCAACTCGAGCGTCACCGGGATGATGTTCTCGGACGCATACTGCATGATGAGGCGGCCGGTCGTCGTCTCGCCAGTGAAGGCGACCTTCGCCACACGCTTGGACTGCGCCAGCGGCTTGCCGGCCTCGACGCCGAAACCCTGCAGGACGTTGACGACGCCGGGCGGCAGGATGTCGGCCAGCATGTCCATAAGGACGGCGATGCCCATCGGCGTCTGCTCGGCGGGCTTGATGACGACGCAGTTGCCGGCGGCCAGCGCGGGCGCGAGCTTCCAAGTCGCCATCAGGATCGGGAAATTCCATGGAATGATTTGGGCGACGACGCCCAGGGGCTCCTGGAAGTGGTAGGCGACCGTATCGCGGTCGATTTCGCTGATGCCGCCTTCTTGAGCGCGGATGACGCCGGCGAAATAGCGGAAATGGTCGACGACCAGCGGCATGTCGGCATGCGTCGTCTCGCGGATCGGCTTGCCGTTGTCGATCGCCTCGACCAACGCCAGGGTCGGCAGCCGGCTCTCGATCCGGTCGGCGATCTTGTTGAGAATGTTAGATCGCTCGGTGGCCGACGTGCGGCCCCACGCCTCGCGCGCGGCGTGCGCGGCGTCAAGCGCCAATTCGACATCCTCGGATGTCGAACGCGCGACCGTGCAGATCACCCGGCCGTTGATTGGTGAGATGTTGTCGAAATACTGGCCGCGCACCGGGGCCACCCACTTGCCGCCGATCCAGTTGTCGTATTGCGGGCGGATGGCGATATCCTTGGAAATCTCGCTGAGGACCTTGTCGACCATTTGTTTGCTCCCGGAATTTCTGCTGCGCTCGCCGGCCGCCTGGCCGCTATGCACATTTGAGCATAACGGGTAGCGTGCGGATTGCAACGCCTCAACACACGCTATCGGGAGGGCACGGAATGGCCGGCCCTCTCTTGTCACAGGGGAGAGGGTGCGCGGCGGTTCGACCGCGGACTTACGCTCTGCCGTAGAGCGATATCGGATCGACGCGCGGTGCCGTGATTTCGCGACCGTCCGCGGCGGTGAAGAAGCAGCTTCGCCGGCCGGTGTGGCAGGCGACACCCAGCTGATCCACCAGCACCAGGATCGCATCCCCGTCGCAATCGACGCGCAATTCGACCAGACGCTGCGTCTGCCCGGACGTCTCGCCTTTGCGCCAAAGCGCGCCGCGACCGCGCGAGAAGTAGCAGACCCGTCTGGTCCGCAGGGTCTCGGCGACCGCCTCGCGGTTCATCCAGGCGAGCATCAGCACCTCGCCGGTATCGTATTGCTGGGCGATTGCCGGCACGAGGCCCGCGGCGTCGAAAGCGATCGCCTCGACGGCGAACCGCTCAGGCATGGGCGGACAGGACCGCGAGGCCCTGCGCCAGATCCTCGATCAGGTCGGCAGGATCCTCCAGGCCGATATGCAGTCTCATGCCCTCGCCGCCAAATCTGCCACTGCCGGTGGTCCGGACGATTCCGAGGCTCGGCAGCGCCAGACTGTCGAACCCGCCCCATGAAGCACCGATTCCGAACAGCGACAGGCTGTCCGTCATGGCGGCGACCGCGTCGGCGGAAAACCGCGGATCGAACACGACCCCGAACAGGCTGCTCGCGCCGGCAAAGTCGCGCTTCCAAATCGCGTGGCCGGGACAGGACGGCAGGGCCGGGTGCAGCACCCGCGCGATCTCCGGCCGGTCGGCCAGCCAGCGCGCCACCGACAGGCCGGACTCCATCTGCCGGGCAAGCCGGACCGGCAGTGTCCTCGCTCCGCGCAACGCGAGCCAGCAATCGTCCGGACTCGCGACCTGGCCGAGTTCGAGGCTGCCGGTGCGCACACGCTCCCAATCGGCCTGAGCGTTGGTCACGATCGCGCCGAGCAGGATGTCGGAATGGCCGCCCACGTATTTGGTCAGCACCTGGATCGACACGTCGACGCCATGGCGGAAGGGTTGGAAGAAGTGGACCCCCCAGGTGTTGTCCATCATCACGCTCGCGCCGTGTGCGCGGGCGACGTCGGCCAGCGCCGGCACGTCCTGCACTTCGAACGTGTGGCTGCCTGGGCTTTCCAGGAACAGCACGCGAGTCTCGGGCCGCAGTAGCGCGGCCAACCCGTCGGCTGTGACGCAGGGATCGTAATACGTCGTGGCAACGCCAAGTCGCCGCAGCATGCCGTCGGCGAAGCTGCGGGTCGGGCCGTATACGCTGTCCGGCAGCAGCAGATGGTCGCCGGCGTTCAGATAGGCCAGCAGTGGCGTGGTGATCGCCGCGAGGCCGGAACTGACGATCTGGCAGCGCGTGCCGCCCTCGATCTCGGCGACCAGGTCCTCCAGCGCGAAATGCGTCGGATTGCCGAGGGTGCCGTAAACCAGCGCCTGATCCATCCGCTCGCGGCCGGCCGCGTAGCGGTCGGCCACCGTCGGGAACGTGACCGTCGAGCCGCGATGCAGCGGCGGGTTGATGAACCCGCGTCCCTGAGGCTCGGGTCGTCCGGCGCGGGTGATGCGGGTGGCGAACCCCGCGGGGCGAGGCGTCTCGATGTCGGCCATTCAGGTCTCCACGGGCGTGTCGGGGCGGCCGCCCCATTCTGTCCACGACCCGTCATAGACCGATCCCTCGGGCAGGCCAGCCACCACCATCGCAAGCGTGAGGACGGTCGCGGTGACACCCGAACCGCACATCGTCACGACCGGACGCGCGCCGTCGACGCCGCGTTGGGCGAAGGCGGCGCGCAACTCCTCCGCCGGTCGCAGGCGTCCGTCGCGCAGCAGGTCGGTGAACGGCAGATTTTTCGCGCCCGGCACATGGCCGGAGCGCAGGCCGGGCCGTCGCTCCGGCTCGGCCGCCGTGAAGCGCGCCGCCGAACGGGCGTCGAGCACGATCTCCCGCCGACGGCCGACATTTTCCAGCACGTCGCCGAGACCACGCCACCGGCGCGCGTTCAGTGTCGGGCGGAAGGTCGCCTCCGCGTACGGTCGGCTGCCCGCGTCGGTCGGCAGGCCGTCGGCGATCCAGGCTGGCAGGCCGCCATCCATTACCGCGACATCGGAGTGTCCGAACAAGCGGAGCAGCCACCACGCCCGCCCCGCGGAAAATACGCCGCGCTGGTCGTACGCGACCACGCTCGACCCGTCGCCGATGCCGAGTGCGCCGGCCAGGGCGGCGAAGCGTCCTGCGGCCGGCACCATATGCGGCAGCATGGTGTCCGGATCGCCGAACAGGTCGATATCGAAGAATCGGGCGCCGGGGACATGCGCCGACAGATGCCTGGCCGACGCATCCTGTCCCTCGTGCGGCAGGAAATAGGTCGCATCCAGCACCACCAGGTTCGGATCCGACAGCCGAGCGGCCAACGCCTTCGGCTGGATCAGCGGAAGCGTGTCAGACGGCACGGTAGGCGGACAGAATCTCGCGTACCCCCGAGGCGCCGGCGCGGCCCTTCAGCGCCTCGCTCCATTGCGCCTGAGCGACCCGCTGGTGCGACCCCACGGCCTCGTCCGCGCCGGTCAGCATCGCCACACCCGACGGCAGGGCACCGAGGGAATCGGGTGCGAACGGGTTGATCGCCACGCTCGCGCGGTCGCGGGTCCGCAGCATCTCGAACACGCAGCTCGGCTCCTCGCTATCGATCAGGCCGAATTGCAGGCCCATCGGCTCGGCTTCCATCAGGTGCGCCACGGCGTCGACCTCGGCCGCCGCGACCGCCCGGCATTGCCGCCGAAGCCGCTCGGACACCGTGACTCCCGCGCCGATCCCGCCGCCGAGATAGGACCGAAGCCGCGCCGCCGACACGATATGCACGATGTTGGGACGGCGCTGATGATACGCCCGCTTGCGCGCCGCCAGGATGCCCATCGCCTGCTCGGCCGTCGCCCGTTGTGCCGCCCGCTCCGGGCTGCTCTCGGCGGCCTCGGCGAGGATGTCCCACAGCACCGAGTCGAAGGCGTCCGACGTCGTGAGATAGCTAAGCGGAGGTCCGACCGTCGTGACCTGGTCGGCATCCTCCTCCAACTGGCGGACCCGCTCGAAATAGCCGATCGGACGGCTGTAGTACTCGGTGCCAATGCCAAGCAGCGAAAGCGGAGATATCTTGAGCAATTCGGCCAGGCGCTGGATCGTGTCCAGCTTGATCACGTCGCCCTTTTCGTAGCGATACAGGGCGGCGCGGGAGACGCCAAGTCGCGCAGCGATCTCCTCGGCCCGCAATCCGGACTCGAGGCGAAACGCACGAAGCTGCTGGCCTATTTCGGTAAAACGCATACCCCCCCGCTGTCCGCCACCCGCCGACAGGAGCTGCACCCGGGGCGTCTCAGTTTCCGTTCGATTCTCCAACTTAGCGTGACAAAAACGCCAAACGAAAGCAATCGCTAACTTCTATGGCGATGGCCGATCCCGACGGATTGATCATAAACCCTTCATGCGACGCCATAATGGGCGCGCCAGCCGAGGCCGGCGGCGGTCTCGCCGGCCGGCCGATACTCGCAGCCGACCCACCCAGCGTATCCGAGGCGGTCAAGTGTTGGCAGTACGTGGTCCCAGGCGATCTCCCCGGTGCCCGGCTCGTGGCGGTCCGGCACGTCGGCCACCTGGACGTGCGCAATGATCGGCATCAGGGTAGCCAGACGCCGGCTAATGTCGCCCTCGGTGACTTGGCAATGGTAGATATCGAATTGCAGGCCGAGCCGATCGCGGCCCAGCGCCTCCACGATGGCGGCACCCTGGCCCGTGGTGTTCAGGTGATATCCCGGCATATCGCGGTGATTGATCGGCTCGATGACCACGCGCCGACCGGCCGAGACGGCTTGCTCACCGGCCCAGGCGAGATTCGCCGCGTAGCGCGCGGCCGACGTCGCACTTGGCTGACCGGCGGGCGGAATGCCGGCCATGGCATGCACCAGCGGGCAATCAAGAACTGTTGCGTAGTCAAGAGCTCGCGCCACGCCGTCGCGGAATTCGGTCTCCCGGCCGGGCAGGCTGGCCAGCCCGCGTTCGCCGCTCGCCCAATCGCCGGGTGGCATGTTGAACAGCGCAAGTGACAGGCCGTTGCCCCGAAGCCGCTGGGCAATCTCGGCTGCGGCAAAATCGTAGGGAAACAGGAATTCAACGGCCTTGAAGCCGGCGGCGGCCGCGGCGTCAAAGCGGTCGAGGAAGGGCAATTCGGTAAACATCATCGACAGGTTGGCGGCGAGGCGGGGCATGGACACTCCTGCGGCGCGTGAGTCCCGACGATATCGGCCACCGGTTGGCTTGGCGAGGCGGTGGCGCAGCCGGCAATCGGCTCGCCCTCTCGTGGCCATTCGCGCCTATATTCCTGCGCGGGGCGTGGCACAGGCGCCCTGGCCGAGGAGTTTGTGAGATGAGCGATGAAACCCTCGAGGCCGCGATGGCCTCGATTGCGGCCAGGCCTGCACGGCTGGACACTCGATCCGGAGGCATGGATGGTGGCCAGACAACGCTGCTCGATCGGCTTGCCCTGATTGGGCAGGGCCTGACCATGCTTGACGAGGGCCAGACCAAGCTTCGCGCCCATCTGGTGGATCGTATCGATCGGCTCCAGAACATCGTGACGGCCATGCGCGATGATGTCGCGGTCAACTTCGGGGCGACCGATGCGGTTCGGCGAGCGAACGACAACATGCGCGAGGAACTGCGCGGAATTGGGTGACGATCTCGGTGCTCGTCCGCAAGTCGGACCGCGTGGAACAGGACTTTCGCGGAACCAAGGGCGAGGTGTGAGGATGGCCTGGTGCCTCGTCGTTCGCTTGCGTCATCGCGGCGCTTCCCCGGACCGACGCGGATCTCCATGAACGCTCCGATCAGCACGCGCGAAGCCGCCCGCGAGAACTCGCCCTTCACGACCGAGCGGCTGCTGATGGTGGTGCTCCTGGCGGGGGTGGCGATCGGCTGCGCGCTGGTGCTGCGGCCGTTCCTTTCGTCGCTGCTGTGGGCGGCCATCCTGACATTTACCACGTGGCCGATCTGCGACTGGCTGCGGGCGCATCTGCGGCTCGGACGCCTGGCGGTGGCGGGGATCATGGTCGCCACGGTGGCCATCCTCGTCGTATTGCCCCTTGCCATGATGGCACCCGGCGCACGGGACATTGAATCGCTGCGGGCGCTGGCACAGGGTGCCGTCGGTTCCGGACTCCCCGCCGCGCCGCAATGGTTCTTCGCGATCCCGGTCGTCGGTCAGTTGGTCGGTGAGTTGTGGAACAGCTGGGCGGCCGATCTCGGCGTGATGGGTGCGTTCTTCAAGCCGTATCTTGGTGTGGCCGCGCAGTTCGGCCTGTCGATCGGCGTGGGCATCGCGGGCGGCGTGCTCGAGTTCGCGCTCGCGCTGTTGATCTCGTTCTTCTTCTACGCGTCGGGCGACCAGCTGGTGGCGGTGCTGACCGCGCTGCTGCGGCGCATCGCCGGCAGCCGCGCCGACCGGCTGATCGACGTGACGGGCGCGACCGTTCGTGGCGTGGTCTACGGCATTCTGGGCACCGCCATCGTCCAGGGCATCCTGACGGCATTCGGCCTCTGGCTCGCCGGCGTGCCGCAGGCGGCACTGCTCGCGGTGCTGGCCGGCAGCCTGTCCGTGCTTCCGATCGGGGCTCCGGTGGTTTGGATTCCAGCCTCGCTGTGGCTGCTGGCGGAGGGGCACACCTGGCGGGGCATCATCTTGTTTGCATATGGCGTCGTCTTCATCAGCGGCTCGGACAACGTCATCCGGCCGTATTTCATCGCCCGTGGGGCGCACCTGCCGTTCCTGCTCACGTTGTTGGGTGTCTTGGGCGGCGCGATCGCTTTCGGGCTGCTCGGCATCTTCGTGGGCCCAGTGCTGCTCGGCGTCGGCTACACGCTGGTGCGGGAATGGGCGATCCCGCCCGCCGATCCGACCCCGGCGTGAGCGAGCGCGGCTCGCGCCGGGCCCGCGCGGCGCAGGCGGGCGGGGTCGCGGCCGAGGCCATTGCGGCGACGGCACTCGCCGCCGATGGGTGGGAGGTGCTGGCGCGGCGCGCGCGCACCGCGGCCGGCGAGATCGATCTTGTCGCGCGGCGTGGGGACATGGTTGCGTTCGTGGAGGTGAAGGCCCGGCCGACCCTGTCGGATGCGGCGCACGCTCTGACCCCAAGGCAAAGCCTACGTTTGCTGCGGGCCGCCGAAATCCTGCTCGCCGCCCACCCGGACTGGGCGCTGGGCGAGCTCCGCTTCGATGTGTTGCTGGTTGACCGTACGGGCTGCGTGCGCCGCGTCGCCGATGCGCTGCGCGCGGACGCGACGTCACCGTGAGGGATGGCGTCGTCCCCGTACGCAGGGCACAACATAAGTTGATGTCAATTGAGGGTTTGGAGCCCGCCATGAGCATGCGCATCGCCGCGCTTTCGTTGCTGGCCGTTTTGTCGCAGCGCGACGCCATAGCGCAGGTTGTCCCGGACCCAGCGATCGCGCCCAAACTGCCAAGCCCTGCCTTGGTCGGCGAAAATGCCACACCGCTCGCGCTGCTGCAGGTGGCCGCGCAGGCGCTCGCGGCTGGGCGTATGGGCGAGGCGCAGGAAGCGATGGAACGTGCCGAAACGCGCGCGCTCGACCGCTCGGTCCGTCCGTCGCAGGCCCGGGTGCCCGATCAGCGGCCGCTGGTGCAACAGATCGCGCAGGCGCGTGCCGCGCTGGCCGGCGGCGATCGCGGCGAGGCCCTGCGACTCGTGCAGCAGGCGATGCACGAGCCGGAGTTCGGCACTAAGTCGGAATAAGTCAAAATACGTCAGAAGTATTGACGCCGGGACGAGCTTCCTTTACACGCGTCTTGGAACGTATAAGCCGCGACGGTCGCGGTCTGGCAGCGGGGCTGTGATGCCGCAGGCCGCATTCTTTTGGACAACGCGCGAGCGACTTGGCGGTCCGGCTTGACGGTCGCCGAGAAGGTCGGACCCGCGACTGTGATGGCCGTCCTTCGTGCGCTGGCCTCCATGGCGCGCAGCAGTCGGCGACACGAGGCTGACGTCGGCAGCGCATTGCAGGGTGCGGGTCTGGCGCTCGATCGCGACGAACTCGACTCGGCACTGCACCACCTTGTCGAAGCGGAATGCGTCGAGCGAATCATTCCACTTACCGACGGCGGCATCCTGCTCGCGGTGACGGCCGCCGGCATGACCCGCGCGAGCAGCGGCGGCTAGGCAGGACTCACCCTTTCAAGTCTCGCTAGGAAAGTCCGCCATTTTCGCAGGACCGTGGCCTCGGCGAAATCAGCTTCGAATCTTCGCCGACCCGCACACGCAAGCTTGTCGCGAAAGGCCGCGTCTTCGAGAACCTCGCCGATCGCGCGCGCCAGCATCGTTGGATTTTCGAGAGGAACGAGGCGGCCATCGCGCCCGTCCTCGATCAACTCCGCGGGACCGCGTGCCGCGACCGCGACGACTGGTGCGCCGGCGGAGAACGCTTCGATGACCATGTTGCCGAGCGGTTCCACGCGCGAGGAGCAGACGAAGACGTCGCAGGCTCGCAACAATGCTCCCGCGTCCTCGCGCCAGCCCAGAAAGCGCGTGCGCTCGGTCACGCCCAGTTCGCGTGCCAACTGCTCCAACCGCCCGCGTTCCGCCCCGTCTCCGGCCAGCACGAGCCGACAGGCTGGCAGGAGCGCCAACGCCCGAATGAGCGTATCGAATCCCTTGTCGGTATGAAGCCGGCCAAGGCCCAGCAGAAGCTTCGTGTTGCCTGCGACATCGGCGGCCGGGGCCGCGGCGGCGAAATCACTGGTGAAATTTGGGAGATAGTGAACGCGGTTCTCGGGCCAGCCCTGGCCGCGGATCCAAGTAACGATTCCGTGCGTGTTGCCGACGAGATAGTCACAATGGCGGTAGTGGCGCAAAGGGTAGTAGCCGCCCAGCCGGCCGACATGCAACCAAGACCCGGACGGCATGTGCGAGGTCGCGCGGTTCATCCAACTGATCGCGACGCGCGGCGCGAACGCACGAAGCACGTGACGCAGCCGATGGCGGGTCAGCAGGTCGACTGGCGGGCCGAAGCCAAGCTCCACCGGCGTCATCCCTGCTTCGCGCAACACGGCTGCCCGTGTGGGGTTATGTCGGATGATCGGCAAGACCGTGTCGCCGGCATCGTGGAGGCCTCGGCACAGACGCTCGAAGAACAGTTCGGCGCCGCCATGGGCCGCGCCCGCCATGACCTGGGCCACGCGCGTCATCGGGCGAGCAGCGTCTCGGCGGCGCGTGCGACGGCGTCGAGCGTCAAATCGCCCATGCGCGCATTGGGGGAGCAGGCGACCGCGGTGCGTCGGCCGGCGGGCGCGTATTCTCCGGCCGGGGTGGGACCGAACAATCCGAGCGTCGGCGCGCCGGAAGCCGCGGCGAGGTGCATCAATCCGGAATCGTTGCCGACGAACAGATCGGCGCGCGCGAGGCAAGCAGCGGCCTCGGGCAGTTCCAGGCCTCCAGCCAGGTCGATCGCATCCGGCAGAAGCCGCAGCACGTTCTCCGCCAACACCCGTTCCTTCGCCCCGGGTCCGGCCAGTACGACCGCGCGGGCGTCGGGCCGCGTCGAGGCAAGGTGGTGGAACAGCCCAACGAAGCGGTCGGCCGGCCAGATTTTTCCGTCCCAGTTGGCGGTCGGGCCGAGCGCCACGATCAATCCGCCAGGCGGCAGCCAGCCGGCGGCGCGGTCGCGATCGGCCTGCGAGGTCCAGGCGACCGGCAGCGGCGGCGGGATGACATCGAGGATCGCCGCCAGCTGGACAGTTTTGTGGCCCGGCCGTTTGCGCATCACGGCTCGCCGCCGTGTCGGAACCAGGTAGGAGATGGCCGAGGCGCGGATATCGACCACGAGATCCCAGATCGTGCCCACGGTGGCTGCCCAGAGCGGCAGCCAGTGCCGGCCGTATGGCCGTTTTTCCATCGTGATCGTGCGCTCGCGGTTCGGCATGCGGGCGAACACGCCCTCCGCGGCGGGGCCGCACGCGATGGTGATGCGGATGTCGGGGTGGCCGCGAATGAGGTGATCGAGCAGCCCGGTGGAGAGCACCGCGTCGCCGACGCGGTTGGAAGTCACGAACAGGACGCGCATGAGGGCTTGCTACCACGTACCGGCCACGCTGTAGGAGGCCCGCATGTGCGGGATCGCGGGACTCCAAACGTTCGACGGCACGCCGCCACCGGACGCGATGATCGACGCGATGCAGTCGGCGCTCGCACATCGCGGTCCGGACGGCGTGGCGCGGCTGCTGAGGGCCGACACGGCGCTGTTGCACTTGCGGCTCGCGATCGTCGATCTGGCGACCGGCGATCAGCCGCTCCAGGGGCCGGGTGGGATCGCGCTGATCGCCAATGGCGAGATCTACAATGATCCCGCACTGCGTCAGGCCCTGGCCGGCTGGGCGTGGCGCACGTTTTCAGACTGCGAGCCGCCCGCGGTCCTGGCGGCTTGTGATGGCTTGGCCTTCGCCGATCGGCTGCGCGGCATGTATGCGATCGCGTCGCACGACCCGGCGACCGGCCGGCTGCTGCTCGCGCGCGATCCGTTTGGAATAAAGCCTCTCTACTACGCTGCGAGCGAAGCCATGTTCGCTTTCGCCTCGGAGCCGCAGGCGTTGCTCGCGGCGGGGTTCGGCCAGCGTGGGCCCGACCCGCGCGGCCGCGCGGAACTGCTGCAGCTGAAATTCACGACGGGCGCGGCGACGATCTTCCCGGGCATTTCCCGACTGCTGCCCGGCGAGACCGTCGCGGTCGAGCGCGGTCGTATCGTGGAGCGTCGGATGAGGCCCGCGCTGCCGGCCGGCTCGCCCATGCCGATCGCGGCGGGCGCGGCGCGGCGCGAACTGGGGCGAGTGCTTTTGGACAGCGTGACGGCGCACTTGCGAGCCGACGTGCCGTACGGATTGTTCCTGTCCGGAGGCATCGACTCCGCCTGCCTCCTGGCGCTGATGCGGCAGGCGACGGGCAGCCGCATCCAGGCGATCACCGTCGGCTGGCAGGGCGCGGGGGTGGCCGACGAAAGCAACGAAGCCGCGCGGCTGGCGGCCATTGCGGGGGCGGACTGCGAGCGGCTGGTCATGACGGAGCGCGATTTCTGGAGCCTAGCCCCACGCGTGGCGGCCTGCCTCGACGATCCGACGGCGGATGCGGCCGCGCTGCCGAGCTGGTTGCTGGGGCGGGCGGCGCGGGCGGGCGGGCTGAAGGTCGCGCTGTCGGGCGAGGGGTCTGACGAACTTCTTGGCGGATATGCGAGATACCGCAAGCGTCGTGCGCCGTGGCGATGGGTGACCCAAGCCCCCCGTACAAGGGGTGTGCTGCCGTTCGATCCCGCCAGCTGGCGCGACGGGATCGCGGCGGCCGAGCGCGTGGCCGGGCAGGACGGGCGGACGGCGCTGCAGACGACCCAGGCGGTCGATGTCGCCGAATGGTTGCCCAATGACCTCCTGATCAAGCTGGACCGGACCCTGATGGCGCACGGGGTCGAGGGACGCACACCGTTCCTCGACCCTGTCGTCGCGGCCTTCACGTTCCGGCTGCCTGACCGGCTGAAAGCCGGCACACGGTTCGGCAAGGTCCTGCTGCGGGAGTGGCTGGCCGAGGCGTTCCCGCAAGCCGGCGCCTTTGCCCGGAAGAAGGGGTTCAAGCCGCCGGTCGGGGCTTGGATCGAGGCGCGCGGCGAGCGGCTCGGCCGGCTTGTCGCGAGCCAGCCGGGTGTCGCCGACGCGGTGCCTGAAGCGGTCGTGCGCGCGGCCTTCGCCGAAGCGGGCCGGTCGTCGCAGCCGGCCTACAGCCTGTTGTTCTACGCGCTTTGGCACAACCATCACGTGCTCGAGCGGCCCTCCGATGGGGCGATCGAGGACGTGCTGGCGTAGCGCGCCTCGGCGAGGCCCCAGCCGAGCAGGACGAAGAACAAGCCCCCGATCTCCATTGAGACGAAGCTGCTGGCCGAGGCGATCGGCCATTCCTGCATCAGCGCGGCGACGAACAGACCGACCCGCAGCGGGTCCGGATCGCGCCCGATTCCGCGCAGCAAGGCGTGCCACCACGCGAGCACGAGGGCGCAGAACAGCAGCAGGCCCGGGACGCCGGAATCAGTGAGCGCCTCCAGGTAGTGGCTGTGCGGGTGGATGTTGCAGATCTCCGCTCCGGTCCCGTAGGCGGCATCGGGGCAGGCGTTGCGGAAGCCCGCGAAGCCGCGGCCGAAGATCGGATGAGCCTCGGCGATCCGCATCGCCCGGCTTGCGATCTGGCCATACGAACTGTTCGCGAAATCGCTGATCTGCCGCGAGAATTGCGTGACGAGACGGCCAAATGTCGGCGGCGATACGGCGGCCGTCGCGGCCAGGACGATCGCCCCTGCCGCGAGGGCTGCGAGCATCGGGCCGCGTAGCCTTCGCAGCAGCAGCCCGGACACGACCAGGCCGAGGAGCGTCAGCAACAGCGGCATGCGCTGTCCGATCAGCACGATGGTGCCGACCGAGAGCGCCGCCAGGAGCCCTGCCGCGATCCGGGGGAGTGCGGCCAGCCAGGGCAGCAACGTCGGAAACAGCAGGATCGACAGCGGTGCTCCGGCCCGAGGGTGGAGGAACGGTCCGGTCAACTCGCCGGCGTAGTTGCGCGGATAACCCAAAAGATTGCGCCCGGTGGCCAGCTGCAGCCATGCCGACAGGCCGATATAGAGCGCGCAGGCGGTCAGCACACGTGAGAGCCACCGCCGCGCGCCGGCGGGTTCCAGCACGAAAAACTGCAGGGCGGCGACCAGCAGCAGGAAGCGGAGGTCGGCCAGGGCCTGTCCGAAAGACAGCCAGCCGCCGATGCCGGTGCCGGGAATGGAGCAGATGACCAGCCAGCCCCACCATGCCAGCCCGATGCGTACCCAGACGGTCCGCAGCCATCCCCAACCGATCCCGGCGCCACTGGCGGCCAAGAAGGCGAGGTCGATCCCGGCGACAAGGAACTCCGCGACCGCCCGTCCGTGCATCAGGAACAGCGGGAGTAGCAGAAGGCACGCCAAGCTGCCGTGACGCAGCGGCTCCAGAAGCCTCACGCGGCGGCGTTGAAGAGCACGCGGCGGGCGACGTCGAGGTCGATGTTGCCGCCGCAGAGAATGGCCGCGATCCGGCGGCCGCGCATCGTCTCGCGTTCCTGCATCAGGGCCGCGAAAGCGGCGGCCCCGGCGCCCTCGGCGAGGTTGTGAGTGTCCTGCCAGAGGGCGGCGATGGCGGCGGCAACCTCGGCGTCGCTCACCTGAACGATACGCTCCGCCCCGGCGCGGATCATGGCAAGGGCGGCAGGGTCGGGCACGCGGCAGGCCATGCCGTCCGCGAACGTCGTGGCCGTCGGCGTGGTGACGATGCGGCCCTGCTCGAACGACAGCGCCATGGCCGGCGCCTCGGTGGACACCACCCCGACGATACGGGTCGCCAGGCCGAGCAGGTCGCGGGTGCGGATCAGGCCGCAAATGCCCGAACCCATGCCGATCGGCACGTAGACAGTGTGCAGATCGGCGACGGCGCGAAACAGCTCGGCGGCATAGGTCGCGACACCCCGCACCAGATCGGGGTGGAACGAAGGCACCATGCGCAGTCCCCGCTCCACGGCCAGATGCTGGGCCTGCTCGCGCGCCTCGTCGAAATCACGACCGTATTCGACCAGCGTGGCGCCGAACGCGCGCATGGCGGCATTCTTCTCGGCGCTGTTGCCGTGCGGGACGACGATGGTGACCGCGACGCCGGCGCGCGCCCCGGCAAAGGCCAGGCTCTGGCCGTGGTTGCCGCGGGTGGCGCTGATGAGGTCCGTCGTGGCCGTCAGGCCGTGGCAGTAGACGAGGCCGCCGCGCACCTTGAAGGCGCCGGTGGGCGTGTGGTTTTCGTGCTTGATCCAGATCTCCGTGCCGGTCCGGGCGGCGAGCAGCGGCCAGGCGTATTGCGGCGTGGGCGGCATCGACCGGGCGACGATCCGACTGGCCGCCTCAAGTCCGTCCAGGTCGAACAAAAGTCTCTCCCGCCTCGGCCACCGCGTCGGTCAACCATTTTGTCCCTCCGGCGTCCAGCCATGCCGCCTGAGCCGCGGCCACGTCGGCGGGGCCACGGGAAAATTCGAGTGCCGGCGGGAGGCCGGCCGGGCGATGGATCGCCCGGCAGAGCGGGTAGTCGCGCGCCCGCCACTCCGGCCGATGTGTCGTGAACACGGCCAGGCACGGGATCGAGAATGCATCGGCGAGATGCACCATCGCGGTGTCGGTGCTCACGATCAACGCGGCGGAGGCGACCCAGCCGCACAACTCCGCCAAGGTCGTCGCCTGCGGGACCGCCGTCTCGCCCGAGACAACACTTCCCTGCGTCGCCACGCGGCACTGGCGCAGCGCGGCCAGCACCCCGCCATAGGCCCTCGCCGGCATGTCGCGCATCGGCATGGAGGCGCGTGGACATACCAGAACATAGCCAGGCGGGATCGGCGGTGGGCGCGGGACAATGCGCGGCGCGAGCCAGGTGTTGCGTCGTCGCGATGGATCGAGCCCCGTCGAATCGACACCCAGACGATCGAGGAAGAAATCCACCATGGCGACCCCGCGAAACGCCGGATCGAAGGCGAAATCGCGCATGTCCAGAACGCTGCCGAAGCCTTCGGCCTCCGGCGCGGGAAGCTCGGGCGTGGCGTGGCGCCACGCCAGATCCCGGCACTCGCAGAAATCCGCGGCTCGATAGAGCTGTTGGACGAGGGGGGGCAGTCCGGTGAGACGGAACAGCACCGGGTCGGGCGGTAGCCGGCCGAGGTCGAGTGCGAGCCGCAATGCCTGCAGCCCGATGATGCCGTCGCCCAGGCTGCGGCCGAACCCGTTCAGGATGGCGAGGCGGCCCGCGTCGGACGCGATTCAGACCTCGATCGCCTCGACGGCGGCGATGTTGAGCAGCCGGTCGATCACCTCCGGCTCCTGGGCGCCAGCGATCGCGTGGCGGTTGCCGACGACGAAGCACGGCACGCCGTTGATGCCCAAACGGTGCGCCCTGAGGTTCTCCGTATGCACCTGGTCGCAATCCTGGTCGCTGGAGACGAACCGCCGGGCTTCCTGCTCCGACAACCCGCATGAGGCGGCCAATGCCGCGAGCACCCCGGCCTCGCCGATGTCGCGGCCATCGGTGAAATGCGCGGAGAACAGCGCGTCGACCAGCTCCGTGGCGCGGCCTTGCAGCCCGGCCCAACGCACGAGGCGGTGCGCGTCGATCGACGAGGGGGTGCGGCGGATCCGGTCGAAGCGGAACGAGATGCCCTCCGCCCGGCCGATCTCGGCGATCGAGCCGTATAGGCGGCGGGCCCGTTCCTCGCCGCCGAACTTGCGGGCCACGTAGTCCGAGCGCGGCATGCCGGCGCGCGGCATGTCGGGGTTCAGCAGGAATGGCCGCCAGATCAGGTCGAATTGAAGATCGGGCCGGGCACGCAGGGCGCGGCGCAGCCGGCGCAGGCCGACGAAGCACCATGGGCAGACGAGATCGTGAACGATCTCGATCGACAGGCGCGCGCGCGGAGGCGTGAGGGCGTTCATCCGTGTGCCGATGGTGACGCCGCAGTATTTCGGCCGGGAGTGCCTCGGTGCAAGCGGCGTTGTCCCGGCCGACGAAAACGTCAGCCTATGCCGCGGTCTCGGAGGGCTGACCGTAGGCGGAGACGGCGGGGTCGAGGCGAAACTCGTCGACCAGGAAATCGATGACAATCCGCGTGCGGGCGGCCAAGAACCGCCGTGACGGATAGATCGCAAAGATCGGCCGCGGCGTCGCACGCCAGTCCCGAAGGATGCGGCGCATGCGGCCGTCCGCCAGCTCCTCGCGCACGAGCCACAAGGGTATTCGGGCGATGCCGAGCCCGGCGGCGGCGGCGGCGGCCAGCGCCTCGATCCCGTCGCTGCGCATCCGACCGTCCACGGCGACGCTGAGCGGACCCTGATCGCCCACGAAGTCCCAGCGTGTCGGGTCGCCGATCCGGGTGAACAACAGACAGTCGTGCCCGACCAGCTCACTCGGATGCGTAGGCTCGCCGCGTCCCTCCAGGTAAGTGGACGACGCCACGGTGTCGACCACTGCCGCACCGATCCGCCGGGCGACGAGGCTCGCGTCCGTAACCTCCCCGACCCGGATCGCGAGGTCGAGGCCGGACTGGACCATGTCGACGACATCGTCGCCGATGCACAGTTCGACCTCCAGTTCGGGATGCCGATCGAGCAGGCGACCCAGCCTCGGCGCGATGCTAAGCCGCCCGAACGACGCCGGACAGCCGAGCCGCACCAGCCCGCCCGGCGAGAGTTTCCGCCGTCCGACCGCGGCTTCGGTTTCCTCGACGGCGGCCAGCACGTGGCGGGCGTGGGCCAGGAGATCGCGCCCATCCGCCGTGAGCGCCAGGCTGCGCGTGGTGCGTTGAAACAGCCGGGCACCGAGATGGTCCTCGAGCTGCGCCACTTGGCGCGAGATGGCGGGCTGGGTGGCCCCCACCTCGCGGGCGACGGCCGAAAAACTGCCGGTCTCGGAAATCCGCACGAAGGTGCGAAAAGCGGCGATCAGGTCCAAGTCCCGGGTTCCCTCACCGCCGTGTCAATCCCCAAACTTCGCCGCATGATCGTCATCGCCCGGCGCGCGATGCGAGGCTCGCAGCGACATGCCAGATGCTGTCATGGTGCAGACATAGAGCGGATTTTTCCGCGGAGGGGAACGTGACCGAGGCGCTATCCCGCCGGCTTGACGCTTTCATGGCCGGCTTCATGGAGCGGATCGATCCCGCGATGGGCCGCACGCTGATCGAGGCGGCGGCCGGTCTGCGGGCCAGCGGCGTGCTGGACGGCGCGCCCAAAGTCGGCGACGTCGCGCCCGATTTCGCGCTGCCCGACCAGCATGGTCGGATCGTGTCTCTGCATGATCGGCTGGAGCGCGGACCGGTGGTCGCGACGTTCTTCCGCGGCGGCTGGTGTCCGTTCTGCACCCTCGCGTTGCGGGCGCTCGACGATGTGTCGCGGGATCTGCGGCGGGCCGGCGCGGAAATCGTCGCGATCTCGCCGGAGACGGCCGAGCGGGCCGCCGACACCGCCGAGCGAAACGATTTGTCGTTCCCGCTGCTGACCGACGCGGGCAATCACATTGCCCGCCAATATGGCTTGGCATGGGAGCTGGGGCCAGAGCTGCGCGAGGTTTACGGCAGGCTGGGGCATGTGCTGCCCAGGATAAACGGCACGAACGACTGGGCGCTGCCGGTGCCGGCAGGGTTCGTGATCGGGCGGGATGGGCGGATCACGTATGCGCATGTCGACACGGACGTGACCAGTCGGCTGGAGCCGCGCGAGGCGCTGGAGGCGGTGCGGCGGGTCGCGGTGGGTGCCTGAGGCATCCACCCCATCGGTCATTATATTACGTGAACGTAATAAATAGACCGCGCCTCTCCCGGGTCACGCGAGATCCGAAACGGGACGGGCGGGCTTTCGCAGCGGTGCCGCGACCGCCGGCGGCCTGCCCTCGCCGGATGGCGTAATCGCCTGCGCCTGTGGGCGCGGGGGTTCCGGCTCGACCGGCGGGAGCGCCTGGGGTGGTGGGAGGGGGATCAGCGACGGCTCGATCCCCAGCATGTGGCAGAGCGGGCGCAGGAGACGCGCGGCCTGCGGTCCCGCCGCGAGCAAGGCCGCCGTCCGCGGCTCGGCGAGGAGAGCGCGGAGGCTGCTGGCGGACGCCTCCGATCCAGGCAGCGCCCCGATGACCCAGCCGAACCAGCTCGGCGTCCCAGGTGGCCGCGTCGCATTGGGGGGTCGAAGCGGTGGGTCGGACGGACGTGGCCTGGTCTGACGCCGCACGACGGGTGGGCGGAGCGTTCCGGCCTCGAACCGGGCGACAACGGCGGCAAAACGCCTGGACAGCCGCTCCAGCCGGAGACGGAGCAGAAGCATGACACCGACGGCCACCGGGCTTTTGGACAGCCGCACCCCGATCGCGCGGCACACCCCGTCGAGAACATGGGCAAAACTGTCGGCCAGACCGATTGAGGGTGCGAGATTCACGAACGTATGTAGAACATACATAAGTGCGGGTCGTCAAGAAATTCTTGTTTCAGGTGTTGGTAGCACGCGATCTGCTCGGTGACCGTGACCGTGATGCCGGGCCGGCCACAGGTCGCGCGGCAGGACGATCGCCCGCGGAACAAGCACCATCGATCCGCCCGGTTGGCTGCTCGAACGGCATGAACCAATTGCCGAAGGCTCAATCGAGATACGTAGAAATCTCGATGAGGTTGCCGTCAGGGTCGCGGCAATAAACCGACGTCATCGGACCCAGCGCGCCGAGCCGCGCCACCGGCCCGAGTTCCACGAACACACCACAGGAATCCAGGTGCGCCACGATCTCGCGCGCGCCCACGGCGGTGACGAAACACAGATCGGCGCTGCCGGGCGCGGTCTGCCGCGCCGTCGACCAACTCGCGGAGTCCGCGTCGGCCGGACGGACGTTGATCTTCTGCCCGCCATATTTCAGCGCGCTGCGTCGCTTCTCGCCATACTCCTCGCGCTCCATGCCGAGGACGCGCTGATACCAGCTGCACGCCATCTCGACGTCACGGACGTTCAGCACGAGGTGGTCCAACCGATCGACGGTGAAGCGCATCAGCCGACGGCCTCATCGTAAAAATCATGGCCCTTGTCGTCGATCACGATGAAGGCCGGGAAATTCTCGACCCTGATGCGCCACACCGCCTCCATGCCATGCTCCGGATAGTCGAGCACTTCGACGTGGCGGATGCAGTCCTGCGCGAGCCGGGCTGCCGGGCCGCCGACGCTGCCGAGATAGAACCCGCCATGCGCGCGACACGCATCGCGCACCGCGCGCGACCGGTTACCCTTGGCGAGCATCACGAAACTGCCGCCCTCGGACTGGAACTGCTCGACATAGCTGTCCATCCGCCCAGCGGTCGTCGGTCCGAAGCTGCCGGTCGCGTAGCCCTCCGGCGTCTTCGCGGGGCCCGCGTAGTAGACCGGATGGTCCTTCATGTAGTCGGGCAGGCCCTCGCCGCGATCGAGACGCTGGGCCAGCCGCGCATGGGCTATGTCGCGGGCGACCACCATCGTGCCCGACAGCGCGAGCCGGGTCTTGACCGGGTATTTCGACAGCTCGCGTCGGATCTCGACCATCGGCAGGTCGAGATCGATCGGCACCACCTCGCCGCCGAGCGTGTCGTCCGTATGCTCCGGCAGGAACTGCGCCGGATCGGTTTCGAGCTGTTCCAGGAACACCCCGTCCGGATTGATCTTGGCGCGGATCTGGCGATCGGCGCTGCACGACACGCCGAGACCGATCGGCAGGCTCGCGCCGTGCCGAGGCAGGCGCACCACTCGCACGTCATGGCAGAAATACTTGCCGCCGAACTGCGCCCCGATACCAAGATGCCTGGTCATCTCGAGGATGCGCCCCTCCATCTCGACATCGCGGAACGCCCGTCCGGTGGGGTCGCCGGTGCGCGGCAGCGTGTCGAGCCAGTGGGTCGAGGCGAGTTTTACGGCCTTCATCGTGGCTTCGGCGCTCGTGCCGCCGATCACGATGGCCAAGTGATAGGGCGGGCAGGCGGAGGTTCCGAGCGTCCGAATCTTCGTCTCGAGCCATGACTCCAGCTTGCCTGGCGTCAGGATCGCGCGGGTTTCCTGAAACAGGAAGCTCTTGTTGGCGCTGCCGCCGCCCTTGGCGACGAACATCAGCTCGAATTCCTCGGCATGCGCCTCGCCAGGCGCGGCGGCGATATCGAACTGCACCGGCAGGTTGTCGCCGGTGTTGACTTCCTCGAACATCGACAGCGCGGCCATCTGCGAGTAGCGCAGATTGGTCTCGGTGTAGGTTCGGTGGACGCCGAAGCTGAACGCCTCCTCCTCGTCACCGTCGACCCAGACGCGTTGGCCCTTCTTGCCGAAGACGATGGCCGTGCCGGTGTCCTGGCACATCGGCAGCACGCCGCCGGCGGCGATGGCGGCATTCTTCAGCAGGTCGAGCGCCACGAACCGGTCGTTGTCGGACGCTTCCGGGTCGTCGAGGATCCGACGAAGTTGCCGCAGATGGCTGGTGCGCAGCAGGTGCGAGACGTCATGGAACGCCCGGACGGTCAGTTCCTCCAGCAATCCGGGCAAGACGTGGACCACCCTGCGGCCGGCGTGCGTCGAGGTTGAAAGCCCCGGCAGATCGAGCCGCCGCCATGGCGTCTCGTCTTGGCCGAGCGGAAACATCGTCGCGTAGCGGAAGCTTTCGGGCCGGGTGGCCGTGAACACTTCCCCCGCGTCGACGTCCGGCATGTCGTGCGGCGTCATGCCCCGTCCTTGGGCGGCGAGCGGCGGCGGAACGCATCGAGGCTGACGACCTGTGGTGTCGGGTCGGGCGCCGGGCCGTCGTCCTCTGCTTCCGGCGTGTCGGTATGGGCCGCCGGGGGCGGGACCAGCGCGGGGGCGGCCGGCGTCGTCACAGGACGAAACCGCAGGCCGAAACTGACCTGTGGATCAGCGAAGGCGGTGACCGCGCCAAGCGGGACGACCAGCGTCGAGGGCACGCCACCGAACGACAACTCGACCGTGAACACGCGACTTTCACGGTCGAGCGACAGGCCCCAGAACTGATGCTGTAGCACGATCGTCATCTCGCGCGGATATTGGGCGCGCAGCCTGGGCGGGATCGAGACGCCGGGCAGGTCGGTGCGGAACGTGATGTAGAAATGGTGCTCGCCTGGCAAGCCGTGCTCGATCACGTGCTCGATCGCGCTGGCCACCACCTGCCGCAGCGCGTCCTCGGTCCACAGATCATACGGCAGGAGGCTGTCGGGAGGCCGGGCCGCGTCGGTCCCCGTGGCCTTGCCCCCGTCGGTGTTGTCGGTCTCGTCGGGCATGACGGTTCGTGTAGCGCCCCCCGTTCGCTTTCGCAAAGGCGGGCGCGCACAGGCGTGGGGCAGGGGTCGGATGGGGTAAGTGGGGGGCTTCTGTTGCCCGGTGCCCCCCGAACCGCGCGTGCCTAAGGATTAGTTAGGCCGCGAGCGCCATAGCGTTGTTGTCATTGGCACTTGTGAATTGACCCGATAACGGCGGTATCATGCCGGGCAAAAAGTGCGTCTTTACCGTGCGTGTCGAGCCTGTGTCGCCCCCATGATCATAACTGCGATGGTGGAGGCGCCGGGTACTGCCCCCGGGTCCACAACACTTATTCCACGTCCCGTTTATCGCCATAGTCGGCAAGCCGACCCGACAGAGATAGGCTCCCGGTCCGCCGAATAGAAGGGGTTTTATGACACTCTCCGCCGAACAGCTCCTGGAGATCGACACGGCCCGGACCCATGCGACGCCCACGCTGCGCGCCACGGTCCCCGCGCTGGAGGCGCTGCTGTTCCAGGCGATCCCCGTTCTGGACCACGGCTTCGTGCGAGTCGTCGACTACATGGGCGACGATGCCGCCGTGGTGCAGGCGGCCCGCGTCTCCTACGGGCGCGGCACGCGGAAAGTCAGCGAGGATGCCGGGCTCATCCGCTATCTCATGCGCCACCGCCACAGCACGCCGTTCGAGATGGCGGAGATCAAATATCACGTGAAGCTGCCGATCTTCGTGGCGCGGCAATGGATCCGCCACCGTACCGCCAATGTGAACGAGATATCGGCGCGCTATTCGATCCTCGACCGCGAGTTCTATCTGCCCGCGCCGCGACATCTGGCGGCCCAGAGCGCGGTCAACCGGCAGGGGCGAGGCGCCGTGCTGGAGGGCGAGGAGGCCGCGTGGGTGCTTGACACGCTGCGGGCCGATGCGGAGTCGACGTACGATCACTACGCGGCGATGCTGAACGAGGACGCGGCCGACCCGTCGCGGCAGGGGCTGGCGCGCGAGCTGGCGCGGATGAACCTCACGCTCAGTACCTATACGCAATGGTACTGGAAGACCGATCTGCACAACCTGCTGGGCTTTCTGTCGCTGCGCGCCGATCCGCACGCCCAATATGAGATTCGCGCCTATGCCGAGGCGATGCTGCGCACCGTCGCCGCGTGGGTTCCGCTCAGCTATTCCGCATTCGAGGAGTATCGCCTCGGCGCGGCCACGTTCTCCGCCGGCATGCTGCGCGTGCTGCGTCGCAAACTCGCGGGCGAGGCGGTTCGCCAGGACGACAGCGGCCTGAGCAAGCGGGAGTGGACGGAATTCGAGGCGCTCCTGGCGGATCACGCGGACCCGGACAGTCTCGCCGCCTCGTAGCGGGCCTTCGTTTCCGCGTTTATCGGATACAGGCCCGGCAACGCCGCGCCGGCGTCGACCTCGCGCATGATCCAGGCTTCCAGCCGCTCCTGCTCCGGCGCTTCGGCGATCACGTCGGCAAGCAGCGCCGCCGGGATGAGGACGGCGCCGTCGCCGTCGACGACCACGACATCGTCCGGGAACACCGCGACCCCGCCGCAGCCGATCGGCTCCTGCCAGCCCACGAACGTGAGGCCCGCGACCGATGGCGGCGCGGCCACGCCGCTGCACCAGACCGGCAGCGACGTGGCCAGCACGCCGGCAACGTCGCGCACCACGCCATCGGTGACCAGAGCGGCGACGCCGCGTCGGGCCATCCGGGCGCACAGGATATCGCCGAAAATCCCGGCCTCGGTGACGCCGCGTGAGTCGACCACGGCGATCACGCCCTCCGGCATCGCCTCGATCGCCGCCCGCGTCGAGATCGGCGACGCCCAGCTCGCGGGCGTGGCCAGATCCTCGCGCGCCGGCACGAAGCGCAGTGTGAAGGCGGGTCCGACCACCCGCGCCTGGTCTGGGCGCAACGGCCGGGTGCCGCGCATCCAGACGTTGCGCAGCCCCTTCTTCAGCAGGATCGTGGTGATCGTGGCGGTCGACACGGACTGCAGGGTCGTGCGGAGGGACGAGTCGAAGGTCATGCAGGCTCCTGGGTGGCCCGGTGGATGGCCGATCAGAAAAAAGTCCGGATCGCGCCGGTGACGTCGTAGTCGTCGTCGACCAGCAGCAGCGAGCGCCATTTGTCGAATGTCGTGCAGACATGCGACACGCCGAAGCCCACTGAGTCGCCGATCGCCAGCGGCGAGTCCTCGGGAACGGACAGGAAGGCGTGCTGGTCGTTCAGGCGCAGCACGCGGTGGCCCGGCGGCAGTCCGGCCGGCCGGGCCTGGGACCCGCGCGGGAGATGCCACAGCGGCACCGGCATCTCCACATCGTACGACACGTCGCGCTTGCCCATCGTGGCGATCGCCAGACCCGGCTCCGGCCGCGATTGCACCGCGGCCCACACCTCGACGGCCGCCGTCATCGGCGGCGTGATGTCCGCCAGACCGGGGGCGCGGGCGCGGAGGTTCTGGAACGCCCGCTCGTAGGACAGGCTGTCATGGGTGAGATAGCAGCCGCTGCGGATCACCACGAGATGATCCCGCCGCGTGCCCCACCTCGACAGATCAAAACCGGCAAGGTCGAGGAACGTGGTCCCGCCCGCGGTCAGTACGACCGGACCCGCGTCGAACAGACCCTCGCCGTGGCAGCGCGTCGCGAGCTCGCGGACATTCTCCAGGATGCTCAGCGCGCGACGCTCCCGCTCGGACGGTTCGAGGCCGCCGAACACATCCTCGTATGCCTCGACACCGCGCAGCGAAAGGGCCGGGCGCAGCGCGCGGATGGTTCGGGCGAGGTCGAGCGCCCCGGCGACGGATCGGACCCCGGTCCGCCCGCCCATCGCGCCGATTTCCACGAGCACCTGCAGCGGCCGGCTCGCGTCCGCCTGCACCGCCGACGCAAGCTGATGGGCGTTGTCGGCGGAATCGACCACGCAATAGAAATCCAGCGCCGGGTGGTCGCGCAATAGGCCGAGGGCGATGCCGATATTGGCGTCGCCGACCAACTGGTTGGCGAGCAGGATGCGGGTGATCCCACACCCGGCCAGGATCGCCGCCTGCTGCGCGGTGGCCGCGGTGATGCCCCACGCCCCGTCCTGCAACTGCATCTGAAACAGGCGCGGCGCCATCGTGGTCTTGCCATGCGGCGCGATCACCGCGCCGGACAGCGCGAGGAACTGGCGCATCCAGGCGCGATTTGCCGCGAGGGCGGATTGCTTCAGGACCGCGACCGGCAGCGGCAGGTTGGCGCGGCGCAGCGACAGCCCGGCCGCGCCGATCGCGCCGAACGGCCCGGGCCAGGAGGGCGGTATCCCCTTCCAGGTCGCATCGGTCGCGGCCGCATCGGTCGCGTCCAGCGCGCGAGCCAGCCGGTCCGGGTCATAGCCGATCGCCGTGGCGCCGTTCGCCATCCGTCAGTTCCGCCGCTTCGCGCTGTCGCCCGCATTGTATAGCGCGGCCCGTCGTCGGCGCGATCCCGGACCGTCGCGCCACGTCTGGCCCGCTCAGGTTTCGGTCACCTATGGCTGCGCACCCTGCTTTGATGGACTCGACGGGCGGCGCGATTGGACCAGCGACATCGGACGTGGCGACCCGCGCGCTGGAGGCCGCGTCCGTCGGCGGCTGGGAGCTGGAGCTCGATACCGGGCGCCTGACGTGGACCTCGGTCACCTGGCGCATCCACGAACTCGATCCGGCCACGTCGCCGTCCGTGGACCGGGCGCTCTCCTTCTATCCCCCGCCGGGCCGTGCGGTGCTGGAGGAAGCCGTGGCCCAAGCCATCGCGCATGGCCGGCCCTATGACCTGGAGCTGCCATTCGTCACCGCGCGAGGGCGGCACATCTGGGTGCGCGCCTGCGGCCAGGCGATCCGCGAGGCCGGCCGGACCGTCAAGCTGAGCGGCGCGTTCCAGGACGTTACCGCTCGTCGCGAGATGACGCAGCGCGCCGAGCGCCTGTCGGTCGTGGCGCGGCAAATGACCAACGCAATCATCATCACGGACGCCGAGGGTCTGACGGAATGGGTCAATGACGCGTTCTGCCGGCTCACGGGCTACGACCTCGCGGATTTGCGTGGCCGCAAGCCGGGACATGTGCTGCGCGGCCCCGACACCGATCCGCAGACGTCGCGGCTTATGGGCGAACACATCGCCTGCGGGGAGGGTTTCGATCTCGAGATCGTCAACTACACCTCGCAAGGCGAGCCATACTGCATTTCGATCGTCTGCACGCCGCTGCGTGACGACCACGGATCCCTGACCGGCTTCATCGCCGTGGAATCCGACGTGACCGCCCGCCGTCGCGCGGAGGCCGCCGCCTTGCAGGAAGCCGCGGAGCGACGACGAGCCGAAGCCTTGCTGTGGGACGTGCTCGAGGCGCTGCCGAGCGGCGTCGCCGCATACGACCCCTCCGAGCGCCTGATCCTGAACAATCGCGCCTTTACCGATATGTTCTCCGTGGTGGCGGGCTTCATCACGCCCGACTGCCGCCTCGAGGCGCTGATCCGCCGTGGCGCGGAGAATGGCCAATATCCCGACGCCGGCGAGACGAACGCCGAGCGCGAGCGGTGGGTGCTGGACTATTTGGACGAACACCGACGCCCGAAGACCGCGCGGACGCTGCGGCTGCCGGACGGCCGCTTCGTCCTTGCGCGGCAACGGCGGTCCGACACCGGCAACATCGTCTGCATCCGCACGGACACGACGGACCTCAAGCGCGCCGAGGAGGCGTTGCGCGCGCAGGCCGAGCAGGATGGCCTCACGCTGCTGGCCAACCGTTACGCCTTCCTCCGCGCGCTGGAGCGCGCGCTCCAGCGTCGCGACGGTGACGACGGCGGCGCCGGGTGCAGCGGTGCCCTGATGGTGTTCGACCTCGACTACTTCAAGCAGGTCAACGACACGCTCGGCCACGACATGGGCGATGCGCTGCTGAAGGAGGTGGCCGCGCGGCTGCGCGATAACGCGAGGCGAGATGACGTTGCGGCCCGCCTGGGCGGCGACGAGTTCGCGGTCGTGATGCCGGGGCTGACGGAGCATTCGGTGCTGGCCGCCCGGATGACGGAGATCCAGTCGGCCCTCGCGGTTCCCGTCGACATTGGCGGCCGCCGAGTGGCGGTGACCATTTCGGCGGGCGTGACGCTATTCCCGCAGGATGGGTCGACGGCCGAGCAATTGTTCAAAAACGCGGACCTCGCCCTGTATGAGGCCAAGCGCATGGGTCGCGCGCGCTGGGCCGCGTTTCGCCCAGATCAGGCCGAGGCGATGCACCGGCATGTGCGTGTAGCCGACTCGCTCCGGCAGGCCCTGGCCACCGACGCGGTCACCGTCGCGTTCCAGCCGAAACGGCTGCTGCGCGGCGGCCATGCCGGATTCGAGACCCTGGCCCGATGGCACGACGGGACGCGATGGGTTCCGCCGGGCGAATTCGTGCCCGTCGCGGAGGAGACCGGGCAGATCGTGGCGCTGGGCCGCGCCGTGCTGGAAGCGACGCTCGCGCGGATGCGTATGCTGGCCGATCATGGGCTCGAGCCGGGGCGAGTCGCGATCAACGTGTCGGGCGCGCAACTGCTCGACGGCGGCTTCGTCGCCGACACGATGGCCGCACTCGCGCGGCACGGCTTCGGTCCCGCCGACCTCGAAATGGAGGTAACCGAGACGGTGCTGCTCGGCCGCGCGGCCGAGCGGGTCGAGAAAACGCTCCGCGAAATACGCGGTCTTGGCATCGCGCTGGCGCTCGACGATTTCGGCACCGGCTACGCCTCGCTCGCGCATCTGTCGCGCCTGCCCATCGACCGGCTCAAGATCGACCGCGCGTTCGTGGCTGAGATCGGCCTCGGCGGACGCGGCGGCGTCATCGCGCGCACGGTGATCGGCCTGGCCCGCAGCCTCGAGATGGAATCCGTGGCCGAGGGCGTCGAGACGGCCGAGCAGCTTGCGTTCCTCGCGGCCGAAGGATGCGACGCGGCGCAGGGCTACCTGATCGCCAGGCCCTTGCTGTCCTACGGAGCGACCGAGGACTATCTGCGCGCGCAGGGTCTGGTCTCGCGACGCCCGCCGCTCCGGTTGGTCGGCGCGGCGCGGCCGTGACGACCGACTAAGCGACCGGCCGCAAGCCCCCGCGCTGCCCGTCGATCGCCCGGGTCAACGCGCTTGCCAGCTGCTCGGGGGCGAACGGTTTGGCGATCAACGGCCAGTCGCCGGCCCGCTGCAGCGCGGTGGTGTCCGCGTAGCCGGTCACGAGCAGGATCGGCAGATCCGGATGGCGCGCGCCGATGCGAGCGGCCAATTCTGCGCCGTTCATGTCCGGCATGGCGAAGTCGATCAGCACGACGTCGAAATCGATACTGCCCGCGAGCAGGTCGAGCGCCGCCTCGCCCCCGGCCGTCTCGGTGACCCGGAAGCCCAGCTCCTCCAGCATGAGCCGCGTGACGTCGCGCACCGCCTCATCGTCGTCGACCAGCAGCGCGCGGCGACCGTCCTCGATAACGGGCCCCGCCGTCGCGACGGCCGCCTCGCGAGACGCCGGGGCCGCCGCGTGGGCGGCGCGCGGCAGGAACACCCGGAACGAGGTGCCCTCATTCAGTCGCGTGTCGATGCGCACGCCGCCGCCGGACTGCTTGGCGAACCCGTAAACCTGCGCCAGTCCGAGGCCCGAGCCCTTGCCGGGCTCCTTGGTCGTGAAGAACGGCTCGAACACCCGCTCCAGGACGTCCGGCGTCATGCCGGTGCCGGCGTCGGTCACCGTCACCACGACATACTCTCCCGGTGAGGGCTCCTCCGCGCGATGGGGCGCGCCGAGGACCGCGTTGCCGGTCGCGATGGTCAGCGCCCCGCCAACCGGCATCGCGTCGCGCGCGTTGATCGCGAGGTTCAGGATCACCAGCTCGAGTTGAGTCTGATCGACGAAGGCGGGCCAGACATTCTCCGCCAACACGATCTCCAGTCGGACCGTCCCGCCCAGCGTGCTGCGCAGCAGATCGTCCATGCCGCAAATCGCTTCGTTCAGGTCGAGCGCGCGCGGGTCGAGATGCTGCTTGCGCGAGAAGGCCAGCAATTGTCCCGTCAGATTGGCGCCACGCCGCGCGGCGGTGCGCATCATGCCGAGCCGGCGCTGCACCTTCTCGTCGCTCACGCCACGACCGACGTAGTCGAGATTGCCCAGGATCACCGTCAGCAGATTGTTAAAGTCGTGCGCGACCCCCGATGTCAGCTGGCCCACCGCCTCCAACCGCTGCATTTGGGCAAGCGTTGCCTCGATACGCTCGCGTTCCTCGATTTCCGCGAGCAGTTCGGCATGGGCCGCGCGTTCCGCGGTCACGTCTCGGCCGATGCCGAAGAGGCTGTCTCCGCTGGCCTCGGGCGACAGCGCCCAGGCAATCGAGCGATACGAGCCGTCGGCGGCGACCAGACGGTTCTCAAAGCGAACCGGTTGCATCGTCTGGCGCATCCTCGCCAGCGCCGAGGCACCAATGTCGAGGTCGTCGGGATGCGTGACGGTGTTGTAGTGCGCCGACAAGAGGTGGGCCGCGGAATGGCCCAGCAGGCGGGTCCAGGACGGACTGACCCGCAGCAGCTGGCCATCGTAGTCGGCGGCGACCAGCAGGTCCTCGCTGAGTTCCCAGAGCCGGTCGCGTTCGGCGGTGCGTTCCAAGACGCGCTGCTCCAGCGTGTCGGCCAGCGCGCGCAACGCCGCCTGCGCGGCCCTCTGCTCCTCCAGGGCCCGCCGCCGCAGCCGGGCGGTGGCAAGATTGGCATTGACCCGGGCCAGCAGCTCGCGCGCCGAGAACGGCTTCGTGAGGTAGTCGTCCGCCTGCGTCTCGAACCCCTCGACACGCGCCTCCTCGCCCGCGCGGGCGGACAGCAGGATCACCGGTATGTCGCGCAGCCGCTCCTCGGCGCGGACCGCGCGAAGCAGGCCCAACCCGTCGAGGCGCGGCATCATGATGTCGGTCAGCAGCAGGTCCGCCCCGACGCTGCGCAGCGTCGCTAGCGCCGTCTCGCCGTCACCCGCCGTCTCGACCTCGTGGCCGGCGGAACACAGCAGGCGGCGCACGTAGTCGCGCATGTCGGCATTGTCGTCGGCCAAAAGGATGCGGCCGGCGGTGGGCGGGCGGGCGGCGGGCGGCGCCGTCGCCATTGTCCTGTCATGCTCGGTGATCTTCGCGTCCTCGGCGTTACTGAGCCAACTCAACGCCTCCCCAGCGAAGGCCGTTTCCAACACGCTATCGCGCGCGTCCGACGGTTGATCGACGATTTGCTCAGCGGGCAGATGCGCGTGTCCGAACGGGATTCGCACGACGAACGCGCTGCCGCGATCAGGCTCGCTGTCGACGGTGATCTGGCCGCCGTGTAGCGCCACGAGGTCCCGCACCAGCGCGAGGCCGATGCCGCTGCCTTCGTGGCTACGCCCGCGCGATCCTTCAATGCGGTGAAATCGCTCGAAAATGCGGGACAAGTGCACCGCCGGAATGCCGGTGCCGGTGTCGCGCACGACAAGGGTCGCGGCGTCCTCGTCGCCGCGCAGCTCGACCCGGATCTCGCCCGCGAACGTGAATTTGAACGCATTCGACAGCAGGTTCAGGACGATCTTTTCCCACATCCCGGCATCGACGAAGACCGGCTGCCCGAGCGGTTCGCAGTTGATCACGAAGTCCAGGCCGGCCCGCTCCATGGCGGAATGGAACGCCGAGGCGAGTTCGGCGGTCAGCCGGGCGAGGTCCACGGGCCGGTACTGAACCTGCACGCGCTCGGCCTCGATGCGAGAGAAGTCCAGGAGCGTGTTGACCAGCCGAAGCAGCCGGACCGCGTTTCGCTCGCCCAGTTCCAGTAGCGGCCGCAACTCCGCCCCGGATGCGGTGTCGGCGCGTTCCAGCGCGTCCTGCAGCGGTCCTATCATCAGCGTGAGTGGCGTGCGGAACTCGTGGCTTACGTTGGAGAAGAAGGCGGTCTTGGCGCGATCGAGCTCGGCCAGCGCGGCGGCTCGACGGCGCTCCGTTTCATAGGCGCGGGCGCTGGCCAGCGCAGAGGCGACCTGCCCGGCGAGCAGGCCGAGAAAATTCATATATCCGTCGTCGAGGTAGCGGTGGGGATTGATGCCGGCGATCAAGACTCCAGCCGGTCGTTCCTGGCCCTGCCGGGCGATTGCCACGGCGAGCGCCTCACGCGGCGGCATGGTCCAGGCGCCGTTCGGCAAATCGCGCGGCAACTCGGACACCCTGACCGCCTGCTCGCCGGCCCAGATCGCCGCCATCGGCCACGTGACGCCAGGGTCGGCCTCCATCAGGTCGTGAAGGGCGTCGGCATGGGCGTCGTCGAACCCGGTCGCCGCCGCCAGCCGCGCCCGACCACCCTCGTCGTCCCAAAGATAGACAAGGCTGAACGGCAGGTCGCGGCGGTTGTCGTCCAGAACGCGCCGCGCGGCGTCCAGCGCGTCCTGCTCCGCGGGCGCGGCCGTCAGTCCGGCCGCCAGTTCGCCCAGCGTGCGCAGCCGCCGCTCGCTGATGACCCGCTCGGTCTCCTCGGTGACCACGCACAGATGGCCCGCGATCCGGCCGGCATCGTCCCGCAGCGGGCTGTAGGAGAAGGTGTGATACGTCTCCTCGGGATAGCCGCTGCGTTCCAGGAACAGCAAAAGGGCCTCGTCCCAAGTCGCCTCGCCGGTCGCGAGGACACGCTCGATGCGGGGGCCGATATCGGGCCAAATCTCCGCCCACACGTCGCGCGATGGCCGGCCAAGCGCCCAGCCGTGCTTGATGCCGAGGGTCGGCGCGTAGCTGTCGTTGTAAAGGAAGGCGAGATCCGGCCCCCAGCTCATCCACATCGCGAACCGGGACGTGAGCAGGATCCCGACGGTGGCATGCAGGCTTTGCGGCCAGGCCTCGATGGGGCCGAGCCTTGTCGAGCCCCAGTCGAGACCGGCGATCATCGGCCCCATCTCGCTGCCGGGAGCCAGCCTTTCGATGGAGTCGCGTCGCAAGGCCATCACCAAGGCTCCCGCCGGAGGCTGGCCGCGCGTGGGCCGTCGAGCCTCCTAGCAGACGGTTTCGGCTTCTCAAATTCAAGCGGCCGTGCGCGCTTTCCGCATCGTGAGACGGATGTCGACCTCGCGCTCGACGAAGCGCCACTCCTCGGTCGCGCGCAGCCGCGTGACCATGTCCTCGAAGAGTTCCCGATGATCGGGAGCGTATTCAAACCAGGTGAGAAAGTCGAACGGCCCGTCGCCCAGGTCGCGGCAGTGGTGCAGACGCCGCGCGACGGCCGGCAGCGTGCGCGCGCCGATGCGGATGTGGCCCGAGGTTTCCTCGAAGATCGCGCGGCGCTCGTCCTGCGCCAGCGCCCACCAGGCAGTCGTCTTGCGGATGGGGATCAGGGCCGCCTGGGTCGCCGTGGGGCGGGCGAGCCCCTCCTGGACGGCGGCCATCGCGTCGGCTTCGGCACGATGGGTGTAGCGGGCATGGCTCGTGGCACCCCGCAGGACCCAAGACGTCTCGCCGGTCTCGCGCCAGTCGGCCGCCCTGGCGATGTCGAGGCATTCGGCCTGGGGCAGCGTGTCGCCGATCACCGGCGCGATACTGTCGATGCGCCAGGTGCCAGACGTCCCGGCCGTGAATATCCAGTGGTCGCGCGCCGGTCGGGCCTCGATCATCCTATTTCACGGTGAACGCGATATCGCCCTGCGAGCCTTCAAGGTCCGGCACCGAACGGGTCGACCACCGCAGCACGTAGCGGCCCGGCGACAGGCGTGGCGCGGTCGCGTAAAGCACGCTGGGCTGGCTGTTCAGTCTCGGGTGAAGCGTCTCGACCACCTGGTCGTCGCGCAGCACGCTGAGCACCGAGCCGGAGTGGTCGACCGGGCCGTCGAAGCGAATAAAGAACTCGGTCGCGTGGCCGTCCATTACCGCCTCTGCGACCGGTTTGGACTCCATGACGTGCATCGTCGCCGCGCGGGCCAGGCCCGGGCCAAGCAGCAGCGAGCAAAGCAGGGCGGCGGCGATAATCCGACCGCTCATGCCGTGGTCCTCGGGAGCAGCTGCTCGGCCAGCGTGGCCCACCAGCTGGCGCCGACCGGCAAGATCGCGTCGTTGAAGTCGTATCGGGGGTGATGCACGCCCGGATCGGCGTCGGTTCGACCGGCGCCGAGCATCAGATAGGCGCCCGGCCGCTGCAGCAGCATGTAGGAGAAATCCTCGCCACCCATCGTCGGCTTGTCCATATGCGCCACCCGGGCAGACCCCGCGACCGTCTCGGCGGCACGGCGCGCGAGCTCGGTGGCGTCGGGATCGTTGACGACGGCCGGGTAGCCCCGTCGATAATCGATCTCGGCGACCGCGCCGAAGCCGGCCGCGATGCCGGTCGCGAGTTCGGTGACACGGCGTTCCAACAGGTCGCCGACCGCCGGCTCGAACCAGCGGGCCGTGCCGCGAAGCCGCACAGTCTCGGGGATCACGTTCGTCGCGCTGCCGCCCTCGACCCAGGTGATCGAGACCACGCCCGCCTCCAGCGGGTCGAGGCTGCGGGCCACCACGGACTGCAGCGCCTGGATAATCGCGGCGGAAATGACGATCGGATCCACCCCGTCGTGCGGGCGGGCGGCGTGGGCGCCGCGGCCGCGGATCGTAATGTCGATGACGGCGGTGGCCGCCATGGTGGGGCCAACCCGCCATTGGAACACGCCCTCCGGCGCGGACGGCCAGTTGTGCAGGCCGAACACCAAGTCCGCGGGACATTTCTCGAACAGCCCCTCGCGCACCATCACGTCGCCGCCGCCTCCGCCTTCCTCCGCGGGCTGGAAGATCACGTAGACCGTGCCGTCGAAACGGCGTGTCTCGGCGAGGTAGCGTGCCGCGCCCAGCAGCATGGCGGTGTGCCCGTCATGCCCGCAGGCGTGCATCACGCCGGGCGTCCTGGAGGCCCATGCGGCGCCGGTCGCCTCGTGGATCGGCAGCGCGTCGATGTCGGCGCGCAGGCCGATCGCCCGATCCGACGCGCCGCCGCGGATCACGCCCACCACGCCGGTGCCGGCGAGGCCGGTGATGATCTCGTCGACGCCGAATTCCGCGAGCTTCGCCTGAATGACGCCGCTGGTCCGGTGCTCGGCGAAGCCGAGTTCGGGATGGGCATGCAGGTCGCGCCGCCACGCGGTCATGTCGTCGTGAAAGTCGGCGATGCGGTTCTGGACGGGCATTGGGGCTCCGGGATCAGGGTGCGGTCGGCGGGTTCGGCTGTAGATCGCGATAGAGCGCGAACGGCGACGGGTCACGCGCGAAAATCAACGACGCGCCGATGACCAGAACGGAGAACGCGACCGAGGCGACCACGCCCATGAAACGGTTGGGCAGAAACGTCGAGCCGAATGCGATCGCTCGGATGAAGCGGACGGTCACCGCCTCGTTGCTCGTGCGGATCTCGCGGACGATGGCGTCGTCCCGAGCCCTTTGAAGTGTCTTCAGAAATTCGGGCATCAGGTCGGCGCGTGCAGCCCGATCAAACGCGCTCATCGCCTCGTGCGATCGCGAAGACTGCCTTCATTTGGGCAAGACGGAAATCCCGCTGTTCCTGCCCATACTTCGTTATGTAGATGGTTGCTTTCACGCATACGAATCCGCGCCCGCGTCGCTTGATATCAAGAACGGGCTCGTCCGAGATCCAGCTGCAACGCCAGCGCCCGGAATGCCCGCCCGGCGGTGCTTTCAGGGGCGCTCGCCATGATCGGGGTGCCGGCATCGCCGGCCGATCGCACCTCGGCCAGCAGCGGCAACTCGCCCAGGAACGGCACACCGAGCCGCGCGGCCTCGGCGCGGGCGCCCCCATGGCCGAAGACGTGGCTGTCATGGCCGCACTTGGGGCATGAAAAATAGCTCATGTTCTCGACGATCCCGGCGATCGGCACGCCGGTCTTGCGAAACATCGCCACCGCGCGCCGTGCATCGACCAGGGCGATATCCTGCGGCGTCGAGACGATGACCGCGCCGGCGACGCGCACCCGCTGCGACAACGTGAGCGCCACGTCGCCGGTGCCGGGCGGCATGTCGATCACCATGACGTCCGGGGCACCCCACTCGACCTGTTCCATGAGCTGCACCAGCGCGCCCATGACCATGGGACCGCGCCAGATCATTGCCGTCTCCTCGTCGACCAGGAAGCCGATCGACATCGCCCGTAGCCCCCAGGCGTCCAGCGGGATCATCCGGTCCCCCATGATCTCGGGGCGACGGTCCAGGCCCAGCATGCGCGGCAGGCTCGGTCCGTAGATATCGGCGTCCAGCAGGCCGACCGACAGACCCTGACGCGCGAGGGCCACCGCCAGATTGACCGCCACCGTGGATTTCCCGACGCCTCCTTTGCCGGAAGCCACGGCGATCACCGCGCCCGCTTCGGTCAGGAGTTTCGAGCGCTCGGCGGTCGGCGGATGGGCGTGCGTAGCGGGGGTGGGCGTGGCCGTCGGGGGCGCGGGTCGGGTCGTCGACGTCAGCACGGCGGTCACGTTGCGCACGCCGGCCAAGCCGGTCAGCGCGCGCTCGACCTCGCGGCGCACCGGCTCCATCGCGGCCGCGCGGTGCCGGTCGGTCAGCAGCGTGACCTGCACCAGTCCGTCGCGGAGCAGGATCCCCTCGACGAGACCGGCCGCGACGATGTCGCGACCGGTCGCTGGATCGGCGATGTCGCGCAGTGCCTCGGTGAGCGTCTGTTCGGTGGGTTCGGCCATGCTGCTTGAAAACCCCGCATCGTCGGCGATATCGACGCTATGTGGCGGGACGGTAAGGTCCTGCCAATGGGCCGATGGCGCCGCCGCCCGCGACCGGCTATGCCCCCATTCCCGTTCGACGAGACGACGACGAGCCTCAGCAGGAGCGCATTTCGGTCATGGCGTGGAATACCGGCGGCCCCGACGATCAGGGCGGAACACCGAACCCCTGGGGCTCGCCTCCCGGCGATCGTGGTGCGGATCGCGGCGCGGAGCGGCCGGGCGGGCCGAGGGGCCGCGGACCCTGGGGCGGCGGCCGGCCGGGCAATGCGGCACCCGACATCGACGAGGCGATCGCCTGGCTGCAGAACCTCGTGCGCGGCGGGATGGGTGGCGGGGGTGGCGGTGGCCGCCGCCCCGGCCGCAGGCTGCCGGCCGGCCGTGGCCTTGCGCTGCTCGCGGCGGCCGTGGTCTTGGTGTGGCTCGCAACCGGCTTCTACCGCGTGGAACCCGACGAGCAGGGCGTGGTGCTGCGGTTCGGCGCCTATGACCGCACGACGCCCCCGGGTCTCAGCTACCACATTCCCTGGCCGATCGAGTCGGTGCAGACGCCCGCCGTCACGCGCATCAACCGGGTCGAGGTCGGCTATCGCAGTGGCAGTTCCGGCCAGATCGACAGCGGCCGCGACGTCAGCGGCCGCGACGTGCTGGCCGAAAGCCTGATGCTGACCGGCGACGAAAACATCATCGACATCGACTTCGCGGTGTTCTGGCGCATCAGCGACGCCAGTGCCTATCTGTTCGCGACCCGCGATCCCGACGGCATCGTCCGCGCCGTCTCGGAAAGCGTGATGCGCGAGGTGATCGGCCGCACGCCCATTCAACGCGCCCTGACCGACGCGCGCGCCCAGATCGAGGCCGACGTGTCCAAGATCGTCCAGGGCGTGCTGGAGCAGTATGGCACCGGTGTCGAGATCACTCAGGTCCAGCTTCAGAAAGTCGACCCGCCCGCCGACGTCATCGAGAGTTTTCGCGACGTGCAGCGGGCCAACACCGACGCCGAGCGGATGCGCAACGAGGCCGAGTCCGTGCGAAACGATATCGTCCCGCGCGCCCGCGGCGACGCGGCGGCGATCCTGGCCGCGGCCGACGGCCAGCGGCAGGCAGCCGTCGCGCAGTCCAACGGCGAGGCGCAGCGGTTCCTGTCGGTGCTGAAAGCCTATGAGGCGGCCAAGGACGTGACCATGCAGCGCCTCTATCTGGAAACGATGCAGGACATTCTGACGCGCACGCCCACCACGGTGGTCGACGACAAGCTGACCGGCATCGTGCCGTATCTGCCGCTCGGCGGCGGCGGCGCGCCGCTTCCGGTGCCTCCCGGACGCCAGATCACTGGGCAGCCGCAGGCCGCCGCGGGGGGGACACCGTGATGCCCCGGACCATGATCGCGGGTCTGGCGGCGCTGGTCGTCGTGGTGTTCGTCGCCTCGGCCTGCCTGTTCACCGTTCAGCAGACCGATCAGGTGTTGATCACCCAGTTCGGCAAACCCGTCCGCCTCATCACCGAACCTGGCCTGCATGTGAAGGTGCCATTCGTGCAGACGGTTCTCAGCTTCGACCGCCGCCTGCTGAATTACGAGCTGCCACCGGAGGAGGTCATCCTTGGCGACCAGCGGCGCTTGATCGTTGACAGTTTCGTGCTGTTCCACATCACCGACCCCTTGCGCTATTATCAGGCCGTCGGACCGAGCGAGGACGGGATCAGGGGCCGCCTCAATTCGGTCGCGTCATCGGCGATGCGACGTGTGCTGGGAAACCAGCAGCTGCTGAACGTGCTGTCCACCCAGCGCAACAAGATCATGGGAGCGATCCGCACGGATGTCGGCAGCGAGATGGCGGGGTTCGGCGTGAAGATCGAGGACGTTCGCATCCGGCGCGCCGACCTCCCGCCGGAGAACACCCAGGCCATCTTGTCGCGCATGAAGTCCGAGCGGCAGCGCGTGGCCGCCCAGGCGCGCGCCGAGGGTGCCGAGGCGTCGGCTCGGATCCGCGCCGACGCCGAGCGCGAACGCACCGTGCTGTTGGCCGATGCCCGCTCCGGCGCCGACAAGCTGCGCGGCCAGGGCGAGGCGCAGGCCATCGCGATCTACGCCGACGCGTTCCAGAAGGACGACCACTTCTTTCAAGTCTGGCGGACACTGCAGGCGTATCGCGAGGCGTTCGCCTCGGGTGCGTCGCGTCTCGTGATGACGCCGGGCAGCGACTTCCTCAAGATGCTGCGCGAGGCCCCGAAGCCTGACGCCGCCGCCTCCGTGCCGTCGCCGACCCAGCCTTGATGCCGACCCAGCCTTGATGACGTCAGAGGAACACCAGATGCGCCACACACGCTCGCCGATCGCCCGCGCGGCCCTCGTCGCCATCGCCACGGCCAGCGTCGTCCCGCTCGCGGCCGGGGTCGCTCTCACCGATGCGCTGACCCATCCGGCGTTCGCTCGGGCCGCTCCGGACAGCTTTGCCGACCTCGCGGAAAAATTGTTGCCTGCGGTGGTGAACATCTCGTCCAGCCAGACCGTGACGGCCAAGGGTGGCGGCGAGGCCGGCCCCGAAATGCCGCTGTTCCCGCCCGGCTCGCCGTTCGAGAAGCTGTTCCGCGACTTCATGGAGCGCAACAAGCCGGGCGGCAAGAATCATGGCGATAACGCGCCGTCCGGGCCGCCCCGCAAGATGCAGAGCCTGGGCTCGGGTTTCATCATCGAATCGTCGGGCATCGTGGTGACAAACAACCATGTGATCGAGGGCGCCGATGAGATCACCGTGGTCCTGCAGGACAATACGAGCCTGAAAGCAACGCTGATCGGCCGCGACGAGCGAACGGATATCGCCGTGTTGCAGGTGAAATCGGACAAGCCGTTGCCGGCGCTGCCGTTCGGCGACAGCGACAAGTCCCGAGTGGGCGACTGGGTGGTGGCGATCGGCAACCCGTTCGGCCTCGGCGGAAGCGTGACCGCCGGAATCGTGTCGGCGCGTGGCCGCGACATCAATCAGGGGCCGTACGACAACTTCATCCAGACCGACGCGGCGATCAATCGCGGCAACTCGGGCGGCCCCCTGTTCAACATGGACGGCGAGGTGGTCGGCATGAACACGGCGATCTACTCGCCATCGGGCGGGTCGATCGGCATCGGGTTCTCCATCCCGTCCAATCTGGTCAAGACCGTCGTCGCGCAGCTGCGCAATTTCGGCCACGCGCGGCGTGGCTGGCTCGGGGTAAAAATCCAGCAGGTTACGCCGGATATCGCCGAGAGCCTCGGCCTGAAGGATGCGCACGGCGCGCTGGTCGCGGGCGTGGAGGACAACGGGCCGGCCGACAAGGCCAAGATCCGCAACGGCGACATCATCCTGAAGTTCAACGAGCAGGACATCAAGGAGATGAAGCTGCTGCCCCGGATCGTGGCCGAGACGGACATCAGCCGGAACGTGCCGGTGACCGTCTGGCGCGAGGGCAAGCAGCAGATCATCCAGGTGACGGTGGGCGAGCTTCCGGACGAGCCGACGCAGGTGGCGGATGCCACGCCGGACAAGCCCGACGCCGCGTCCAAGCCGCTGGCGCTGTCGGGGCTGGGCGTCAGTCTCGCGCCAATCAGCGACGAGGCGCGCGAGAAATACTCGCTGACCAAGGATCAGAAGGGCGTGTTGATCACCGACGTGGACACCGGCACACCAGCCGCCGATCGCGGCCTCAAGGTGGGCGAGGTCATCGTCGAGGTCCAGCAGGTCGAGGTCGCGACCCCGGCGGACGTGCAGACTCAGGTCGAGAAGGCCCGCAAGGCCGGGCGCGGTAGCGTGTTGATGCTGGTGCAGGGCGGCGACGGCACGCGTTGGGTCCCGCTGTCGCTGAAGCCGGACGAGAACCGCAAGCCGGGGTAGACTGGCAACTTGCATACGCCCTAACCCGGCGCATGCAATCGTCCGGTCAACCTCGTTACGTCGGTATCACTTTCGCAATGCCGCGGCGGCGATGTCAGAATGCATAAATGGCGTTGGCGACCGCTTTCGTTCTTACATGCCTCTTAAGGGCATCACGGTTGACGACGTCGACTGGGCCATCAAAGAGATTTGCCACATAGTCCTTCAGTTCCACGTAGTCGAAGACCGTGACGTGCGCCTCCGGGTCGAACGTCACCATGATGTCCGTATCGCTGGTGACCTGTTCTTCGGCTCGGGAGCGGGAGCCGAAGATTGCGGCATGCAGAACCCCTCGGGCCCGCAACGGCGCCTCATTCGCTCGTAGTTTTTCTATAATGGCCTGCCGATCCAAACGCCCCTCCCTTACATCACCGCGCCGATCTGCCACGGCGCGAACTCCGCGCTGCCGAAGTCGAATTGCTCGCTCTTGGTCTTCTCGCCGCTCGCGGTCGCGATGATCTTGTCGAAGATGCGCGCGCCACAATCCTGCACCGTCTCGTCGCCGTCGGCGATCGTGCCGCAGTTGATGTCCATGTCCTCCTCCATTCGGGAGAACATCGGCGTGTTGGTGGCCAGCTTGATCGACGGCGCCGGCTTGCAGCCGAACACGCTGCCGCGGCCCGTCGTGAAGCACACCAGATTCGCGCCGCCCGCCACCTGACCGGTCGCGGCCACCGGATCGTGACCCGGCGTGTCCATGAACACGAACCCTCGTTGCGTCACCGGCTCGGCGTAGCGCAGCACCTGAACCAGGTTCGTGCTGCCGCACTTCGCCATCGCGCCCAGCGACTTTTCGAGGATCGTCGTCAGGCCGCCTGCCTTGTTGCCGGGTGACGGATTGGTGTTCATCTCCGCCCCCTCACGTTCCGTGTATTCGTCCCACCAGCGCATCAGCGCGACCAGCTTCTCGCCGACCTCCTGGCTGACCGCGCGGCGCGTCAGCAGGTGTTCGGCGCCATAGGTCTCCGGCGTCTCGGACAGGATGACTGTGCCGCCGTGGCGCACCAGAATGTCGCTTGCGACACCCAGCGCCGGGTTGGCGGTGATGCCGGAATAGCCGTCCGAGCCGCCGCATTGCAGTGCCACCGTCAGCGCGCTGGCCGGAGCCGTCTCCCGCACCACCGCATTCGCCTCGGCCAAATGCTCGCGCACGAAGGCGACGCCGGCGGCGACCGTCTTGCGGCTGCCGCCCATCTCCTGGATGTCGAGCGCCCGCACCCGGCCGGCGAGCCGCTGTTCTTCCAGCAGGCCGCCGAGCTGGTTCACCTCGCAGCCGAGGCCGAGGACGATGACGCTGTGGAAATTGACGTGCCGCGCGTAGCCGCCGAGGGTGCGGCGCAGCAGGGTCAGCGGCTCGCCCGCCGACATGCCGCAGCCGGTCTTGTGGGTCAGCGCCACCACGCCGTCCACACCCGGATAGTCGGCGAGCGGGTCGTAGCCGGTGACCATGTTGGGCCGGAACGCGTCGGCCACGACCGAGGCGACGTGGGCGGAGCAGTTCACGCTGGTCAGGATGCCGATGTAGTTGCGCGTGGCGAAGCGTCCATCTGGCCGGCGGATGCCCATGAACGTGACGGGATCGTTCACGAAATCGGTGGGGCGCGCGTCGACCCCATAGGCGTAGTCCTTCGCGAAATCGCCCATGCCGAGATTGTGGACATGGACGTGCTCGCCGGGTGCTATCGGCGCGGTCGCGAAGCCGATGATCTGGCCGTAGCGGCGCACCGCCTCGCCGATCGCGTGGGGTCGCACCGCGACCTTGTGGCCGGCCGGCACGCGGCCGGTGGTGACGACTCCTCCCTCGACATGCGTGCCTGGAAGCAGCGTGGCACGAGCAATCACCACGCCGTCGAGCGGATTAAGCCGAAGCCAAACCTGGGGGGCCATGAAGGTGATCTCCGCGTCAGGCGACGCCGTTGCTGTTCTGCCGGACATGCGCGACCCCGCCCATCAGGGCCGAGCGCATGAATCCGACCTCGTTCAGAAGTGTCACCAGCCGAAATCCCATGCCAATGGCGCGGGCGGCATAGGTGGCGGTGCCGCAGTGGATTCCGGCATGCAGTCCGCGCTTCTCGGCGGCGGCGATGACCCGGTCGAAGATCGCGAGCATCTCCGGCTCCTCGCGATCCAGGCGCGGCTTCAGACCGTGTGAGTAGCCGAGGTCCGAAGGGCCGATATAGGCGCCGGCGACGCCGGGCACGTCGAGGATGGCGTCGAGATTGGCCACCGCCTCCCGGGTTTCGATCATCGGGATGGCGAGGCACTCGGCGTTCGCGGTGTCCTGGTAGGCGCTCGCCTCGCCGTAGAAGCCGGCGCGGATCGGCCCGTTCGAGCGAGATCCGTCGGGCGGGTATTTCGCGGCGGCGACGAAGGCGCGGGCCTCGGCTTCGGTGTTGACCATGGGGCAGATGACGCCCATCGCGCCGCCGTCCAGCACCTTGCCAATGATCCCCGGCTCGTTCCAGGGGACCCGCACCATGGGGGTCACGGGATGGGCCTGCATCGCCTGGAAGCAGGCGACCATGGACAGGTAGTCCTGCACCCCGTGCTGCAGGTCGACCGTGACGGTATCGAACCCGCATTGCGCGACCACCTCGGCCGAGAAGCCGGACGGGATGGCGAGCCATCCGTTGACGGCGGCCTTGCCCTCGCCCCAGATCTGCCTGAGTTTGTTCGCCATGATCTCTCCCGCGCGAGCCGGCAAGCTAGGCGCGGGCCGGGGGGAGGGTCAACGCGAGCGCGTCAGGAGAGCCCGATGCCTAGTGTGCAGAACCAGTCGACAGTCGCGGGCCGAGCTCTGGCGGAACTGACTCTGGTTTCGCTCACGCGCGCAATTCAAGCGGACGATCAAACCCTTCCGGCAGGCACGCAGGGAACCATCGTCGGACGATACGCCGATGGGCTCGGCTATGAAGTCGAAGTATTTCAGCCTTTCCATGCCGTCGTTACGCTGTCGCGTGATGACGTCGCCGAATGAGTGACTTGCCGCTCGCCCAACAGGCGGTTCCTTACGGGATGAAATTCATCGTTCGCTGCACGCTGCGCACGCCTGACAAACGCGATCCCTGCATCATGACCGTCTGGATCGCGGAAACCGGCGCCTATCCCCGGCTCGTCACAGCGTATCCGTCGTCATGACGGGATCAGTGATCGCGCTCGACGCCGTCCGCGCCATCCTCGGCGATCGTCTTGCCACCGGGACCGCGCTGCGCGAGCACCACTCGCGCGGCCAGGACAGCTGGCCGGCACATTTGCCCGACGCGGTGGCTTTTCCGGAGACGACGGCGGAGGTCGCCCGAATCCTAGAGGTCTGCAACGAACATCGTATCCCGGTCACCGCGTTCGGCACGGGCACCTCGCTGGAGGGACAGGCGACGCCGCTCGAAGGCGGCATCAGCCTCGACATGTCCCGCATGGACGCGGTGCTTGAAGTCAACGAAGCCGACATGGACTGCCTGGTGCAGCCTGGCCTGGCGCGCCGCGCGCTGGAGCGGCATCTGCATGGCAGCGGCCTGTTCTTCCCGGTCGACCCCGGGGCCGATTGCAGCTTGGGCGGCATGTGCGCGACGCGGGCGTCGGGCACCAACGCGGTGCGCTACGGCACGATTCGCGAGAACGTGATGGGGCTGGAGGCGGTGCTGGCCGACGGCCGCGTGATCCGCACCGGCGGACGGGTCCGCAAGCAATCGACCGGATATGACCTCACGCATCTGCTGATTGGTAGCGAGGGCACGCTGGGGATCATCACCGCGATCCGGCTGCGCCTGCATCCGCTGCCCGAGGCCATCGCCGCAGCCGTCTGCCAGTTCGCGACCTTGCGGGGCGCAGTCGAGACAGTGATGGCGACCCTGGCCGCCGCCGTGCCAATCGCCCGGATCGAGTTGCTGGACGAGGTGCAGATGGACGCCTGCATCGCCTATTCCAAGCTCGAGGATTTGGCCCCGGCACCCACCTTGTTCCTGGAATTCCATGGCGCCGAGGCGTCGGTCGCCGAACAGGTGGAGGCGGTCGGCGCACTCGCTGCCGAGCACGGCGGCGGCCAGTTCCGCCACGCCCGGCTGGCCGAGGAGCGGCAGCGCCTGTGGCGCGCCCGGCATGACGTGTTCTGGGCGTGCAAGGCGATGCGCCCGGGCTTCGGCGCGCTGACCACCGACTCGATCGTGCCGGTCTCGCGCCTCGCCGACGCGGTGCTGGCGACCAAGGACGCCATCGCCGCCTCCGGCCTGACCGCGCCGATCGTGGGACATGTCGGCGACGGCAATTTCCACACCGTGATACTGTTCCCGCCTGGGCCCGACGGGCAGGCGCGGGCCTGGGCGTTGGACCGGCAGATCGTTGGCATCGCGCAGGACCTTGGTGGCTCGTGCAGCGGCGAACACGGAATCGGCACCGGCAAGCAGGGCTTCTTGGTCCGCGAGCACGGTGAGCCGGCCCTCGACGTTATGCGCGCGATCAAGGCCGTGCTGGATCCCAACGGTATACTGAACCCGGGCAAGCTGCTGCCGCCGCCCCTCCCGGCCGTTCGCCCGATGGCGGCATGCCGCATTGCAGCGGAGGGTGACGCAGCTTCACATATCGTCTAAGCGAGCCTTCACCTTCCATCCATGCCGTGCGGCCGCGCTGCCGCCCCGGCCTCGTCCCGAGGTCTACGATGCGCGTTCATTACGTCCTTGGTGTCCTTGCGACATTGTTCTTCGGGCTCGTCTGCGCGCCGGCGCAGGCGCAATTCGGCCCAGGAGGTCCGCCCGCGGTCGGCGTAGTCAAGGTCGCCCGGCGGCCGGTCATCGACAGCAACGCCTTCGTCGGCCGCGTCCAGGCCATCAATCGCGTCGACCTCGTCGCGCGCGTCACCGCCTTCCTGGAGGCGCGGGAATTCGTCGAGGGGACCGAAGTCGACAAGGGCGCGCTTCTCTACAGGCTCGAGCGCGGCCCGTTCGAAGCCGACGTGCAGGCCAAGGCGGCGGCGGTGGCGCAGAACCAGGCGCTGCTGCGCAACGCGACGGTCACGCTCGGCCGCGCCAATTCGCTGCTGAGCACCCCGGCCGGGCAACAGTCCACGGTGGATACGGCGCAGGCCAACCAAGGCAGCCAAGCGGCGCTGGTGGCGCAGGCCCAGGCACAGCTGAAGGCCTCGCAGATCAATCTGGACTACACCGAGATCCGCGCCCCGGTAGCCGGCCGCATCACCCGTACCGCGATCACCGAGGGCAACGTCGTCAGCCCGTCCACCGGAACCCTGGCGACGATCGTCAGCCAGGATCCGATGTATGTGATCTTCCCCGTGGCGGTCCGCACCGCGCTCGAACTGCGCGACAAATACATGAGCCGCGGCGGCTTGTCGGCGGTCCAGGTCAAGCTGCGCCTCAGCGACGGCCGGACCTACAGCGAGAGCGGCAAAATCGACTACGTCGATCCCACGGTCGCGACGAACACCGACACGCTGACCATTCGCGCGGAGATCGCCAATCCGCCGCTGGCCGGCGTCAGGCCTGGCGACGTTGGCAACCGCGAACTGGTCGACGGAGAATTCGTGACCGTCATCGTCGAGAGCATCCAGCCCGTCGAGTCCCTTGTCATTCCGCGCGTGGCGCTGCTCGAGGATCAGCAAGGCAGCTACGTCTACATCGTCGAAGCTGACAACAAGGCGGCGCAGCGCCGCGTTCAGCTCGGCCAGGCGACGCCCGAGACGGTTGCGGTCCTGAGCGGTTTGCAGGAGGGCGAGAGCGTCATCACCGAAGGCATCCAGAAAGTCCGGCCCGGCATCACGGTCAACCCTTCCCCGGCCGGCGCGCCGCCGCCGGGCGCCAACCCCGGCAGCGTCGTCGTCAAGCCGTCCAACGGCTGAGCCGCGATGATCTCCGCCGTTTTCGTCGATCGGCCGCGGCTGGCGATTGTCATCGCCATCGTGATCTCGCTCGCCGGCGCGATCGCCATGACCCGCATCCCGGTGTCGCAGTTCCCCGACATCGTCCCGCCGCAGGTGCAGGTCTCGACCACCTATCCGGGCGCGTCCGCCGCGGTCGTCGAGGCGACCGTGGCGCAGGTGCTGGAAGCCTCCGTCAACGGCGCGGACCGCATGATCTACATGTCGTCCAACAGCGCCAACGACGGCACCTATGGGCTGACCGTCAGCTTCGAGCTCGGGACCAATCCCGACATCAACACCGTCAACGTCAACAACCGGGTGCAGGCCGCCTTGTCGCGACTGCCGACGGAAGTCCAGCGCAACGGCGTCACGGTCCAGAAGCGCAGCTCGGCGATCCTGGAGTTCATGCAGTTCTACAGCGAGGGCGCAAAGCAAGAGCCGCTGTTCATCAGCAACTATGTTACCATCAACGTCCTCGACACGCTGGCGCGCATACCTGGGGTCGGCCAGGCTACGTTGTTTGGCGCGCTGAACTATTCAATGCGGATTTGGTTCAATACCGACCGGCTGGTCAGCCTCAGCCTGTCGCCGTCCGACATCATCTCGGCGATTCAGCAGCAGAACATCCAAGGTGCCGTGGGCCGCATCGGTGCGCGCCCGACGCCGGACCAGACGCAGTTCCAGATCAATCTGCAGACCAAGGGACGGCTCGCCACGGCCGCCGAGTTCGGCGAAATCGTTGTTCGCGCCAATTCCGACGGCTCGTTCCTGCGGGTGCGCGATGTCGCCCGCGTCGAGTTGGGGGCGGCCAACTACGACAGCCTCAGCCGGCTCGACGGCCAACCCGCGGTCTCGATCGGCATTTACCTCTCGCCCGGCGCCAACGCGGTCGCGACCTCGGCGCGCGTGCAGCAGGCGCTCGACCGCCTGTCGGAGCGGTTCCCGGAGGGTCTGCACGCTCGCGTGTTTTGGGACAGCAGCACATTCGTCGCCGACACGATCCACGAGGTCATCAAGACGCTCGCCGAGGCGTTCGTGCTCGTCGTCGTCGTCGTGTTCGTCTTCCTCGGCAGCTTGCGCGCGACGCTGATCCCGGTGATCGCGGTGCCGGTCAGCCTGATCGGAACGTTCGCGTTCCTGCTGGCGTTCGGCTACTCGGCCAACACCGTCTCGCTGCTCGCCATGGTTTTGGCGATCGGCATCGTCGTCGACGACGCGATCGTGGTCGTCGAGAACGTCGAGCGCGTGCTGGAGGAAGAACCCGAGCTGACGCCGCAGGAAGCGACGAAGAAGGCGATGGGCCAGATCACTGGCCCAATTATCGCCATCACGCTGGTGCTGCTCTCGGTGTTCGTCCCGATCGCCTTCATTCCCGGTCTGTCCGGCAGCCTGTTCCGACAGTTCTCGGTGACGATCAGCGTCGCGATGTTCATTTCGGCAGTCAACGCGCTGACGCTTTCGCCCGCCTTGTGCGGCGTGCTGCTGCGCCATACCGGACCGCGCCGGGGCATCATGGCGCGGGTCTTGCGGGGCATCGACCGCGCTCGCGACGGCTATGGCTGGGTCGTCAATCGGTTGGTGCGGCGGTCGGTGTTCGCACTGCTCATCATCGCGCTTTTTGCCGCGGGCGTGGTGGGCCTCGCGAGCTTCACGCCCGCCGGCTTCCTGCCGGAGGAGGATCAGGGCGCCTACTTCATCGCCGTGCAGTTGCCGGACGCGGCGTCGGTCGAGCGCACCAAACAGGTGACGGCGGAGGTCGAGGACGTACTGCACAAGATTCCCTCGATCCAGAGCGTGCTGTCGATCGTCGGCTTCTCGTTGCTGGACGGCGGCAACCAGCCCAACTCGGCCTTCATGGTCGCGAGGATGAAGCCGTTCGCCGACCGCACCGCAGCCGGTGATTCGGTCCAGGCGGCGGTGGGACGGACCTTCAGCGGCACTGCGGGGATTCGCCGCGCCAACATCTTCGCCTTCAATCTCCCGCCGATCATCGGCCTGTCGACCGGCGGCGGCTTCGAGTATCAGCTGGAGACGCTCGAGGGCCAGGATCCGGTCGCTATGGGCGCGCCACTGGCCGGATTGCTGGACGCGGCGCGGCAGGACAAGCGCCTCGGCGCGGTGTTCTCCACGTTCTCGCCGACCACGCCGATGATCTATCTCGACATCGACCGATCGAAGGCGCAGGCGCTGGGGCTTGCGATCAGCGATGTGTTCACCACGCTGCAATCCACGTTGGGCGGCTACTACGTCAACGACTTCAACCTCTTCGGGCGGACCTGGCAGGTCAATCTGCAGGCCGAATCGCCGGACCGCAGCGACGCCAGTGCCATCTTCCGGATCTTCGTGCGCAACAAGATGGGCACGATGGTCCCGCTCGCCTCGATCGCGACCGCGCGTTTCATCCTGGGGCCGCAGGTCATCAGCCGCTATAACAACTACCGCTCGATCACCGTACGCGGCGGCCCCGCGCCGGGCATCGCCTCCGGCGTCGCGCTTGCCGCGATGGCCGAGGTTTCCAAACGCGCGCTGCCTCCCGGCTATGCTTTCGAGTGGACGGGCACTGCGTATCAGGAGCAGCAGGCCAGCGGCCAGACCGGCGTCATCCTCGCGCTCGCGATTCTGTTCGCCTATCTGTTCCTGGTTGGCCTTTACGAAAGCTGGGTGATTCCGATCCCGGTGCTGATGTCGGTCGCGGTCGGGGTGTTCGGATCGTTCGCCGGTATCTGGATGCTTGGTCTGTCGCTCGATCTTTATGCGCAGATCGGGCTCGTGGTGCTGATCGCGCTCGCCGCCAAGAATGGCATCCTCATCATCGAATTCGCCAAGGAGCAGCGCGAGCGCGGCGTCTCGATCCGCGAAGCCGCGGAGCAGGGTGCCCGCACACGGTTTCGCGCGGTGATGATGACCTCGGTCGCCTTCATCCTCGGCCTCTTGCCGCTGGTGATCGCGACCGGTGCCGCGCAGTTCAGCCGGCGGGCCGTGGGCACGCCGGTGTTTGCCGGGATGATCGCGGCCAGCGCCCTCGGGATCTTCGTCATCCCAATGCTGTATGTCGTGTTCCAGGGCATGCGCGAGGGCGTCAAGGCGCGCTTTCGCCGCAAGCCGCCCGGACCGGCCGCCCAGCATTCCTAGGATGCCCCCTTGGCGCGGGCCACAGCCTACGTAGATTGACGCTCGTCCACACGAGCAAAGCGGAGAGAGACATGGCCAAGTTCGGCCTCGCCCAGAACGTGCGTCGCGTGGAGGATCCCCGGCTGCTCAAGGGCAACGGATCATATACCGACGACATCGTGCTGCCTGGAATGCTCTTCGGCGTGGTGCTGCGCAGCCCCCATGCCGCGGCCGCCCTCCGATCGGTCGAGACGTCCGATGCGGCGTCCATGCCGGGCGTTTGCGGTGTCTACACGCACGCCGATCTGGTGGCCGGTGGAATCGGGCCGATGACGACCGCGGTGAACCTCACGAACCGGGACGGCAGCAAGCAGGTTTCGCCGCCGCATCCGGTGCTGGCCGACGGCAAGGTCCGCCATGTCGGCGACCCGGTCGCCTTCGTCGTCGCCGAGACGATACAGGCCGCGCGCGACGCGGCCGAGGCCGTCCTCGTCGACTACGACATACTTCCGTCGGTCACCGATCTTGGCGCGGCGCTCGACGATGGCCAGGCGCAGGTGTGGACCGAAGCGCCCGGCAACCGCGTGTTCGACTGGTCGATCGGCGACGAGGCGGCCACCAAGGCGGAGTTCGATCGCGCGGCGCACGTCACGCGCCTGACCGTCGTGAACAACAGGATCATCGTCAATTCGATGGAGGCCCGCGCCGCGCTCGCGTCGTTCGACGCCGAGACTGGCCGCTTCACCCTGCGCACCAACACGCAGGGCGGCTGGATCATCAAGGACACCCTGGCTTCGGTGTTCGAGTTGCCGGCCGAGCAGTTCCGTATCATCACGCCCGACGTCGGCGGCGGGTTCGGGATGAAGATCTTCCCGTATGCGGAACACGTGCTGACGACGTTCGCCGCACGCAAGCTGGGCCGGCCGGTGAAGTGGACCAGCGAGCGCTCTGAGGCCTTCCTCGCCGACACGCACGGCCGCGACAATATCTGGCTCGGCGAGATCGCACTGGATGCCGACAATAAATTCCTCGCGCTGCGCACCCGCAACGTCGCCAATATGGGTGCGTACCTCTCCACCTTTGCACCGTACATACCGACCATGGCGGGCACGGGGGTTTTGGCCAGCGTCTACGGCTTCAAGGCGGTGTACGCGAACGTCGTCGGTGTGTTCACCAACACGGTGCCGGTCGATGCCTATCGCGGCGCTGGGCGGCCGGAGAGCAACTACATCGTCGAGAGGTTGATCGACGCGGCGGCGCGTGAGCGTGGCGTGGATCGCGCCAAGTTCCGCCGTATCAACATGGTGACGCCCGAACAGATGCCGCACCGCACGCCGGTCGGCAAGCTTTACGACAGCGGCGATTTCCGCGTCGTGCTCGATCATGCCTTGCAGACTATGGATTGGGCCGGCTTCGAGGCGCGCCGGACCGAGGCCGCTTCGCGCGGCAAGCGGCGCGGCATCGGCCTTGCCTATTACCTCGAGGCCACCGGCGGGGCGCCGACCGAACGGGCGGAGATCCGGTTTGCCGAAGGCGGCTTCGTGGACGTGTTCGTCGGCACCCAGTCGACCGGGCAGGGGCACGAGACGGCCTATGTGCAGCTGACCGTGGACCAACTCGGCGTCGACGGGGACAAGGTCCGCATCCTGCAGGGCGACACCGACACGATCCCGACCGGCGGCGGGACGGGCGGCGCGCGCAGCCTCTACTCCGAAGGTCAGGCGATTCTGGCCACCGCTGCCGTGGTGATCGAGCGCGGCCGCAAGGCGGCGTCCGAGGCGCTGGAGGCGGCGCCGGCCGACATCGTCTTCGAACAGGGACGATTCAGCATCGTCGGCACCGATCGCGGTCTGGATATCGTGACGCTCGCCTTGCAGCAGCAGGCCCGCGCCGCGAAGGGCGAGGATGTGACGACGCTGGATGCGGCCGAGGTCGCCGAGATCAAGGCTCATACCTTCCCGAACGGCTGCCACATCGCCGAGGTCGAGGTGGACCCCGACACCGGCGTCATTCGCGTCGTGCGCTACAGCGTCACCGACGATGTCGGGAAAGCGATCAACCCGTTGATCGTGCGCGGCCAGGTGCATGGTGGCGTGGCGCAAGGTTTCGGCCAGGCGGTGCTGGAACGTACGGCTTACGATCCGGAATCAGGTCAGCTGCTGTCCGGCAGCCTGATGGATTACGCCCTGCCGCGCGCCGACGACCTTCCGGATATCGAGGTCGATCTGATCGAGGTGCCCTGCGCGAGCAATCCGCTCGGGGTGAAGGGCGCGGGCGAAGCGGGTGCCGTCGGGTCGCCGCCCGCCGTCATCAACGCCGTGGTCGACGCGCTGGCGTTCGCGGGGGTGAAGAACATCGACATGCCCGCGACGCCGGAGAAGGTTTGGAAGGCGCTGGCCACGGCCGAAGCTGCTTAGCCACGAATTCCAGTCCCGTCGCGGCAGTGGCGGCGGGACTGAATGCGTGTTCGGACCACGTTCAGACCTCGAACAATTTCCCCGGCGCCGGTTCGCTGCGGGAATATCCCGAGGTCGCGTATCCGCCACCCTGATAACGGCGCTCGACCGGATCGGGGCTGACGATGTTGCCGACCCGCTCCGCATAGACGTCGGCGGAGTGCTCCGGCAGCCATCCGATCCGCGCGCGGGCGTCGGTGCGCCAGTAGGTCTGGCTGTTCGCCGACGCGCCCCAGATCACGCAGTGGCCCGTCCGCTCCGCCAAGGTCGCGCGCTCGCACAGAACCGAGACGTCGCGATATGACAGCCAGGTGGACAGATGCCGCGAGTTGGTCGGTTCTGGAAAGCATGAGCCGATGCGGACGTTCACGTTCTCGACCGCATGCTTCATCCAATACATCCGGCCCATCAGCTCGGCGTAGGCCTTCGACAACCCGTAATAGGTGTCGGGCATGAAGGCGCAGTCGGCATCCAGCCTGTCGGTCACCTCATGAAACCCGATCGCATGGTTGCTGCTGGCGAAGACCACACGAGCGCGCTCCCGTCGCGCCGCCTCGTAGACGTGATAAAGCCCGCGAATGTTCGGGCCGATCACCGTCTCGAACGGCTGCTCGGTCGACACGCCGCCGAAATGCAGGATCGTCCCGCATCCCTCGGCGAGCCGCAGCATCGCCACCCCGTCCTGAAGATCGGCTGCGACGAACCGGCCATGATGCGGCAGTGGATCGGGAAACGGCGCGATGTCGGTCAGGACGAGAGTCCAGCCGAGGCCGCCAAGATGGGCCGCGATCTGCCGCCCCAGCGCGCCGGATGCGCCGGTCACCAAAACGGGTCGCGTGGGCGCGCCGCTCATGTCGCCGCCCGATCGGCGAACAGTCCCACAGGCACGCCGGTCGACGCGACATGAAGGCGGAACAAGCCCCCCATGGTCGGATGCGCGGCCAGCGTCGCCTCGTCGCGGCCCTCGCGCAACGACGTCACGAACAATCCGTGCGGCGTGAAACATGGCATCGTCGTGCCGGGGACTGGCATGGGAATTTTCGCGACATGCGTCCCGTCCGGCGCGAAGCGATTGAGGCAGGCAGCCGAGACGCCGCTCGACCAGTAGAATCCCGCGGTGTCGGTGGCCGCGCCATCGGGCCGTCCGTTGTCATTGTCGGACGTCGCAAATACCCGCTGGTTGGAAATCGTCCCGGTTCGCGCATCGAAATCCCAGTTGTCGATGCGCGCCAGCCGGCTGTCGCTGTGAAACATCGTCCGCCCGTCCGGCGACCATGCAAGCCCGTTGGCGGTGACATAGCCCTCGGCTTTCACCTCGGCCCGCCCGTCGGGCGTGACCCGGTACAGTTTCGCGGTTGGCTGCTTCGTGCCGTCCATCGCGCCGACCCAGAACGCGCCGTCCGGACCAACCTTGCCGTCGTTCAGCCGAGACTCTTTCGGCAAGCCGAGCGGTGCCGTGAGATTGACGATCGCGTCGCTGTCGAGATCATACAGCACGACTCGCTCGCGCAGCGCCACGACCAGCCGCCCCGAGACGCAGACTCCGAAACTGCCGACGACCTCGGGCAGCTTCCAGGTGGTGCGCTCGCCGGTCACGGGGTTAAGGCCATGGATTCGCCCGGCCGGGATGTCGCAAAACAGCAGTACGCCGCGCGCCGCGTGCCAGACCGGACTCTCACCGGTGCCGCAGCGGATGTCCCAGGCGAGTTCCGGCGTCGCATCGAGTATCTCGGCGGTCATCGTATCCCCACTGGCCCGGTGCTATCTAGCCAAGGGCTACAGGGCCATTCCCCATCGCCCCCGTCAATCGGTGCAGGATGACCGCGAACCCATTGCTCGACACCGCAAGCGCGCTCGCTGACGGCGCGACCACCGCCCGCGCGCTGCTCGAGATCTGCCTCGAGCGCATCGCCGATCTCGACGGCGAGGGGGCGCGCGTCTTCGTCCATGTGGCGGCAGACGCGGCGCGGCGGCGCGCCGACATGATCGACGCGGCGCGCGAGGCCGGGCGCGACCTGCCACCGCTCGCCGGCCTGCCGATCAGCGTGAAGGACCTGTTCGACATCGAGGGCGAGCCGACCCGCGCGGCCTCCCGCGCGCTCGCCGACGCGAAGCCGGCCGGCGCGCACGCGCCGGCGATCGCCCGGCTGCTGGACGCCGGGATGGTCGTCGTCGGCCGGACCAACATGACCGAGTTCGCGTTCAGCGGCCTTGGCCTCAATCCGCATCATGGCACGCCGCGCAATCCCTGGGACCGCGCGACGGGGCGCATACCGGGCGGCAGTTCGTCGGGGGCCGCGGTTTCGGTGTCCGACGGGATGGCGCTCGCGGCAATCGGCACCGATACCGGCGGCTCCTGCCGGATTCCGGCGGCGTTGTGCGGGGTGGTCGGCTACAAGCCGACGCAGGCGCGGGTGCCGCGTGACGGCGCGATTCCGCTGTCGCGGACACTGGATTCCGTGGGGCCGCTGGGCCGCAGCGTGGGCGATTGCGCGGCGATCGACGCGGTGCTGGCCGGCGAGGCCTTCGCCCCCATTTCCGATATCGGGGTGCGCGGCCTGATGCTGCCGGTGCTGGCCGGCTGGTGGCTGGAGGGCCTCGACACCGCGGTGGCTGCCGCCTTCGCCCGCGCGATCGCCCGGCTACGCGACGCCGGCGCGGACATCTCCGAGCGGCGGATCGCCCCGATCGACGCCGCGCCGGCCGCCAACATCAACGGTGGCTTCGCGCCGGCAGAAGCGAATGCGTGGCACCGTCAGCTTCTGGCCGAGCGCGGGCATCTGATCGATCCGATGGTGCGTGCCCGGATCGAGCGCGGGGCCACGACGACACCGGAGGACATCAACCGCATGACCGCGGACCGCGCGCGGTTGATCGCCGAAGCGGATCGTGCAACGCGCGATTTCGATGCGTTGTTGCTGCCGACTTGCCCGGTCGTCGCGCCGGCGATCGCTCTGTTCGGCGATGCCGCGAACTGGGTGCCGGTCAACGCCTCGCTCCTGCGCAATCCCTCGATGGCCAATTTCCTCGACCGCTGCGCGATCAGCCTGCCGATCCATCGCGTGGGCGACGCGCCCGTGGGACTGATGCTCGTGGGCGCGCGCGGCGGGGATGCCCGGCTGTTCCGGGTTGCCGCGGCGGTGGAGCGCCTACTCCGCCCGTAGCGCGACCCGGGCTTCGGCCATCCCGGTCGGGTCCGTCAGCATCGCCACCCGCGTCGCCGCGAGATGCGCGAAGCGATGCAACAGGGCGCGGCGTCGCGCCGATGGGAGGGGTCGTTCCGCCGGCTCGCGCAGCAGTTCCGCGCAACCGTCGCAGGCGACGATCAATCCCACCTCGTCGGGGATGATGCCGGCCGGAAAGTCCGCATCGACCGCGAAGCACAGCGCATCGGCGAACTCCAGATACTCCGGCCACTTCGCGTCAGTGAGAAAATCGCGCAGCCCGGATTTGACCTCGATGCACACGAATCCGCCATCCGGCCGCAGCGCCAGCAGATCGGCCCGTCGTCCATTGGGCAGGGTCATCTCATGCAGCGCCGACCAGCCGTGCGCGTGGCACAATCGCCCGGTTGCGCGCCGAATGGCGGCGGCCCGTTCCGGGAAGCTGAATTCAGCCGACGACAGCGTCGATCGCCTCCGCCAGCTTCACGTCGCGCGTGGTCAGGCCACCCGCGTCGTGCGTGGAAAGCACGATCTCCACGCGATTGTAGACGTTGGACCATTCCGGGTGGTGATCTTGTTTCTCGGCCAGCAGCGCAACCCGGTTCATGAACCCCCACGCAGCGGAGAAATCGGCGAACTTGAAGGCGCGGCGGATCGCGTCGCGCCCCTCGACGACCGCCCAGCCCGGCAGGCGGCGGGCCAAGCCGGCGCGCTCGTCCAGATCCAGCGTTTTCATCTTCGTGCTCCTTGACCGTGACCGGATCGCGGTGTCTGCATCCGTAATGGCCGAGCATACCACGCCACCCACCGCCGCCGACATCGCCGCGCTGGCCGAGCGGGCATTGGCCGACATTCCGGAGAAACTCCGGCGACATCTGGCGAACGTGCCGATCGCGGTGGAGGAACTGGCCGATGACGAGACCTTGGAGGGCCTGGGCATCGAGAGCCCTTGGGATCTGACGGGCCTCTACCGCGGCGTGCCGCTGCACCTGCGCGGCACTTTCGACGTCGCCCCGTCGCCCGATTTCATTGTGTTGTATCGGCAGGCGATCCTGGTCGAATGGATCGAGACCGACGTGGATTTGGCAAACCTCGTGGCCAACGTGATGATCCACGAGGCAGCGCATCATTTCGGCTTTTCCGACGCGGAGATCGAGGCGCTGGAACGGTCCTAGCCGATGCGTCCCCAGATCGCTCGCGCATAGTCCCGCAGTTCGAGCGACTCTGCCCAGCGATCCGACAACTCCCGCCCGTCCGCGTCGGTGATCGCATAATCGGGCGGACCGAGTTCGCAGATGAACACGGCGTCCGATCCCGACGAGCGGGCAGCGAAGCCGGACAGCCCCTCCGTCCACCAATCGAGGAAAAGAGCCAGCCATTTCGCGTTCTGCGGGAAAGCCAGCGGCACCTGGATCTGCCCGCGCGCGGCAACCCTGCCCTGGAACGAATCCGACCGCGCCAGGACCGCCGAGACCTGAGCGGCAAGCTCGGGCGTGGGCGGGCAGGGCATCTCGCGGTCGACGACGTAGTGCGAGAGGTCGGCCGACAGCCGCATCTCCGGCACCGCGTCCAGCAGGAGCGTTGTCGAGAATAGGTCGTTGGTGATGCAGTTGCGGTGCGTCTCGAACTGGATCGGCATGCCCTCGTCGGCGGCGACGCGCAGCCAGGCGCGAATGGCGTCGGCCATGTCGTCGACCCGCAGCGGCATCACCTGCCCGATGACGATGACGAAGGGGGCTGCGACGTCACGTGCGAGGCGCAAGGCGGGCCGCATGTCGTCGATGCTCCGAGGGAACGCGGTGACCAGGCCGCGCAGGCCGGTGCGAGCGAAATGCGGCACCGTGGCGCGAGCCTCGTCGAGCGAGAGTGCCCCGAGGTCGATCGCCATGCCGTCGAACCCTGCGGCGCGCACACGATCGAAACTATCCGCGATCGGCGCTCCGGTCATTGCCCAGAGCGCCTGATAGACGTGCAGGGCGTTCACAACGGACGGCGGCGCGCGTGGAACACCCTCTCCCGCAAGCGGGCGAGGGTGCGATGAAGCACGGTCATTCCGCCATCGCTCCCTCTCCCGCGCTGCGCGAGAGGGCCGGGGAGAGGGCGTTCTTGCCCCACCTCAAATCTTCCGTCCCCCGATCCACGCCCGATCGTCGGGATAATCCGCTTCCGTCTTGTCCGGCCAGAAGGCACGCAGGACGGCACGCTGGAAGCCGAGATACGTCATCGTCGGCGGCGCGGCACCGCGTTGTTCGAACAGCGCGTCGTGCAGCGCGGGCAGCTTGTGGAACGGCACGCCCGGAAACGCATGATGCGCCGTATGGTACTGCATGTTCCAGCACATCCAGCGCATCACGGCATTGGTGCTCGTGCTGCGGGTGTTCTCGAGGATGTTCGACTCGTGCGGAAGGCCGAGATGCTCGATCGTGTTCTGCAGCTGATGCACGACCTTCGTCGCCAGCATCGGCGCGAGCCACAGCATTACCGCTGCCCAGCTTCCGGCGGCGACGGAGGCCACAGCGATCGCGGTATAGCCCGCGACATGCCAACGCGCCTCGCGCACCAGGTCAGCGCGGCGGTTAGACGGAATGTAGGGCTCCGTGACTGTGCCCATCGCGAACCGGGCGATGCGCCGCCAGCGCGACCACCAGTAGGTCGGGCCGAGCAGCCAAAGGACGTAGGACGAGAGTGTATACTTGTCGCGCGCCAGTTCGCCGTCGCGGTTCCAGTCCTGGGTGTGGCGATGATGCGCGCCGTGCTGCAACTGATCGAAATCGCGCGGGAAGAACATCAGGAAGCCGAACAAGCGGCCAAACCACTCGTTGAGCCAGCGTGTCCGGAACACCGTCCAGTGGCTCAGCTCGTGTTGCCCGGCGTAGAGAAAATTCAACAGCACGCCGTGGACGACGAACACCGGCACGGCAAGCCAGCCGCCCCAGGTGAGCCAGAGCATTGTCCCGGTCGCCGCGATCGCGCCGAGATGCGTCGAGGCTTGGATTGCCCCTTCCCGGTCCGAGGGCGCGGCGAGGGTGCGCAGCAAAGCCGCGTCGATAAGGTCGCGCCGCGCGAAAATCTCCTGCATGGAAGCCCTCCAGATCGTGCCTGCCGGGCATCATATGCCGAGCGACCCGCCAGAACCGAGGACTTCCATGCCAGATTCCGTCGTCTCGAGCCTGTCAGTATCGCCAGACGCCGCGGTGTTGATGCGATACGGCGCGCCGGTCGCGCCGCCCGCAGCCTGGAACGAGGTGCTGGCAAGCCTGCTCGCGCATCGCTCCGTGCGCGCCTACCTCCCCGATGCGTTGCCGCCGGGCACGGTCGAGGTATTGGCGGCCGCCGCGCAATCGGCCGCCAGCTCGTCAAATCTGCAGGTCTGGAGCGTCGTCGCGGTCGAGGATCCTGCCCGCAAGGCGCGACTGGCGGCATTGGCCGGAGGGCAGGCGCATATCGCGATGGCGCCGTTGCTGTTCGTCTGGCTGGCCGATCTGTCACGAGCGGAGCGGCTGGCCCAGGCGCGGGACAAACCGCTCGAGGGCGTGGCGTTCCTGGAATCCTTCATCGTGGCCGTGGTCGATGCGGCGTTGGCGGCGCAGAACGCGGCGGTGGCCGCGGAATCGTTGGGTCTCGGCACCTGCTACATCGGCGCGATGCGCAACAAGCCGGAGGAGGTCGCCGCCGAGTTGGGTTTGCCGTCGAACGTGATGGCGGTGTTCGGCCTGACCGTCGGCCATCCGGACCCCGCAAACCCCGCTGCGGTCAAACCCCGCCTGCCGCAATCGGTGGTCGTTCATCGCGAACAGTACGACGCCACGGCTGAACCCGAGGGTCTGGCGGCCTACGACGCGCGGCTCGCCGAGTTTCAAGAGGCCGAGGCGATGCAGCCGGTCGGCTGGACCCCCGCCGTGCTGAGCCGCCTGCGCGACGGCGGGTCGCTGTCCGGCCGCCACCGTATCCGCGAGGCGCTGCACACGCTCGGCTTCGGGCTGCGCTGATGGAGTCCTCGATCGAGAGTTTTCATGCGCATGTCTACTATCGCGACGCGGACGAGCGGGCGCGGGCGAGCATCTTGCGCGACGCGCTGGCCACGCGGTTCGCGGTGGCGCTCGGCCGGTGGCGGGATGAGCCGGTCGGCCCGCATCCCGCGCCGATGTATCAGGTGGCGTTCGCGACCAGCGTCTTCGCCGGGATCGTGCCGTTCCTGATGCTGAACCGGTCCGGCCTTGCGATCCTGGTGCATCCGGAAACCGGTCGCGCCCGCGCCGACCATCTCCAGCACGCGCTTTGGCTCGGCGAGGTTCTTCCGCTCGACGGCAGCGTGTTGCCGGAGGGGGCGGAGTAGCGTCGCGCAGCCCTGCCGCGAGCCGTCCGGGTCCGCTCCGCATCGCTCGTCAGTCGGATACGACCCGGCCCTCCAGCGGATAGGCGGGATCGGTGTAGCCCGGCGTCGAGGGGTGGCCGGCCGGCACGAGGCCGTCGACCAGCGCCTCGTCGGCGGCCGTGAAGCGGTAGTCCAGCGCGCCAAGATAGTCGTCCCACTGCGCCTCGGTGCGGGGCCCGGCGATCACGCCGGTGACCAGCCGGTTGTGCAGGACCCAGGCGACCGCGAACTGGCCCGGCGTGATGCCGCGCGCGGTCGCGTGCTCGGCCAGCGTCTGAGCGATGCGCAGGCTTTCCGGCCGGAACTCCGTCTCCATCATCCGCTTGTCGTGGCGGCCGGCGCGGGTGTCGTTGCCGGGCGGCGCGTCCGGCCGGTATTTGCCGGTCAGCACGCCACGGGCGAGCGGGCTATACGGGAAGACGCCGATCCCGAACGCGGCGCAGGCTGGCAGCAACTCCACTTCCGGCATGCGGTTCATCGCATTGTAATAGGGCTGGCTGACGACCGGGCGGTCGATCCCTTCCGCGTCGCACAGGCGGCAGAACTCGGCGATCCGCCACGCGCGGAAATTCGACACGCCGATATGGCGGATTTTTCCCCCGCGGATCAGGTCGGCCAGCGCCCGGACCGTCTCGGCCAGCGGGGTCCCGAGATCCTCGCGGTGCACGTAGAGGATGTCGATTGCCTCGGTCGCGAGGCGGCGCAGGCTCGCCTCCGCCGCGCGGAAAATGTGGCCGCGTGACAGGCCGCGATCGTTCGGCCCCGAGCCTGTCGGGTTGGCGAGCTTCGTGGCCAGCACCCAATGGCCTCGCCCGGCGGCGATGGCTGCGCCCACGATCTCCTCGGAGCGGCCCTGTTCATAGACGTCGGCGGTATCGATGAAGTTCACCCCCTGGTCGGCGGCGCGGTCGACGATGCGGCGCGATGTCGCGGCGTCGGTCGGCCCGCCGAACATCATGGTGCCGAGGCACAGCGGCGACACCTTCAGGCCGCTGCGGCCGAGATTGCGATATTCCATTAGACGTTCTCCGAAATGAAGATTTCGAACGGCAGCAGCGTCTGGCTCGCCGGTGCCGCCTCCGGCGCGGCCAGAGCCCGCAGCATGGCGGCAACCGCCCGTTCCGCCAGGAGCGGCAGCGGCGTGGACAGCACCATGGTCACGATCCCGTCGATCAGCCCGGCCCTGCTGTCGGGGGTGAGTTCGTTGCACACCATGGCGACCCGCCGGCCGCCCCCCTCCTCGCGCAGCGCCTCGATCACCCCCTCCATGCCGCCGCCAGTGATATAGAGGCCCGCGAGGTCGGCGTGGCGGGCGAGCAGATCAAGGGTCGCCTCGTGCGCGAGGCGGCGTTCCTCCAGATTGACCGTCGCCTCCAGCACGTGAAATTCGGGGGCGTGTTCGCGGAAATAGGACCGGAAACCGATTTCGCAGAGTTCATGGCCGAGATAGCGGTGGCTGCCGACCAGGATGCCGATCTTGCCAGGACGGATGGCGACCCGGGCGATCGCCCAGCCGGCGGTGCGGCCCGCCTTGCGGCTATCGAGCCCGACGTAGCCGGCGCGGGTATCGGCGGAGAGGTCGGACAATAACGTGACGACTGGCACGCCGCGCTCGCGCAGGGCCGCGACCGCTTCGGAGACGTGCGGATGGTCGACCGCGACGACGGCGAGCGCGTCGACCCTTCGGCCCATTTCGCGCAAACTGTCGGCGATCTTGCCCGGCACGAGATCGTCCATGAATTCGATCACCACGCGGCCGCGAATGCTCCCGGCCGCCTTCACGGCGGCGATGAGTTCGGCGCTAAGGACTTGATAGAAATGGTTGGCCGGCTTTTGCAGCAGGAAGCCAAGCGCGCGCGCAGGCAGCTCGTCTTGGAGGCGGCGGCGCAACAGCGGCGTCGCGTGATAGCCGAGCGCCTCGGCCGCCCTCAGGACGCGCCGCGCCGTGTCCTCGCGCACCGCGTGGCGCTCGTTGAGGACGCGGTCGACCGTGGCGACGCTGACGCCGGCCTCGCGCGCGAGGTCGGAGACGGTGGGGCGTCGGCTCACCTGACGGGGTCCATCACCGTTCCATAGCAGCGCTGATAGAATTTGACAGGATCTATCAGGTTTTCTTGAGCCTGCGCGGCGCAATACATAATATGGGTCGTGGCCGGGAAGGAGACCGAGATGTCCGCGAGCGCCAGGGACTACAGCCTGATCGGCCCGGAGCGAGACGCCGCAACGGTGCGCGGGCTCGCGTCGGCCACCTGGTACGCAAGCCCGGTTCCCCGACCGCGCATGAAAGAGCTTATGCGCCGCAGCGACGGGCCGGCCGTTCGCGACACGCTGCTGTGGCTCGCCTGTCTCGCGGTGACCGGCGGCCTCGGCGTGGTGCTATGGGGAAGCTGGTGGGCGGTGCCGGTGTTCGCGGTCTATGGCGTGCTCTATGGCTCGGCGTCGGACAGCCGCTGGCACGAATGCGGCCATCGCACGGCGTTCAAGACTCCTTGGATGAACGACGTGGTCTATCAGATCGCGTGCTTCATGATCCTGCGCGAGCCGACGCCCTGGCGCTGGAGCCACACGCGCCATCACACGGATACGATCGTCGTCGGTCTCGATCCGGAAATTGCGGTGCCGCGGCCGCCCAACCTCGGCAATCTGCTGCTCAGCCTGTTCGCCCTGCGCAGCGGGCCGAAGGAGTTGCGCCGCGTCGTGCTGCATGCGTTCGGCCGAATCGTGCCGGAGGAGCGCACCTATATTCCGGAGGGCGAGTTCCCAAAGGTCTTTTTTGCCGCTCGGGTGTGGCTGGTGATCTATGCCGCGGTGATCGGGACGGCGATCGCGATGCAAAGCTGGCTGCCGCTGGTGTTGGTGGGGCTCCCGTCGTTTTACGGCGCGTGGCTCTATCTCGTGTTCGGCCTCACGCAGCACGCTGGCCTCGCGGAGGACACGCTTGACCATCGGCTCAACAGCCGAACAGTCTACATGAACCCGGTCTTTCGATTTCTCTACATGAACATGAACTATCATGTGGAACACCACATGTTCCCGATGGTGCCGTTCCACGCGTTGCCCCAGCTGCACGAGGCGATGAAGCACGACACGCCGCCGCCGTACCATGGCCTGCTCGGCGCCTACCGGGAGATCATTCCCACGATCCTGCGGCAACGTCGCGACCCGAGCTACTTCATCAGGCGAACACTGCCTGCCGGCGCCACGCCGATGGTCCAGTCCATGCCGATGGCCGCGGAATGAGCGACGGTTGGGTCGAGGCCTGTCGCGAGGACGATATCGAGCCGGAGGACGTAATCCGGTTCGATCACGCCGGACGAACGTTCGCGATCTATCGCACCGAAGACGACGCGTTCCACGCGACGGACGGGCTTTGCACGCACGAGGCAGTGCATCTGGCCGACGGGTTCGTCATGGGCACGGTCATCGAGTGTCCAAAACACAACGGCCGGTTCGACTTTCGCACCGGCGAGGCGAAGGGCGCGCCGGCCTGTGTCGCCCTGCGGACCTACCAGGTGCGGCGCGAGGGTGGCGCGATCTTCATAAAGCCTGACTGATCTCTCCATGATCGGCGCGATGGTCATCGTCGGTGCCGGGGAGGCCGGGGGCCGCGCCGCGCTCGCGTTGCGTGAGCGTGGGTTCGGGGGCGAGATCGTGCTGATCGGCGAGGAGCCGCATGCGCCGTACGAGCGGCCGCCGCTGTCCAAGTCGGTGATGACGCATCCCGACCCGACGCCGAAACAGATCGCCACCGACGACCAATGGCGCGCATCGTCGATCCGTTTTATGCCGGGCATGACGGCCGCGCACATCGACCGTGCCGCGTCACGAGTCATCCTGTCGGACGGCACAGCGATCGACTACGCGCGCCTCCTGTTGGCCACTGGCGCGCGGCCAAGACTCCTGTCCGTGCCGGGTGCAGAGCGGGCGCTGTATCTGAGAAATTTCGCGGACGCGCTCGCGCTGCGGGCGCGGTTGCCGGATGGCGCGCACGTGACCGTCATCGGCGGCGGCTTTATTGGGTTGGAGGTCGCGGCGAGCGCGGTGGCGCGCGGCTGTCGCGTGACCCTTCTCGAGGTCGGTCCGCGCATCCTGACGCGCGGCGTGCCCGAGGAGATCGCGGCCCATGTCGCCGCGCGGCATCGTGCGGCGGGGGTGGACGTGCGCGTCGGCGTGTCGATCGCGGGCATCGCGGAAGGTCGCGTATCGTTTGCGAATGGATCGGAGATCGTCTGCGACTGCATCCTCGCCGGCATTGGAGCGCTGCCGGAGACCACGCTGGCGGCGGAATGTGGTCTGGAGATCGAAAATGGCGTGCGCGTCGATGCGGCGTTGCGCAGTAGCGATCCGTCGATTTTCGCCGCAGGGGATTGCTGTTCGTTCCCCGCGCCGCTTTATGGCGGCCGAAGGCTGCGGCTTGAGGCGTGGCGAAACGCGTCGGAGCAGGGCAGCGTGGCGGCCGCGAACATGCTCGGTGTCGAGCAGGCGTATGACGCGGTGCCGTGGTTCTGGTCGGACCAGTATGACGAGGTGCTGCAGGTTGCGGGGTTGGTCGACGAGGCGGTGACGACGGTGCGGCGCGACGGGGCGGGTATGCTGTTCTTCCACCTCGACGCGGCCGGCAGGTTGGTGGCGGCCAGCGGCGTCGGCCTCCCCTCGGTCGCCAAGGACCTACGGATCGCGGAGATGCTGATTGCTCGGCGCGCCACCCCCGACCCCGCGTCGCTGGCCGCCCCGTCATTCCGATTGAAAACGCTGCTCGGGGCATGAGACTGCCCGGAAGAGAGTCTGATCCGCCACGGGCAGAGATAGCCGGGGCGGTGATCCACGGCTCGCAAAGACTGTCCTAAAGGGCCTCGCGGATCACGGCGTAGACCTGGTCCAGTTCGGCCGGCGTGATGCAGTAGGGCGGCATGACGTAGACCACGTTGCCCAGCGGGCGCAGCAGCACGTCGCGGGCCAGGAACGACGCCCGCAACGTCGGGCCGATCTCCGACAGATAGCCCGTGGCCGGCACGCCGACATCCATCGCCACGATCGTCCCGCAACGGCGGACATTGGCCAGCCGTCCATGTCCGGCGATCGCGTCCGCCGATCGTTGCTGCGCCAGGGAAAGTCCGCCGATGCGTTCCATCACCGGCTCATCGCGCCAGACGTCGACATTGGCCAGCGCCGCTGCGCAGGCGATTGGATTGGCGGTGTAGGAGCTGGAATGAAAGAATGTTCGGCTGCGATCCATCGAGAAATGAGCCTGAAAAATCTCAGCGGTGGCCAAGGTGGCCGCGAGCGGAATGGAGCCGCCCGTCAGTCCTTTCGATGTGCACAGGATGTCGGGTGCCACCGCCGCCTGCTCGCAGGCGAACAGCGTGCCGGTGCGACCCCAGCCTGTCATGACCTCATCGGCGATGAGCAGCGTGCCCGTGGCGGTGGCGATGCGCCGCAGCTCTCCCAGAACCCAGGCCGGATACATCATCATCCCGCCGGCCCCGAGGACCAGCGGCTCGACGATGAGCGCGGCGGTCCGACGGGTTTGGGCGAATCCCTCGAAGGCATCGAGCGTGTCCTGCTCGCGCCCCGGCGAAGGGAACGGCACCGTGTCGACGTCGAACAACAAGGCTTCGTAGGCCGCATTGAACACGCCCCTGGCGCCGACGCTCATCGCGCCGATCGTATCGCCGTGGTAGCTGTGCTCCATCACCACGACGCGGTCGCGACCCTCGCCACGGTTGCGGAACGTGCCCAGCGCCATCTTGAGTGCGACCTCGACGCTCGTCGAACCGGAATCCGAATAGAAGACGTGTTCCAGGCCCGGCGGCGACAGGGCCACGAGAGCTGCGGCGAGGCGCTCGGCGGGCTCGTGCGTAAAGCCCGCGAAAATGATCTGATCCAGCCGCTCGGCGGTGTCGCGAATCGCCGAGACGATGCGCTCGTGGCGGTGGCGATGCGTGATCACCCACCAGGAGGAGATCGCATCCAGGAACTCTCGCCCATCGCGGGTGAACAGGCTCGCGCCGGAGGTGCGCACGACCTCCGGCATCGACGGTTCGTTCGCGTGCTGGGTGAACGGGTGCCACACCGGCGAGCCGCTCAGGGGAAAAAATCCGCGAGGCGGAACTGCGTGGCGAACGCCGCGCGCAGCGTCGCCGGGGTCAGGGGGTCGAGGTTGGGAAGGCGTCCCAACACTGGCGCACCCGAGAAGCCGGCGATCGTCGCCTCCGTATCCGGGATGTTGTGGCCGACGAACGCGATCCCCAGGACCGGCACGTCGCGGCGGCGCAGTGCCTCGATCGAGAGCAGGGCGTGATTGATGCCGCCCAGCGCGGTCCGGGCGCACAGCACGATGGGCAGTCCCCATCGCGCGAACACATCGATCATCAGGGTATGCCGATCGACGGGCACCAGCAGGCCGCCGGTCCCCTCGATCACCAATGCGCCGTCCAGGTGCGGCGGGACCAGTGCCGTATCGATCGCGACGCCGTCGATCTCGGCCGATCGGTGCGGCGAGGCGGGCGTGCGGAGGCGATAGGCCTCGGGCACGATACGATTGGCTGGAAGAGCCCCCAGCCGGGCGGCGGTCTGGCTGTCGGTCTCCCCGTCAAGTCCGGACTGTATCGGCTTCCAGTAGGACGCGCCGCATGCGCCCGCCAACGCCGCCGAGAATATGGTCTTTCCGACGCCGGTATCCGTTCCGGCGACGACCAGCGCGCGACCGCTCACGTGCTTGCCGGCGCGGTCGCTCGCAGGCCAAGCCGCTCGAACAAGGCCGTGTCGCGGTCCATCCCCGGATTGTCCGTGGTCAGCAGAACCGGGCCGGAAAACATGGAGTTCGCACCTGCGAAGAAGCACAGTGCCTGCATCTCGTCACTCATGCCCGTGCGGCCGGCGGAGAGCCGAACATGCGAGCGCGGCATCATGACACGGGCAAGTGCGACGACGCGGACGAAATCGATCGGATCGACCTTTGTGGCCCGTTCGAGCTTCGTGCCGGGGATCGGGATGAGCATGTTGATCGGAACACTTTCGGGATGCACTGGCAGGTTCGCCAGCGTCACCAGCATGTCGACCCGGTCGTCCACCGTCTCGCCGAGCCCCAGGATCCCGCCCGCGCACACCTTGATGCCCGCCTCGCGCACCACCGACAGTGTGTCCAGCCGGTCGGCGAAACGGCGCGTCGTGACGATGTCGGCGTAGTGGCGCTCCGACGTGTCGATGTTGTGGTTGTAATAGTCGAGACCGGCTTCGGCCAGCGCTTCGGCCTGGGCCGTCGACAGCATGCCGAGCGTCATGCAGGTCTCCAGCCCCAGCGCCTTCACGCCCGCAACCATCCCGGACAGTCCCGCCAGATCGCGGTCCTTCGGGCTGCGCCATGCCGCCCCCATGCAATAGCGCGTGGCCCCCTGCGCCTTGGCGCGGCGCGCCTCGTCGATCACCCGCTCGACCTGCATCAGCCGCGAGGCGGCAAGACCGGTCGGGGCCTGCGCCGACTGGCTGCAATAGCCGCAATCCTCGGGGCAGCCGCCCGTCTTGATGGACAGCAATTGGCTGAGCTGCACCGAGTTCGGATCGAAATGCCGCCGATGCACGCTCTGCGACTGGAACAGCAGGTCGTTGAACGGTAGGTCGTGCACCGCCCGCGCCTGCCCGCGCGTCCAGTCGTGTCGAAGTCCGTCGGATTTCGGGTTCGCGTTCATCGCGGCAATCTGCCAGACGGCCGTCGGCCCCGCCAGCGCGCGGGCGGGCGGGCGGCGCGGTCGCCCTTCGATTGCTTGCAGGCCCGGTGCTTGCAGGCCCGGTGCTTGCAGGCCCGGTGCTTGCAGGCCCGGTGTCGCGACGGCTAGCCTCATTTGGAATGCTGCGTCGAGGGCGGCAAACGGGGGCCGGCGTGGCGGAGAAAATCATGCGCGTGGCGTCACGGACCACTTGATGCAGACACGGATCGCGCCGCTCCTGCCGGTCTATCTCGTCATCTTCGTGGCCTTCATCGGCTATTCGATGATGGTCAATTTCTTTGTCCCCCTGCTGATGAACGATCACGGCTTCCTGCCGAACGACGCCAGTCCAGGCACACGGGCCACGACGATCGGACTGCTGCTGGCCGCCTATCCGGTGGGACAGTTCTTCGGTTCGCCGGTCCTCGGCGCGCTGTCCGATCGCTACGGGCGCAAGCCGGTTTTACTTGCCTCGCTGGCGGTCGCGGTCGCCTGCTACGGGCTCGTCGCCTTCGCGGTGCAGGAGCGGCGGCTCGCGCTGCTGGCGCTCGCTTGCCTGATCGGCGGGCTGTGCGAGAGCAACATCGCGATCGCCCAAAGCGCGGTGGCCGACGTCGCGGGCCCCAGGGATCGAGGTCGTCTGTTCGCCTATATCTATTCGGCCTGCAGCGTCGGCTATATCGCCGGGCCGTTGGGAGGCGGGCAGATCGCCCAGCTCGCGGGTTTCGCGACCCCTTTCTGGATTGTCGCGGGACTGCTCGTCCTGACGCTGGGGTGGGTCGCCGTGTCGTTCCGGGAGACGCATCAGGGCGATCGCTCCCGAAGGCTGGATTACGGAGCGACGTTCTCTGGCCTGGCGACGGTGTTCACCGACCGGCCCCTCCGCCGCGTCTATTTCATCAACTTCGTCTTCTACCTGACGCTGTTCGGCTATTTCCGGATCGTTCTGGTCTACATGATCGACACCTGGCACATGATCGCCAGCGAGTCGGCCATGCACTATTCCTACTGCGCCTTCGTCTCGCTGATCGCCAGCATGATACTGACCGCGCCGCTGCTGCGCAGGTTCGGAGCACGGCGCCTGGCCAGCTGCAGCGCGGTGCTCTCCGGCCTCGGCATGATCGCGATCACGTTGCCGTCCGCCGAGGGCACATTGTGGTTCACCATCGGCCCGGTGGCCTTGGTCGGCACGTTGGTGCTCACCTCCTGCGCGACGCTGCTGTCCGGTATGGTCGGCGCCGAGCGGCAGGGACGGGTGATGGGCAACAACCAGGCGCTGCAGGTCGGTGGCGAGGCGATCGGCGCGGTGCTCGGTGGCCTGATCGCCGCGCAATTCGTCTCGCTGCCGTTGATCGTCTTCGGGGTTATGCTGGCCGGGGCGGGATTGTTGCTGATCACGGTCCGCACGACCGACCCCGCTTGATCCCCAACGCGCCGTGACGACGCCCTCGGACCCGCCCGCCGCGTCGACCGGCATGACCCGCCGACGGCGGGTGTTCGTGGTCCTGGTCGCGATCGCGGGCGCGTTCGCATTGTGGGAGGTCGCGACCACCTACGTGGCCTATACCGACGATGCCTATGTCCGCTCCGATCTGGTCGGCGTGGCGCCGGAGGTGACCGGCCGCATCGTGGCCGTGCATGTCGTGGACAACCAGACGATCAAGGCTGGCGACGCGCTGATTACGATCGACCCGGTGCCGTTCCAGCTGATCGCCGCCGAACGACGGGCGCAGGTGGCCGAGGCGCAGGCGCAGATCAGGGCCGACGCCGACACCATTGCCGCAGCCCGCGACGCGCTCGACGCCGCCGTGGCCGGCCGCGTGTTGGCCGAGCAGACGCAGCGTCGGATGCAGGCGCTGAACCAGACCGGCGACGCCCCGCGCGCCCGGCTCGACGAGGCGAACGAGGCATTGCGCTCGGCGCAGGCAGGGGTCGACGGTGCCCAGGCGACGCTCGCCCGCGATCAGGCGCAGAGCGCGATGCATCAGGCCGCGCTCGGACGGGCCGAGGCCGCGCTCGGCACCGCGGAATGGAATCTCGGGCGGACGATGATGCTCGCGCCGAACAGCGGGATCATCAACAACCTGACGGTGCGGGTCGGCGACACGGCGCGCACCGACGTGCCGCTGATCGGCATCGTCGACAGCGCCGCGTTCCGCATCGTCGGCAACTACAAACAGGACTACATCCGCGGCTTCGAGGTCGGGCGGACGGCCTGGGTGTGGCTCGATTCCCAGCCGTGGCACGTTCATAGGGCGCGGATCGCCGGCATCGCGCGCGGCATCAGCCGCGAGGTCGGCGAGGCCAAGCTGCTGCCGTACGTGGCACCGACGACGGACTGGATCCGGCTGCAGCGGCGATTTCCGGTCACCATGACGCTGGTCGATCCGCCGCCTGACCTGAAACTCTACATGGGGGCGGATGCGCGGGTGGTGATCTTCCCGTGATCGCGGTGCTCCAGGGCGCGCGCGATCAGCTTGCCCGTCTCGGCGGCATCCTCGCCGATATCGGCCGCGAACTCTCCGAACTGAGCCTGGGCGGTCCGCGCGCCCGGGTCTGCGCGGCCACCGCGCTCGCGGTCATCGCGACGGTGGTCGTCGCCTCGGCGTGGCACATGCCCGACCCGTGGTGGGCGGCGCTGAGCGCGTCACGCGCCGTCATGGCCACGCGACCGGCCTCGTTCCAGCGCGTCGTATTGCGGATCGCCGGCACCGCCGCCGGGGCCGGAGCCGCGATCGTGCTGCTGCCGTTCATGGCCTATGACCCGCTCGCCTGCGGGCTCGCGCTGGCGTTCTTCGGGTTCTTCGCCATCCTGGGGTATTCGGTCAGCGCCCACGGCTATGCGTGGCTGTTCTCCGGCATCACGTTCGCGCTCGTGAGCCTGAGCTCGTTGCAGGACCCGCCGTTGGCGCTCAGCTTCGCGTGGCTTCGCCTGCTCGAGGTCGCGCTCGGCTGCGCGGTGGCGGGCGTGGTCGCCTGGATGCTGGTCCCGGGCGGGGGCAAGACCGAGCGGTTCCCCGGATGGAGCGATCTGTTGGGCTCCGGATTCCCGGCGGTTGTGCATGCGCTGCGGGGCGGCATCGCGATCGCCAGCGTGCCGTTCCTGTGGCGCTGGCTGGAGCTGCCGGGGCTCGCGCAAATGCCGATCACCGTCGCGGCCGTCATGGCGGTCCCGTTCGCCGTCATCGCCGATCCATCCGGGCGCGACCGCGAGGTCATGTCGAAAAGCCTTCTGCGGGTCGTCGGTTGCGTGATCGGGGGGCTGGCCGGTCTTGCGGTTCTCGCCTTTTCCCCGACCGATTTCGTGGCACTGCTGCTGCTGCTCGGCGCGGGCGTCTGGGTCGCGACCCACGTGCAGGCCAGCACGCGCGGCGTGGGCTATGTCGGCACGCAGGGATCGATGGCGTTCCTTCTGACATTGGTGCAAAGGGCGGGCCCGCCGCAGAGCATTCTGCCGGGACTCGACCGCCTCGCCGGGATTCTCTGTGGCCTGGCGATCCTGATCGCCGTGACCACGCTGCTGGAAATCGTGTCCGGGCCGCCCCGCGTGGCCGCGAAGGGAGTCGCATGAACGCTGTCGTGATGGGCCTGCTGGTCGCCGCCTGCGTCTTTCTCGCCGGTCTGGCCGGACTCTATGGCCATCGCCTGTTGCCGGCCACGCATCAGAGCCGCGAGACGCTGGACACGGTGCGGCTCGGGATCGGCATGCTCTCGGTCCTGTCGTCCCTGGTGCTCGGCCTGCTCATCGCCTCGGCCAAGGGATCGTGGGATGCGACGGACCGCTCGGTTCGCACCTATGCCGGGGACCTCATCCTGCTCGACGAGACGCTGCGCGACTTCGGCGACAAGGCGATCCCGTCCCGCCAACTCCTGGGCGACTACACCCGCCGCATGATCGCCGATGTCTGGCCCACGGACACCAACCGGGCACCCACCATCGCCGACCGCGAGACCGGCAACATGCTGGAGCGCGTGCGCGAGAGGATCCGGGCCCTGGCCCCGGCCGACAAACCCGCCGAATGGCTGCAGGACCAGGCGCTGCTGACGCACATCTCGCTGCTGCGGCAGCGTTATCAGCTGATCGAGCAGCAGGGGCCGGCGGTGCGGCCGATCGTGCTGGGCATCCTCGTCTCGTGGATCGTGATCATTTTCGCGAGCTTCGGGCTGAACGCGCCGCGCAACGCGACGGTGATCGGCGCATTCCTCGTCTGCGCCCTGGCGATCGGCGGCTCGGTCTTCTTGATCCTGGAGATGGACAGCCCGTTCGCCGGCGTGCTGGCGATCTCCTCCGAGCCGATGGAGATGGCCTTGCAGCACATGCGCGAAGTGTCGCGTTAGGCTTTCGCGTCCCGCAGCCGGGCCGCGCGCAGGCGGACGCGCTCGCGCTGCACGGTGTAGAGCCCGCTGCCGATGATGAAGACGGCGCCGATCAGCGTCCATTCGTCCGGCAGCGTGGAGAACACCAGGAAGCCGAACGTCGAGGACCAGATGAGCTGCCCGTAGCTGAGCGGCGCGAGCACCGAGGCGGCGGCGTGGCGGTAGGCGAGGACCGCCATCCACTGGCCAGTCGACGCCACCATCCCCAGGAGGATCGCGAGGCCCAGTTGCGGCCAGGTGATCGCGGCGAGCGAGAACGGCAGCAGCGCGGTCAGCACGAGCAGGCCACTGCCGGCCGTCCATAAGACGGTGGCGCTGGCGCGCTCGCCGCCCATCTTCCGGGTGGCGATCATGCTGATCGCCCAGGCCAGCGAGGACAACAGGACCAGGAACGCCGCCGGATGAAATCCGCCCGTCCCCGGACGCACGACGATCATCACGCCGACGAACCCGACCAGCACACCGGCCCAGCCGCGCACGCCCACCACCTCGCCCAGCAGCGGCACGGCCAGCAGCGTGATGAACAGCGGCGAGGCGAAGCTGACGGCGGCCGCCTCGGCCATCGGCAAGTAGGCCAGCCCGGAGATGAAGGCGACCGACGAGAGCACGATGCCGAGCCCGCGCAGGATCTGCATCTTCGGCTGGCGCGCCCGCGCGTTGGCCCGTCCGCCACGGATGACCGGTCCGAGCGCCATGAGGGTGAAGACGACGTAGCGGATCCAGGCGATCTCGACGGCGGGGATCGCGCCGACCAGAACCTTTGCCATGGTGTCGGACAGCGAGAAGCAGATCGTCGCCCCGATCATCAGGGCGATGCCACGCAAGGGATTTTCGTTCACGCTGGAGTCTTTCGAGCGCCGGGATGAACGCTCGTAGCACGAGGCACGCTACGGCGCGTCAGGCATTTGCTCAGGCATCATGCCATATATTTCGATATCGAAACATTATATGCGTGCATAGGACGGGCGTCGTGTCGGGCCATTTCGGCCGTGTCTCCCGGATCGCCGTAATGTCCGACATCATGCCAGACCGGTGATCGGGTGCCCGTCCGCGGTGGCACACGGGCCGGGCGGATCGTGGCTGCCGGTTTGGTCACCGTCGCCTCGGGTATCATGGATGGCCCGGGGCGATCGGGTGGCCCGTTGTCGCGGAGAGCGGCTCGGACCGCGGCAGTCGGGGCGGATGTCTTTCGGCGTGACATTGGAGGGGTGGAGGGAGGGGACGCATCCGCCGCTGGGAGGGAAGCGGGCTGGGTGCTGGCGCCGCCGGCCGCGCCGGCCTTGAGCGAGCGTGCCACGACAGCCTCGAACTGTTTCACGATGCCGCGCAGGTAGGGTCGGATGACCCAGAGGACCAGCGGCACCAGTCCCCATCGCCGCCCCGACGCCCTCGCGATGTCCTCGATCAATCCCTCGATGATCAGGGCGAATCGCGCCGCGAGGTCGGGGGTGGGCGCGGCAGGGGTGGGGAGAACGGTCACCCGCGCTTCGTGCCACAAAACGCATGAGTTGCCAAGAAGAATCTTAACGGTCATGCGTCGCCATCGTCGTCAGGGCACCGTCGTGACCCGCCGCGCGCTCCGCCCTTTCGCCCTTCGGCATGTCGATGGCCTGGCACCTGCGCACCTTCCATCGGCGTTTGCCGATCGCGGAGGCGTGCAGCCAGGCGCTAAAACTCCACATCCAGCTCCGACAGTTCCTCGGCCTCCTGCCTCGCGCCCTCGGCCCATTCCGCCATATCCGACTGCGCCATCGTCGCCGCGCAATACGCGGCGCAGGCGTCATCGAGCTTCACGTCATAGGTGCGAAACCGGGTCGCGACCGGCGCGTACATCGCGTCCGCCACGCTGCGCCTCTGGCCGAACAGCCAGGGGCCGCCCCACTGCGCCAGGCAGTCGCGCCAGATTGTCTGGATGCGTTCGATATCCGCCCTGGCCGCCGACCAGACGACGAAACCCGGCCGATGCGCGCGCAGATTCATCGGCAGGGAGGAACGCAGCGCCTCGAACCCCGAATGCATCTCGCCGGAGATCGAGCGGCAGCGGGCGCGGGCGGCGCGATCCGTGGGCAGCATGTGAGCGTCGGGCAACACCTCGTTGAGATACTCCGCGATCGCCAGGGTGTCCCAGACCTGCACGCCCTCGTGAAGAAGACATGGCACCCGGATCGACGAAGCCCGGAGGAGCAATTCGTCGCGAACGGAGGCATCGTCGGCGGTCACCATCCGCTCAGTGAAGGCCAGCCCGGAGAGGCGCAGCAACAGCCAGCCGCGCAGCGACCAGGAGGAATAGTTCTTGCTACTGATCAGCAGCGTCGTGGCGTCGGGATCGTCCATGGGCTGAGCTAACCGCCGGTTCGCCGGGGCGGCAAGCCGAAACCCGGCCAGGACCGACATTGGCGGGCCAATCTTTGGCCTGAGATTGGAGGCAATGGGCCGGATGCTGTATTCCGCCTATCAGGCGCAGGCGGTTTTCTCCGATCCGCTTCGTCGCTTCGCGGGCATTGCGTCGACGTGGATGGATCCGCGCGGGTCGCGGCGGATCGCCGCGGCCTGGGAGCTGATGGCCAGCACCGGCATCACCCATGCTCGGCCATCGTTCGGCATCGAGTCCGTCATGGTCGGCAATCGCGAGGTGGCGGTGCGTGAGGTGGCGATCGAGACGACGCCCTTTGCGACCCTATTGCGGTTCGCCAAGGACACGCTGGTCGAGCAGCCGAAGGTGCTGGTGGTGGCGCCCATGTCGGGCCATTTCGCCACATTGCTGCGCGGCACGGTGCGAACGCTGCTGGCAGATCATGACGTCTATGTCACGGACTGGCACAACATGCGCGACGTGACGCCGGGCCATGGTCGTTTCGATCTGGACGACTTCATCGAGCATGTCGTGTGGTTCTTGCAGACGCTGGGGCCGGGCAGCCACGTGCTCGCGGTCTGTCAGCCGGTGGTTCAAGTACTCGCGGCCGTCGCGCTGATGGCGCAAGACCGCGATCCCGCGCAGCCGCGCAGCATGATCCTGATGGCCGGCCCGATCGACACGAGGCTCAATCCGACGAAGGTGAACCACCTTGCCAAGGCGCATCCGCTGGCGTGGTTCGAGCAGCGAATGGTCAGCGCCGTGCCGCCGCCGCACGCGGGCGCGGGACGGCGGGTCTATCCGGGATTCCTGCAGCTCATCGCCTTCATGTCGATGAACCTGGAGCGGCATCGCCGGGCCTATGACGCCTACTATCAGAATCTCGTGGCGGGCGAGGTGGCCAAGGCGGCGGCGCACAGGGCGTTCTATGACGAGTATCTGGCGGTGATGGATCTGTCGGCGGAGTTCTTCCTGGAGACGATCGGCAGGATTTTTCAGGATCACGACTTGCCGCTCGGCCGGCTGAGGTGGCGCGGCAACAAGGTCGAGCCGGCGGCGATCCGCCGGACCGCGTTGCTGACGGTCGAGGGCGAGTTGGACGACATCTGCGCGATCGGCCAGACAATGGCGGCGCTGGATCTGTGCGTCGGCATCCGTCCGTCGCGGCGACGCCACCACCTGCAGACCGGGGTCGGACATTATGGAGTGTTCAACGGCAAGCGCTGGCAGCGAGAGATTTATCCCAGGGTGCGGGCGCTGATCGGCGCGAACTCCACGTAGTCGGCGGCGCGGCAGCGACACGAGGCTGATAAGGGACTTGCCAGCAATCCCCGCCTGCGTGGGTTCCGCAGCGCGGAGCCAGGCGCGATGCTCGCTGCCATGCAACGTGCGATCGTCCAGGACAGACCGACCCGCAGCCGGACCATCGCGCTGATCGTCGCCTGCGCGCTGTTCATGCAGAACTTGGACTCCACGGTGATCGCCACCGCGTTGCCGACCATGGCGCGCGCATTTGGCACCGAGCCGGTGAGCATGAGCGTCGCGCTCACCGCGTATCTCCTGGCGCTGACCGTCTTCATCCCGGCCAGCGGCTGGGTCGCCGATCGCCTTGGCTCGCGCGCGGTGTTTCGCGCGGCGATCGTCGTGTTCACCGCGGGCTCGGTCTTGTGCGGCTTGGCCGACAGCCTGGGCGGGCTGGTCGCGGCACGGGTGGTGCAGGGAATCGGCGGCGCGATGATGGTCCCGGTCGGCCGCCTGCTGCTGCTGCGCAGCGTCGCCAAGGCGGACCTGGTGGGGGCGATGGCGTGGTTGACCATTCCGGCGCTGCTTGGCCCCGTCGTAGGCCCGCCGGTCGGCGGCCTTATCGCCACCTATGCGTCGTGGCGCTGGATCTTTTTCATCAACGTGCCAATCGGCGCGCTTGGCGTGTTGCTGGTCAGCCTGTTCGTGCCGACCACCCGCGCGCCGCCTCCGGGCCGGTTCGATGCCACTGGCTTTGTGCTTTGCGGCGTGGCGCTGGCCGGCGCGTTGACCGGTCTGGAGGTGCTGACGCGGGCATTGCTCCCGCTCCGGGTCGGCGCGGGCCTCGTCGCCCTCGGCGCGGCCAGCGCGCTGCTGTACGTACGACACGTGCGAGGGACCCCGGATCCCGTGCTGCGTCTGTCGCTGCTGCGTTACGGAACGTTCGCCTCATCGGCGTTCGCCGGCACGCTTTTCCGGGTCGGCATCGGCGCGATGCCGTTCCTGCTGCCGCTGATGCTGCAACTCGGCTTCGGCGTCAGTCCCGCGCGCAGCGGGGCGATCACCTTCGCCAGTGCCGCCGGGGCTCTCGTGATGAAACCGGTGGTGCGCGGCGTCTTGCGCCGCTTCGGATTTCGCGCCGTGCTGATCTGGAACGGCGCGCTCTCGTCGATTGGTGTTGCGATGTGCGCCGCGTTCCGCCCGGATTGGCCGTTGCTCGCGATCTATGCCGTGCTGCTGCTCGGCGGGTTTTTTCGTTCGTTGCAGTTCACGGCTTACAACACGATCGCCTACGCCGAGGTGACGCCGGCCGAGACGAGTGCGGCCACCAGCCTGTACAGCACGATCCAGCAATTGTCGCAGACGCTCGGCGTGGCATCGGGTGCCGCGCTGTTGCAGGCGGCAATGGCGCTGCACGGTCATGCCGGGCCGGCGCTCGCGGATTTCAGTTTTGCGCTGCTGGCGCTGGCGGCGATCGTGGCGGCCGCCTCGCCGCTGGCCGCGCGGCTGCCGCGCGATGCGGGGGCGGAGATGGCGGGGCGGCCACTCAGTCGGGGAGCCTCAGCAGGTCCTTCAGCGTCACTGGGCAGGTCGCCGTGACGGGTCGGGGCGGATGTCCGTCCATCGCCTCGGGCAGGGCCTCCACGGCGTCCGCGTAAAGGCCCGCGAGGTCGACACGCTGCCGCATCGAGGGCGCGTATCGGCGCCGCGCCTGCGCGAGAAAGCCGCGGATTTCGGACTGCCAAGCTGTCACGTCCCGCGACTCGGGCCAGGCCTCGATCATCACGCGGTGAAGAAGCGCCTGGAACAGCAGGCTTTCCACGGCATGCAGATCGCTGCGCCCCACGCTCTCGACCTCCTCGATCACGTGGGGCCAGTCGAGATCGGCCTCGTTCACCCGCTCGCCGGCCGCCACGCGGCGCAGCAGCGCGGCCTGACGTTCCGACCACAGCAGGATGTCCTCGTCGTACAGGTCGCTCATCGGCAGCCTCCTCGCCCGCAGGACACCATGTTGAGCAGGGCGCTTAGATGATCTCCGCCGCGGGACCCAGAAGCTCGTCGAGGGTCACGAAGCAGGTCGCCGGCACGGGCTGCGCGGCCAAGCCGTCGATCGAGGTCGGCATGCCGCGCAGCGCGTCGCCGTACAGCTCCGCAAGGTCGATGCGCGGTCTCATGGAAGGAACGAAACGTCGTCGCGCCTGATCGCGGAACAGCCTGGCGTCGGCCCGCCATGCCGGCGTTGCGAGCGAGTCCGGCCAGGCGCGGGCCTTGAGGATGTGCAACAGCGCCTGAACCAGGCGGGATTCGACGCCGTGCAGTTCGCTCCGGCCCACGCTCTCCACCTCTTCGATGACGTTTGGCCAGTCCAGGTCGGCCTCGTTCACCCGCTCGCCGGCCGCCACACGGCGCAGCAGCGCGGCCTGACGTTCCGACCACAACAGGATGTCCTCGTCGTACAGGTCGCTCATCGCCCGTCTCCGTCGCCAACCGTCACGCCATATCGGTCTGCAGGTCGAGCACGTCATCCAGGGTGGTGAAGCATGTCGGGGGGACGGGACAGCCGGGCGAGCCGTCGACGGTCGACGGCATCGCCCGCAGCGCGCGCGCGTAAAGCCGGGCGATGTCGATGCGTTGGCGCATGGAGGGCGTGAAGGCGGCAGCCGCCTCGTCGCGGAAACGCCGGATCTCGGCGGTCCAGCCCGGAACGGCGGGCGAGTGGGGCCAGGCACGCACCTTCAAGATATGACAGAGCGCCTGGACCAGCAGGGACTCGCACGCCCGCCATTCGCTCCGCCCCACGCTTTCGACCTCCTCGATGATGTTCGGCAAATCGAGGTCGAAATCGTTGATCCGCTCGCCGGCGGCCACGCGCCGCAGCAGCGCCGCCTGCCGCTCCGACCACAGCAGGATGTCCTCGTCGTACAGGTCGCTCATCGGCAGCCTCCTGGGGACGAGGATAGCGGATCAGCCGGCGACCGTCCGCTGCGTCTGTTCGCCGAGCCCGTCGATGCCGAGGCGGATCGTCTGTCCGGGCTTCAGAAAGACCGGCTCCGGCTTCACGCCCATGCCCACGCCGGGCGGTGTGCCGGTGCTGATGATGTCGCCCGGATGCAGGGTGATGAAGTGGCTCACGTAGGACACCAGCTTGCGCACGCCGAAGATCATCGTGGCGGTGCTGCCGTTCTGCATCCGGCGGCCGTCGACGTCGAGCCACATCGACAGCGCCTGCGGGTCGGGCACCTCGTCGGTGGTGACCAGCCAGGGGCCGGTGGGGCCGAACGTGTCGCAGCCCTTGCCCTTGTCCCAGGTGCCACCACGCTCGATCTGATATTCGCGCTCGCTCACGTCGTTGATGACGCAGTAGCCGGCGACATGGTCCAGCGCCGAATCCTCTGCCACGTAACTGGCTTTCGTGCCGATGACGACGCCGAGTTCGACTTCCCAGTCGGTCTTCTTGGAGCCGCGCGGGATGCGCACATCGTCGTTCGGGCCGCAATAGGCCGAGAGCGACTTGATGAAGACGATCGGCTCCTTCGGGATCGGCAAGTTCGATTCAGCCGCGTGGTCGGCGTAGTTCAGGCCGATGCAAATGAAATTCAGCGGGCGGGCGACGCAGGCACCGATCCGCTGGCCGGCCGGCAGCACCGGCAGCGAGGCGGGATCCACCGCGGCCAGGCGGGCGAGGGTGGCGGGCGAGAGTGCCGCGCCGTCAATGTCGGCGGTAACGCCCGACAGGTCGCGGATCTGCCCCGAGGCGTCGAGCATGGCGGGCTTTTCCGAGCCGGCTTCGCCGTAGCGGAGGAGTTTCATGTGATGTTCCTTGTGTCTACGATACTGTGCACGCCTACGTCTTGTCATGCCCGGGCTTGACCCGGGCACCCACGCGGCGCGCTCACGACCTGTCTGGCCAGGCTTGACGTGGCGGCACTGCGTGGGTGGCCGGGTCAAGCCCGGCCATGACGATGAAAGGCGAGAGGTTCTCCCTTAAAGCGAATACCCGCCATCGATGACCACGGCCTGGCCGGTCATGTATTGCGATTCGTCGCTCGCCAGATACACCACCAGGGCCGCGATCTCGTCGACGGTCCCGAGGCGGCCCATCGGCTGGCGCGCCACGAACGCCGCGCGCGCCGCCTCCAGCCCACCGGCGGCGGCGGCATTGGCGGCGATGCGCTCGTCCAGGCTGGGGGATTGCACCGTGCCGGGGCAGATGCAGTTGCAGCGGATGCCCTGGGTGATGAAGTCGGCGGCGACTGACTTGGTCAGGCCCACGACCGCCGCCTTGGACGCGCCGTACGAGAAACGTTTCGGCACGCCCTTCACACTGCTGGCGATGGACGAAATGTTGACGATCGAGCCGCCGTCGCGGCCGAGCATGCCGGGCAGGAAGGCGCGGATCATGTGAAACATCGCCCGCGCGTTGAGGTTCATGGAGATGTCCCAGTCGTCGTCGCTGGTCGCCAGCACGTCGCCCTGCCGCACGATACCGGCGCAGTTGAACAGGATGTCGACCCCGCCGTGATGCGCGGCCGCCGCCGCGATCGCCTCCGGATCAAGCACGTCGAGTTTTTCTGTGGCGATCCCGTACTCCTCGAGACCATGCAGGCCGCCCTTGTCGCGGTCGGTGGCGATCACGCGGGCGCCCTCCGACGCGAGCGCAATGGCCGACGCCCGGCCGATGCCGGCGGCCGCGGCGGTGGTGAAGGCGACCTTGCCTGCGAGGCGGCCGTTCATGGCCGCAGTCCGCAGTGCGAGCGCAGTCCCCCAAAATCGTCATGGCCGGCCTTGATCCGGCAATCTGGCGACGATGGCTGCCCCTGGCATGACGACGTATCGGCGACGGGGACGAGTGCTACGCGCATCAATGGTTGTTCCTGCTCTCGCCCAGCGTTTCGATAATGTTTAGATACGTCGTGGCCGGCTCCAGGCAGCCGCCCTGGCCGAGTTGCCCCACCTGACTGCGATAGATCGCCTCCCACGGCGTCTTGTTCTGCAGGTCGGGCGGCGTCCAGGCGGCGCGGCGGGCGTCCAGCTCGCCGTCCGGCAGCAGCACGTCGACCCGGTTTGTATTCAGGTCGATGCGCACGCGGTCGCCGGTGCGCAGCAGCGCGAGGCCGCCGCCGACGGCCGCCTCCGGCGAGACGTTCAGGATCGAGGGCGAACCGGACGTGCCGCTCTGCCGGCCGTCGCCCATGGTCGGCATCATGGTCACGCCCTTTTTGAGCCATGCGGTCGGCGGCTGCATGTTCACGACCTCGGCCGCCCCCGGATAGCCCATCGGGCCGGAATTGCGGATGACCAGCAGCGATTGCTCCTCGACGCCCAGGTCGGGATCGTCGATGCGGTCGTGGTAGTCCTCCGGCCCCTCGAAGACGATCGCCTTGCCCTCGAAGGCGTTGGGATGGGCCGGGTCGGACAGGAAGCGGGCGCGGAACTCGTCGTCGATGACGCTGGTCTTGATGACCGCACTGTCAAACAGATTGCCGGTCAGCACGACGTAGCCGGCGTGATCCTTCAGCGGCGCTGCGTAGGCGCGGATCACGTCGCGGTCGACCGGGCCGGTCGCCGTCGCCAGGTCCTCGGCCAGCGTGCGGCCGGTCACGGTGCGCACGCTCGCGTCGATTTTCCCGGCCGCCAGAAGCTCGCGCATCACCTGCGGCACGCCACCGGCGCGGTGGAACGCCTCGCCCAAGAAACGACCGGCCGGCTGGCAGTCCACCAGCAGCGGTATTTCGGGGCCGAGCCGCTGCCAGTCGGCCAGCGTGTGGTCGACGCCCATGTGCCGCGCGATGGCGACCATGTGGATCGGGCAGTTCGACGACGCGCCCAAGGCCGCCGCGGCGACGACGCAGTTCTCGAACGCGGCCTTCGTCATGATGTCCGACGGGCGGAGGTTCTCGTGCACCATCTCCACGATCCGCCGGCCGGTGTGATACGCCATCTGCGCCCGCTCCCGGTATGGGCCGGGGATGGCCGCGCAGCCGGGCAGCGACATGCCGAGCGCTTCCGCGAGGGAGTTCATCGACAATGCGGTGCCCATGGTGTTGCAGTGACCAACGGAGGGGGCGCTGGCGGTCACCATGGCCATGAACTGCTCGTAGTCGATGATCCCCTCGGCATAGAGGCGGCGCCCGGTCCAGACCACCATGCCGGAGCCCGCGAGCTTGCCCTCGTGCCAGCCATCGAGCATCGGGCCGCCGGACAGCAGGATCGAGGGGATGTTGACGGTGGCCGCGCCCATGAGCACGGCGGGCGTGGTCTTGTCGCAGCCGCCGGTCAGCACGACGCCGTCGAGCGGGTAGCCGTGCAGCACTTCCACCAACGACAGATAGGCGAGGTTGCGGTCCAGGGCGGCGGTGGGGCGCTTGCCGGTCTCCTGGATCGGGTGGATGGGAAATTCGATCGGCACGCCGCCGGCCGAGATGATGCCGTCGCGCACCCGGCTGGCCAGCCCCACGAGATGCCGGTTGCAGGGCGACAGATCCGAGCCGGTCTGGGCGATGCCGATGATCGGGCGGCCGTCGCGCAGTTCGTCCGGTGTCAGGCCGAAATTGAGGTAGCGCTCCAGATACAGCGCGGTCATCGCCGGGTTGTGCGGGTCGTCGAACCATCGCCGGCTGCGCAGGCGGCGTGGGCCGCTGCCGTTCAGACCGTGGTTGGTTTGGTCCGCCATGGTTGCCGTATCTCCCGAGCCCCCCCGCACCCGACGCGGGCGGCGCAAGGTGGGCGCGCGTGCCGGCGGGAGTCAACGGCGTGCCGCGCGAATTGTCGGATTTTCCCTGCGTGCGCGGCCACGACATTTTGACGCGGCTTGCCTTGTGGCGCGAGGTCGCGCGTTGTCAGGTTGACATTGTCAGTCGAGGGAAAACGAGGGCATGGCCACGACGTATCCGGTCGTCTACGCATTCGGGGACAGCCTGTCGGATTCCGGGGATGCCTATCTGCTGACCGGCAGCAGCTACGCGTCGCAGCTCGGCTTCTCGCCCGAGCCGGTGAGCCCGCCCTATTTCCAGCAGCCGTACGGGACGACCGTGGCCGGGATGTTCAGCAACGGCCCGGTCTGGGTGCAGCTTCTGGCCGAGGCGGCCGGTGCGCCCGCCCCGGCCCCGGGACAGGTGGGCGTCAGCGCGAGCACGTTGCTTGCGGTTCTGGAGGCGCAGGGCACGGTCGCCGGCGAGGCACAGGCCATCGTCGAGGGCTTGAAACTGCAGCAGGGCGCATCCGGGGACGATCCGTACCTGAAACTCGTCGATGGCGTGTCCGGCGGCACCGATTTCGCGATCGGCGGCTCGGTCACCGGACCGATTCCCGACATCAGCAACCCGGGCGTGCCGCTGACCGATCTGTCGGCGCAGTTCGCAAACTTCCAGGCGGCGATCGCCACGCCCGTCGCCGGCGCGCTTTACACCGTCTGGAGCGGGTCGAACGATCTGCTGAACTTGCTGTCCGCGGCGAATTTCCCCACGCTTTCGGCTGGCGCGATCGCCGCCGACATTCAGGCCGCCGTGACCAACGAGGTCGCGTTCATCGGCAATCTGGTGGCCAGCGGCGCGCAATCGGTGCTGGTGCTGAATGTGCCCGATCTGGGGACGGTGCCCGATGTGACCGGCCTTGGCGCGGCGGCGATCGCCGCCGCATCGAGCCTCGCGCAGAACTTCGACCAGGCGCTGGCGGCCGCGTTGCAGGGTGCCAATTTCGGCACGGCCAACGTGGTGTTGGAGGACACGTACGCGCTGATCGATTCCGCTATCGCCAATCCGGCGGCGTACGGCCTGACGAACGTCACGGATCCGGTCTATACGGGCAGCTTTTCCGCCAATGACGGGACGATCGTCAGCACCGACCCGGCGGTGCAGAACCAGTATCTGTTCTTCGACAAGCAGCATCCGACCGAGACCGGCCATGCGTTCATCGCCGCCGAGGCGGAGCGGCTGCTGGGTGTGGCGTGCTTCGCCGAGGGCACGCGGATCGCCGTCCCGGGCGGGTTTTCACCCGTCGAGGTTTTACGCTCCGGCGATCTGGTGGTCGTGCGCGACGGGACGGCGGCAGTGCGTTGGGTGGGCACGCTGCGGATGGCGCTTGCGGAGATGGCGGATCGGGCGGCGGCGCAGCCGGTGCGCATTCGGCGTGGCGCGTTCGGCGGCGGTGTGCCGTCGCGAGATCTGCTGCTGTCGCCGGAACATGCGGTGTTCGTGGACGGCGTGCTGGTCCCGGTCCGCGCGTTGGTCGGTTGCGCCGGCGTCGCGGTCGACGAGAGTTTTGCGAGCGTCACGTATTTCCATGTCGAGCTGGACGCGCACGACGTGCTGCTGGCCGAGGGGCTGCCGTGCGAGAGCTGGCTGGATACCGGCAACCGCTCGATGTTCGAGAACGCGGCGTCGGCGGCGTTCCTTGCCGGCTCGCGAGCGTTGTGCGCGCCGATGGTCGAGAGCGGGCCGACGCTGGATGCGATCCGGCTCCGGCTGGGCGGGGCGGTCACGCAGGAGGTGCGTCTCGACCACGCGGGGATACACGAGTTTTCCATCGCTGCCGGAATCGGCGCGATTCGTCTGGCGTCGCGGGCTGGACGCGCGCCGGGCGATGCGCGGCGGCTGGGCGTGGCGATCGGTGCAGTGGCTTTGGACGATGCGGAGGTCGCGCTGGACGACCGGCGGCTGGCCAGCGGGTTCCATGCGAGCGAGGGCGGCTGGCGATGGACGGACGGGGCGGGGCTGCTGAACGTGGGGGCGGCTAGATCGTTGCGGGTGGAGGTGGTGGCGGTGGTGGGGTAGGGCGGCCGGAACGAACACGGTCCGGACCGCCCGATCTTTCATCCGTTCGGAGGCGTGGTGCGGTGGGCGGGATCGAACAGCGCCTCCAGCGGCAGCCAAGGCCCCAGGACCACCGTGCGGATGTCCAGCAGGCCGGACTCGACCATCGGGAAGGTGGCCAGCCGCGCCTGGACCTCGGCGGCACTCGCCATTTCGAACACGAGGCAGACGGTCAGGGGATCCGGCTGGAAATACATCTCCCGCAGCACGCCTTCGCGATAGGCGGCCCAGACCAGACGCTCCTCCGCGACCATGTGCGGTGCGAAGTCGCCCGGCGTGGCGGTCGCCACGGGCGTCAGGATGGCGAGGATTTTCACAGTCATGCTCCCTTGATTGCGACGTGCCGGCCGAGGTCGCGCGCGACGGCGGTGAAGCCTCTTGTCTCTCGCTCCGTCAAGGGCTGAGGCATCGGCCCACGGCCCATGGAGACGCCGGTGCCCGGCGCGGTCAATCCGCGGAAATGAGAGAGGTTTGTGACACAAGCTCGGTAATCGTTGCGGGGTCGCGCAATGCCCGCATCTGCGTGATGTGCTGGCGGACGAGCCGTTTCTGTCGAACGATCCGGCTGCGGCGACGGAGCGCGCGGATCCGCTCGTCCAGCATGACCGGCAGCTCCAGGCGCAGCAGCTTGGCGACCGTGCGGCTGTGCGCGCGGACCGCGACGACGGCGCGCAAATGCTCGAACAGCGCCTGGCGCAACGCCGCCTCGTCGATATCGGGTTTTGCGGCCTGCTCGGCCAGGCGCTGTGCCTCGGCGATCAGGGCGCGGCAGCGGCTGTAGAAGTCGATCACCTCGACCGCGGTCCGGATCGAGAACAGGCCGATGTTACCGGAGTTGAACCCGAACACGTTCATGTCGGAGCTGGTCAGCGGCAGCACCGGCAGGCGCGCGACGCGCAGCTCCGCCGGTTCGCCGCCGAGCACGCCGTGATACTGGCGGAACACCCGCTGCAGCGACTTGATCTCGGAGAGGATGGCCAGGCCGTAGGTGCGCCGTGCCCTGTCACGCTGCCGGCGGAAGTTGAGCAGCGTGCCGACATAGCCGGTGACGACGCTGACGCCGGCGGAGATGACCACGGTGAGCGTCGAGATTTCGGGACCGAGCGGCATGGCCGGGATGGTAGCGGGATTCGCGGCGGTTCGGAATTGTTTGAGGCGTCGGCGGTACAATGCCGGCTCTACTCAAGCGACACGCATGGCTTCCTTGGAGGCGGCAGTGTCATCGCAAGCTGTGTGTGTGGCGGCGGCCCGGCATTTGCGTTTGGCACGGATGGCGGACCGATCAATAATGGCACGTTTACCCCGGCGCGGCGGCCGTCATGGTGTTAGCGCATAGGTCAGTAGCCTACCGAGAGTAAGCGGCTTATCCCCGGTGATGGCGGCCAGTGGCGCGAATCCCCGGCTGCTGTGTAGGAAGGAGCCTTTGTCCAACCAAAGAAGTCCCACGAACGTCTCTGCGATGATTTGGCTGCCGACTGGCCCAAGGTGCTGCCCGCCAAATGCGACGCCATCCTGTTGACGGTCTGTATCGCCATAGTACTCGCCCTCACGCAGAATATAATACCACAGTGGTGTGTTGCTACGAAGGATGCCATTTGGACCATCAACCCACTTTGCACGGAAATCCTGGCGCTTGCGGGCGGTGAGGGCGGCTGCGTCGATCTCGTCCTGGCTCGCGTTATTACCGAGCGGAACTCGAGATCCGACGCCCCAAACAATGTCGTCGCCAAGTGCGACCTCGCCCAGCGCCCCTGCAATAGCTTGACCGGATGGTAGCCGCAAAAGTTGTCCGCGCTTTAAATTCCGGAATGCCAGATTGCCGGCTATGGACAACGGGCTTTTTGCGGGAACGTCCTTGTCGAAGAATTCGGGCAGATCGGCGAGACGTTCCACAATCTGGGCGTCGAGACGGTAGGACGGCTGCGGTATCTTCACAGGGATCGGTTTGCCTTCAACCATCACTGTCGTGCCGCCTTCGCGGGCGGCAACATCGTCGAGGAAGAATGACCAGTCTATGGCCCAGTCTAGCGGTAGGGTGCCAGGGAAGCCGTTCAGGTTTTCCGAAGATTCGGCCTCGCGGCTGAAGGTGGGAATGCGCTCTTTTGTTGGGTCTCCCGCCTCTATGCCGTTGCCGCCCTTTCGAGTTAATACTGCCCCATTTAGCGAGTAGCTAGGCCGTACCATCGAGTGCCCGAGCCGATACGCTGCTCCAGCGAATTCGATGGGCATGTATGGAAAATCTGCAGCAAGATTGAGGTAGTTTGGCAGCCGAGGTGTGCCACCGGCATTTAGAACAGTGGCGATCGTGCCGGGTCGAACGACTCGTTCAAGAAAGTCATGGACGACGACCCACTGGTAATGCCAGCGAACGATTGTCGCCGCTGAATTAAAGCGCGCACGAATGGAGCTGCGATCGCCACCAAAGGCGTCTATAAGGTCGTCCTTCATCACGACTTTATTGTGCAGGGCGATCAGCGCACCGTGAATCTGGCTCACGATCTTATTTTCGTCATTTCGCTTGTCGCCGAGGATTGCTGTGCCGTCGGGTAGCCGAAGTATATCATGCTTGCTGCCGACTTTGGCGGGCGGATCAGTCGGATTCAACGCTGCCCCAACACGTAGCCGCAGACCATCCCGCTCGTACAAATACGGCTGATCCGCCGGCCCTCTGCCATAAACGCAATCGAGATCGAGCGCGGGTGACCGGAAATCGATGAGTGCATCGACATCAGCGAGCTGGTCAGTAAGTGGCGTGGGATCGAAGCTCATATCGTGATCCACGAACTGGCCAAAATAAGTATATCCAGCTGGAATGTTGCTGTTTTCGTCGGTTGGCTCAAGCTCGGTGATCGGTGCCCCTGCGTCGACCTTGATGATGGCTGAAGCCAAGTCTTGCAGGCCTTGATCGCTCAGCACTGGACACGGTGCCAGGTCAAACATCCGATCGAAGCGGCCAAAGGGCAGGCCCGGATTTGCGCCGGCGGCGAGCCCCCGGATCGTCGTCCCGTGTGATAGTGGCATGGCGGACTGGCCGGGGATCATCGAGCGTTCCGATCAAAGAATTTTCCGGACCGTTAACGACGTAGTCGCAACCGTCAAGTAACAAACACGTTACACCGAGATTGCTGTTTATGAGATCGGTGACGGGTTCGTTAGTTCGGAACGGTTGCCAGATCAGAAATCCCCCGGCGCAATCACATTCCTTGCCCGCCCCGCCAGCGCCGCCGCCATCGTCTCCGCCGATTTCCGCCGAATGTCCGCCCACGCCTGTGGTGAGTGGAACGCACTGTGCGGCGTCACGATCAGCCTTCCCAGCAACCACGCTTCGCGCGCCCGATACGCGGCGAGCAGAGGATGCGGCGGCTCCTGCGGCGGCTCGGTCGGCCAGACGTCCAGGCCAGCGCCGGCCAAATGCCCGCTCCGCAGTGCAGCCGCCAGAGCGTCGAGATCGACAATCGGGCCGCGGGCGGTGTTGACCAACACCGTGCCCTTGGGGAGCAGGGACAACGCGGGGGTGCCGAGCAGGCCGCGGGTGCCGGGCGTCAGCGGCGCGTGCAGGCTGAGCACGTCGGCCTCGGGCAGCAGAGCCTCCAGGGTCCAGGCGCGCTCGATGCCCAATGCTAGTTCGGTGCCGTTCGGCAGCGCCGGATCGAAGAAAATCACTCGAAATCCCAGCGCCTTTGCCCGCAACGCGACCGCCGTGCCGATGCGGCCGAGGCCGACGATGCCGAAACCCTGCACGCCGAGGCGACGGACAAGCGGATGCTCGATCGGCGCCCAGGCGGCGGGCGGGTCGGCGCGCTGGGCGTCGTGGTGCAGCAGCAGGCCGCGACGCAGCGCCAACGCGAGCGCGATCGCGTGGTCGGCGACCTCGGTCGTGCCGTAGTCGGGGACGTTGCAGACGACGATCCCGCGCGCGGCGCAGGCGGCGCGATCGAGGCGGTCGTAGCCCACGCCCATCCGCACGACCGCGCGCAATCGCGGAAATCGGGGCAGATCCTCCGCGCGCAGCCAGTGGCGAAAGATCATCAACCCGTCGGCGGCGGCGCAATCGGCATCCGGCAAAGCGGCGACCGTCGCCGCGCCTTCCATGCGCAGAACCGCGTCGGGGCCGAAGACGGCGCGCTCCACCGTCTCGTCGGGATACATGGCTTCGGCGTAGACTACGGTCTGCGACATGACGACCCGTATAGGGCGCGGTCTCGCGGGCGCGGAAGGGGTGGCCATGAACGGTGCGGAAAGCCTGGTGCAGACGCTGCTGGGCTGCGGAATCGACACCTGTTTCGCCAACCCCGGCACCAGCGAGATGCATTTCGTGGCGGCCCTCGACCGCAATCCTGGCATGCGCTGCGTTCTGGGGCTGTTCGAGGGCGTGGTGACCGGCATGGCCGACGGCTATGCCCGCATGACCGACCGGCCAGCGGCTACCCTGCTGCACTGCGGGCCAGGGCTCGCGAACGGGCTGGCCAATCTGCACAACTCGCGGCGGGCCGGGGTGCCGATGGTCAATTGCGTGGGCGATCAGGCGACGTATCATCGCCCGCACGACGCGCCGCTGACCGCCGACACGGAGGGGTTTGCCCGCGCCGTGTCGGGATGGACGCGCACCGCGAGCCGGGCCGCGAGCGTGGGCGCGGACGCGGCGATGGCGGTGCAGGCGGCGCGGACCGGCAACGGGCAGATCGCGACCCTGATCCTCCCGTCCGACACGTGCTGGGACGAGGGCGGGCATGTCGTGGCCGCGCTCGACCCGCCGCCGCCGATCGTGCCCGCGCCGCACGCGATCGAGCGGGCGGCCGCCCTGCTGCGGCATCAGCGCGGCGTGCTGCTGATGCTGGGGCGCGGCGCGTTGCGCGAAAAGCCGCTGCGCGACGCCGAGCGGATTGCTGCCGCGACCGGCGCCCGCTTGATCGCCGAGCAGTCCAACAGCCGCATTTCCCGCGGGCGATTCCGGCCGCCGATCGAGCGCGTGCCCTACGGCGTCGACGACGCGCTTGCCACGCTCGCGGATGTTCGGCAGGTGCTGCTGATCGGCGCCAAACCGCCGGTGGGGTTCTTCGCCTATCCCGGAAAGCCCGGCCGCATGCTGCCGGATTTCGCCACCGTCCACGTCCTGGCCCGACCGGAGCAGGATCTGCCGGCCACCCTCGCGGCATTGGCCGATGCGCTGGATGCGCCGGCGGTCACGTCGGAGGTGCGACCGCCGCCGCTGCCGGCGCGTGGCGCCGTGGGGCCGGATGCGTTCGGCCAGTCGCTGGCCGCCCTGTTGCCGGAGCAGGCGATCATCGTCGACGAGAGCATCAGTTTCGCGCGCGGCATCTTCTCCGCGATGCACGCAGCCGCGCAGCACGACTGGCTGCAGCTGACGGGGGGCGCCATCGGCATCGGCCTGCCGCTGGCGACCGGGGCGGCGATCGGGGCGCCCGGACGGCGGGTCGTCACGCTCCAGGCGGACGGCTCGGCGATGTACACGCTGCAGGCTTTGTGGACCCAGGCCCGGGAGAACCTGGATGTCACGACGATCATCCTGGCCAACCGCGCCTATGCGATCCTGCACCACGAGCTGAGAGCCGTGGGGGCCAATCCGGGGCGCACCGCGCTCGACATGTTCGACCTGACGCGGCCTGATCTGGACTGGATACGGCTCGCCGGCGGCATGGGGGTCGAGGCGGCGCGGGTCGAGACCATGGAGCGGTTCAACGACATCTTTGCCCAGTCGATCGCCCGCTCCGGCCCGTTCCTCATCGAACTGGTGATCTGAGGCTTTGGCCGTCCCGCCGGCCGGAGAGGATCTGGAGCGCCTGGCCAGCCGCCTCGCGCTCATGACGTCCGAGGACGGGGAGGCGGAGAACGCCGGCCGGGCGGTCGGCCAGCTCGCGCGGAAACTCGGACTGTCGGGCGGCCAGCTCAAGGCGATCTTCCTCGCGGGGGTGAGGGCCGCGGGCGTGCCTTTGCCGTCACCCGAGCCGGATCCGGAGGCGGTGGCGCGGCTGGAGCGGGAGGCCGAGGCGCTGCGCCGCCTGCTGGACCAGAGCGACCATGCGTTGCGGATGGCCGATCAGCGCATCGCCGTGTTGGAAGCGGAAAACGAGCGGGCTCGCGATGCGCTCGACCGCGCCCGGGTCACCGGTCGGGTGTGGCGCGTGGCGGGCGTCGTCGTGCTGGCGGCCGGGCTGATCGGCGGCGGGCTCGCGTGGTTCGGACCGCCCCTCAGGTGGCGCGGGCCGGCCGTGCCGGGAGTGGCGGAGGAGGGGCGGATGGCCACGGTCGGCCGACCCGGGACGACGCTGCTGCGCGAGCCGGACGTGGCGGCCGAGGTGGTCGGACATCTCGACGCAGGGGCGAGGCTGCCGGTTCGGCGCCTGCTGTGGCGCGGCTTCGCGCAGTGGGTCGAGACGGAGATCGCCGGCCTGCCGGCCTATGCGCCTGCCACGGAGATCGATCTGCGCTGAACGCGAAATAGGCTGGACAGCGTTGATCCGCGCGCGTATACGCCCGCCCTCACATTTGGAACGCGGGAGATGTCGGCCGCAGTCGCGGGCGATGTCGCATGGACCGCGGTCCCGAAGGGGATACGCCGTGGCGAAGAAGATCGTCGGCTACATCAAGTTGCAGATCCCGGCCGGCAAGGCCAATCCGTCGCCGCCGGTCGGTCCCGCGTTGGGACAGCGCGGCCTGAACATCATGGCGTTTGTGAAGGAATTCAACGCGGCGACCGCGCAGATGGAGCCCGGCACGCCGACGCCCGTGGTCATCACCGCGTTCGGCGACCGCACCTTTACCTTCGTCATGAAGACGCCGCCGAACACGTATTTCCTCAAGAAGGCGGCCGGGATCACCAAGGGCACGACGACGCCGGGCAAGGGTGCCTCGGTCGGCCGTGTGACCACGACCCAGCTGCGCGAGATCGCCGCGCGGAAGATGGTCGACATGAATGCCAACGACGTCGACGGCGCGGTGCGTATGCTGGCTGGCTCGGCCCGCTCGATGGGCCTGACCGTGGTGGAGGGCTAAGCCATGGCGCGCAACAAGCGGCTTGCCACGGCCAAAGCCACGGTCGATCCGGCAAAGTCCTACGCGCTCGATGAGGCGGTGGGCGTGGTCAAGGGGAACGCGACCGCAAAGTTCGACGAGACGGTCGAAATGGTCATGAGCCTCGGGATCGACCCGCGCCATGCCGACCAGATGGTGCGCGGCCTGGTCACGCTGCCGAACGGCACGGGCAAGACGGTGCGGGTCGGCGTGTTCGCGCGCGGGGCGAAAGCCGAAGAGGCGCAGGCAGCCGGGGCCGACGTGGTGGGAGCCGAGGATCTGGCCGAGAAAGTCCAGGCAGGAGACATCGCGTTCGATCGCTGCATAGCGACGCCGGACATGATGGCGCTGGTGGGGCGACTCGGTAAGATTCTCGGCCCACGCGGGCTGATGCCGAACCCGCGCCTCGGCACGGTTACGATGGATGTCAAGGGTGCGATCGCCGCGGCCAAGGGCGGCCAGGTCGAATTCCGCGCGGAGAAGGCGGGCATCGTGCATGCCGGCATCGGCAAGGCGAGTTTTCCGGCCGAGCATTTGCTGGAAAACGCGCGGGCTTTTGCCGACGCGATCGTCAAGGCGCGGCCGACCGGAGCCAAGGGCACGTTCGTGAAGAAGGTTGCGCTGTCGAGCACGATGGGGCCAGGCGTGCGGGTCGACGTGGCCACGCTGACCGCCTGATCGTTACGAATACGCGTTCCTCGCGAGGGGCGCGGGCAGGGGGCGGGAGCCCCCGGACCTGTCCAAGACCGCATGTGCCGCAAGGCTTGATGGACCGCTGCCGGTCCGCACGCGAAAGACGGGGTGCCAAGGTTGCGGCGGTGGGCGGTGGCCTTCCGTCGTCGCTGTCGGTTCCGGCTTACAGGACAGGCGAACCGGGTTCTTCGTCCGGGGCGTCGAGGCGCTTCGGGCGACAGCCCAGAGGGCAACCCGGCCGAGCGCGGTCCATACGCGCCCGGCCAGACTGGAGACGGGATTTGGACCGTACGGAGAAGCGGGCGTTCGTCGCCTCGCTGGCGGCCGTTTTCGCCGAGACGTCGATGGTCGTGGTCAGCCGCAATGGCGGTCTGACCGTGGCTGAAGTGACGAATTTGCGGCAGCGGATGCGAGCCAGCGGATCGACGTTCAAGGTCGCGAAGAACCGGCTGGCCAATCTCGCTTTGGATGGGACCCGATTCGACGGCCTCAAGCCCCTGCTGAAGGGACCGACCACGCTCGCGTGGAACCGGGACCCGGTGGCGGTGGCCAAAGCGGCGGTCGAGTTCGCCAGGATCAACGAGAAGTTCGTCGTGCTCGGCGGCGCCCTTGGAACCCAGCTGCTCGATGCGGCGGGGATCAAGGCACTGTCGGAGCTGCCGTCGCTGGACACGCTGCGGGCCGGCTTGCTGGGGATGCTCAACACCCCCGCCACCCGGATCGCTGGCATCCTTCAGGCGCCGGGCGGACAACTCGCCAGGGTTTTGGCGGCCTATGCCAAGCGAGACGAGGTCACGGAACAGGCCGAGGCCGCCTGAAAAGGGCGCCGCGGCCGCGATGCGACGATGTGATGGCAGGTCCGCGGCAGCGGACTTGCATGCAACCGACCAACGCTTAGATTAAGGGACATACGAGAATGGCTGAATTGTCAAAGTTGGTGGACGAGTTGTCCGCCTTGACGGTGCTCGAGGCTGCCGAGCTGTCCAAGCTTCTCGAGGAGAAGTGGGGCGTGTCGGCGGCCGCGCCCGTGGCGGTGGCGGCTCCGGTCGCGGGTGGCGGAGCCGCGGCCCCGGCAGCGCCGGCCGAGGAGCAGACGGAGTTCACCGTGATCCTGGCCACGACCGGCGACAAGAAGATCAACGTGATCAAGGAAATCCGGACGATCACGGGGCTCGGCTTGAAAGAGGCCAAGGACCTCGTCGAGGGCGCACCGAAGACCGTCAAGGAATCGGCGACCAAGGACGAGGCCGCGAAGATCAAGAAAGTGCTGGAAGAACAGGGCGCCACTGTCGAGATCAAGTGACCATCCCGGCGCGTGCGCCGGGCAACAATCGATGGGCGTAGGTGGGCGGAAACCGGGTCGGTTTCCGCCCATGAGTGCGTTGTGGCGCGCGAACTTGGCTGGTTTCCGCGTCGGGCCGAACGGGATAACGGGATAGCAGGGCAAGCATGAACGCAATCAGCAGGTCGTTTACCGGGCGCAAGCGCATTCGCAAGAGCTTCGGCCGCATCCCCGAAGTGGCGACGATGCCCAACCTGATCGACGTGCAGCGCGCCAGTTACGAGGCGTTCCTGCAAATGACGACGCCGTATGACAGCCGGACTCCGACCGGACTTCAAGAGGTGTTCAAGTCGGTCTTCCCGATCGACGACTTCGCTGGCCGTGGGCGTCTCGAGTTCGTCCATTACGAGCTCGAGGAGCCGAAATACGACGTGGAGGAGTGCATCCAGCGTGGGCTGAATTTCGCCGCGCCACTCAAGGTCGTGCTTCGGCTGATCGTCTGGGACCTGGACGAGGACACCGGCAGCCGGTCGATCCGCGACATCAAGGAACAGCCTGTCTATATGGGCGATATGCCCCTGATGACGGACAATGGCACGTTCATCATCAACGGCACCGAGCGCGTCATCGTCAGCCAGATGCATCGCAGCCCGGGCGTGTTCTTCGACCACGACAAGGGCAAGACGCACAGCAGCGGCAAGTATCTGTTCGCCGCCCGGGTCATCCCATACCGCGGCAGCTGGCTCGATTTCGAATTCGACAGCAAGGACATGGTCCATGTCCGAATCGACCGCAAGCGCAAGCTGCCGGTCACGACGCTGCTCTACGCGCTGCCGAGCGAGCGTACCGAGCAGTTGCGCGCGGCGCGCGAGGCCAAGGGCGAGACGCTTGAGGCGTCGGAGATCCGTGGCATGGACGCCGAGGAGATCCTTGGCTTCTTTTACGGACAAGTGCTGTTCACCCACACCCCAAAGGGTTGGGCGCGGCCGTTCGATCCGGAAGCGTTTCGCGGTGTGAAACTGCTGGAGCCGCTGATCGATGCCGAAACCGGCGAGGCCGTGGCCGATACCGAAACCAAAATGACGCAACGGACGGTCCGTAAGATCGCCGAGAAGACAAAGGTCGTGTTGGCCGGGCGCGGCGATCTGCTGGGTCGCTACGTCGCGATCGACCTGGTCAACGAAGCCACTGGCGAAATCTGGGCCGAGGGCGGCGAGGAGCTGACCGAGCCGAAGCTCGCGGCACTTGAGGCCGCCGGCATCGACCGGCTGCCGACGCTCGCGGTCGATCAGTCGAACGGGCCGTGGATCCGAAACACGCTGTCGATCGACAAGAACACCGGACGCGACGATGCGCTGATCGATATCTACCGCGTCATGCGCCCTGGCGAGCCGCCGACACCCGATACGGCGGAAGGCCTGTTTCGCGGACTGTTCTTCGATGCCGACCGCTACGATCTTTCGGCGGTCGGCCGGGTGAAGATGAACATGCGCCTCGGTCTCGACGCGCCGGACACGATGCGCGTGCTGCGCAAGGAAGACGTGTTGCGCACGGTCAAGACGATGATCGAGCTGAAGGACGGGCGTGGCCAGATCGACGACATCGACAATCTCGGCAATCGCCGCGTGCGTTCGGTCGGCGAGTTGATGGAAAACCAGTATCGCGTCGGCCTGCTGCGCATGGAGCGGGCGATTCGCGAGCGGATGGGCAGTGTCGACATCGACACGGTCATGCCGCACGACTTGATCAACGCGAAGCCCGCGGCGGCGGCGGTGCGCGAGTTCTTCGGCTCGTCGCAGCTGTCGCAGTTCATGGACCAGACCAACCCGCTGTCGGAAGTGACGCACAAGCGCCGCCTGTCCGCGCTTGGCCCGGGCGGTCTGACTCGTGAGCGCGCCGGCTTCGAGGTGCGCGACGTGCACCCGACGCATTACGGCCGTATCTGCCCGATCGAGACACCGGAGGGGCCGAATATCGGCCTCATCAACTCGCTGGCGACGTTCGCCAAGGTCAACAAATACGGCTTCATCGAGACGCCGTACATGCTGGTCAAGGACGGCGTGGTGCAGAAGGAGCCGCGCTATCTCTCCGCGATGGAGGAGGAGCGGCTGGTCGTGGCCCAGGCTGACGCGCCGATGGACGCGGACGGACGGTTCACCGAGGAGCTGGTCTCGGTGCGCAAGCAGGGCGATTTCCGGCTGGTGAAGCCCGAGGATGTGACGGCGATCGACGTGTCGCCGAAACAGCTGGTGTCGGTGGCCGCGGCGCTGATCCCGTTCCTGGAGAACGACGACGCGAACCGCGCGCTGATGGGCTCGAACATGCAGCGGCAGGCGGTGCCGCTCATTCGCGCCGACGCGCCGTTGGTCGGCACCGGCATGGAGGCTGCGGTCGCGCGTGACTCGGGCGCCACCATCGTGGCCCGCCGCCCGGGCGTGGTCGACCAGATCGATGGCGCGCGCATCGTGGTGCGGGCGACCAACGACGACGGCACGACCAAGGGCGTCGACATCTACCGCCTGCGCAAATTCATGCGCAGCAACCAGAGCACCTGCATCAACCAGCGTCCGCTGGTTCGTGTCGGCGACGGCGTGGCCGAGGGCGACATCATCGCGGACGGGCCCAGCACCGAATTGGGCGAGCTTGCGCTGGGGCGCAATGTACTGTGCGCGTTCATGCCCTGGAACGGCTACAACTTCGAGGACTCGATCCTGATCTCGGAGCGGATTGCGCGCGACGACGTGTTCACCTCGATCCATATCGAGGAATTCGAGGTGATGGCGCGAGACACGAAGCTCGGCCAGGAGGAGATCACCCGTGATATCCCGAACGTTGGCGAGGAAGCACTGAAGAACCTCGACGAAGCGGGCATCGTCTATGTGGGCGCCGAGGTGAACCCGGGCGACATTCTTGTTGGCAAGGTGACGCCGAAAGGCGAATCGCCGATGACGCCGGAAGAAAAACTGCTGCGGGCGATCTTCGGCGAGAAGGCGTCCGACGTGCGCGACACGTCGCTCAAGCTGCCGCCGGGCGTCACCGGCACGATCGTCGATGTGCGGGTATTCAGCCGGCGCGGCGTCGACAAAGACGAGCGCGCGATGGCGATCGAGCGGTCGGAGATCGAGCGGTTGGCGAAGGACCGCGATGACGAGAAGGCAATCCAGGAGCGGAGCTTCCTGAACCGCCTGCGCGAGAAACTGCTGACCCGCAAGGCGGCCGGCGGCTTCAAAGGCCTGAAGGCAGGGACCACGATCACCGAGGAGGTGCTGGCCGAGCATCCGCGCAATGCCTGGCGCCATATCGGCGTGCAGGAAGACGCCGTGATGACCGAGATCGAGACGCTTCGGCGGGAGTTCGATGCGGCGGTCGGTCGCCTGCAGGAGCGATTCGACAGCAAGGTCGAGAAGCTGCAACGCGGCGACGAATTGCCGCCCGGCGTCATGAAGATGGTCAAGGTCTTCGTCGCGGTGAAGCGCAAGCTGCAGCCGGGCGACAAGATGGCCGGCCGCCACGGCAACAAGGGCGTGGTCAGCCGGGTCGTGCCGGTCGAGGACATGCCGTTCCTGGAGGATGGGACGTCGGTCGATCTCGTGCTGAACCCGCTCGGCGTGCCGTCGCGCATGAATGTGGGCCAGATTCTCGAGACGCATCTGGGCTGGGCGTGTGCTGCGATCGGCAAGCAGATCGGCGAGCTCGTGGACGAATATCAGCGCAGCGGGCACGCGAGGCAGGAGTTGCTCGACATGCTGCGCGAGGTGTACGGCGATCGGGTCTACTCCGAAGATATCGCCGAGATGTCCGACGCGCAGCTGATCGAGCTGTGCGGAAATCTGAAGAAGGGTGTGCCGATCGCAACACCTGTGTTCGACGGTGCCCGCATGTCCGACATCGAGGGCATGCTGACCCGCGCCGGGCTCGACACTTCGGGGCAGGTGGTGCTGACCGACGGCCGGACCGGCGAGCCGTTCGAGCGAAAGGTAACGGTCGGCTACATCTACATGCTGAAACTGCATCACCTGGTCGACGACAAGATCCACGCGCGTTCGATCGGGCCGTATAGCCTGGTCACCCAGCAGCCGCTGGGCGGCAAGGCGCAGTTCGGCGGCCAGCGGTTCGGGGAGATGGAGGTTTGGGCGCTCGAGGCGTACGGGGCGGCCTATACCCTGCAGGAGATGCTGACGGTGAAGTCCGACGACGTCTCGGGCCGCACCAAGGTCTATGAGGCGATCGTGCGCGAGCAGGATTCGTTCGAGGCCGGCATTCCGGAGAGCTTCAACGTTCTCGTCAAAGAGCTGAAGTCATTGGGCTTGAACGTCGACCTGGACAATATGCGGGCGATTTGATTGCTCTTTCCACTATTTTCGATAACGCCGGGCGTTCGCGCCCGGCGCCCTCCCACGATGGGGTGAGCGCATGAACGAGTTGATGAAGATCCTTGGCCAGACGGGCCAGGCGATGACGTTCGACCAGATCCGTATCCAGATGGCCTCGCCGGAGCAGATCCGGAGCTGGTCGTACGGCGAGATCAAGAAGCCGGAGACGATCAACTACCGCACCTTCAAGCCGGAGCGGGACGGGCTCTTTTGCGCCCGCATCTTCGGTCCGATCAAGGACTACGAGTGCCTGTGCGGCAAGTACAAGCGCATGAAATTCCGCGGGATCATTTGCGAGAAGTGCGGCGTCGAGGTGACGCTGGCGAAAGTCCGTCGCGAGCGGATGGGCCATATCGAGCTGGCCTCGCCGGTCGCGCACATCTGGTTCCTGAAAAGCCTGCCGAGCCGGATCGGCCTGATGGTCGACCTCACGCTCAAGGAACTTGAGAAGATCCTGTATTTCGAGAGCTACGTGGTTCTCGAGCCGGGCTTGACGGACATGAAATTGCATCAGCTGCTGACGGAGGAGCAGTTGATGGCCAAGCAGGACGAGTTCGGCGACGATCAGTTCCGAGCCGGCATCGGGGCCGAGGCGATCAAGGAAGTCCTGCTCAAGATCGACACCGATTCCGAGAAGACCAAGCTGCGCGCCGATCTGCGCGAGACCACCAGCGAGGCCAAGCGCAAGAAGCTGGTCAAGCGTCTCAAGCTGATGGAGGCCTTCGCCGAGAGCGGCAGCCAGCCAGCATGGATGATCCTGGACGTCGTGCCGGTCATTCCGCCAGAGTTGCGCCCGCTGGTGCCGCTGGATGGCGGTCGGTTCGCCACGTCGGACCTGAACGACCTGTATCGCCGCGTCATCAACCGCAACAACCGCCTGAAGCGGCTGATCGAGTTGCGCGCGCCGGACATCATCGTTCGCAACGAGAAGCGCATGTTGCAGGAAAGCGTGGACGCGCTGTTCGACAACGGCCGTCGCGGCCGCGCAATCACCGGCGCAAACAAGCGGCCGCTGAAGTCGCTTTCGGACATGCTGAAGGGCAAGCAGGGGCGATTCCGCCAGAACCTGCTCGGCAAGCGCGTCGACTATTCCGGCCGTTCGGTGATCGTCGTGGGTCCCGAGCTGAAGCTGCACCAGTGCGGCCTGCCGAAGAAGATGGCGCTCGAACTGTTCAAGCCGTTCATCTACTCCAAACTCGAGAAGTATGGGCACGCCACCACCATCAAGGCGGCCAAGCGGATGGTCGAGAAGGAGCGTCCCGAGGTGTGGGATATCCTGGAAGAAGTCATCCGCGAACACCCGGTGATGCTGAACCGCGCGCCGACATTGCATCGCCTCGGCATTCAGGCGTTCGAGCCGGTGCTGATCGAGGGTAAAGCGATTCAGCTGCATCCGCTGGTCTGCACGGCCTTCAACGCGGACTTCGATGGCGACCAGATGGCAGTTCACGTGCCGCTGTCGCTGGAGGCGCAGCTCGAGGCGCGCGTGCTGATGATGAGCACGAACAACATCCTCAGCCCGGCGAACGGCAAGCCGATCATCGTGCCGAGTCAGGACATTGTGCTCGGCATCTACTATCTCTCTCTGGAGACGCCAGAGTTTCGCGCCGCGGAGGAGAACGCTTGCCCGGCGTTCGGCACGATCGGCGAGATCGAGCACGCGCTGGCCGCGCGCGCGATCAAGCTGCACGACAAGATCAGAGCGCGGTTCCTGACGGTCGACGCGGCCGGCAAGCCTGTTATCCAGAAGGTCGTGACCACGGCGGGGCGAATGCTGATCGCCCAGGTGTTGCCGAAGAACGTGCACGTGCCGTTCAGCTTGATCAACCGACAGCTGACGAAGAAGAACGTGTCGGACGTGATCGACGTCGTCTATCGCCACTGCGGCCAGAAGGAATGCGTGATTTTCGCCGACCGACTGATGGGCCTCGGCTTCGGCCAAGCGTTCAAGGCCGGCATCAGCTTCGGCAAGGACGATTTGATCATCCCCGACAGCAAGGGGGAGATGATCGGCAAGACCCAGGCCGAGGTGAAGGAGTTCGAGCAGCAGTATCAGGACGGCCTGATCACCGCGGGTGAGCGCTACAACAAGGTGGTCGACGCCTGGTCGCGCTGCACCGAGGAAGTCGCCGGTGCGATGATGAAGGAGATCTCCAAGCAGGAGATCGGCCGGCAGACCAACTCGGTGTGGATGATGAGCCACTCCGGCGCGCGTGGGTCGCCGGCGCAGATGCGCCAGTTGGCCGGCATGCGCGGGCTGATGGCCAAGCCGTCGGGCGAGATCATCGAGCAGCCGATCATCGCCAACTTCAAGGAAGGCCTGTCGGTGTTGGAGTATTTCAACTCCACGCACGGCGCGCGCAAGGGGTTGGCCGACACGGCGTTGAAGACGGCGAACTCGGGGTATCTGACGCGGCGACTGGTCGACGTGGCGCAGGATTGCATCATCGTCGACGAGGATTGCGGCACCACGCGCGGCTTGCAGGTGCGCGCGGTGATGGATGGCGGCGAAGTGGTCGCCAGCCTGTCGGAGCGGATCCTCGGGCGCACCACGGCCGAGGACGTGCTGGATCCGGCCAACGGCAAGGTGCTGGTCGCCGGCAACGTGCTGATCGAGGAGGACGAGGCCGACCGCATCGAGCGCGCCGGGGTCGAGCAGCTGAAGATCCGCTCGGTGCTGACGTGCGAGGCGACGGTCGGGATTTGCGGCCATTGCTACGGCCGTGACCTCGCGCGCGGCACGCCGGTCAATATCGGCGAGGCGGTGGGCGTCATCGCCGCGCAGTCGATCGGCGAGCCGGGCACGCAGCTCACGATGCGCACGTTCCACATCGGCGGTGCGGCGCAGCGGGGCGCGGAGCAGAGCAGCGTCGAAGCCAGTCACGACGGCATCGCGACGATCAAGAACCGCAACGTGGTCATGAACAGCAGCAATGTCGCGGTGGTCATGAGCCGCAACTGCGAGGTGCTGCTGACCGACCCGAACGGCCGCGAGCGGGCGCGCTTCCGGGTGCCGTATGGCGCGCGGCTGCTGATCGACGAGGGGCAGACGGTCGCCCGCCAGCAGAAGCTGGCCGAGTGGGACCCGTTCACCCTGCCGATCATCACCGAGCGCACCGGCAAGGTCGAATATCTCGACCTTCTAGAGGGCGTGACGCTCGTCGAGCGGATGGACGAGGTCACGGGCCTGACGTCGAAAGTGGTCGTCGACTACAAGCAGGTCGCGCGCGGCGCGGATCTGCGGCCGCGCCTGCAGCTCAAGGATGAGCGGGGCGAGGTGGTGAAGCTGCCGAACGGGGCGGATGCGCGGTACTTCCTGGCGCCGGACTCGATCCTTTCGGTCGAGAATGGCGCGCAGGTTGCGGCCGGCGACGTGCTGGCTCGTATTCCGCGCGAGGGCAGCAAGACGCGCGACATCACCGGCGGTCTGCCGCGCGTGGCCGAACTGTTCGAGGCGCGGCGGCCGAAGGACCACGCGATCATCGCCGAGAACGACGGACGGGTGGAGTTCGGCAAAGATTACAAGGCCAAGCGCCGGGTCATCGTGAAGAACGACGAGACCGGCGAGGAGAGCGAGTACCTAGTGCCGAAGGGCAAGCACGTTTCGGTGCAGGAGGGTGATTTCGTGCGTCTCGGCGACCCGCTGGTCGATGGGCCGCGCGTGCCGCACGACATTCTGAAGGTGCTGGGCGTGCCGGCTTTGTCGGACTACCTGGTGAACGAGATCCAGGACGTCTACCGGCTGCAGGGCGTGAAGATCAACGACAAGCACATCGAGGTGATCGTCCGCCAGATGCTGCAGAAGGTGGAGATCATCGAGCCGGGCGACACGACCTATCTGGCCGGCGAGCAGGTCGACCGGCTGGAGCTGGAGGCGGAGAACGCGAAGCGCGAGCGCGAGGGCGAGCGGGTGGCCACGGGGATGCCGGTGCTGCAGGGCATCACCAAGGCGAGCCTGCAGACCCACAGCTTCATCAGTGCGGCGTCGTTCCAGGAGACGACGCGGGTGCTGACCGAGGCTGCGACGGCCGGCAAGGTCGATACGCTGATGGGGTTGAAGGAGAACGTGATCGTCGGCCGCCTGATTCCAGCCGGCACGGGCAGCGTAATGAACAAGCTCCGCTCCATCGCGGCGGGGCGGGATGCCGGGAGGTTGCCGGTGCAGACCCCGGCGCTGCCTCCGGCGGAAGCTGCGGAGTAGCGTTTCGCGGGTTACGGGAGGGGCCGCCGGTGGAGACGCCGGCGGCCCTTTTGTCGGACGTAAGAGTTTAGACAGGATGCCGGTTCGGAGAGGGGTTCAGTGGTGGCAAGCGACAACGGTTCCCAGTTTTCGCCCGCCAATCGGTCGGATAATTCTAATAGAGACTTCAAAGTAGCGGTCTTGGCTGCAATAGTGAGCGCGGTTACAGGTTCGGTTTGTCTATTAATATTTCCCATTGGATGGAATGCGCTGATAACTCCCGTCCCTTCCTCTAGATGCAGTAGTCGCGTTTGATTCGGATGCCTGTACTCCTCCCTGGAAGCCCTTCCCCGCAGCCGCCGGAAAATTTGTGATAGGCGTCGGAACACTTGATAATTTGTCCCTGACGCACGGAGCCTCACATGGCCAGTCCACAATCACACTAAAACGCGAAAATTTTCCCTTAATGCCGGTAGTCGCACATACCGCAAAGGTAGGCCACGCTCAATTAACGGCCTCTGTAATTCAAGTATTCGATAGTGGCCAAACCGACAATAAAGAGCCGACTAATTTGATGGGTGTTGGAGTCGAGAAAGAAAATCAGACATCTATTCCAAATGTTCCTCGGTACGTTGCTCTAATTTACTGCTATAGAAAGTAATCGTGGCGCGCGAGCCGTAGGGCCGATAAACGGAGTGCAATCCGCCGGTTTGGACACCCTCCCGCAATGGCGAATTGCGCTACGTTGATCCGCCCTGCGGTCTGAGGTGGCGAAAGCCCGGATCAATCAATCGGTGCGAAAGCCAGTGTGGAATGTCAGTTCGTGTGAAACGAAAGGTGGTCGCTGATGCGAGCCGACATACGGGTGATCCTTGGCGGCCGCCGAGCAACTGACCGGCAATGCCGACTCCGCCATCGTTTGGTTTCGCCACTACCCAATCGCCGGACACTATGGTCGCACCGCTCTTAAACTGGTTGAAGACGGCCACGCCGCAGCGGTGCTGGCGCATCTGGAGGACCTTCGGGACGGCGGATACGACTGATACTGATTTCCAGACGGTTGACGTCATACTCTAAATCGCAAATGACAAATTTCCCGCATTACCGCCAGAATATCCTTGACGCCGCCTACTTCCGTATCTACAGGATGTAGCTACGGAAGTTGGCTGACACGACGTCGTTTGAAGCAACTCAAGCGGCCGTCTGGCCAAGGAGCTTTGGTGGAGATCGAGTTCGACGAGGCGAAGCGTATACGAACGCGGGAGCTTCGAGGGTTGGATTTCCGTGACGCTGTCCTGATCCTGAAGGGGCGGCATCTTGTTTCGCCGGCGCGAACGACGGAAGGCGAGGAACGATGGCTGGCGACGGGCTTATTGGTCGAGGCAGTGGTGACGATCGTGTTCACGCTGCGGGGAACGCGGGTGCGCGTCATCTCGATGCGGGCTGCTCGCGATGACGAAAAGCAGCGATATGAGGCGCTATACCGAGGCTGAGTTGACTGACCTTCATGACCGCGAAGGCGTGCAGTCGGATTTGGCAAGGGTCAACGCGACGACGCAGGACGAACTAGAACGGGACATTGCCAGCGACCCTGATTGGCGTGACATTCCGCGCGATTGGTATGAGCGGGCGGAAATGGTCATCCCGGCGTCCAAAAAACTCCTCTCCGTCCGCCTCGACGCCGACGTGCTCGAATGGTTTCGCGCCCAGGGTCCGGGATACCAGACCCGGATGAACGCGGTGCTGCGCGCCTATGTCGAGCAGAAACGCCGGGCCTGACCCACACGGAGGTCTCAATGGATCAGCCGCAGGCCGACACGCTTCCTCAGTTCGCGAACAAGGTGGACTTCCTCGCCTGGGAGGAGGCGCAGGAAATGCGCTTCGAGTTCGACGGCGAGGATGTGGCGGAAGTGACCGGCGGGACCGAGAATCACATCACGATCATCGCCAATCTGGCCGCAGAACTGCGAAGCCTCCTGAGGGGCACCCGGTTCCGTGTCCTCCCGCAGATCAAGGTCGAGACGATTCCTGGTTTCCGATATCCGGACGTGTCCGTGGCGCCGCGCGGCGGCGACGGAACCAGCACGATCTTCCGCGCGCCTATTGTCCTGTTCGAGGTTCTCTCGCCGTCGACGCGGCACATCGACCTTGGGCGCAAGCGCGTCGAATATGCCGCGCTTTTGTCCGTCCGGCGCTACGTTGTGGTCGAGCATCGCTTCATGGGCGCGGGCCTGCTGTCCCGCGGAGCCGCTGATGGTTGGACGGAGACGTCGATCGCGGGAGGCGATGCCGTGCTGGACCTGCCGGAGATCGGCGTGAGCCTGCGGCTGGCCGATTGCTACGAGGACGTCGTGTTCTGACGGCCGTCACGATGCTTGACTTGGTTCCGTCGCACTCGTAGGTATCGCGCCCTCAGCCGCCCCCGAGCCGTTCGGGCGGTTGGCGTTTGCAAGCTATCGGAGCACGCGGCGCCGCGATCCCACTGGGGTCGCTCAGGCCATGTGCGGATCATCCGCCGCGCGGGAGTCTCCCGGGCGGCACAGACGTGCGTATTCGGGTGTGTGGGAACAGAGGGTCTATGCCGACCATCAATCAGCTGATCGCCAATGGGCGCGAGCCCGCGGCCAAGCGCAACAAGGTGCCGGCCCTGCAGGGCTGCCCGCAGAAGCGCGGCGTCTGCACGCGCGTCTACACGACGACGCCGAAGAAGCCGAACTCGGCACTGCGTAAGGTCGCCAAGGTGCGGCTGACCAACGGCTACGAGGTCGTGAGCTACATCCCCGGCGAGGGCCACAATTTGCAGGAACACTCCGTCGTGCTCATCCGCGGCGGGCGTGTGAAGGATTTGCCGGGCGTGCGGTATCATATCCTGCGCGGCGTGCTGGACACCCAGGGCCTGCCGAAGCGGCGTCAGCGGCGATCGCTCTACGGCGCCAAGCGGCCGAAGTGAGGGGGCGGGCATGAGTCGTCGTCGCCGCGCGGTCAAGCGCGAGATCCTGCCGGACGCGAAGTTCGGCGACCTCGTCATCACGCGCTTCATGAACGCGCTGATGTACGACGGCAAGAAATCGGCCGCCGAGACGATCGTCTATGGCGCGCTGGATGTGATGAAGAAGCGCGGCGGCAATCAGGCCGATCCGGTGCGGATGTTCCACGAGGCGCTGGACAACGTGAAGCCGGCGGTGGAAGTGCGCAGCCGCCGGGTCGGCGGTGCCACGTATCAGGTGCCGGTTGAAGTCCGGACTGAGCGGCGGCAGGCGCTGGCGATCCGCTGGATCATCGACAGCGCCCGCAAGCGCGGCGAGCACACGATGGAGGACCGGCTGTCCAACGAGCTGATGGACGCGGTCAACAATCGCGGTGCTGCGGTAAAGAAGCGTGAAGATACCCATCGGATGGCCGAGGCGAACAAAGCCTTCAGCCATTACCGCTGGTAGCACTGAACTCTAGCCAGACTTCCAGGACCGGGCACGGAGAACGACGATGGGTAAAGCCAAATTCGAGCGGAACAAGCCGCACTGCAACATCGGCACGATCGGCCATGTCGATCATGGCAAGACGTCGCTAACGGCGGCGATCACCAAGATCCTGGCGAAGTCTGGTGGCGCCACGTTCACGGCCTACGACCAGATCGACAAGGCTCCCGAGGAGCGCGCGCGCGGCATTACGATCTCAACCGCACATGTCGAGTACGAGACGAAGAATCGTCATTACGCCCATGTCGACTGTCCGGGTCACGCCGACTACGTGAAGAACATGATCACCGGTGCCGCACAAATGGACGGCGCGATCCTGGTCGTGTCGGCGGCCGACGGCCCGATGCCGCAGACTCGCGAGCACATCCTGCTGGCGCGTCAGGTCGGCGTCCCGGCGCTGGTGGTGTTCCTCAACAAGTGCGACATCGCCGACCCCGACCTTCTGGAGCTGGTCGAGCTGGAGGTGCGCGAGCTGCTGACCAGTTACCAGTTCCCGGGCGACGACATTCCCATCATCCACGGCTCGGCCGTCGCCGCGTTGGAAGACAAGCTGCCGGAACTCGGCGAGCAGGCTGTGCTGAAGCTGATGGAGGCGGTCGACGCCTACATCCCGCAGCCGGAGCGCCCGGTCGACAAGCCATTCCTGATGCCGATCGAGGACGTGTTCTCGATCTCCGGCCGCGGCACGGTGGTGACCGGCCGTATCGAGCGCGGCATCGTCAAGGTCGGCGAGGAAGTCGAGATCGTGGGGTTGAAGGATACCGTCAAGACGGTCGTGACCGGCGTCGAGATGTTCCGCAAGCTGCTCGACCAAGGGCAGGCCGGCGACAACGTGGGCGCGCTGTTGCGCGGCACGAAGCGCGAGGACGTCGAGCGCGGCCAGGTGCTTGCCAAGCCCGGCACGATCACGCCGCACAAGAAGTTCCAAGCAGAAAGCTACATCCTCACGAAGGAAGAGGGTGGCCGTCACACACCGTTCTTCACCAATTATCGTCCGCAGTTCTATTTCCGGACAACCGACGTGACCGGCATTGTGACGTTGCCGGAGGGCGTGGAGATGGTGATGCCCGGCGACAACGTGTCGATGAGCGTGGAGCTGATCCAGCCGATCGCGATGGATGAAGGACTGCGCTTCGCGATCCGCGAGGGCGGACGGACTGTCGGCGCTGGCGTCGTCGCCAAGATCACAGCTTGAGCTGACAAAGGGGATCGGCCTCGGCCGGAGATACGATGGACAACCAGAATATCCGCATACGCCTCAAGGCGTACGATCACCGTGTGCTGGACAACAGCACGAAGGAGATCGTCAACACCGCGAAGCGTACGGGTGCGCGGGTTCGCGGGCCGATCCCTCTGCCGACGCATATCGAGCGGTTCACGGTCAACCGCTCGCCGCATGTGGACAAAAAGAGCCGTGAGCAGTTCGAGATCCGGACGCATCGTCGCTTGCTCGATATCGTCGAGCCGACGCCGCAGACGGTGGACGCCCTTATGAAGCTCGACCTCGCCGCCGGCGTGGACGTCGAGATCAAGCTGTAACCATTTTTTGGCCTACGAGCCTAGCGTTCGCGCACGGCTCCTCTGGGAATTGGATGAGATGCGCACGGGATTGCTTGCCAAGAAACTTGGCATGACACGGATCTTCAAGGAGGACGGGACGCATGTGCCCGTCACTGTCCTGCACGTCGATCAGGTGCAGGTCGTCGCCGCGCGGACCGAGGAGCGGGACGGCTATGACGCCGTGCAGCTCGGCTGGGGCCGCGCGAAGGTTAAGAACGTGACCCAGCCGAATCGTGGCCATTTCGCCGCGGCGAAGGTCGAGCCGAAGGCCAAGCTGGTGGAGTTCCGGGTGGCGAAGGATGCGCTGCTGGAGCCTGGAGCGACTCTAACCGCGGCGCATTTCGTCGAGGGACAGTTGGTCGATGTGGTGGGGACCACCAAGGGCAAGAGCTTCCAGGGCGTGATGAAGCGCTGGAATTTCGCGGGTCTCGAGGCGAGCCACGGCGTGTCGGTCAGCCATCGCTCTCATGGCTCGACCGGTAACCGGCAGGATCCAGGCAAGACGTTCAAGAACAAGAAGATGGCGGGTCACCTCGGCGTCGAGCGTGTGACCACGCAGAATTTGCGTATCGCCGCTGTCGATGTGGAGCGAGGGCTTTTGATGGTGCGCGGCGCGGTGCCGGGTGCGAAGGGAGGTTGGGTGCTTGTGAGCGACGCGCACAAGGCCAAGCGTCCTGAGGCGGCACCCTATCCGGCGGCGATCGCCGATGTTGCGGCCGGCTGAGGATCGAGAGATGCAGATCGAGATCATGACGCTTGCGGGCGAGACGGCCGGGATGGCCGAGTTGTCCGATGAGATTTTTGCCACCACGCCTCGTGCCGACATCATGGCGCGCGTCGTGCACTGGCAGCAGGCTAAACGCCGTGCCGGCACGCACCGGACCAAGGGCATGGGCGAAGTCCGCGGCACCACGAAGAAGCCGTACAAGCAGAAGGGCACCGGCAATGCCCGGCAGGGCAGCCTGCGCGCGCCGCAGTTCCGGGGCGGCGGCGTGGTGCACGGGCCGGTGGTGCGCAGTCACGGCTATGATTTGCCGAAGAAGGTGCGGCGGCTCGGGCTGATTTCCGCGCTTTCGCAGAAGCATGCGGACGGCAAGCTGGTCGTGCTGGACGCGGCCGCCGGTGCCACGAAGACGCGCGAACTGGCGAAGACCTTGGCGGCACTCGGCTGGAGATCGGCGCTGATCGTCGATCAGACGGTGGACCAGGGGTTCCTGCGCGCCAGCCGCAACATCATCGGCTTCGACGTGCTGCCGACGGTCGGCGCCAATGTCTACGACATCCTGCGACATGACGTCTTGGCGGTGACCACGGCGGGCCTGGCCGGACTGGTCACGCGGCTTACTGCCGCGGATGTCGCGCGCGAGGAGATGCCGGCATGAGCGAGGTCGCGGCCGCCAAGCCGAAGAAGCCCAAGCCCGTGCTGAGCCGGGAGTCGATGTATCAGACGATCCGCAGCCCAGTGGTCACCGAGAAGGCGACTTTGCTGGCAGAGCGCAGCCAGGTGGTGTTCCGGGTGGCAATCGACGCAACCAAGCCGGAGATCAAAGCGGCGGTCGAGGGACTGTTCGGCGTCAACGTGGTGTCGGTGAACACGCTGATCACCAAGGGCAAGGCGCGGATGTTTCGCGGCCGGCCGGGCCAGCGCAGCGACGTGAAGAAAGCCTATGTGACGCTGCAGCCGGGTCAGTCGATCGACCTGTCCAGCGGACTGGCATGAGGCGGGACGACGAACCATGGGCCTGAAACATTTCAATCCCGTCACGGCGAGCCTGCGCGGGACGATTCTCATCGACCGCAGCGAGCTGTGGAAAGGCAAGCCGGTCAAGGCGCTGACCGTCGGCAAGTCGCATTCGGGCGGTCGTAACAATCATGGCCGCACCACAAGCTATTTCCGGGGCGGCGGACACAAGCAGTCGTATCGACTGGTGGACTTCAAGCGGCGCAAGGCGGACATACCGGCTGTCGTGGAGCGTCTGGAGTACGACCCGAACCGAACCGCGTTCATTGCGCTGATCAAGTATCGAGACGGCGAATTGTCGTACATCCTGGCGCCGCAGCGGCTGCGGGCCGGTGATGCCGTGGTGTCGGGTGCCCGTGTCGACATCAAGCCGGGCAATGCGATGCCGCTCGCCGCGATCCCGGTCGGCACGATCATCCATAACGTCGAGATGAAGCAGGGTGCCGGCGGAAAAATCGCTCGCTCGGCCGGGCAGTATGCCCAGCTGGTCGGGAAGGATTCCGGGTATGCCCAACTCAAGCTGATGAGCGGCGAGGTTCGTGTCGTCCGCGGCGAGTGCATGGCGACGATCGGCGCAGTGTCCAATCCGGACAATTCCAACCAGCAGATCGGTAAGGCGGGTCGCTCGCGCTGGCTCGGCCGCCGCCCGCACAATCGTGGCGTCGTGATGAACCCGGTGGACCATCCGCATGGCGGCGGCGAGGGTCGCACATCGGGCGGCCGTCACCCGGTCACGCCGTGGGGCAAGCCGACCAAGGGCTACAAGACGCGGGTCAACAAGCGCACGGACAAGCTGATCGTCCGTCGCCGCAACAAGGGGAAATGAGCGATGGCTCGTTCCGTCTGGAAAGGCCCGTTCGTCGACGGCTACTTGCTCGCCAAGGCAGAGACGTCACGCGCCTCGGGTCGCAACGAGATCATTAAGATCTGGTCGCGCCGCAGCACCATCCTGCCGCAATTCGTGGGGCTGACGTTCGGCGTCTACAACGGCCACAAATTCCTGCCGGTGCAGGTCAACGAGAACATGGTCGGACACAAGTTCGGCGAGTTCTCGCCGACCCGCACGTTTACCGGCCATTCTTCCGACAAGAAGGCCAAGCGGGGCTGACATGAGCAAGCCGAAGCATCCGCGCCTACTGGCCGAGACCGAAGCGCAGGCCATCCTCAGCAACGTGCGCGTGAGCCCGCGAAAGCTTAATCTGGTGGCCGGGCTGATCCGCAACCGTGGGGCGGCCGATGCGGTCGCCACTTTGACGTTCAGCAAGCGCCGCATTGCCCAGCAGGTCCGCAAGACGCTGGAGAGTGCCATCGCCAACGCGGAAAACAACCATCAACTCGATGTCGACCGGCTGTTCGTCAGCCGTGCCGAGGTCGGTCGTTCGTCGGTGATGAAGCGCTTTCATGCGCGCGGTCGCGGGCGATCCTCGCGCATCGAGAAGTGGTTCAGCCATCTGAAGATCGTCGTCGCCGAGCGGACGCAGGATGCGGCCGGCGATGGGAAGGGAGCCGCCTGATGGGTCACAAGGTCAATCCGATCGGGCTGCGGCTGGGTATCAACCGCACCTGGGACAGCCGCTGGTTCGCCGGTGTCGATTACGCGAAGATGCTGCACAGCGACCTGAAACTGCGCGCGAAACTGCGGCAGCGTCTGTCCGGTGCCGGTGTATCGCGCGTGGTCATCGAGCGGCCGGCGAAGAAGCCTCGCGTGACGATATACGCCGCGAGGCCGGGCGTGGTGATCGGCAAGAAGGGCCAGGACATCGAGAACCTTCGCAAGGATCTCGCCAAGATGGCCGGCAGCGAGGTGACGCTGAACATCGTCGAGATCCGCAAGCCGGAGATCGATGCCACGCTGGTTGCCGAGAACATCGCCCAGCAGCTCGAGCGCCGCGTGGCGTTTCGCCGGGCGATGAAGCGCGCGGTGCAGTCGGCGATGCGTTTGGGCGCCCAGGGCATCCGTATCAATTGCGGCGGTCGCCTGGGCGGCGCCGAGATCGCGCGGGTGGAGTGGTATCGCGAGGGTCGGGTGCCGTTGCACACGCTGCGCGCGGATATCGATTTCGGAGTCGCGACGGCCAAGACGACCTATGGCACGTGCGGCGTCAAGGTCTGGATCTTCAAGGGTGAGATCCTGCTGAACGACCCGACGGCGCAGGATCGCCGCGCGGCCGAACAGGCGCCGCAGCGGTAAGGGACAGGGATCATGCTTTCTCCGAAGCGGACCAAGTACCGCAAGGCCCACAAGGGCCGGATCAAGGGCCTGTCGAAGGGCGGCACCGCTCTCAATTTCGGTCAATATGGCTTGAAGGCGCTGGAGCCCGAGCGGGTGACCGCCCGACAGATCGAATCGGCGCGGCGGGCGATCACTCGCGCAATGAAGCGTGCCGGCCGTGTCTGGATCCGGATTTTCCCGGACGTGCCGGTGTCGTTGAAGCCCCAGGAAGTGCGCATGGGTTCCGGCAAGGGCGCGCCCGAGTTCTGGGTCTGCCGTGTGAAGCCAGGCCGCATCATGTTCGAAATCGATGGTGTCGCCGCCGACCTCGCGAAGGAGGCCCTTACTTTGGGCGCCGCAAAGTTGCCGATCCGGACCAAACTCGTGACCCGTATCGGGGACGCCTGATCATGGCCAAGGAAATGAAGCCTGCCGACGTACGTGCCAAAAGCACCGAACAGCTTTCGTTGCAGCTGCTTGATTTGCGTAAGGAACAGTTCAACTTGCGGTTCCAACGCGCAACCGGACAGACCGAGGGTGTCGGGCGGGTGAAGACGGTGCGGCGCGACATCGCGCGTATCAAAACGGTTTTGGCGGAGAAGAAACGCTCCGCTTCCACGGCTACGAATTAAGGAGGGTTGGGCGATGCCGAAGCGCGTCCTGACCGGGCGAGTGACCAGTGACAAGATGGACAAAACCGTGACGGTTTTGGTCGACCGTCGGGTCATGCATCCGCTGTACAAGAAGTTCATTCGTCGCTCGAAGAACTACGCGGCGCATGACGAGGAGAACATCTGCAAGACCGGCGACACGGTGCGCATCGAGGAATGCCGGCCGATCAGCAAGCGCAAGACTTGGATCGTCATCGAGCGTAACGGCACCAAGCTGTTCGAGGACGATATCGATGATGTTGCCATCGAGGCGCCCTCGGGTGCGAGCGAGCCCGCCGTCCACGAGCACGCGGAAGGGGCCGCGGCATGATCTCCGTCGAGAGCAACCTGGAGGTCGCCGACAATTCCGGCGCGCGCCGGGTGCAGTGCATCAAGGTGCTGGGCGGCAGCAAGCGGAAGACGGCGTCCGTCGGCGACGTGATCGTGGTGTCCGTCAAGGACGCAATCCCGCGCGGCAAAGTCAAGAAGGGCGACGTGCACCAGGCGGTGATCGTGCGGACCTCGTTTCCGGTTCGTCGTCCCGACGGCAGCGCGATCCGCTTCGACCGCAACGCGGCGGTCCTGATCAACAAGCAGCAGGAGCCGATCGGCACCCGTATCTTCGGCCCGGTCGTTCGTGAGCTGCGGGCACGGAAATTCATGAAGATCATTTCGCTTGCGCCGGAGGTCCTGTGATGGCCGCGCGGATCAGGAAGGGCGATACGGTTCTCGTCACGACCGGCGCCGATCGTGGAAAGCGCGGCGAGGTGCTGCAGGTTTTGCCGAAAGAGAATCGCGCCAAGGTGCAGGGCGTGAATGTCGCGAAGCTGCACACGAAACCAAAGGGCATGGGGCAGCCGGGCGGTATCGTCACGCGTGAGGCGACGATCCATCTGTCAAACCTCAAGCTCATTGACGAGGAGAGCGGGAAGCCGACGAAGGTCGGGTTTCGGGTGTTGGATGACGGTCGCAAGGTACGCGTCGCGAAGGCGACCGGCCAAGTGATCGAGAGCTAGGGGGGGTCGCGATGGCCGACAAGAAGAAGCCGGCACCGCCCGGCAAGAAGGGCGCAGCTGCCGGTAAAGGCGGTGCCAAGGGCGGCGCGTCGAACAACAAAGGTTCGGCCGGACGCGGCGCGAGCGCGCCGAAGAACGCAGCGACTGCCTCGACCGGTCCGACGACGTTGCAGGACGTGGCCATCGGCCAAGGCACCTCGGCCGGCACCGGCGAGGCGCCACGGATGCTCGCTCGCTACAACGAGACAATCCGCCCGGCTATGCAGACGGAGTTCGGCTACACGAACCCGATGCAGGTTCCGAAGCTCGAGAAGATCGTCATCAACATGGGCGTGGGTGAGGCGGCCGGCGACCAAAAGAAACTCGACGCGGCGGTGGCGGAGCTGGCGCTTATCAGCGGCCAGAAGCCGGTCAAAACGGTGGCGAAGAAAGCCATCGCCGGCTTCAAGATTCGCGAGGGCCTGCCGATCGGCTGCAAGGTGACGCTGCGCAAGACGCGGATGTATGAGTTCCTCGACCGGCTGGTGACCATCGCCATGCCTCGGGTGCGCGATTTCCGGGGCATCCCGGCGAACAAGGGCTTCGACGGGCGTGGCAACTTCGCCATGGGTCTGAAAGAGCAGATCGTCTTCCCGGAGATCGTCTACGATAAGGTCGATCAGATCCGCGGCATGGACATTATCTTCGTGACCACGGCGAAGACCGATGTCGAGGCGAAGGCGCTGCTGAAGCAGTTCGACATTCCGTTCGTGGCCTGACGCGTTGGACACGGCAAAAACTTGGAAAACGGCGGGCCAGCGGTCCGTTTGTTCCGGAGGGTAGCAACATGGCGAAGATCTCTCAGGTCAACCGCAACAAAATGCGCGAAGGCATGGCGGCGCGCGACAAGGCCAAGCGGCTGGCGCTCAAGTCGATCGTCATGGATCGGACGCTGCCAGTCGAGGATCGTTTCAACGCGACCATCAAGCTGGCGCAGCTTCCACGCAACGGTGCCAAGGTACGGGTACGTCTGCGTTGCGAGCTGACTGGCCGGGCGCGCGCCAACTATCGCAAATTCAAGCTGTCCCGGATCGCGTTGCGTGACCTGGCCAGCGCCGGACAGATTCCCGGCATGGTCAAGGCGAGCTGGTAGGAGCGTCGCGACATGATGACAGATCCACTTGGCGACATGCTGACTCGCATCCGCAACGCGCAGCGCGCCCGCCACTCCGGCTGCGTGGCCCCTGCGAGCAAGTTGCGGGCCAACGTGCTGGATGCGTTGAAGCGCGAGGGCTTTATCCGCGGCTTCTCTTCCGAGGAGATCAAGCCGGGTATTTCACAGCTCCGTATCGAGCTGAAATACAACGAGGGCGAACCGGTCATCAAGGAGATCACCCGCGTCTCCACGCCGGGCCGGCGCGTCTATTCGAAGATCAAGGAGCTACCGCGCGTGTATGCCGGCCTTGGGATCTCGATCCTGTCGACGCCGCGAGGCGTGCTGAGCGACGCCGAGGCCCGCGCTGCCAATGTCGGCGGCGAAGTCCTCTGCCGCGTGTTCTGAGGGCGCCATGTCTCGAATTGGTAAATATCCCGTGGAGATCCCGGCCGGCGTCAACGTCGCCGTGGTTGGACGTACTTTGACGGCGAAGGGCAAGCTTGGGGAACTCAGTCTCGACCTCAGCGACAACATTGACGCCGAGGTCGAGGGCGGCCGGCTCGCCGTGCGGCCACGCAACGACACGGCGCAGGCGCGGATGATGTGGGGCACGACGCGCGCGCTTGTCGCCAACATGGTCCGCGGCGTCTCGGCCGGCTATGCCAAAACTCTCGAGATCACAGGCACCGGCTACCGCGCCGCGGTCCAGGGGCAAAATTTGGTGATCAATCTCGGGTTCTCGCACGACGTGGTCTATCCGATCCCGCAAGGCATCAAGGTCAGCTGCGAGAAGCCGACGCTGATCAAGGTCGAGGGAATGGACAAGCGGCAGGTCGGCCAGGTCTGCGCCGAAATCCGCGAGTGGCGGCCGCCAGAGCCCTACAAGGGCAAGGGCGTGAAATTCGAGGGTGAGAAGATCCGTCGCAAGGAAGGCAAGAAGAAGTGAGCGGGGTCAAGGTTCTGGCGGAACGCCGCCGGTCGCGGCTGCGCTTTCAGCTTCGGCGCAAATCGGCCGGGCGACCGCGGCTCTCGGTCTTCCGGTCTGGCAAGCATATCTATGCGCAAGTCATCGATGACGTGGCTGGACGCACCGTCGCGGCGGCCTCAAGCCTCGATCGCACGTTGCGGGAGGCGCTTAAGACTGGTGCCGATCGCGACGCCGCGGCGGCCGTCGGAAAGCTCGTGGCCGAGCGGGCGTTGGCGGCGGGCGTGACCGCCGTGGTGTTCGACCGCGGCGCGTATCTGTATCACGGCCGCGTCAAGGCGCTGGCTGAAGCGGCCCGCGAAGGCGGGCTCGCGTTCTAGGAACAAGCAGATGGCACGGGACGACAGAGGCGGCCGGGGTGGCCGCGAGCGCGAGCGGGATCGCGACGGTGGCGACGACCTGATCGACAAGCTGGTCACGATCAATCGCGTGGCAAAGGTCGTAAAGGGTGGACGCCGCTTCGCGTTCGCCGCGTTGGTGGTGGTGGGCGACCAGAAGGGCCGCGTCGGCTACGGCGCGGGCAAAGCGCGCGAGGTGCCGGAGGCGATCCGCAAGGCGACCGAGCGGGCCAAGCGCACGATGATCCGGGTGCCGATGAAGGAAGGCCGCACCCTTCACCACGATGTGCAGGCGCGGTTTGGCGCGGGCGAGGTGGTGCTGCGTTCGGCCTCCGCCGGCACGGGCATCATCGCCGGCGGCCCGATGCGCGCAGTGTTCGAGACGCTGGGGATTGGCGACGTGGTTGCTAAAAGCCTTGGCTCGCGTAACCCGCACAACATGGTCAAGGCAACGTTCGCCGCATTGCAGCGTTGCGCCTCGCCGCGATCCGTGGCGGCGCGTCGTGGCAAAAAGGTCTCGGATCTATTGGGCAAACGCGATGCCGCCCCGGGCACCGAAGCTGCGACGGAAATGGCCGATGTCTGAGAATGAGCAGAAGCGTCGCGTCAAAGTGACGCAAACTGGATCGCGGCATGGTCGCAAGCCGGGGCAGGGCGACACGCTGATCGGGCTCGGTCTTGGAAAAATCGGCAGCAGCCGATCGTTGGTCGACACGCCGGAAGTCCGTGGCCGCATTCGCAAGGTTGCGCATCTGATCAAGGTCGAGGAGCAGTCCTGATCGCCAGCGCGATCCTGGACGGAGGGTGAGACGATGAAACTGAACGAACTGCGCGACAATCCCGGCTCCCGCCTCAAGAGCAAGCGGCTCGGGCGCGGCATCGGCTCGGGCAAAGGCAAGACGTCTGGCAAGGGCGTCAAGGGTCAGAAGGCGCGCGAGGGCGTGGCGCTGAACGGGTTCGAGGGCGGCCAGTTGCCGATCTATCGCCGGCTTCCGAAGCGCGGGTTCAAGAACATCTTTCGCAAAGCCTATGCGCCGGTGAATCTCGGCGCGATCTCCAAGGCGATCGAGGCGGGGCGGATCGATGCTGCCCAGCCGATCACCGAGGATGTCCTGCGTGGCGCGGGGCTTGGGCGTGGCACGCACGTCGAGGGTGTGCGGCTGCTGGCGATGGGTGAGGTGACGCGGGCGCTGACGATCACCGTGTCGGGAGCCTCCGCCACGGCGATCGCGGCGATCGAGGCGGCGGGCGGGTCGGTGACCATGACGGTTGCCCGCAAGGAGCCTGCCGCCGCCGCTGCGTGATGACGGAGAGGGTCGCGTGCTTGCCGTGGCGGCCCCTCGTGCGCACATTGGCGGACCAACAGAGATGACCCTGCCTCGCCTCCGGTGAGGTTACGGGTGGGTAAAGGGGACGCGAATGGCCTCGGCCGCCGAACAACTTGCCTCCAGCATGAGTCTCGGGGCGTTCTCTAAAGCCACCGAACTGAAGAAGCGGATTTGGTTCACCCTCGCCGCGTTGTTGGTCTATCGCGTTGGCACCTATATCCCGCTGCCCGGCGTCGACGCCGCCATCATGGGCGAGATGATGGCCCAGCATGGCGGTGGCATCCTGGGCATGTTCGACATGTTCAGCGGCGGCGCACTCGGGCGCATGACCGTGTTCGCGCTGAACATCATGCCGTATATCAGCGCCAGCATCATCGTGCAGCTCATGTCGGCGGCCATCCCGTCGCTCGAGGCCCTGAAGAAGGAGGGCGACACCGGCCGCAAGCGCCTCAACCAGTACACCCGATATCTGACCGTCCTAATCGCCGTCTTTCAGTCCTACGGCATCGCGGTCGGGCTTGAGAGCATGCGCGGCGCGGCGGGGGCCGCGGTGATCGACCCCGGGATGTTCTTCCGCATTTCCTGCGTAGTGACGCTGGTCGGCGGCACGATGTTCCTGATGTGGCTCGGCGAGCAGATCACCGCGCGGGGGATCGGCAACGGGGTGAGCCTCATCATCTTCGCCGGCATCGTGGCGAACGTGCCGCACGCGCTCGCAACGTTGCTGGAGTTGGGGCGCACCGGCGCGTTGAGCCCGATCTTCATTCTCGGGTTCCTGGCGATCGCCGTCGCGGTGATCGCTTTCATCGTGTTCATGGAGCGGGCCCAACGGCGGATCGTGGTGCAGTATCCGAAGCGGCAGGTCGGCAACCGCGTCATGGGCGGCGATGCCAGCCATATGCCGCTCAAGATCAACACCTCGGGCGTGATCCCGCCGATCTTCGCGAGTTCCCTTCTGCTGATCCCGGCGACCGTGGCCGGTTTCTCCGGGGCCGCGGGCAACACCGGATGGCTGGCGACGATCGGCAACGCGCTAGCGCACGGCCAACCGTTGTATCTGCTTTCGTATGCCGGACTCATCATCTTTTTCAGCTACTTTTACACGGCGGTTGTTTTTAACCCGCAGGAGACAGCCGACAATCTGAAGAAGTACGGCGGCTTCATCCCTGGCATCCGGCCCGGAACGAATACGGCAGACTATTTCGACTATGTGCTCACGCGACTCACGACGATCGGCGCAATATACCTCTGCGTTGTCTGTCTGCTGCCGGAGTTCCTTATCAGCCAATACGGCGTGCCATTCTATTTCGGCGGCACCAGCCTGATGATCATCGTGTCGGTTACGATGGATACAGTGACGCAGATCCAGTCGCACCTGCTGGCGCACCAGTACAAAGGGTTAATCACCAAGGCGCGGGTGCGCGGGCGGGTGAAATGAACCTGATTCTTTTGGGGCCGCCAGGCGCGGGCAAGGGGACACAGGCCAAGCGGTTGCAGGACCGGTATGGGATCGTGCAGATTTCGACCGGAGACATGCTTCGCGCCGAGGTCGCGGCCGGCAGCGAGATCGGCCGCCAAGCAAAGGCGGTGATGGATGCCGGTCAGCTGGTTTCAGACGACATCCTGATCCGCATGCTCGACGCTCGGATCGCCCGACAGGATTGTGCACGTGGGTTCATCCTCGATGGATTTCCTCGCACGACGCCGCAGGCAGCCGCTCTCGATAACCTGCTGGACACGCGAGGCGAGCGACTCGACGCGGTGATCGCGCTCATCGTCGATGACGCAGCGCTGGTCGAGCGGATTTCCGGACGCTTCACCTGCGCCAATTGCGGCGCCGGCTACCATGATTCGTTCAATGTGCCGCGAGTGGCGGGTATATGCGACACGTGCGGGGCACACGAGTTCACCCGTCGTGCCGATGACAGCCGCGATGTGGTCATGGCACGGCTCGATGCCTACAACCGACAGACCGCGCCGCTGCTGCCGCACTATCGGGCGCAGGGACGTTTGTTTTCAGTGGACGGCATGCTTTCGATGGATGAGGTCACGGCCTGCATCCAGGAAATTCTGGAGCGATTGCCCACCGATGCTGGATCACGATCCACGGTGCTCGCACAAAGTTGAGAGCCGCCGATTGACTCGGGTCGTGCCGACAGTATAGTGCGCGGCTCCGGTGACCCCGTGGCAGCGGGGCTTTCGCCGTTGGGATGAGAAATTTCGCATCGATGTCGCCAGGCGACCTGCCTTTAGGACATCGGGCATTGGGATGAGCCGGAGGCGTAGGCCGATGGCGGACGGAACTGTGTTTTCGGGCAGGAGCAGGACAGCGTGGCGCGTATTGCCGGCGTGAATATCCCGACCAACAAGCGGGTGACGATTAGCCTGCGCTACATCTTCGGCATCGGGCCGGCCAAGGCGAAGGCGATTTGCGAGAAATTGTCGATCGCAGACGACCGCCGCGTGAACCAGCTGTCCGATGACGAGGTGTTGCGTATCCGCGAATTGGTGGATCGTGAGTATCGCGTCGAGGGCGATCTTCGGCGCGAAGTCGCGATGAACATCAAGCGACTGATGGATCTGGGTTGCTATCGCGGCCTGCGCCACCGTCGGGGGCTGCCTGTTCGCGGCCAACGCACGCACACGAACGCACGGACCCGCAAGGGCAAAGCCGTTGCGATCGCGGGCAAGAAAAAGGTCACGAAGTAATGGCGAAACAAGCTTCCGCCGCGCGTCCTCGTAAAAAGGAACGCAAGAACATCACCTCCGGCGTTGCCCATGTGGCCGCGACGTTCAACAACACGGTGGTGACCATCACCGATGCCCAGGGCAATGCAATCGCGTGGTCCTCCTCCGGCAGCCAAGGGTTCAAGGGTAGCCGCAAGAGTACCCCGTATGCCGCCCAGGTCGCCGCAGAGGACGCCGGCAAGAAGGCCCGCGAGCACGGTATGGAGACGCTCGAGATCGAAGTAAGCGGCCCCGGCAGCGGACGCGAAAGCGCGTTGCGCGCGTTGCAGGCGGTCGGCTTTTCGATCACCACGATCCGCGACATGACCCCGATTCCCCACAATGGCTGCCGTCCGCGCAAGCGGCGGCGGGTGTGATGGCATGAGACTATCCGCAGCCCTCCAGAAAAACTGGCAATTGCTGAAGAAGCCTGAAAAGCTCGAGATCGAGCCCGGCAACGACCATACGCGTGTCGCCACCGTGATCGCCGAGCCGCTGGAGCGCGGTTTCGGTATGACGCTGGGCAATGCGATGCGCCGCATTCTGCTGTCGTCGCTCCAGGGCGCCGCCGTTACAGCGGTTCAGATCGACGGGGTGCTGCACGAATTCAGCAGCGTGCCCGGCGTGCGCGAGGACGTCACTGACATCGTTTTGAACATCAAGCAACTCGCGCTGCGCATGCATGGCGAGGGGCCGAAGCGAATGTCGCTGAGCACGACGGGTCCTGGCGAGGTTCGCGCCGGCCAGATCACGGCCGGGCACGACATTGAGATCATGAACCCGGACCTGGTCCTCTGCACGCTCGACGATGGCGTGAAGCTCGGCATGGAGTTCACGGTCAACGCCGACAAAGGCTACGTGCCCGCGACCGCGAACCGACCCGAGGATGCGCCGATAGGTCTGATTCCGATCGACGCGATCTACTCGCCGGTGCGGCGCGTGTCATACAAGGTCGAGCCGACTCGCGTGGGCCAGGTCACCGACTATGACAAGCTGCTGCTGACCGTGGAGACGAACGGCGCGGTCTCGCCCGAGGATGCGGTGGCGCTCGCTGCGCGGATCCTGCAGGACCAGCTTGCCATGTTCATCAACTTCGATGAGCCGCAGGCCGCCCGCACGGAGGAGCCGCAGGACGATCTGCCGTTCAACCGCAACCTGCTGCGCAAGGTCGACGAGCTGGAGCTGTCGGTCCGCAGTGCCAACTGCCTGAAGAACGACAACATCGTCTACATCGGCGACCTTGTGCAGAAGAGCGAGCAAGAGATGCTGCGCACGCCCAACTTCGGCCGCAAGTCGCTCAACGAAATCAAGGAGGTCCTGGCCACGATGGGTCTCGGTCTCGGCATGACGGTGACCGGCTGGCCGCCGGAGAACGTGGAAGACCTGGCCAAGCGGCTTGAAGAGCCGTTCTGATCTGTTTTAGGAAGCGATCCAAATGCGTCACGGACTGGCCGGCCGCAAGCTCGGCGTCACCAGCAGCCATCGTCTCGCCATGTTCCGCAACATGGCGCACGCGCTCATAAAGCACGAGCAGATCACCACGACGTTGCCCAAGGCCAAGGAGCTGCGGCCGGTGGCGGAGAAGCTGATAACGCTCGGCAAGCGCGGTGGGCTGCATGCGCGCCGGCAGGCCTACGCGACGCTGCGAGACGACGTCATCGTCGCAAAATTGTTCGGGGTGCTCGCCGATCGCTACAAGGCGCGCGCGGGCGGCTACACCCGCGTGCTGCGTGCGGGGATCCGCTATGGCGATGCTGCGAGCATGGCGATGATCGAATTGGTCGATCGGGATCCGTCGGCGAAAGGCCAGGATAGTGGACCTCGACCGGACCGGGCCGAGGACTCCGAAAGCGAGTAAGGCGCCAGCTCATTCGGCGATCATTGGTGTAGATCGGGGAAAGCGACAGCGGACCTGGTCTCGTCACTGCCGAGTGCCGTTGGGCAGATCTCGATGCCGTATCCTAAGCTGGTGGTGGTGAGATGCCAGCCTCGATCGTAGTGACGCAGCCACTCGCCGACCGCCTCCGTCCCACCTCTCTCTCCGAGGTCGTTGGACAGGATCATTTGACCGGCCCGGCCGGCGTCCTGACCCGTATGATTGACCGTGGGTCACTTGCGAGCCTTATCCTCTGGGGCCAACCGGGCGTCGGAAAGACCACGATCGCCCGCCTGCTCGCCGAGGCATCAGGCCTCCGATTTATGCAGCTATCCGCAGTCTTCTCGGGTGTTGCGGACCTCAAGCGCGCGTTCGAGGAGGCAGCGAACAACCACACGCGCGGCAACGCAACGCTGCTGTTCGTCGACGAGATCCATCGGTTCAACCGCACGCAACAGGATGGCTTTCTCCCCGCGGTCGAGCGGGGGACTGTCGTTCTGGTGGGAGCGACCACGGAAAATCCATCTTTCGCGCTGAATGGCGCTCTGCTGTCTCGTTGTCAGGTAGCGGTGTTGCGACGGCTGGATGACATGGCGCTGGAGGCGATCCTCACACGAGCCGAGGGTGCAACGCGTGCGTTGCCGCTCACATCCGAGGCGCGTGCATCGCTGCGGGCTATGGCCGACGGCGACGGGCGATACCTGCTGAACATGGCCGAACAACTCGCGGCACTGCCGGACGACACCGCCCCGCTCGATACGTCGGCCCTGTCGGATCTGCTAGCCCGCCGCGCCGCGCTCTACGACAAAGATCGCGAGGAGCACTACAACCTCATCTCCGCGCTCCACAAATCGTTGCGCGGCTCGGATCCGGACGCGGCGCTTTACTGGTTCGCACGCATGCTGGCCGGCGGCGAAGACCCCCGCTATATCGCGCGGCGCCTGGTCCGGTTCGCGTCCGAGGATATCGGCCTCGCCGATCCGAACGCGCTGCCGCAGGCTCTCGCGGCGTGGGAGGCCTACGAGCGTCTGGGCAGCCCAGAGGGCGAACTCGCGCTAGCGCAGGCGGTGCTCTATCTCGGCACGGCTCCGAAATCGAATGCGGCCTATGTCGCGATCAAGGACGCACAGCGCGCCGCGCGGGAGACCGGGAGTCTAATGCCGCCCGCGCATATCCTGAACGCGCCGACCAAGATGATGAAGCAGCTCGGCTACGGCGCCGGCTATGCTTATGACCACGACGAAGCCGATGCCTTCTCCGGCGCTGATTACTTTCCGGAGGGACTGGCGCGCCGCGCGCTCTATCGGCCGAAGGATCGCGGCTTCGAGCGTGAGCTTGGCAGGCGGATCTCATACTGGGACGGCCTGCGCAAGGAGCGTTCCGCATGAGCGTGCAAACTCGCGTCGTCACCACAGACGAGGCGGACATCAGGCTCGATCGCTGGCTCCGGCGGCACCACCCCGCCATCGGACAGGCGGCGATCCAGAAATGGTGTCGTACCGGTCAAGTCCGCGTGGACGGCCTCCGCGTGGGCGCCGACGCACGCCTCGCCCCCGGCCAGACGGTCCGGATCCCGCCGCTGCCGGAACCGGCCGCGACGGCGCCCCAGCCGCCCGTCGATTCGGCGACGCGCGCCGAGCTGGAAGCGATGATCCTGTTCCGTGATGCCGAGCTGATCATCCTCGACAAGCCGCAGGGCCTGCCCACGCAGGGCGGCCCCGGTATTCGCCGCCATTTGGACGGCATGCTGGAGGGGTTGCGAGACGCAGGCGGGGAGCGGCCACGGTTGGTCCATCGCCTTGATCGCGAGACGTCCGGCGTGATCGTCGTGGCCCGTACGGCCGGCGTTGCAGCGAAACTCGCGGCGGCATTCCGCACCCGAGCCGTCGAGAAAATCTATTGGGCCGTCGTGGCCGGCCGGCCGGTGCCGGTCGAGGGTCGGATCGAGCGCGACCTTGTGCGCCTCGACGGGTTTCGCGGCGAGCGGGCCGCCGTCGCCGGACCCTATGACAAGGATGTCGCGCACAGCATCACGGACTACCGGACGCTCGATCACGCGGCGCGAAAACTGGCCTGGCTCGAACTGCGGCCGCTGACCGGGCGCACGCATCAGCTGCGAGTGCATTGCGCGGCGATCGGCGCGCCAATCCTGGGCGACGCACCGTACGGCGTCGAACGGGAGGGCCGCAACACAGCCATTGTCGACGGGCTGAGCGATCGCTTGCATCTGCATGCGCGGCGGCTGGTCCTGCCGCACCCGCGCGGCGGCAGCCTCGCGGTCGAGGCGCCGCTGCCGCCGCATTTGGCCGAGACGTTCCGCGGCCTCGGGTTTGACATCCTGCCGCCGCGGGCCGCCGAGCGTCGGTGACCCGGATCGTCGCGATGCGGTAGTGGATGGAATCTGACGCGAAGGGCCGTCAGCTTCATCCGCTCGCTTTTGATCTGGTGGGGTGAATGACCTGACGCCTGGGGAGCGAGGTCAGGCTCGCACCGCTCGACCGCTGGCAATCGAAGGTTCCCATCCAATGCCTCGCCGCCCGCTGATCGCCTGCCTCTCGCTTCTCGTCGTGCTCGCCAGTGCGGCCGTCGCGGTGTGGGTCGCGGCGCCGTCGCTGCTGCAACCCCGGGTCGAGGACGCCCTGACACGCGCGGCGGGCCGGCCGGTGACGGTTGGCGGGATACGCCTCGCCTTGGACAACGGGCTGGAGATCCTGCTGAGCCGCCTTGCCGTGGCCAATGTCCCGGGAGGGTCACGGCCTGAGCTGCTGACCGTCCAGAGCATCACGCTCAAGGTCGATCTTTCCGCCTTACTCCACGGCGCTTTGCGCATCCCCGTGGTGCACGTGGGCCAGCCCGACCTGCTTCTAGAAGTGGACGCGTCCGGGCGCGGCAACTGGGACTTGCCGCGCGAGCCCGCGGTGGCCGTGACGGAGGCCGCGCCGGCCTCCAAAGCGACCTCGCCGTCCGCCTCCATTCAACTTGGCGAGGTTACGATCGAGCACGGTCGCGTGGCGTTCCGAGACGGTCGTGACACGCGGGTTTACAAGGGTGAGTTCGATGGGAGGGTCGAGGCGAGCGCCGATCCGGCACCGTTCTCGGCCACATTCCGCGCTGACCTGGGCGAGATGGTCATTGAGGGAAAACTCGACCGCACGGCGCCGCTGCAGCGTTCGTCGCTGTCCCTGACGGGCCACGTCTTGCTGCCGGAACGCATCGATATTGTCGGCAGAGCAGATCCGGGCCAGGCGGGCGTGGCGGTCAGTGCCACCGCAAACGGCCTCGGTGCGGACGTGACGGCTTCCGGTGTGCTCGATCCGGCCACGCGCCGGCTGGTTGGCCCAGTCGTCGTCGAGGCGAAGCTGGCCGAGGCGTCCACGATGGCGGCCCGCCTGGGGATTCCCGCTTTGATGGCCCCCGCGACCTTCCACGCCGCGGTCCGCCAGGAGGGCAAGGCGGTTACCTTGCGCGAACTTCGACTAGCCGCACTGCCGGGGGATATTGCGGGCGAGCTAGATATCATCACCCTATCCTCTCCGCCCGCACTGCGCGGCAGCCTGACCAGCCGCCGGCTCGACCTCGCGAAGCTGATGTCGCCATCGGCCGCTCACCCGGTCGCGGCGACACCGTCGGTCTCCAGTCCAAATCCCCCGGCGACCCCCACGCCGGTCGCGTCGCCTTCCGCTGACCAGCCGTTTCGCCTGCTCGACCATGCGAACGCCGATCTGCGCCTGGCAGTGGCCGAGTTGCATGATCCGCGAGTCACGGTCCGCGACCTGTCGGGCCATCTCGTGATCCAGGACGGTAAGCTGATCCTCGATCCCTTCGCGGGCACCGGGCCGGGTGGTCGGTTCACGCTGGCTGTTCGGGCCGACGGTCGTGCCGCGCCACCGACGCTCGCGGTCGTGTTGCACGCGCCGGGGCTGGCATTGCAGCCGTTCGTGACACTTCTCGGTTTGACGGGCGGTGTTACCGGGACGGCCGCGATCGACGCCGATCTGCGCGCTGTGGGCGCGACACGGCCGGAGTGGCTGCGGAGCCTCGCCGGCCGCGCATCGGTCACCATGCGCGACGGCGATATCGACCTCGGCGCGCTGAGGGAGCTACTGGCAGCCGCCCGATTGCCGATCGATCCGCGCGGACAGGCGCACCTGCGCTGCCTCGTGCTGCGCGCCGGCATCGATAAGGGTGTGGCAAACGTCTCGCCGCTGGTGATCGACGCCACCACGCTGCTGATCCAGGGCAGCGGCACCGTTGATCTTGTCCAGCAGACTCTGGCGTTGCGCCTGCGCCCGCTGTTGCGGACCGGGCCGGGTATCGTCGTTCCGATGGCCGTGACCGGACCCTGGGCCCAGCCGAAGATCGACGTGGATCGCGGTGATCTGAGCGGAGTGCTCAAGGGTCTGACCGGACAGCTTGGCGATCCGTGCCGAGACGCGGGAGTTCTATCGGATGCTCCGCCGCCGGCCACGAAGCCCCTCAAGCCGGCCGATCTGCTGCGAAGTCTGCTGCGATGAGGCGGTTCTGGCAGGACGCCCGTGCTGTATCCGACGCCGATGTTTTTCTGATCGAGCTTGATGGCAAAACCGTGCGTTTGCCGAATGGTGAGGCACTTCGGGTTCGGAGCGAGGCCCTGGCGCAAGCCGTGGCCGGTGAATGGCGACAGGCGGGCGGCGAATTCTCGATGGAGTCGCTGCCGCTCACGCGCCTGGCGAGCACGGCGCAGCAGCGCATCGCGCCCGACAAGGAGCCGACCGCCATGGGGCTTGCACGTTACGCCGAGAGCGACTTGCTGTGCTATCGTGCGTCGGCGCCGGATGATCTCGTCGCGCGGCAAACGGTGTCGTGGCAGCCGTGGCTTGATCGCGCCGCGGCACGATATGGTGTCCAACTTCGGACCACGACGGGCATCGGCCACGTGGCGCAGGACACCGCGGCGCTCGCCATTTTTGCGGCCGTCGTGGCTGTCTGCGACGCAGCGACGATCGCCGGGCTTGGGGTTCTCGTGCCCGCTCTTGGCAGCCTCGTGTTGGGGCTGGCCGTGGTCGAAGGCGCGCTTGCGCCCAAGGAGGCGTTCCACTTGTCCGTGCTCGACGAACTGTTTCAGGCCGAAAGCTGGGGCGAGGACGCGCAGGCTGCCGCTCGTCGTGCGGAAATCCTCGACGATATCGAGGCCGCCGCCCGCTTCGTCGACTTGGCACGCAAGTGAGGCTCACGGTGTGAGGATGCCGCGGTGACTGCCCGACGCATCGTCATCAGCGGCCGCGTGCACGGGGTTGGATATCGTGACTGGATGGTTCACACCGCGCGGCGCATCGGCGTGTCCGGTTGGGTGCGCAACCGTCGCGACGGCAAAGTCGAGGCATTGCTCGACGGCGAGACGTCGGCGGTGGAGGAAATGCTGCACGCCTGCCGTCGCGGCCCGCAGGCCGCCGAGGTCTCCAGTATCGTCGAGGAGTTGGCAGAGCCACCCGACGGTCCCGGGTTTCTGCGGCTACCGACCGTCTGAGCCGACCAATCTCGCCAAGGATGCCGGTAGCCTCGTGATCTTCGGAGACGCCTGACGCAAGGATGACATCCCCCGCGGCGTTGTTCGTCCAGACGATTAGAATGTCAGGCTAGGGTGCCGACGTTTTCCAGCCTCGCGCGCCATACAGGTCTGGAAAGGCGACCACGACAAGGTTGCCGTGCCTGGCGTTCTCGATCGTCTGGACAGGGTCGGCATGGACGAGGAAGCGGCTTCCGAACGGCGTCAGCTTCGCGTCGATTTGCTATATATCGCCAACGATCCCAAGACCGACGGTGACGGGGCGAACACGGGCGACGGGGTGTGCCGACATCGAAATGCTCCGTGGTAGGCAACGGCACCTTATGTCGGCGGCGGAGGTCGATCGATCACCCGGGAGGTTATCGGAGGCTCGCAAAAGACGCCCTCCCAAGCGGCGCAGAGCGCCGCGTCCACGTCCTGCATTGTGGCTGCGATCCCGAGCGCCCGCAGGCTGGTCACCCCGTGGCCGCGCACGCCGCACGGCACGATGCCGGAGAAATGCGACAGGTCGGGCGCCACGTTGAGCGCCACGCCGTGCCAGCTCACCCAGCGCGTCACCCGCACGCCGAGCGCCCCGATCTTGTCCTCCCGGCCCGTGGCGGGGTCGACGACCCAGATCCCGACACGCCCGTCGCGCCGCTCGCCATTCACGCCGAATGTCGCCAGCGACCGGATCAGCCACGTCTCGAGTGCCGCCACGAGCGCGCGGACGTCGCGCGGCGGCACCATGCCGTGCGCCCGGGTGAGATTGAGCATGACGTAAGCCACGCGCTGTCCCGGACCGTGATAGGTCCACTGGCCGCCGCGCCCGGCGTCATAGGTCGGAAACCGCTCCGGCTCGGTCAGGTCTTCCCGCGCGGCCGACGTGCCCGCAGTATACAGCGGCGGGTGCTCGACCAGCCAGACCAGTTCGCGGGCCGTGCCGGCGCGGATCGCCGCGGCACGGGACTGCATCGCCGCGATCGCCTCCGGATAGCCGAGCAGGCCGGGCTCGACGAGCCAGTCCGGCGCGTTGCGCGGCATTGCCTGTCCATCGGGCATCGGCTACATCCCCGGCATTCGCGCGATGCGGTCGTGGCGGAATGGTAGACGCGCAAGCTTGAGGTGCTTGTGGGGGAAACCTCGTGGAAGTTCGAGTCTTCTCGACCGCATATCCCTGATCCGCACGCCCTCCGGTTGCCCACGCTTCCGTTCAGGGTAAATCTGTCCTGAGCGCCAGCAGGACATAGCGATGGACGAGGATTTCCGAAAGGCGGCGCTGGACTATCATCGGCTGCCTCGCCCCGGCAAACTACAGATCGAGCCCACCAAGCGTATGGCGACACAGCGCGATCTGGCGCTGGCCTACTCGCCTGGTGTGGCCGCAGCTTGCCTGGAAATTGCCGCCGACCCCGCCACCGCGCGCGACTACACGGCGCGCGGCAATCTCGTCGGGGTCATCAGCAACGGCACCGCAGTCCTCGGCCTCGGAAACATTGGGGCACTCGCGGGCAAGCCGGTCATGGAGGGCAAAGCCGTCCTGTTCAAGAAATTCGCCGGAATCGACGTGTTCGACATCGAGGTCGATGAGCAGGATCCAGCAAGATTTTGCGATGTGGTCGCGGCTTTGGAGCCGACCTTCGGTGCGATCAACCTGGAGGACATCAAGGCGCCCGAGTGCTTTGCCATCGAGGCCGAGTTGCGGGCACGCATGAACATTCCGGTATTCCACGATGACCAGCATGGCACAGCCATTACCGTCGCCGCCGCCGTCCGCAATGGTCTGCTGCTGCAGCGCAAGCGTCTCGGCGACATTCGCCTTGTGACTTCGGGCGCCGGCGCGGCCGCCCTGGCCTGCGTCGACCTGCTGGTCAAGATGGGGTTGCGGCCCGAGAACGTGACGCTCACCGACATCAAGGGCGTCGTGCATGCCGCTCGCGAGAATCTCGACGCCCGCATGGCCGTCTACGCCAGGGTGACCGACGCACGCACGCTGGAGGACGCGCTGCCGGGGGCGGATGTGTTCATGGGCCTGTCCGCGCCGCGCGTGCTTAAACCCGAATTTCTCGCCCTGTTTGCCGAGCGGCCGCTGATTCTCGCACTTGCCAATCCCGATCCGGAGATCGACCCGGACGTCGCCCGCACCCTGCGCCCGGACGCCATCATCGCCACGGGGCGCAGCGACCATCCCAATCAGGTCAATAACGTCCTATGTTTTCCGTTCATCTTTCGCGGCGCGCTCGATGTCGGCGCGACAACCATCAACGAGGCCATGGAGTTGGCCGCCGTCGAGGCGATCGCCGGCCTCGCGCGTGCCGAAGCGAGCGAAGTCGTGGCCGCAGCTTATGGCGGTGCCGCGCCGGTGTTCGGCGTCGACTATATCATCCCCAAACCGTTCGACCCGCGGCTGATCCAGCGGATCGCGCCAGCGGTAGCGCGCGCGGCGATGGAGAGCGGCGCGGCAACGCGTCCGATCGGCGACTTCGATGCCTACAAGCGCGAGTTGGAGCGATTCGTATTCCGCTCCGGCCAGCTTATGCGCCCGGTGTTCGAGGCGGCGCGAACTCCGGGCCAAGGCCGTCAGCTGGCCCGCATTGTCTACGCCGAGGGCGAGGATGAGCGCGTGCTGCGCGCGGTTCAGACACTGATCGACGATGAGATCGCGCAACCGACGCTGATCGGCCGCCGCGACGTGATCGCCGAACGAGTTCGGGCGATGGGGTTGCGCATGACCGTGGGCGAGACAGTCACGGTGCTGGATCCGGCGGCTGAGACGGCTCTGCTCGCGAGCCTCGTCGCGCCTTATCAACGGCTGGTCGGCCGGCGGGGCGTGCCGCCCGACGCAGCGGCACGACGGCTTTCGGCCCGTCCGACGGCGCTGGCTGCGATGCTGCTGCGAGAGGGCCATGTCGACGCGGCGATCTGCGGCGGCAGTGGCGACTGGTGGCGGCACATGGAATACGTCATGCCGCTGATCCCCCGCCGCGCTGGCGTCGACCGTGTCCACGCCATGTCGTGCCTCATCCTGCAGGCTGGCGCCCTGTTCATCTGCGACACTCATATGATCCCAGAGCCCACGGCTGAGCAGGTGGCCGAAATGACCTTGCTGGCCGCTGACGCGGTGGCGTGGTTTGGCATCGCGCCCAAAGTGGCATTGCTGTCGCATTCGATGTTCGGCGCGTCGAAGTCGCCCTCGGCACGGCGTATGCGCGAGGCCCTAATCATCATTCGGGAGCGCGCACCCGACCTGGAAATTGACGGCGAGATGCACGCCGACGCCGCGCTGAGCGAGGTGATCCGCCACCGTGCGGTACCAGACAGCAGACTGTTTGGGACCGCGAATTTGTTGATCATGCCGAACCTCGATTCCGCAAATATCGCATTCAATCTGTTGAAGGCGGCAGCGGACGGGTTGCCTGTCGGCCCCCTGCTGCTTGGGATGTCGCAACCCATACATGTGGTGGTGCCGAGCGTCACGGCTCGTGGCATCCTCAACATCAGCGCGATCGCCGCGCGCGAGGCCCTTGCGCGCGCCTGAATTTGGAGGCCACCGATGATCCCGTTGCTCCTGGGCGTCGCTACCCTCCTCGTCATGATGGGTGCGCTCGGCATGTTCAGCCGGGCGCATGTCGCGACGATCAAGGCGTTCGGCGTCTGGATCCTGGCGATCGGCGGACTTGCGCTGGCCGCTCTTCTATTTTTGACCGGGCGCGGAGGAGTCGCCATCGCCGCCCTGGCGATGCTGGGGCCCAGCCTTTGGACCTGGATGCGCCCGGTCCGGGCCGCGACTGGCCCCAGCGCGCGCGGGGCCGCGCAAGCGAGGGGCGGCATAAGCCGCGAGGAGGCCCTGGATATTCTCGGATTGTCGGCCGGCGTAAACCGGACCGAAATTCAGGCTGCGTATGTTCGGCTGATGCGTACGGCACATCCCGACGGTGGTGGTTCGGACTGGCTGGCCGCGCGCATCAATCAGGCTCGTGATACGTTACTCGGAGGATGACCCGCTTTGAAGCCGCGCTTGTATGGGCAGGTCCGCCATGCCATCCATCCGGCGCTAGTCATCTTAGTCATTGATCGGTCCATAGAGGATTGCGGAGCATGATCAAGCCATTACGCAAGGCCGTCCTGCCGGTCGCAGGGCTCGGCACGAGATTCCTCCCGGCCACGAAGGCGATGGCCAAGGAAATGCTCCCGATCGTCGACAAGCCGCTCATTCAGTATGCCGTTGAGGAAGCCAGGGCGGCCGGAATTGAACAATTCTGTATGGTGACGGGCCGCGGCAAGACTGCCCTCGTCGAGCATTTCGACATCGCCTACGAGCTGGAGACCGTGCTCCGCGAGCGCGGCAAGAAAGCTGAGCTCAAGATGCTGCACGACGCGCAGCTACCGCCGGGCTCGATCGCCACGGTCCGGCAGCAGGTGCCGCTCGGCCTGGGGCACGCGATCTGGTGCGCGCGGGCGTTCATCGGCGATGACCCGTTCGCGATCCTGCTACCCGACGATCTAATCCTTTCCGAGACTCCCTGCACAAAGCAGTTGGCTGACGCCTATCGGCAAACCGGTGGCTGCGTGGTGGCCGTCGCCGAAGTGCCGCGAGAGCACACCAACCGCTACGGCATTCTCGATGTCGGGATGGATGACGGTTATCTTGTCGAGGTCCGCGGATTAGTCGAGAAACCAAATCCCGAACTCGCGCCCTCGAACCTGTCGATCATCGGCCGCTACGTGCTGACGCCGGGGGTCATCGAGTACCTCGCGCGCATGGACCGGGGCGCCGGTAACGAAGTACAGCTGACCGATGCGATGGCCAAGCTCATCGGCGAGGTACCGTTCCACGGCCTTCGCTATGAGGGCAAGCGTTTCGACTGCGGCGACAAGATCGGATTCCTCGAGGCGCAACTCGCCTTCGCGCTCAAGCGGCCGGACCTTGGGCCGGCGGTGCGTCGCTTCCTTCGCCACTATGTCGCGGAGGCCGAGAAAGTCCCGGCCTGACTGGTAGGCGCCGGTCATGGCGTTTGTGCATCATTTCGATCCCACGGTGCTGCGCGAATACGACATTCGCGGCGTCGCTGGGCAGACCTTGCGGGTTGACGACGCGTTTGCAGTTGGCCGGACATTCGGCGCATTTATCGCGCGCGAGGGAGGCCACACCGTCGCGGTCGCCCGAGACGGACGCCTTTCGAGCTCGGAGTTGGAAGCGGCCGTTGTTCGAGGTCTTAGGGCGAGCGGGATGGAGGCGATCCGGATCGGTCTTGGTCCGACCCCACTGCTTTACTTCGCGTCGACGACGCTGGCGACGGACGGAGCCGTCATGGTCACCGGCAGCCACAATCCGCCGGACGAAAACGGCTTCAAGCTGATGCTGCACCGCAAACCGTTTTTCGGAGAACGCATCCGTGCCCTCGGCCTCATGGCGGAAATCGGCGATGTCGGCGAAGAACTTGCCGGCTCGGAGCGTTCGGTCGACGTGTCGGACGAATATCTCGCGCGAGTGATCGCCGACTGGGATGGCGGCGACCGCGCTCTCGATGTGGTCTGGGACAATGGCAATGGCGCGGCTGGACCCCTGTTGCAACGGCTAATTGCCAGCTTGCCGGGCACGCATACGATCCTGTTTGGCGAGGTTGATGGGACTTTCCCGAACCATCATCCGGATCCGACGGTGCGCAAGAACGTCGAAGCGTTAGCCGCCGAGGTCCGCATGCGCGGCGCGAGGCTCGGAATTGCATTCGATGGTGATGCCGACCGGATCGGCGTGGTGGACAACACGGGGGCGACGCTGGTCGGCGACCTTATGCTGCTCCTGCTCGCGCGAGACGTTCTAACAGCGCAGCCGGGTGCCACGATCATCGCCGACGTGAAGGGCAGTCAGGTCCTCTTCGACGGTATCGCCCTTGCGGGCGGCACGCCGCTGATGTGGAAGACCGGTCATAGTCTAATCAAGGCGAAGATGGCGGAGACTGGTGCCAAACTCGGCGGCGAGATGTCAGGTCACGTATTCTTCGCCGACAAGTATTTTGGTTTTGATGATGCACTCTACGCCGCGGTTCGGCTGCTCGGCGTGGTCGCCCGGATGGAGGGCAGCGTGTCGAGCTTTCGCGCGTCGCTGCCTGCCACCGAGACCACGCCGGAGCTGCGCTTTTCGTGCGACGAGACCAGGAAGTTCGGTGTCGTTTCCGAAGTCGCCGCGCGGCTGTCACAGGCAGGTGCAGAGGTTGCCACTATCGATGGCGTGCGCGTCCGGACGGATGACGGCTGGTGGATGCTGCGGGCGTCTAACACGCAGGCCGCGCTGACCGCCCGGTGCGAAGCCAGCAGCGCGGCGGGCTTGGCAAGACTTAAGGCTGCCTTGGTTGATGAGCTTGCTAAATCGGGCGTGAGCGCACCTATTTTCGCCTAATATCTTAGGCTCTCGTCAGGATCGGCGGAGGTAGGTCGCCCGGCACCTGACCGGGCAGCGGCTCTGGCGGCAGCTCGGCCGGGATCGGCGGCAGATCCGGCCCGGGCGGCGGCCTCGGCGGGCCGCCAGGATACTCCGGAGGGAGAACGGGTGGCAGGTCGCTCATCTTCGCCTCCTTGGGAACGTTAAAGGTCGGAGCGCGCAACTCTTGCCCGGGTTCCCCGCACGCCTGACCATTGCCATGCCAGCAAACCGCCGACCCCGACCGTGACCTCCCGCACCCGCTTGACCATCGACAGCGCAATGGCGGTCTCCGCCGGGATCCCGAACAGAGCCGCGACCGCCACAAAACCCGCTTCCTGGACGCCGAGCGCCCCTGGTACTGCGAAGCCCACGCTGCGCGCCGCCATACCGAGGCTCTCGATCACGAACGCCGCGGCCATCAACGGCGCGGCACCCATCGCATACAGGGCGAGATAGGTTTCTCCGACGCCAATCGCCCAGGCGAGCAGGTGCCAGGCGGTCGACAGTATGAAACCGCGACGGTGCCGCGCGAGACGCATCGTCTCCTCGTGCAGCCCGCGCAGCGCATCGCCGCCGAATTTTCCGGCGATGGCCTCGATGACCCGCAGCAAGCCAAATCGCTGCGCCAGAATGAATCCCGCCACGCCCGCGATCAGCAATGCAACGCTGCCGGACAGCAGCGGCAACCACGAATGATCGGCGATCAGCGTGGCCGCCACGGCAATACCCGCAAGGGTGAAGATCGCCTGGCTCGCCGCTTCGGCCGTGATGTCGAGGACCGTTCCGGCTCCGGCGCGTGCGATCGGCAGCCCCGCCTGCTCGAGCAGCCGGACCCCCGCAATGTTGCCCCCGATCTGCGCGACCGGCAGCATGGAGTTGATAGCCTCGCGGATCCAACGGATGCGCCACCAGTGCAGGACCCCCGGTCGGTCCGCCTCGGTCACCACCCGCCAGGCTTCGCCTGAAATGAACAGCTGCACGGCATGCAACAGCAGGGTTGCCGGAATAGCCCAGCCGGCGCGAAATACTTCCCGGCCGATCGCCGCGGCGCCGGCCCAACCGATGATCCCGATCGCGGCCGCGCCGCCGAGCAACAGCAGCAGGCGGGTCAAGCGGGATGCGGTCGGCATCTGGCGAGTAGGCGCGGGCCTGGACGCCTGTCAAACTCTGGTCGACAACGTCGCATGACCCTGTTTCTGCACGACAGCCGCGTTCGCAAGCGCGTGGCGTTCACGCCGGCGGATCCGACCCATGTCGGCCTCTATGCGTGCGGGCCGACAGTCTACAACCGAGCGCATTTGGGCAACGCGCGTGCCGTCGTGGTGGTCGATGTGCTGGTGCGGCTGCTGCGAACGCTGTTCCCACGCGTGACGCATGTCCGGAACATCACCGACATCGACGACAAGATCAACGCACGCAGCCTGGAGACCGGCGAGTCGATCGCCGCGATCACCGTCCGCACCACGGCCGACTTCCATGCGGACATGGCGGCACTCGGCGCGCTGCCGCCGGACATCGAACCGCGCGCGACCGCCCATGTCGCCGAGATGATCGATCTCATCGGGCGGCTGATCGCCAGCAGCCATGCATACGAATCACAGGGCCATGTGCTGTTCCAGGTCTCCCGCTTCGCCGAGTATGGCGCGTTCTCGGGCCGCAGCCCCGATGAGTTGCTCGCGGGGGCGAGGGTGGACGTAGCACCCTACAAGCGTGGACCGGGTGACTTCGTACTCTGGAAACCCTCCGCGCCGGGGATTCCGGGCTGGGACAGTCCTTGGGGGCGCGGCCGCCCGGGTTGGCACATCGAGTGCAGCGCGATGGCCTGGCGCTATCTTGGCGAGAATTTCGACCTCCACACCGGCGGGCAGGATCTCATCTTCCCGCATCACGAGAACGAGGTTGCGCAGTCATGCTGCGCGTTTCCAGGCAGCGTCTTCGCGCGGCACTGGATCCACAATGGCATGCTGCGGATCGATGGCGAGAAGATGAGCAAGAGCCTGGGCAATTTCAGCACGGTGCGTGATGTGCTGGACCAAGCGCCGGGCGAGGCGATCCGTCTGCTGCTGCTGCGCACCCACTACCGCGCGCCGCTGGAGTTTTCCGAGGCGGCGCTCGCCGAGGCACGTGGCGAGTTGGACCGCTGGTACCGCGCGCTGTCCCGGGCGCCGATGGCACTCGATCCGGACGTGCCGGAGCCGGTGGTGACCGCACTATGCGACGATCTCAACACCCCGCGCGCCATCGCCGCTCTTCATGTACTGGCCGATGCGGCGATCGCCGGCGACGGGGCGGCGGCGGCTGGGATGCGTGCGGCGGGGCGGCTGCTAGGGATTTTGCAGGCTGATCCGCAGACATGGTTCCACGCCGGCGCGGACGATGGGGCTGCAATCGAAGCTGCCATAGCCGACCGTCTGGCGGCCCGAAAGGCTCGCGACTTCGCCCGCGCGGACGCCATTCGCGACGAATTGGTCGGGCGCGGCGTTCTGCTGGAGGATGGGCCAGGCGGCACGACATGGCGCAGGGCGTGACGGGTCGTGACGGCGGGGCCGATATTGGCCCGATCGGAAACAGCCCGACCGTGATCTTGGTTCGACCGCAATTGGCCGACAACATTGGTGCCGTCGCCCGCGCCATGGCCAATGGTGGGCTGTTCGACCTCCGCCTCGTTGCCCCCCGCGACGGCTGGCCCCAGGAGCATGCCTGGCGTATGGCCTCTGGCGCCGACCGGATTCTTGACGTTGCCCCGGTCTTCGCAACCGTCGCCGAGGCTACGGCCGATTTGCATCACGTCCTGGCCACGTGTCCGCGACCCCGCCACGTCGTCAAGCCGGTGCTGACCGCCCGCGGGGCGGCGGCCGAACTCCGCGCGATCTGTGGCCGGGGACTGCGCGCGGGCATCCTGTTCGGACCGGAGCGGGCGGGCCTTGACAACGACGACATGGCCGCGGCCGACATGCTGGTGCGATTCCCGCTCAATCCGGCGTTCATGAGCCTGAACCTCGCGCAAGCCGTGATGGTGGTCGCTTACGAATGGTGGACCGCGGCCAACGAGACGCCGCCGCGCGCGTTGATGACCAACGAGAGCAGGGTCGCGACCAAGGCGGAACTCGATGGTCTGCTCGACCATCTGGTCGCCGAACTCGATGCGTGCGGCTTCCTGTCAAATCTGCCGAAGCGGCCGGGCATGGTCCGCAACCTCCGCCACTTCCTGCAACGTGGCGAAGCGACGGAACAGGAGCTGCGCACCCTGCACGGCGTGGTGACGGAATTGTCGCTCGGCCGCCGGACGCGCGGGCGTGACGAGGACGCCGCATGAGCGACCCGACCCTGCTGACCGCCGAGGAACTTTCCGGGCATTTCGCGAGAAGGATGCTAAGTCCGGTCGAGGCGCTGCAGGCGGTTACCGCCCGAATTTCGCGGCACAACCCGAGTATAAACGCCCTTGCGATACTCGATCCCCGCGCGAAGCAGGCGGCGGGCGAAAGCGAAGCACGCTGGGCTGCGGGCCGGCCGTTGTCGCTGCTTGATGGTGTGCCAGTGACGATCAAAGACCTTATCGACGTCGCAGGATTGCCAACGCGGCGAGGCAGCCGCTTGACCGAGGCAATGCCGGTCGCCGATGACGCGCCGATCACGACGGCATTGCGGCTGGCCGGCGCGGTCATCGTCGGCAAGACCACGACGACCGAATACGGCTGGAAGACACCGGGAGACTGTCCTCTGCACGGCATCACGCGCAATCCGTGGAACGAACAGCTTACGGCCGGTGGATCCTCCTCTGGCGCGGCCGCGGCGGCGGCGGCTTGTTTTGGGCCATTGCATGTCGGCACCGATGCCGGTGGGTCGATCCGCATCCCGGCGGCTTGGTGCGGGGTGGTCGGGCTGAAGCCAACATTCGGGCGGGTGCCGCAATGGCCGCTCGGGGCGTTCGGAGCGGTGGCGGTCGCTGGGCCGATCACCCGGACGGTGGGTGATGCCGCGGTGCTGCTCGGCGCTATCGGCCGTTTCGACCTGCGCGATCCGTATTGCCTGCCGGACGACGCGCGCGACTGGCGAGCGGGGATCGATGCTGGCGTATCGGGTCTGCGCATTGCCGTGCTGCGCGCGCCTGGGTTCGAGGCACCGGTCGAGTGGGACAGCATCGCCGCCGTCGAAGACGCAGCCGGCGTGCTGATCGCCGCCGGCGGGGAAGTCGAACAGGTGGATCTCGAACTGCCCGATACGCGGGCGATTTTCTCGCGCATCTGGGGGGCAGCGTTGGGCGGTTTGGTCGAAAAAGTGCCGGAGATGCGCCGGCACATGCTCGACCAGGGTCTGCTGACAGTCGCGTCTGGTACTGCAAGCGCGACGGCGGTCGATATGCTGGAAGCCGAAGCGCTGCGGATTGCGGCCGCCCACGCGATGGCGCGGTTGCATCAGAAATTCGACGTGGTGCTGTGCCCGACGGTCCCGAACGGCCCGATGCCTACCGATGAGAAGCTGGCCGATCCCGCCGAGGCACTGTGGACGCGCTGGGCCCCGTGGACCTTTCTGTTTAACCTCTCACGCCAGCCGGCGATCACGGTGCCGATCGGGTTTTCGGGCAACGGGATGCCGCGATCGGTGCAGTTCGCCGCCGCGATGTATCGCGACGATCTTGTGCTGCGGGCGGCGCGGACGATCGAGGCGGCCCGCCCCGGGTCGGTGCCTGATCTCGGTGCCGAACGAGGTCGCTAATCAGGCGGTGGCGATGTCCGCACTGTTGAAATCGGTGCCCCTGAACAGAAACGACACGCCGTCCGCCTTCGCCGCCGCGTATGCGAAACAGTCCGCGAAATTGAGTGGTGCCGGATGGCCGTGCCCTTTGCCGAAGCGTGCTTGGCTGTTTCCGTGTAGACGATAAGGCTGCACGTGGAGATGCCCTACCGACAAGCGCCGTATAGGGCTTGCGCTCGTTCGGACGGCCAAGGATGCTCCGCCCGCCGCCGCGATACGGGAGGATAAGATGCCACGCGCCCTGGTTCTGGAACGCAAACACGAGCTGACCCTGCGCGACATCGAAATCCCGCATGCCCTTAAGCCCGGGGACGTGCGCGTGCGCGTCGGCACGGTCGGAGTCTGCGGCAGCGACGTCCACTACTACACCCACGGTAGAATTGGCCCGTTCGTGGTGAATGCGCCGATGGTTCTCGGGCACGAGGCCTCCGGAACAGTGGTCGAAGTCGGTGCCGAGGTGGGCAATCTGGCCGTCGGCGATCGGGTCTGCATGGAGCCGGGCATCCCCGATCCGACCAGCCGCGCCAGCAAACTCGGCATCTACAACGTCGATCCGGCGGTGACTTTCTGGGCCACGCCGCCGATCCATGGCTGCCTCACGCCCGAGGTCGTTCATCCCGCCGCGTTCACCTATCGCCTGCCGGACAACGTGAGCTTCGCCGAGGGCGCGATGGTCGAACCGTTTGCGATCGGCATGCAGTCCGCTTTGCGCGCGCGGATCAAGCCGGGTGATGTCGGGATGGTGACCGGGTGCGGCCCCATCGGCATCATGGTGGCGCTCGCCGCACTCGCCGGTGGTTGTTCGCGTGTGTTCATCAGCGATCTGGTCGACGAGAAACTGGCCATCGCCGGCGCCTATGCGGGCATCGTTCCGGTCAACATCCGCCGCGAGAACATCGTCGAGCGTATCAAGACGGAGACCGCCGGTTGGGGGGCGGACGTGGTGTTCGAGGCGAGCGGGTCTCCGCGGGTCTACGAAAATCTTTTTCAGCTGGTTTGCCCCGGCGGCGCGGTGGTGCTGGTCGGCATGCCGGTCGATCCTGTGCCCTTCGACATCGTCTCGGCTCAGGCCAAGGAGGTCCGTATCGAGACAGTATTTCGATATGCGAATATATACGATCGGGCGATCGCGCTGATCGCGTCGGGTAAGGTCGATCTGAAACCGCTGATTTCGCGCACTTTCAGTTTTGACGACAGTGTCTCGGCATTCGAGTGCGCGGCAGAGGCGCACCCAACAGACGTGAAGATCCAGATCCATCTTGCGGACTAAGCGCCGTGGATTTCCCGATCATCGATTCGCATGTGCATCTCTACGATCCGACGGTGCACAGCTATCCTTGGCTGCGCGGCATCGCAACGCTGGACCAGCCGAGCCTGATGGCTCGGTTCGACGCTGAACGCGGCGGGGTCGACGTCGAGGCCCTGGTATTCGTGGAAGTTGCGGTGGCACGTGGCCAGCACCTCGACGAGGCGGCGCGCGTTCAGGGTATCGCGGTGACTGACCGGCGCATCGGGGCGATCGTCGCGCACGCCCCGGTCGACAGGGGCGCCGCCGTCGAGGACGATCTCGTGCTCCTGCTGCGAAACCCCGCGCTGCGCGGCATACGCCGGCTGATACAAGGCGAGGTCGATCCGGGGATCTGCCTCGCCCCCGCGTTTGTCGACGGTGTGCGTGCGGTCGGCCGGCACGGCCTGCTGTTCGAAATCTGCGTCAAACATTGGGCGATGACGTTCGCCCTGGAACTCGTCCGACGCTGCCCCGACGTGACCTTCGTGCTCGACCACATTGGCAAACCCGGCATCGCCCTTGGATTGCGCGACCCGTGGTGGGGGCAGATGCGAGAGATGGCCGCTCTCCCGAACGTTATCTGCAAGCTGTCGGGCGTTATCACCGAGGCAGACCACGCGGCGTGGCGTGAGGCGACTGTCGCGCCGTACGTCTCGCACACACTGGAATGTTTCGGGACCGACCGTACGATGTTCGGCAGCGATTGGCCGGTCTCCGAACTGACGCACCGCTACGCCGACTGGGTCGCCATCGTCGACCGGGCGTTGTCCGGCGTTGCCGAGGGGGGACGGCGCGCGGTGTTTCGCGACACCGCCGCGCGCGTCTACCGGCTCAGTTCCGCGGCGCCGCCAGTTCGATGAGCCGGCTCCAGCGCCCGGCCGAATGCAGGTGCGCATAGATCGCCGCCAGCCAGCCCAGCCGCCGCCACTCCAGGAACGTCGCGTCGTCCAGCTCCGCCAGCTTCTCCGGCTTGACCAGCTTGAAGCCGCGAATGCGGGTCGAGCCGCCGGACGTAAAGCTCACCGTCGCTTCTTCCTCCTCCAGCAGCCCCGCCGCATCCAGCGCGCGCCCGAACGTGGCCGCCGCCGCCGCCGCCTCGCGGAACGCCGTGCAGAAGGCCACCGCGTCGTTCAGCGCCGCCGTCGGCCGCCCATCCTCGAACAGCCGCACGCCGTCCGGTGAAGTCAGCGCCTCGGCGTCCGGCTGCATGCCGACGAAGAGGGTCTTGGTCGCGGTGTCCTCGACGAACACAAACGGAAACGCACGAACGTAGGCCGGAATGTAGGCGTCCACGAGCCAGGTGCCGTTTTTCATGACGAACAGATTGCGCCCTTCGGTCAGTCCGAGCAGCACGACCGGCGTTGGCTCCGAGCCGGTGGTGAAGAGTACCGGATAGTGCTGGGCGGCGGCCTCCAGTTCGCTCAGCCCGAGCGGGACCGATTGCGCCTCGGCGGCGAAGCCGAATCCTACATTTCGGTCAAGCGTCAGATCGGGCGTGACGGCAGGATTGACCCCTTCGACGCGGGTGAAGAACAGCGGCAGCGTCGGATGGTCGGACATGCGGGGCTCCTCGATCGATGCGTTCAGCGCAGCCATAGCATTGCCCGGGAGGGGGAGAGCCAGACCCGCTGACGGCCGAGCAGGTCCGCGCCGAGCAGCATGTCGACACCGGGGATCGACACGTCGGCGATCCCGACCGACACATCGCGCCAAGTCACCGGCCCTAGCGTGATCTCGCTGAACCGATGCTGACGGACGTCGATCGGCGAGCCGCTGACCCCTCGCCGTGAAACGACGGGATCAGCCTCCAACATTCCCTCGGTGACCCCCAGAGAAGCCGCCAAGCGGCGCGTCATGAGGCTGCCACGAGCCCCGGTGTCCAGCAACGCGCGGACCGCGTTGTCGTTGACGCCGACCACCACAATGCTGAGCCCGGACTTGGTTCGCAGAAGCGAGACACCTTCCACCCCCGGCCAGGGTTGGAATTTCGGGCAGGATCGGACCGTGTAAAGGCCGGCGCGGAGATTTGGCATATCGAGGTCCAAATCGTGCCCCGCGAGACGGTCCGCGCCAAGCAGGCCGGCCACCGGAGGCCATTGGTCTGGGAGCAGGCTCGTAGCCCCGAGACTGAACCGCGACCGTTTCGCTCGAAGCTGACCGATCGAGAAGCTATTTGCGACGACGCTGCCGGTGCGCACGTTGCCGCCTATGCCGCGAAGTTCCCGGCCATGCGCGGTGTCCTCGACCAAGCCCAACTCCGTGGCGAGATCCGGCGCGATGGTGCTGGCTTCCGACCCGGTGTCGAGCACCATCTGCACTTGTCTGGCGTTGAGGGTCGCGGGTATCAGAATTAGCTCGCGGGCCCGCCTGATAGCCAGGTCCGCGTCTTGGCGAATATCGCAGCCAGCGGCGTGCGCTGCCGCCATCGCGGATGTGAAGAGGAAGAGCACTGCGGACAAAAGGGAGGGCATGCGACGTCCTGGGTGGGTCTGGCGGACGTCGCCTGTTGCTGCGATATCGTCAACAGGTGCGGAGAGCCGAAGGATCGATCCGGAGCCGATGACCCTGCAGCCGCGCATCCATCTCAAGCGTGAGGCATTGCTCAGCAACTCGCTGTTCCAAACGATGCGAGGGCCTGAGATCGACGATGTGATTGCCCACTCGATCGAGCGCCGTGTCCTGAAGGGTTCCCTTATCTTCAGCAAGGGTGACAGCGGCAGCAGTATGATGGCCGTGCTCGCCGGGCGGGTCAGGGTCGGCACACAATCGGCCGAGGGCAAGGAGGTTACTCTGAACGTGATAGGCCCGGGCGAGATTTTTGGCGAAATCGCGCTGCTCGACGGCAAGCCTAGGAGCGCGGATGCCGCGGCTATTGAGGATACGCTGCTGATGGTCGTCGAGCGGCGGCATTTCCTGCCGCTGCTGATGCGGCACGAAGGATTGGTCGAGCGCTTGCTCGTGGTGTTGTGCGAGCGGCTGCGGCGCACGAGCCTCGCGCTTGAAGAGTTGGCGCTCGCCAATCTCCCGGCGCGACTCGCTCGGGTGCTTGTCCGGCTGGGAGAGGACTATGGCCGTCCGGGGTCCGACGGTGGCGTGCGGATCGAGATGAAGTTGTCGCAACGCGATCTGGCCAATTTGGTCGCCAGCACGCGTGAAAGCGTCAACAAGCAGCTCCGGGTGTGGCGCACCGCTGGCTCCGTCTCCCTCGAAGGCCGGTACATCTCGTTGCGGCGGCCTGGCGACCTGCGGGCACTTTACGAATGACTCTGGGCGACGTGTTGACCGATCCGTTCGACCGGGCCGCCGGAGCGTTGCAGGAGCATGTTCTTGTTCCACTGCTGTGGTGTTTGGACGCGATGCAGTGGGAGGATTTTTCATACGGCTGGGCGCTGTTCGCGGTCTACGGCGTGGTGCAGATGGCACTTGCGTGTGCCGTTTGCATGCCGCTGGAGCGCTGGTGGCCCGTCGAGCGGTGGGCCGATCGGTCGGCCGTGGCAGTTGATATTCTTTACACGTTGCTGGCGCGGATCGGGCTGTTGCCGCTGTTCACCTTCGTTTTGTTTTGGCAGGCGCAGGTATCGCTAAATGGGTGGCTCGCCGACCATGGGCTCATCAGCCCGACATTGGAGGGGATTTTTCCGTTCTTGCTCGGAAGGCCGGTGTTGGCATTCGCGATCTACGCGGTCATTCTTGACTTCACGGATTATTGGCGGCACCGCCTATCGCACCGGTTCCGCTGGTGGTGGGCGTTGCATTCAGTTCACCACGCGCAAGCGCAAATGACGTTCTGGTCGGACGACCGCAATCATGTGGCCGACGACCTTATCGGCGCGGTGTGGTTCGGGATGATCGGGTTGCTGATCGGCATCCCGCCCATGCAGTTCCCACTTCTGATCTTAGTATTGAAATTCCTCGAAAGCCTATCGCACGCGAACGCGCGGTTGGGGTTCGGCTGGATAGGGGAACGGCTGTTGATCTCGCCGCGTTTTCACCGGCTTCACCACGGCGTGCGTGCCGCCGGGGCGCGGAGCTGCAATTATGGCGCGATCCTTCCATGGTGGGACATAATGTTTGGGACCGCCGATTTTTCGCGGGAATTTGCGCGAACAGGCGATCCGACGGCGGAGGCGTCGCTGTCGCGCGGCGGCTGGTTGTCGCAGCAAGCCGCGGGCTTTCGGCGAGTGCTTGGGCGGCGCCGCGTTTCATACCGGTAAGCCGAGCCGGGCCTGGTCGGCGGGCAAAGTGGAAGGGTAGTTGACCCGAGTTTGTCGGCCACGCCGACCCGCTCCGAGCAAGGTGTCGCACCTACAAGTGATAAAGCTTAAGCGGCACGTGGCCCGCGCGGCAGTGACAGGCTCGATTGGGCTCATGGAAGTGATTGACGAGCACGCGCGTCTGTCGCACGCTTGACAAAACGGGTAAAACGTTTTGGGAGGCAGGCACCATGACGGATGAACGGCCCTCAATCAGAACCGTCGCCGAAAGAGCGGGCGTATCGACCGCGACCGTGTCAAACGTCCTCAACATGCGACGAAACGTCGCGCCGAACCTTGCAGCTCGCGTTCACAGCGCCGTGGCAGAGCTTGGCTATATCGCCGACTTGGGCGCGGCTCGGCTCCGGTCCAGACGTTCGACAGTTGCAGGCGTCGTGGTTCCCGACATAGCCAACCCATTTTTCGGCGCCCTCGTCGCAGAGTTGGAAGAGCAGGCGCGATCGAGCGGCTACGATCTATTGGTGGTCAGTTCCGGCGGCGATCCGGAGACCGAGGACGCGCGTCTGCGGGCTCTGCTGACCTGGCGGCCGGCAGGACTGGTTGTGATACCATGCGACGACAACTTCGCGGCTCGCGCGATTGTTCGGCGGGCGGCCGTCCCCATAGTCGTGGCTGACCGCAGACCGTTGAACCCGGAATTCGACGTCGTCGGCGTCGACAACCATGCCGAGGCGGCGGTCGTGACGCGGCATTTGATCGCCAACGGCCACCGCCGAATCCTGGTCGTTCCGACCGACCTCGCGATTGGCAACATGGCGGAGCGGCTCGCCGGCTGTCGTGACGCGGCGCGCGGCGAGGCGGAGATCGAGTGTGTCGAGGGCGGCGTGACCGTCGCTACGTCGCGCGAAAGAATTGCCGCGCGCCTTGCCTCCGGCCGCGGAATGGACGCCGTGCTGACGCTGACCAATACCGGTACGCTCGGCGCGGTGGGCGCCTTCGCAGAGCGCGGAATGTCGGCGCCTTCGGACATGGCGCTTGCTGGCTTCGACGACGACGAGTGGATGCGCGTCGTCTCGCCATCCGTTACCGCGCTCGCCCAGCCAACCGTAGCGATGGCGCGTGCCGCGTGGACGCGGTTGACGGAACGCATCGCGGGCGACGACAGCGTTCCGCTGGATGTCCAGCTTGCCTGCGCGCTTGAGTGCCGCGCGTCGAGCCGTCCCCGCCTCGCCGAGGCCGCACGTGCCGCCTGATCCTATCTCGCCTAATTAGAAGAAGACCGTCCACAGGGAGCTGAACGATGATCACTCGCCGTCAATCACTCGCGCTAACGGGCGCGGCCCTCGCCGGGGGCGTGATGCGTCCTGCGTGGGCGCAAAAGAAGCCGCAGATCGCAACCGTCGTGAAGATCGGCGGTATTCCCTGGTTCAACGCCATGGAGGTCGGCATCAAAAAGGCCGGGGAGGAACAAGGCGTCGACGCGTGGATGATCGGTCCGACGCAGGCCGACGCGGCGCAGCAGGTCCGCGCAGTGGAGGACTTGATCGCCCGCAAGGTTGATGTGATCGCCGTCGTGCCGAACGACGCGGTCGCGCTGGAGCCGGTGTTCCAGCGGGCGAAAGCCGCCGGCATCAAGGTCATTACGCACGAGAGCCCGGATCAGAAGTTCAACGACTGGGATATCGAGCTGACCAGCGTCACTGGCTTCGGCGAGCAGCACATGGAAGGCCTCGCCGAAGCGACGGGCGGCAAGGGAAAGTATATCGTCTATGTCGGCAGTTTGACCGTTCCCTTGCACAACAAATGGGCCGACGCTGCCATCGCTCTCCAAAAAGCTAAATATCCAGGCATGCAGCTCGCGACCGATCGGTTCGGTGTGGCCGAGAGTCTCGATGACAGCTACCGAACCGCGCTCGATCAAATGCGGGCCAATCCCGATCTGGTTGGGATTCTCGCGTTTGGCAGCCAGGGTCCGATCGGCGCCGCGCGGGCTGTCGATGAGCGCGGCAAGGCCGGCAAGGTCGCCGTCGTGGGGCCCTTCTCGCCCGGCCAAGGCGCAAAATACGTCAAGTCCGGGGCGATCCGGGTCGGCTATATCTGGAACCCGAACCTTGCCGGCCAGACGATCGTGCGGGTCGGCGCGATGCTGGCGAAAGGACAGGCTCCGGCAGATGGGGCGGAGTTGCCGGAACTTGGCGCAGTCAAGGTCGACAGCGAGAAACGCCTGATACTCGCGCAGAAACTGGAAGCCATCAACAAGGGCAGCATTGACCAATTGACCGCTCTCGGACTTTGAGACGGCCCTTTTCCGCAAGCGGAAGAAAGCGCGTTGTGGCTACGCCTTCGAAACCTCGGCTTCCCACCCGCGTGCGGGAGAGGGCCGGGGAGGGGGTTCCTGGTTGACCGACCCGTCGTTTCTTCAACTGTTGTCGGTCAGCAAGCGGTTCGGCGGCGTGGCGGCCCTCGACTGCGTAGATTGGGACGTGCGCGCCGGCGAGGTGCATTGTCTCGTCGGCGAGAACGGCTGCGGAAAGTCGACGCTCATCAAGATCGTGGCCGGTGTGCATCCCCCGGACCCAGGCAGCGTGGTCGCGATCGAGGGTGCCGACGTTCTTCCGCTAACTCCGGCGCGGGCGCGCGCACTTGGCGTCCAGGTGATCTTCCAGGACCTGTCGCTGTTCCCCAACCTGACTGTGGCCGAGAACATCGCCGCCGAGCTGATGCTGGGGCCGCTCGCCGCCCCGATCCGGCGCGGCCGCATTCGCGATATTGCGACGGCCGCGCTGGAGCGCCTGGGGCATAAGCTGAAACTAGGCGCGCGGGTCGGCGATCTACCGGTTGCCGACCGGCAGATCGTCGCGATCTGTCGCGGTATTGCGGGTCGGGCGCGGCTGCTATTTATGGACGAACCCACCGCCTCGCTGACGCGCGCCGAGGTGGACCGTCTTCTGGCAATCGTAGAGCGGCTAAGGGCGGACAAGATCGCGGTCGTGTTCGTCAGTCACCGGCTGGACGAGATCGTTCGCGTCGCCGAGCGGGTCACCGTGATGCGCGACGGCCGTCGAGTCGGCACATATCCGGTGTGCGACATCGATCAGCGGCGCATTTCTCATCTCATGACCGGTGAGACAATAGAACACGCCGTCGTGGCCCGCGATCGCGCCAATGCGGCACCGGTGCTGGACGTTCGCGGCTTGTCGCGCACCGGCGAATTCTTCGACGTCAGCTTTACGTTGCGGCGCGGCGAGGTGCTGGGCCTGACCGGACTTCTCGGCGCTGGGAGAACCGAATTGGCGCTGACACTGTTCGGAATGACTCGCCCGAACTCCGGCGAAATCACCGTCGACGGTCAAACGGTACGGCTGCGTGGCAACCGCGACGCGCTGCGCGCCGGCATCGCGTACGTCTCGGAAGACCGGCTCAACCTTGGCCTCAATCTGAAACAATCGATCGAGGACAACCTGACGCTTGCGGTGTTGGGACAGCTGCGCGGCGCTTTCGGCCTTCTTTCGGCCCGCAAACGCCGGGAGATGGCCCGAGGATGGGTGGCGCGGCTGTCGATTAAGGTGTCCAGCCTCGACCGACCCGTCCAGACGCTTTCGGGCGGCAATCAGCAACGCGTGGTGCTGGCGAAATGGCTGGCGACCAACCCGCGCGTGCTGATCCTGGATAGCCCGACGGTCGGTGTCGACATCGGCAACAAGCGAGGAATTTACGAAGTCGTTCGTGCCCTGGCCGATGACGGTGTAGCCGTGCTGTTGATCAGTGACGAGGTTTCCGAACTCTTCGCGACGTGTGACCGCATACTTCATTTGCGGGACGGCCGTATCGCGGGACAAGTCGTGCCGGTCGTCGGGGGCGAAGCCGCGTTGGAGGCGGCGGTCTATGCCTGAAGGTGCTCGCCGCAAAATTTCGGCATCCCATGAAACTTGGCTGCTTCTCGTTATCGTGGCGATCGGCGCGATCATGTCCGTTCTCGCCCCCGGATTCCTGTCGATCGCCAACATTGTCGACTTGCTGGAGACCTATTCCGTACAAGGTATTTTGGCGATGGGATTGTTCGTGGTCCTGGTGGCTGGCGGGATCGACATCTCGTTCGCGGCCACCGCCTCGGTCGCGCAATATATCGCTGCCCTGATGGCGGCCCGGCTGCATCTGTCGCCTCTGTTGTGCATCCCGGCAGGACTGCTGATTGGCACCGCGCTCGGTTGCCTGAACGCCGCGCTGATCCACCACGTGCGCGTCACCAGCATCATCGCGACGATCGCCACGATGAGCGTCTATTTCGCGCTGTTGATGTATTTCACGGGTGGCCGGTCAATCTACGACTTGCCGGGGTGGTGGGCTGATCGTGTCGTGTTCGCCGAATGGGAGGCCAACAATGGCGACCTTGTGCGCATCACGCTGCCCATTGTCGTCCTGGTTCTGTCCGCGCTGCTGACCTGGGTCGTGATGACTCGCAGCAATGGTGGGCGACAATTGTATGCGATGGGCGGGAATCCGGAGTCCGCCCGGCGTATCGGGATCGACATAGGCCGCATGCACTATCTCGCCTACGGCTTCCTCGGCTTCATGGCCGCGCTCGGGGGTCTGGTGCAGGCCCAGCGAGTCGGCGAGAGCGTGCCAAATGCCATGGTCGGCGGCGAACTGTCCGTGCTGTCCGCCGCCGTGCTGGGAGGCGCGAGCCTGACAGGGGGGGCGGGTAGCGTGCCCGGCGTCCTTCTAGGGATCGTGCTGCTGGCAATGCTGCAGAATGGGCTGAACTTGATGGGCGTTTCGCCCTACTTCTTTCAGATCGTCATCGGTGCGGTCATTCTGTTGTCGACCTCGTTCACGGTGCTGTCCGCCCGTGGCTGAAGCGCTGTCGCTCGACCGCCTGACCGGCCTGTTGCGGGGTGGTGCGCCGGGCGGGCTTGCGGGCCTCGCACTTCTTTTGCTGACGCTCGTCGTCGCGGCGAGTGTGCTCGTCCCGGGTTTTGCCTCGCCCGGGACGGTGACGTCGGTGATGTTCCAGATGCCTGAGCTCGGGCTGCTGTCACTGGCGATGGTGGTGCCTCTAATTTCTGGCGGCCTCAATCTCGCGATCATCGCGACCGCCAATCAATCCGCGCTTGTGATGGCGACCGTGATGAAAGTCGCCGTCGCCTTGGGCGCGCCGGTCGCCTTGGCGATCGCCGCTGCGATGTTGGCGGCCCTGACGCTCTGCGTGTCGATCGGCCTTGTGACCGGCGCGTTCGTCGCCTACACCGGCGTACATCCAATTTTGGTGACGCTCGGCACGAAATCCGTGATCGACGGGATTAGCATCTATCTCACGCGCGGCACCGTCGTCTCTGGCCTGCCGGATGCGTTTTCCGCCGTCGGCAATGCGGTCGTCCTCGGCGTCCCAGCTCCGTTCATCGCGTTGGTGTTCGCCGCTCTAGCCGTTGCGGTGCTGATGCGGCGGACCGCGTTCGGCGTCTCGACCTTGATGATCGGCAGCAATATCGAGGCGACCCGATATTCTGCGATCGACACCCGCCGCGTACTGGTCGGCGTCTACGTCGCCTCGTCAATGCTGTGCTTCCTTGCTGGCTGCCTGATGCTCGCGAGGTTCAACTCGGCGTCCGCCGGCTACGCGCAGTCCTACCTCTTGGTCACCATCCTCGCAGCGGTGCTCGGCGGCGTGGATCCTTTCGGCGGTTTCGGCCGCATCGCAGGCCTCATGTTGGCACTCGCGATCCTGCAGGTCATCGCGTCGGGAGCGAACCTTCTGGGACTGTCGGACTACCTTAAACTCGCCATCTGGGGCCTCGTGTTGATCGCCGTGATCGCGGTTCAGACGGCCACCCGTCCCGTGCAACGATAGGAGCGATGATGAGCCGACTTGGGATGCATTTCAGCCTGTGGGCTCCCGCCTGGACTCGCGAGGCGGCGGAGATCGCGGTTCCCGAGGCGGCCGCACACGGCATTGGCGTCATCGAAATTCCCCTGCTGCAGCCGGAGACAGTCGACGTCCCGCACGCCCGCGCGCTGCTCGAACGGCATGGCGTCGCGGCCTCGGCGAGCCTGTGCCTGCCGGCCGATGCCATGGCGCAGACCAACCCTGAACGTGCCACGCCGTTTCTGCTCGCGGCGCTGGAGACGGCGCACGCGCTCGGTTGCACGTTCCTCGGCGGTGTGACCTATTCCGCGCTCGGGTTCCGCAGCGGCAAGCCGCCGACCGAGCAAGAGTATTCCAACATTGCGCTCGCGCTTCGTCCAGTCGGTAAGCAGGCCGCGGAGTTTGGTATCCTGCTGGGGATCGAGCCGTGCAACCGCTATGAGACGCATTTGCTCAACACCGCCGAGCAGGCGCTGGCGCTGCGCGAGCGAATTGGGCTGGAGAACGTGACGATCCATCTCGACACGTATCACATGAACATCGAGGAGCGAGGCATCGGCCACGGCTTTGTCGAAGCTGCCGGCCATGCCCCTTACGTGCATTTGTCGGAGAGCCATCGAGGGGTGCCGGGGACCGGCACGATCGACTGGGAGGACGCGTTCTCGGGCCTTGCCCGGGCAAAATTTGAAGGCGATCTGGTGGTCGAGAGTTTCATCACGCTCCCACCGGAGATCGCCGCCGCGCTGTCCGTCTGGCGGCCGGTGGCACCGGACCGCCACGCCGTGTTGCGCGACGGCGTGCCGTTCCTGCGCGGGCTGGCGCGAAAGCATGGGCTGCTCGCCTGAACCACGTCATCGGCCTCGATATCGGGACGTCCGCAGTCAAAGCGGTACTGCTCGACCCGGCGCACGCAATAGTCGCGGAGGCCGAGGTCAAGCTGTCCACCCAGCATCCAGCTCCGCGCGCCTCGGAACAGGATCCGGACGCGTGGTTGGTTGCCTGCAAGTCCGCGCTCGGCCGGCTCGCCCAGGGTGCGCCGGCGGCCATGGCGGAGGTCCGAGGAATCGGGCTCGCTGGGCACATGCACGCCGCTGTGCTCCTAGACAGCGCGGACCACCCCATCCGTCCGGCGATGCTCTGGAACGACGGCAGGGCGCGCGCCGAGGCGGACGCGTTGAAGAGGCTCGGCGACGAACTGGCCGGCGCGTTGGGCGTGCGGGCGCTGGCAGGTCTTACCGGGCCGAAGATCGCCTGGCTCGCCCGGCATGAGCCGGCGACCATGGGCCATGCCCGGGCTCTGCTCTCGACCAAGGATTTCGTGCGGTTGCATCTGACCGGCGAGAGGGCGACCGACGTGTCGGACGCAGCCGGCACGTGGCTGCTGGATCAGGCCACGCGAAGCTGGAGCGAGCGGGCGATCAAAGCCGTTGGGATCGATTCGTCCTGCCTGCCGCGATTGCTGGAAGGCAGCGACCAAGCGGGCGTCCTGCGGCCGGCACTCGCTATGACATTCGGCATGGGCCCCGGCGTGGTGGTCGCGGCCGGCGGTGGGGATACGCCGGTCGGCGGCGTCGGCATCGGTGCCGTGGAGCCTGATCGGGCCTTCCTTGCCCTGGGCACGTCGGCACAGGTGTTCGTCGCCGCCAACGCGCACCGGCCTGCGCCCGCGCGCATGGTACATGCGTTTTGTCATGCCGTGCCGGGCCGCTGGTATCAGATGGCGGCGATGCTCAACGGTGCGTCAGTCCTTGGCCTCATGTCGAGGCTGTGCGGCCGCGATCCGGGGCCATTGCTGGAGGAGGTCGAGACACGGTTCGCGGGTCCCGGCCGCTTGCTGATGCTGCCGTATCTCGCTGGCGAGCGAACGCCGCATGACGATCCGCTCGCCCGCGGCGTGATGTTCGGGCTGTCCAGCGAAACCACTCAGGCCGACCTGGCGCTTGCGGCGCTGGAGGCGGTGGCGTTCAGCCTTGCCGACGGGCGCGACGCGCTGGCTGAAGCCGGCGTGACGATCGCCCGCGCTGGATTTATCGGCGGGGGGGCGCGAAGCCGGTTGTGGGGTCGCATCGTTGCCTCGGTCCTGGGCATCACGCTCGAAACCTACGCAGGCGGTGCGCGCGGCCCGGCGCACGGCGCGGCACGTTTGGCGCGCCTTGCACTCGGCGAGCCGGTGGCCACCGTGTTGACCCCGCCTGCGGTCGCCGAGACTATCGCGCCCGACCCGGATCTCGCCGCCGCCTACGCGCCGCGTCTTGAGGCGTTCCGAAACCTTTATTGCGCCTTGCGGCCGCGATTCGAAATGCTATCCACGGAGATCCCCTGATATGACTGACGACGAGGCGCGGCTGCGCGCCGAGATGGTCGAGACTTGCCGCGCGATGAACAGCAGCGGCATCAACCAGGGCACGTCGGGCAACGTGTCGGCGCGCGTCGGCGACGGGTTCCTCGTGACGCCGTCCTCGCTTCCTTACGAGCACATGGTGCCTGACGACTTGATGCGCATGGATTTCGACGGTCGGCATGAGGGCCGCCATCGCCCCAGCTCCGAATGGCGGTTCCATCGCGATATTCTCCGCGCGCGAGCCGACGTGAACGTGGTCCTGCATTGTCACTCGATCCACGCGACCGCGGTCGCCGTGCATCACCGCACGATCCCAGCGTTTCACTACATGGTGGGCGTCGCTGGCGGGCCAACGATCCGCTGCGCCGGCTATGCAACCTTCGGCACGCAAGAATTGTCGGACCAGGCACTGCTTGCGCTGGACGGACGGATCGCGTGCCTGCTTGGCCAGCACGGGCAGATCGCACTCGGCACGACGCTGGCGTCGGCCCTATGGCTTGCCATCGAGGTCGAGACGATTGCCCGAATGTATGTCGTGGCACTCGCGATGGGTGAGCCGCCAGTTCTGGACGACGCGGAGATGGCGAATGTGATCGAGCGAATGAAGCGAATGAGCTATGGCCTTTCGCCGGATGAAGAGCGCAACGCGATGGCCGTGATGACGGCGCCAAGAGCGAAAGTTCGACGGAAATCAGGCACCGGGGCGCCTGACGCCATCGCATGAACCGGTTGGGTCCCGCTCCGTCCAACGCCTGGGCGGTCTCTGCCGAGGCGGCCGACCTGGTGCGCGTCCCGACCCAAGCGCGGCCGGTGCTCGTCCCTGCCGAATTCAAGCCGGTCACTTTCGACCTGACGCGCAGCGCGCTGGTTGTCGTCGACATGCAGAACGATTTCTGCCATCCGGACGGCTGGCTCGCCAGCATCGGAGTGGAAATAGCTCGGGCCCGCGCGCCGATCATGCCGCTACAGCGGCTGCTGCCAGCGCTTCGGGCCGGGGGCGTGCCGATCGTTTGGCTCAGCTGGGGCCAGCGTCCCGACCGCGCAAATCTCTCGCCCTCGTTACGGCACGTCTACGATCCGACTGGTATTGGCCTGCAGGTTCTGGAGGAGGGGAGCTGGGGTGCCGCCCTCGTCGATGAACTGGTCGTCGAGCCGCCCGACATCCGTGTGACAAAACACCGGATGAGCGGATTCTGGGACACGCCGCTCGACAGCATCCTGCGCAACCTGCGGGTGACGACCTTGCTGTTTGCCGGTGTGAACCTCGACCAGTGCGTGCTTCACACTCTGGCCGACGCCAATTTCGCCGGCTACGATACGCTCTTGCTGAACGACTGCTCGGCGACCACAAACCCGGACTTTTGCGTGGCCGCGACGCTGCTGAACGTGCGCCAGATCTTTGGCTTCACGATGTTGTCCACCGATTTGCTGGAGGCGATTGGCCCATGATGCACGCGCCCATGATCGCCCGGCGAGCCGACGAACTGCTGGGATTTCGCATTTCGCCGGACGACACAAACTATTTCGCGTGCTTGTTCGACCCGCTCGCCGACGGGGTGAATTTCACCCTGGTCGTGGAGATCTTCGCGCCCGGCGGCCGCACCCCGCCGAATACCCACCAAGCCGCTTACGAAAGCTTCTTCGTGCTGTCGGGCACTGGCCTCGCGCATGCCGGGGGGCGGACGCTGCCGCTTGGCCCGGGCGACGCCTTTGTGTTGCGTCCGGAGGTCGAGCACGTGGTCGAGAACACCGGCGAGACGAAACTGTATTGCCTGACGATGATGACCCCGAACGAGGGTTTCGCCGAGCTTATTCGAGGCGGCACGCCGGTCGAGCTGACCGACGAGGACCGGGCGGTGATCGCTCGAAGGTGACGTGATGGCGCGGGGCTTGCTTTACGCATACCGGTCAGGGAGGCGGCAGATGGGCGCGATGCGGGCGATGCTTGCAGCGGTATTGTTGTCGGTGGCGGGTACCGCCCACGCCGAGGAAAGGATCGTGTTCGCGACCGACTGGAAGGCCGAGGCCGAGCACGGCGGCTTCTACCAGGCGCTCGCGAAGGGGTTCTACAAAAAGCGCGGTCTGGAGGTCACGATCCATCAGGGCGGACCCGGCAGCGACAATCAGCAGCTCCTAGCCGCCGGCGCGGTCGATATGGCGCTCGGCTCGAATGATTTCTTCGCGCTGAATCTGGTGCAGGCCGGCGCGAAAGTCCGCGCGGTGATGGCGGCGTTCCAGAAAGACCCGCAAATCCTCATGACGCACCCGCGCGACGACGTGAAAAGCATCGCCGACATGAAGGGCAAGCCGATCATGATCGGCGACAGTTCCGTCAATACGTTCTGGGTATGGCTCAAGGCCAAGCACGGTTTCGAGGACAGCCAGATCCGCAAATACACATTCAACATGGCGCCGTGGCTTGTCGACAAGACCGCGATTCAGCAAGGCTATGCCTCGTCTGAGCCGTTCATGGTGAAGAAGGAAGGGGTCGATCCGCAGGTCTTCCTACTTGCCGACGACGGATACCCTACGTACTCGGCGATGGTGCTCGTTCCGCAGGCATTGATCGACGCCAAGCCGGCTGTGGTGAAGGCGTTCGTCGACGCCACGATCGAGGGATGGAAGGACTATCTCGACGGCGATCCCACCCCCGCCAATGAGCTGATCAAGAAGGACAATCCGGAAGAGACTGACGACCTCATTTCCTTCGGCATCGAGACGCTCAGGAAGAACGGCATTGTGCAGGGCGGTGACGCGGCCACGCGCGGGATTGGAGTGATGACGGACGCGCGCTGGAAGGAATTCTTCGACACGATGGCGTCGCAGAAAGTCTATCCGGCTGATTTGGACTTTAAGGCCGCATATACGCTGGACTTTTTACCGAAGTAACTCAGTGGAAGACGGGTGCTCAGCAAACCTGCTTTCATAAGAAGAGGGCTTTCTTCTTCGTCTCATTCTGGGTGATGGCCTTTCTCTCCGCATGCTCCGACACACGTGTGAAGGCGGCCGCCATCCTCAGCGCGCCAGGCCACATCCGCGCCGCCGCCATCATCGCCGCCTGACCGAAAGGGGTCGCACCGAGCCGATACATCGACCAAGCACGCGCCACCTGCGCACCGACGTCGCGACGCAGCCGCGTATGATAGGTAGCCGCATCGCCGCCATTGAGAAACACGCCCGATGCGAGCATCGCGCTATGCAACGCGATCGCCATGCCGTCGCCCGCGAACGACGGGATCACCGCTGCCTGATCGCCGAGCCGATATGCCACTTCGCCTGCTCGCGGCGCATGGACGAACCCGTATGGCACGCGAAAGATCGACAGCGGCCGCTCCAGCAACGGTCTCGCGTCCTCCAGCCGTGCGCGCAGATGCCGACTTTCGCGCAGCATGCGAAAGAGCAGTGAGTTCCAACCCCCGCCGCTCTCGTCGAGATACCCACGCCGCACGAGCAGACAAAGGTTGGCCCGCCCGTCCTCGATGCGCTGCAGCCCGACATATGCGTCCGGAAACACCACGATCTCGACATGGCCGGCTAGCGCGGCCATGGCGATCGGAGACAATGCGAAATGCATCTTGAACCCGACCAGATCCTCGGCGGTTGCCTCCCGGCGCAGGCCCCGCAGATCGTGCTTGCCGGTCGCGAGAAACAGCGCGCTTGCCTCGACCGTCGTGCCATCCGTCATCGTGAGGGTCGTCCCGTCCGCGCGCGCCACGCCGCAGCCCCGTCGCATGTCGACGCCGCACCGCGCGGCATGCGCGAGCAGCGCTTCGTCGAGCCGGCCGCGGGAGACGCCAAGGGCGGTAAACGGTAAACGCGATTCGACCGCCCGCGCGCCCCGGATCAGCCGAACCGCGCCGACTTGATGGCCGCCCAGCGCCTGCGTGTCGAGACCGATGCGGTCGAGCATCCGCACCGCCTCGCCGCTGACGAACTCCCCGCAGATTTTCTCTGTCGGTCCACGGGTCCGCTCCAGCAAGGTCACGTCCCGCCCAACGCGGGCCAGAACCGTGGCGGCCGATGCCCCGGCAAGACCGCCGCCGGCCACCACGATCACCACGACTTCGCAACACCGTGGCGGAACGGGATCGTCCAGCGGACCGTGGCGCCCGCGATCCCCGCTTGCGTCAGCAACGCCAGCCAGTCGGCACGCCGGAACGAGCGCGCGACGGAGGCGGTGCCGTCGATCCGCACGATACGGTGCCAGCGCATGATCCGCGCCAGCACGCGAAACCCGTAGTACGGAACCAGGCTGCGATGGATGTCGGCGATGAACCAGCCGCGCCCGGCATGGCGGTCGAGCCATTGCAGGAACGCTACCACCTGCATGTCGCTCAGGTGGTGGGTGAACTGGGAGCTGACGATGAAATCCGGTCTTGGCGTCGGCTCGTGGGCGAATACGTCGCCGGTGCGCCACTCGATCGTCATGTCGGTCGGCGTCGCGGCGGCCGCCGTGGCGGCGCTTCGCGGGTTCAGATCGATCCCGACCAGGACCGGCCGCAACCCCGCCTGGGTCGCCCAGCGATGGACCGTCCGCAGCAGATCGCCGTCGCCGGACGCAACATCGAGCACCGAGACTTCCGCGCCCGGCACGAAATCGTGCGTCATCTGTGCGAGCCACGCGAGGGTCGAGCGATGCGTCAGTGTCCAGCGATTGACCGAGGCAAGATCAGTCAGGCAGCGCCGATAAATCTCCGACGGCAGACCGGGGTCGTCCATCACCTCGGGAAAATCCCAGCGGTGCGACAGGTCGATCATGCGGCCATCCGGAACCGGAACGTCTCCGCAACCATGCCCGGCCCGAACGCCATCGCCATGCCGCGCTTACCGGCCTGTTCCGACAGCATCCGTTGCAGCACGAACATCACAGTGGCCGACGACATGTTGCCAAAGTCGCGCAGTACCTCGCGCGACCGTCGCAGCGCGCTTGGGTCCAGCCGCAAGCCGATCTCCACCGCGTCGAGCACGGTGCGCCCGCCCGCATGCACCGCCCAAAGGTCGACTGCCTGCGTGCCCTCGCCGCGTAGCAGCCCGCCCGGATCGACGTTCGTCAGCTCATCGCGCAGGCTGGCTGCGATCCGCCCCGGTACCTTGCCCGACAGATGCATCAGGAACCCAGCGTCGCCGATATGCCAGGTGATGAGATCGCGGCTGTCAGGCACCACCTGACTGCGGAAATCGCCCAGCGCGATGCCGCGCGGCTCGGCCGAGACCAGCGCCGCCGACGCGCCGTCGCCGAACAATAGGAACGACAGGACCGTCTCGATGTCGCCGGTCTGCTGCAGATGCAGCGTGCAAAGTTCGAGATTGACGACCAGCGCCACCGCCTCCGGCTCCGACCGCACCGCATGGAACGCGGCGCGCAACGCGGGCACCGCGGCCGAGCAGCCCATGAAGCCGATCACGCTCCGCTGCACCGTCGGCGAAAGGCCAAGCCGCTCCGTCAACTGCAGATCGAGTCCGGGCGCGGTGAAGCCGGTGCAGGAGGCGACGATGACATGAGTGATCTTGTCGCGTGCCTCGCCGAGATCTAGATCCTCAACCGCTCGCAACGCCTGCTGTAGCGCCGATACTTCGTAACGGGCCATGCGCGCGGCGGTCGTGGTCGTCTTGCCCCGCTCGTAGAACGCCTCCGCATCGACGTCGCCCGCCTCCAGCCGGCCCGGCGGCAAGATGGAGTAGCGATGCTCGATCCCCGACCGTTCCGACATCCGGTCGAACACGAGGCGCGTCCGATCATCGTTGAGCAGGGTTCGGGCGAAGGCCACGAACGGCGCATGGATGTCGTGCGGCGGGATCGCTGTGCCGATGGCATTGATGTGCGGAATCGTCATGCGCGCCGCGCGACCAGCACGGCGTTCAGCCCGCCGAACGCAAACGAGTTCGACAGCGCAGCGTCAATCGCCGCCGGCCTTGCCGAGTTCGCAACGCAGTCGATGTCGCACTCCGGATCCGCCTCGCGAAATCCCGCGGTGGGCGGCAGCATCCCGTCGCGCAACGCTAGCACCGTGGCGGCGAACTCCAGCGCGCCGCCCGCGCACAGGCAGTGGCCGATCATCGATTTGCTGGAGGATGCGGGTGGCGGGTCCGTACCGAAAACGCGCCGAATGGCCGCCGTCTCGGTGCGGTCGTTCAGCCGCGTGCCGGTGCCGTGCGCGTTGATGTAGCCGATGTCGGCCGCCGGGACGCCCGCGTCGGCCAGCGCCTCGTTCATTGCCTGCACCGCGCCCACTTCGTTCGGCGCGGTGATGTCGCCCGCGTCGGCGCTCATGCCGAATCCCGCCACTTCAGCAAGGATGTCGGCGCCGCGCGCAACGGCCCGCTCGCGCTCCTCCAACAGCAGGATCGCCGCCCCCTCGCCGATGACTAGACCGGTGCGGTCGCGCGAGAACGGGCGGCACGCCTCCGGGCTGAGCACCCGCATCGCCTCCCAGGCTTTGAGGTACCCGGGGGTGATCGAGGCGTCGGCCCCGCCAGTGAGCACAATGTCGAGCATGCCGGCGCGAATCATCTGGAACGCCAGCCCGATCGCGTGGCTAGCCGACGCGCAGGCCGAAGCTGTGGAGAAGCAGGCACCCCGCAGGCCGAACTCCATCGACACGAGACTGGCCGCGGCGCTCGGCATGCAGCGTGGCAAGGTCAGCGGCGGGAAGCGATTCTGCTTTTTTTCGTAAAAGTCGCGATAGGCGGTTTCGAAACTATTCTGGCCGAGCGCCGCGCCCAGGATCACGCCGCCGCGCGTCGGCTGCACGTCGCTCAGGTCAACGTCGCGCGTCGCCTCCCGTGCCGCTACGAGGGCGAATTGCGCGGTGCGGTCCAGCATGAGCAGGCGCTTGTCGTCGAAATGCATGCCTGGCTGAAAATCTACGATCTCGGCGGCGATACGCACAGACAGGCGCGTGACGTCGATGTTAGCAATGGGCTTTATAGCACTCTCGCCCTGCTTCATCGCGGCCCATACCGACGGCGCGTCCAAACCCGTCGCGGCGAGTGCGCCGAGCCCTGTCACCACGACCCGCCTCAAGCCGCCTGATCCGCTGCCTTAGCCCGCTTCGCATTCAGGGTCGCCAGCACGTGCTCGACGAGATCCGACACGGTGGCGAACTCCGCACCCGCGCGTTCGGAGACTACTGGGATCTCCACATCGAAATGCGATTCCAGTGCGAATAACGTCTGAGCCATATCGAGTGACGGAATGCCCAGTTCATCGATCGTCGCCTCCGGCCGCAGGCGCTCCAGATCGACCGCAGTCTCCCGCGCGACGATGGCCAATATCTCGCCGACCCGGGAATCGGACGCCGCGAAGGCTGTGTCGTTCATGGCGTGGCCTCTGCCTTTTCCGCCGATATGGGGCAATACCGGCATCTGGCCAACCGGCCCGGCTCAGGTCACCCCGCGTGCCACGCCCTGGACGAAATACCGGTTCAGCAGGAGCACCGCGAGGATGGGAGGCAGCACGGCGAAGTGCGCGAGCGCGCCCAAGGTGCCCCAGGTGATGTCCTTTGTGCCGTACGCCGACAGCAGTGCTACCGACAACGGCTTTGTTTGCAGTGTGGTCAAGAACGCCGGAAACAAGAAATCGTTCCAGGAAAACAGCACGCAGAACAGCGCGCATGTCACAACGCCCGTCGACGCCATCGGCGTGGCGATGCCCAGGAATACGCGAAAACGCGTCGCGCCGTCGAGGCTGGCAGCCTCTTCGACCTCGCGTGGCACGCCACGAAAGGACCCGGCCATCATCCAAGCGACAAAGGCGGTGCTCTGCATCGCCTGCACGACAATGACCGCAAGCCAGGTGCCGAGCAGGCCTATATCGCGCATCAACAGGTAGAATGGGATCAGCGTGGCCACCGCCGGGACCATCCGGACAGCGAGGAACATCGCCCCGATCCAACTCGCCCATCGCGCCCGGACCCGCGCGAGGGCATAGCCAACCGGGACGCCGAGCAGCAGCGCCAGAGCCGTGCATCCAAGGCTGATCGCCGCGCTATTCAGCACCAGAAGGGGGACGTTGAACAGTTCCGTGACGGCACGGAAATTGTCCAGCGTGAAGCCACTGCCGAAGAAGCGGGGCGGGCTGGAGAAGATGTCGCGCGCCGGCTTGTAGGCGGTGGAAAGCAGCCACCCCACAGGTGCCAGGAACGCCACGAGGCAGGCGGCAAGCGCTACGCCCTGCCACAGCGCGGCCTGTCGGCTCGTCACGCGCCGCGCCGATTGGCGATCCGGATCAGCAGCAGGCTCACGCCCACCATGGCGGCTATGCAGGCGATCAGCAGGTTCGAGATCGCCGAGGCAGCGCCAATCTGGAAGAAGGCGAGCCCCTGCTTGACCGCCTGGAACATCAGCGTCGTGGTGGCGTCGCCCGGACCGCCCTGAGTCGTCGCGTAGACGATGTCGAATACCTGGAGCGCATCCATCGCCCGGATCATCACCGCCACCAGGGCCGTCGGGAGCAGCATCGGCAGCAGGATGCGCCGCAGGAGGAGAACGCCGCCTGCGCCATCGATCCGCGCCGCCTCGACCACTTCCTGGGGAATGGCTTTCAGCCCGGCGGTGAGCGCCAGCGCCAGCAGCGGGGTCCACTGCCACACGTCGATCGCCACCAGCGTTCCCAGGGCGGTGGCGGGGTTGCCGAGAAAGCCGTGCTCGCCACTGACGCCGCCGATCCGCGCCCAGTAGCCGACCAGCCCGAAATCCGCGTTGAGCAATCCCCGGAACGCCAGTCCGACCGCGAGCGGCGTCAGGCTCACCGGCACCAGCAGAAGCGCGAGCGCCAGCCGCGTCACCAGCCCGTCGCGCCACAGCAGCAGGGCGAGCGCCAGCCCCAGCACGAATTCGATGCCGACGGCGGAGATGGTGAACACGAGCGTATTGCCCAGAGCATGCCGGTTGGTCGGGTCCGCCCAGAGTTCGACGTAGTTGTCGAACCCAGCGAATTTTGCGCGCGCCGGCCGCTGCAGATCGTAGTCGAACAGACTATAATACAAGCCCTTCGCGACCGGCCCACCGCCGACAGCCAGGACGAAGATCGTGGCGGGCAGGGCCATCAGGGGGAGAAACAGGTCTCTTCGCGCGGGCAACACCCTCACCCCAGCCCACTCCTGCTTCAAGCGCGGGAGAGGGTTCGATGGCCCTCTGACAGTGCCTCAGCGCCCACTCTCCAGCGCTTGGGCGGGAGAAGGAGTCGCCTCAAAACAGCTTCAACGCCTTCCGCTGCGCCTCATCGAGCGCCGTCTGCGGATCGGCGTTGCCGACCAGCACAGCGTTGACCGCCGTGCCCAGAAGATCTTGGATCTGCGGATATTGCGGAATACGCGGTCGGAACTCGCCGTTGCCGTGCTCGAACGACGTGTCGACCACCGCGAAGAACGGAAATTTTGCGAGCAACTCCGGGTCGTGCGTGGTGCTGCGGCGGATCACTCCGCCGCCGCCCAGCAGCGCCATCTCCTTCTGGCACGCCTTGCCGGTCACCCATTTGATGAACGTCCAAGCCGCTTGCTGCTTTTTCGGCTCGCTGGCCGCGTTGATCCCGATGCCCCAGCCGCCGACGCCGTAGGTGGGCCGAAGGCCCTCGCCGGGGGGCGCCAGAGCGATGGTGAATTTGCCGACCACTTTCGATTGCGCTGAATTGCCGTAGGCGGCCGCGCCTACCGACCAGGTCTGCATGTTGGCGACCAGCCCCTGCCGAAACGATTCCTCGCGGCCGCCCCAGTCGTAGTCCACGGCGCCTGGCGGGGCCGTCTCGTCGAACAGTTGCTTGTAGACGGTCAGGCTCTTGACGTTCGCCGCCGAATTGAGCGCCGGCATCCCGTCTGCCGAGAGAATGCTGCCGCCGAGCTGCGAATTGTACTGCATCCAGTCCTGCGCCACCGCCGGCCCTTTCTGGCCGTTGGCGACCCAACCATAGACGTTCTTCGGCCGGTCGGTGATTTTCCGCGCGGCACCCACCATGGCCTGCATCGTCGCGGGCAACGGCAAGCCAGCCGCCTGATACAGATCGGTCCGGGCGGCCAGCACGTTGGCGTAGCCGGCGAACGGGAAGGCGATCTGGTGGCCCTTATAGCTTCCGAGTGATTCCATGATTACCGGATAGATGTCGCCCGCGTCGATCTCCGCCGCGTCGCGCTTGATCCAGTCGTCGAGCACCACGGTGTAGCCGGACTCCGCGAACTGCCCGGTCCACACGTTGTCGGTGGTGACGAGGTCGTAGTCCGCGGTCTTGCCGAGGAAGTCAGCCGTCACCTTGGTCAGCAACTCCGGGTAACTCAGCACGTCGACCGTGACTTTGACGCCGGTTGCCGCCTCGAACTTCGGGGCCAGCGCCACCAGCGCGGTGGCGAACGGATCGTTTTGAGAAGCGAGCGTCAGCGCGACGCCCGCGTAAGGCTTGGAGTCGTCGGCACGCGCGCTCGCGGCGAGCAGGCCCGCGACAATGATCCAGCCAACCGTATAGCGCATGTGCCGTGCTCCCCTGTTGCCCGCCGCGTGCCGCAGCAAGCAATATGCCATCAAGCCACGCGCCGGCCCCGCTTGAACACCATACGGTCGGTAGGGCGGCTCGCCACCGCCTCGGGCACATGCGCAGCTGGAAGGACCACTAGATCTGCGCGGCCGCCGACCGCCACGCGACACCTCTCGATTCCGGTGGCCCGCGACGCATGTGAGGTCGCAAATGCATGCGTGAGCCGTAACTCGTCGTCGGTCCCGAAGCCTGATCGATAAGCGATTATCATAGCTCGTTCCAACATGTCGCCATTGCCGAAGGGCGACCATGAATCACGGATATTATCGGATCCAGCAAACACGAGCACTCCACGCCCCGTCAGGTCAGCGACCGGGGGTATCGGGGCGGATCCCGGTCCATTCGTCATGATGGCGACGCCACCCTCGGCCAGTGCATCGGCGGTGCGCGAGAAGTCATCGCGATCGATGTCGCCCAGGGCAAACGCATGGCTAACCGCCACCTTGCCCTGCATGCCGGCCGCTCTAGCGCGTTCGGCGATACGGCGCAGCTCGAACGCGCCGAGCGGCCCGGGGTCGTGCAGATGCAGGTCGATGGCCGCGCCATGCCGCTCCGCCAAGCCGAACACCACGCGCAGATGGCCTTCGACATCGTCGTCGATGCCGGCGGGATCGAGGCCGCCCACGACGCCCGCGCCCTCGTTCAGCGCGGCGTCGAGCAGGTCGGCCGTGCCGGGGGCGGCCAGGATGCCGCTTTGCGGGAAGGCGACGATTTGGATGTCGATGTTTTCCGAGAACGTCTCGCGCACCGCGAGCACCGCGTGCAGGTTGGCCAGTTTCACGCCGGGATCGATATCGACATGGCAGCGCAGCCGCGTCGTCCCGAACGAGATCACCTGCCGCACCAGGACGCTCGCGCGCTCGAAGGTCGACAGCGGCGTTTCGGCCAACTGGCGCTTCTCCGCCTCAATCCGCTCAGGCACGGAGGCGCCCGGCCGGTGCGGCTGCCACGGCAGGCCCAGCAGCGTCTTGTCGAGATGAATATGACCATCGACGAAGCCTGGTAAGACCAGCCGTCCGCCTACCTGCACGGCGTCGGCCGATTCGGAGCCCGCGTCGGCGATGCGATCGATCACGCCCCCAATGATCGTGATGTCGACCAGCCGCCCATCGTCCAGGCGGGCATTCGCGAGGATATTATCGGTCACAGCAGCCCCATGCGCCGGGCGGCCACCCAGCGATACAACGTATCGCCATAGAACCGTTCCTCCTCGCGTGCGGAGAACACCAGGCTGATGTCGTGTTCGTCGTCGGAGGCGATGGCGGCGGCGGAAATGTCGTGCCAGGACGGGCAAGAGGCGTGGCGTAGGTCGTCCAACGTCCGCGCCGTCATCAATTCGGGCATGCCCATCTTGGGATAGACCGCCGCCAGCGCCCGCCAGAGATGGCGCAGCGCCGCGCCGCGATCGATGAGGTTGACCGGGATCAGCCGCAACCAGTGCATCGAGGTCAGGGCATGCAGCGCGCAGAAATCGTTCGCCGCCACGAACAGCGCCAGCGCGGCCGACGCGAGGGTCGTTAGGCTGCCCGCATGCGCATCGAACCGGTCCAACTCGGCCGCGAAATGCGCATCGTGGCCGACCGCGCGCATGGCGTGCCACAGCAGGTCGGTTTCCGGCTCGATCAGCGAGAGATGCGAGTGACCGCGCAATCGCGCGAGGATCTCCCCGGGATCGTTGGTGTCGCGCGTCGAGCCGCCTTGCGCGAGCGGCAGATACGTTGCAGCCCAGTATCCCAGGGCGGTCGCGATCTCGTCCGGCGTGTTCGTGAGGTTCGCGTAAGCCAGCCGCATCAGCGCATGCAGCGCGCTGGCCGCGATCCCGGGCAGCAGCGTCGGCAAAGCCCGGCGCTGCAATTCGGCGGGTCCGATCCGATGCAATTCGGCTTTGAAGAACGCGCGAAAATCGGCTTCGCGCGAGCGGTCGCCGAGATGGGTGGTCCAGGCGTCCCACGCGATCGCGGCGACAGATGGCGGCGGGGGGACGAGGCGGTTCGCAAGGCGGTACGTGTCCGCGAACCGCGCCATGCGGTCCGACGAGGCGCCCAGCCGGTCGAGGGCGACAAGCGCCATGGGCAGGTGGTTCGCAAGGGTCGGGCCGAACTCGCAGGAAAAGGCCGGACCCTCTCCCGCAGGCGCGAGAGGCGGCGCTGTCCCGCTAGCGGCGCCGCCTCGCCGCCTCTCCCGCGCTGCGGGAGAGAGAAGGGAAGAAGATTCTGCCACGCGCTCCACCGCTTATGAATGCTGCCGAACGAATCGCCCCGCCGCCGCCAGCGCGCGTCGCCCTGGCTCCAGTATCGGGTGGAACAGGTGCCAGACATGGATCATGTCGGTATAAATCTCCAGCGTCGCGACTCCGTCGGCCATCCCGACGGCGCGGGAGAGGCGCACCGCGTCGTCCAGCAGCGTCTCGGCCGTGCCGACCTGGATCAACAACGGCGGCAGGCCGCGCAGATCCGCATGCAGCGGCGAGATTAGCGCCGCCGCCGGATCGCCGCCGCCGGCATACTGCGCTGCCACCTCCCGCAGATATGACCTCTGGATCATTGGATCGACGGCCGCCTTGTCCATCATGCTTGCGCCGGTCATTTCTAGATCGATCCACGGCGAGATTACCCACGCACAGGCGGGGAGCCGCTCGCCCACGTCGCGCAACGACACCAGCAGCGCGAGCGTCAGCCCACCGCCGGCGCTGTCGCCCGCCACCACGATCCGCTCCGCCGGAAACCCTTCGGCGAGCAGGAAGCGATAACCGACCAGCGCATCCTCGACCGCCGCGGGATGCGGATGCTCCGGCGCGAGGCGGTAATTCAGCGCGAGCGTGCGCATCCCTGCCTGCCGCCCCGCCTCGGCCACCATCAACCGGTGGCTGACCGCCGAGCCGGAGACGTATGCGCCGCCGTGCAGATACAGCATCGCGCGTGACGGATCGGCCGACGGCGTCGCAGTCCATTCGGCGTCCACGCCGCCGGCCGAAACGGGGGTGACGACGACATCGTCGGGCAACGGCGCGATTCCCGACATCCGGTCCAGCCGCGCCCGACGGTCTGCCAGACCCGGCGGCCTCGGGTTGGCCGCGATCGCCGCGCGGATGGCTTCGATCTCGGCGTTCGGCACGCTCACCCTCCGGGAACTGGCGGCAACAGTATCTGGAAATCGCGAAATTCGGGGCGCTGATACAGGCTCTCGACGTAGCGGCGATAGGCAGCCTCGTCGACTCTCTCGACCGCCGGCTGCCAGGACGGGCGCGGCCGGCACCGGATGGCCGCATCGACGCCGCACACCGTCGTCGGGGTGACGAGATCGCTGAACGCGAACACGTTCTTCGGCATCTCGGAACCGGACAGAAGCGCCAGCGCCGTCGGGATCGCGGCATTCGCGTAACCGCGTGGGAAAAACGACATGGTGCCGACGAACGCCGGATCGGCGGCCAGGGCGTCGAGCCGCTCGCCGCCCATGCCGATCGCCAACGTTTTGTCCGCTCGTCCCGCCGCCTCCAGCGCGCGCAGGGCACCGGCGAGTTGCTCGTCGCTGAACGAGGCGACGAGAACGGGCCGTTCCGGATCGAGCCGCCCGAGCAGGTCGCTCATGGTCTGGAAGCCGCTCTCGCCGGTGCCCTGCATGTCGAGCCAGGTCACTTGAGAGTCTCTCAGGCCCGGGAGCGCTGCACGGACCGCAGCCTCCTGCGACAGATTGCGCAGGCGACCATTCGGCCCGACCAGCGGGAATGCAGCGAGCACGAGACTGGCCCGCGCCGCATCTACGCCCCAGCGACCTATCGCGCTCTGCGCCAGATAGGTGCCAGCTCGGAAGCCGGCTCGGGCGTTGTCGACGCCGACCCAGGCGGCGCCTGCGATCGGAATGTCCAGCGAGACGATCGGGATGCCGGCCTCGTCCAGCGGCCGCTTGACCGCCGGCCCGAATTGCACGTCCAACAGGCTGTTGATTACCGCATCCACGTTGCGCGTCGCAAAGGACTGTGCGTTGGCCACGTTCTTCTGCGGGTCCCATTCGTTGTCGGCGACCAGCAGCGTGATGCCGGCGGCATCGGCCAGGTCCTGAAGGCCCTGCCGGTTCAGCTGTGAAAACGGCGAAGAGCCGCCCCACATCGTGTAGCCGAACACGTACCGCGTTCCGTTGCGAGGCGGCGTCCGGCTGGAGGCCTCGGCGACCATGGCCTGCAGCGCCTCCGCCGAAGGCGCGGCAGGACCGACGTTGCCCGGATCGAAACCATGGAACGGGGCCGCGCGCGCTGCGGCCGCGATCGCCGTCATGCCTGCCGAAAGAAGCAACGTCCGCTTCGAGATCATTTTGCTTTCCTTTGCCCCGGATCGAGGTAGTCGTGCACCACGCGCCCGGCGACGAGCGTGAAGTCGGCGCGCCAGTATAGCCCGTCCAGCATGTCGACGACCGGCAGTCGATGCACCGGTGCCTGCGCGTTCGGCCGCAGTTCCACGGTGCACGGCCCGGTCCAGCATTCGCGCACCACGACATCGGCCAGCCGCCGCGCTGTCAGCTGCCTGATCGCTGGGCGGCCGTCGATGTGGTCCACCGCCTTGAGGTTGACGTTTTCCGTGAAATCGAAATGCCCGCGCAGGATGTCGAGCGAGGCCCGCCGCTGCTTGGTCGGCAGCGTGCCCGTCAGAATGTCGATGCCGTTGCGCCGCACGAGCCCCACCGTCAAATCGCCGCGGATCTCAAGGGTCGGCTCCCCCTGCTTCTTCGGTTGACCATGCACTTCGCGCCCGTGCGCGACGCCCACGTCCGACGACAGGAACAGATAGGGCGAGTAGCTGCCTTCGAGGTTCGCATCTGGCAGGCGGCACCCGACGGAGACATTGCTCTCTCCATAGGCCCCGAGCCAGTCGGTGTCGTGCATTCGGTAGACGTGGGCCATCACGACGTCACTTGCCGGCTCCAGCGGCGGCGGCAGAAGTCTTGCGACCGCCGCCTCCGTCGTCCGCCAGACGAGCGTCAGGATTTCCGCGTTGCGGAACGAGAACGGGAAGGGTGGAATGGTCGGCGCATCCCAAGGCGTGGAGAAGCCGGGACGCAAAATGTCCGCGATCGAAAGGCCGCTCATGCAAACCGTGCCTCGCGCGGGGGCGCGATGCCGTACCCCGTGAACCCGCCGGTGACGTTGATCGTCTCGCCTGTCAGAAACCCGGCCTGTGGCGAGACGACATAGGACACGGCCGCGGCGATGTCTTCTGGGCGACACCAGCGTCCGACCGGAATGGTGCGCAGCACCTGCGCCTCGAACACTTCCCACTCCATGCCCAGTTTGTCTGCCTTCGCACGGAACGCTGCTTCCATGCCGGTGCCGGGTCCGACATGGCCGGGCGCGACCGCGTTGACCGTGATGCCGTATGATGCAAGTTCCACGGCGAGGCACTGTGTCAAACCCCATAGCGCGTTCTTGGACGCCATGTAGGCGGCCGAATACGGGTTGCCGAAGCCGAGCCGCGTCGTTACGTTGACGATCCGACCAAACCCCGCGCGCATCATCGGACGGGCGGCGGCTCGGCAGGCGAGGAACGGGCCGCGCGCGTTGATCGCCTGGATACGATCCCACTCCGCCGCATCGGTATCGACCACGAGTTTCTGCATGTGGATCCCGGCCGCGTTGACAAGGACCGCCGGCCCATTCGTACCAATGACGGCTTCAACCGACGCCTCGTCGGCAAGATCTATCATCGTGGCCAGCCCACCAACCTCCGAGGCCACGCGCGCCGTCGCGTTCTCGTCGCGATCGGCAACGACCACGGAAAATCCGTCGGCAGCGAGGCGACGGCAGATTTCCATACCGATGCCCCCCGCGCCTCCGATGACGAGCGCGATCATCCGATCCAGGCGCGCACCGCGTCGCGCATCGCGATCGTCTCGGTCAGTACGTCGTCGCTGATCGTGTCCATGTAGTCCTGATGCACCGCCTCCAACGCGAGGCAGCCATCGTATTCCGCGTCGCGCAACGTCCCCAGCAGCGCCGGCACATTGATCGTACCCTTCGCGAACTTCGCCTGCAGCACGCCTGGCCGAGCCTGTCGCAAATGCACATGCGCGGCGGAGGCCGCCAGCGGGTCGATCTCGTCCTGCCGCCAGCCGAGACAGACGAAGTGCGCGTAGTCGAGCGTGAGCTTCAAGCCCGGCGCGCGGTCGAGCAGATCGAGAGTTAGGTGCGGGCTTTCGAGGAATGAATGGACGTGCGGCTCAATCGTGACCTCGATGCCCGCCTGATGCCCAATCGCCACCAGCCTCCGCAGGATCTTTCCTGATTCCATCAGCGCTTCGGGCCGGCCCTGTCCCGGGTTGCAGATGCCGGGCAACACGAACACCGTAGGGATCGCCGCCAACTTGCAGAATTTTGCGACCACGCGGAAATCCCGCTCGTTCGCGTCGTGGGACGCGGGGTCGGCGAGGTTGCGCTCCGCAAGCGAACCCCCGAACAAATGATAGAAGTTCGCGACGTCGATGCCGAGGCCGCGAACCTTCTCGGCCATTTTCTCCGGTTCGGCCAGGATCGCCGCGCGGTCCAATGCCGAGCCGTAAAAATAGCCGAGGTCGATCGCGCCGATGCCGAGGGCGCGGGCGATCGCGACCGTCTCGGCCAGGGTGCAGGATGGCAACGACCAGGACGTCAGCGACAGCCGCATCACACGCGCTCCATCCGACCGCTCGCCGCCGAGCGGTGCATCGCGTCCAGTACTTCGACCGCGCGGGCGCCGACTTCGCCGTCCGCCGGGTTGAGCGTCTCGCGACCGAGGCACAGATCCACTAGGACTCGCAACGGGGTGGCGCATTCGTACGCCGCCTCGGCGTCGGTCAACGGGACTACCGTGTCCCGCCCGTCATGCCGCCGCAGTTCCAACCTCGCACGCTCCACGTCCAAAAGCAGCATGCCCTCCGTGCCGAAGATGCGAAGATCGATCTGGAAGCCGCGATGCTTCGGCACCGTGGCGGAACCGGATAACGCCGCCGTCGCGCCGCCGACAAAACGAACGGCTGCGGCGTCGTAGTAGTCCACACCTGCTGCCGAGTTCCCCGTCATCGCGAACACTGCCTCGGGCCGCAGCTCCGTCACGCGAAACAGCAGTGACAGCGCATGGACAAGCTGCCCCCAACCGTAGCCGCCAGCCCGTGCCGCGTCGGCCCAGGTCGAGGCGGGCGGCCGAAACATCGCGTTGGCCGTCTCGGCCATCGGCTCACCGGCGAACAGGTCGGCGAGGGGTGTCGCCATCTGCAGCACGACATGGCGAACGTCGCCCAGTTCGCGAACCAGGCCGCGAGCCGTCTCGGTCCATGGCCGGAAATTCCAGCCGCACGGCACGACCACCTGTCGCCCCGCGCGTCCCGCTGCCGTCACGATATCGCGCGCATCGGTGGCTGTCGTCGCCATCGGCTTCTCGACGAGAACGTGACATCCGTGGGCCAACGCCGCCAGCGCATGCTCGTGATGCACCACATGCGGGGACGAGATCACGACGCCGTCCATTGGCACGGTGCGCAGCATCTCGTGCGTGTCCTCGAATCCGAGCGGGACCGCGAACACCGACTGCACGAGCGCCAATTCCTCCGCGCCGAGCCGGTTTACGGCGACGATCTCGCACTCGGCAATCGCGGCAAGCGCCGGCAGATGATTCACCACCGCCCACCATCCCGCGCCGATGACTCCGATCCGCGCCTTCATGCCCGCACCATCGCGTCGACCGTCGAGCGGTGTACGTTGCGCATGTGCAGATGCATCGCTGTCGCGGCGCCCTCGGCGTCGCGCGCCGCGAACGCCGCGATGATCGCCTCGTGGTCACGCAGCGATTGCATCAGCACACCGGGTGTCTCCGAGGCGATACGGCGATATTCCATGCCGAGCACATACAGCGCGTGCGACACCCGCTCCAGAACCGGGTTGCCGGTCGCCTCACCGATGGTGCTGTGAAACTCCATATCGGAGACTCTGAAGCGCAGCGGATCGTCGATCAGTCCGCGCTGCACCTCGATCATCTGCCGCAGCCGTTCCAGTTCGACATCGGGCAGGGTACGAGTGGCCATGCGCGCGATCTCACCGTCGATCAAAACCCGCGCCTCGTACAGCGCGTCGACGTTGCGCGGATCGAGCGTGATCAGCAGTTGCAGCGGCCCGAGCAGATCGGCCGCCCCGAGCGACGAGACATAGATCCCGGACCCTTGTCGTGCCTTCAGCACGCCGAGGATCTGCAGGCCGCGCACCGCCTCGCGCACGCTCGGCCGGCTCACCTGCATGAGCGTCGCGAGCTCGCGTTCCGGCGGCAGCATGTCACCCGGCTTCAGGTTGCGGGTGCGCACGAGGTCGAGCAGCCGCCGCGCCACCTGTTCGGCGAGCGACTGCCGCTCGATCGGCGCATAGGCGTCAGCTGCGTCCATGCTCAATCGCCGAACGCGTTGGTGCGTATGCGGTCGAGGCTGATCGCCAGCACCAGGACAACCCCGCGCGTGACATCCTGCCAGAAGCTCGACACGTTCAGAAGCGTCAGGCCGTTCGCCAACGTTCCGAGGATGAGCACCGCCAGCAGTGTTCCCCAAACGCTGCCGCGCCCACCGTACAGCGACGTACCGCCGAGGATGATCGCCGCGATTACCGTCAGCAAATGCTGCGACGCAGCGTTCGGCGCGGCCGCTCCAAGCATGGCAGCGAGCACTGTGCCGGCCAGCGCGCCCGACAGCGCCGAGAGGACGTAGAGCGTGATGACGACTCGCTCGACCGGAACGCCGATCAGTCGCGCGGCCTCCGGATTGCCGCCCGAGGCGTAGACGTAGCGACCGAATTTCGTGCGGGTCAGCACGATCCACAATACGGCGAACGTCACCAGCATCAGGATCAGCGGCACCGGCACGCCGAACCAGCGCCCTCCGCCGATCCAGTTGAAACCCGGCACCATGAGCGGCCGCGTGAGCCCACCGGTCATTACGAGTGACAGGCCGGAGACGATGCTCATCATGCCCAAGGTCACGATCAGCGGATTGAGTTTTAGCCGCGTGGTCAGCAGCCCGTTTCCCGCGCCGATCGCGGCGGCGACCAGCAGCGCCACCGGGACTGCTGCCCAGATGTCGAAACCACTCGCATACAGCAGCGAGATCACCACGCCCGATAAGCCTGCAACCGCCGCCACCGACAGATCGAGGCCGCCTGCGATGATCAGCGGCGTGCCGGTCGCTGCCATAAGCCCCATGAAGGCGACGTTTGCACCGATCGACAGCATATTGCGAATGCTCAGGAAATACGGCGACAGAATCGAGAACACGATGGCCAGCGCGATATAGAACGCCAGCAGGACCGCGACCCCGGACCAGGACCTCCCTAGCAAGGCCGCGATCGGGCGGACGGCGGGCAGGGCGACACTTGTGCTCATGGGTCAGGCCGCCTCGAACGCGGGGTCGGATTCGGTGGCGGCCATCAGCGTGGCCGGCGGCGTGTTCACGTCGAACCGGCCGACCACGCGGCCACGGTCGAGGACGATTGAGCGGTCCGACAATCCTGCGATCTCCTCGACGTCCGACGACAGCACGAGGATCGCGAAGCCTTTTGCGGCGAGGTCGCGCAGCCGCGCATAGATTTCCTTGCGCGCGCCGACATCGACGCCGCGCGTCGGCTCTTCGAGGATCAGCAGCTTGACGCCGTCGACCAGCCAGCGCGCGAGGCACACTTTCTGCTGGTTGCCGCCCGAGAGCGTGCGGAGCTTCTGCTCCGGCCCGCGCGCGCGGATGCCCAGTTCGCGGATCCATTTTCCCGCGTGCGACGTCTCGGCGGCGCGCGAGACGAACGGCCCGCGCTCGAAGCGGTCCTGAAACGGCAACGCGATGTTCTCGCGCAGGCTCAATTCGGCGATCACCCCTTCTTTTTTGCGCTCGGCGGCGACGAAGCCGATGCCCGCGCGCTTGCCTGCTTCCGCGCTGCGTGGCCGGTAGTCCTGGCCACGCAGCCTGATGCGGCCGTCGACCGCGCCCAACGCGCCGTACAGCGCGCGGCCGAGGACCTCGATGCCGGAGCCGATCAGGCCGAACACCCCAAGGACCTCGCCGGCGCGCAGCGACAGATCGATGTCGGCCAGGCGGCCCGGCAGCGACAGCTTTTCAACCTGAAGAACCTTGTCGCCAGGCACTGTGGGGACGCCCGCGTACATGTCGCCAAGCGTCGTGCCGAGCATTGCCGAAAGTATCTCCGCGCGCGATGCGCCGGCGGTGGGGAACGTGCCGGCATTTCGGCCGTCGCGCAGCACGACGATCCGGTCGGAGATCTCGAACACTTCCGCGAGATAGTGGGAGATATATATGACCGAGACGCCCTCGGCCTGCAGCCCGCGGATGATCCGAAAAATCAGCCGCGCCTCCTGCTCGGTCAGCGCCGCCGTCGGCTCGTCCATCACCAGCAGCTTCGCCCGACCGGCAAGCGCGCGGGCGATCTCAACGATGCGTTGTTCCGCGACCGGCAGGCGGCCGACTTTCGTGCTCGGATCGATGGCCGCGAACCCGAGCCGTCCGAGCAACTCGCGAGACTCGCGTCGCATCCGCGCGTCGTGGACGCCGGCGCGCGTTATCGGCAGGTCGCCGAGAAAAATGTTCTCGGCGACCGTCATGTCCGGCATGACCGAAATCTCCTGCGGCAGCATCCGCACGCCCGCCGCCACGGACGCGGCGGGGCTCGCCAGCGCCCGGGCAGCGCCGTCGATGCGGACTTCGCCGACGTCGCGCGGATACAGCCCCGCGAGAATCTTCATCAGCGTGGATTTCCCGGCGCCGTTCGCGCCGAGCAACGCCACGACTTCGCCGGGCTCCACTGTCAGATCGACCGACGACAGCACCGCGACACCGCCGAACGATTTCCCAATGCCGCTCATCTGGAGCCGGGCAGGCATCTCAGTCGGACGGAATGAGGTTCTCAAAGCCTTTCAGCTCGGGCGAGGCGCGTAGCGAGACCAAGTGCTTCTCGAATGCCTCCTTCGGAAACTGGAAGGTGATCTCGTCGACCTGCGCGCAAGGCTGGTCGGGATAGAACTTGCAGATGTTGTCTTTGGTTACCATGACGTGGTTCACCAACACCGTCGACGGCGTCGCCCTGCCCGCGAGCTGCATCAGCGCCAGCGGCACCAAGTAATTTCCGTAACGTTCCGGGAAATAGCCTACCGAGGCGGCCAGCGCCGGCTCGCTGACCAGTGCGGCTCCCTCGTCGGCCCCCATGCCGACCGCCACCACGTCCGCCTCGCGCCCGGCCTGCTTCGTGGCGCGCACCATGCCGATCGTCGCCTGATCGTTGATCGCGGTGACCATGATCGGCGCGCCGGCCGGAATGCGCGGCAGCACGTTGGTCATCTGGGTGAAGCTCTCCTCCAGGGTGTTCTTGGTGTCGATCTTGATGACGTGATCGGCCTGGAAACCCTCCGCGGAAGCGAGGAAGCCCGCGACTTGTCCGCCGGTGCGCATCGCCGGGATCGCGCCCGATTGCGGCAACTCGCCCACGACGAGGTAGCCGTGGCGCACCTTCTCTGCGCCGAACTTCTTCGCCGCCGCCTGGGCCAGATAAGACCCCCCCATGAATCCGGAGCGTGGGTTGTTCGCACCAAAGAACGTGGCCCCCGGCATCGGGATGTCGATGGCGGTGACGCGGGTGTCGGCCTCTTTCATCTTGTTCATGATCGTCGCGCCGAAGTTCGCGTCCGTCTGAAACTCGATGACCGCGTCGACGCCTCGCTGCAGGAAGCTCTCGGCATTGTTGAGCGCGGTGGCGCCGTCGAGCCGATTGTCGGCGACGACCACCTCGATGCCGGCCGCCTTCGCGTTGGCAAGAATACCCTGCTCGACCTTCACGCAAAACACGATGTCACGCTGAAGATTGGCAAAGCCGATCGTCAGTTTCTTGCCGTCGCGCGGTTTGGCGGCCGCCTCCGCCACCATGGCGGTAAGATCGCTCGCGGCGAGCATTGAGCCATCATGGGTCGTCGGGTCGAAGCCATGGAACGCCTCGGCGTGGGCGGCGGCGGCAACCCACGTCGTCGCTGCGCATGCAAGCAGTGCACGGCGAAAAGACCCCTTGAGCATGTTGCCTCCCCATGGCCGTGATTGGCCAAACCAATTAGCTTTGCGCCGAGGCTATTCCGGACTGTGGCATCTTGCCAAGCGCGAACCGCCAACTGGAAACGACGGGACCAATGCGGATCACCTCCATCACGCCGATCGTGCTTCGCTGGCCGGAACCTAATGACTTCGGCCAAGACCGCATGACGGTCCTGGTCCGGGTTGGGACGGATGCCGGCGTTGAAGGCTGGGGCGAGGGCGTGGCGATGTGGCCCGAAGCATGCCGCGCCACGGCGACGATCATCGCGGACGGCTTTGCGCCGCTGCTGCGCGGGCTTGACCCCTGCGATACTGCCTCGGCGTGGCGGGCAATGAAGGCGCATGCCTGGTGGTACGGCGAGGGCGGCATCGCGAGTTTCGCGATCTCCGCACTCGACATGGCGCTCTGGGACATCGCCGCGAAAGACGCCGGCGTGCCGCTCGTGGACATGTTCGGCCGTGTGCATGACAGCCTGCCGGCCTGCGCCAGCCTGCATGTCAATCAGCCGACGCTCGACGCCTCGGTGTCGGAGATCGCCGCGCACATCGCGGGTGGTTTTCGCTCCGTGAAGCTGGGCCTGGGCAAGCGCGGAGAATCACGTGCCGGACGTCACCCGGACTATGATGTGGCGCTGGTCGCCGGCTTGCGCGCCGCGATCGGCCCGGAGGCGGGGATCATGGTGGATGCCGGCAACGGCACGGTCTGGGACCTGCCCACCGCCGTCGCCACCGTGAGCCGAATGCAGGATTACGGGATCGCCTGGATCGAGGAACCATTCCACCCCAGCCGCCGCGACGACCACGCGGCGCTGCGGGACGCGACCGGTGCGCGGGTTGCCGCTGGCGAGCGTGAATGGTCGGTCGCGGGCTACACAGGGTGGCTCGATCAGGGCGTGGTCGACGTGTTCGGCATCGATCCTGCACGCGTCGAGGGGGTCACCGGCTTCCGCGCGGCGGCGGCGGTCGTCGAGGCGGCGGGACGGACCATCAACGCCCATGCCTGGAGCACGGCGGTCCTGACGGCCGCTAGCCTCCACTTGTCCTTGGCCAGCCCGTCGGCCGAATTGTTTGAGTTGAAGCCGCTGCCAGGTCCGATGCAGCACGATCTCGTCGACGAGCCATTCTGGCATAGGGGCGGACAGGTTCGCGCGCCGTCGCGCCCTGGCCATGGAGCCACGCCCCGCGCGAGCGTGCTCGATCGCTATCATGTCGTATTCTGACCACCTCGAGCGAGGAGACACGCATGGCGGGATTTATGTGGGTGCTGGGCGTGCGTCCCGGCCATGAAGCGGAATATCGGCGGCGACACGACGAGATTTGGCCGGACATGGTCGCGGCCCTGCGAGAGGCGGGGATCCGCAACTACTCCATCTTCCGGCACGGTCTCGACCTGTTCGGCTATTTCGAGACGGACGACCTCGCCGCGACCATCGCGGCTCTGCGGGCGAGCGAGGTGAACCGCCGCTGGGGCGAATGGATGGCCCCGATCATGAAGATCGAGGTCGACGATGCAACCGGCTTCCCATTCATGCTCCCGCGCGAGTGGCATATGGAGTGAAGCATTCTGGTCTTTTTTGTCCGGGCCGCCGTCTGCTAAGCAGGCGCCCGCGCAACCGGGAGAGTTCGACATGGCGCTGAAGCACACCGACGCGACGACCGTCGATCTGGAGCGGACCGAGGCGGCGTTGATCGTCGGCGAGGAGGACGGGTCCATGTCGGTCCGCGTGGTCGCGGGAGCCGATGTGCCGGAGGCGGGTGGCGACCTTCCGGCAGCGCCCGAGATCGTGCTGGCCTTGGCGATGCGGCTGCTTAAAGACCCTGATTTTCACGACGACGTACTCGATTGGTATTACGAGCATCAGGATGACAAGGACGAGGACTCCGAGGAGGAGTGAGCGCTAGCAACCTTTGATGGGGCGTTCCGTTGCTGCCTTCAACAGCCCCTCGGAACGCCCGTGCAGCAGTCGAAAACCGTCGTCGCGATTCCTGTCCGCAACGAGGCGGCGCGAGTTGGTGGCTGTCTCGACGCGCTCGCCTCGCAGCGGCGCGCGCGGGTGGACGCGGTGGTGATGCTGCTCAACAACTGCACTGACGATACGGCGTCAGTCGTGCGACGCGCGGCCGCGTCATTTCCCGGCGCGCTGCACGTGGTCGGCCATGACTTCGCGGCGGCTGAGGCAAACGCAGGCTGCGCACGTGCCATGGCCATGGATATCGCGGCTGATCTCGCCGGCCCGGACGGAATCTTGCTCACCACTGACGCCGATGGACGCGTCGCCCCCGATTGGCTCGCCGCCAACGTGGCGGCGCTTCGGGCGGGGGCCGACGCGGTAGCAGGCCGGGCGGTGATCGACCCGGTCGAGGCAAGGCTCATCCCGCAGGCGCTGCACGATGACGATGCGCGCGAATGTGCCTATGGCGCGCTGATCGATCAGATTTTCAGTTGCCTGGACCCGAACCAGGACGACCCGTGGCCGCGCCACATGGAGGAATCGGGTGCCAGTTTCGCGGTGACGACGGAGTGGTATCGACGTGTGGGCGGCATTCCGCGCGTGACGCTGGGCGAGGATCGCGCCTTCGCGGCGGAACTTCGGCGGTATGACGCGCGGCTGCGGCATGCGCCGGAGGTCTGGGTCACCGTGTCGGGGCGAATCGAGGGACGCGCGGCCGGCGGCATGGCCGACACTATCCGCAGGCGGATGTCGTCTCGCGACGCCTTCATAGACGACCGCCTGGAGCCCGCGACGGACGCCGCACGTCGCGCCCGTCTACAATATCTCACGCGGCGCGCATTCCGGACGGGCGGTGCGATCGCACCGATCGCGGACCTGTTGGGGTTGCGCCCTGACCGCGTCGCGATGCTGCTGGACGAGCCTCGCTTTGGCGCGGCTTGGGCGGCGATCGAGGCTGCGGCGCCTTCGCTACGTCGTCGTCCCGTGCCGGTCACGCGGCTCGCGCGGGAGACACGTGCGGCGCGGGCCATCCTCGACGACGTTCTGGCTCCTGACGCTGTCAGTAGGTCAAAATATCGAGCCGATATTGCGGCCGGTATACCGTCTTGACGGGACATCCCCGAGCGCACGCGGCGAGGAACAAGGTGGCGGCCGCGTCGCCAGTCAATGTGGTGTCCGTGTCGCCCAGCCAATTCACCAGCACGACGCAGCCCCCCGGGGCGATGCATTCTGTTGCGCGGGCCGCGGTGACGGCCAAATCGTTGGCATCAAGAAAATATAGCACTTCTGACAACAAAATGAGGTCGTAGATGCCGGTCGGCCATTGGGCGGGGATCAGGCGTTGCTCGAACGAGATCTGCCGCAATCCGGCGCAGCGCGATCGTGCAAGGTCAACCGCACGCGACGAGCCGTCCAGTGCGAGCAGGCGATCGCATCGCGCAGCGAGACGTTGCGTAAAAACGCCATTCGCGCAGCCGACTTCAAGCGCCGACGCAACACGACCGGCTGGCAGCGCCGCGAGCGTCGTGTCGTATTTCTCACGTTCATATTCGCTGGTCGCGAACTCCCAAGGATCGGGATCCCGCTCATACAGCGCGTCGAAATAAGCTGGCGGCTGGCTCACGGCTCGGCGATGAAAACTTCTGTCGTGTGGTCAAACGCGGCGAGGAACGCGCCTTGAAGCGTGAACCCATCCGGATCGTCGTCAATCAACCCGGCGTGCTGGGTGGCGTGGCACTCGATGGCTCGCCGTTTTGCCGGGAGGTAGCACCCGACCTCGAAGCGCATTGCCCGGCCCGCGACGTCCGGCACGTCGGCGTCGTCCGGTAGCGTCCACGCCCAGACCGGGTAGGACAGACGCCGCGCGCCGACAAGGGCGCAAGCGCTTTTCGCTATCCGGGCGGCCGCGATGTGATCGCAATGCGGGTCCGCGACCCAACTCGAAAAAACCGTCCCGATCCGGTCGCGGATCAGCAGGTCCGCGAGCCGGTCCACAGCCTTTGCGAACTCCGGCCCTTCCGTGGCGGCAGCGCCATCCGGCTCATTGAAGAACAACAACCGCGCCGGCGGCAGGCCCAGGCATCCGACGGCGGCCTTCGCTTCGGCGGCCCGCCTGGCGATCAGGCGCTCGCGCGGCCAAGCCCGGCTGCGCGGGTGCGACATGCCGCCATCCGTTAGAATCGCCACCCGTATGTCGTGCCCGCGCGAGCACGCCCCGGCGATGAGACCGCCGCAGCCGAGCGACTCATCGTCCGGATGTGGCGCCAGTATCAGTAACGGCGCATCGCCGGCGATCTCATGGAAATCACGCAGCGGCGCATCACGGAGGACGGCCAGGACGTCACCAGCCATCATTGCGCGGACTGCAGCCGTTGCTTGGCAGCTTCCAGCAGGACCTCGTCGAGCGCCGGCTGGCGTCGATACGTGTCGATGTCTCGACAGATTCTTTCGACGGAATTCGGGCGCACGAATGACGCGAGGCCGACCGCCCGCCGCGCGTGGTCAAGGACCAGACTACAAGCCTGGTCGACGGCGTGGCGCGCGAGTTTCACCAGTGTCGCTGCATCCTCCCCGGCGCTTTTCGTCTCAGCGGCGACGGCCACGCGATCGACCCATAGGCTCGCCGTCTCGCAGGCGAGCATCATCTGGCCGAACCTAGCCAGTTGGGTCGGGTCGCCGTCGCGATCCTTACGGCGAAGTTCTGTCGCGACGACGTCGGTCACGGCCAGCAACCCCCCGAGCAAGCCGGGCAGCGCCCGCCACGCGCCAAGCGAGATTTCCGGCTGTCGCATATAGTCCCCCGGTGCCCCGATCAGGTTATCGTCATGCACGGCAATGCCGGTGAGATCGACCTCTGCCGTTCCGGCTCCCCGCATTCCGACCAGGTCGGGCCGTGAGACGACCCTCGTATCGAGGGGCGGCAGGTCAAGCAGGACGAGTTGCTCGGCACCGTCGCGTGCGACGGTGACGAGCGGTCGCGTCACGGCTCCCGCACCCGATGCGAAGCTTTTGGCTCCGTCAAGGACGCCGCTCTCCAGACGCACCGGCTTTGCCTCGGCCGCCCAGATCGCGAAGAGGTGGGATTTCGCATCGGCTGCTGTTCGCGCTATTTGTTCCGCCGTGCCGTAGCGCACGATTAAGCGGATCGCGTTGACGTGTCCCTCGAAGACCCGTGCGAGCGGCAACCAAGTGCGGCCCAGATCCCGCAGTAGAGCTGAAAGGGGCATGGCGCCCGAAGGTTCGGTGCCGTATCCCAGACCACCGAGGCAAGCCGGTATCGGAGCAGCAAGGAGACCGGTGCGCTCGAACAGTTTCAGCGCTTTGGCAGGAAACACACCGGTCTGGTCGAGTGCCGAGGCCTGCTCTCGTATCGAGGCAAGTTCTGGCTGGAGGCCGGGCCTTGGCGAAGCTTCGTCGGGTTTCACCCTGTCGAAACGCCGTTCTGCGCGCCACGGTTCGCCGGACGTGAAAGATCCAAATGCGATAAATTGGTGCTCCCAGATGACGGTCCGCGTAGACTCTGACGACAGAGTGGGAAAGGTCGGCGAAATGTCGCAGATTCGGCAAGCACTTCCCCAGCTTGACGGTTCGGTCTTCCTTACCGATGGAGGCATGGAAACCTGGCTGGTATTCCTCGAAGGCGTGGAGCTGCCGTGTTTTGCCTCGTTCCCGCTGTTATCGGATCCCGGCGGTCGGGAACGAATGGAGCGATACATGGCTCCGTTCCTGCAAACCGCAGTCGACCGCGGCGTTGGCTTCATACTTGGCACCCCAACATGGCGCGCCAATCCCGACTGGGGAGCGCAACTCGGGTATTCGTCGGCCGCCTTGCGGCAGGTCAACCACGAGGCGGTGGCTTGGGCGAAGGGTATCCGCGACGCGGCCGGACCCACGCCTACGCGGATTGTCATTGAGGGCCTGATCGGGCCGCGCGGTGATGGCTACAAGGTCGAGCTTAAAATGTCCCCGTCGGACGCGGCAGCCTACCATCTTCCGCAGGTCGAGGCGTTCGCGGAGAGCGGCGCCGACATGGTGACGGCGCTCACGATGACCTATGCCGACGAAGCAATCGGCGTCGTCCGCGCGGCACAAGCCGTGTCCATCCCGGTGGCAATTTCATTCACTCTCGAAACCGACGGGCGGCTTCCGTCCGGCCAGACCCTGGCCGCGGCGATCGAGAGCGTGGATCAGGCCACCCATGATCGACCGGCTTACTACATGATCAACTGCGCGCATCCGATGCACTTTGCCGAGGTGGTCGGACATTCCGCCCGGTGGCGTGAGCGGATCATCGGGTTGCGGGCCAATGCGTCGACAATGAGTCACGCGGAACTGGACGCTGCAACGGAATTGGATATCGGTGATCCGGCAGATCTTGGGCGACGATACAGGGCTTTGCGTGAGCGGATGCCAAGACTGTCCGTGCTCGGCGGCTGTTGCGGAACCGACCATCGCCATATTGTCGCGATTTGCGAGGCTTGCCTGCCAGAGTGATACTGCATCCACGGGGAGTTTGGTCGCCGTTTGAAACGCCGAAATGTCCCAGTCTCGCCACGGTTTGACGAACGTGAAAAGTGTTCGATCCAGTATATCGAAGACGAGGTAAGACCGGGAAAGTCATACTTTGAGCTGGTGTAGGAACGGAGATGTGCTCGGCTATGCGGAACGCGGATCTTGTGTCGCCATATGGAGCGCTCGACGGGCACAACGACTCTTTAGTCCGCCGTCGCCCCCATCCGGTCTGCGAGCCTTGGCACTGCTGGTTTCCGCGCGGGCGACAGCCAGTGCTGAAATCGGTCGAGATACAGGTAAATTACGGGCGTGGTGTAAAGCGTCAGGATCTGGCTCAGCAGCAGCCCTCCCACCATCGCGAACCCCAGCGGCCGGCGCAGCTCGCTGCCCGCGCCATGCCCCAGCATCAAAGGCAGCCCGCTCAGCAACGCCGCCATTGTGGTCATCAGGATTGGTCGGAACCGCAACAGGCAGGCCTGCCGTATCGCCTCGAGCGGTGTGGCGCCGTCGTTGCGCTCGGCATGGATCGCGAAGTCGACCATCATGATGCCGTTCTTCTTGACGATGCCGATCAGCAGGATCACGCCGATCAGCGCGATCACCGACAGATCATAGCCGAACAGCATGAGCATCAGCAGGGCGCCGACACCCGCCGAGGGCAGCGTCGACAGGATAGTCAAGGGCAGGATGTAGCTCTCGTAAAGAATGCCGAGAATGATGTAGACCGCGACCAAGGCCGCCGCGACCAGATAGGGCGTCGTCGACAGTGACGACTGGAACGCTTGCGCGGTACCCTGGAAAGACCCCTGCAAGGTGGCCGGAGCGTTCATTCCCGTGACAGCGCGCTCGATCGCCGCCGTCGCCTGACCCAGCGCGACGGCCGGCGCCAGATTGAACGAGATCGTCACTGCCGGGAACTGGCTCTGGTGGCCGATCGACAGTGGCTGCACCGGCGTCGAGTCGACCCTCACAAAGGTCGAGAGCGGCACCACCGCCCCACTCGCCGATCGAACGTAAAGTTTTTGTAACGTCTCGAGCGCGCCTTGCTGCTCGGCTGGTATCTCAAGGATCAGGTGGTAGGAGTTGATCTGCGAGAAATACTGCGTGATCTGGCGTTGCCCAAATGCATCGTTCAGGGTGTGGTCAATCAACTGCGGCTGTACGCCAAACCTCGCGGCCGCGTCGCGGTCGATGGTGAGAGTCGCGGTTGCTCCGCCAACTTGCTGGTCGGTCGCCACGTCGCGCAATTCCGGCAGGCCCTTCAGCCGCTCGAAAACTTTCGGTGCGAGCTGATAGAGTTCGGCGGCGTTTGAGTCTTGAAGAGTGTATTGATAAAGGGTCTTGCTCAGCCGGGCGCCGACGCGGACGTCCTGTGCTGCCTGCAGGAACAATTGGCCGCCTTCGACGGCGGCGAGTTTCGGGCGCAGCCGGGCGATGATCTGCTGAGCTGTCGACGTACGCTGCGTGAATGGCTTCAGCGTGATGAAGAATCGCCCGTTGTTGCCCGTCTGCCCTCCGGTGCCGCCGACCACGCCGGAGAAGCCCTGAATGTCAGGATCGGCAGCAAGGATCTCGCCCAACGCATGCTGCCGCCGCTTCATCTCGGCGAACGAGATGTCCTGCGCGCCCTCCGTGATGCCAACCAAAAGGCCGTTGTCCTGATCGGGGAAGAAGCCTTTCGGGATGACGGCATACAGATAGGCAGTGCACCCCACCGTTACGAGAAACACCATTAAGGTCACGAAGCGGAACTTCAGCGCGATGTCGAGTGTCCGCCGGTAGAATCCTAGCATGCCCTCGAACACCCGCTCCACCGCTCGATAGACCGCGCCATGGCTGTGCTGCCGGCGCAGAAAGCGCGAGCACATCATCGGTGTCAGCGTGAGCGAGATGAACGCCGACAGCACGACGGCGATGCTGACCGTCATCGCGAACTCTCGGAACAGCCGGCCCACGATGCCGCCCATCAAAAGCAGCGGAATGAAGACCGCGATCAGCGAAAGGCTGATTGAGACGATCGTAAAGCCGATCTCAGCAGCACCCTTCAGCGCCGCCTCCATCGGCTTCATACCGTCTTCGATATGCCGGAAGATGTTTTCCAGCATGACGATGGCGTCGTCGACGACGAAGCCGACCGCGATGGTCAGCGCCATGAGTGACAGATTGTCGAGGCTGTAATCGAACAGATACATCACCGCGAAGGTGGCGATCAGCGCCAGCGGCACCGTGACGCTGGGAATCAGCGTCGCCCAGAAATTTCGCAGGAACAGGAAGATCACCATCACCACCAGCGCGATGGACAGGATCAGCGTGAACTGCACCTCGTGGACCGACGCGCGAATGGTCAGCGTCCGGTCGCTGACCACATCGACATGGATCGACGGCGGGATGGAAGCCAGCAGGCGCGGCAGTCGCGCCTTGATCGCTTCCACCGTGTCGATGACGTTGGCCGATGGTTGCTTGAAGATGATCAGCAGGATCGCCGGCTTATTGTTTTGGGTCGCCGCGATTCGCGCGTTTTCCGGCCCGTCCACCGCCTGCCCGATATCTCGGACGCGGATCGGCGCGCCGTCGCGGTAGGCTAGGACGACGTTCTGAAACTCCTCGGCCTTGGTCAACTGATCGTTCGCGTAGATTGTGTAAGAGCGTCTTTCGCCGTTCAGCGAGCCTTTGGGATTGTTCACCGTCGAATCGACCAGGGTCTGACGAACGTCCTCCAGCGTCAGACCCATGGCGGCGAGTCGCGCCGGGTCGACCTGCACACGGACGGCGCGTTTCTGTTCGCCGCCGATAAGGACCTGTGCCACGCCGCTGATCTGACTGATCTGCTGGCTGAGAATGTTGTCGGCCGCGTCGTCAACCTCAATCAGCGGCTTCTCGTCCGACGTGACGGCCAGGATCAGGACCGGGCTGTCGGACGGATTGACCTTGCGGTAGCTGGGAGCGTTCGGAAGCGTGCTCGGCAACTGGCCGCTCGCCGCGTTAATTTCCGCCTGGATGTCCTGGGCCGCCGCGTCGATGTTGCGCGACAGTTCGAACTGGACGGTGATCTGCGTCTGGCCGAGTACGTTGACCGACGTCATCTGCGCGACGCCGGGGATCTGGGCGAATTCCCGTTCGAGGGGCTGGGCCACGGTCGCGGCCATCGTCTCCGGGCTCGCGCCGGGCAGCGAGGCGCTGACCTGGATGGTCGGAAAATCGACGCGCGGCAGGGGCGCGACCGGCAGCAGAGGATAGGCCGCGAGACCGACCAGCATGATCGCCGCCATCAGCAGCGAGGTGCCGATGGGCCGCCGGATGAATGGGGTTGAGATGCTCATACGCGTCTACGAGGCCGGCGCGGGCGTAACAGCGACCCGCGCGCCGTTCTGGAGGCGAGACTGTCCCGAAGTCACAACCATGGCGCCGACGTCCACACCCTTCACCACCACGGCGACATGACCGTCGTCCTGTCGGACCTCGATCGGCTGCACGGAAGCGGTCTGGTCCGGTTTCACGATATAGACGAACAGGCCGTCCGGGCCACGCTGCACGGCACTGCTCGGGACCACCAGCGCGCCTTTCAACGTCTCCGTCTCCAGATGCGCGTTGACGAACTGACCAGGCCAAAGGCGCTTGTCGGTGTTTGGAAAGACCGTTTTGAGTTTGATCGTCCCGGTCGCGGGATCGATCGCATTGTCGATCGTCAGCAATTCGCCGCGACCAAGTTCAGTGCGGTCATCACTGGCGAAGGCCGTGACCGGCAGCGTCCCCCGATCCATGGCCGAGTGGATCTGCGGCAGCGTGTCCTGCGGCAGCGTAAAGATTACGCCGATGGGCCTAATTTGGGTCACCGTGACGATGCCGGCCGCGTCGCTCGCGTGGATGAGATTGCCTGGATCGACTTGGCGCAGCCCGACCCGCCCGTCGATCGGCGACGTGATCGACGCGAAATCGAGATTCAGCTTGGCGGACGCGATCGCCGCGTCGTCGCCTTGCACCGTCGCCTCGAGTTGCGCCGCGGAAGCCGACTGGGTGTCCACCGTCTGGCGGGAGGCGAACTGGCTGCGCGCGAGGCTCTGCGAGCGGTCGAGATCGCGCTTCGCATTCGCGAGTTGAGCTGAATCGGCCGCGCGCTTGGCGACGGCCTGCGCGTAGGCGGCGGCGAACGGGCGGGGATCGATGCGAGCCAGCAAATCGCCCGCGCGAACGTCCTGGCCCTCGGTGAAGGCAACACTGTCCAACGTGCCATCGACCCGGGCACGAATCAGGACCGAGGCGAGCGCCTGAACCGTGCCGATGTTGCGAAGGAAGACTTTTACGTCCTGGCGGGACACCGGCGCCACCTGAACCGGCACGCCATCGGCGAGGGCGGGGACGCCAGAAGCCGCCATGATCAGCCACGCGCACAGGATCATCAGGGCGGGAGGCGGTGCACGCTGCATGTCAGGAGGCCGATCGGTGGACCCCGATTATGTGGCCTGAAGCCCCGGACCGCCTAGCGCGTTCCGATGCTGCGTCTGCTCACGATCCAATCAGAATTCCTACGGGCGCGTCATGCGCCGACATCGTATTGGACTGGCGGCGGGCGTCAGCGAGGAAGCACCGGCGGGGCGATACGGATCGGATTGCGGCGGTATTCGGCAAGGCTGCGGCCCATCGCGACACCGTTGCCGCCACCGGCCCCGACGATCGTAAACAGTCGCGGCGGCGGCTGCGCACCGACAGCGCCGATGCGCAGCGTCCGACTCGACGTGGGGAAGCGGCTCTGTCCTGCCGTCACGCCCGGCGGCAAGCGGCCCTCCACGGGAGACGCCGCTTCCGCGGCACGTGCCGCCCGCACTTTCGCTGCGTAGGGCTGCCCGAGTTCGGGCGTGGCCGAGTGGTAGGACGCGGTCGCCGCCTCCCACGAGCCGGTTTGTTCGTGCAGCCGGACGAGGAAACGTGCGGCATAGTCGGCGTTACGCCACGGATCGAACGCCTCTTCCAGCGAGCCGAACGCGTCCGGGTGATACATCAGGTTGACCTGCATGCAGCCCACATCGATCGAAACCGCGCCCCTCGTCTGAAGGCCCCGGACACCGATGATCGCGGCTGACTTCGTGTCGAAGATCGTATCGGTGCCCGCCACATTGATACTGTAGGGCCAGGGGTCGATCCGCCCGTCCGGACCGCGTCGCCCGCTCTCGACGCGGCCGATCGCGACGAGGAGGTGCGCCGGCAGACGATACGCGCGCTCGGCGCGATCGATCGCCGCGCGGCATTGCGCCCCGGGCGATAGGCTGGACAGGCCGGCGGCGAACGGCGAACCGCCGGCCAATGCGCTGCCCGCGACGCCGGTCGAGACGATGCAGGCAAGGAACGCGGCTCGGCGGCGCATGGCCGCACGATCGTCCTCGCCGGTTGATATCCGCTTACCGCGCCGTCACGTCGCGGTCTCGACCTGCCTGCGCAAAGCGTCGATTAACTTCTGCACGTCGTTGCCGTTGTTGGCCAGAAAGCTCGCATAGTCGCTGCGCTGCGTCAGTCGAAGGCTCGTGCCCTCGGCGAGCACGTCGATGATGCGAGGTGCTCCGGTGGCTTTGCTGACCACCCAATCGACGCGAGCGGGCGGGTTGTTCGGACGCACGAGTGTCGTACGGACCGCGACGCCGGAATCGTTGGGCACTGCGCGCCCGATGGTGAAGGAGACACCTTTGTAGTCGCCGAGATGGCCGCCGATGGAAATCACGATCACCCTGTCGAACAGGGCCGTAAAGTCCTTCTGCTGTGCCGGCGTCGCGGTGCGCCAGAACCGGCCCAGGCAGAACTGCGCGACAGCCGGGACATCCACGATGCGCTCGATGATCCTGCCCAGTCGCTCCCGCCGGGCCGCTTCGGGCTCGTTCGAGTTGACCACTGCGACCAGTTCCTGTCCGGCCTGGTTAATGAACGCGATGGCCGCCTCCGGGGTCGGAGCCTGCGCTTGCGCCTCATGCGCGCCGGGCCAGCCCATGGTTGCCAGCGCCGCGGTGGCCGCGGCCCACAACAGGACAGTCCGGCGAGTGAGCATTGTGTCTTGCATCCGGTTTGCTTCGGGCATGTCCTCGCTCATGTCACTGCAGGGGCGCGCTGCCGAGCCCGACATCGGGCGCCGGAGTGGCCGCGGGCGCCGCTGAGGGACCGGCGCGATCGGGGAACCAGACCGGGATGGTCGAGCGGTTGTCGTCTCGCGTCTCCTCGATCTGGGCGTCCCGATGCTGGCGATACAGGCTGCGGAAGGTCGCGTAGGGATCGAGCGCCGTGGCCTTCAGCTTGTCGATGTCCTCGATATGCTGACTGCGGGCATCGATCGCCGTGACGCCAAACCGCGCGATCCCGGCATCGGTCACGAGATACCCGCGTCCGACCCAGGACAACGGATCGAGCGCGAAGTCGCCGGCAAGGCCTGCCGCGTCGCGCGGATTGGACGGCCCGAACAGTGGCAGGAACAGGAAAGGCCCGTCCGGCAGGCCCCAAAGCGCGAGCGTTACCCCGAAATCGGTGTCATGCTTGGGATAGCCCCAGCCCGTCGCCGGATCGAACAAGCCGCCCACGCCGACCGTCGTGTTGATGATCCCGCGCATTAGCGTGTCACCCGCGCGGCGAGGCTTGCCTTGCAGCATATCGTCGGCCAGGGCCACCGGCGTCGCGAGATTGGTCAAGAAATTGTGCACGCCGTTTCGGGCGAACTGCGGCACCACGTAGCGATAGCCGATCGCCAGGGGGCGCAGCAGAACCGTGTCGAGGCCGTTGTTGATGGCGTAGAAAGTCCGATTGGTCGGCTCTAACGGGTCGTTGAGTTCGTTGAAGTCCGCCACGGCCTGAGGGTCGGACGCGGGCGGTGCCTTGGCGCACCCGCTCAGGTTGCCGAGGATGAGCACCACGGCCAGCAATGACGTCCAACGCGAGTCCATGGCGGGCGCAGTGGGCGGTGAAAGCATCGGCGGGACCTCGGCGACGGTCGTGAAGCGCAGCTTCGGGTGGAGGCTGCAGGATCTTGGTGCTAAATGTGTCCTCCATCGGCTGAGCGAGTGCAACATCGCCGCTGTGATCGACGCGGCGATGCCGCGAAGTTGCGACGATTCCCCGGTCGGGCGACATCGGGGAGAACCGCCTGAACGCCAAACTGCGTCAGCAACCCTAAGGTCAGAGGCCGAGATGAACCACGCCATCATATCTCCCGTGCCCGTGACGGAACTGCCGGTCCTCGAGCGCTGGCTTACCAGTCCTCGGGTGCCCGGTCTGCCGGCCCGGGAGGCGATGCAAAGGCCGCCCCAGCTGTCTTTCGAGTTCTTTCCTCCCAAGACCGAGGCGCTGGAGGCACAGCTCTGGACCTGCATACGGAGGCTGGAGCCGCTGTCTCCCCGATTTGTCTCCGTCACCTACGGTGCCGGCGGCACCACTCAGGAGAGGACCCACGCGACGGTCGCCCGACTCGTCGCCGAGACCAGCTTGACACCGGCCGCCCACCTGACCTGCGTCGGTGCGACCCGCGAGGAAGTGGACGAGGTGGCGCGCCGCTATTGGGAGGCCGGCGTGCGCCATATCGTGGCGTTGCGTGGCGACATGCCGGGGGGCGCGCCGTATGCGCCGCATCCTGGAGGCTATGCCGGAGCCGCCGAGCTGGTGGCTGGGCTGCGGCGGATCGGGGCGTTCGAGATCTCGGTCTCCGCTTATCCTGAAGTGCATCCGGACGCGACCAGCCCCAGCTCTGACCTCGATAATCTTCGCCGCAAGCTCGATGCTGGCGCGACCCGGGCGATCACCCAGTATTTTTTCGAGGGCGAGGTCTTCCTGCGCTTTCTTGATCAGGCACTTGCCGCAGGCATCACCGCGCCGATTGTGCCGGGCATCATGCCCGTGTCGAATTTCGAGCAGGCGCGGAAATTTTCCGCCATGTGCGGTGCGAGCGTGCCGGACTGGATGGCCGGTCTGTTCGCCGGCACGGAGGCGGACGCCGAGACTCGCCGGATGGTCGCCGCCGTGGTGGCCGCCGAGCAGGTGCGCCTGCTGCAGGCCAACGGCATCGACGAATTCCACTTCTACACGCTGAACCGGCCTGATCTGGTCTACGCCATTGCCCACATTCTTGGCGTGAGGCCGACTCAGCAAGGAGGGCATAGCGATGCGGCTCCGTGATGAAATGCCTCAGAATTGCGACGAGGCTGAGACGCAGGTCCGGCATCGTCTCGCGGCGAAGATCGACTCCCTACACTACGCCGCCCATGCGATCCCGGGAAGGGTCGAGGGACTGCCGCGGACGGGTCTGCCGGTGAGACTTGACGCGGACCACATCCTCGGGCGAACGCCTGTCGATCAAAGGTGACCGGACGCTTGACCCATTCATCGCGGATCTGTTCGGCCTGTTTAACGAGTTGACCCGGCACAGAGCGTCCAACCGGCTCTATGTCATCGCATCGGGACGGTGTCCGCTGGCGGCGCTTCAGGCCTGCCCGGCCGAAGACGAGTGCGAAGAGATACTGATCGAGGCGGCGGTGCCGGCCGGATGCGATGTCTGACTATCTCGCCCGCCTGAACCCCGAACAGCGTGAAGCGGTCGAGACCGTGGACGGTCCGCTGCTGGTTCTCGCCGGGGCCGGCACCGGCAAGACCCGCGTGCTGACCACACGCTTCGCCCACATTCTCATGACCAACCGCGCCTTCCCGTCCCAGGTGCTAGCCGTCACCTTCACCAACAAGGCCGCCCGCGAAATGCGCGAGCGGGTCGGCGCCGTGCTCGGCCGCCCCGCCGAGGGCCTATGGCTCGGCACGTTCCACGCGCTCTGCGCCCGTATGCTCCGGCGCCATGCCGAACGGGTCGGGCTGACGTCCAGCTTCAACATCCTCGACACCGACGATCAGCTGCGACTGTTGAAACAGGTGATGGAGGCGGCGCGCATCGACGCCAAGCGGTTCACGCCGCAGGCGATGATGGCGCTGATCCAGCGCTGGAAGGATCGCGGCCTGACGCCCAAGCGGATCACCCCTGCCGACGACAGCGATTTCGCCCATGGTCGCGGCGCGGAACTCTATACCGCCTACCAGGCGCGGCTGCTCGAGGTGAACGCCTGCGATTTCGGCGACCTGCTGCTGCATGTCACCGAACTCCTGCGCGAGGACCCGGAGGTGCTGGCGCAATACCATCGGGCGTTCCGCTATGTCCTCGTCGACGAATACCAGGACACCAACCTCGTGCAGTACCTCTGGCTGCGGCTGCTCGCGCAGTCTCACAAGAACATCTGCTGCGTCGGCGACGACGACCAGAGCATCTACTCCTGGCGCGGGGCGGAGGTGGAGAACATCCTGCGCTTCGAGAAGGATTTTCCCGGCGCCCGCATCGTCCGGCTGGAGCGTAACTACCGCTCTACCGCACCGATCCTGGCCGCCGCCGCCGGGCTCATCGCCCACAACGAGAACCGACTGGGCAAGACTCTTCGCCCCGCCCGCAACGACTCCGCGGGCGACAGGGTCAGCATCGTGGGGCTGTGGGACAGCGACGAGGAGGCGCGCATGGTCAGCGGCCGTGCCGAGGCGTTGCGCGGCGATGGGCACAAGCTCGCCGAGATCGCGGTATTGGTCCGTGCCGGCTTCCAGACCCGCGCTTTCGAGGAACGGCTGGTCGCTATCGGCATGCCATACCGCGTGGTCGGCGGCCTGCGCTTCTACGAGCGTCAGGAAATCCGCGACGCCATCGCCTATGCCCGCGTGCTGCACCAACCGGCTGACGACCTCGCCTTTGAGCGCATCATCAATGTGCCCCGGCGTGGCGTGGGCGACGGCGCAATGCGAACGTTGCATGAGACGGCTCGCGCTCGACAAATCCCGCTGACCGCGGCGGCGGCGTGGCTCGTCTCGGACGGCGGGTTGCGCGGCAAGGTGCGGGAAGGCGTGGCAGGTCTGCTCGCCGGGTTCGAGCGTTGGCGGCGAACCTTGGAGGCGGACGGCCACATTACGACTCTGGCGGTCATGCTGGACGAGAGCGGCTACACGGCGATGTGGAAACAGGACAAATCGCCGGACGCGCCCGGCCGTCTCGACAACCTGAAGGAGTTGGTCAGGGCGCTGGCCGATTTCGAGACCCTCGCCGGGTTCCTCGATCATGTCAGCCTGGTCATGGAAAATGAGGAGGACGCAAGCGCCGACCGTATGAGCCTGATGACCCTGCACGCCGCGAAGGGACTGGAGTTCGACACGGTGTTCCTGCCGGGCTGGGAGGAGGGACTGTTCCCGAGCCAGCGGACGATGGACGAGAGCGGTCTCAAAGGCCTCGAGGAGGAGCGGCGTCTCGCCTATGTCGGGATAACTCGTGCGCGGCAACGGGCGATCATCAGCCACGCCGCCAATCGCCGCATCTACGCCAATTGGCAGAGCAGCATCCCCAGTCGCTTCATCGACGAGCTGCCCGAGGCCGAGGTGGAGCGGTCGGGGTCCGCGGCTCTGGCGCGCGACCGTATTCTGGCAGCCCCGGTCTTTTCCGGACAGTTCCCGCTGGTCGCCCGCCGGCCGCGCGACGCGGAAGCCTGGGAGCAGCCGGCGCGTCAAGCGCCCGCCGACCCAATCCCGGTGGGCGCTCGCGTCTTTCACCAGAAGTTTGGCTACGGCACTGTGATTGCTTCGTCGGACCACAAACTCGACATCGCGTTCGAAAAGGCCGGCGCGAAGCGCCTGCTCGACAGTTTCGTGGAGCGTGTATGAGCACCGAGCCCACCCTCGAAACGCTGCGCCTGATCGTACCGGCCGAGGCGCTGGAGGTGTTCGAGGCTGCGTTGCTGACCGTGTGTTCGACCGTCGGATTCTTCCGCGAGAACGATGCCGCGCCGTGGATGCTAGAGGCCGTGAAGCAGCGCGGTGCAGACGAGGCGGCGCTGGCCGGCGCGCTGGCGCTCGCCGAGGCGGCCTCGGGAATTGCGGTCGCCGTTTCTCGCACGGACACACCGGAGGGCGGGTGGCTCGCCCGCAATCTCGCGACATTTCCCGAGCAATGTGTCGGTCGGCGATTTGCGATCCGAGGCACCCATGTCGCGGAACCCGTTCGCGCGGGGCGAATCACCCTGGTCATCGATGCCGGAACTGCCTTCGGATCTGGCGAGCACGGGTCGACCCGCGCCTGCCTGCGGGCCCTCGAGATCGTGGCGCCACTCAAGCCCAGCCGGGTGTTGGATCTCGGGACGGGAACCGGCGTACTTGCGCTGGCCGCAGCGCGGCTGCTGCGGCGTCGCGTGCTCGCGAGCGACATCGATCCGTGGTCGGTACGCGACGCACGCCGGAACGCCGCGCGAAACGGATTGAGGACCCTTGTCCGGGTCGGGCGGTGCGATGGATGGCGATCGGCGTGGCCGCGGCGGGAGGCACCGTTCGACCTGGTGTTGGCGAATATTCTTGCCAGACCGCTCTGTGCCATGGCACCCGAGCTTGCCCGACATCTGCTGCCCGGAGGGTCGGCGATACTGTCGGGCTTACTGACGCGACAAATACCTTGGGTCGCCGGCATGCATCGCACCCAAGGGCTGCGACTTCGGCACGTTGTCGTCGAAGGCGACTGGGCGGCGCTCGTGCTACGCCGCCCAGCGTTTCAGGGATAGGCCCCGGTCAGACAAGGCCTTCAGGCGACGGTGCGCTGGGCCGCGAAGCTCACATCGAACACGCGAGGAACGTCGCTGCGCGACAACCCGATATCCGCCAGTTCGTGGTCGCTCAGCGCGTCGAGCTCGTTGATGACCGCGCGCCGACGCGGCATGTCCAGCAACCACTGGACGGTCCGGCGCAGGCCGCTCGGCGCGGGGCGCGCGCCTGATGCGGGGCGGGTGGCGACGAAAGACATTGTGGTATCGGCAAAACGGGCGGACATGTTCAGACCTCTTTGGTTTCGACCGGACAACCCTTGTTGCCGGCCGACATTCGGTAAACCGTTATATAGTCGATTGGGCCGGCTGCTTGGTGTGACGGATTACCTGTTCAGCCATGCACCTCGCGCATCACCAGAACTTGAGGTATGACGTGAGCGTTAAGCTCTTTTGAAGGTTTCGCGTGATGTCAATGACGCAACTCACTGCGATTCGGGCGGAAATGCGGCGGCGCGACCTATCCGCACTCCTCGTGCCGCGCGCTGACGAACATCTCGGCGAGTATGTGCCCGCCGACGCCGAGCGATTGGCATGGCTCTCGGGTTTTACCGGCAGCGCGGGCCTTGCAATCGTGCTGCCGACCCGCGCCTGCCTGTTCACTGACGGGCGCTACCAGACCCAGGCGCGACAGCAACTCGATACGGCCGCGTGGGAGATTCGCCACGTCACCGACGAGCCGCCCGCGCCGTGGCTCGCCAGCGTACAGGGGTCCGACGCGGCCGCCGGCTACGACCCGTTCCTCATCAGCCAGGAAAGCCTCGGGAAATTCGTGGAGGCCGGCTGCCGCATGGTCCCGACCGCAGGCAACGTCGTCGATGCTACCTGGCGCGGCCGCCCCTCGCCGCCCTTGGCGCCCGCGATCATCCATCCCGTGGATCTTGCGGGCGTCGCCTCGGCGGAGAAGCGCGCCGACATTGCGAGCGCCCTGCGAGCCGCCAAGCAGGACGCGGCTGTATTGACCGATCCCGCCTCGATCGCTTGGCTGCTCAACCTGCGGGGCGAAGACGTACCGTTCACGCCTTTCGTCCTCGGATTTGCGGTGCTGCGCGCCGACGAGACGCTTGACCTCTTCATGCCGCCTGACAAATTGCCACCGCAGGTAAGGGTGTGGCTCGGAAACGCCGTCCGTCCGCGTCCGCGCGACGAACTCGCACCGGCGCTTGCGGAACTGGCTGGCAAGACGGTGAGGGTGGACGGCGGCGGAACGCCGGTCTGGTTCGCGCAACGGCTGCGTGAGGCCGGAGCGACCGTTGTCGAGGCGAGCGATCCCTGTCTGCTCCCGAAAGCCACCAAGAATGGGGTCGAGCGCGCCGGCGCCCGGACCGCTCATGCCCGCGACGCAATCGCGGTCTGCCGGTTCCTGCACTGGATCGACACGGAGGAGGCGACGATGACGGAGTGGGACGCCGCGGCACGGCTGCTGGCGTTCCGACAAGAGTTGTCCGACTTCCGCGGCGAGAGCTTTCCGGCGATTTCCAGCGCCGGTCCGAACGGTGCGATCATCCACTACCGGGTGGAAGAGGCGACGGCTCGCCCGCTTGGCAGGAACGAATCTTTCCTCATCGACTCTGGCGGTCAGTTCGGCTGCGGCACCACCGACATCACTCGGACCATCTGGCGCGGACCGGATCCCGCGCCGGTCACCTTGCGCGACCGAGCTACGCGGGTCCTTCAAGGACATATTGCTCTGGCCGCGCTGCGATTCCCGCGCGGCACGCATGGCGCGCATATCGACGGTTTCGCCCGGCGCGCGTTGTGGGATGCCGGGCTCGACTACGATCACGGCACCGGCCATGGCGTCGGCAGCTTTTTGTCCGTCCATGAAGGACCGGTGAGCATAAGCCGGCTCGCCCGACCGGTGCCGCTCGCCGCCGGCATGATCCTGTCGAACGAGCCGGGGTTCTACGTGCCCGGTGAGTATGGCATCCGGCTTGAGAACCTTGTGCTGGTCGAGGAGGTCGATATGGGCGGCGGTCGGCCGTTCCTCGGTTTCGAGACGCTGACGCTGGCGCCGTTCGACCGCCGACTTATCGACGCCACCCTCCTCACGGACGTCGAGCGCACCTGGCTCGACGCCTATCACGCGCGGGTGTGGCGGGAGGTCGGGCCTTTCCTGCCGACCGAGACCGCGTCATGGCTGCAGGCTGTTTGCGCGCCGACGCAGCGACTCTGATGCCTCGAGCGGCGGCATGGCGAGATTGATCACCTCACCGTGCTGCGGCGGCTGGCGCGGCAGATCGAACAGCGAAGGTTCGGGTACCGAGTATCCCAGCCCGCGCGTCGACATGATTGCCCGTTCGCCGATCCCGTGCTGCCCCAGCTTGCGCCGCAGCTTTAGGACGAGTTGATCCACGCTGCGATCGTCGTCGTGGAGCATACGCTTCAGCGCGACCCGGCCGAGCCAGACCCGAGAAACCGCGCCTCCGCCCGCGTCGAGCAAGGTGCGCAAAAGCGCGAACTCGGCTTCGGTCAGCGTGCTGATGACCGCGCCCGGGCCGATGAGCGCGCGCGTGGACACGTCGACGCGCACCCGCGCGCGGCGCAGCGTCTCCTCGTTACGCGACAGTCGACGATGCACGGCGCGGATCCGGGCCGCGAGCTTCAACAGCGCCACGGGCTCCACGATGTAGTCATCGGCACCCATGTCGAGGCTCGCCACGTGGGCGCTCTCGATGTCGTTGGCGGAGACGACCACGACGCCGCAATCGCCCTCGCTGGCAAAGCTCTCGACGATGCCCAGCATGTCCGGCCGGGACAGTCCCATGCCGATGACGACGACGTCGGGGCGGAACATCCGCTTGTGCGGAATGGCCAGGGGCCCCGCCTCGATCACGTCGGTGGCCATGCCCTCGTCCTCGAGGGCCGCGGAAAGCAGGGGGGCCACCGGCCATTCTGCTTCAACAATCAATACGCGCAGAGAGCTCGCAATACCCATGGGACCCTCGGTTGAAATAAGACGCATCGTCGATCACGATCTTGCGAGCGACGAAGCACCATTGCAACCTATTTCGTGCACGGTCCAGCACGAATACAAAAAGACATACATAATCTTGGGCGTAAATACTGGGATTTTCGTCAAACAACGACTCAGTATTGGAGATTTAACGGTCGGTTAACTGCTTGCGGACTGTGACACAAGGGCGCGCCACTGGTGTTCGTCAAGAATCCGCACGCCGAGCTCCAGAGCTTTTTTGGCCTTCGAGCCTGCTTCCTCGCCGACAACCACCAGATCAGTCTTACGCGTGACGGAGTCGGTGACACGCGCGCCGAGAGCCTCTGCCTGCGCCCGCGCCTCCTGTCGGGAGAGGCCGACGAGTGTACCGGTGAACACAATAACGTGTCCGATGAGTGGGCCGGCCGTCGCCGACGGCGTCGACGAGGCGTCGCCGATCATCACCTCAGCGGCCAGGTCGTCCATCGCCGCCACGTTACGTGGCTCGGCGAAGAATTCGGCCAGTTCCTCGGCGATGGCGGGTCCCACACCGACGATGGCCCCGAGTTCGCTGCGCGCGTCGGAGCCGATCTCGACCGCGTCCAGCATCCGCGCGCGCCATGCGGCGAAGCTGCCATGGTGGCGGGCCAGCAGGCGGCTGTTGGTCTGTCCGATCCGGCGAATGCCAAGCGCGTAGATGAACCGAGCGAGTTCGATTCTGCGTGCCGCCTCGATCGCGTGCACGAGATTGCGCGCCGACGTGGCGCCCCAGCCCTCACGGTTGGCGATGACGGCCTCGTGGCTCCGGAGACGGAACAGGTCCGCCGGGCTTGCGATCAGGCCGACAGCGAGAAATTCACGAACGCTGCGCTCGCCGAGCCCTTCGATGTCGAAAGCAGCTCGCGACGCCACATGGATCAATCGTTCCTCGAGCTGGGCTGCGCACGCCAGACCACCGGTGCAGCGGCGCACGACTTCGCCGGGCGGGCGGACGGCGGCGCTGCCGCAAACGGGACAGCGGTCCGGAAAGCGGTATGGGACGGCCAGGGCCGATCGCCTGTCGATGACCGGCCCGAGGATCTGTGGGATGACGTCGCCAGCCCGTTGCAACTCCACCGTGTCGCCGATCCGCACATCCTTGCGGGCAATCTCGTCCTCGTTGTGCAGCGTTGCGCGGGTCACCAACACGCCCCCGACATTGACCGGACGCAACACCGCGACGGGCGTCAAAGCCCCGGTTCGGCCCACCTGGATCAGAATGTCGTCGAGCGTGGTGGTCGCGCGCTCGGCGGGGAATTTCCAGGCGACCGCCCAACGCGGCTCCCGCCCCACGAATCCGAGTCGTTGCTGCAACGCGAGGTCATCGACCTTGTAGACGACGCCGTCGATGTCGTACGGAAGCCCGGCGCGGAGCGCGGCCAGGCGTTCCTGGAACGAGCCTGCCTCGGCCGCGTCGGCGATCAGCGCGCTGTGCTCGTTCACCGCGAACCCCCAGGCCCGCAGCCGCGCGAGGTAGTCCCAATGGGTCGCCTCGGGCCGCGCGCTGGCTTCGCCCATCGCATAGACGAACAGCGAAAGCGCCCGCCCGGCCGTCACGCGGGGGTCGAGTTGCCGCAGGCTGCCGGCGGCCGCGTTGCGCGGATTGGCAAAAATCTTCTGGCCCGAGGCCGCTTGCGCCTCGTTCAGCGCAAGAAAATCCGCGTCCGTCATGAACACCTCCCCGCGGATCTCGATCTTCTCCGGCGCGCCGTGCGGCAGCTCTGTCGGTACAGCGCGCATCGTGCGGAGGTTGGCCGTGACGTCCTCGCCTTCCGTGCCGTCGCCCCGCGTCGCCGCAGCGATCAGCCGGCCCTTGGCATATGTGAGACTGATCGATAGCCCGTCGATTTTCGGTTCGGCGACCAGCCGCGGCACTTCCTTCGCCCCGAGGAACCGCTGGATGCGCGCCAGAAACTCGGAAAATTCGACTGGATCGAACACGTTGCCCAGTGACAACATCGGCACGCCGTGGCGATGCTTGCGAAACCCGCTCGACGGTGCCGCGCCGACGCGCCGTGAAGGTGAGTCGGCGCGGACGAGATCCGGGAACCGGCGTTCGATGGCAAGGTTGCGCGCCCGTAGCGCGTCGTAGTCCGCGTCGGTCGCGAGCGGTGTGTCCGCCGCGTGGTAGGCAATATCGAGCCGGGCGATCTCGGCGGCCAGCCATTCCAGCTCGGCTGTCGCCGCCTCCTCGTCCAGCGCCTCGACGGGGATCACCCGGCATGCTCCAGTAGGCTGACTGCGGCCGCGCGGGCTGCGTCGGTCACCGTCTGCCCAGCGAGCATCCGGGCAATCTCCTCGCGCCGCGCGTCGCCGCGGAGCGGCTCGACCGACGTTTCCGCGCCGGCCGCCACCACCCGTTTGGCGACCAGCAGATGCGCCGCACCGCGTGCCGCGACCTGTGGGCTGTGGGTCACCAGAAGGACCTGTACCCGTTCCGCGACGCGCACGAGACGCTCGCCGACGGCGGCCGCCGTGGCCCCGCCGATGCCGGAATCGATCTCGTCAAACACCATGGTCGGTACCGAGGACGCACCGGCCAGGACGACCTTGAGCGCTAGCATCAGCCGGCTGAGCTCGCCGCCCGAGGCGGCGCGTGCCAGTGGCCCGGGCGTCTGACCCGGATTGGTCGCGATGAGGAACCGTGCCGCCTCGGCGCCCGCGGCACTCCAAGACGCCTCCGGCAGCTCGACAAGCTCGGTCACGAAGCGCGCGCGGTCGAGCTTCAACGGCACGAGTTCCGCGGCGATCGCTTGGTCGAGGCGGACCGCCGCCGCTCGCCGAGCCTCCGAGAGCGTCGAACATGCCGCGACAAAATCCCGCCGTGCCGACGCACTTGCCCGCGACAATGCGACCAGACCGGCCGTTCCGGTGTCGAGCGCGGCCAGCCGCTCCTGCAAGCCGGCCAGCACATCCGGCAACTCCGCCACCGGCGCCTGATACTTTCGCGACGCCGCCCGCAGCGCGAACAGCCGTTCCTCGGCGCCCTCCAGTTCGCCCGGCGCGGGCTCGGCCGTCTGCGCCAGCCGCGACAGCAGCATCTCAGCGTCGGCCACCGCCTCCTCCGCTCGATCCAGTGCCGCCGAGATCTCGGCCTCCGCCGCGCCGGCCGGAGCAATGCGCTGGACCGCCCGGCTGGCCGAGCGCAGAGCCGCCGCCGGCCCTACGGCCCGACGGTCGCGGCCCGACGCCCCGGGCGTCAGCTCCGCCAGCGCGGCCGCGACAGCCTCGGCACGACGTCCTGCTTGTTGCAATTGTTGCCGCCGCGCAGCGAGGGCGTCCTCCTCGCCCGGGCTGGGAGCAAGTTTGGCGAGTTCGGCCGTCGCGTGCCGCAAATACTCCTCGTCGCGCGCCGTCTCGGCGAGCTTAGCCTCGGCGGCGGCCAGCGCGTCCGCCGAGTGGCGCCATACCCGATACGCGGCCGACACCGACTCGCGGATGGGCGTGGCGACCGCGTAGGTGTCCAGCAGCGCGGTGTGACCGGCGGGGTCGGCGAGGCCCATCTGTTCGTGCTGGCCCTGCACCTCGACCAGCAGCGCGCCGATGCGGCGCAGCAAAGCGGCGCCGATCGGCGAATCGTTGACGAACGCACGGCTGCGGCCGTCGCGGGCGACCACGCGGCGCAACACGATATGCTCATCGACGTCGATCGCCTGTTCGCGCAGCACATCCTGGGCCGGATGGTCGATAGCCAGATTGAATGTGGCGGCCACCGAAGCCTGCTCGCGGCCGATCCTCACCAGCCCCGATTCCGACCGCGCGCCGAGCGCCAGGCCGAGACTGTCCAGAAGGATCGATTTGCCTGCGCCGGTCTCGCCTGTGAGCACGGTAAGACCTGGGCTGAAGCCGAGATCGAGCCGGTCGATCAGCACCACGTCGCGAATCGAGAGTGCCGCCAGCATGCGGCGGGGATCAGAAAACCGAGCCGAAATTGCGCGCGAAGAACCCGGGCTTCGTCGACGAAGTCGTCTGCACCCCCTTCACCTGCCCGTCCACGACCAGCTGATTGTAGCTGTCCTCGTACCAGACGTTGCCGGGATAGTTGTGGCCGAGCACCGCGGCGGTCCGCCGCGCCTGATCCGGCAGTCCCAGCAGAAGGTACAGCTCGGTCAACCGGTGCAGCGCTTCCGGCACGTGGTTGGTCGTCTGATAGTCCTCGACGACCTTCTGGAACCGCCCGATCGCCGCCGTGTAGAGCTTCTGGTTCTCATAGTAGCGGCCGACCTCCATCTCCTTGCCGGCAAGATGGTCGCGGGCAAGGTCCATCTTGAGCCTGGCGTCGCGGCCATAGGAGCTGTTTGGAAAGCGATTGACCACTTCCTGAAGGGCCGCCATCGCCTCCTGCGTGCCCTTCTGGTCGCGTTGCACATCGGCAATCTGCTCGTAGAAGCACAGCGACCGAAGATAATAGGCATATGCGACATCGCGATTGGACGGATGCAACTGGATATAGCGGTCGAGCGTGCCGATCGCGTCGGTATACTGCGTCTGGAGGTATTCCGTGTAGCCCTGCATCAATTGGGCATTCACCGCCCACGACGAATAGGGGTAGTTCTGTTCGACGGCATCGAATTGCGCGACGGCGGTGTCGTACTTCTGCGCCTTGAGCGCATCGACGCCACGATTGTACTGCTCCTCCACCGGCACCGCGCTGGGGTCTTCCTTGACCTCCAGATCAGCCTTGCGGCCGCTCCACGGTGAGATCGACTCCAGCGTCGAACAGTTCGCCAGTCCGAGGGCGAACAAAACGATGGCGAGGCGCGGGCGGATCAGCATCGGGAGGTTATATCACGTGCGCAAGCGGCGCGAAAATCGTCGTCAGGCCGCCGCCGCGACGGTTTCCAGCCGCGCCCAGCCCGGCTCCGTCCAGGCCGGCTCGGCGGAGACCATCCGCCATTGAGAGGCATCGGCGAACAGCGCCCGCAACAGCCGGTTGTTCAGCGCGTGGCCGCTGCAATGCCCGATGAAGCGGCCATGGATCGGCGCGCCCGCGAGGGACAGATCACCAACCGCGTCCAGCATCTTGTGACGCACGAACTCGTCGGGGCGACGCAGTCCCGCCGGGTTCAGCACCCGCTCGCCATCCACCACGACGGCGTTATCCAGGCTGCCGCCCCGCGCCAACCCGGCTTCGCGCAGCCTTTCGACCTCGCCGACCAGGGTGAAAGTACGACAGTTCGCCAGATCCCGCTCGAACGTGCCCGGGTTCAGGCGAAGCGTGAGCGCCTGCCGTCCGATAGCAGGGGCATCGAACGCGATCGACATCGCCAGATCGAGTGCGTCCCCGCCCGGACGCAGTTCCGCGAACGCTGCGCCGTTCTCGACGCGGACCGGTCGCAAGACTTCGATCGCCAGGTCCACCTCGTTCTGCTCGACGATCCCCGCGCATCCGATCAGGAACGCGAAATCCGCCGCAGACCCGTCTAGGATTGGAGCCTCTGGTCCATCCACATCGATCAGCGCGTTGGAGATACCGAGGCCGGACAACGCTGCCAGCACATGTTCAACGGTTCCCACTCGGGCATCGGGCCGGTCGGGATCGCCGAGCACCGTGCACAGCCGGGTATCCACGACGTGATCGAAACGCGCCAGGATCGCTGGTCGCGACGGCAGATCCCTCCGGCGGAATATGATGCCAGTTCCGCACGCTGCCGGCCGCAACACCATGCGCACCCGTCGCCCACTGTGCAGGCCGATACCCACGCAGTCGATAGCCGCCTTGAGTGTCCGCTGCCGCCCGTCACGACGGGCGCCGAGTGACACCGGCAACATATTCGTCGGCAAGCCGTCCATTCCCCGAGCCGTCTCCGACAGGCCCACCGGAATCGATGAGCGATACCCTCAACATTGTTCTACGGGGTTCGGCATGTCGCCGGCCAGTCAAGGTTTGTTTCTGAATATTTCGCCGCAAGCTGTTGATAACACGCCATGGTGCATCGCAAAACACACAACCACGGCCTGGTCGATGATATGGCCGGGGAGTCTGCCACGTCAGGAGCTTTGGCGACGCAGAAACGCCGGAATGTCGATATTGACCTCGTCGCCCACCGCTTGCCGAACATTGATCCGCCCGCGGTCGAGGCCCGGCTCCGTGCGGAGCGCCGGCTCGCTCGCTTGCGGGCGCGGCTCGGCCTGCGCTTCGCCCTGCGGGTTCGGAGCGGGCGCCCCACGAATGACGCCAGTCATGATGCCGAAGATGCTCTTGCGCGGCGCCACCGGCGGGGCGGATGCCGGCGCGTCGTTGAACAGTCCCCTCCCGGGCTGGGGCTGGGCGAACCGACTCACACCCGGCAGCGGCGCCGGGCGCAAGGCCGGCGTGGCGGGAGACGTGGCGGCGGGCTGGTGATCTCCGACCTCCTCGACGACCTCGGCGACCGTGCGCGGCAGCGCCGCCAGGGCCGTCGCGCCCTGCGTTTGCGCCGCCGCGTGCGCGTGGGCCGCCACCTGGAGCCTCTGGAGCGGCACCGGCACGCGAGGCGCGGATGAGGATTGCGCCATGATCGGGGCGGCACCTGGAATCGGCGGCGCGCCCGCGCGCACCGGAGCGGCATTCGCACCGGCCATCACCGGCGCGCTTGCCGTAGCGGCGTGCGGCGCCTCTGCCTCGTCCGAGGCGGCCGCATGGGCGCCGCCGCCGACCGCGACCAGACGCGGCCGCTCGGCGACGCGCTGATGCGCCGTCTCGATCCCGGTTGCCACGACGGACACGCGGATCTTGCCGTGCAACGCATCGTCGATCGCCGAGCCGAAGATGATGTTGGCTTCCTCGTCGACCTCCTCGCGGATGCGATTGGCGGCCTGGTCGACCTCGAACAGGGTCAGGTCCTCGCCGCCGGTGATGTTGATCAGCAGACCGCGCGCGCCGGCCATCGACGTGTCCTCCAGCAGCGGATTGCTGATCGCCGCCTCGGCGGCCCGCACCGCGCGGTTCTCGCCCTCCGCCTCGCCGGTGCCCATCATCGCCTTGCCCATCTCCGCCATCACGGTGCGGATGTCGGCGAAGTCGAGATTGACCAGGCCTGGCGCCACCATAAGGTCCGTGACGCCTCGAACGCCCATGTACAGCACGTTGTCGGCCATCTTGAACGCCTCCTTCCAACCGGTTCTCTCATTCGCGAGTCGGAACAGGTTTTGGTTGGGGATGACGATCAGAGTATCGACGAATTGCTGCAACTCCTCGATTCCCGCCTCGGCGGCGCGCGCGCGACGGCTGCCTTCGAAGGTGAACGGCTTGGTCACCACGCCGACCGTCAGGATGTTACGCTCACGTGCCATTCTGGCGATCACCGGGGCCGCGCCAGTGCCGGTGCCGCCGCCCATGCCGGCTGTGATGAACACCATGTGCGCGCCATCGAGATGGCGATAAAGCTCTTCGGCGGCTTCTTCCGCCGCGGCGCGGCCGATCTCCGGTTTCGCGCCGGCGCCGAGTCCCTGGGTGATGTGTGGGCCGAGCTGGATGCGGCGGTCCGCCCGGCTATGGACCAGCTGCTGCGCGTCGGTGTTGGCGACGACGAACTCCACGCCCTGCAAATTCGATGCGATCATGTTGTCGACCGCGTTGGTGCCGCCGCCGCCGACGCCGATCACCGTGATGCGCGGTGAAAAATCGGTGTGATGGTGCTGCTGCGTCGTAAGGTGAAGGGTCATGGGTGTTCTCTCCCCGGGGAGTCCTGATGTTGACAGTAGCGCGTGGTTGCGATTCGCATCCGCGTCAGACGCGCCGGCGAAGATATTGAACGAGGCGGCGCACCACGCCGCCGTCCGGTTCGGGTTCGAGATCGACATCGAGAGTCCGCCCGGCGCCGGCGGTCCAAGCGATCAGCCCGATCGCGGTCGCGAACCCCGGGCCCGACGCGCTGTCTGGCAGGCCGCGGAGGCTCGCCGGACGCCCCAGCCGAACCGTGCGGCCCAGCACGCGGGCGGCCATCTCGCGCACGCCGTTCAGCTGAGATGCGCCGCCGGTCAGCACGACGCGCGTCCCTGCCGCGCGACCGAGGCCGGATCCTTCCAGCCGTTCGCGGACCATCTCGAAGGTTTCCTCGAGCCTGGGCTTGATGATCCCGACAACCATGCTGCGCGGCACCTTGGCGATCTGGTGCTCCTCCTCGCCGACCATCGGCACCGGCAACATCTCGCGATCGTCGTCCGGACTCGCGTGCGCGCTGCCATAGAGAGTCTTCAGACGTTCCGCATGCGACAAAGGGGTGCTCAGCACGCGGGCGATGTCATTGGTGACGTGACCGCCGCCAACCGGCAGTTGCGCGGTGTGCAGCAGCTGGCCTTCGGCGAACACCGCCATGCCGGTGGTGCCGGCGCCCATATCGAGCAACGTGGCTCCCATCTGCCGCTCGTCCTCGACCAGCGTCGCCATGCCCGCCGCCATGGGGGCGGAAACCAGCTCGATGATCTCCAAATCGCATCGTGCCAGGCACGACGACAACGTCATCAAAGCGGTGCGGACCGCGTCGACGACATGCAAGCGCGCGGTGAGAATTTCGCAGTGCAGGCCGCGTGGATCCGAAATCCCGTGCGCGTCGTCGGCGGCGAATGTCAGCGGCAAAGCGTGGATAATGTCGCGCTGCTCGCTGGCGGCGCGCGCGCGTCCTTCCATCACCACGCGCTTGATGTCGGCCTCCGTCACCGCGCGCGATCCCACCGGCCACTGCACGTTGAACAGCCTGCTTTCGGGCTGGCCGCAGGAAAGATTGACCGTCACCCCGCGCAGCCGCGTATCGGCCTCGCGCTCGGCCTGTCCGACCGCCGCGCGAATGGCGCGCTCGGCTTCCTCGATATCGGTGATCCCGCCGCTGCGCACGCCGCGCCCACGTTGCCAGCCAAAGCCCAGGATACGGTTGCTGCCGTCGCTCTCGGTGCGGCCGATCGCGCAGACGATCTTGCTGGTGCCGATGTCGAGTACGCCGAACGGGCCGGACTGCCGCCCCCGTGCGCGCGGCGCGTCGGTCTCGTCGGGCGGCAGGGCGATGGCATGGCGCGGCACGGCGTTCATGTCGGCCGCCGCGCCGGGGGGGCGTCCTTCGGTTCACCCGCGGGCTCGGCCAGCACACCGGGAACCGGACGGATCACCAGTCGGTCGGGCAGCCGCAGATCCACCGATACCGGCCGGTCGAGGACCGCGTGGCCGTCCTGCAGCACGGCGAGCCGCGCCAATGCCGCGACCTCGCCGCCCTCCGGCAGTTGGATGTCCGCACCGTTTTTCATATGCAGGTTCCAGCGCCGTTCGCCGACTCGCACACAAGCAGTGATCCGATCGAGGATCTTCGGCTGCGCGGCCAGCGCATCCAGCAAGCGTGCCGCCGCCGCCGGCGCGCCTGGCCCGACCACGAGTGGAAGTTCGCGCGCGAAGGTCGCGACATCGGAGTCGGTGACCACGTCACCGTCGCGATCGATCAGCACGAAGCGGCCTTCGCGCTGCCAGACCGCGTAGGGACGCCGTTCCGTCAGCCGCACGATCAAGGTATCCGGCAGTCGGCGTTCGACATCTGCCTGCTGCACCCAGCGAATGGCTTCGATCCGCTCGCGCGCCGCCACGAGCGAAAACGACAGCAGCGGATCGCCAGGCGACAGCCCGATCGCTGCGCGCAACAGCGGCTCCGGCGTCTTCTGCCGGCCCTCGATGATGACCTGTCGAACCCTCAGCCCGAGATGTGCCGTCGCATGGCCCAGCCGGCCAGCGACGCTCTCGCCTTGTTCCAGCGAGCGCACCAGCGCCAGGCCCGCGAGTCCGGCGGCGCCCATCAGCAACAACGCGAGACCCGGTCGCGCGAGGCGGCGTTGCCGCCGCCACATCACGCGCAGCCGCGACGGCCGGTCGGGCAGGGCCGGGACCGGCGGTCGGCGCTTGACCGAGGTTCTCACGCGCGGCATGCGGCCTGCTCCACCATCCAGGCGCATAGCGACGGAAAATCGATGCCGAGATGCGCCGCCTGCTCCGGCAGCAGTGACGTGGGCGTCAGACCCGGCTGGGTGTTGACCTCCAGAAGAACCAGCCGCCCCGGCTCGCCATCCGTGTCGTCGTATCGAAAATCCGCCCTCGAGGCGCCGCGACAGCCAAGCGCGCGATGCGCCGACAGCGCCACGTCCATCGCGCGCGCGGCGGTGTCGGGGTGGATTGTTGCGGGAATCAGATGGCGCGAACCACCCTCGGCATACTTCGACTCGTAGTCGTAGAAGCCGTGGCTTGGTGCGATTTCTGTCACGGTCAGCGCCCGTTCGCCCATAACCGCAACCGTAAGTTCGCGACCAGCGATAAATTCCTCGACGAGCGCCAGCGGGCCGAACGACCAGGACGCGGCAATCTCGGCACGGCGGTTGTCACCCTCGCGGACGATGCGCACGCCCACCGAGGACCCTTCGTTGATCGGTTTCACCACATACGGTCTTGGCCAGGGATCGGAGTCGTGCAGCGACACGACCTCGATGACCCTCCCGCGGGGCACCGGAAGTCCGGCGGCGACGAACACCGCTTTCGCGGCGACCTTGTCCATGGCCAGCGCCGAGGCGCGCACGCCGGAATGCGTGTACGGAATGCCGAGCCAGTCGAGCACGCCTTGAATCGCCCCGTCCTCGCCAAAGCGGCCGTGCAGCGCGTTGAACACCGCGTCGGGCGCGGGATCGAGCGCGGCGATCGTGGTGCGCAAATCCGGCCCGACGTCGATTGGCGTCACGTCGAAGCCGGACGCGCGCAGCGCCGCGATCACTTGCCTTCCCGACGCGATACTGACCTCGCGCTCGGCGGAAATACCCCCGTAGAGTACGGCGACTTTCACGAGGCACCGCCTTGGCAACAAAACCTCGTCATGCCCGGGCGTGATCCGGGCATCTCTGGGCGTGAGAGGCCCGGGTCAAGCCCGCGCACGGCCAGGCAAGGCACGAACCGGAGGGGGACAAGCATCACCTCCGCACTCCGATCCGTCGGATTTCCCACTGTAAATCCACACCGCTGCTCTGCCGCACCAGTGCACGGACCTCCTCTCCCAGGCCCTCGATGTCGGCCGCCGTCGCATCGCCCCTGTTGATCAGAAAATTGCAGTGAAGTTCGCTGACCTGCGCGCCGCCGCGCGCCAGGCCGCGGCAGCCGGCCGCGTCGATGAGCTCCCACGCCCGCTGGCCGGGTGGATTTCGGAACGTACTCCCACCGGTCCGTGCCCGCACCGGCTGCGTCTGTGCCCGCCGCGATTGAATCGTCTCGATCTCGCTGCGGATCAGCGCCGGATCGCCGCGCGTCGCATGCAGCCGCGCGCGCGTCACCACGGCCCCGGCCGGCAGCGCGGAATGGCGATACGACAGGCCGATCGCGCCTGCGTCCCGCCGTACGATCTCGCCCGAACGCGTGACCAGTTCGACCCAATCGAGGCATCCGGCCATGTCGCCGCCATACGCGCCCGCGTTCATCGCCACCGCGCCGCCGATCGTGCCTGGAATGCCGGCGAGGAACGCAAGGCCCGCAAGGCCCGCCTCGGCGGCTGCCAGTGCCACCGTCACGTCGAGACACGCCGCTCCGACGATGACGCCATTCGGTTCGATCTCGATCTCGCCGAACGCGCTCGTCAGGCGCACGACGACGCCGGCGACGCCACCATCGCGCACGATCAGGTTGGATGCCGCCCCGATCACGGTCACCGGGGCCTCCGACGGGAGCCCCGCCAGCAATCCCGCCAAGTCCTCGATGTCGGCCGGGCGCACCAGAGCCTCCGCCGGACCGCCGACCCGAAACCAGGTCATCGGCGCGAGAGGCGCGGCCACGGCGATCCGCCCGCGCAACGGCGGCAGCAAGTCCGCGACCAGGGGCGACAACGCCATCACCGCGCGCCGCCGATCCGGCGGGGCAGGGCTGCCTGCAACTCCGCGAGTTGCTGCGGAAGCGCGGCCGCCCATTGGGTGATCGTGCCGGCACCGAGGCAGACGACATAGTCGCCAGGCCGCGCGATGGCATTGACCATCTCGGCGAGATGTTCCGGCGCCGGCAGCGGCACGACGCTGCGGTGTCCCCGCGCGCGCAGCCCGTCGACCAACGAATCGCGATCGAAACCCTCGATCGGCGCCTCTCCGGCCGCGTAGACGTCGGCCACGATGACTGTGCCGGCATCGTTCATGCAGGTGCAGAACGCCTCGAACAGCGAGGCAAGACGAGAATACCGATGCGGCTGCACGACGGCCACCACGTCGCGCGCGCCGGCCTGCCGAGCCGCCTTCAGGACGGCAGCGATCTCGACCGGATGATGGCCATAATCGTCGATGACGCTGATCCCACCCGACTCGCCGGTCTTGGTGAAGCGGCGCTTGACGCCCTTGAACGCCGCGAAGGCGGAGCGCAACGTCGCGTCGTCGATCTCCATTTCGGTGGCGATGGCCACGGCGGCCAGCGCGTTTTGCACGTTATGCTGCCCCAGCATCGGCAGCCGGAACGGCCCCATGCGGCGCGAGCGATTGCGCACTCGGTCGGCGACCGTCACCTCGAACGTGGCGCCCATCTTGTCGGCCACCATGCGTTCCGCCCGAACATCGGCCTGGGGACTGAAGCCATAGGTGACGACCCGGCGATCCGACAGGCGGGGGATCATCTGCTGCACCGCCGGATGATCCGCGCACAGCACTGCGAAGCCGTAGAACGGAATGTTCTGCACGAACTGGTCGTATCCGGCGAACATCGCCTCGGCGGTGCCCCAGTGGTCAAGATGTTCCGGATCCATGTTCGTCACCACGGCGATCGTCGCCGGAAGGCGCAGGAAACTTCCGTCGCTCTCGTCCGCCTCGACGACCATCCACTCGCCCGCGCCGAGTCGCGTATTGCTGCCGTAGGCGTTGATGATGCCGCCATTGATGACCGTGGGATCCAGATGCGCGGTCTCCAGCACCTGCGCGATCAGACTGGTGGTCGTGGTCTTGCCGTGCGTGCCACCGACCGCGATCGCCCAGCGCAGCCGCATCAGCTCGGCCAGCATTTCCGCGCGTCGCACCACGGGGATGAGTTTCGCGCGCGCCGCCTGAACCTCTGGATTGTCCAGCCGCACCGCGGTCGACGTCACGACCACGGCCGACGTGCCGAGATTGCGGGCGTCGTGGCCGATCGCGACCGCAATACCGCTCTCACGAAGCCGGCGCACATTGGCGCTTTCGGCGATGTCGCTGCCCTGCACCGCGTACCCAAGCGTGTGCAATACCTCGGCGATGCCGGACATGCCGATACCGCCGATGCCGACGAAATGGATCGTGCCGATGTCGAGAGGCAGCGCCCTCATCGCACCCGCTCCGCCAGCACGCGCTCGACCAGATCGGCGAGCGATTCCGCCGCGTTGGGCCGCCCCAGTGTCGCGGCGCGGGTCGCGGCCCTCATGAGCGCGCCAACCGTCCCGTCATGCTCAATCAAGAGGGTATTGAGCAGAGTCGTGAGAGCGGAAGGGGTGAACTCCGGCTGCGGGACCACCCACGCCCCTCCCGCTTCGGCAAGCGCGCGCGCGTTGGCCGATTGATGGTCATCGATCGCGTGCGGCAGCGGGACCAGGATCGCAGGCCGGCCCGCAACCGCGAGCTCGGCGACTGTGGACGCGCCGGCGCGGGCAATCACGAGATGGGACTGCGCCAAACGGGTCGCGACGTCCTCAAAGAATGGCGCAAGCTGCGCGACCACGCCGCTCGTTGCATACGCGGCCCGGACCCGCGGCAGATCCTCCGCCCGGCATTGTTGCGTCACCATGACCCGTGCGCGCAACGTCTCCGGCAAGGCGGCGATCGCGGCGGGGACCACATCGCTTAACACCCGCGCGCCGAGCGAACCACCAAGTACCAGTAGATTGAAACGATCGCCGGGGCCTGCATAACCGCGTCCCGACAACGCGGCTACCGCCGGACGCACCGGATTGCCGACGAGTGCGGTGCGCACGCCCGGTGGACATAGCGACGTGGCTGAAAAACTCAGTGCCAGGACGTCCGCGCCGCGCGCGAGCGCGCGGTTCGCCCGGCCCAGCACCGCGTTCTGCTCGTGCAGCACGATCGCCGGCCGCTGCGGCAGCAGGCGCGCCGCGGTGACCGGCGCCACGCTCGGATACCCGCCGAACCCGATGACAACGCCAGCCTTCAACCTTGCAAGGACGCCACGCGCCTGCGCGATGCCCGCCAACAATCCGCCAGCGGCGCGCACGCCTCGCACGACACCGCGTCCCGCGATGCCCGCGCCGGCGATGACGAACCGCTCGCGTCCCTCGAACACTGCCGAAGACAGCCCGCCCGAGCGCGCATCGGTCATCAGCACGACCCACGCGCCGCGCTCGATCAGCGCTTGCGCCAGAGCCTCGGCCGGAAAGAAATGTCCGCCGGTGCCGCCTGCGGCGATGACGACCGGACGGATCGCGGGGCCCCTCACAACGCGTCCCTGGCGTGCCGTCGCCGCGTCAGCGCCAGCAGCAATCCCATGCCGAACGCAATCGCCAGCGCCGAGGAGCCGCCATACGAGACGAAGGGCAACGTCATGCCTTTGGTCGGAATAAGATGCAGCGTGGAGGCCATGTTGACGAACGCCTGCAGCCCGAAACTCGCGATAAGGCCCGTGCTGGCCAGCACCACGAACATGTCGCCCTCGTCCAGAAGCCGCAGCAGGCCGCGCAGCACGATGAACGCGAAGATGCCGAGGATCAGCAGGCAAACCACCATGCCGAACTCCTCGCCCGCCACCGCGAACACGAAATCCGCGTGCGCGTCCGGCAGGACGTCCTTCACATGGCCCTCGCCGGCGCCCCGTCCCAGCAGACCACCGGCGCCGAACGCCTCCATCGCGCGCGTGACCTGATAGTTGTCGCCCGCCGCCGGATCGAGAAATCGCACGACGCGGCTGCGCACATGCGGAAACATCGCATAGGCGCCGACCGCCGATCCCGCGATGCCCGCGAACAGGGCGCCCGCGAACACCAGGTTCAGGCCACCCACGAACAGCTGCACGAAGAACACCCCGGTGAGCACGGCAAGCATGCCGATATCCGGCTGCGCCTTCAGCAACAGCGCGATCAGCAGCCAGGTGCCGAACGCTAGCAGCATACCCGGAAAATACCCGGGCTTCTTGCCTTCCGCGAGCAGCCACGCGGCGACCACCGCGAAGCACGGCTTCAGGAATTCGCTCGGCTGCAGCGACATCCCCGGCAGCGCGATCCAGCGCCGCGCGCCCTTGATCTCCACGCCGGCGACGAGCGTCAGTGCCGTCAGCCCCAGCGCGATCATGCAACCGACAAGCGCCACGCGCCGCACGCCCTTTGGCGACAGCAACGAGACGACCATGACGATCAGTGCGGCGGCGGCGAGGAACACCACCTGCTTCAGAATGAAGACGCTGCGCGCCTGATGGATCCGCTCGGCCACCGCTGGGCTCGCCGCCAGCATCATGACGTAGCCGAATCCGATAAGCGCGGTGATGGCAAGCAGGGTCCAGCGATCGACGGTCCACCACCAGCGGCCGAGGACGGACGTATCGGCCCGCGAAAGCACCGGCATCAGTCGGCCGCTTCCAGCGCGCCCACCAGCTCGCGGAATTTGTCACCGCGCGCCTCGAACCCCGTGAACTGATCGAAACTGGCGCAGGCGGGCGACAGCAGGACGACCGCGCCATCACGTCGGGCGTAGGCAAAGGCCGCGGCGACGGCGGCATCGAGCGTGCCGGCGATCTCGTGTGGCACCCGACCCGCCGCCAGCGTCCGCGCGAACTCCGGCGCGTCGCGCCCGATCAGCACCGCTCGGCTGATCCGTGGAAAATATCCCGCGAGCGACTCGATGCCGCCCGCCTTGGCCATCCCCCCCGCGATCCATACGATCCGGTCGTAGCAGGCCAGCGCGCGCGCCGCGGAGTCGGCGTTCGTGGCCTTGCTGTCGTTGACGAACTGCACGTCGCCGATCCGGCCGATCGATTCCAGACGGTGCGGCAGGCCGGGGAATGAAGCGAGCCCGGATCGCTGCTCCCCGGACAACACCGCCCGCACGATCGCCAGCGCCGCGCTCGCGTTCTGCGCGTTGTGCCCCCCCATCAGGCTCGGCGGCAGGTCCGGCAGGGCGTCGTGCATCGACACCGCGATGACCTGGACGGACTGCGTGCGCAGCCAGTCCGCCATCTCGCGCGAGTCGGGATCGTCCGTGCCGATGACCGCGACGTCGGCCGGCGTCTGGCGCGCGAAAATTCGCTGCTTGGCGGCGATGTAGCCGGCCATGTCGCCATGCCGGTCGAGATGATCGGGGCTTATGTTGAGCATCGCCGCAACATCGAACCGCAGCGCTTCGATTCGCTCCAACATGTAGGAGCTCATCTCCAGAACGTACACTCCATCATGTGGCAGCAGCGGCAGCGACAGCGCCGCCGGCCCCAGATTGCCGCCCGCCGCCACCGGCACGCCCGCTTCCCGCAGCATATGCGCGACCAGAGCCGTCGTGGTGGACTTGCCGTTCGTTCCGGTGATCCCCACGAATCGGGCCTGCGACCCGGTGGCGCGGACCGCTCGGAACAGGAGGTCCGCGTCCGACAGGATCGGCACGCCCATCACTCGCGCCGCGCCCGCGATCGGGTGCGGCGCGGGCAGGATATGCGGCACGCCCGGCGACAAAATCAGCGCATCGATCGCCTGCACGTCTGGCATTTCGACCCGCAATCCGCTCGCCGCCTCGCGCGCGGCGGGGGCGTCGTCCCAGACGACGACGTCCGCGCCCATCTCGACCAGCGCGCGGGCCGCCGGCAGCCCGTTGCGGCCGAGACCGACGACGGCGAACCGCTTTCCCGCGAAAATGTCGGGTGGAAATTTCATCGGATCTTCAGCGTCGCCAGACCGATAAGCGCCAAGATCATCGAGACGATCCAGAACCGGATGACGATCGTCGCTTCGGCCCACCCCTTCTTCTCGAAGTGGTGATGCAGCGGCGCCATCAGGAACACCCGCTTGCCCGTGCGCTTGAACCAAAACACCTGGACGATCACGCTGACCGTCTCGACCACGAACAGACCGCCGACGATTACCAGCACGATTTCGTGCTTGACCGCCACCGCCACCGCTCCGAGCGCACCGCCGAGTGCAAGGCTGCCCGTGTCGCCCATGAAGACGCGCGCGGGCGGCGCGTTGAACCACAGGAACCCCAACCCCGCGCCGATGAGCGCCGAACAGAACACGGCGAGCTCGCCGGTGCCGTTGACGAAATTCAGCTGGAGGTAGTCGGCAAACAGCCGGTTGCCGACCAGATAGGCGATCAGCGCGAAGACTGCGGCGCAGATGATGGTCGGCACGATCGCCAGCCCGTCCAGCCCGTCCGTCAGGTTGACCGCGTTGCTCGTGCCGATCATTACGAACGCCCCGAACAGCGGGAACGCGATGCCGAGCGGGAAGAGCACGTCCTTGAACACCGGCACCGTCAGCCCCGAGCCGAGCGGATCGCGCGTCAGCCAGGCGAACCAGGCCGCCACCGCGATGCCGAGGACGACCTGAACGACCAGCTTGCCGCGTCCCGACAGGCCGCGGAACGACGCCTTCGACAGCTTGATGTAGTCGTCGACAAAGCCCACCGCGCCGTAGCCGAGCGTGATGACCAACACCGCCCAGACGTAGCCGTTGCGCAGGTCCGCCCACAGCAAGGTCGAGACCGTCAGCGCCGACAGGATCAGGCCGCCGCCCATCGTCGGCGTGCCTTTTTTCTCGATCAGGTGGCGCTCCGGCCCGTCGGGGCGGATCGGCTGGCCATTGCGCTGCACTCGCTTCAGCCAGCGGATGAAGGCCGGTCCAACGACGAACGAGACGATCAGCGAGGTCAGACAGGCCGCGCCCGACCGAAACGTCAGATACCGGATCAGGTTGAACAGGATGAATTCGTGTTCGAACAGGCGTGAGACGACGTAGATCACCCTGATGCGCCCTCGATCGCCAGCACGATCGTTCGCATGCGCATGCCGAGACTGCCCTTGACCAGCACGGCGTCGCCGTCCTCCACCGCATCCACCACGTCCCGCGCCAGCGCGTCGGCATCGGCCGCGTGCGCCACATGCAGCCATTCTGGAACGGTATCGGCCAACGAGCGCATCAGCGGACCGCAGGTGAACAGCCGATCCGTCGCCGTCTCGACGTCGCCGGCCAACTCCGCATGCAGCCGTGTCGCCTCCGCGCCGAGTTCCAGCATGTCTCCGAGCACGGCGACATGCCGCCCCTCCTGTTCGCGCAGCACGGCAAGTGCCGCGCGCACCGCCTTGGGCGAGGCGTTGTAGGTCTCGTCGATCAGCAGGATCTCGCCGCCCCGCCAGGGCAGGCGACGTCGCGCGCCGCGCCCGACGATGGGCGCGAAGTTCTCCAGCGCCGCCGCCGCGCGCGCTACGTCGAGCCCCAGTGAGGCGACCAGGGCCAGGCCGGCGACCGCGTCCTCCGCCATGTGGCGGCCGGGGGCTGCGAGCCGCACGGTGACGAGATGCCCGAGAATGTCGGCGGTGAATGCGCACTCGTCCGGATGCGGCTGATAGTCCAGCAGCCGCGCGCTGTCGGTCTCCTCGTCGCCGTGCGTCAGCACGTCCGTCACGCCCACGAGCGCCGCGTCGGCGCTCGGTGCCACGAACCGCGCCGGCACCTCCAGACCGTCGCGGATCGAAAATTTCTCCGCCCGCAGCGCCTCCAGATCGGGGAAATTGCCGATATGCGCGTCGCTGACGGCGGTGATCAGCGCCGCGTGAGGCCGCGCCAAGACGCTGAGCGGGGTGATCTCGCCCGGGTGGTTCGTGCCGATCTCGCAGACGCAGAACGCATGTGCGGCGGGACAGCGGGCAAGCGTCAGCGGCACGCCCCACTTGTTGTTGTGCGATGCCTCGGCCGCCCAGGTTGGGCCGAACGCGCCGAGCATGCGCGCCAGCATCTCCTTCGTGGTGGTCTTGCCAACACTGCCGGTGACGGCGACCACGGTCCCCACGAACCGCGCGCGCGCGAACGCGCCCAGCGCCCACAGCCCGGCCAGGGTGTCCGCCACCTGAAGCAGCGGCGCGTCGTCAGCCACGCCCTCCGGGAGGCGATGCACCATGGCGCCTGCCGCGCCGCGCGCCAGGGCGGCGGCGACATGATCGTGGCCGTCGCCGGTCTCGGTCGCCAGCGCGACGAACAACTCGCCTGGACGGACCGTGCGGCTGTCGATCGACACCCCGCCGGCGGAAAATGGCCGGCGCGGCAGGCCGCCGGTCGCCTGCGTCAGCTCATTCGGTGTCCAGGTCATGATGTTCCCGCGAGACGGCGGATTGCCGTCACGTCATCGAACGCGTGAACCGCCCCCGCGATGGTCTGGCCTTGTTCGTGACCCTTGCCCGCCACGGCCAGCACGTCGCCCGCGCGCAGATCGGACAGCCCCAGTGCGATCGCCTTCTCCCGCGCGCCGCCGTCGATGCCGCCCGCGCAGCCCGCCAACACCGCGCGCCGGATCGTCAAGGGGTCCTCCGAACGCGGATTGTCGTCGGTGACGATCGCGACGTCCGCGAGCCGGCCACAGACTTCCCCCATCAGCGTCCGCTTGCCGGGATCACGGTCGCCGCCGGCTCCGAACACCACGATCAACCGCTTCGCATGCGGGCGAAGCGCGGACAGCAGCCGCTCCAGCGCGTCCGGCGTATGGGCGTAGTCGACATAGGCGGCCGCGCCGTTCGACAATCGTGCCGCCAGCTCCAGCCGACCGCGCACGCCGGTCAGCCGCGGCAGCAGCGGCCAGACATCCGCGACGCCGGTCGCCTGCGCGAGCGCCGCTGCAACCAGGACATTCTCGACTTGAAATTTTCCGGGCAGCGACAGGGCAATCGTCCGTCGCACGGTGTCCGCCTCGACCTCGATGGTCATGCCGTCCGGTGTCGGCGTCGCGCCAATCAGCCCGATCGCGGTGCCGCCTTCGCCAACGGTCCGCAGGACGTGACGCCGCCGAACCGAGATCGCGCGCAGCGCCGAGGACGTCTCCGGGTCGAGCGCGGTGCTGGCGACCGCCACGCCCCCCTCGACCAGCAGCGTCTCGAACAGCCGCAGTTTGGCGGCGCGATAGGCCGCCATGTCGCCGTGGTAGTCGAGATGGTCGCGCGTCAGGTTGGTGAACGCCGCGGCCCGCACCGACAGCCCGTCGAGGCGGAACTGATCGAGCCCGTGCGACGAGGCCTCCATGGCGACGCACTCGACGCCATGCCTCGCGAGCTCCGCGAGGGTCCGCGAAAGCACCACCGGATCTGGCGTGGTCATCGCCGCTCCGGACGAGGCCGGCAGATGCGGCGCGATGACCCCGAGCGTGCCGAGGCTCGCGGCCCGGCGGCCGGCGAGCGTCCAGATCTGGCGCAGGAATTCGACCGTGCTGGTCTTGCCATTGGTCCCGGTGGCCGCGACCAGACACTCCGGCGGTGGGCCGGTCATGGCGGCGGCGATCTGCGCGAGACGGCGGCGCGGTTCAGGATCGAGGATCAGCGGCCGCGGCGGCACGCCGGCCGGCCAGGCCGTGTCGGATGGCGCGAGGACGGCTGCCGCGCCGCGCGCCACCGCGTCGGCGATGAACGTGCGACCATCGGCGCGCAGGCCGGGCAGGGCGACGAACAGGCTGCCTTCGGCCACGGCCCGGCTGTCGGCTGTGACATCGCGCAGCCGAACGTCGGCGGCGGCGCGCCAGGCGGCGGGCGCATCGGGAATGCGCTGCATCAATTCAGCGATCCGCGGCAACCGGTGCCACCCACATCGCCTCGTGGCGCAGGTCGCGAACCCGGGACGGCGGCTGGGCGGCCGGCTGCGGCACCGGCAGGGCCGCGACCGGTGGCGCTGCCTTGGCGGGCGGTCGCGCGCCGCTCGGCCGGCCCGGCTGCAAGGGGATGGACAGCGACGCCTGGATGGCCGGCGCGTCGTTGGTCTCCGGCAGCAGCCCCAGCATCGGCGCGATGCGCGAGATGACGTTGCCGGCGGACGGCGCGCTCACCGCGCCGGCCGTGGCGTAGCCGCCGGTCTCGCGCGTGCCCTTCGGCTCGTCCAACATGAAATACACGGCGTAGCGCGGCGCGTTCATCGGAAAGGCGCTCATGAAGGCGGAGATGCGCTTGTTCTCCGCATAGCCGCGTCCGCCCCCGGTCTTCTGCGCCGTGCCGGTTTTGCCGCCGACGAAGTACCCCGGGACATCGGCCGGCTTGCCGTAGCCGTCGGTCACGACGAGGCGCATCAGTTTGCGCACGGTATCGGACGTGCTGGCCTGAATGACGCGCGGACCGGCCGCGACCGTCTCGCCCTCCGTGGCTGCCATCAACGTTGGGCGCGGCAGCATCCCGGTGGCCACGGCGGCGGTCCCGGCGACCACCTGGATCGGAGCCACGGCGAGCCCCTGGCCGAAGCCGATCGTCAGCGTGGCTGCCTCTTTCCAATTCGCGACTGGCGGGAACAGCGGCCGCGCGACCTCCGGCAACTCGATGCCGCTGCGCGTCGTCATGCCGAGCTTCTGCATCCAGGCCCGCTGCCGCTCGGTCCCGGCCGCCTCCGCCATGTGCGCGGCACCGATGTTGGAGGAGTAGGCGATGATCTCCGGCACGCTGAGCCAGCGGCCCTTGCCCTTGAAGTCGCGGATCGTGAAGCGGCCGATCTTGATCGGCGAACTCGCGTCGAAGCCGTTCCAGATATTGACCACGCCGGCATCCAGCGCCATCGCCACCGTCTGCAGCTTGAAGGTGCTGCCTGGCTCGTAGACGCCGGCGACCGCCAGGTTGAACCGCTCGACCGGGGCGGCCCGGCCGAAATCATTGGCGTCGTAGTCCGGCAGGCTGACCATCGCCAGGACTTCGCCGGTGTGCACGTCCATCACGATCCCGCACGCGCCGATCGCGCTGAACGTCGCCATGGCCTTCGTCAGTTCGTCGCGCATCACCTGCTGGACGCGCACGTCGATCGACAGCCGCAGCGGAGAGGCATCGTCGAGCAGCCGCTGCTCGAACGAATGCTCGACACCCGCCACGCCGTGACCGTCCACGTCGACGCCGCCGAGCACCTGGGCGGCCACGCGACCGAGCGGATAGCGGCGGCGTTCCGTCGTCTGGAACTCGATGCCCGGAATGCCCAGCGCATTGATCGCCAGTTGCTGCCGCGGCGTGATCTGCCGCGCGAGATAAACGAACTGTTTGGATGTGTCCGACAGCCGGGCGCTAACGGCGGCTTCGTCCAGCGACGGCAGCACGGTCTTGAGCTTCCGCGCGGCGTCGGCCGCGTCCGTCAGCGCGCGGGGATTGGCGAACAGCCCGGCGGTGGGCAGCGAAATCGCCAGGATCTGGCCGTTGCGGTCGGTGATCATCGAACGGCGCGCATGCGGCAGGTCGTCGGTCGATGCCGCGCTGGCGGCGGCCGGGACGATCTGTCCGGGCGGCGACGGTGGTTCCGGCCGGCGGGTCGCCATCTGCGGCTTGGGCAGCACCGGCTGCAGGATCGTGGCGTCGGCGAGTTTCAGCGTCACCGCGCCGAACAGGAGGGCGAATCCCGCGGCCGCAACCACGAGCCGTCCGCGCGTCCGCTCCAGGGCCGCGCGGCGCGCGAGGTCGGGTGCGGTCACCCGCACGTCCTCCATGCGTGGCACACTGGCTTGACGCGGTGCGCCGAATCGCCGCGCCGGCGTGGCCGGGGAGGGAGCCTGGGTCATCTCGTCCCCTGTGCCGCAGGGATGAGCGTCGCCGAGCGCGCCATCCCGAGCGCGGAGACGGTCGCCCCCCCCGTCCCAGTCCCGATGCCTGCGCCGGTGATGCTGGGTGACTGGGCAAGACGGGCCAGCGCCTCGGTCGGGGCGGAAGCCTGGGTGATGAACGGCTCGACGCGCGACGGCCGGGCTGTTGCAACCTTTTGCATGACCGGGGCCCTGGCGCGGGCGATCGGCGGCACGCCCTGCGCGGCGACGGACAGGCGTGTCGCTGCGGGCGGGGCTGACTTGACCGGCCCGACGACGCTGGCCGTCGGCAGCGCGGCGACTTGCGGCGTGCCAGCGGCCGGACCAGCCGGCTTGGCCGCCGGCGCGGCCGGAGCTTGAGAGCTCGCGATCGGAATGACCTTGACCGGCGCGGGCTCGAGCACCGGCGGTTCGACGATCGGTGGAATGATCGACGGCATCGCCCCGACTGGCGGCAGCCGCCGGTCCAGCTCGCTAAGACTGGTGAACTGTCGTGGCTCGGTCGCGTGGAGCTCCGGAAGATGCGTCGTGGCCAGGTCGGCCAGTCGCGACGGATCGTTCAGCAGCGCGTACTCCGCTCGCAGCACGCCGCTGCGCTGCCGTGCGGCGTCCGCCGCCTTCAGCACGCGGGCGATCTCGCGGTCCAGCAGCTCCGATTGGTGCTTCGCCTGATAGGTATACAGGCCAGCCCCGGCGGCCAGCAGCAGGCAGACGCAGGTGAACGGGCGGATCATCGCGCGTCCACTCGCTGCATGGCACGCAGGCGCGCGCTGCGGGCGCGGGGATTGTCGTGCATTTCCTGCTCCGTCGGGCGCATCGGTCGGGTGGTCAGCAAGGTGAATTCGGCCTGGGTCGCGGCCGGGTGAGCGAGACGGGCCGGGTCATGCCGCGACGGCGCCGGGGTCCGACCGCTCGCCTCGACCATGAACCGCTTGACCAGCCGGTCTTCCAGGGAGTGGAACGAGACCACCACCAGCCGTCCCCCGGGGCCAAGCAGCCGCACGGCCTGTTCGAGAGCGGCGGAGACCTCGCCGAGTTCGTTGTTCACCGCCAGCCGCAACGCCTGAAAACTGCGCGTCGCGGGGTCGATCCCGGAGCCGTCCTTCGGCACCACGCCGCGCACGATGTCCGCGAGCTGCGCCGTGGTGGTGATCGGGGCAACGATGCGAGCGGCGACGATGGCCCGCGCGATCCGTCTCGACAGCCGCTCTTCGCCCAACTCATAGAGCGTGTCGGCCAAGTCGCGTTCCGACAGGTCGGCCACCAGATCGGCCGCCGTCGGCCCGTCGCGCCCCATGCGCATGTCCAGCGGGCCATCGGCGCGAAAACTGAACCCGCGGGCCGGGTCGTCGAGTTGGAACGACGAGACGCCCAGATCGAGCACGATGCCATCAAGTGACGCGACCCCATGCTGCTGCAGCAAATCGAGCATCGCGCCGAACCGTCCCTCGACCAGATGCAGGCGGCCAGGATGACGTGCGGCCAGCGCCGCGCCGCGAGCGATCGCGTCCGGGTCACGGTCGATCGCCCAGACGGTGCAGCCATGGTCCAGCAAAGCGGAGGCATAGCCGCCGCCGCCGAACGTGCCGTCAAGAACGACGGCATCGGCGCGCGGAGACAGGGTTGCCACGACTTCGGCCAGCATGACGGGAGTGTGGATCATGGCCTCGGAGTCCCAAGCAATTGTTGCGCGCCCGGGTTGAGCCCGTTCGCGGCCGCGCCGGACAAGGTGAGACCCTGTTCGCGCGCCCGGCCACGCGCCTCGGCTCGGCGCCGCAGGGCGGCTGCCGGTTCCCAGATCTGGAACCAGCGCCCCATGCCCATGAACGCGACCGTCTCGCTCAGACTGGCATGGGCGACGAGCAGCTCCGGCAGAACGATACGGCCCTCGCGATCCGCTTCCATGGAATACGCATCGCAATAGAGCGTCGCGGCGAGATCGTCGTGCTCCGGGCTGAAGACGTCCATCGCGTCCAGCGGGGCGGCGAGCGATTGGAAGGTCGGCACCGACCAGCCCTCGATGCAGGGATGCAGGTGCGACGGACGCAGCACCATGGCGATCGGGCTCGCGGCCTGATCGCCGCGCAGCGCCGCGCGATAAGGGGCAGGAATCGAAACACGGCCCTTGGCGTCCAGCCGGTTCTGATGATTGCCCCAGAATTGGCTCATCCGACAGGAAACGCCCCCGTGTTTTGCGTGCAGTCCCCGTCACGTCTTGGGATGGCGTGGGATACCATGGGGAAACATGGGCACGCAAGGCTTCTGGCTGGGCAGACACCGAAACCTCTGGGCATGACAGTAGGTTAACGCCAGAAATGTTCTTGGTTTGTCCCGATTATTGGCCCCACCGCGGCCCTCGCCCACGGGGAGGAGGCGCAGCTCTGTTCCTTCTCCTGTCGGGAAAGGCCGGGGTAGGGGTTTCCGCCGTGGCGCCAGACGGCCTGTAAGCCGGGTTCTGTCCGCCGCCTTGCGGCGACGGGGCGACCATTCCTCTGGGACGCGCATCGCTGCGCGCCTCACGCGACCAACCCGGGCGACGGGGCGGAAATGCCCCTGCGTCGCGCGCGACTCATGATGCGCGTTCGCCGGCCGCCCCTATTCGGTCTTGCTCCCGGTGGGGTTTACCCTGCCGCCCCTGTTGCCAGGGGCGCGGTGCGCTCTTGCCGCCCCGTTTCACCCTTGCCGGCGACGGACCGCGATCCGGCGCAGGCGGTTTGTTTTCTGTGGCACTTTCCCTGGGGTCGCCCCCGCCGGCCGTTAGCCGGCACCGTATTCCCGTGGAGCCCGGACTTTCCTCCAGCGCGCTCGCGCACGCCAGCGGTCGCCCGGCCGTCTGGCCCGCGTCACATGACGGTCGCCAGTCGACCCGTCAACACACCGAGATCGCCGGCCAGCAATTCGTCGAGTTGGAACGGGCAGGCGTCCGGCAATGGCCTCGGCGCACCCGTCGCGTCGCTCGCCGTTCGGACCCGTCGCAGCGCCCGCGCGTATAACTCGTCAAGCGCGATGCGCTGCCGCATCGAAGGCGTGAAACGCCGCGCCGCGTCATCCAGGAACGCGCCGGTCTCGTCTCGCCAGTGCAGGGCGCTCAGGCTGTCCGGCCAGGCGTGCCGCTTCAGCAGATGCGTGATCGCCTGTTGCAGCAGGCTTTGGCAGGCCCGCAGTTCGGACAGCCCCACGTCCCGCAACTCCCCGATGACGTGCGCCCAGTCGATCGCCTCGTTCACCCGCTCGCCGCCGGCCAGCCGCAGCAGCAGGTCCGACTGATGCTCCGCCCAGGCGAGGGCGTCCTGATCATAGAGATCACCCGACACGTCCCGCCTCCCTCCCGGTCTCGATCAACCCGGGGACTATAACCCCCGCTCCCGCTTGATCCGATCCCACGCCGCGTTGACCCGCGCCACCCGGTCGCTGGCCCGCGCCACCAGATCGGCCGATGCGCCGCGGCCGCTCAGGCTGTCCGGATGGTTCTCCCGCACAAGCCCAAGCCACGCGCGCCGCAGCTCCTCCGGATCGGCGCTTCGGGCGACGCCCAGGATCGCGTAGGGATCCTCGCCGCCCCGCGCCGGACCGGACGATGCCGACGCCCCCCGCGCGCGGTCCCAGGAATCCTGCGCGAGACCCAGCCGAACGCAGATCGTCTGAAGTGCGGACAGCTCGCGCGGCGTCACCGCTCCATCGGCGCGAGCCACGACGAACAGGGCCGCGAGCACGCCCTCCAGCAGATGCGGCGCATCGCCGAAGCTCGCGGCCAGCTGCTCGGCGTAGGCATCCGGCGGATCGTTGCTTTCGCGCGCCTGATCGAACAGCCGCCCGACATCGCGCACCGCTTCCGGCGGCACGCGAAACACCCGCTTGAAGGCGTCGATCTCCGCCCGCACCACGTGGCCGTCGCATTTGGCGACCTTGGCGGCCAGCACGACGACGCACAGGGCATAGACGTCCTCGCGCCGGCCCATCATCGCGGCAACCCGCAAAGCGGTGGCCGGGTCCGGTGCCGGCAGCAGGCCGCGGACCGCGCCGCCGCCGCTCTCGGCGGCATGACCCAGCGCCGCTCCGACCATCGCGCCGAGCGGGCCGCCGACGGCGAACCCCGCGACACCGCCGATGATCTTGCCCCACATACTCATGCATCGCTTGCTACCATGCAGGTCTTGACGCCGGCAAAACGCCGCCGATTGCGGCGCGGGGCGGCGCGAACGATGGTGACACCCATGACGCGCCAGCGCATCGAACACGTCCATCCAGAGGGTCGCCAGTAGGTGCTGCGGCGTCTGGCCATGCTGGCCGCGATCCTGCTTGCCTGCGGAGGTCTCGCGGCCTGGCTGCTGCCCGGCCGCCTCGATCCGACGCTGATCCGCGTCGCGCTGGAGCGGGCGGCGACCGAGCGACTGCGGTCAACGGTCACGATCGAGGGGCCCTTGCGCTTCGCCCTGCTGCCCCGCCCGGTGCTGGAGGCATCGCGCGTCAGCCTGCTGCACGGCGCGCCCGGCGACGTCGACGCGCTCGCCGTCACCGCCGACACGATGACCGCGCAACTCGATGTCGCGCAGTTGTGGCGCGGCCGCCTCGCCGCCGCGACGCTGCAGCTCGACGGCGCCGAGATCCAGGCACCGTTCCCGTTCGATATCCGGATGTTGACCGCCGGCCGACCGGACTCGCTCGGATCGGGCGCGATCCTGTTGCGCCACGGCCGGGTGACGGTCGGCGGCGTGGTCGTCGAGCAGGTCGATGCGACGTTCGAATCCGACCCGCTCACCGGGGATGTCTCGCTCGCCGGCACGTTCCGTGGCCGCGATGGCTCGGCATGGCGCGCGTCGATGCGGCTCAGCCGACCGGGCGGGGACGGGTCGGCGGCGTTCGACGCGAAACTGGCCGAAATCTACGGCGCCGACGGCCTGACCGCCTCGCTGACCGGGCAGGTGGCGGGCGATGGCGGCTTCGCGGGGCGCTTCTCGGCGAGCGGCCCGGACCTCGCGCGCCTGATCCCCGCGCCGTCGAGCGCATTCGGCGCCACCGGCCGGGCGAGCCTCGCCAGCGGCGTGCTCGCGGTCGACGACGTGGCGCTAACCCTCGACGCGGTGCCGCTCCGGCTCGACGGGACATTTCGTCTCCCGCCGCAGCCGCGTCTTGATCTCGCGGTGTCGGCCAGCCGGCTAGACCTCGACGCCTGGACGCGTGCTTTGGCGGCCGGGCCGCCAGATCGATGGGGAAGCGCCCCGATCGGCCTCGACCTGACTGGCGAATCCGCCGCCCTGGCCGGCGGCTCGCTGCGGCGGCTGCGCGGGCATGTCGATCTGGACGGCGGACAACTGGGTTTTCGCGACGTGGAGGCCATCGTGCCCGGCGACATGACGGTGCGCGCCGACGGCGTCGCCGATCTCGCGACAGGCACATTCCGCGCCGGGCTTCGGATGGACGGGTCCGACATGCGGGCCACCGCCGCCTGGCTCGGCCGCGCCGCCGGGCTGTCCGCGCCGGCCGGCGTCCCAGACGCCTTCCGTTCCCTCGCCGGTCGCGCAACGCTCGAACTTTCGGGCGGCGAGTTGGAGCTGCACGACATCGCGGCCACCCTGGACGGTGTCGCGGTGCGCGGCGACACTCTGCTCTCGTTGCACCCGGCCGGCGGCACGGGCCGTCCCGCCGCGGCGGCCATCCTGACGCTCGACCGCCTCGATCTGACGCCGTGGATCCTGTGGTGGCGGCAGGGCGAACAGCCCTGGCCATGGCCGGATCTCGACACCTCCCTACAGCTCACCACGCCGCTCGCGTTGTTTCCGGGCGTCGAGGCGGCCACCCTGGAGACCGACGTCTCGGTGCGCGCGGGCATGGTCGAGCTGCGCCGGCTCAAAGTCGGCGCGCCCCGCTGGGACCTGGGGGCGAGCGGCATGCGGGCGGCCGACGGGCGTCTCTCGGACGTGGCGGTCGCGCTGACGGCGGAGGACGCGGCGAGCCTGGCGCCGCTCCTGCCCGCCGCGTGGCGCGACGCCATGGCGGCCGCGCCCCGCCTGTGGGAGCAGCCGGCGCAGCTGGTGCTGCAGGGAGCGGGCCTGCCCACCGCTCCCACGGGCACCCTGTCCGCCGATCTCGGCGATTTGCACGTCGAGGCGTCGACCCGCGCCGACACGTCGGACCGGCCGCGCGGCGATGTTTCGCTGCGTCACCCGGATGCCCGGGCGCTCGGCGTGCTGCTCGGCGCGAACCTCGACTTTCTGGGAGAGGGCGGACTGTCGGTGTCCGCCGCGGCCGGGCTGGAAGGCGAGGTCATCGTTGCCGACGAGGTGCGAGCGCGCGCCGGGGTCGCCGAGGCCAGCGCGACATTGCGGCTCGACCTTTCGGGACCGGTGCCGGACGTGAGCGGCCGGATCAATGCCGCGCGGCTGCCGCTTCCCGCGCCCGATTGGCGCTCGCGCGCGCCGCCGCCGATGGACTGGCTGCGCGGCTGGACGTCGGCGGTCGACCTCGCCGCCGCGCGGGT